>CAWHAL010000002.1:0-686220 GCA_963827315.1 uncultured Planctomycetota bacterium | reverse complement strand
CGTATGCACCTATGAGCACGTGGTATCAAATGTTCCGCACGAGAAGATAGTGGAAAAGGCCATCGAGGTACGCGGGTTAAAAATCAAGATAACGAAGGTGCCGATACCTGTGCCGTACAGCCCGGCATTCGAGGGCGAGCGCATCCGCAAAGAGGATATGCACTGCGAATTCGGCGGCCAGCGGACACCATCCTTCGAATGGCTTCGAATGGCCGGTACGGATGAGGTCGAAGACGGCAAAGTAACAGTTGCAGGCCCGGACACTGATTCAGTCGAGGCAGGTGGCAAGATGCCGCTCGGCGTCGTAGTCGAAGTGGCCGGGCGGAAAATGCAGCAGGATTTCGAACCTGTGCTCGAACGCCAGATTCACACATTTATGAACGAGGCAAAGGGACTGTGGCACATGGGCCAGCGCGACATCAACTGGGTGCGAATCAGTAAAGAAACCACGAAAGCCGGGTTCAAACTTGAACACATTGGCAAACTCCTGTACGCGATGTACCACGAACGGTATTCGAGTATCGTCGACAAGGTGCAGGTCAAGATATTCACCGACGAAAAGCAGGTTCTAAAGCTGCGTGAGCAGGCAAGGGGTGTGTATGCTGAGCGCGATGCTCGCCTTGCGGGTATGACGGACGAAGAGATAGACACATTTTATTCGTGCACGCTGTGCCAGAGTTTCGCCCCCAACCATTTATGCGTAATTTCGCCGCAGCGCCCCGGCCTGTGCGGCGCTTATAGCTGGTTAGACTGCCGGGCGGCATACGAGATAAGTCCAACCGGTGCCAACCAGCCCATTCCGAAGGGCACGTGCATTGAGCCGACCATCGGCCAATGGGACAGGATAAACGAATTCGTCAAGAAGACCAGCGGCGGCAACGTCGAGCGAATGAGCCAGTACAGTATGATTGTCGACCCGATGACCTCGTGCGGCTGCTTCGAATGCATCTCCGCGGTGCTGCCCTCCACAGGCGGGGTAATGATAGTCAATCGCGAGTTCGCGGAGATGACTCCCTGCGGTATGAAGTTTTCGACGCTGGCCGGCACGGTAGGCGGCGGCAACCAAACGCCCGGATTCATCGGGCACTCAAAACACTACATCGGCTCAAAAAAATTTATCGCCGCAGAAGGCGGAATCCGACGAATCGTCTGGATGCCCACGACGCTGAAGGAAGAAATTAAGGACGCTTTCATAAAAAGAGCAGAGGAACTCGAACTCGGCGGAGAAGAATTTCTTGCCAAAATCGCAGACGAAACCACAGCAACGACAGAAGAAGAGGTTTTAGAATTCATTACCAAAAACAATCATCCTGTAACGGCTTTGAAACCAATGTTCTAAAGTGTAGCGAGATACGAGGACAAATATTATGGCTCTGACCGGCCTGGAGATTTTTAAGCTTCTTCCGAAGACCAACTGCAAGAAGTGCGGTATGCCGACGTGCCTTGCCTTTGCGATGCAATTAGCCCAGAAGCGAGCCGAGCTCAGCGCCTGTCCGTACGTTTCCGAGCAGGCCAGGCAGGCCCTTGCAGCGGCTGCGGCGCCACCGATTAGGCTCGTAAAGTTCGGCCCGCCGCCACGCCTTGCGTCGGGAGACACAGGGGCAGGCAGAAGCGGCAATCAGCTGCAGGTCGGCCAGGAAACGGTTATGTTCCGTCACGAGGAGAAATTTTACAATCCGACCGTTATCGGCGTAACTATCTCAGACAAACTGACCGGTGATGATTTAAAGAAGCGGATTGACTCAATAAATTCGCTGCAGTTTGAGCGAGTCGGCACCAAAATCGCAGTTAAAGCCGTTGCCGTCGTCAACGAGAGTGGCTCAGTCGCAGACTTTGCCAGGGCAGCAGCGGCCGTAAAAAACGCCGGTTCGTCGGCCATTATCCTTGTGACAGATTCGCCGGATGCGATGGCTGCCGCAGTTGACAAAACCGCCGACGCCGTCCCCCTGCTTGCGTCTGCGAAGCCCGATACCGCCGAGGCGATGGCCAAAATCGCCAGGAACAACAAGTGCCCGATTGCGGCAAAGGCTGAATCAATCGACGCCCTCGCGGAACTTACCGAAAAAATCAAAGCTCAGGGAGTAGAAGACATTGTGCTTTTGCCGCAGACTAAAGGTCTGCGCGACCAGTTGTATACCCTCTCGCGGATTCGCGCTTTGGCGCTAAAAAAATCGTTCAGAACCTTGGGATACCCCGTTATATCCTTCATTGCCGATGGCAGCGGTGATGCGCAGGCCGCTATGGCCATAAGCCTAATCTGCAAGTATTCCAGTATCGTGGTGGTCGATACCGAGCAGCCGCACGCACTATTGCCTGTGCTGACGGCGGTAATGAATATATACAGCGACCCGCAAAAGCCCGTTCAGGTCGAGCCGAAGGTATATGCCATCGGCGAACCTGATGCAAACGCCCCGCTGATGTTTACGACAAACTTTTCGCTGACGTATTACACAGTCGAATCAGACGTCGAGGCCAGCAGGGTACCAAGTTATATTCTCGTGGTCGATACCGAAGGCACCAGCGTCCTGACCGCTTATTCGGGAGACAAGCTCACTGAAAAAACCGTCGCCGACGCTATGGCAAAACATAATGTGGAAGGTATAGTTAAGCACCGCAAACTAATCATCCCCGGCTATGTGGCCGTGATGAGCGGAAAACTCGAAGAAGCCACCAACTGGGAGATTATGGTCGGCCCGAGGGAATCTTCGATGCTGCCCAAATATCTGAAGGAAGTCTGGAAGTAATGGCGTAAGCCATACTGCGTATTGCAGACTAAAAAAGGAAAATCGAAAATCAAAAATCGAGAATCGAAAATCAAAAAATGCACACTCTGCTTTGAGCCAAGCGGATTAAAGGTGGAAGTCCCGGCCGGGACGGCCCTGCTCGAGGCGGCACGCAAGGCAGGCATCTACCTGAGCAGCATCTGCGGCGGGGACGGCTACTGCGGCAAATGCAAAATAATAGTCAACGAAGGACAATTCCAAAGCAGACCCACTACCTTACTTACGCCGGATGAAATCCAGCAAAACGTCGTTCTTGCATGCCAGACAAAGGCCCTCTCCGATATGACTCTGACGGTCCCGAAGTCGCACGCACTCGACGCCGGTCAGATACTCGTAGACACCGATGCCCACAGATTGAGCGAGCTTCCGCACCAGATAAAAGAAGGTCTCTTTGAATTTGACCCTTTGGTGCGCAAACTCCGCGTTGAGATGTCGCCGCCAACCATTCAGGATAATACTGCCGACCACGAGCGTCTGTACGCAGCTATACGAGACCAGACAGAAGCCCCGATAATGCAGACCGGCTTTCGCACTCTGCAACAGCTCTCAAAAATTCTCATTCAGGAAAATTATAAAGTCGCCGTTACAGTCGGCCGACGCGGCGGAACGACGGAAGTTATAGAGGTCGAACCCGCCAGCCGATACAAAACGAATTTCGCGGCAGCCGTCGACCTGGGAACAACGACTGTCGTGGCACACCTGCTTGATTTGACCAACGGCACGACAATAGATAAGGAAGCCACATACAACAGCCAGATAGCCTTCGGCGAGGACTACATCCGTCGAATCATCTACGCCGAGGAAAACAACGCCTTCGACGAGATGCAGAATCGCGCGGTACACGACATAAATGACCTCATCGTAACGTTAGCTTCAAGACAAAAAATCGACCTGCAGGATATATCTGCGGTCATTTGTGCCGGCAACACTGCAATGATACATTTCCTCCTGAATTTGGACCCGATGCGGATACGCAGGGAGCCTTACATCGCCTCAGCCGGTTTTGTGCCGCCCATTCGGGCCGCTGAGGTTGGCATCCAGATAAACAAGCGAGGCCTGTTATACTGTCTGCCGAGTGTCGCCGCCTACATCGGCAGTGATATCGTCGCAGGCGTGCTGGTTACACGAATCTATACTAAAAAAGGCAAACACCTCTTCATCGACATCGGAACAAACGGTGAAGTTGTTCTCGGCAATCAGGATTGGCTGGTTTGTGCTTCAAGTTCGGCAGGGCCTGCATTTGAAGGCAGCGGCGTCAGGCATGGTATGAGGGCCGGCGCAGGGGCCATCGAGAAATTGAGTATCCGCCCTGACGGCTCTGTGGCGTATAAGACTATAGGAGCCAGTCACCCGGCGGGCATCTGCGGCTCGGGTCTTCTGGATACCATCTCGGAATTGTTTGTAAACGGCATTATAGATAGAACCGGACGATTCAAAAGCACGGATAACACAAGATTGACAGAAGGCGACGAGGGCCTGCAGTACCAGCTGGTACCAGCAGGTAACGGCCACCACGAGATAGTAATCACCCAGGCGGACATCAACAATCTGATTCGTTCAAAGGCTGGTGTCTTTGCCGCGATTCGAACCCTCTGCGAGTCTACCCAGACAAAGCCGCAGGACCTGGATGCGATTTATATTGCCGGCGGCTTCGGCAATTTCCTGGACATTCGACACGCTGTTACTATTGGAATGCTGCCCGACGTATCACAGGAAAAGATAGAATTTGTGGGAAACACGTCAATCGCCGGTGCAAAGACAGCCCTGCTGAGCCAGGACGCCCTGGAGGTCGCACAAACAATCGCCAGGAGTATGACATACTTTGACCTTATGAGTAACTCGGCCTATATGGATGAATTTATCAGAGCGAATTTCCTGCCGCATACGGATTTATCGCTGTTCCCATCGGTAATAAAAGCATAAGAACAAAAGAGTATAAGAAGCATGGCAACAACTATTGCTATAAGCGGAAAAGGTGGTTCGGGTAAAACGACAGTAGCTGCTATGATTGTCAGGCTTCTGTGCAGCCAGTCATCCGAGGCCGTACTCGCGGTCGATGCCGACCCTAATTCATGCCTCGGACTGACTCTGGGTGCGGAACCAGCCACAACTATCGCTCAGGTCCGTGAACAAACCAGGACAAAGCAGCCCAGTGAAGGCGGCACTGACCGTATACGGTACTTCGAGTACGAAATCCAGCAGGCAATAACCGAAGCAGCGGGTTTCGATTTGCTCACTATGGGCCGACCGGAAGGACCGAGCTGCTACTGTGCGGTAAATAATATTCTCCGCCAGTTCCTCGACAAACTCAGCTCGCAATATGGATTTGTCATTATAGACAATGAAGCCGGTATGGAGCATCTTTCCCGCAGAACCACAAATAACGTTGATCTGCTCTGCATCGTAGCTGAGCAGACCCCTCTTGGTGAGCTGACCGCCAGAAGGATTCTCGCCCTTGCCGAACAACTACCAATATCCGTAAACCGAATCGGCATAATATGGAACAGAAACGACAGCCTCAAAAAACTGGACGACATAGAGACATTCGGCTGTATCCCGTACGATGACGCTGTGCTCAACGCCTCGATGCAGAGCAAAACGATTTTTGACCTTGAAGAAAACAGCCCCGCACTATCGGCGGTGAAAAAAATACTTGAACAAAACCTACTGAAAGCCAAGGCGGGAGGATTTTAGATGCCAGTTCCCGAAATTGCGGAAAGCTTCACCGGCGAGGTTTACCGCATCACCATCGGTGCGACGAAAGAAACCGGCGGCACACGCACCTCAACCGTAACCGTTGGAGGAGCAAAGAACATGCTCTACGGCGGCTCCGTAGAACAGCTAAGTGAAAAACCGGTCATCGCTATGGACGTCCTCGATACAAGACCGCAGGACTGGCCCGATGCACTTTCGCAAAACTATGAGGATGTGTTCGACAGCCCAGCCGACTGGGCCAAAAAGTGCGTGGAGGAATTCGGAGCGGAGCTGATTTGTATCAAGTTCGACGGCATCCACCCCGATAAAGCCAACAAAGACAGCGCTCACGCAGTCAAAGTTACTGAAGAAGTGCTTAAGGCGGTGGGGGTTCCTCTGGTGCTGTGGGGATGCGGAAACGACCAGCAGGATAATCAGGTTATGCCCAAGGTAAGCGAGGCGGCCAAGGGAGAAAAATGTCTGATAGGCATAGTCAAAGAGGATAATTATAAAGCTTTAACCGCGATTGCCCTTGCCGATGGACATAACCTTATCACGGCGGCTCCGCTGGATATCAATATCGCCAAGCAGGTCAATATCCTTGTTGCTGATATGGGTTTTCCTCTTGAGCGGATAGTAACATTCCAGGCCACCGGTGCGCTGGGCTATGGAATAGAGTACGCGTATTCGATTCAGGAGCGTCAGCGCCTCGCGGCGCTCGGCGGCGACAAGATGATGGCTATGCCGGCCATCTGCGATGTGGGTTACGAATCGTGGCGTGCCAAAGAAGCAAGGCTCACCGATGCCCCGGGCTGGGGCGCAGCCGAGGACCGCGGGCCGATGTGGGAAGCCGCCACCGCCATTTGCCTTCTGCAGGCAGGTGTAGATATTATTCGCATGCGACATCCGAGAGCTGCCGCAATAGTCAGAAACTTCATAAATCAGATTTGGCAGTGAGAACTTCGGTCGTAAGGAGTCGATTATGATACTAATCGCGGAACGAATCAACGGGATGTTCACCGATGTAAAGCAGGCCATCACTGACAAAAACAAGAAAGTTATCCAACACCTGGCCCAAAAGCAGACCGAAGCCGGCGCCGCATATTTAGACGTCAATGTAGGTACTGCCGCGGCAGACCAGGAAGGGGTGATGCAGTGGCTTATCGAGACAATTCAGGAAACCTGTACAACCGGCCTATGCCTCGACTCGCAAAAACCCGGCGTAATTGCCGCCGGCCTAAAGGTGATCAATGCCGATAATGGCGTCATCCTCAACTCCGCCCCGCTGAACAAGAAAAACGATGAAAAAATTCTCGACAGGTATATCGAGATGGCCGAGCAGGCTGGGCCAAAGACAGGCATTATCGTGCTGACAATGGACAAAAACGGCGTCCCGCAGGATATCGACACACGTGTGGCCATTGCCGCAGAGATTGTATCAAAGGCAATGGAAAAGGGTTTCGACCCGCAACGGCTGTATATCGACCCGATTGCGCTGCCGGTCAAGGTGCCGAACGCCCAGGCTCAGGCCGCGAATATCCTCGCTGCTATGGACCAGATAAAATTGCTTTCCGAGCCGCCTCCACATATAACAATCGGCCTGTCAAATCTCTCACAGGGCGCGACGGAAAGAAGCCTGATAAATCGTACGTTCCTCGCAATGGCTGTTTCGCACGGCCTGGATTCGGCAATTGTCGATGTGCTCGACGAAAAACTGATAGACATATTGGCCGCTGCTGAGCTGCTGATGAACAAACAGATATATTCGGATAGTTTCCTGAAGATTTACAAATCCAGATAGAAAGAAAGGTAAATGAAACTTGACCCAACAACAATGAAGGACTGGCAGATTGCGGAAGCCGCCGAAAAAAAGATGAAGCCGATTCGCCGGCTGGCAGATGAATTGGGACTTAAAGAAGATGAATTACTGCCTCTGGGCTTTCAGTTGGGCAAAGTCGATTATATGAAGGTGCTCGAGCGCCTGAAAAACGCACCTAACGCAAAGTATATTGACGTTACCGCTGTTACACCAACGCCGCTGGGTGAGGGAAAGACCACAACCGCTATCGGCCTTATCGAAGGGCTGGGCAAAATGGGCAAACGTGCGGTCGGGGCAATCCGCCAGCCGAGCAGCGGCCCGACATTCAATATCAAAGGCTCCGCCGCCGGCGGAGGACTGGCGCAGTGTATCCCTTTGACGCCGCTTTCAATCCGGCTCACAGGCGATATAGACTCCGTCGCAAACGCCCACAACCTCGCAATGGTCGCTCTTACCTCGCGTATGCAGCACGAAAGAAACTACGACGATGCGCGCCTTGCAAAAAGCAACCTAAAAAGACTTGATATCGACCCCAAGAGAGTGCAGATGAAATGGGTTATGGATTTCTGTGCCCAGGCCCTGCGAAATATCACCATCGGAAAAGGCGGAAAAATGGACGGTTACGAAATGGAATCCGGATTCGCCATCACCGTCTCGAGCGAAGTAATGGCCATCCTGGCGGTCGCCAAAAATTTGAAAGACCTGCGCAAGCGAATGGCAAAAATAGTCGTCGCATACGACAAAAAAGGCAACGAAGTAACCACCGCTGACCTCAAGGTCGACGGCGCTATGACCGCGTGGATGGTCGAAGCTCTCAACCCGAATCTGCTGCAAACAATCGAAGGTCAGCCGGTATTCGTGCACGCCGGGCCGTTTGCAAATATCGCTATCGGCCAAAGCTCTATCATTGCCGATGAGGTCGGAACGAAGCTGGGCGACTACCATGTAACTGAAAGCGGATTTGGAGCGGATATCGGCTTCGAAAAATTCTGGAACCTTAAGTGCCGGATGTCAGGCCTGACTCCAAACGCCGTCGTCATTGTCGCCACAATACGTGCACTAAAGATGCACGGCGGAGGCCCAACCGTAAAACCGGGTATTCCGCTGGCAAAAGAATACACCAAAGAAAACCTCAAACTGCTCGAAAAAGGCTGCGAGAACCTGATTGCCCATATCGAGACAGTCAAAAAAAGCGGTGTTCGTCCCGTTGTTTGTATAAACAGTTTCTATACCGACACCAAAGCCGAAACTGAACTCGTCCGCAAAATCGCCGAACAGAACGGCGCCCTGGCTGCGGTTTCTGAGCACTGGCTGAAAGGCGGTGAAGGGGCAATCGAATTAGCTGAAGCCGTCATTGCCGCCTGCGATGAGGTGAATCACTTCAAATTCCTCTATGAGCTGGATACTCCGCTGAGAAAACGAATCGAAATAATCGCCAAAGAAGTGTACGGCGCCAGGGGTGTAACTTATACCGACGGCGCTCTGGAAAAAGCAAAGGCCCTCGAAGCAGACCCGCAGGCCAGCGAGCTGGGCACCTGTATGGTCAAGACACATCTGAGCCTCTCACACGACCCGGACATCAAAGGTCGGCCGAGAAACTGGGAACTTCCAATCCGGAACATTATGGTCTATAAAGGAGCAGGTTTCATTGTGCCCGTAGCCGGAGCGATTAAACTTATGCCGGGTACCGCCTCAAATCCTGCGTTCCGCCACATCGATGTGGACGTCAACACGGGAAAAGTACAGGGGCTTTTCTAAAATCAGCAAATGCTTCTGAACGAAGCTTCCAATATCAATATCGAATGAGGATAAAAAATGGCTGCAAAAATCATAGATGGTAACCAGATAGCTGCTGATATGCGGGCCGAACTGAAAGCTGAGGTGGCAAAACTCAAAGAGCAGGGTGTCGTACCCGGTCTGGGGGTTATCCTCGTTGGCGATGACCCAGCTTCAAAATCGTATGTTACCGCCAAGCAGCGCGCCTGCGAAGAGTTAGGGATTTACTCTGATGATAACCGCCTGCCGGCCGATACCTCGCAAAAAGATTTGATTGCGATGGTGAAAAAGATGAATGCCGATGCGAAAATCCACGGCATCCTCGTTCAGCTGCCTTTGCCCAAAGGCCTCAATGAAGCCGAGGTCCTTATGGCAATCGACCCGAACAAAGACGTGGACGGCTTCCATCCGACCAACATAGGAAAAATGGTAATCGGTGCAAAGGCGTTCCTGCCCTGCACGCCGCACGGCGTTATTCAACTCTTACTCCGCAGCGGCGTCAAAATCGAAGGTGCCAACGTTGTAATCGTCGGCAGAAGTAATATCGTCGGTAAACCTCTGGCCAATATGCTCATCCAAAAAAGTGCGACCGCAAATGCTACCGTAACCGTCTGTCACACCCGCACCAAGGACCTGGCCGCCCACACAAGGCAGGCGGATATCCTCATCGCTGCTATCGGGAAACCCAAAATGATTACTGCTGATATGGTAAAAGATGGCGTGGTAGTGATTGATGTCGGCGTCAATCGTGTGAAAGATGCAACGAAAAAGAGCGGCTTCCGCCTTGTCGGCGACGTCGATTTCGAAACCGTCAAAGAAAAGGCCTCGTTCATTACCCCTGTACCGGGCGGAGTTGGCCCGATGACTATAACTATGCTGCTTTACAACACCGTAGAATCAGCCAAAAAAGCTGCCGGCATATTGTGACTATAGGACTCTAAGAAAAAGCCACATATTATAAGAGATGGTGATTTTGTGTTCAGTTTTACTAATCAATGAAGGAATCAGGGCGAAATGGGCTCGTAAAATTCATTTCTTGTATCTGCTTTTTTGGCCGAACTTTACATTATTTTGGACGTATAATACCGCGTAGTTTGCACATCTGCTTCACATTGGCATTGACTAAAGTACCTTTAATTGCTACAATAAGCTTTTTATGGCAAAATCAACAAAGACAACTCGGAAAGAACAGGCCAAAAAGGCTGCCTCCAAAGTAACAACGGTCAAAGGCAAAAAACCCTTTAGGACCTACAACGAGGCTATTAAGTACCTTTTTGAGCGTACCGACTACGAAAAAGAGAAAAATCTGCGCTACAACGTTACAACGTTCGACCTTCGCAGGATGGAAAAACTACTGTCGCTGCTGGGCAACCCACACGAAAAAATCCGTACAGCCCATATAGCCGGTACAAAAGGAAAAGGTTCAACCGCCACAATGCTGGCCAGGATGCTCGAAGCCAACAACCATAAGGTTGGTTTGTACACCTCGCCACACGTGGTTCACCTCCATGAGCGGATTGTGGTCAATTCCAAGATGATTACCGAGCCGGAAATGACGAGGCTTTTGAACCGGATTTACGCTCCTGTTGAGAAGGTAGCCAAAACCGACCCGCCGACCTTCTTTGAAATCATGACTGCGCTGGCCTTTATGTATTTCGTGGACGCCAAGGCAGATATCGCAGTAATCGAAACGGGGCTTGGCGGCAGGTTAGACAGCACCAACGTTATTAAACCAGAGGTTATTGGCATAACCAGCCTGAGTATCGACCATCAAAAGCAGCTGGGCAATACACTCGAGAGCATCGCGAGGGAAAAGGCCGGCATCTTCAAGCGAGGCGTTCCAATCATAACCGTTAAACAACATCCCGATGCGATGCGTGTTCTAAAGTCTCACGCCAACATGGTAAAGGCGCCGTTGAGTGTTACCGGTGATGATATCGATTTCTCGTATCGGTTTGAGACCTCGCCCGAACACGGACCCCATACGAGAATCTGTCTAACGACAAAAACAAGCAAATTTGAGCATCTGCGGGTACCGCTGCACGGCAGGCATCAGGCCATTAACTGCGGGCTGGCGCTGGCGATGCTGGATAAGCTCAAGGAAAGCGGCTACAAAATAGACACTGAAAAAGCTATCGAGGGCCTGAATGCCGTTTCATTAACAGGTCGGATGGAAATGATAAGCGATGACCCGCGGATTATGATTGACGGCGCTCACAACGCCGCGAGCATCGAGGCCCTGATGCAGGCAATAGGCCAAAATATCCCCTACGACTCGATGGTGATAATTTTCGGCTGCAACAGCGACAAGGACATTGATGGGATGCTGCGCAAGTTACAGTACGGCGCCGACAAGGTGATATTCACGCGCAGCAACTCGCCTAAGGCGATGTCCCCTGATGATTTAGCAGATATGTACACCGAGATATGCGGCAAGATGTGCCAGAGTGCCTTTAGCCTCGGTGAGGCATTACGGCTCGCCAAAAATGCCGTTGGTAAAGAGGACCTGATTTGCATAACCGGCAGTTTCTATCTCATTGGCCAGGCGAAGGTCCAATTTGGGCAAAAGCAGGCGATTTAGAAGCAACCTATCCGGCGTTCTTCCGGCATCAGTGGTCTATAAAATCTCTCACCTCGATTTTTTTGGCAACATTTTTTTGGGGAAAAACGTCTTATCTATAATTAGATAAGCCACCAGTGGTGATAAGTATTGGTTGCGCATCTTGCATACATAATTAGCTGAAATCAGAAATCTTATCGGAACTTACGGCCTGAAAGCTGCGACTAATTATATAAGAGAACCACTCGGTAAGGATGCCTGAATCGATTTTTATCTTTTATGTTATAACTTTTTATTGTATAATGAGATAACTACGGATGGGGAAGTGTTGGACACGCAGGAGGTCATAAAGGAGAAGGGTTGTATGTTCAGATTCCATCTGACAGTGCGGGGCAGGGTCAGCGTGTGCGCAGTTGTGCTTATTACTATGGTAAGCGGCTGCAGCCCGCAGTACCATAAAGCGGACGCCGACAAGGAGGTTTACAAAATCATCGACAGCAAATGGCAGGAGCACTTCGGCCAAAAGGCCAATTATATGATTAGTGACGTACCGGCCTCGCCGAACGACATACAAATCGAAAAAGGCGTACCACCGTCACATACTATAAGTCTTGCGCAGGCCGCCGCAATGGCCACCGCCCACAACCGGGAATATCAAAGGCAGAAAGAGGAGCTTTACCTGCGAGCGCTTGACCTGACACTTAATCGGCACGATTTCGCGACAAAATGGTTTGGGACATTTGACGGCACGTATACCAGATACACCAATGACGCCACACTGAAAAAAGAGAAGACCTTGAAATACGAAGGTGAGCTCGGGTTTAACCAGTTATTGGCCGACGGAGCCCAAATCAGCACGAGTATAGCGTACGATTGGCTGCGTTATCTTACCGGTGACCCGCGTGCTTCGATAGGGTCGGTTTTGAGCGGCACTTTGACCCAGCCGTTGCTTCGCGGCAGCGGCCGCAAAGTCGTTCAGGAAAAACTAACCCAGGCTGAACGCGAAACCCTGTATCAAATACGCGCGTTCAACCGCTATCGCAAGACGTTTGTGGTTTCGATTGTAAATGCATACTACCGCGTTCTTCAGCAGCGCGATGCGGTAACCAACGCCCAGAGCAATTACAAAAGGGTGGAAGAATCAAAACAGTGGTTGGCAATGCTGGCTGAGGCCGGCCAAACACCACCCTTCGAGGTTGACCAGGCAGAGCAAAGGGTACTGACAGCAAGAGACAGCCTCGTGCGCGAACAGCAAAGCTACAAACAGCGGCTTGACGAATTCAAAATACTGCTGGCACTTCCGACCGACGCCAACATAGAACTGGACCAGAATGAGCTCAAAGCGCTTGAGCAGATTGGAGTGAGCGAGCCGGATTATACGCTGGATGCAGCAATTGAAACGGCACTGCTTCAGCGTTTGGACCTGGCAACGAGTATGGACAAAATTGACGACGCATTGCGCAAGGTTATGGTAGCGGCGGATGGCCTTGGCCCGCAATTAGACCTGGTCGGGAGTCTTGAAGTAGGTTCGACGCCGCCAACAGACTACAGCAGGCTGCAGTTTCACCGCGGCACTTACAGCTTCGGCCTTAACGCTGATTTGCCGTTTGACAGAAAAGCCGAGCGTAACGCCTATCGCAGGACACTAATCGAGCTACTGCGGCAGAAACGAGATTATGAGGACTTTACGGATAATGTGAAACTACAGGTCCGCCAGGCATATCGCCAAGTGAACGAGGCGGTTGAACGGCACCGAATCCAGAAAAATAGTTTAGAGCTTGCTGAAAAGCGAGTAGAAAGCTATTCATTGCTGCTGGAAGCAGGTCGGCTGAGCGCCCGCGATTTGCTGGATGCGCAGAACGATTTATTGCAGGCCCAGAACCTGCTGACAGCGGCCCTGGTAGACCATGCAATAGCAAAACTAAACTTTTTCACTAATATTGACGTTTTACAGGTCAAGCCCGACGGGATGTGGCAGTAAAATAAGAGGTAAAAGCAGAAAATGGAAGCAAGTGGTGTAGAAAAGCAAGGTAAGAAAAAAGGCTCTAAGTCAACACTGGCCAAAATAGCTGGACTGGCTGTGATTCTGGTGGTTGTAGCAGGCGGTGTCGTTCTGTTTATGTCTTTTGGCCGGCGAAGCACCGACTCCGCCGCCGCGGGTAACAAGCCCGGAATTTATACAGTGCGTCGCGGAGATTTGCCTATTGCTGTGACCGAATCCGGCGATATCAAGGCACTTAATTCGATGGATATTCAGTCCGGGGTTGAAGGGCAAACCACGATAATCAGTATCGTTGACGAGGGAACAATCATCACGCCTGAGGACGTAAACAACAAAGTGCTCGTTGAGCTGGATTCTTCAAACATAAAGGAGAAATTGACACAGCAGGAAATTACGTTTTCATCTGCGGATGCAAGCCTTACCGAGGCGAAAGAATCACTTGATATCCAAATAAAACAAAATGACAGTGACATCAAGGGCGGCGAGATGAAAGTCAGATTTGCACTGATGGACCTGCAAAAATACCTCGGTGAGACTATCACGGGGAAACTTATCGGTTCGGACACTACAAGTGCCGGCGGAGAAGATATTGAAATAGCATCACTAATTGACGAGCCTAATCTCGGCGGCGGGGCTGTGCAGAAACTTCGAGAGCTAAATGACAATATCACCCTGGCCGGAAGCAGGTTTGAACAAGCATCTAACAGGTTGATGTGGACCCAAAAGCTCTATGATAAAAAATATGTGGCAGAAACCGAGTTGAAGGGGGACCAACTGGCGATGCAAAGCAGTAAGATTCAACTGGAGAGCTCCAAGACGGCTTTGGAACTGTTCAGACTTTACGAATTTCCAAAAGAAGCCGAGAAGCTCTTGAGTGACCATAGCGAGGCAGAGCGCGAATTAGATCGGATTAAGGCCGGCGCAAGGTCAAAGTTGGCCCAGGCCCAGGCAAAATTTGACAGCAATAAAGCAAAGTATTCACTGGAGAAGGAGCGTCTGGAAAAATTGCGAAAACAATTTGGGGCTTGTACGATGAAAGCGCCTGTACCCGGGCAGGTTGTATACTCGTCGAGCATGATGGACCAACGGGAAAGACGACGCAACCCAATTGAGATAGGAGCGGTAGTTCGTGAACGTCAAAAGATTATATCTATACCTGATACTTCCAAGATGAAGGTGGAAATCAAGGTTAACGAGACATGGGTTGACAAGGTGCAGCCGGGTCAACAGGCCAAGATAACTATCGCGGCTTTTCCCGATAAGACCTTTACCGGAAAGGTGTTGAAAAAGGCACCATTGGCGTCCCCTGAGGACTGGCTCAATCCCGACCTTAAAGTTTACGCAACCGACGTAAGTATCGACGGCACCCATGACTTCCTCAAAACCGGAATGACTGCCAAGGTCGAAATCGTCATTAACGAGCTGAAAGATGTGATTAGCGTTCCAATACAGGCGGTCTTGAATGCCGGAGGCAAAAAAGTCTGTTTCGTCCTGGGCAGCAGCACACCTGAGCAGCAGCAAGTCGAAACCGGCGCGTTTAACGACAGCTTTGTTGAAATCAAAAGCGGCCTGTCTGAAGGTGATAAGGTGCTGCTTAATCCGCCGCGGCTGACCGAAGCGGAAGATGCAAATAAATGAGCATAGTCGCCATTGAAAACCTCAGTAAAGTTTACAGTATCGGTACACGCGAGCTGTTTGCGCTTCGAGACCTGAACCTGAACATTGAACAGGGCGAGTACATAGCGATTATGGGCCCAAGCGGCTCGGGCAAATCAACACTGCTGAATCTGCTGGGCTGTTTAGACAGACCCAGCAGGGGGATATATCGACTCGCCAGCGAAGACGTATCCAAGCTTGACGACAATGAGCTGTCGGCGATACGAGGCGCACGAATCGGCTTCATCTTCCAATCGTATAATCTCATCGCACAACTCAACGTGATAGAGAATATAGAGGTCCCGATGTTTTACCAGGGGGTCAGCGAGCAGGCAAGTGAGCAGCGGGCACATGAGCTTGCCGGGATGGTCGGTCTCGGTGACAGAACTAAACACCGCCCCTTTGAGCTCAGCGGCGGTGAACAGCAAAGGGTCGCAATCGCCAGAGCTCTTTCCAACAATCCCGTGATTATTCTGGCAGACGAGCCGACAGGAAACTTAGATTCGGAAAGCGGCCGGGAAATCCTGAATATTCTCGATAACTTGCACGCTCAGGGAAAAACGCTGATTGTTGTAACACACGACCCCAATATCGCCAGAAGGGCTCAGAAGACGATACATCTGCTCGACGGGCAAATCGAACGGTACGACCACAACGAGAAACAATAGTTATTATGCGATGGTTTGGTATTAAAAAAACGATTAAGTTGGGTCTCAAGAGTCTTTGGATGCACCGCCTGCGCTCTACGCTGACGACGCTGGGCATTGTTTTTGGTGTGTGTTCGGTGATAGCGATGCTGGCAATAGGTGAAGGAGCCAGCAGAGAGGCTCAGGCGGCTATCGCGAGGCTTGGGAGCACAAATTTGATTGTCGAAACGGTCAAACCTGCCAAGGGACAGGCAGACCAAAGCCAGCAACAGGGAGCACTCAGCTACGGCCTGACCTATAACGACGCAGAATGCATTCACAACACAATGTCCGGGGTTGAGGTGATTGTGCCCGTTCGTGAGATAAATCAGGAAGCGCGTTACCTTAACCGCCAGACCGCAATAAAAATTATCGGTACGGTTCCGTGGTATATGGAGACTTCTCCACTTCGTGTGCTTCGCGGCAGATTTTTGAGCAGCTTTGATTTACAGTACCAACTGGCGGTTTGTGTCCTCGATTACGAAGTTGCCGATAAGCTATTCGCGTTTGATGACCCGTTGGGCAAAGATATAAGGGTTTACGGAAATTATTATAGGGTAGTAGGAATAGCCAGCCAATCCGGCAGGGTCGAGACGATAGACACCTCTGCCGGTCATACGCCTTCGAGTGGCACAGAAAGCCGCGGAGCTATGGGCAATATTTATATCCCTTTGACAACAGCCAAGTGCCGATTTACAGAGCTGACCGCCAGTTTTAGCGGCGGCAGTGAGAGCATAGACAAGGTCGAGCTGCAAAAAATCATAATAAAAACCGAGTCAACCGAGCAGGTATTAGTCATACGAGATGTTCTGGACAAACTGCTGGCTCGTCTCCACAACAAAAAGGACGACTACCATATAGTCGTTCCACTGGAGCTATTGCGGCAGGCTGCTCGGACAAGGCAGATTTTCAGCATCGTTCTCGGCTCAATCGCAGCGATTTCACTTCTGGTGGGCGGCATAGGGATTATGAACATTATGTTGGCCACGGTCAGCGAGCGCACCCGTGAGATTGGCATCCGCCGGGCTCTCGGCGCAAAGAAAAGAGACATCATTATTCAATTCCTCTCAGAAACACTGATGTTGACGCTGCTCGGAGGTGTTCTCGGGATTATCTTAGGTTCCATTATTCCGTTTCTGGTCAGCCATTTCGGTAAAATGCCCACTGTGATTACAGGTATCTCGTTGGTATTGGCCTTTGGAATCAGCGGAACTGTGGGTATAATTTTCGGCCTGTATCCAGCCTATCGCGCCGCTAATATGGACCCGATAGAATCGCTGCGGCACGAATAAGTTTCAGAGAAACTACAAAACCCGTGTGCAGCCAATTTAGGACAAGCCCCCGAGCAAAGCTATCTTTAAAAAATGGAGTAGTATAGATAATCGCCGCATCTCCCAATGAATCATCTATTTTGCATTGACATTCGAAACAGACAATGTAGAATAGCTGGTTCTTACGGCAGGGATAAAAACAAATCCTGATTGTTCATTTGCCAAGAACCCTTTTCGAGATTTTTTTATGTATTCAGATTATATTCGTAATGTAGCGATAATCGCCCATGTTGACCACGGCAAAACTACGCTGGTTGACCAGCTTCTGTACCAGTCCGGAATGTTTCGGACCGAAGATCTTGATAAACTGGCCGGCAGCGAGCACGATTTGATTATGGATTCGAATCCTATAGAGCGGGAACGCGGCATAACAATTCTCAGTAAAAACTGTGCGATTTACTATACGAACAGTAAAGGCGATGAATATAAAATCAATATAATCGACACGCCCGGCCACGCTGATTTTGGCGGCGAGGTTGAACGTGTCTTGAAAATGGCAAACGGCGTCCTGCTTGTGGTTGATGCATTTGAAGGTCCTATGCCGCAGACGAGATTTGTATTAGCCAAGGCCCTCGAGAATAAACTAAGACCTATAGTTGTAGTCAATAAGATTGACCGCGAAAACAGCCGGCCTCATGATGTTGTGAACGAAGTATTTGATTTGCTCGTTCAGCTTGGTGCCGACGACAAGGCCCTCGATTTTCCTGTTGTTTACGCATCTGCAAGACAAGGCTGGGCAACGACGGACCCCGCCAAAAAAACCAATAATATGCAGTTGGTATTCAAGACCATTATAAAAAATGTTCCTCCTCCGAAGGTTGTCCCTGGCGCTCCGCTGCAGATGCTCGTAACAAGTCTGGAATATTCGGATTATGTGGGACAAATCGCGGTAGGAAGAGTCTTTGCAGGGCAAATAAACGAGGGGCAGAGCGTTACGGTAATTGACTCCAATAATGTGCACACCCTGCAGAAGGTTATGCAGATTCATCTGTTCGACGGCCTTGGCCGAAAGCAGGTCCCAACCGTTTTGGCCGGTGATATATGCGCAGTATCAGGTCTTGACCCCATTGATATCGGCAATACTATCGCCTGCGCGGATAATCCTTCGAGGCTTGAGGTTATTCCTGTCGATGAGCCGACGATGTCGATGACGTTCAGGGTCAACGATGGGCCTTTCGCTGGCAGAGACGGCAAATACGTAACCAGCAGGCAAATCGGCGAAAGGCTCGAAAAGGAGCTTCAGCATAATGTCGCGTTAAGAGTAGAGCCGGGCCTGACGCCTGAGGAATTCATTGTTTCCGGCAGAGGCCTGATGCATCTTGGAATACTGCTGGAGAATATGCGGCGTGAAGGTTATGAGATTTGCGTCGGCAAACCGGAGGTAATTTTGAAAGTAGTCGATGGTATTCACCACGAGCCGATAGAATTACTTGCGGTCGATTGCCCGCTGGACTGCCAGAACTCCATAATGAGTCTTCTGGGCGAGCGGCGGAGCGAAGTAATGAAAATAGATGCCAAGAGCGGGGCGAGCGATTTTATTCATATGGAATTTCTTATACCGTCTCGAGGCCTGTTCGGCCTTCACGCAAGGATGATGAACGCGACGCAGGGCAGAGCGATTATGCATCATTCGTTTGAAAAATATGAACCGATGCGAGGCTCGATTCCTCAGCGCAAATCAGGCGTTATGATTGCGACCACTACCGGCCAGGTTACGGCTTACGCCCTTGATGCCTTATACGACCGGGGTATTTTTTTTGTTGAGCCGGGCGAAACAGTATACCAGGGCCAGGTGGTCGGCGAACACTGCAAGGATAATGATATACCTGTAAACGCGGTAAGGGCCAAGCAGATGACCAATATTCGGGCGGCGAGCAAAGACGACGCCGCACAGGTCCGCCCTGCTCGAAAAATGAGTCTCGAACTGGCGATGGAATACATCCAGGCCGATGAGCTTGTTGAAATTTGCCCCAATTCTATTCGAATCCGAAAACGCTTCTTGAAAGAAGGCGACAGACGCCGACAGGCCCGCAAAATCAACGGGTAATATGCTTTGTAGAAAACCTGAAAAACCGTCATTCCGAGCGCAGTCGAGGAATCTATTTATTTGAACAGATTTCCTTTTTTCGTTTAGCAGTCGCCGGCACGGCGACTTGCTTAGCCCCGGCACCCGTGGCCGGGGTCGGTCATTCTGAGCGACCTGTCCGGCGTAGCTTTAGCGAAGACGGAAGCGCGGCAATCTAATTCTGCTATCGACTATTCACTATTCACTAACGACTAATTTACTCCGCTTCGGCGGCCGCCGCCACGCCCGCAAAACCAGCGGGTAATATATCCGAAAACCCATCACAACTTTCGGCCTTTTCATATTTCTCTATCGACACCTCTACCGCCGAACGTCCCGCTTCACCTTCGCCTCGCCCGCTGCGGGTGAGCCATAATGGTGCAGGCGATTGTTGGAGCCTCTTATCTCTCTCTTTCAAGTTTCCGAACATCGTCGGCTGAAAACTCCGAATGCATCAAGTGAACGGTCGCCTTGGCAACGTAAGATTCTCTTTCCTTCTGCAAACGTTCAGGGTCAACCGCAATTGCCAATGGCAACATCAGTGTACTGTTCGGAGGCAAAACATCTGCAAAATGGCCTAGCGATGGACAAGATGAGGATCGAATCTGAAATCGGATATGTTCCAGCATACAGACAAACCATGCGTAGAGACCGAAATCGTTGCAGGTATTGGCGCAGATAAAAAGTGCTGATCCAACTTCCCAAGGAACCCGAGGTCCAACGCGAACGCGGCGTGTCTCGTTCCAGTCCTTGGCGAGCAAGTCGGGAAAGAGAAGAACTGATATGCCATCGGCACACTCATGTCCGGGAAAGAGTCCATACACATTGGATATCTGATTTCTTGCGTACCCGCGACTGGGATGCCAGCAACCAACAGTGATGAAACCGGACTGGATACTGGCGATACAGTCTATCTGATGTCCGAAAGGAACATCGCAATAGTGGCGGTGCCACGTTCGTGCAAGTGACTCTATTGAGGCATTGGAGAAAAACCCCAGCAGACTAACCTGTGTGCAGATCGGAATCGGAGATGGGAGCGGCGTTGCGACACCATCGGGCGACAACTGGCAAACCACGTCTTGATTTCTCGTGAGTGCCTTCAGCTTTGCGGCGTCGGCACACGCCTTTGGGATCAACTGGTTTCTCAAGGTTGTCTTCACTTCGACCGCAGACACCACAGACTCGACGGGAATGATGTCCGTGGTCGTTGGGGGTCGAGGAGAATTCATGGAGTCGTAGACGATCACGTCGGTCTGAGCTGACGTATCACCTCCTGAACCGATGGCGCATCCACAAACAGGTTCGAAACGTCTGGGGAGATGTTTCCGAAGGAAATCACGAATCAGGCTTTCTGTGGCGTCTCCGCGAAGACCAGGGTGAGAAACTTCGTCATCAGCGCAGCATTTCTCCAGTAGGCTACGCGATTCAGCACGGAAAGATGAATGGATAGGATTCCTCTTCACTCTGTTTCTTCTCTGCTCTAACAATAATTAGATTGATCTGCATAATATACAGAACTTCGGTTTCCTATTCATATAAAACGCTGTTTCTGTCAGCATAAGAAGTTCCCGTTGCTTCTTCAATACTCATCATCCCTTCCGGTTACGCCGCCCATCTCGCTATGGATTAGCTGAATATATCACCTACGTATCGAGAAAGTCCCATTCGTCGCCTAGTACCCATCTGAGAGCGGACAGTTTTCCATTAATCATTCCCCATTCGAAATCTGAGTGAGGTCCCAATTCCAACTTCGGATACTTCGCCTCTATTTTTTTTGCTGCTTTTATCGCTTGTTTCCAAATCTCTTTATCAACTTTTTCCTTCCCTTCCATAATTTTATATTTTATATACTGATGTCTGTTATACCACACTTTGTCGAAATATTCTCCTTCTGCAGAAAATATCTCCTCGATTTTTCTTATCGTCGCATCAAGCAAACCATGTTTTCTTAATAATGCCCTTTTGTTACGGCAGATCTTTTCGATAGATGGTCTTTCCCATATTTTAATATTGAATGGTGGTTTTCTATTTCTTTTATATTTCTCTAAGTATTCTTTTGCAGGATTGGATAAATAACCTGAAATTATAAAAAGTGCTGTGTGTGGCTTTTCGGCCTCAGCCCAACTCAACAAATTTTGCAATTGTGTGGGAGGAACGGTCTTTTTATGATGCTTGCACTCTACAAACCATGTTTCTACCGATTTAGAACCATCAATATCTGTCTTGATAAGTTGCCCTATAATATCTCTGCCTTGATCCGCTGGACTTGCTAAAAGATTCGAGCCTTTTCTCCAATCAAGATTAACGAATCCCATCGAATCTAATAATTCATAACAAAACTTTTCAAATTCGGTTGGTTTCAAAAACTCTAAAGGTAGATTCGCCATTTAGTTTTCCCCTTGTTTTCATCGGTATAACAACAACTATACAGTATGTCTAAGCCGGGCCAAAGTCCATCGACTGGACGGCAAAGTTGACGGGCAAAGGCGTTATTCTCTCCCAGCTTTAAGGAATCATTGTATTGTTAAATAGTGATAGAAAACAAGCTTTTTTCATGGTAAATAATCTGTGTAAAACAGTGGAATCTGTGATTAAAAAATCAATCAAAATGGCGTAAGCCATGCCTAAGGCAGCGCAGCTACCTGCACACCAAAACCTGTCCCGAGCACACCTGTACTGAGCAATGTCGAAGTAGTCGAGGGAACGGCTAATTTCAAAATTTTTTTATCTCTTTAATTGCAACGACTTAGCCAAAACCGCACCTCGAAGTTTACCCGCCTATGGCGGGTTTACCCGCCACTTTTACCCGCCTACGGCGGGCCGTTTGGCGGGCGTAGCGCAGATCCCCGACCGTTGCTTACTTGACTCTCTGTCGGGGACCCAGTATCCGGAACCCAATTCAGAAAAACCAAATTCTCAAACCCAGGATTTATGAAAAGAATACCTAACTATCTTAGGTATTGTGTTTTATTTTTTGATTCCTTTAATTGTAGCGGCTTAGCCAAAACCACACCTCGGAGCATAGCATAGATTCCGGAATAGCCTGCCCTCGAATGTTGTAGTTGAGGGTCTTTATCCGTAACCCAATTCCTAAAACCCTAGTTTCCCAAAACCCAGGATTGCTAAAAAGAATACCTAACTATCTTAGGTATTGTGTTTCACTTTTTGATCCCTTTAATTGTAGCGACTTAGCCAAAACCGCACCTCGAAGTTTACCCGCCACTCCGTTTGGCGGGCGTAGCGAAGATCCCCGCATAGCCTGCCCCTGCATGTTGTAGGCAGGGGTCATTGGCGGGGACCCAGTATTTGGGACCCAATTCAGAAAAACCAAATTCTCAAATCCAAGATTTATAAAAAGAATACCTAACTATCTTAGGTATTGTGTTTCACTTTTTGATTCCTTTAATTGTAGCGGCTTAGCCAAAACCGCACCTCGGAGCGACCTGTCCGCCATAGCTTTAGCGACGGCGGAAGCGCAGATCCTCGGAGCAAAGCGGAGATCCCCGCATGGCCTGCCCCTGCATGTTTTAAGCAGGGGTCGTTGGCGGGGACCCAGTATCCGGAACCCAATTCCTAAAACCCTTCATTCTCAACCCCCAGCATCTAAAAAACCTCGATTGGTATAGAGAATACCTAACTATCTTAGGTATTCCCTCCCTGAGTAGCATGGTTTCTTCTCAAAACCCCACATTCAAAAATCCAGGACTGATAAAAAGAATACCTAACTATCTTAGGTATCCTCTTCAGCGGCTGCTCCGCATCACGCAACGACACACCTTCTTAAAATTTCTACAAAACAATTTTATGTTTGACATTCAAAGAATACCTAAGTATCTTAGGTATCCTTTGAAAAATCGCTTATGGTTTGTAAAAGGAGAATTGTCGAATGTTTTATCAGCAGATTATAAAAGGAAGCATCAAATTTGTAATCCTCTCAATCCTCGAAAACCGAGAAGTGTACGGCTATGGGCTTATCCAGGCCGTTAATCGTCAAACCAAAGGCTTTTTCGAATGGCGCCAGTCCGCCGTCTATACAACTCTGCACAAGATGGAAAAAGCCGGACTGGTTAAAAGCAGATGGAGACTTGCGGGGATCGCTAGAAAAAGAAAATATTATCATCTTACTGACAAAGGCAGGCAGTTACTCACCGCGAACCGAACCGAATGGCTCGCCTTTTCTAAATGTATGAACAAACTGACTGCTAATACCTAAGCATCTTAGGCATTGTGTCTCGTTTTGCCGTTTGCTTTGACTTTTTACACTTCGACTTTAGTTCGCATTGTGAGAAGAAGAATACCTAAGTATCTTAGGTATTATCCTCCGTGTCCTCTGTGAACTCTGTGGTTCAAAAATTCAATCAAATGCGCAGAGGGTTAGACCCCTAAAATCCATTTTTTCAAAATTTTTTCTATCCCTTTAGCTGTAAGTACTTAGCCAAAACCGCACCTCCAAAAACCCCACCTTTTTTGCCTCAACCGCGCATGTTCGTCCAATTATGGGAGGGAGTCTTTCTTTCGTGAGATACGAGATGCAAGATACTATATTCGAGATACGCTTCACGCTTCACGCTTCACGAGATACGGTTCAATCAAAATTGAACGATTATGCAAAACAAACCCAATTTCCGGAATGCCAAAAGTAGCTGTAAGCTCGGTAAAAACAACGAATTGCAACGAACAATGAACTATGAACTGTTATTCAAAACAAACCCAAATTTACCCGCCACTTTTACCCGCCATTCCGTGTGGCGGGCCGTTTGGCGGGCAAACCCAGCCGGCCACGATTTCCTTTTCCTTGATAAAGTTGGAAATAATCTGTACACTGGCTGCATCTTCGGGATAGTTTTTGGAAATTTAAATTGGGAGGTTAAACAATGGCTATTACACAGGAAAAACTAATCGAGCTTTTGAACAAGGACCTTGAACTGGAGTATTCTGCCGCGATTCAGTACATAAATCATTCTGCGGTTATGACAGGGGCCGCATATGGCGACGTAATCAAGGAGTTGAAAATCCACGCCAATGAAGAGATTGGTCATGCGATGATTCTGGCCGACCAAATTGATTATTTAGGCGGCTCTCCGAGCGTTGCAGTCGGCCCAATTCATACCTCGAAGGACAACGACCAGATGCTCGAGCAGGACCTTGCCGGCGAAGAAGATGCAATAAAAAGATACAAAGCAAGGGTCGAGCAGGCAGAACAACTCAAGGAGTTTGCCCTGGCGCAGCAACTGAGGACTATTTTAGCTGTTGAGCAGGAACATGCGATGGATATAAAGCAGGCCCTGGGCAAATAACCTAACAATATCGCATAGATATAAATAATTGCGAGCGAGAGGAGTCGAACCTCCAAGTCCTTTAGGGACACAAGGTCCTAAGCCTTGCGCGTCTGCCAGTTCCGCCACGCTCGCCGCAAGAAATTAAAAAATCAAAAATAAAAATTATGGTGTCCACTTTGTGGACGAATTTTTATTCGGCTCGACCGAGCCTGTCGAAAGTTGCTTTCCGACTCCTGAATTCCCCTTTTACTTCTCCTTTTCCTGTTTTGTGATTTGCTCGATTTTCTTTTCGGCCTTTTTCAAAATGTCCCGGCAGTGTTTTATAAGTTCCATCCCCTGTTCGTATTGAGTCAGGCTCTGTTCGAGCGAAATCTGGCCATCTTCAATTTTGCTTACGATGTCGGTAAGTTTTTTAATCGCCTGCTCGAATGACAACTTGCTTATATCGTTATTACTGGTTTTGTCGCTCATAAAGTTTCCTGTCAGTTTTTAGTTTCGGGCACAGTTTTCCTATTTTTATTTAGATTTGTGCTGCCTGCGGCAGCATTCGTTTCAGCAAGATTACTGACAGGTTTGCCGTTAATCTTCACATTTTCCATAACCAGATTTTTAACACAGCTAATTACAGACAGGTTGGGGTCCTGTACGTTATCGAACGTACAATTTTTCAGGCGGATATCGGTCATCGGCGAACGCTCATAGCCTTTAAGGAACAGTGCATACCTACTTTTCTTGCTGGTAACATTTTCCACATTGATATTTCGGACTTTCGGCGTAAATTTCCCCTTATCGCCTTCCCCGTAGAAGTAAAAAATATACAGTATCGCCTCTTTCACCTGCCCGACGGTAACATTCCTCATATAGACATTTTCTATAAAACCGCCGCGGACAGAATTGGTTTTGAGCCGCAGTGCCCGGTCCAGGTTCGGGTCATCCATTGTGCAGTCTTCAGTAAAAACATTTCTGACGCCTCCGGTCATTTCACTGCCGATAGCCACGCCTGCGTGTCCTGCTTTCATCTGGCAGTTGCGGACAATGACATTTTCGGTTGGTACATTTACCCGTCTGCCGTCGTTGTTCCTGCCCGATTTTATTGCGATACAATCATCTCCCGTGTTGAAATAGCAGCCTTCGATAAGAACATCTTTGCATGATTCGGGGTCGCAGCCGTCATTATTCGGGCCTATGCCGTCAATCCTCACGTTTCTAACGGTAATATTCTGTGAAAGCACCGGATGAATATGCCAGAAAGGACCGTTTCTGATTGTGATTCCTTCTATGAGGATATTCTTGCACAGATACGGCTCAATCATATTCGGTCTTAAGGTTTTGCCGCCGAACTGTCTTTTTTTAACCGGCACGCCGTCCTGACCCTGCTTGAGAAGAGCATTTCGGTCGGTAGGCAGAGCTTTCCACTTCCACCAAGCCTGTCCCTGTCCGTCGAGCGTTCCTTTGCCTGTTATGGCGATGTTTTTCTGCTTATAGGCATAAATTAACGGCGAATAATTCATACATTCAACGCCTTCCCAGCGGGTATAAACAGCCGGCAGATACATATTGGGGTCTGTCGAAAATTTTATAACAGCACCCTCTGAAACGTAGAGGTTGATGTTACTTTCCAGATGAATCGCACCGGTCAGGAAAGAACCTGCCGGGACCACAACCCGTCCGCCGCCGGCTTTACTGACAGCTGATATCGCCTTTTTGAAAGCTTCGGTACAATTCGTGTTTCCATCGCCGACCGCGCCGTAGTCGGTGATTTTGAAATCCCTGTCTGGGAATGTTGGGGCTTTAATCCTGCTCAGAATTTTGGGGACCTGCTCCCAGCCTGCGTTTGCCTGACTGACCGGTCCGACCAGCAGGACAAGACAGACTAACAGCAGTAAAACATTGTTCAGGACAGTTGCCAGACTTGTTACGCTTCTTCTTGTCATTTCATTGTTCCTTAAAAGTTGATTCCAAAGGCGGCCATTCTACTTTTTTGTAACCTTGCTTTCAATTATATTTTCATTCGCAAGTTCGGTAATTATCAAATCGCCGATATTTACATCTGCCGGGCTTGTTACGACTTTCCCGGTAATTGTGTTTTTCGCGATGCTGTAGCCGCGGTTAAGGACACTTTTGGGATTGCATGCCGACAGTTTGCCTGCCTGTGTTTCGAACTGGATTCTGGCATTTGTAAAAGTGCGGTTTACTTTTTCAGCAATCGTACCTGCAATGCTGTTCAATGCGATTTTTTTGTCGGCTATGATTCGATGCGGCTCGATTTTCAAAATCTGCTCAAAATATGATTGCAGCCGTTGGCGGATATTAAGAATAAGAGCCTTGGCCCACTCCGCCAAACCGCTTTGGAGCTCATCGAGCATCTGCTCTCTATTTTGAATTACAATAAGCGGACTGCGGAACATTGCAGCAGCAAGGATTGTCTGGAGTTTTTGTGCGGACAACTTAAGGGCGGATTCCGTATTAAGCCGAATCCGTTTATATGCAGAATCTATCTGTTCCAGCACCTCTCTGATATCCGGCACAGCTATTACACCAGCCTTTGTCGGCGTTGCTGCGCGGGCATCAGCGACCCAGTCAGCAATTGTAACATCGACTTCATGGCCGACCGCGCTTATTACCGGAATTTTTGAATTGAATATTGCGCGTGCGACGACCTCTTCATTGAACGCCCACAGGTCTTCCATTGAGCCGCCGCCTCGACCAACGATGATGACATCCAGTTTCAACGAGGCATTTCTTCTGTTGACGTCCTTTATCGCTGCTGCGATTTTTCCGGCCGCTCCTTCGCCCTGTACCGGCACCGGATAAAAGAAAAGTTTTGCGACCGGCCAGCGGTGATGGATACTGTCCGTTATGTCACGTATCGCAGCGCCGGATTCACTGGTCAGTATGCCTATGCGAAACGGAAATCTCGGCAGAGGTTTTTTGTGTTCCTCATCAAAGAGTCCTTCAGCCTCAAGTCTTTTTCTCATCTGCTCGAAAGCAAGTTGAAGTGCCCCCACGCCTGCCGGTATCATTGACTCTGCATAAAACTGGTATTTGCCCTGTGGCGGATAGACATCTATATGGCCCTTTGCCAGCACAGCCAAGCCGCTCTCCGGTTTGAACTTCAGGCGGGTAAAATCACTGCTCCACATCACGCAGGGCAGGATGGCATTTTCGTCCTTAAGGTCGAAGTAGCAGTGTCCGCTTGAGTGTCGCTTAAAGCCGCTTATTTCGCCGGCAACCACAATCTGCGGTGGTAGAGTCTCCTCGAGCACTGTTTTAATCAGCGAGGTTACCTGGCTTACCGAATAGATTTTGGGCTCCTGGCTTACCATATCTGCTGCAATTATAGCCTGAGAATTCCGAACCATCAATTTCCAATTACCCTGTTATCCTCCAGAAGGCAGGTACAGACAGGAAATGTCTATCCTGGAGACCTTGCTTGAGGCAATCTGTGCCGAGACAACGATTTTTTTGTGATTTGTGACATAGCGCTGTCACACCTGTCGGAAAAACGTGGCAAAACATTATCGGAACAACCGATGTTCTTCGCTGGTGCCACGCGAATCGCCGAGGTTGTGATAAATCCGCCAGAGGCGGATAAATGTAAAAATCAGCCGGGCTGACTCCGGGGGGAGCACGGCTGAGACAAGGTTTCTTATTCGAGGCGTTTTCTGTAGAGCTTCGTCTGAAGGGCGTTTTTCCAGCTTGTCCAGTTCGAATCGCTCTGCTCGCTGTCAATTGCCGCTGTTACGTGGTTTATCTTGGCATCCAAATCGTCAATATAATAAACCATAAAGGCCTCAGGCGTGGCTGGCAGCTTCGGCGAGCCGAACTCATATTCACCGTGGTGCGACAAAATAATATGGCTGAGAGCGTCGAGGACCGTCGGGTCAATTTTCGTACCTTTTGCCGCCAGGGCATCCGCCTTGCGATTTAGCATAATAAGACTTTGAGCGATATGCCCGAGTAACTGGCCTGAATCGGTATATGAAAAGGCCATATCGTACGCAAGCTCCTCGGTCTTGCCGATATCGTGAAGAAAAATCCCCGCCAAAACCAAATCAGGCTGCACCTGCTCGTACAAAGGCAGAATCGCAGCAGCCACCTGCAGCATATTGTGGGTATGCTCCAGCAGTCCGCCTAAATAATCGTGATGTATTTTCATTGCCCCCGGACAATCGCGAAATTTCTCCATAAGCTCATCGTCGGCCAAAAATTCCCCGACGAGTGCCTTTAAGTGCGGATTTTTAATCCGGCCGACCATAGCTTTTACCTCTTTGAACATCTGCTCTACATCTTTGTCGGTTCGCGCCAGAAAATCCTCAATGCGGACTTTGGCCGCATCAACTACACTGATGGTATTGACAATAATTTGCAGCTTATCTTGATAAAGCTCGCTCCTGCCCTGTATATGGACAAAGCCGGGCTTCGCAAGTGCCTTGTAAACAGCCTCGGTCGCCTGCCACATCCGGGCGTTCAACTGACCCGTGCGGTCACAAAGGAACATCGCAATATACAAATCGCCCCGCGTTGTACTTCGCAGAATCGGCTCTCTTACCAAATAAATATCGTCGATTGTCTCACCGGGGCTGATTTCCGCGATAAACTTATGTGCCATCATCCAACTCCAGATATTATCTTTGAATTTACCCAGATGATATTCTTAAAGCTGCTTTTATGCAAGCAATGATTTTTCACTTTACGTATGCGGGTTTTATTTTTATCCTATCGAGTACACAAGTGCAAAAGCCATAAGTCTTATGCCTTTATGCTTTGTTCTTTGACTTATGACCTATGACTTTTGACTCGTGCTCTTATAAAGGAGCGATATGCGATACAGCCGGATGCTAATCCCGACGGTCAAGGAAGTGCCCGCCGACGCTGAAATCCCCAGCCATCAGTTGATGATTCGTGCCGGCCTGATGCGTAAATTAGCCAGCGGAACTTATACTTATCTTCCGTTAGGCTGGCGGTCCCTGCAGAAGGTCATCAACATCGTCCGCGAAGAAATGAATAGGGCCGGCGCACAGGAAATCCTTATGCCCGCTGTCCAGCCAATAGAGCTGTGGCAGAAGACCGGCAGAGACGTTGACTACGGGCCGACAATGGCAAAATTCACCGACCGTCACGGCCGGGAAAATGTCCTCGCCCCTACCGCCGAAGAGGTTGTTACAAGCCTCGCTGCCGGTGAGATAAACTCGTACAAGCAGCTTCCGATGAATATCTACCAGATAAGTTTCAAGTTCCGCGATGAGTTTCGGCCGCGTTTCGGCGTGCTCCGCAGCCGGGAATTTATTATGAAGGACGCCTACAGCTTCCACGCCGACGCCGAAAGTCTTGATGAAACTTACAAACTGATGTACGAGACGTACTGCAGAATCTTCAAACGTTGTGGTCTGGAATACGTCATCGTCGAGGCTGAGTCCGGCGAGATGGGCGGCTCCGGCTCACACCAGTTCACGGTGCCCTGCGAATTCGGCGAAGACATTATTGTTTACATCGAGGACGGCTCTTACGCCGCCAATATCGAAAAGGCAGCGGTTGACCCCCTGCCTAAAGAGAAATCCGGCGGCAAAATCCCGCCGATGCAAATCGTCCACACCCCAAACATCGGCAGTATCGAAGCAGTCTGTGCCTTCTTGAAAACCCAGCCGAAGGAAATGATTAAAACTATCATTATGAGAACACCCCCTTTTATTGAGACATCCGATAAGATGAGGTCTAAGGAATTGGCAAAACATGATGGCAGGATATCTTTTCTTCAAGAGGCAATTAAAGTTGAAACAGTCGTTGCGCTCGTACGCGGCGATCACGAAATCAATCCAGAAAAACTAACCCAAATTCTTGACGGTAAACACACTGAGCTTGCCAGTCCCGAAACAATCGAAAGAGTCACCGGAGCAAAAGTCGGCTTTGCCGGCCCAACAGGAATTAGCGGTAAGGTCTCGAAGCTGGTCATCGACCACGCCGTTGCAGTAATGGCGGTCGGCGTGTCGGGCGCGAATAAAACCGATTATCACACCAAAAACGTAGTGCCCGGCAGAGATTTCCCGCTCAAAGGTGAAAATGTAATTGTCGCGGATATCCGCAACGCCGTTGAAGGCGATACACACAACGGCAAAAAACTTCTTTTCAAACACGGCATCGAGGTCGGCCAAGTCTTCAAGCTCGGAACAAAGTACAGCGAAAAACTCGGTGCAAAATTCCTCGACAAAGCAGGCCAGGAAAAGCCCTGCATTATGGGCTGCTACGGCATCGGTATAAACAGAATAATCGCCTCGGCAATCGAGACAGGCGATGATGAAAACGGCATCATCTTTCCTATAAGTATCGCACCTTTTGAAGTTATCATTAGCTGCGTAAATCAGGATGATAAAAAGGTTGTAAATACCGCTGAAAAAATCTATAAGCAACTACTCGACAAAGGTATTGATGTTTTACTTGATGACAGAGACCTGCGTGGCGGCGTGAAATTCAAAGATGCCGATTTGCTCGGAATACCTGTGAGGATTACCGTCGGCAGCAAGTCCGTCGCCGATGGCAACGTCGAAATAAAATTACGCTGCGAATCACAAAGCCAAAAAGTTTCCATTAGAGAAGCAGCGGATAAAACCGTCGAACTGGTCAACTCACTAAAGAAACAGTTGAATGGTTAAATCAGTTAATGAGCGATAAAAATGTGGGAGCTACAAACCCCTAAACCGGCAAAACTGATAATCGGCATTTTGGCAGCCGACGAGGATTGTCTGAAGGCCGCGGTCGAGGCAATAAAGGCGAGCTTCGGCAAAATTGATTTTGTAAGCGATGTCTGGCCGTTCGACCAGACCGATTACTACAGAGACGAAACCGGCGAAAATATTTTAAGGCAGTTCGTCAGTATTGAAAAACTGATTGACCCGGGAAAGCTTGCCAAAATCAAACACAAAACAAATAAGCTCGAGCAGAAGATAGCAAAGCAATCCGCCTCCGATTTGATTAGGCCGGTCAATCTCGACCCGGGCATAATTGAGCCTTCGAAACTGATTTTAGCGACAGCAAAGAACTATTCGCACCGTATATATATCGGCAAAAAAATATACGCCGAGGTAACGTTGATTTTTGACAAAGGCAAATGGAAGCCTTTCGAATATACTTATCCCGATTACGGACAGGATTGTTATCATGATTTTTTTAGTGAAGTAAGAAAACGATTAGTGGAGCAGCTAAAATCGTAACATTAACCCCATTAGCGGTAATCTTGCCGATAGGCGCATTTACCATCTCGGCTATCCTTACGGCTGCGGTGAGAAAAACCGCAGCGGGCACCGGCTTTGTCGCCAAACCAACCGCCGACAGGTACCACCGAAAGGTCGTTCCACTCGGCGGCGGAATCGCAATCTTCGCAACACTTTCAATTATTATGCTCGTCGCAATAGCAGCGGTGAAATTTCTAATCGTCCCCGGCCGCATTAGCTGGCTCGATGAGTCCGTCACTATTCACACAGCCGGCTTTTTAGGTAAAATGGAACAGCTTGTAATCGTGTTGCTGTGTGCACTCGTTTTGTTTTTGCTCGGCCTGGCGGATGACAAAAAACCGCTCGGCCCATTTTTCAAACTCGCCGTTCAGTTCGCCGCTGCTTTAATCGCCGCTGGTTTTGCGGAAGTCAGGGTCGAGTTATTTATCGAAAACAAAATAGTTACCACTGTGCTGTCGGCGTTTTGGATAGTCCTGATTATCAACGCCTTCAACTTTCTCGACAATATGGACGGCGCATCAGCCGGCATTGCCGTTATAGTGAGCACGGTCCTGTTCATCGCAGCAGCCCTAAGCGGACAGGTCTTTGTCGGCGGAATGGCTCTTGTTTTCATCGGAACACTGCTGGGTTTTCTGATATTCAATTTCCCACCTGCCAAAATTTTTATGGGTGACGCAGGCTCACTTGTGGCAGGCTTTTTCGTAGCGCTTCTTAGCCTTCGCACCACCTATTATCACGAATCGCAGAACGGCCATTGGTATCCGGTGCTTTTGCCCCTCATTGTTATGGCCGTCCCGCTTTATGATTTTATCAGCGTAACTATCCTGCGCATAAGGGCGGGCAAAAGCCCGTTCGTCGGTGACACCCGGCACTTTTCGCATCGACTAAAAAAACGTGGACTCAGCGATACCCAAACGGTTCTGACGTTATATTTAGCTACGCTTGCCACAAGTCTCGGCGCGACCTTCCTGTACCAGGTCAACCTCGCCGGCGCAGTCCTAATCTTTATCCAAACAGTTATGGTGCTATCCATCATCGCTGTCCTCGAGGCCGCTGACGAAAATGACAAAACAGCCGACTAAATCAGACATCTCCAAAAACAAGGCCTTAGTGTACTTAGAATATATACTTTTTGGCATCTATCTTTGTGTAATCGCACTTCGGACCACGTTTACCGAAGGCCTTGGTACACAATCAACCAATCAGCCGATTAATCTATCCAGCAGTGTGTACAGCTTATCGATATCGGCTGTACTGATATTCTCGTTCGTCCTTTGGCTGCTATGCAGCATTTTCAGTCCGAGGTTTTCATATCGCTTTACCGGTATTGAAATCGGTTTGGTGTTTTTCTGCGTGTCCGCCGCCGTCTCGGGTCTTGTGGCAGCAGACAAGCGAATGGCGATTAACGATTTTACCGTACTTGCAGCACCGATACTGATGGCTCTGCTGCTGGTCCAGATACTAAACTCTCCGTCAAAAGTAAAACTTGTTTTGGTTTTTATCGCCGCTCTGGGAATTGTTTCGGCCTATCAGTGTTGGGAACAGTATTCCAAAGAAACTGAGGATTCGATTAAATTTTATGAGCAGAACCCGGCTGCGGCCCTTGCGCAACAACACATTACTCCCAACAGCCTACAGCATTTCCAGTTTGAACATCGTCTGTACTCAAAAGACGTCAACGGCTTTTTCACAACGAGCAATTCCGCCGGTTCTTTTGCTCTGTTGGCCTCTTTCGCCGTTATCGCCCTGTTCATTGATAGATTCAAAAATCGCAGCTATGACCTCATCAGATTTGTCTGGCTAATCACATCCGGCATCGCGGTCGCAGTTGTCATTTTGGGTCTCGCAATTACCAAAAGCAAAGGTGCAATTGGCGCCGCACTTGCCGCAGCGGCGATGTTCGCCGCATATCTGTGCTTCGGCAGCCGGCTGAGCAGGCACAGAAAAGCCATATTGGTTTTTTGTCTGGTGCTCGCCCTTATCGGCAGCTGTGCAATCGCCTGGTACGGAACAACTTACGGCCGACTGCCCGGCGGAAACTCAATGCTGGTCCGCTGGCAGTACTGGCACGCCGCAGCACGGATGTATGCCGACCATCCCTTTACGGGCGTCGGTCCGGGCAATTTCGCCAATTTCTATCCACATTACAAACCCTCTGCGGCACTTGAGACCGTAGCCGACCCCCACAACTTTGTCCTCACCATCCTGACACAATATGGCCCTGTCGGGCTCATCGGATTTTTAGCTATGATTTTCCTGCCGTTATGGACGGCATCATCCCCCGGCTCTGCCATCTGCTCTCCGGAACTTCAGCAGCCCGAGCCATCCTTCAAAAAATTGGCGATTATAATGGCGATTATTATATCAGCGGCCCTATTGTTTATCAGGCCGATTGTTTCTCCAATGCCGCCTGCCATCTCGCCTCAGGAGAAAATGGCCGGGATACTCATATTGTATATAATGCCTGTGATTGTATTCATTGCGGGCTTGCTGCTCGTGGCAGCAGGTGAGAGACCGGCAAAAAGGCCCGGCACAAGCATTACCACTGCCGCTCTTTTCTGCGCTGTCTTAGGCGTCACTTTGCATAACCTCGTGGACTTCGCCATTTTTGAGCCTGGTGTATCAACCGTATTTTGGGCACTCATCGCCTGCCTGATTGCGCTAGACTATCAGCAAAAATCCCGAAGGCACTTCGTTCTAAAACCGACTGTGTTTGCAAGGCTTCTGAGCCTGGCTGCAGCAGCTTTAATAACCTGGGCCTATCTTAATTATGCCCTCGTTCCAGTAGCAAAGAGCCTCGCCAAAATTCGACAGGCAGAGGAAACAATCTCCATCGGCGAATTTGAAATAGCTCATAATCTTCTGACCGCCGCCGCGAAAGATGACCCTTTAAGCTCTGCTGCCTCGCTACTGAACGGCCGACTGTATCTGCAAAGGTTCCTCGATTCTCAGCAGGGACAAAGTAGTTTACTGTCGGAATCGCAAAAGCATTTGTGCGAGGCAATCAAACGCAACAGAGCTAACTTCGAAAACTTCGAGCGGCTGGCCGAGGTTTATATTCAACGGGCAGAGGTCTCAACTCTAAACAGAAACGATTTGTTAATGAGTGCTCTCGGCTATGCCGGCCACGCCGTCGTGCTTTATCCGGGTGATGCCCAATTGAGAATCAAATTAGCTGAAATCGCCGAAAAATTAGGCAAAACCGACTTCGCTCTGCAGCAATACAAAAAAGCAGTTGAAATCGAAGATGCGTATCGGCGGCAGTTCCGGATAATGTACCCCGACAGGGAAATCTTCAGCCGATTAGGCGAAGAAAAATACAAGAACGCAAAACAGCGAGTAAAATTCCTCTCAGGCCAATCCACCCCATAGTACGATACACGCAATACGCGCTACGACATACGAGCCATCACCTCGTCAGGGATGACGAAATTGGCATACGTATTTTGTACGTCGTCGTGTTCTTCGAAATCTTCCATCAGGGAAATTATCTTTTTTGCCGTCGCCGCGTCGCCGACCGGCACGGTACTTTGCGGCACCATCGAAATCTCAGCAATCGCAATTGCAATCCCTTTTTCCTGCAGTGTATTCTTTAGCTGCTCATAGGTGGCCGCGTCGCACGTTATCTCGAACAGATCCCCCGTGTTCTGCATATCCTCCGCACCGGCAGCCAGGGCAATTTCCATAAGCTCATCTTCAACGGCGTCAGTAGTCTTGACGGTAATCAGTCCCTTCTTGCTGAACATCCAATTGACACAGCCGCTTGTTCCCAATGAGCCGCCGTGTTTTTCGAAAAGCTTTTTAATCTCCGGAGCGGTGCGGTGGCGGTTGTCCGTCAGCGCTTCAACCATAATAGCCACTCCGCCCGGCGCATAACCTTCATAGACCACTTCCTCGAAATTGACCGTTCCCAGCTCGCCGGTCCCTTTCTTTATGGCTTTTGCGATGGTATCCTTGGGCATATTGGCCGCCTTGGCCTTGTCGATTGCGTACCGCAGCGGCAGGTTCGCGTCCGGGTCGCCGCCGCCCTTCTTGGCAGCCACTATTATCATCCGGGCCAACTTACTCCACATCTTGCCCCGCCGGACATCATTTAACGCCTTTTTATATTTTATTCCCGCCCAGTGCGAATGCCCTGACATATACCGCTCCTAACAAAAAGTTGTGAAAAAACTTGCAAAAAAACAACGCCGCCCTTCAATAATTTTTCGACCGGCTTTGCCTGCCGACGGGCTTGCCTAAACCCTGATTATACCCTCTTTCCGCCACCCAAGTAAGCATTTTTCCAAAAACCCTCGTTCTCGAAATAATTACCCAACCGATTTTTTTCTTGACCATATATCGAACACAGCCTAATATAAAATCGAAGTCTACTATTGAAAGGTGAGATTGTGGGCTGGCCCCATCGAGTTCAAGGGCGTATCGCTAACTTGGAAAAGGGGCTTAAAGGGCAAGGTTCGTAAGACCTTGTCCAAATGGCAGTTAAGGTGCGAAGACGCTTTTCGATTCGGTCGCAGAACTTGCAAGGCCGACAACTACTGGGTTCAGGTGCGGCTGAAGAGAAACGAATTTAGAGTGAGAAATCCATCGAGGAAAAAATTTTACCGAAGAGTCGTACGATGCTCGTGTTAAGCGCCAATCAATGGGTTTTTTGCCAACCGTGGATTTGTTAATGCACGGTGTGCGGCGATTGCCCGTAAACTTTGGTGCTAAGTGAGCGTTTAAGCTCTGCCGAGATGGATTCTCGCCATCTACGGTCATTTCTTTGCCCCTTAGGGGCCACCGGAAGCTGTATCAATCTCCCTTGAGCAATGTTTTTTAACTTTTAGTGTAAGTGCAGTGGAAAGGTGGAAATTATGGACACTTTGTTGACGCAAATCATAACTCTGCCGACTGTGGTCATATCAATCATCACCTTCGCTTTGGGAATCTGTCTGACGGCCATTATCTACCAGATAATCGCCAAAGCTAAGGCGAAGACCTTCGAGCAGGACGTAGAGCGGCAGATTGGGGGGGCGAAAAGAGAGGCTGAAAACATAATTAAATCCGCTCAGATTGAGGCCGCCACCGAGGCCATCAAGAAAAAAGAGCAGCTCACCACTGAGGCAAACCAGACTCGCACCGAGCTGCACGAAATCGAAATGAGACTGACTAAACGCGAGGATTCACTCGACAGACAAACCCAGCTCTTTCACCAGCAGGAAGAGACGTTAAAACAGCAGGAAAAAGACATCGAAAGGAGATTGAACAATATCACCAGCAAGGAAAAACAGGTCTCGGCTATGATGGCCCAGCAGAAAAATCAACTGCTGAAAATCACCGCAATGAACATTGAAGAGGCCAAGGACCTGCTGTTGAAGCGCCTCGAAGACGAATGTGAGCACGAGATGTCGAGCTTGATTGCCCGCAAAGTAGAAGAGACAAACGAAATCGCAGCCGAAAAAAGCCGCGAAATTCTCAGCACAGCTATTCAGCGCTATGCCGCCGAGCAGACCTGTGAGGTGTCTGTCTCAACCGTTGAGATACCCAATGATGAAATGAAAGGGCGAATCATCGGCAGAGAAGGACGCAACATCCGTGCGTTTGAAAAGGCCACCGGAGTCGATGTCATCGTCGACGACACTCCGGGGATGATTACCGTCAGCGGCTTCAATCCGGTCAGACGCGAGGTCGCACGCCTTTCGATGGAACGGCTCATTCAGGATGGACGCATACATCCGTCCCGCATCGAAGAACTCGTCGCAAACACCAAAAAAGATGTCAATCAGAAGGTCCTGCAGCTTGGCAAAGACGCCGCCGTCGAAGCCAACGTCAGAGGGCTCAACAACAAGATACTGAGTCTGCTCGGCGTATTGAGCTTTAGAACAAGCTATGGGCAAAACGCGCTCAGCCACAGCATTGAAGTAGCTTACCTGGCTCAGGTGATGGCTGACGAACTCAACCTCGACGGCTCAATAGCAAGACGAGCAGGGCTGCTGCACGACATCGGCAAGGCACTCGACCACGAAATCGAAGGCAGCCACCCCTCGATAGGCGCCAATTATCTTAAGCGGTTCAACGAATCGCCTATTATACTAAATGCGGTCGAAGGCCATCACGGCGACATCCCGGCGGACAACCCTTATACTCCTCTGGTCGCCGCCGCCGACGCCATTAGCGCATCGCGCCCCGGCGCCAGAAGAGAAACGCTCGAAAGATACATTAAACGGCTGGAGAAGCTCGAAGAAATCGCCACCAGCTTTCCGGGCATCGAAAATGCTTACGCAATACAGGCAGGTCGTGAAATCCGCGTAATCGTGAACGCTGAAAAAGTTGACGATGAATCTGCTATGAAAATCGCACGCGACATCGCCAAAAAAATTGAAGAAGAGATGACCTATCCAGGCGAAATTATGGTAACGTTGCTGCGTGAGGTCCGCTGCATCGAGTATGCCAAGTAAACAGCGGATGGAACTATGAAGCTAAATGTTCTTTGTATTGGTGATATTGTTGGCCGGCCGGGCAGACGAATCCTCGCCGAGAAACTAAAGCCTTTGGTCAGAGAGCGAAGCATCGACTGCGTAATAGCCAACGCCGAAAACGCAGCCGGCGGTTCAGGCCTGACACCTCAAATCTACGACAAACTGCTGAAATACGGCGTGAACCTCGTAACATTAGGCGACCACGCTTATCGCAAAAAAGACATAATTGAGACCCTCGAAGTGGCGGACAACATCGCTCGGCCGGCAAACCTGTCCGAGTTCGCCGCCGGTAGAGGCGTCGGGGTTTACAAAACCGGCAAAGGCCCCGTTGTGGCCGTCATCTGCCTGATAGGCCGATTATTTATGAAACCAGCCGACTGCCCTTATAACACCGTCGACAGGATTCTGCCGCACGTTCAGCAGCAGGCCGACATCATATTTGTTGACTTTCACGCCGAAGCTACCAGCGAAAAAATTGCGATGGGCTACCATCTCGATGGAAGGGTCAGCTGCTGCTTCGGCACTCACACCCACGTCGTAACCGCTGACGAAAGACTCCTGCCCAACGGAACCGCATACATCACCGATATCGGCATGACCGGCGCCCATGATTCCGTGCTCGGCCGCGGCATTCAGAGTGTCTTAAAGTCATTCAAGACATGTATGCCAATCCCTTATGAGATAGCAACCGAAAATGTAAAAATGAGTGCGATATTAGTTACCGTCGATAGCGACACAAAGAAGGCTGAGCTAATCGAAAGAATAAAAATCGACGCTGAGTTTGAAGATTCAACCCGGTACGACAGCGACGATGGAAAGCCCGATTATCTAAATAGCGCCTTCTAATGGCAGAATTGGGTAATCTGACAATGACAACGGCGGCCTTCGCGGACTGTCAATAAGCTCTATTGCCCTTTAGCCTGTTTCTCGGCTTTTTCGCGCTTAATCGCCTCGTATACTTCTCTGCGATGAACCGGTATGCTTTTGGGGGCGGTTATGCCAAGACGAACCTTATCACCGCGGACGTCGACGATAGTCACTTCGACGTCATCGCCAATCATAATAGATTCATCTTTTTGTCTGCTCAAAACCAACATTTCTCAACTCCTTTTGTATGCTGGTCTTATTTATATTTCTACGCAGGCAGCACGCCTATTGTTCGCTCTGCCGCTGTTTAGCCTGCGGTTCCAAACACACCTATATTTTCGGCCAATTTCGAGCGCGAAAACAACCATTTTTTATTTTGTTTGAACAACCGCCGGCAATTATAAGACTTTGAATATGTAACAGCTTGTTAAACATAAGCTTAGGCAGGAAAAAAACCCAAAAAAAGACGTGCCGAATCCGGTGAATTGCAGGGGATTGACCACCTTATTTTAGCTCGTATTTGCGCCAGTAATTATATCGGACGGCAAGCCAGTAGCCCGCGACCGAACCTAATGTGCCGAACGCCACCATCTGCAGGGGCGATATAGCAACAGTCGAGTTCGGGAAAAAAACAGCCGGCCAATGCGTCTGCATATGTTGCAGTATATCCTGCTTGCAATAAGTAGTAATAGCAAACCAGCTTACCGCAGCCGAAGCCGCAATGGGCCAGATATAACCGGCATTGAGAAAATTTTTAACTACAAAAGCAGCTATCAAAAATGACGCTGACACAGCAAAAATGATTTGTCCAAGTTCAGGCTGGGCAGTAACCAGCCCTAACTTGCTGTCAAAGAAACTGATGTCACAGGCAAAAAGCCTGACGCAGAACTGAGCTATCAGACCTGAGCCGACCAAGGCAAGAACTGCATTCAAATAGGGGTTTCGGAGAGGATTGCTTTTTTCTTCTGCGGAGTTCGGCTGGGATGCTTGCCTGATTTTTTCAGCTAAGAGTGAACCGCCGAAACCTGCAGCAACAACAGCGAGCCAGAAAATCGGCTCCCATCTAAAGCTTGCAAACAGTGCCTGTCGCTGTGCGGCGGTGGGATTTTGCAGCATAAGGCTGGCCATATTGCCAGAACGCAGGGCCCAAACAGCTAAGCCGGACGGGGCAGCAAGGACGGCGATTTCCCGGCCATAAGGCCAAGCCAGGAAATAAGATACGAAGCCTGCTAAACAGGCCAGAACCACCAAAACCACCATATCTGGGAAACTTATAGCAGCAGTAGAGACGACGCTGAGCGGGTCAGCCGGTGCCACCAAAGGCCAGGCTAAAAAACCCAATAAAAGGGCCCCCGCCGCGGCAGCGGCGGCAATCCTAAGTCTCATCGGCCAAGATAGTTCCATTAATGTTCACTCCCAAAAATAAGCGGGCATAGAGTACCATTGAGGCAGAGAAGGGTCAATGATATAGTTGAAATAGTTCGTCTTTGTAACGCGTTAAAAAGTTCGCATCAAACGCGCAAGTCGGACGAAAAAAACGAGAAAAATTGTGAAAAATTTGCAAAAATTGGAAGAAATTGGTGCATTTTGGACAGTGATTGAAGTACCCCCTTGCGCAAATGATTGCGCGGCGCGAAGGCACAGAGAAACAAAGGCACAGAGGCACAAAGAGGCAGAGTCAGGCTAATTAGTTAATTGGGGATGATGAGCGGTTAATATAGTCAGTGGATATTGTGGATATAAAAAGATTCGGCGGCGGGAAGGAAGGTGGCAAAAAGGGGGAGGGGAAGGGAATAGGGGACGGGGAGCAGTATAGGAGGGTGGTAGAATGAGGGGGAGAGATTTCAGTAGGTGGCAATACCACCCAGCGTCAGAAAGTATATAAGTATATGCATATATACTAATGTAGTGCTTTAAGAATCAGGGTTTTTGAATGATGAGTTTTTGAGGTGGGGATTTTTTGGGATGCGGATTACACTCTATTTCGCCGAAGCGGCTACGCAGGACAGGCAGATTTCTCTGATTTTTTTATTTCTTTCGTCGCAAGGCAAGGGTGCCGAGGCCGAACAATAAAAGTGTGGCTGGTTCTGGAATCGAAGAAAAAGTTCCAGCAGAACCACCGATCAGGACAGGTAGTCCTGACGTTACTACCCCAAAAGTTATTGGAACATCCACATAAGCACTACCGAACCCAAACTTCAGATTACCTGTCCCAGATCCCGGAATATAATCGCCATCAAACTCAAATAAAGCGATAAAGCTTAAATCGTAAGTTGGGGGAATTGGAGGAGGTTCGTTAAACGAGGCTGGAGAAGCCCAACCGATGGTTTCACCTAGATTAAGAGTATAACCGGATATAATATCAGAATGAAAAATAAATTCCGGTGATTGTATCGGCAAAGACCCAAAATCCATAGTTGCGAATGGGGTTAAGCCAGCATCACCGATGATGAGAGGTTGTGATGAAGTATTAGTAATCAGCCATTCCAGGGTAACTGAAGTGGCTTGCTCGCTTATACCAATTTTTTTATAAACCATATATATATCAAAACTTGTATCAGCATCGCACTTTTGGGATAATGCTGTCACAATAATTGGAATGAGCAATATATAAAAAAATAGCTCTCTGCCTTTCACAACTTCTCCTCTCCTTCAAAATAAGCCGGAATTGCCTCCTAATCACTGGCTGCTCATTCTCAAGTTATATTGCCAGAAATAGCGTTAGAAGTCAAGAGTTTTTTCTGTAAAAAACTGTGGCTTTGGCCTTTCGACAAGCTTCTCGTTACGGTTAATTGGGGAATTGGTGAGCAGGAAGGTGGGGGTTTCTTCATAGAGAAATTAGGCGCAGATTGCGCAGATTTACACAGATTTTTTAAACCACGAATGGACACGAATTTTAACCGCAGATTCTTTAGACGCGGATTTATTTCGTATTGCGTGATGCGTATATCGTATGTCGTAGTCAAAATTTTATGTTGTTTTTTGGATGATGGCGATTTGGGCGGGGTTTTTTGCCACAGAGCACACAGAGGGACACAGAGAAAAGAAAATCAAAAATTAAAAATCAAAGAGCAAAATTACAGAGTAAAAATCAAAGAGTGAAATACAATACCTAGGATACTTAGGTATTCTTTTATTATTCTAGTCCTTTTGACTAATCGAAAGGACTACGAGCATTTTATATGTCGAATGGATTTTTAGTGATGGTTTTGAGAATGAGGGACTTGTGAATCGTGGCTCGTCGCTAGTATCTCGTATCTCGCCGGCAGCAACGGCGGCAATCCTAAGTCTCATCGGCCAAGATAGTTCCATTAGCGTTCACCTGTCAAAATAAGCGGCAATAAAGTACCATCGAAGCACAAAAGGGTCAATGCTATAGTTGGAATAGTTCGTCTTTGTGACGCGCTAAAAAGTTCGCATCAAACACGCAAGTCGAGATAAGGAATTTCAAAAAATTCGGAAATTTGAGAACCGAAAGATGAGCGAGGGTTAGTTTAGCATCTGGCCGTTAGTCGATAGTGAATCGAGTCCGGCAAAAGCGATACGATCTTCTTGAGTTTTGTCCGTAATGGTTGTATAATTGCTCGTGCGACCTGTAAAAAGGTGCGATTTAGACGTGAAGAAAATGCAAATAAGGGCAACAATCAATGCGTTTTGATGAATATAGATTTCTGGTAAGGTCGGATTTATACAGGTACACAGGTAAAGTTGGAGGTGCGATATTTTTAAGGCATATACTGTTGTGTCCAGGCTTCCAATATTCTTTTTGGATCAGAACATGTGCATTTTTAGAACAAAGCAGGATATGGCGTCACGGCATTTTGTTCATAGCAAGGATTATTTTGCATCGTTACACTTATAAATATGGAATTTCTATCCCATACAGCACCAAAATAGGCAGCGGGTTCTACATAGGGCATTTCGGCGGAATCGTTGTGAGCGGAAAGTCAGTCATCGGAAAGAACTGCAATATTTCGCCGGGCGTGACTGTCGGTCAGGCAAATCGAGGAAAGAATAAAGGCTATCCTACCATAGGCGACAATGTTTATATTGGACCCGGGGCAAAAATTGTCGGCAAAGTAAAAATTGGTAATAACGTTGCTATAGGGGCAAACTGCGTTGTTACAAGGGATGTCCCAGATAACGCAGTAGTCGTAGGTGTTCCCGGCGAGGTAATCTCATATAATGGTTCTCAAGGTTACGTGAACGATACAGACTATTTCAGTTGAACTTGTAAAGCAACAACAGAAGGAGGTGGAGATCGAGAGGAGGGTTTGTGGATGGGGGGCGCCGACAGCAGCCTGTAACCCTTCATCCTTGGTCCAAAAACGCATTGCAACACCTCGTTTTAACGGCACTTACAGCCTGAAATGGCAAATAATGCTATCCTTAGCCTGTTAATACCGGACTTACGAAAAAAGACTGCATTGGTCAAAAAATTCATTTGACTTATTTTTCGCCTTATATAATCCGATATATAACATAAATAGGAATAAATATGGCGGGGAATAGGGGGTATATTGCTGGTTTGGCAGTTACCTATGTGTCCAAAAAAACACGTCTTCGAGGCTGCAATTGGGGGCACATAAAAAGGGGGATTCGTCAGCAGATTTTAGTAGTTTCCCTCGAACGTTTTGCCCAAAGACGGTGATTTCACTGCCAAGCCTGACAACGACAAAGTCAACGAAAATTATCTCAGCCACATAGATACTCCTGTGAAAATCACAGGATTTGGGGTTTTTATTGTTGGATGAAAACCATGACGCAGAAAGACAAAACTAAAGAAGAACTCATTGAAGAGATAAAGCTCCTGCAAAAGCGTATAGCGGAACTTGAGGCAGTGGATACCAAGCGCAAGAAGGCGGAGGAGGCGCTGAGCGTTTCTGAGGTCCGGTATCGTCGGCTCTTTGAGACGTCGCAAGACGGGATTTTGATTGTCGATGCCGAGACGGGGATGATCGTCGATGTGAATCCGTTCCTGATAGAGATGCTGGATTTCTCGCACGAACAGTTTGTGGGAAAGGCAATCTGGGAAATAGGGCTTTTCAAGGATATCGCCTCCAACAAAAACAAATTCATGGAATTGCAACGGCAGGAATGCGTCCGCTACGAGGATTTGCCGCTGGAAACAGCCAATGGGCGGCGGATTGAGGCGGAGTTCATCAGCAACATCTATACAGTGGACCACCAGAAGGTGATACAGTGCAACATCCGGAACATCACCGAGCGCAAGCAATTGGAAGAAGAGCTAAGACTCGCGGATAAGCTAAAAAGCGATATAGAGATGAAATCGAAGTTTACCTCTATGGCTTCCCATGAACTCAGAAGCCCGCTCGGAGTTATCAAAGAGGGCATAAATCTTGTTTTAGAGGGCCTGGCAGGAGATATCAATGATGAGCAGAGGGACCTCCTGGATACCGCGAAAAGGAATACCGATAGATTGGGACGCCTGATAAATAATGTTTTGGATTTTCAGAAAATGGATTCAGGGAAAATGTGGTTTGATATCCGGGAAAACGATATCAATGAGGCAGTGCTGGAGGTCAATAAAGCCATGGGTCTTGCGGCAAAAGAAAAGGGCTTGGATTTAGCAGTAGATGTAGACAACAGCATACCCAAGACAGGGTTTGACAAAGACAAGATTATTGAGGTGCTTACCAACCTGGTGAGTAACGCTATAAAATACACCGAAAAAGGAAATATTACTATCAGCACGAAGCAGGAAGATAATACGGTGCATGTAATCGTGCAGGATACCGGCATTGGTATTAAAGCCGAGGATATGCAAAAGCTTTTTCAGGCCTTTGAGCAATTAGGCAGCACGAGAGACAAGAAAGGAGGCGGCACCGGCCTGGGGCTGGCGATTTCCAAGGAGATAATTCTCGCGCATAAAGGAAAAATCTGGGCAGAGTCAAAACCTGGTAAAGGGTCGACATTTCATTTTACTATTCCCAAGAAGCTTGAGAAGAAAAAGAAAATCGGAGAGATTCTTGTTGAAGAAGGAAAAATCAGCAAGGCAGATGTAAAAAAGGCATTGGAAAAGCAAGAAAAGCAGGAATGATTTTTGTCTATCGTATATCGTAAAAAATATTATTTGAGATACAAACACCGAGGTACGAGATGCGGAGGCTCTTATGGCAAAGACAATTTTGATAATCGATGACGATAACGATTGGGTACAGATGATTAGCAAGAGGTTGCGAATCAACGGATACCAAGTAGAAGCAGCATTTGATGCTGTAAATGCGGTTTCGCAGACAATAAAATTAAAACCGGATTTGGTACTTTTGGATATCAGGATGCCTGCAGGTGACGGCCTTGGAGTGCTTAAGAAGCTAAGGGGGAATGTCAATACATTTAACGTACCTGTAATAGCACTCACAGCATTAAGCGATAAGCAAACAATAGAAGCTATGGTGGAATTGGGTGCATCCTGGTATTTTGTGAAACCAGCGGATATGGTCGAGTTGCTGGAGAAGATAGAAGAAGTTTTAACTGAGAAATGCATCAGATTCACTATTTAATAAGAGCGTTTCTTTAATGTTAAATAGCAGTAACAAAGAGAGGTCTATGGGCAAAAAAATACTAATTGTCGACGATGAGCTCGACCTGCTAAAAGTTACATTACTTAGATTAAAGAAGACAGGTTATGAGGTATTTGGCGGTGTAGACGGCCAGGAGGCGCTGGATCTGGCGCGCCAAATTATACCCGATTTGATAATTCTTGATGTGTATCTTCCGGTGATTAATGGCGATGATGTTACCAAGATATTGAAGAAGGACGACGAGTTAAAGCATATCCCTATAATTTTAATCTCTGCAACCGCCAAAACTCTCGCTGAAAGAGCCATGGAGAGCGGAGCGAGCGCTTATCTTGCCAAGCCATTTGAGCCGGAAGAGTTAACGGGCAAGGTTGAAGAGATTTTAGCACAAGGAGCAAATTTATGAAGAAAATATTAGTTGTCGATGATGAAAAAGATATGCTGTTCATGCTTGAGAAAAGATTAACAGCTGAGGGATACTCCGTTATTACCGCAGCTAATGGCACGAACGCTATAGCTTTAGCAAAATCGCAACACCCTGACATTATTATACTTGATGTATTAATGCCTGGGATGGACGGCGGGGAAGTGGCGGCAAAGTTGAAGGAGCATCCCTTAACCAGAAGTATTCCCGTGATATTCTTGACAGCTCTACTGACAAAAACAGAGGAATACCAAGAAAACCACACGATTAGCAGCAATATCACTTTTGCGAAACCCCTTGATACAGAAGAATTACTGGCTCAAATAAAAGAGCTTCTATGTAATGTGACGACCTCGTAAGCTAAATACGCCGCCCATTCGACTGCGCTCAGGGCAAACTATCAGGCCTCGCAAGGACATTGCGTCGCCGTGCCGGCGACGGCTAAACGAGTAATAACCCCGCGCTAACGCTTGGGGCTCCTAAGCGGTTTTTATTTTTTTGATTTTGCGAGCCAGTCGTGGAGGTTTTTGGCCAGGATTTCGACGTCCTTCTTTTGTATTATGTGGGCGATTATCATAGGCGGGACCTTCAGATTTTTCATCGCTTTTTCGACCCTCTGCCAGAGCCTATCACGCTTTTTGTCCGTGTCGGCGAGGTACAATTCGCTGACTAATTCGCCTAATTTTTGCAGCATTATCGTATCAAGGTTGCCGTAGTATCGGCTGATTAGGTCAGCCTGGTATTCGGAACGGTCGCCTTTAGCCATACTCAAATCCTGCGTTTTCCGATTCGTTATCAGCCGGCACAGGTTTTACAGGATTGCCGGCGGTAAATCAAGCTATCAGTTCATACGCCGCAGGCGTACAAGTTTGGGCGGTTTTTTTTGCTGGCTTTGCTGTGATAAGCAGCTATAATTTGCACAAATCCAGGAACTTAAGCAGTAACGGATTGCAGAATGCGAAAAGGACGGCTATTTGTTCTGAGTGTGCTGGTTTTTTCGGCGGTGTCGGCATTATTGGCAGCCAACGAAGGCGAAGCCAATGTGGATTCGACACTTCGACCCTTCGACTTCGCTCAGGGCAGGCTTCGCTCAGTGCAGGCAAGCACACCCCAGGACGAGCAAGGGGGAGCCTTTGCGGGTCAGGATTTGCATCTGCAGGGCGGCAACCTTGTGAGCTATCAGCTAAGCACGGGCGAATATACGCTTGTCTTTAGAGACGGATTTTCGATGTCAATCGGCGCCAACCGGTTCCTTAGCGACAGTGCGGTTGTGTGGTTAGAGACGGTGTCAACGGAGTACCACGGGAGGGTCCGTATCGATTACAACGCGACGGTGTATCTGGAGGGCCGAATTCGTGCGGAAAGAGCCAGGGCAGCCAAGGCCGCCGCCCTGAGTGAAACCGTGATTGAAGAAGGTAAATCTATGGTAGTGCGTTTTGCGGTAAGCGGTGAGATTTTTGCAACGGCGGACAAACGAGAGGTAGCTGACCCGCGAGGGCTGGAGATTTACCAAAAGGCGACGGCGGCGGTGCCGCCGACAATGCCGAAGTTTTTTGTGCGGCCACAGGCGCTGGTGCCTGAGGTGCCGGAGGAAGAAATCAGACCTGTCGTTGCCAAAAAGCCGGGACTTATTGAAAGACTCTTTGGGCCAAAGCGAAAGAAAATAGAGGTTGAAGCAGCCAAACCGTCGGAGGTCGAAGCAGCCAAACCGTCGGAGGTTGAAGTGGCCAAACCGCCGGAGGTTGAAGCAGCCAAACCCGAAAAAGTGGGTTCGACAGGCTCACCACAAGAGGTTATCCGCAGGAGAGCTGAATTTGTCAAGGCGGTTGAGCAGAAAAGAGCAGAGGTCGAGCGAGCGGAGGAGAAAAAGCCGAGACTTATGTATCCGATAAACATAGCACCTGCGGGCGAGGTTAAGCCAAAGATAGAAAAGGCACCATTTGCAATCGAAGGCAGAGACATCGCAACGGTAACCGGCAGATTTTACCTGTGGCAGAAAATAGAGCAGGAGGGCAAAGACTGGCTGCTGGAGCTACAGGCTGACAACGCGGTTGTATTTTACGCGGGCGAGCAACTTAAGGTCGGCAAAGAATCACAGGATGAGGCCGGAGACGTGCTGGCCAAGGGCGCGGTAGAGGCGATTTACCTTAGCGGCGACGTCGTTATGACGGAGGGACAGCGGACAATCCGTGCGGATGAAATGTACTACGACTTTTTGAGGAAGAAAGCCATCGCGGTAAACGCGGTGATAAGAAGCTTCGACGCCGAGCGTGGAATTCCCATTTATGTGCGAGCGGCGAAGCTGCAACAGATAGCTGAGAATGTATTCGCGGCGGAAAATATCACATTGACAAGCAGCGAATTCTATCTGCCGCAGATTTCTCTAAACGCCTCGAGCGTCATTATTACCGACACGACTGCAATCGACGAGCGGACGGGTAAACTTTCGGACAGAAGCTACGATGCCGAGATGCGTGATGTGCGTATGAAGGTCGGCAGAAGGACGTTTTTCTACTGGCCTTTTGTGCGAAGCAACCTCAAGAGGCCGGATGTCCCGCTCAAGAGCGTTCATACCGGTCACGACAGCACGTGGGGCACGTCGGTTGAGACACGGTGGTATCTGGCGCGTCTATTGGGTCTTCGTGAGCCAGCGGGCACGGACAGCACACTGGCACTGGACTACTACGAAAAGCGTGGCTTTGGAACTGGGGCAGAGATTGAATATAAAAGAGAGGATTACTACGGCAGGCTCTTAGGGTACATCATACGCGATACCGGCGAGGACAAACTCGGCAGGTTAAGCAGCCGGCAAGACCTAAAGCCTCCCCAAGAGCTCCGCGGCCGGTTCTACTGGATGCACAGGCAGTTTCTGCCTTATAAGTGGCAACTGACAAGTGAGGTCGCTTATGCCTCGGACGAGCGCTTCATAGAAAGTTATTACCGGCATGAATACAATGTGAGCAGACAGGAAACCTATGTTCATCTGAAGCGTACGGAAAACAACTGGGGCATTTCGCTTCTGGGCAAGGCGCGGATAAATGATTTTGCCGACCAACTGGAAGAGCTTCCGACCGGAGAGTTTCATCTGACGGGCCAATCGCTCTTTGATGACAGGTTTACATTGTACAGCGATACGACGGCGAGCCTGCTGCGTCAGGGAATCGGCAAGGACCATAATTCAATAGACATTGGTGAGAGCCCGTTCACATTCGCGTCGCACAGGACGGAGCTTGATTTGCCGATACGTGCGGGCAAATTCAAGATTGTGCCGTATGTGGCCGGTGTCTTCGGACATGACGACCGCAGCGGGTTCACAAGAACCCTCGTCGACGGCAGTAATACGGGCAGCTTTGGGGAGAGAAACGTGTTGATTGGTGAGCTGGGAGTTCGGGCATCGATGCAGCCGTTCTGGAAGGTGTATCCGAATGTCAAGAGCCGACTGTGGGATTTGAACGGGCTTCGGCACATAGTAAAGCCTCACCTGGCTGCGGCACTTTTCGCCGAGACCGACTCGGCTGTCGAGCAGCGAGATACGCTGAATTTTGGGATTTCTCAGCGCTTGCAGACTAAAAGAAGGGCATACGGCATCAGAGACCTGACCGGCCAGAGCGATGAAAAGATGCGCACGGTGGACTGGATGCGGTTAGATACGGACTTTACGTGGGTAAACAACTCGGCCGACGCCGGCGCCGACACTGGGCCTGACAGATTTATGTGGAACCGGCCGATTATTCCGCTGCGAGTGATGTCGGCACCTGAGATTTTCAACGGCGACTTTCAAGACGCGAACCTGCACAGATTCGAGATGTTCGGGCCAAGACGCAACTATTTCAGCGCCGATTATTTGTGGCGTGTGAGCGATACGACGGTAATACTGAGCGATTTGAATTACGACCTTCAAAGCAACGTGATACAACAGTTTGATTTCGGCCTGACGCATCTGTGCTGGCCAAATTTGAGCTTTTACATCGGCGACAGATACTTAAGAAATGTCGAGGTTCTGAATCAGAAAGGCTCCAATGCGTTTACCTTCGCTGCAACTTACATAATCGACCCCCGCTATACGATTGTTTTTGCTCAGCAGTATGATTTCGACTACGGCGCGAATATACGAAGCGATATAACGCTGATAAGGCGGTACCACAGAATTTACTGGGCGATTACGTATAGTGCAGACGAAACAGTGGACAGACGGTCTATTGTCTTTAGTATATGGCCGGAAGGTGTTGAGGAAATGGCGATTGGGCCAAGAAGGTATATGGGATTAACAAGAGCAGGAGGCTATTAATACGACTAACGCGGATATCGGCCGAGACCGGTGTCGCGAGCAATAACTTCCGGGTGATTCTCCGCCACACAAACCTGCCACACAAACAGCGGGCAAGCGGCGGACAAGAAGGAGAGCATTATGGCACTTGTCGGTACGAAGAAGATGTTCAAGATGGCGTACAAGAATGGCTACGCAATCGGCGCATTCAATGTGAACAATATGGAGATGACGCAGGGCATTGCGGCGGCTGTGGCACAAGAGAAAGCTCCGCTCATTCTACAGGTTTCAAGGGGCGCCCGTGATTACGCCAAGAACAGCTATCTGAAGGCGATTATCAATGTGGTTGTCGAGGAAAACCCCGACATCCCTATCGTAACACACTTAGACCACGGTGACTCATTCGAGACGTGCAAACAATTTGTTGATGACGGTTTCACCTCGGTGATGATAGACGCCTCATCAAAGCCGTTCGAAGAAAATATCAAGATTACAAAACAGGTGGTCAAATACGCACACGAGCACGGCGTTGTGGTCGAGGCGGAATTAGGGCAATTAGGCGGAATCGAAGAGGATGTTGTGGGGGTCGATGATATAAGAAAACATCTTACAGACCCGGCTCAGGTAGAAAAATTCGTAGAAAAAAGCGGCTGTGATTCATTAGCGGTTGCCTGCGGCACCAGTCACGGCGCTTACAAGTTCAAGAGCGAACCGAAGCTGGCTTTTGACGTTATACAGGAAATAGCGGAGAGGCTGCCGGGATTTCCGCTGGTTATGCACGGTTCGAGCAGTGTGCCGCGTGAGTTTATAGAGCTTATCAACAAATACGGCGGCAATATGCCGAACGCAATAGGCGTGCCGGAAGAAGCTATCAGCAAAGCAGCCAAGATGGCGATTTGCAAGGTCAATATAGATACCGATTTGCGGCTGGCGGTTACCGCCAAAATCAGGCAGGTTCTTGCCGAGAAACCCGGCGAGTTCGACCCGCGCAAATATCTCGGTCCCGGCCGAGAAGCCATCAGAGAAATGGTCAGGCATAAGCTGCACGTTTTGGGCTGTGCGGGTAAGGCAGCCGAGTGTTCGTAAAAACTCGTCAAGCGGCTCAACCATCCACCGCACAACTAACCCGTTACACGTCGGAACTGCCGCTCAGCGGTCTTTGAGGTAAGTACGAGATGCGAAGTATCAGAGAAGTCATTATTTTGTCCGCGATTGTTTTTCTGTTGAGCGGCTGCCAACGGTTTGCGGCTCAGCCGGAGCTTGCTGAATCACCCAAGGCTAAATTGGCCGAGCCCAATGTTGTTGAAGCTGCGGCTCAAGTCGAAGTCGAATCGACCAACGCCAGCGCCGTCAGAGCGGTTTGCGAATTAATCTACAAGGGTGAAATTGAGGCCGCCTCTGATTTGATGGAGCGGTTTCCAGCAAGCCCCGAAATCGAGCGGCTGGGAGAGATTATCGCCGAATACAGGCAAATAAATGAGCGGCGGCAGCTGGCGCAGCAAGCCGCCTTTAAGGAGCAATTAGACAAGTTAGAAGAGTTCCGAACTGCAGCCGCAAATGAGGCAAATGACGTTAACGAGGTCAATGATATCCCAAAGATACTGGTGGTTGTCGCCAAGGCCAGTGAGTTTGCAAACGAACAGCAGAAAGAGAAGCTACTGTCTGATAAATTTGTGCAACGGACGTTCGAGAAAGCCAAGACGAGGGCGGCCAAGTTCGAATCCGAGGGCAAATGGATTGACGCGTATATGGTCTGCTACAGCTGGTTAGCCATAATTGAAAAAAACAACAAGGCTTATACGGAACACGCCGAAGAGCTTTATGAAAAGGCTGATATCGTAGCGACATTTGCGGACAGTCCGTGCGAGACACGGCAGGAGCGTTACACGGGCATAAAAGAGCGGATGTTTGTTCGTGCGATTGACATGCTGAACTTTAATTACGTGGCTCCTATTGATTACGCCGAGACAGCGAGCAAAGCCATCAAGCGCTGCCGACTGCTGGTGGAAGTTTTGTCGGCGTCGTATGACGAGATATCGAAGACCAAAACCGGCGGAGCAGTGGAAGAAAAACCCTTCTCTCGGCCTGACAGCCGGGAAGTAACAGTATGGGCGGCAAGTCTCGATATTATCTCGGCCGAAATCGAACAATCTGTAACAGGTATAACCAAAGACAAGTTCATAGATGTTTTCGAGAAAATTCTGGCGCTAAACGAAGCAACTGTGCAGATACCGCCCGGGGTGCTGATAGCACAGTTCACGGAAACGGCGTTATCGGCGCTTGACCCCTATACGCTTATAGTCTGGCCCAAACAGATGACGGATTTCGAAAAGGCGCTGACGAACAAGTTTACAGGGATTGGGATACTGATTGCCAGAAAAAGCGGACTGCTGACGGCGGAGAGCCTTTTGCCCGACACACCTGCATACAGCTCAGGCCTTGACGCCGGCGACGTGATAGAAAAGGTCGACGGCATAGACACAAAGGATATGACCCTCGAATGCGCGGTCAAGCGGATTACGGGCCCGGCTGATACAAAGGTGACACTGACAGTCAGAAGCCCGGGCGAAGACCACACAAGGGATATTACCATAACAAGGGCTGAAATAACCGTCCCAACAATCAGCGGATGGCAGAGAACCGAACAGGGTAACTGGATATATATGATTGACAAGGCTGACAAAATTGGCTATGTGAGTCTCGCCAATTTTGGCCAGGTGACCGGCCCTGACCTGGAAAAGGTACTTGCCGTTCTGGAAGCGGAGGAGATGAGGGGATTGATTCTGGATTTGCGATTCAACAATGGGGGGCTGCTCAGCAGTGCTATTGAGGTAACAGACGAATTTATCGAAGAAGGTCTGATTGTCAGCACACGTCCGCGGTTCGGCGTCAACACCTATGCGCTGGCACATAAGACAAAGAGCTACTGCGGCTGTCCACTGGTTGTACTGGTAAACGGCGGCTCCGCGAGCGCTTCGGAGATTGTGTCAGGGGCACTGGCGGACAAGGTGCACAAACGGGCGATACTGGTCGGTGAAAGAACACACGGAAAAAGCAGCGTACAGACAACAACGCCGTACCCCGGCGAGGGCGCTCAGCTAAAGTACACGATGGCCTACTGGTATCTGCCTTCGGGAACACGTGTGCCAAATCATGATGAGGTTAAAAAAGCGGGCAGAGAGGACTGGGGCATTGCGCCGAACATTGAGGTCAAATTGACGAGCAACGAAATCAAGAAAATGCTGGATACTCAGAGGGATAATCAGGTACTGGTTAAGGCCAGCCACGACAGCAGTGCCCGGCCGCTGAAAAGACACGCGCTCAAAGAAAGCCTCGAAGCCGACCCACAAATGGCGGTCGCTCTTTTGGTTCTTAAGAGTAAACTGATTGAGTCTGAGGTTGGAGCCGAGGCTGTGGCAGCTGTGCCGCAGGTTGCAGGTGTAAATTGACTCTCGACTGACTGAGGACAGAGGACGGATGGCAGAGGACGGATGGCAGAGGACGGAAGACAGAAGCTCGAACAACAAAGAAAAGAGAAGCTGTTGCGCATTAAAGAGCTTGGTATCGACCCTTACGGCGGCAAATATGAGGGTGCCGAGCCGACTGCTGATATCAAGGCCGGCTTTGTAGATGGTGATGACAACCAGCGGGCCAAATGCGCCGGCAGAATTGTCCTGCTGCGAGATATCGGCAAGCTGATTTTTATTACGCTTCGTGACTGGAGCGGGATAATCCAGGTGGGGCTGAGTAAAAAGCTGTTAGGTGAGGGCGCACAGGGCTGGCCGCTCGCCAAACTGCTGGAGCTGGGCGATATAATCGGTGCAGCAGGCCAATTGGGAAAGACGCAGACAGGCGAAATTACCGTATGGGCAGAGAGTCTGACACTGCTGAGCAAGTCGCTGATGCAGCCGCCGGAGAAATTTCACGGCCTTGCGGATGTCGATTTGCGTTACAGGCAGAGATATGTGGACTTGTGGGCGAACCCCGAAGTGATGGAACGATTCAAAAAACGAAGTGCCATCATCTCGACGATTCGTGAATTTCTCCAATCCAGAGGCTTTCTGGAAGTTGAGACGCCAATGATGCAGTCAATAGCAGGCGGGGCGGCGGCAAAACCCTTTACCACATATCACAACAGCCTGAATATGGATTTATTTTTGCGAATCGCTCCAGAATTGTTTTTGAAAAGGCTGCTGGTCGGCGGAATGGAAAAGGTGTTCGAGATAAACCGAAATTTCCGTAACGAGGGTCTGAGCCGACAGCACAATCCGGAATTTACGATGCTCGAATTGTATCAGGCATACGCTGACTACAATATAATGATGGATTTGACCGAGGAGCTTATCTTCCTGCTGGTGGAGAAGTACTGCAAGGAAAGAGTCGTCGAATTCTGCGATATGCGGATAGACTTCGGCAGGTCCTGGCGGAAGGTCAAATACGCCGACCTGCTGAAAGAACACAGTGGATGTAGTATCGACGACATAAAAGCTGTCAGGAAAAAAGGGGCTCAGTTAGGTCTTAATGAAGGGGATATGGACGATGTGGTAGTTGTCAACAAGGTGTTCGAGGCAACCGTTGAGGATAATCTCATCAACCCTACGTTTGTGCTCGACTACCCGGCGGCGCTTTGTCCTTTGACCAGACTCAAAAAGGATAATCCAAAATATGCCGAGCGGTTCGAATTGTTCGTCGGCAGGATGGAGATGGCAAATGCCTACACGGAATTGAACGACCCCGCAGCTCAGGAGGAGAATTTTAAGATTCAACTTCGCGGCCAGGAAGAGTCGATGGCAAAAATGGATGCTGACTTTATAACGGCACTGAAATACGGTATGCCGCCTGCAGGCGGGCTGGGGATTGGAATCGACCGACTAATAATGGTCCTGACCGGCGCGGCGAGTATTCGTGACGTGGTGCTGTTTCCGCTTCTTAAAAACGTGAATCGTGAATGGTGAATCGAGACACGAATTATGTTGAAACTGTTTCTCTGGCTGCGATATCTGCGTAAGAAAAAGATTGTGCTGCTAAGTATCGCAGCCGTTGCATTGTCGTGCTCGCTATTGATAGTCGTAACCAGCCTTTTCAACAGTTTTATCAACGCCTTTGAGCAAAGTGCCGTTGAGACGATGGGCGACGTTGTTCTGACGCCGCCGATTAAGTTTGCAAATTATCCGATGCTCATCGAGCATCTGGAAAAACTCGGTGCGGTCAAGGCTGCGACGGCAACTCTATCGGTTCCGGGTCTGGTGCATTTAGGTAAAGGCAACGTTCGTGCGGTAATAATCTGGGGGATTGAGCCAGACCGCCGCGAGAAGGTTACGGGTTTTAAGCGTTTCCTGCTTAAACAAAAGAACTCCGGCGCAGCACCATCGTTTGGGGTTGAGTCTTCCTCGGATAAATTGGGGGGCTTCGTGGGAGTGGGCGTGGTGGCAGAGCCCGACGAAAAAACCGATGAATATAACCTCGGCGAAATCGAAAAAATGATGGGAAAGCAGGTTGTGCTCACTACGGGAGCAGTAACAGAGTCCGGGGATGACGAAGAGTACAGCAGGCAATTCAAGAGGAAAATTCTGCCGTTTACAATTTCCGATATTCTTTTTACAGGGATGTACTACATTGATGAGAGTTTCATCTATCTGCCTATAGAGCAGCTGCAAAAAATTCTATATCCGAATGAAAAGAGCGGAGTGGCGGACCAAATCCAAATTAAACTTGCCGACAATACCCAGACCGATGCTGCGATGGCGCAGATTCGCGGGGTATGGGAGGAGTTTGCCGCGGGACAGCTTGGCTGGGACTCGTACCTTATAAGCCAGACCGACATCAGCACATCGAGACAGATGCAGAGCCAATATGCTGCCGAAATTCGAAAGCAGATGGGGGTTTTACTATTTATATTCGGCGTAATAAGTTTGACGGCGGTCGTGCTTGTTTTCTGCATATTTTATATGATAGTGGAGACGCGCCAAAAGGACATTGCGGTAATCAGAAGCTGTGGAGCGGGCGGCGGCACCGTTGCGATTGTCTTTGTCGGGTTCGGCGCCTGCGTTGGGATAATCGGCTCTGCGGTTGGTGCGTTCATCGGCTATACAGTAACAAGAAACATAAACGCCATTGAAGAGTGGATACGGGTGATATTCGGGTTGAAGCTCTGGAAAAGCAGCGTTTATATGTTCAGCAGGATACCAAACGAGGTTGACTGGGCCTGCGCTCTACCCATCGCGTTTTTTGCCGTTATAGCAGCCGTTGTCGGGGCGCTGATACCGGCTATTGTCGCTGCGAAGACAAGGCCGGTGAATATATTAAGATACGAATAATCAGGCGGATGGATGTATAAGGTTATTTTGCCATTTCGTTATCTGTTCAGGAGACGAATAAGTTATCTGGCGCTTGTCGCCGTGGCACTTTGCGTTTTCACGGTCTTTGTGGTGATGACGGTGATGACAGGCCTGCTGAATGACTTCAAACAAAAAAACCATAACTTTGCGGGTGACTGTATCGTCGGTACTGAATCATTAGTGGGCTTTGCACACTACGAAGATTTTATGAAGATACTTGAGCAGGCTGACTTTATTGAAGCTGTATCGGCAGCGGTAAAAAGTTATGCGCTGATAAACCCGAAAGGCTCGCAGCGCAGTATCGGCGTCGAGATTATGGGTATTGACCCTGTCAGACACAGTCAAGCCACGGGTTTCCGCGAAACGCTGCACTACAACAAGAACGATGTTTCGAGGACGTTTAAGCCGAGCTATGACCCTAATCTTGCGGGCTGCGTCGTCGGGATAGACCTGTGGCTCAGGCGCGACGCGAAAGGCCGGTATACTTATGCAGCCGGTCCTGAAAAACAAGCGCTCAACGTAAGCTGCTTTCCACTGACGCCGAAAGGCGCACTGGCTAAAGCGGGCGCAGGCGAGGTCGAGACGAGGACTTTTTACTACAGTGACATTTCGCACAGCGGTCTGGCACGGGTTGACAGCTCATTTATCTATCTGCCGCTTGAACAGGCGCAATCGCTTTGCGGTATGGATAGGCCCATCAAAAGGGCCAGTGCCATCTATATCAGGTTCCGGCCGAACACAAAGCCGGAGGCAGGCTGTGAGAAGGTCGCGTTGTTGTGGCAGCAGTTTGCCAGAGAAAACAAAGAATCGGCGGAGTTGCTCAACACGGTAAAGGTGCAAAGCTGGAAGGATTACCGACGTCCGTTCATCGCGGCGATGGAAAAAGAGCAGACAATGCTTACCGCGATGTTTATACTTGTGGGCGTTACGACGGTTTTTATTGTGTTTGTAGTTTTTTATATGATTATCAGCCACAAGAGTAAAGACATCGGGATACTCAAGAGCGTCGGGATTTCGAACAGGAATGTACTGCTGCTTTTTCTGTGCTTTGCTTTTTGGGTCGGTGCTTTCGGCTCAGCGATAGGCGCTGCGGCGGGCTGGCGGTTTCTGGTGCATATAAACCAGATAGAAGCCTGGCTCTTTGAGCACTTCAAGTTTCAGCTCTGGGACAGAACCATTTACGCCATAGGCGACATTCCGAACCAAATAGAATTCAAGCTGCTGGCGGTCATCATCCTTTCAGCGATTGCCTCCTGTCTGATTGGTGCGTTGGTACCGAGCTGGCAGGCAGCGAGATTAAAACCCGTAGAAACATTGCAGGTAAGTCAGTTATGAGCAGACAGGAATATATATTAGAGGCCGAAGGGATTTGCAAACATTATCGGATGGGCGCAGCCGAGGTCAGGGTACTCAAAGGAGTTGATTTGGCTGTAAAAAATGGTGAATTTCTGGCGATAGTCGGTGCCTCCGGCAGCGGCAAAAGTACGCTGCTGCACATATTAGGTACGCTGGACAGGCCGGATAAAGGCATCGTGCGGTTTGAAGGACGTAATTTGAGAGAGGCAAGTGAGAGAGAATTAAATCTCTTCCGCAATAAAATGGTGGGTTTTGTTTTTCAGTTTTACCATTTATTGGACGAATTAAATGTGTTAGAGAACGTGCTCCTGCCGGCGATGGGCGGGACAGGCATCATAGGCTGGCTCGGAAGTCGGCGAACGGCGAAAAAACGGGCCAAAGAACTGCTCTCAGAGGTCGGTCTAAGTAAAAGGGCCAATCATAAGCCTTATCAGCTTTCGGGCGGCGAGAGACAGAGGACGGCTATAGCAAGGGCTTTGATGAATGAGCCGAGGATACTTCTGGTCGACGAGCCGACAGGAAACCTTGACTCCGAGACGGGAAATGGTATCCTGAGGATCTTTGAAAGGCTCAATAGTGCCGGTGAGACAATCGTAATGGTTACTCACGATGAAGGCATCGCCCAAAGGGCCGGCCGAATAATTGCACTGACCGACGGCAAAATAGAGCACAGACACACGAGGTAAATTTACAGCTTATGAACTTATTAAAGGAAGAATTTCATGGCACTGAAGGTTTGGCTTGATGACAAGCTTGTCGATGTAGCGGACGCGAAAATATCAATCTTCGACCACGGCCTGCTTTATGGCGACGGGGTCTTCGAGGGTATTCGCGTGTACAACGGCAAAGTGTTCGAGCTGGAGGCTCACATAAGACGGCTTTATGAATCAGCCAAGGTGATTCGACTTGAAATACCGATGACCAAAGACAAGCTTATCAGCGCCATTGAAAATACGGTTGCAGCCAACGAGGTTATTGACGGCTATATCAGGCTGGTGGTTACCCGCGGAGTGGGAAATCTGGGACTAAATCCCTTCGTATGCGAGAAGAGCTGCCTGTTTATTATAGCGGACAGCATTCAGCTTTATCCGGAGGAGCTGTATGAAAAAGGGATGAAGGTGATTAGCGCAACGACAGTTCGTAATCATCCTCTGGCGATTCCGCCGCAGGTCAAGAGTCTGAATTATTTAAACAACATATTAGCCAAGATTGAAGCACTGGACAATAATGTGCCCGAATCAATTATGTATAACCACGAAGGATATGTTGCCGAGGCGACGGGCACCAACGTTTTTATTGTAAAAGACGGAGTGATTTATACACCGCCGGTTGAAGCAGGCGCGCTGCCGGGTATAACACGAGCTATTGTAATCGGGCTGGCCAAGAAAGAGAAGCTGCAGGTAATGGAAAAGAATCTGACAAGATTTGATTTGTATGTGTGCGATGAGTTTTTCCTTACCGGCACCGCAGCGGAGGTCATCGGCGTAGTAGAGATTGACGGCAGAACTATTGGTGATGGAACGCCGGGCCCTATTACAAAACTTTTGAGAAAACAGTTTTTCAAATACGCCCATGGGAAATAACGACTGGGTTTGGCAGATGAGGTAAAATAAAAGGCCGGTTTAAAAACCGGCCTTTTTTACTGAAGTGCACCCCTCATCCCAAAAGCGGCAGAAATAATTTCGACAGCTACGGGTATCATAGTTATAATAGTCGGCCGATGCAGCATAGGTCCAATAAAACACTGTTTAACGAGCAGGAAAAGGCCAATATAGCATCGGCAGCCCCCCTGGCAGTTCGGATGAGGCCGCGAAATCTCGACGAGTTCTTAGGACAAAGACACTTCGCCGGGCCGGGGAAGCTACTGAGAAGGATGCTGGAGGCAGACAGGCTCAGCAGTCTGATATTTTACGGCCCGCCAGGCTCAGGCAAGACATCACTGGCGATGGTGATTGCCAATCATACCAAGGCGAAGTTCCACTACCTAAGTGCGCCGGCTGCGAGCGTTCAGGACATCCGGGAGGTAATCGCAGCCGCCCGCGACAGGCTCGCCGCCAGCGCAACGAGAACGGTGCTTTTTATCGATGAAATCCACCGCTTCAGCCGAACCCAGCAGGACGTCCTGCTGGATGACGTGGAGGCGGGGGTCTTAATCCTGATAGGCGCCACGACGGAGAATCCGTTCTTCGCCATCAATTCACCGCTGATTTCCCGCAGCACCGTTTTTTCATTTGAGCCGCTTGAAGAAGCGGATATTTTACAACTACTGAAGCAGGCAATCGCCGATTCCGAAAGGGGCTTAGGTAAATATGATATTCAGGTCGATGAGAAGGCATTAAAGTTTTTGGCGGTAACCAGCGATGGCGACGCCCGAAAGGGTTTAACGGCTCTGGAGGTCGGCGTGCTGTCACAGGCCTCGCACCCGCCGCCCCGACTCGCGTCGGGAGACGCGGGGGCAGGCCGAGACAAGGGTAAGATAAAATTTGATTTGGAAGTCGCGAAAGATTCGATACAACAAAAAACGATTGACTACGATGGCACTGGTGATACACACTACGATTTGGCAAGTGCGCTGCAGAAGAGTATGCGGGGCAGCGACCCCGATGCCACGGTTTACTGGCTGGCCCGGATGATAGCAGGAGGTGAAGACGCGCGCTTTATCGCCCGCCGGATTGCGGTTTGTGCGACTGAAGACGTGGGCAACGCTGACCCGATGGCGACGGTTCTGGCTGCGGCAGCGGTGCAGATATCCGAATTTGTGGGTCTGCCGGAAGCGCAACTGCCGCTGGCCCAGGCGGCTATATATGTCGCCTGCGCCCCGAAGTCAAACGCGGCGGCTTCAGCCATCTGGCAGGCGGTCACAGACGTAAAAGGGCAGCCGACAATACCTGTGCCGAAGCATCTAAAGGACAGTCACTACCCCGCTGCCAAGAAAATGGGATTCGGAACAGATTACAAATATCCGCACAATTTCAAGGACGGCTTCGTGGCGCAGGAGTACATACCATCGCAGATGAAGAAAAGATATTACAACCCCAAAGACATCGGATACGAAAAAAATATTAAGCATTATTTACAAAAGCTGGAAAGATTGATACAAGATAGTAAGCGCATCTGAAGGAACACCGCAAGCAAAGGTAACCCAGATGGAGAAAGTACAACTGCGTGAAAAGCTGCAAAAGTGTTTGCTCGCGATGAACGAGAAACAAAGAAACGCTAAAAGCAAAAAGGCGTGCCGAAATTTGATTTCAACACCACAGTTTCAGAATGCATCGACAGTTATGCTGTATCTATCACTGCCTTATGAAGCCGACACCACAGAGGCAATACTCTGCGCCTGGCAGTTAGGTAAAATAGTGGCAGTGCCGAAAGTTTCGTGGCAGCAGAAGCATATGATACCTGTGCAGATAAACTCGCTGGAGACCGGCTTTTTGACTGAAGTCACCGGCCTTAGAAATCCGCTGAAGGGGGCGCCGACGGCGATAGAAAAGATTGATTTGGTTGTTGCACCGGCGCTCGGATTCGACAGAAAAGGCAATCGCCTGGGGCACGGCGGCTCATATTACGACAGATTCTTTGCCAATACGGCGATTAAAGCACAAAGATGCGGCTTCGCTTTCGCAGAGCAGATGATTGAAGAGGTGCCAACGAGAGACCACGATATGCCGATGGATTTGCTGGTGACTGACGAGGAAATAATATATTGTAATCCCGCCCGTGTGTAGCCGGGAGCAAGGAGGCTAAAGATGGCTCATTATCCTTCCGATTCATACGACAAACAAAGAAGCCGATTTAGAAAATGGATATACGTTGCTATTTCAGCGCTGGTAATTATTGGCCTGGCAATCGCTTTCATCGGCGGTTACTACCTTTTCAGCGGTAAAACAAAGACACCGCCCGCAGCGGTAGCTGAACCAAATTCGCTGAATGCATCTGCGCAACCAGCAGAAGTGAACCCGCAAGCTGCTGAGCTTATAGCCAAGGCTATGGCAGAGGTCAATTCAAAGCCGCCGAGAATCATAGATGCGCGTGACAAGCTAAACGAGGCATTGCCGATGGCCATGAGCGACCAGCAGAAAACGCTTGTAAAAGAGCAGCTCGCGCAGCTTGCAAACGAGTGGCTGTTTAGTCCGAAGATTTTTCCACAGGACAAACTCTGCAGCAGTTACACGGTAAGGCCCGGCGACCTGCTGTCGACAATCGGCAGCGAGCACAAGGTGCCATACGAGATTCTGCAGGAAATCAACAACATTCACCGTCCTGAAGCCCTGCGGGCGGGAGAAAAGATAAAAGTGATTAACGGCCCATTCCACGCGCGGATATATCGCTCGACTTTTATGATGGATTTGTTTCTTCAGAACACTTACGTTCGCAGCTTCAGGGTTGGTCTGGGCAAACCGGGCAGGGAAACGCCAAAAGGACTCTGGCGGGTCAAATCCGGCGGCAAACTGATAACACCTACGTGGACGGACCCGGACACCGGAAAAACATATAAAGCAGAAGACCCGGATTATCCGTTAGGCTCAAGGTGGGTAGCACTCGAAGGCGTCGAGGGAGACGCTGTGGGCAGAACCGGCATTGCATTTCACGGCACGAAAGACCCCAATCTAATCGGCACAGCGGACTCACGCGGATGCATTCGCCTGAACAACGGCGACGTGATACTGGTTTATAACCTGCTGGTTCCGACCTTCTCACAAGTGGAAGTTGTGGAATAACAGAAGAGGTGAAAAAACCATCAATGTTCGCATTGTGGTTTTAGATTTAGCTCAGTCCGCCTCCGGCGGATAAATAAGATAAAGGAGTGTTTTCTGGCGGCTTCGATGAAACAAAGGACGGTTTCGACCTGCCGAAGCGGCAGTGTGACATTCTGGGCGTGGATGGCCTCAATCGGTGCACATCTTACGGTGCTGACAATCTTCGGCGCTGTGAGGTTCTCACATTTGCAGGCAGTTAACGAACAAAGACCGGCACCGACAACGAAAATCAGCCGAGTAGAAAAGTTTATCCAGACCTCACCTGTAATGCCTAAGCCGAGAGTGAAAAGACTTGTCAGAGAAAACATTACCGAAAGAGACGGCACAAAGCCCCCGGAACGATTGGCGCCTCCAAATCCCACTTTTAATGCCCCCAAACCAGTGACGCAGGACCTTCCAACCAGCTTTTCACCAGCTTCTTCCGTTGGAAAGGACCGGTCTTCCATAGAAGGCGCTAATCCGCCGAACGAAATCGAGTTTTTCGGCAGCCGGACACAAGAGCGTAAGGTCTGCTACGTGGTGGATAGTTCCGGCAGTATGCAGGGCATGTTCGGGCGGGTTCGGGATAATCTGAAAAAGTCCATCGAAGCCCTGCAGCCTGACCAGTATTTTTACATTATCTTTTTCGGCGGTAAAGAACTGCTTGAATTTGGTGATGGACGTTTGCTGCGTGCGGCGCCAAAAGCCAAATCGGCTGCATACAGCTTTATTGATTCGGTTCAGGCCGTCGGGCGAACCAACGCCCTGGCGGCCCTGGAAAAAGCGATTCAGGTTCGTGACGGTTCTGGAAACGGCCCGGCGGTCATCTACTTCCTTACAGACGGCTTCGAGCTGACAACCGAGGATACGCGAAGGTTTCCTCAAAGAATATCAAACTTGCTGAGGGAACTTTCGCCGAGGACAAAAATTAACGTTATAGGCTTCTGGCCAGCCGAAAATGACCGTAACATATTGGAAACGATAGCAGCACAGAGTGGCGGTGAATTTGTTCTTGTATATGATGATAATAGTTAAACGGTTACAGGAAACTGATAGTCAATTGTTAAAATGGGACGGCAAACAATGCGCAAAGCTTTTTTACTGAAAACTATTTTCTTAGTTGGGTTGGCATTGCTGGTGGTAGTGCTGATTGCTGTGCTGCGCAGCCGCTCGGGTATTTCCGCATCCACAGGGGGACAGAATCAGACATTGTTTGAGCAATACGTGGTAGCAGGCGGGTGGATAGTTTGGTTCATACTTTTGCCGATGTCACTTGTTGCGGTCTATCTGGCAGTAGAGTACAGCCTGAGTATTCACCGACAAAAACTTGTTCCGCCCGGCATCGGCGAGGAGATAATCAGTCAGATACAAAAGTTTGGCCCGGGGCAATTGCCCGCAAGAATTGCCGAGCAGGACGACCTTGTCAGCACAGCGGCAGCCAAGGCAATCAGTAAAGGCGGAGGAGACTGGTTTCGAATGCGAAATCTGCTTTTCGAATCACTGCAGGAACAGGCTCTGGCACTTGGGCGCAAAATTGAATGGCTTAACCTAATCGGCAACGTCTCGCCGATGGTGGGCCTGTTCGGCACGATTGTTGGAATGATAGAATTATTTAACGTCATAGCTACAACCGGCGGCCAGCCTCAAGCCACACAGTTGGCTCACGGAATATCGGTTGCTTTGGTTACGACGTTTTGGGGACTGCTTATCGCGATACCTGCGATTGCGATACACGGGGCATTTGCGAACCGAATCGAAACGCTGTTCAGCGAGGCAACGGAAGAGGCAGAAAATATACTCACTGAAATGAAAGATGGTTCGAAAAAGCCCATCACAGCACAACAGCCGAGGCCAAAACCGGCGATTCGAGAGGTCGCTGGAAAACCATCGCCACAGGTCAATAGACCTACGCCCTTTCGTTGAGAAAAAAACTTATGCCCATAAGAACAAGTAACAAGTTTCAACACGGCACGTCGTCATTTAATATGACTCCGGTCATAGACATTGTGTTTCAGCTGATTATATTCTTTGCGGTGGCCTGTCAGTTCATCGAAGCGGAAAATTTCCCGGTGGCGGTACCGGATAAGTGCGGGTTCGCCGAAAGCAACCTCGAACACACAGGGCAGATAACCACTGTCACCGTTATCAGAACGACCGAAGAAAAAACAGATTTTGCGGTCGGCACAGAAAAAGTCACGGCAACAAACTACGCTGACATAACTGAAAAAATCACCGAATTGATAGATGCGAGGTTGAAAGATTTGCCCGCCGGGGGCAGAGTTATTATCCTGCGTATTGACAAAGATGTGCCTTTCGCCGAGGCCCAGTACGCCCTTGCCGGTGTTGCCGCAAGCTGCGCAACGGACATTCGGCTGGCGGTTTTGAAGGATAAGGGCACGAATGAATGGTAACACCAAATGGGGAAGGGCCGGCGTTTTATGCCCTTCGACACGCTCAGGACTATGCTGATTCTTTTTTGGTTATTGTCTGCCTTGCTGAGAAAAGGCCGGCTTTGCCTTCAACTATATCACGCGTAATTACATATTTTGCGGGTTTTGCCTCTTCCGGCAACTGATACATCAAGTCAACCATCAGCTCTTCGGTAATCGAACGCAAAGCCCTTGCGCCGGTGTCGTGCTCAAGCGCCTTTATCGCCAGCGCGCGTAACGCCTCATCGGTAAATTCGAGTTCGGCGTTTTCCATTTCAAAGAATTTCTGATATTGCTTAATAAGGGCGTTTTTCGGCTTGGTCAGTATGTCTATAAGTGCCTTTTCATCGAGAGCCGACAGAACAGTAATCACCGGCAGACGCCCCACCATTTCGGGAATCATTCCAAACTCTATGATGTCCTCGGGTATAACTTCGCTGATTATGTTACTGTACTCGGTCTTTTCATCGGTTTTTCCGGAAAGCTCCGAGCCGAAGCCAATCATTTTTTTGCCGAGCCTTTTCTTTATGATATTTTCCAGGCCGATAAAGGTTCCGCCGCAAATAAAAAGTACCTGCGTGGTGTCGAACGGTATGTAGGCCTGTTCCGGGTGTTTTCTTCCGCCCTGCGGCGGGACATTTGCTATGGTTCCTTCGAGCATCTTTAACAATGCCTGCTGAACACCTTCGCCTGAAACATCTCGCGTAATTGAGATATTCTGGTAGGTTTTGCCGATTTTATCAATTTCGTCCACGTAAACAATGCCTCGCTGTGCCATTTCCAGGTCGTCATCGGCGGACTGTAAAAGCCGCAGCAGGAAATTTTCCACGTCTTCGCCGACGTATCCGGCTTCGGTAACGGTGGTCGCATCGCATATTGCGAAAGGCACCTGCAAAAAGCGGGCAAGTGTTCGGGCAAGCAGCGTTTTGCCGGAACCGGTCGGGCCAACCAACAAAACATTGGATTTGTCAATTTCCACATCCTTGTCCTCGCTGTCAGTGTGGAGCAGCCGCTTATAGTGATTATGCACTGCGACGGAAAGATACTTTTTTGCGTGCTCCTGCCCGATGACGTATTGGTCAAGATACTCCTTTATTTTCCGAGGGCTGGGCATTTCCTCGAAGGTCAGGACCGAGGTGCTGGGCTGCTTTCGGCTTTTCTGGACGATGTCGTGGCAGAGGTCAACGCACTCCTGACAAATAAATATGTCGTTGGGCCCTTCGATGAAGGCATCAAGCTGTGTAGCGGCACGCCCACAGAAGCTACATACCGGCTTTTTCCTGTTCCTGTCTGACTGCTTTGCCATTACTACTACCTATCCTTAAGTGAAATCCTGTTTATACATTATAGCCTAATGAAATTTCCTCGGCAATGTTTACCTGCCGCGAATTATTCGGAGGTGGCAGCGCTCTTGAGCAAACTCATTTTTCCCGCCCATAAAGGCGGAATGTTACGGAAGCTGTTTTCGAGAATTTCGATGCTGTGCGAAACATCCTCTTTTTTGGTTTGAGGAAGCTTCGACCAGCAGTAAAGTTCATAATATTTTGCCCGCCACCATTTCCAGCTTCGCTGATTCGCCAAAGGCGGCTCGCTCCTTTCCTGTATGCGGCATAACTCGGCCCATAATCGGGCAGCCTTGTCAAACCTGTGCTGTTTCGCCGATAGTCTCGCCCGGCAGCGAAGAAAGTCAGCATCAGCGGTATCAGTCTGGCCGGCAAGAGTGTTGAGCAGGTTTTCTGCTTTTATTAATCCATTCGGCTCATTATCCGCTGCGAACACAAGTAACTCTGCGAGAAGCAAGGCCGTCTGCCGATTATTAAGACTCTTATCGCTGAATTCGGCAAGCTGCCTGCAGTTACTAAGCATTCCATTAAAATCACTGGCCTGAATTTCAAACCGCTCAATATTCTCAACGACCTCGGACAGCAGCTGCGTTACGTCAGGCGCAAGCGAGCCACTATCAGGCCTGATAGCCGAAACCATATAATGAACCGCTTGTTCCAATTCGCCGATTTGCTGAGATGCTTTTGCCTTAAAGAAGTCAAGCCTTATGCCGGGGGTTTTCTCGGCTTTGTCTAAAATGTCCAATACCTTTTGTGCCGATGGTGCGTCGACCCGCTCAAGAAGCGACCGGCAATATATGTTCAGCGCCTCCCTGCGAAGAGCACTATTTTTCTCGTCCTGGCCGGTGCAGTCTAAGATAAAACCTTTTAGTTGTTCGAGAGGCTCATCCTGTGGGGTTTGCTGAATCTGCTGCAGGATGAGATCTAATTTAGCTCTTTGGCACCAAAGGCCCATCGGCCTGTTGGCTATTTTTTGCAATATTTCTTTGCTTTTTTCAACCCTGCCGCAATCCCTCAAAACAAAACTGTAAAGGTATTCCAACTCTTCATCGATTTTATCACCAGCGATTGCAGAATAATTATCAAAGGCATCTATGGCGACCGGACAATTGCACGGGTCTTTGGAAAATAAGTTATATGCGAGCTGCGCCGCTTGTTCGGCGATTTTATACGGCTCAATATTAAGTCTGTCACTTTTTTGCTGCTGCTTACTTACCTTTACCAAGAGATTAACCGCCTCAGCGGGTGAGGATTCCGCCAGAGTTGTTGCCGTAACGTAAAGTATCGAAGGTGTCTGAAATTTTTCTGTGTTTGAGAGGCAGTTTAACAATTCTTTATAGTTCTTAGCTTCATTTTTCCATGCAGTCTGTACCGCGAGTTCCGCTTCAAAGACGCTGATTTGCCCCAAACTCTCTTGCGTTGTTTGCATTTGGGAAATACGGTTAACTAAATCCGCCAAAACAAAAGAGCCGATGAAATCTTCCGTTTGCGGCCAACTCCGGATGGTTTTTTCAAAACCTTCAGGGTCATATCGTCGCTGGAGAGACATCAGCGATAGAATCAATTCTAAATATCTGTCATGCCAGTTTGACCGAAGCCTTTCAACCAGTATATTTAATTGATTTGCGTCAGGGCGGCCGAGTAATTTCATTTTTTCTACTGCCGCGGCGGTCGGCTCATAAATGTCGGAGTAAACAGCAAATGCCTCAAATTCCCTCACTGCGGCGTCTTTGTAAGACGGTTCTGTCTGGGCAAGCAGGGCCAGCGTTTTACCTCGTATAAGATTTGGGCCAAACCGCTTGTCGCTTTGGGCAAGAGAATCCATTTCACTAAGTATTAAATGCAGTATTTGGTCCCGCTGTTGTTGCTCAGAGGCAAGTGCCAGGTAATAATCCATTTCGAACTTGCTTAATTTTGTGGTATAAATATCGAAAGACAATTTTCGCCACAGGTCGGTGGAGCCGAATCTATTGTCCCAGTCGTCGCCCTGATAATCTTCGATTTGCTTTTTAAGTGTGCGCTGATTTTTTGCAATTTCCTGTAAACGGTCAGCAGATTCCTTTGCAAGTTTGCAGAGGTTGTCTTTGTCGTTTGGGTTTAGAAACCGGCCGCTGAATTCATATTGCATACGAAGCTCGAAACTTTGCCGCAGAAAAGTGTCGAGAGTTGATTTTGCAGCTTGAGCCAGGCTGTTGATATCCTCAGCGGTCGGCAATACCTCGGCAAAACCTGAAGATGAGGACAAAAACAAAAATGCAACAGTTGAAACTACTGCGATTTTAGCGGTTCGTTTAATCGGCGTGCCCATTCCTGGTTACTGTGTCATCCGCCTCCGGCGGATAAATCTGGAAAGTGATGTCGGTCAGTCCCGCTCCGAAGAACAGATTATATATTTTCGCCACATGGTCCCACTTTACCTCCGGCGAGCAGACGACCTCTATCGGGTCAGCGGCAAACCTTTTCTGGTCGAGCAAGGTCTGGCGGATTTTTTCCATCAGCACAGTTAAATCTGCCGCGATGGTTTTATCCTCTACTTGCACCATGTAGAGCTGACCTATCTGGACCTGGCAGCCGGTCTGCGTCGCAGAGATATGTATCATTAAAGGCTCCGGCCTGCCGAACTGCTGGGAACCTGCCTGAGCAGCGGGCATCTCAAACGGCAGAAAATTCTCCAGCGGCCTCCATTTTCCCGCCACAATGAAAAATATCAGCAGCAGGAATATCATATCTATCATCGGCGCCATGCGCAAAGTGAATCGGCTTCGTCGGCCGGGAAAAATCCTGCTGGGAAGATCGGTCTGCATATTCGTTTTTTATTTTTTAGTTTTTGCTCTCTTCGCGAACTCGGCACCTCTGCGCAGCGCTTCGGCATTGAGAGGCAGCGTTTTATGATAGCGTTCAGCCAGGACATAAGCTAAAGACTTTGCGGCAGCATCAACGCCGAGTAATGCCCGCCTTTGAAGATACGCGCCGAGGGCCACCATATTCGTGCCTTTTTGACTGCCCAATTCAATGGCTATATCATCCGCCGGAACTGCCAATACATCAATCGACTCATCCACATCCGGCTCGCAGTCAATCAGGGAGCTGTTCATCACCAAAAGACCGCCTGTTTTAACGCAGGAGGCAAACTTATTCAGCGCAGCCTTGTTCATTACAATCACGGAATCGGGCCTTGTAACCAGCGGCGAGGCGACCGGCTCATCTGCGATAACGACCATACTGTTGGCTGTTCCGCCTCGCATCTCGGCACCGTATGATGGCATAAAAGTTACTTCTTTGCTGGCGTTCATCGCGGTTTGCGCGAGAAGTCTGCCGGCCAATATAACCCCCTGGCCGCCAAAGCCGGCGATAATTACTTCTTCGTGAAAGCTGTTTTGTGCCACGTTCAGCCTTTCAATCGCATCAACGGAAAGACCTTTATCATTTCATTTTCCATCCACTCGATTGCCTGGGCCGGCGTCATTCGCCAGGCGGTTGGGCAGGGTGAAAGCAACTCGACCAGCGAAAGACCTTTGTCGCCATTTACCTGCAGCTCAAAGGCGTGTTTGACAGCCCTTTTGGCATCGCGAATCAGTGTCGGCCTGTGCAGCGCACACCGCTCGATGTAGATTGCTCCGGGCAGGAGCGCCAACAGCTCGGATACCTGCAGGGGGTAACCCTGCTGCTCGGCATTTCGACCCAGCGGCGTCGTGGTTGTTACCTGGCCGAGCAAAGTTGTCGGTGCCATTTGTCCGCCGGTCATCCCGAAGACGGCGTTGTTAATAAAAATCACGGTTATCTGCTCGCCGCGGTGCGCAGCGTGGATGATTTCACCCGTCCCGATGGCTGCGAGGTCGCCGTCGCCCTGATAGGAAAAGATTATCTTGTCGGGGTTTGTTCTTTTCATTCCCGTCGCCACCGCCGGCGCCCTTCCGTGCGCGACTTCAATCATATCGACATCGAGATAATCGTACGCCAGCACTGAGCATCCCACCGGCGCAATGCCGATGGTTCGGCCTTGTATGCCTAATTCATCGATTGCTTCAGCCACCAATCGATGCGCTATTCCGTGTCCGCATCCGGGACAATAATGCGTCGGGCAATCTTTCAGGGTTGGCGTTCGCGTAAATACGGTTTTCACGTCGTTAACCCTTTCGTCTTGCGGGTGTGGTCAAGTTTCTAATCTTTTCGAGAATCTGCTCGACGGTCGGCACACCACCGCCTGGCCGTCCGTAAAAAAGTACCGGCGCCTTGCCAGCTATAGCAAGTTTTACATCTTCGACCATCTGGCCACAGCTCATCTCGACAACAAGAAAAATCCTAAAATCCTCCGCAGCCCTACCGATTTGCTCCATCGGGAAAGGCCAGAGAGTAATTGGGCGTATCCAGCCGACCTTGATTCCTTCCTGCCTGGCCCTGCTGACGGCGCCTCGCACTATTCTGGCGGCAACGCCATAAGCAACCACCACGATTTCCGCATTGTCAACTTCGTATTGTTCGCAGAGGACTTCGTTCTTCTCTACCTCTCTGTACTTGGCCTGCAGGTCGTAATTGTGCCGCTCAAGCACCCCCTCTTCCAACCACAGGGACCGGACTATGTTCTGCTTTCTGCCGCCGGCACCGGTCAGTGCCCAATCTTTCGGCGGCAATTTTCGGCGAGGCTTCTTGTCGAAAACTACCGGCTCCATCATCTGGCCCAAGATACCGTCGGCAAGGATAAGAACAGTCATTCGATACTGGTCAGCCAAGTCGAAGGCCAGCGGCATACAATCAACCAGCTCCTGTACGCTGGATGGACCCAGGACGATGGTTCTGTAATCTCCGTGTCCGCCGCCACGTGTTGCCTGGAAGTAGTCGCCCTGCGCTGGAGCGATGTTGCCCAGTCCAGGGCCGCCGCGCATTACATTTACAACAACCGCCGGCAGTTCTGCCCCAGCCAGATAGCTCATCCCCTCCTGCATCAGGCTGATGCCGGGACTGGATGAGCTTGTCATCGCCCTTTTGCCGGTAGCCGAGGCCCCGAAGACCATATTGATGGCCGCAAGCTCACTTTCGCACTGGAGGAAGACCCGGTTCTCCTCGGGCATCCTTTTCGACATATAAGCGGTGATTTCGTTTTGCGGCGTGATTGGATAACCGAAGTAAGCATCGCAGCCGGCAATGATGGCCGACTCCGCCAGCGCCTCATTGCCACACATTAGAATTCTCTCACTCACACTTTTCCTTTAATCAAAGGCGGCTTACTTTTCTTCTTTGGTTCTCCGCCCGCATTGTCCTCACGATATACCTCGATTACCGCCTCCGGGCAGATAAGGGCACACAAACAGCAACCGGTGCAATCAGAGTTTTTTGCTCCCTCGGCTACGCTCGGGACAGGCTGTGCAGGGAAGTAGCCACTTTTGTTGGATTTGTCGGATATGACGATACCCTTTTTGGGACAGACTATTATGCACAGGCCGCAACCCTTGCAGCGCTCAGTATTGATTATTATTTTGCCCGCCATCTTTACGTAACCCTAAAGCTTAAGCCACGACTATTTTAACACGTTAAAACGGTACTGTAAAGGGAAAAGGCAATAGGCCGCTTATGTTCGCTGAAATCCTGTGTGTAAAAATAGCGACCCAATACGCCACAGGCGTACAAGTCACTCAGGTGGTTTTTTAAGCTCTTCGACCTTAGGCAGGTCTTTGAGGGAATCCAGTCCGAAGGTTTGCAGAAACTTTTTCGTTGTGCCGTAAAGCATTGGCCGGCCCAAGACTTCCGCCCTGCCGACGATTTTAACCAGCCCCTTGTAGATAAGTGAGCGAATCATCTCACCGGCGGCAACGCCCCTTATGGCCTCGATGTCCGCCCTGATGACCGGCTGCTTGTAGGCTATTATCGCAAGCGTCTCCAGCGCAGCGGCGCTTAGTTTGCTGTCGTCACGGACACGAACTAATTTTTCGAGCCAACAATTGTAGGGACTGAGGGTCAGCATTTGATAGCCACCTGCGATTTTCTCTATCCTGAAGACATTTTTGTTGGCCTGATACTTCTCGTTCAGGTTCGTTATCAGTTGTCGAATCTGCCTGGCGGGCACCCCGACAATATCAGCCAATCGAGCCTCCGTCAGGGACTCATCGCTGGCAAACAAAACCGCTTCCACGACCGAGTCGGTAGTAACTTCAAAACCTTCCATCGGCTCAGGAGACTGCGTTTTTTCTGTCACGGCGTCTATAGTTTGTTCTTCGATATCTTCGCTAACAAACGAAGCTTCTGTCTGCTCTTTTTGCTCTTCGGTCATAGGTTCTTCCATTTAAAGGGGTCAGCGTCCTTTTTACTTATCTTAATTGTTACCTGCTTTGCCTGTTTTTGCAACTGTTTAGCGAATTTTTTCAGTATAAAGCGTTCGGAAACGGTATGGCTAAGACAAATACAGGTCAGACCCGCCTGCTGTGCAGCTAATGCCTGATGATGTTTTAATTCGCCGGTGAGGTACAAATCGCACTTTTGAGCGATGACTAAATTGATGATTTTGCCGCACGAACCCGCACAAACGGCCGCCTTTTTAACCAATCTGTTTTCTTTGCCGACGATTCCGAATGCCTTTGCACCGGTATATTTTTTTATTCGCTCAATAATTTTGGTCAATTGTGTCGGCTTACTCAGTCTGCCGATTCTGCCCAAGCCGAATTTGTTTTGACTGTTATAAAGCTTAAACACATCGAAAGCAGGCTCTTCGTATGGATGCGCCCTTTTCATCGCTGCTATACAGTCGGCGAGTTTTTCAGCCGGCACAATCGTCTCGAATCTTATTTCCGGCACCTTTTCTAATTTCCCTTTCTTTCCGATAGTTGGAGAGGAGCCTTCCAGTGGGAAAAAGCTGCCCGTTCCCTGTGCGGTGAAGCCGCAGTGGCTGTAGTTGCCGATAAAACCTGCGCCGGCGGCAAAGACTGCATTTGAAACCTCGGCAAGTGAATCGACCGGAACAAACACAACGAGTTTATAATTGTCACCCTGCGGGCCTTGCACATAATCGCCGATAGGTTCTGCATCGGCGATGCCGACAATTTCCGCAAGGCCGTCATTCACACCTCCTGCCGCGGCATCGAGGGCGGTATGTATCGAAAAAACCGCAATCCCCGAACATATCAAGTCATAAACGACAGCCGCGGTGCCATCTGTGGTGATTTTCTTCAGGCCGTCCCAGATAACAGGATGATAGCTTATAATCAAATCCGTCTTTAACCTTTCTGCCTCGGCAACAACTTCGCTCGTTATATCTATGGTCAGCAGGATATTCTTTACGTTGCGCTGCGCATCTCCAATCAGCAGCCCCACATTGTCCCAGCCCTGTGCCAGTTTCAGCGGCGCTATTTTTTCGATTTGCTCTATGATGCCTTTTATCTTCATTTCCCGCTCCGGCTCGGCGAGCCTTCGCCGAGACGAGTGCTCTGTCCGCAGCTTTCCTTAACAAAATCATCGAAACATTTCATCAGCTTTCTGGTCATCGGCCTTACTTTGCCCTGGCCAACGGTGTGCTTTTCCACTCCGGCCACCGGCATAACCTGCATAATGACATTGGTCAGGAAAATTTCATCGGCAGCCAGCAAATCATCTATGGATAAATCCTTTTCGACAAACTTGATGGAATTTCTTAAGGCGATTTGACAAACGGTTTTTCGCGCCACTCCTGCAAGTATCGGCGTTTCAATCGGAGGTGTATAGAGAACCGAATCCTTGACTAAAAAGACATTGCTGATGCAGCCTTCAGCCAGGCGATTATCCACAGTAAACCATAATGCCTCGGCGGCCCTCTTGCGATGGGCAAGACCCAGCGCAATCATACGCGAGAAATAGTTTATGGTCTTGTGGCGGTAAATCGGCTCAAAGGGATTCTGCCTGTACGGGCAAAGCACAACGAGCACGCCGTTTTTGTAGTATTCAGCAGGATAGGGCTGTAACTTCGTCGCCGTGATGAGCAGTGTAGCGCATCTTTCTTTGTCGGATTCGGCCATCGGCCCGCTGGTCAGAGTCAGCCGAAGACGAGCATCAGTTAATTTATCGGCCTTGAGTACCTTGTAGACAGCATCAGTAATGAATTTTCTGTCGTAACTATGTTCTATCGATAACGCCTGCGCGCTAAAGAACAATCTGTCTAAATGATCAACGAGGCTGAATACTATGCCGTTACAGCTCCGCATCGTCTCGAAAAGGCCCGCCCCATACAAAAACCCGCCATCTTTGACAGATATGCAGGCTTTGTTACTCTCGACTAACTTGTCATTCAGGAAAACTTTTTCTGCCATTTTCTTCTTAATCGTGTAAGTTGTATAAATGTAAATTATTCAACCTTTTTACACCTCTAAAGTCAAAGAGTTTCATATAAAAATCCAAATGTTCTATAGAAAAGGCTTGACGGAATCCATGCCCAATCATAAAATGGTACCTAATAAAACGTATTGTCGAACAATCGTGTAGTGGCGAATCAATCTCGCTCGGTGGGAAAAGGGAGCGCAAATCATGATTAAAATGAACAAAACCATTAGGACTTCGAGTCGTATTACTTTAAAGATCGGGCTATTCCTCTTTTTGCTTCTTGCGTCATGTTCAACAGAGGGCCAATTTCCAGATTCTCCAGATGGTCGTTATAGGGCAAAAGAGGTAGGGGCCGGCGCTGATATTCACTACCAAGTGGTAGAAATTAAGACTGGTCGCGTGATATTGACTACTAACGCTCAGTACGATACCGCCAATGATGTTAAGGCAGGGGGATTTAGTTCTGATTCAAAGAAGTTCGCCGCAGTTTATCACTACGGCCACGCAGGAAACTACTCCTGGATAGGGGTTTGGAGTACTGAGACTGGCAAATTTCTTTACTCCAAAGAGAAATCTGGTTGGACAACAAGTCTGGCTGGGGTCTTTAATGAAGATAGTGCAAGGCTACCGGCAACGCCGACAGCAACGAAAGCAACACCCACACCAGCGCCAACAACTATAGTCTCAACCACGGAGTTTATGAAAGGTGTAGCATATACCTCATGGCAACGTGGTGAGTATTCGAGCCAACAATCGGACACAACACTTTCACAAGTAATAAAACCGATGGGAGTTAACTGGATCACTCTTCTTGTTACCTGTTACCAAGAGAAAATCACGTCCACTGAAATTCAGTGTAAGGCTAACAGTTCTACTCCCGCAGACGACCTCACTCATATTATTCAATATGCCCATAGTCTGGGTATACGAGTCATGCTTAAACCTCACATCGACCTAACTAATGATCCAAACCATTGGCGGGGTCAGATAGCTTTTGGTGATGATGAGGTGGCGTGGGAAAAGTGGTTTGATAGTTACAGGAACTTTATTACACACTATGCCGATATTGCTCAGAAAACGGGAACAGATTACTTCGCAGTTGGAACAGAACTTTCGGGTACATCGCATCGTGCTGAGCAGTGGCAGGCCGTGGTCAAGGCAGTGCGGGCCATATACAGCGGTCCCCTCATATACGCAGCGAACTGGGGTGAAGAGGATAGGATTACGTGGTGGGACAAAGTAAACGCTATAGGAGTGGACGCATATTATCCTCTTACGCGAAGTAATCAACCCACAGTTGCTGATTTAAAAGCAGCATGGGCTCCGATTGTATCGCGTCTCGGTCAATTGTCGAAGAAATGGAACCGGCCAATTGTTTTCACAGAGATTGGGTATCGTAGTCTTGATGGCGCAAATCGCGAGCCATACAACTATCAAATCTCTGGTGGACTTGACCTGCAAGAGCAGGCTGATTGCTATCAAGCAGTTTTCGACACATTCACAGGACAGGACTGGTGGCGTGGTGTGTTTTGGTGGAATTGGACAACCAATCCAGCACAGGGCGGCTTATCTGATACTAACTATACAGCCAACAACAAACCTGCTGAGAATATTCTGCGAACACATTATGGGGCACCGTTACGCTCCATATCCATTCCAACCATTATCACACCTACACCCAGTCAAGAACGGTGGATACTAACTTCACCAAATGGTCTCTATGGAGCAGTATTGGTGGATAATGATGCTGGTACTCATTACCAAGTGGTAGAGATCAAGACTGGTCGCATAGTATTGACAACCAGAGCTCAGTACGATACCGCCAATGATGTTAAGGCAGGGGGATTTAGTTCTGATTCAAAGAAGTTCGCCGCAGTTTATCACTACGGCCACGCAGGAAACTACTCCTGGATAGGGGTTTGGAGTACCGAGACTGGTGAGTTCCTTTATTCCAAAATTAAGTCTGGCTGGACAACAAGTCTGGACGGAGTCTTCGAATAGCCATAGCAGGTATGATAGAAATAGATATTCAAACCGAAAAAAGTAGACTAATCAACATAATCGATAGTTAAGCCCAAATATCGAACATATAAGGAGATGAAAGGTGAAACGGCTACAGAGCATTACAAGTGCTCTATCGCTTGGTTTACTATCGACGATGATGGGAATTTGTACGCTCTTAACAAGTTGTTCAGATAAATCAGCAATGAATAATCATCCTGCTGCGCAAGCTATAATACGCTTTTTTAATGCATGGGAAAACCAAGATTGGGACTCCATGAAGGATTTGCTTCTCTATGATGATTCTCAGGAAATTGACAGATTCATTGATAGACTAAAGTCATCTATTGTCCGCTGCAAATTTGTCAGGATTTTGGATTTACAGAATGAGGGAGATAGGTCTGCAACAGTCAAGGTAGAATTAGAAGTGACAGACTTAGCATCAGTTACTGTAACATGTATATCTATGGCACAAGCAAGATTAGTGTTACGAGCAAATGAAAAAGATGGGTTAGCTTTTGGACACCTCCGTAGAGCTTTTTCTCCTCAGAAAACAGGATTCAAAACCTTTGTAAAAAGAAAAGAATTAATCTCTGTTGCAACAGGAGAAGACGGATATTGGAGGATCGATGTGCGAAACAAAGAAATCCCTGCTCTCAAATATGCTGCTATTGCTGGCACATTAGGTACGACTACTGAAACGGCAGAGAGTCATACCCATAAACTTGGACATGTAACATCTTTTCAAGAAGAAGAGTCAAATGTAATTATCGGGTTATCTTTAGAGATCACGATGATGGGAGAGATTCTCAACATGTCACAAACAGAGATTGATACTAGTCTAGAGGAAGGGGCAAAAATATTTCAAAAAAATCTGTATCGCATTTTATCAACTATTATTAAAGAACCGCTTGGCGCTCAACTCTACAAGAGGGAACTTAGTAAACCCAGTGAAGAAGACGAAATTTACTGCAAGCTCTATTGGGCAGAGGAACTCTCGCTTAAAGGTTATAATAGATTTGGTGGTAATGATTTTCGAGATAAACCTCTCTCTACGGATCAGATAAAGAAATTTTTTAATCGAAGTCTGAGGTTTGTTCATATAGTTAGAGGTGAATAGTTGAATACTATGTGAATATTAGGGACAGCAAGGATATTGAAAAAGTCGGTCGGGCTTAATAGCACTGTGAAGTTATACTCTGCATTTTGTATTTCGTATCTTTTCTGACAGTTGTTTTTTTGAGATATGAAATTATTTTTGAACCGCCTTTATTCCTGCCAGCAGTGCTCTTGCTTTTGTGATTGTCTCGGCCCACTCGGCGTGGGGGTCGGAATCTGCGACGATGCCGCCGCCGGTCTGCGCTAAGGCAATACCCGCCTTGATGATAATTGTTCGTATGGCGATATTCAAGCAGACACTGCCGTCCAGGCCGATGAAACCTATGCTTCCCGTGTAAACACCTCTATCAGTCGGTTCGGTTTCATCGATAATCTCCATCGAGCGGATTTTTGGAGCGCCGGTAATCGAGCCGCCGGGAAAGACCGCTTTTAGAATGTCGCAAAATGAAACTCCATCGCGAAGCCTTCCGGCCACCGTCGCCACCGCGTGAAAGATGGTAGGATAGGTTTCGATAGTCCGATGCTGAATCACTCTCCTGGTTCCGGGCACACAGACTCGAGCCAAATCGTTTCGTTCGAGGTCGATTATCATATTGAGCTCAGCCTGCTCTTTTGCGCTGTTAAGAAGCTCATTGAAATTTCCGGCATCCACAGAGGTCTTGTTAATTCGCGGACGAGTACCTTTTATGGGCTTGGTAGAAATGACGCCATCAGCAATTGTTATGAACATCTCAGGCGAGGCGCTTACGATGTGAAAATCACCGGCGTCGATATATGCTGCGTAGCCACTCGGATTATAATGGTTCTGCCAGTGGAAAAGGTCTATCGGCCGGGCTTTGTAATCACATTCGAATCGCTGCGAAAAGTTGACCTGGTAAACTTCGCCGTCATAGATGAAACGTCTGATTTTTTCGATTGTCCGCAGATAATGGTCCTTATCCATATTGCATCGGACTTGCGAAAAGTCAATATTATCGAGGTCGGCAGGCTCGGGACGCTTGACTGCAACAGCCCGTGATTCAACAAGCAACCGCTCCAGCGCGGACAGCTTTTCATCCGGCGTTTCGGCATCATCTGCCATTTGCAGCGCAATCAGCCAAAAAACATTCTCGATGTGGTCATAGGCGATAACTCGGTCGTAAAAACACAATCGTATCAGAGGCATTTGCAGGTCGTCCAATGTTGTTTGCGGGAGCTTTTCGATGTATCTACCGAGTTCATAGCTAAAATATCCTACCCATCCACCGCAAAAAATCCCCCTCGGCAAATTTGGTTTGGGGTCTGGATGGAGCCTATATTTAGAAAGTGCCTTGTGCAATTTGGGGAAAGGGGCCTTTTGGCCTGTTCGAAATTCAAATACCTCTTTCGGCCCAGCCATCCAGTAGCTGAACCTGCCGGAGTTTTCCTTAGATGAATTAGCTCCCAGAATTGTCGGCGACTCCAATCGGGCAAATGTTTCGCTAAGGGCCGGTAAACTTACCGACGCCCTGATTTTCTTATAGTGCAGCTTGCAAAAAATGTTTTTAGTTTTTGCAGCAACTGTCCCTGTCGTCATCGTTACCGTCCTACCTTGAACCGGTTTATAATCTGCACGCTTGAAGAAGTGCCTATTCTCTCCGCGCCCGCTTCGAGCATTGCCAAGACCTGCTCTACGGTCCTGATTCCGCCGGCGGCCTTGACTTTGCAATTGGGGGCATATTCCCTCATAAGTTTCACATCTTCCACAGTCGCGCCGCCGGCAGGGTTCATCCCCGTGCTTGTCTTTACAAAATCAACGCCGACCTCATTTGCGATTCGGCAGGCAAATATCTTCTGCTCGCGTGTCAGAGCCGCCGATTCGATTATGACCTTCAGGCAGACAGCCGGCCTCATCGAACGACAAACCTTCAATACTGCCCGAAGCTGGTTGGACAGATATTTTGCATCGCCCTCGATTATCGCCGCCAGGTCAGCAACCATATCAACTTCATCGGCGCCTGCGAATATGCAGGCTTTGGCCTGAGCAGCCTTGATTTCAGTTGAGTCAGCCCCGAGCGGCAGACTGACCACACCGCCAACCTTGACCCTGCTGCCGTGCAACTGCTCCGCCGCCAGAGCCACCCATCGCGGATTCACCGACACTGCACAAAAGCCGTAACTTTTCGCCTCATCGCATAACTGCCTGATTTGCTCACTCGTAGCTATAGCACTAAGGAGTGTATGGTCGATACAACCGGCCAATTGTTTTTCATCATAGATGGTCACTTTTTTATGTAGCCTTTCTTTTCGAAGAATTCGACGGCGCTGTCTGTACCCGCAAAAACCTTTGTAGCTGTCTGGGTAACGAATACCGAGGGCCTCTGCTTTGCCATCCAGATAACATAAACTTCCTTGGCTGCTTCGTGAGCGTGCTGAAGCTCTCTTTCAACTCCGCTTGAAACAGCCGCCCTGCCGTCAGCCAAGGTCGGGATAAAGCTGATTATCATATCCGACTGGTCAATCAGCAAAAAATCACGAGCGTATGTCTGGCTGTTAATATCGTGTTCGATTTGCTGAACCTGGTGCAGGTCCAATCGAATTGTTTGTCCCGGGGCCGTTACTTCGACGAAATCTGACCCTTTCTGGATTGCCCGCTGGACACAGTGCAGCAGATACGATTCTTCCAAATCACGCGGGTCAAAGCACGTAAAAAAGCCTTTCATAAGCTTGCGGAACTCATCGATTTTGTTCCTGGCGATTTCCATTTCAGTAACGTGTGTGATAGGAAAGCTAAGATACGCTTTTTTTCGGTCTTTCTCGAAGATAAGGCTGTAAAATGTCTTCGTTGTTTCCTCCTCACAGCCGCGGGCAAGACAGTAAAAGCGAGCTTCGTCGCTGACGCCTCTGCAGAGCATTTCCGTGCCGATGATTTCTTCTTCGCGCCAGACAATCAAATCTTTCAGGGTATGTTCGATAGCGTGCTCAGCGATAAGCCTCCTGTGCAATGCGATGACACCGTCAATCAGGCAGATATACATATCGGCATTGAGCTGTCGCATCTGGTCGAAGTCCACCGCCGGAAAGAGCCCGTGCCACCAGCGGAAAGTCGCGTGGGTGTTGATGATTAGATTGGCAGAGGTTTTTGCTTTTGCGATGATATCCTTGAACACACTTCGGCGAAGTGAACTTAAACGCTTCATCGAAATATCAAGGATTTTACCGGCCGGTATATCCGGCGCCTCGGCATACATTCGTTCACCGACGTTGCATAAAAGCACCTCTGTACCAATCTCGGCTGCGAATCGACAGACCTTCTCGAGATAGCTCTTTTTGTCAACGCCAACCATTCCGGTAACAACGATTATCATCTGAATAGACTCCGGACACCAGACTACAGACACCGGACTACAGCGAATAAAAAGACATTAAAGGGCTTTCGCTTCCTTCTCGATATAATTGATAAGACCATATAACATCTTGGCCGTCTGGTTTCTCAAATCATCCAACTTGTTATACTCACTATCTTTAAAATCGAAGGTTTCATCTTCTTCGAGCAACTCACCAAACGGATTGTAGCTGCACAGTTTTTTCACCATACCAGATGCGTCGATAATTCGCCTCGCCGACCCTAACCTATCGTGCAGATAGGGGTATCTGTTGGCCATATAGCTGCCTGTGTGCTGGGCTAAAATCCGGCTGTTGGGGTCCGGTGGTATCATTTATCTTTCCTCAAATGACTCGGTCACTTTGGACTCATTGGCTTTTCGTAACAAAGGCCTTTTCTTCAAATATGAAACAGCCTTTATGGCGGCAAATATGACTGCGGTGTAAAATACGAAGGAAGAAAAAAACATAACGATAGTGAAAAAAGGACCTTCAAAATTGGATAAGTATGCTATTTTATCTATTTTGTCAACCTGTGCTGCAATTAAACGTGCGGCTGCAAAGCCAGGAATTAATATTAGTTTATCCAACAACAAAGGTTTCCCACCAAACCACCAATGGATTAGACAGGTCAAAACAACGATGAACGCAGCGAACGAAGCAATGAATAAAGTTCTAATTCGGGCAGTGAGCCTTGCTAATACCCATAAGACAAATATTACAACGAACAGTATAATCGAAACACATATCCTTGTGCTTGTCCTTGTCATGGAATTTATCCTTTCGCAAAACTCGTAGAATCCCTGTTTCCAAACAAACGAACATAAGATTAGACATGTCCAAACAAGAACTAATGCTACGAGCAAACTAAATAACAAGGTTTTCATTTTTGGGATGTGTCTGCTTAATATCCATAGAATAAACATTAACATCAAAAATATTAGAGAAGCATATATTAGGAGAGTTATTTTGGTCATTTTTCACCTACCTTGATAGCTGCCACAATTGGGAAATTTCGTATGCAATTTCCAAGTCGGCATTTTTCCAAGCTTTTACGTTTCTAAAATCTCTTTTCATACCTGAAATCTCACACCCGTCAGTTGTTTTTCGAAGTCTGTCGTCTGGAGTCTGCCATCTGGAGTCTGTCGTCTTTACAGGTTTTTCAATCTCTGCTGCCTGTCGTATTCCTTCAACGCTGTTATCAATTCATCAAGGTTGCCGGCCATTATCCTGTCGAGGTTGTAAAGTGACAGGTTGATTCTGTGGTCAGTGACACGGTTTTGGGGGTAGTTGTATGTTCTTATTTTTTCAGACCTGTCGCCTGAACCAATCATAACTTTGCGCTGCTGGTCTCGCTGCAGCCTTTTTTGGCTCTCAAAATGCTCATAAACTCTGCTTCTCAGTAGCCGCCAGGCCTTGGCGCGGTTTTTGTGCTGACTTTTTTCATCCCGCATACTGACGGTTATTCCGGTCGGGATATGCTCGAGCTTAATAGCGCTGTTGAGCTTATTGACGCTTTGTCCGCCCGGCCCGCCCGAGCGGCTGACATGCTCGACTACATCATTCGGGGCAATCTGTATATCCAGCTCTTCAGGCTCAGGCAAAACCGCCACTGTTGCCGCGGATGTGTGGATTCTGCCCTGAGACTCGGTCGCCGGTACGCGCTGGACGCGGTGTCCGCCGGCCTCATATCCGAGGTCGGGCCATACATTTTCGCCCTTGATACCGAGTATCACCTCTCGAAAGCCGCCCATCTCAGCCGGGCTGAAATCAAGCTGTTCGACCTTCCAGCCGCGGCCCTGAGCGTACTTCAGGTACATCCCAAATAAATCACGGGCAAAAAGTGCTGCCTCCTCACCGCCTGTGCCCGCACGGATTTCCATTATTACCGAATCGACCCCCACCTTGTCAGACATCACCAGAGTATCCTGGATTTGCCTGAGCAAGGTATCCCTTTTACTTTCAAGCCGACCGAGCTCTTCTTTCGCTAACGCCTTGAAATCCTCGTCAACTGCGCCGTCGTTTAGAATCTGCTTAGCATCTTCAATCTCTGCAACCGTTTTTTTGTATTCGCGATATTTTTCGACCACTGCCTTGAGCCTGCCCTGCTCTTTCGAGAGCTCCACCAGTCTGGCAAAATCGCCTGCGACAGCCGGGTCAGCAATTCTTTCCTTAAGCTCGCAGTAGCGAGCCTCAAGTTCATCAAGCTTTGTCAAAGTCGGGTCTTTTTGTGCCGCCATAGCTCGTGTCCTGCATTATTTATCCCCGCACAATCCAAATATACGAACAAAAGGCTCCGCCCCCATTCACGGGGAGCTGGAGCCTTGGTGGTAACATCTAAAGCAGCTATTGCTGCTCTTTTTTGGCCTTCTTGGTGTAACTGGTGCCGTATTTTTTCTGGAACCGTTCTATTCGGCCGGCGGTATCGACGAATTTCTGCTTGCCTGTGAAAAACGGATGGCACATCGAGCAAATCTCTGCGTGGATTTCCTTCGCCGTGCTGCGGGTCTCGAAGGTATTGCCGCAGCCGCAATGAACAACCACCTTATGGTATTCCGGATGTATATCTTTCTTCATAACCGCACTACTTTCTAAAATCCATAATCTATTTTAGCAATATACCGAAAAAAGTCCTTCACGTAAACACAAAAATAAATATACTTCTAACCGATGACTTTTTGGGCAATCTGCTCAGGAACCCTTTCGTAGCTCATAGGCTCCATAGTAAAGGTTCCTCTGCCGGCCGTCGCACTTCTTATCTGGCTCGAATACCCGAACATCTCCGCCAGCGGAACCATAGCGTCGATTGTTCGCATGTTTCCGTGTGCACGCGTGTCCGTGATGAACCCTCTTTTGGCAAGCAGATTGCTCTGTACCACACCAAAATACGAATCCGGGACCTCAACCTCAAGTTTCATAACCGGCTCGAGCAGCACCGGCCCGGCTATTTTAAGGGCGTTCTCAGCCGCTCTTGTCCCCGCCTGCTCAAACGCCACAGAGGAAGAATCCACGGGATGAAAGGACCCATCAATCAACGTAACTTTAATCCCAACAACAGGATAGCCCGCCAAAGCGCCGCAGCCAAGTGCGTCTCTGACACCCCTTTCAACGCTCTGGACATATTCTTTGGGAACTTTATCACCGCCCGCTTTGTTTTCAAACTCAATATCCCGTTTCCAGTGACCATCCTGTGTAAAAATCGGCTCAACCTCGATAACCACATGACCATACTGGCCCCGGCCGCCCGTTTGACGAATGAATTTGCCTTCTGCCTGAGCCGACGTGGTTATCGTTTCCTTATAGGCGACCTTGGGCTTGCCGACCCGCACGTTGACCCCCCTCTCACGCACTAATTTGTGCTCAAGTATCTCCAGATGCAGCTCACCCATGCCGCCGATAATTGTCTGGCCGGTCTCTGCGTCGAACTTCCATTCAAAGGTCGGGTCCTCACGCCTAAGAGTGGAAAGCTCTTCTGCAAGTTTGGCCCTGTCTTGCGCCGTTTTAGGCTCTATAGACATACTAATCACCGTCTGCGGAAACGTAATACTCGGCAGAACAACAGGTTTTTTGGTATCGCAAAGTGTATCGCCCGTAAGTGTCTGCTTTGGTCCTACGACCGCCACAATCTCGCCCGCACCAACTGAGTCTAAAATTTTCCGCTCATTGGCGTGCATTTCAAATATCCGCGTAATGTTTTCGCGTTTGTCGCGATTGACATTCAGCACCCTCCTGCTGGATTTCAATGTGCCCTGGTAAATCCTCAGAAAACATAAATCTCCGTGCGAGTCGCTGGTAACCTTGAATGCAAGAGCAACAAGGCTCGCATTGCTATCGCACTTAACCGACACCTTTTTATCTTCATCGCCCGGCTTGTGTCCGACAATAACAGGCTTATCCAGCGGCGAAGGCAGATACGCCACAACACCATCGAGCAATCTCTGGATGCCGATATATTTCAGTGCCGAACCTGCAAACACCGGATGAAGCTTGCTGCTTAAAGTAGCCTTTCTGATAGCCCTATTGATAATTTCGCTGCTGACCGGGTTATCGTGAACATACAAATCCATCAGTTCTTCGTCATACTCAGCCGAAAGCTCAAGCATCTGATGTCTCTGCTGTGCGCGATTTGCTGCATATTCTGTGGGATTTCAACCTCTTCGAAAGTCGCTCCCAGCGCCTCGGTCTTATAGAGAACCGCCTTCATCTCTATAAGGTCTATAATTCCATCAAAAGAATCCTGTGCCCCGATTGGAATCTGCAGAACGATGGGCCTGGCCTGCAGCTTATCGCGAATGCTTTCGACACTCATCATAAAATCTGCACCGGTTTTATCCATCTTGTTCACAAAGCAAAGGCACGGCAGGTTGTATTTTCGTCCCTGTCTCCAGACGGTTTCGCTCTGGGCCTGGACGCCTTCACTGCCGTCAAACACCACGACCGCCCCATCGAGAACACGCAGCGACCGCTCAACCTCAGCGGTAAAATCAATGTGTCCCGGCGTATCGATAAGATTGATTTCGGAATCTTTCCAATAGATTTTTGTCGCCGCGCTGGTTATGGTGATACCCCTCTGCTGCTCTTCTTCCAAATAGTCCATAACTGCTGTGCCATCGTGGACCTCGCCCATCTTGTAGGTTTTGCCGGTATAGTAAAGTATCCGTTCGGTCACGGTCGTTTTACCGGCATCGATATGAGCGATGATTCCTATGTTACGCAGTTTTTTCAATTTGTTCATTGTTTAGCGCTCATTGTTCATCGACGAACTAAAAACGATGAACCCATCCTTCGACTCCTTTAAGTCGCTCAGGATGACCCTGAGCGAAGTCGAATGGGTCATAACTATAAACGACTAAAAAAATAGCGGATAGAAAAAACTTATCCCTATCCGCTATCTATTATCGGCAAAAACTACCATGCGAAGTGGGCAAATGCCTTATTTGCCTCAGCCATTCGGTGGATATTTTCGCGGGTTGTCATTGCACCGCCGTGCTTGTTATACGCATCTATTAATTCCGACGCAAGACGCTCACACATCGGCTTGCCCTTCTTTTCTCTGGCGGCGTGAACAATCCATCTGATAGCCAATGACTGCTGCCGCGAGGGGCTTACCTGCATCGGCACCTGGTAGCTCGCTCCTCCAACGCGCTTGCTGCGAACCTCTATCATCGGCTTTACGTTGTTTACCGCTGTCTCGAACACCTTAAGCGCATCGGAGTCTTTTCCGCCGCCCCGCTTTGCGTCGGAAGACGCGGGGGCAGGGACCTTTTTGGATATAATATCCATAGCGTCGTAAAAAACCCGCTGTGCGACATTTTTCTTACCCTTCCACATCAGGCAGTTCATAAACCTCGAGACCAGTTTGCTGTTATATTTTGGGTCCGGCTTTAACTGTTGAGCCGAAGCTGTGGTCTTTTTAGCCATTATTTTTTCCTCACACCTGCGGTGTCGGCGGTCATTCACTTGCCCCTGCGTCTCCCGACTCAAGTCGGGGCAGCGGGACCAAATCATTTTGCCGCCTTAGCACCGTATTTGCTTCTTCCGCGTTTTCGGCCGGCAACTCCCGCACAGTCGAGTACGCCGCGAATGATATGATAGCGCACACCGGGCAGGTCCCTGACCCGACCGCCTCGAATCAGAACGGTACTATGCTCCTGCAAATTGTGGTCTACGCCGGGAATGTAGGCTGTAACTTCCTTGCCATTGGTTAGTCGCACCCGGGCAATCTTGCGAAGAGCCGAGTTCGGTTTCTTCGGCGTCTGGGTCCTGACAATCAAACACACGCCTTTCTTTTGTGGTGAGCCGCTGATATCGGACAGCCGCTTTCGTCCTTTTGTCTTTGACCTTGGACGTTTGACCAACTGATTCATAGTAGGCATAATTTACCTTTCAGGCTACGGCGGGGCCAGCCTAACTAATTCCCAAAGCTTCTCTGACAGCCGCCTCTGCTTTTGCCTCTTCTTCCTTGGCTTCCTTAACCTCTTCGAATACTTTAGGCAGCGGCGCCTCCGCAAGGTGCTTGACCTTCATTTCCAGATAAGGCTTAAAAGCCGTGCCCGCCGGTATCAGATGCCCCAATATAACGTTTTCCTTCAATCCACGAAGTCCGTCTACTCTACCAGCCAAAGACGCTTCTGTCAAGACCTTGGTGGTTTCCTGGAAGCTCGCCGCTGCGATAAAACTATCCGACTGCAGTGACGCCTTGGTTATCCCCAAAAGCAGCGTCTTGGCGGTCGCGGATTTCGGCTTCTTGCCCACAGCCTTCGCAGCGCCCAGCGACTCCAGTTTCTCGTTAATGCCGGCAAATTCCTCCTTGCTGACAATCTGACCTTTCTGCAGCTGCGTCGAATCTCCGACATTGCTGACCTTGACGCTGTTGGCCAATCTCTCATTCTCCCGGCGGAACTCAAATTTATCAGCAACCTCGCCAGGCAGGAACGAGCTATCACTAACGGACTCAATCTCGACCTTGTGCATCATCTGAGAAATGATAATCTCAACATGCTTGTCGTTGATATTGACATTTTGAGAACGATAGACGTTCTGAACCTCAGCAATCAGGTATCTCTGCAGCGCCTCCTCGCCTTTGATGTGCAGAATGTCCTGCGGCACGAGGGGTCCATCCGTTAGAGAAGCACCGGCTTCGACCACATCGCCCGTGTGAACGTTCAAGTGTCTATCGCGCGGAACGTGGTGCTCTTTCTCCATACCTGACTCTGAACGGATTATGACCGTCATTTTGCCCTTGCGCTTATCACTTCGCAGCTCAATGCGTCCACTGATTTCCGCCATCGCAGCGGGGCCCTTGGGTATTCGTGCTTCAAACACCTCGGTTACTCTCGGTAGTCCCCCCGTGATGTCCTGTGTGCCGCCGGTCGCTCTGGGCTGATGGGCAAGCAACTGGCCAGCCTGAACCTGCTGACCCTGCTCAACCTCAATCCTCGCCCCCGCCGGCAGATAGTGAACGTCGAGAATCTTGCCGCTGGCATCCTCTATCATGATTTGCGGGTGCTTGTCACCCTTGTGTTCGATAACAACCATTCTGCCGGCCTGACCTCTGCGCTCTTCCTCAACTCGGATAGTCTCGCCTTCGACAACGTCTACAAAGGCGATTTGGCCGGACACTTCCGCCAAAATCGGCGTCCGGTGCGGGTCCCACCAAAATAAACGCTGTCCTGATTTTACTTTATTGCCATCTTTTATTTCTGGCAATATATGAGCACCATATGGCACCTTGTACTTCTCAAGTTCACGATTTTTGTCATCGAGAATCACAATCTCGCCATTTCTTTTCAATGCTATCCAACCTTTTCTGACCGGCACGTTACGTGTTTCACCCGTGTCCTCATCTGTTTTCGGGCGCTTTCCGTAATCCTTATCTCGATGATCCGGAAAGTCACCGGGCTCAGGAGGTTCTTCAACAGGGTTAATATCACGATACTGAATCTTCCCTTCGCTGGCAGCTTTCTGGTCACTTTCGAGAATAGCCCTCAAAGCAACGCCGCCTGTATGGAATGTTCGCAGCGTCAGCTGCGTGCCGGGCTCGCCGATTGACTGCGCAGCTACAATACCAACCGCCAAACCCTCTTCAACCAAAGCCCCTGTGCTCATATCCCATCCGTAACACTTGGCACAGACACCATACGGACAATCACACGTCAGCGGGCTTCTGACTCTGACGGCATCAAGACCGAGAGATTCTATCTTCGCCGCCATCTCTGGGGTTATAACCTCATTCTCGCGAACAATCATTTCGTCCGTAATCGGATTGCGAATGTTATCTCTGGCGGTCCTGCCGATAATCAGTTGAGAAAACGGAACATCTATCTGCTCACCGCTGCTTACCTTGCTTTTGGTGATTCCCTGCAGCGTCCCACAATCGCGGTCCGTAATAATTAGATTCTGGGCGACGTCGATGAGTTTGCGGGTAAGATAACCGGAGTTGGCTGTCTTCAAAGCCGTATCAGCCAGCCCCTTACGAGCACCGTGTGTGGAGCTGAAGTACTCAAGAATCGTCAGACCCTCTCGGAAGTTCGATTTAATCGGCGTCTCAATTATCTCTCCGCTGGGCTTGGCCATCAAAGCCCGCATCCCAGCCAACTGCTGGATTTGATCAACGCTTCCTCTGGCGCCAGAATCGGTCATAATGTATATAGGGTTCAGTTGTTTTTTATTACTCCATGCCGTAACTATTATTCCCTTTTCCTGTGCAGGGGCATTATCCTTGAGATAGACATCAAACAGGTTCTCTTCTTTGCTCTGTACCATTAAGAATTCTGGTGGTTTATCTTTTGGCCACGGAACCTTTTTTAGGCTCAGTAACCAATCTCCGATTTCCTTTTTTCTAAGTTCAGGGCAGGTCTGAAACGAATCCGCAATATTAACCGTAACCTTTTTATAAACTCTGCCATCGGGGTTCTTCAGTCTAAGAACCGCAGAGTCCCACCCTTTAAACTTTTCTCTACCTTCTTTTGAAACTCTCAAGCCATAGCCTGCCCCTTTTTCGTGAAATTCACATTCTTCCTCGATCTCTTCCTTTAGACTCTTCATCATCTCATTAGTGACCTGAACCCGCGCATTTGTCCAGGCATCTATAACCTGGTTATACCTCTCCCCTTCCGTCAAAACACCACTCCTATAGTTCTTAAGTATCCTGGCAACCCTGTTTTCGGCCTCATCATTGATGGCTTGTTTCTTTGCCGGTATCTTCAAGTCGGTAAGGCCGAAACTCAAACCTGCAAGGGTGGCATGTTTGAACCCCAGAAATTTTATTCTGTCGAGCAAATCCACCGTCTCGGCGCTGCCGATAATAGAAAAACAATCGCTGATTACCCTGCTCAGTGCTTTCTGAGACATTGTCATATTGTAAAATGGCATTTGCGGTGAAAGTATATCGTTGAATATACACCTGCCCACCGTTGTCTCGATTAATCTGCCTATCGGTTGCCCACTGCTCGGCGGCGCCGTACCATCTTCCGTGTAGACCATCTTGTCTTTATCGATGCGAACTTTGATTTTCGCCTGCAGATTGACCTTGCCCATCTCGTAAGCTAACATTGCTTCGAAGGTGTCTTTGAAAACCCCGCCATATCCTTTGGCTCCGGCGTCCCCGCTCATATGCGTCAAATAGTAGTTACCCATAACCATATCCTGCGACGGTCCTACCATAGGCGAGCCGTTGGACGGTGAAAAGATGTTGCTCGTGGCCATCATTAGCGAATGAGTCTCAGCCTGCGCCTCTATACTTAACGGCAAATGAACCGCCATCTGGTCGCCGTCAAAGTCCGCATTAAAACCTCTACACGCCAATGGATGGAGCATAATCGCATTGCCCTCCACAAGCACAGGCTCAAAGGCCTGAACGCCCATCCTGTGAAGCGTGGGAGCACGGTTCAATAGTACCGGGTGCTGATGAATGACCTCCTCCAGCACGTCCCAAACCTGCTCGTCCCGCCGCTCAATCATTCTCTTGGCGCTTTTGATTGTATCAGCTAAGCCGTGGTGTTTAAGCCTCCGAATGATGAAAGGCTGATACAGCACCAGCGCTATCTTCTTCGGCAGGCCACACTGGTACAGCTTCAGGTTAGGTCCTACCACAATCACCGAGCGGGCTGAATAGTCCACGCGCTTGCCCAGCAGGTTCTCTCTGAATCGGCCTTGTTTGCCCTTAATCATATCCGTCAGACTCTTCAGTGGCCGATTATTGCTGCCCAGAACCGCCCGCCGACATCGCCCGTTGTCCAGCAAAGAATCCACCGCCTGCTGCAGCATCCTTTTCTCATTGCGAATAATCACCTCCGGAGCATTGAGGTCTATCAGTTTCTTCAGTCGGTTGTTGCGATTGATGATTCGCCTGTAGAGGTCGTTTAAGTCGCTGGTCGCAAAATTGCCGGATTCAAGAAGAACCAGAGGACGCAGGTCCGGCGGGATAACAGGAATAACCTCCAGCACCATCCATTCAGGCTTGTTGCCGCTGTTCCTAATCGAATCCACAGTCTTCAGACGCTTGGTGAGCGTCTTAATCCTCTGCACGCTGCCGGTCTTGGCCATCGCCGACCTCAGCTCCTCATCCAGAGCATCAAGATTGAGATTTGCCAGCAGCGCTCTTATAGCTTCGGCACCCATCAGAGCCCTAAACGAACCGCCGTATTTGTTGAATGCCTCACGATACTCCTCTTCACTCAGCAACTGCTTAAGCGTCAGCGGGCTTTGGCCGGGGTCGGTAACAACATAATCCTGGAAATAGATTATTTTCTCCAGGTCCAATGCCTTCATTGCCAGAAGCGTGCCCAGATGGTTCGGTATGGCCTTGAAAAACCATATGTGTGCCACCGGCGCAGCAAGATTGATATGTCCCATCCGTTTGCGCCGAACACGACTGTGGGTAACCTTCACGCCGCAACGGTCGCAGATTATCCCCTTGAACTTGGTGCCTTTGTATTTGCCGCACGCACATTCCCAGTCCCGCTCAGGCCCGAATATCCGCTCACAGAACAAGCCGTCCTTCTCCGGTCTGTAGGTCCGGTAGTTGATGGTCTCGGGCTTGCGCACCTCACCGAAAGACCAACTGCGGATGTCATTCGGGCCCGCCAAAGTAATCTTTACCGAGCCGTAATCGTTAATCCGATCGTAAATATCACTCAACATTTGAGAACAACTCCTAATCTTTCGTTCGCAGTGCACCGGCGGCAAACCGCGAACTACCAACTCTTTTACAAAACACTGCTGCCGAGACGTCTCTTTTCAAGCTGGATGTTCAATCCCAGTCCTCTTATTTCGTTACACAACACATCAAAAGACAAAGGCGTACCGGCTTCGAGCCTGTTTGTTCCTTTGACCATCGATTCGTATATCTTTGTTCGACCTTCAACGTCGTCGCTTTTGACCGTCAACATCTCCTGGAGCGTATAGGCTGCTCCATAGCCTTCGAGTGCCCAGACCTCCATTTCGCCGAATCTTTGTCCACCCGTGCGGGCCTTGCCGCCCAGCGGCTGCTGGGTAATCAGGCTGTATGGCCCAGTCGCCCGCGCATGAATCTTGTCATCAACTAAGTGGTGCAGCTTCATCATATAGATAAACCCGATTGTTGCACACTGGTCGAAGGGTTCGCCGGTCCTGCCGTCATACAACTTCGTCTTCAACGTCTTGGGTACATTAATGAAGAATTCATTGTCAGGCGGTGCCTGTCGTTTCTGTTGCAACTCGGCTTTTCGCCTGCTCATAAATTCATTCGCCTCCGCCGTCAATTTCTGGATGTCTTCCTCGGTGGCACCGTCAAAGACCGGAGAGATAGCCTGGAAGCCCAGCACCTTCGCCACCCAGCCAAGATGCGTTTCCAGAATCTGGCCGACATTCATTCGGCTCGGAACACCAAGCGGATTCAGCAGTATATCCAGAGGGGTACCATCCTCAAGGAACGGCATATCCTCTTCCGGCATAATCTTGGCGATAACGCCCTTGTTGCCGTGCCGTCCAGCCATTTTGTCGCCGATTGCCAGGGTCCGCTTGGTCGCCACGTAAACCTCAACCATCTCCAGAACACCGCTGGGAAGCTCATCGCCGTGTTTCATAGTCTCAACTTTGCGCTTCATATCCTCCTGGATTTCAGCAATATCGACCCTGAATTTGTCCACTATCTTCTGCACCTCTTCCCGTACCGATGCAGGCTTGACCCATTTGATATCGAAGTTTTCCACCTGCTCGTAGATAACCTCGTCGTCCTCACTGGTACCGACCTTTTGACGCGTGGATGGGTCGATGACAGTAACCTCAAACTTCTTGTTTATAGCCTCTATCATTCGCCGGAATGTCGCGCATTCCTTGGCCTTCATCTGATTTTCATATTGTTTTATCTGAGCCGTCAGAGCCTTCTTTGCCTCTTCTCCTCCTACACCTCGCCTCGTGAAGCGTTTGGTTTTTATTACCACCCCCTCATATCCGCTGGCCAGCTCAAGCGAGTCGTTCTTGACGTCTTCGCCTGCCCTGCCGAATATAGCGTGGAGCAGCTTCTCCTCAGGGGTCAGCTCGGTTTTGCTCTTGGGCACCACCTTGCCTACCAGAATATCACCCGAACATACTCGCGTCCCCTCACGGACCACACCATGTCCGTCAAGGTTCCGCAGAGCCTTTTCGCTCACATTCGGAATGTCATTTGTAAATTCTTCTCTGCCCAGCCGGGTCTCACGAACCTCCGCCGTGAACTCGTCGATATGAATACTCGAGAAACTATCATTTCTCACAAGCTTCTCACTGACAATAATTGCGTCCTCGAAGTTAAAGCCGTCGAAGGAAACAAATCCGACCAGCACGTTTTTGCCCAGCGCCAGCGCCCCCTCAGCCGTACCGCCTCCGTCCGCTATGACCTGACTCTTACTGACCTTTTCTCCAACTTTAACCAGCGGCCTTTGATTCAGGCAGGTACGCTCGTTCAGCCCAATAAATTTGGCAAACTCGTATTCGTCAGCCTGATTGACCACTATCTTCGTGGCATCTACTTCCGTAACGACACCGCTCCGCTCGGCACGCACAACCATACTCGAATTGCGGCCGACCACCTCTTCCATACCAGTACACACGAGCGCCTGCTCAGTTTTGAGCAGAGGAACCGCCTGCCGCTGCATGTTCGACCCCATCAACGCACGGTTTGCATCGTCGTGTTCCAGAAACGGAATAAGCGATGCCGAAATGCCGACAATCTGCTTGGTCGAAACATCAACATAATTAACCTCATCACTCTGTACCTGCGCCAGCTCACCTCCCCTCATTGCCAGCACCATACCCTTTTCGATTTTGCCGGTCTGCGGGTCGACTGTGCCGGGCGCAGCTATCACCGCCTTCATATCCTCATCCGCCCGCAGGCAAGCGATCTCGTCGGTAACGGTGCCGTTTTTAACTTTTCGGTACGGCGTAAGAAGAAAACCGTACTCATCAATTGTGCAGAATATCGCAAGCGAGGAAATCAGGCCGATATTCGTACCTTCCGGCGTCTCAATAGGGCAGACTCTCCCGTAGTGACTAATATGAACATCGCGAACTTCAAAACCAGCCCGCCTTCTGTTCAAGCCTCCCGGCCCCAGTGCAGACAATCGTCTCTCATGCGTCAGCTGGCTCAAAGCATTGGTCTGGTCAACCACCTGGCTTAATTCACCCCGCCCGAAGAAATAGTTGATACTGCTCGATACGCTCTTGGAGTTTATCAAATCCGCTATACGCAGCGGTTCTTCCTCCTCTCTTCTGACACTCATTCGCTCCTGAACCGTCTTGCGAAGCTTCAACAGACCCTTTCTGATTTCATCAGAAGCCAGCTCATCGATAGTACGCAGCCTTCTGTTGCCGAGATGGTCGATATCGTCGAGATCTCCCTCGTTATTCCTTAGAGCCACTATGTACTTCATGGTGTTGAGGAAATCTTCAGGTCGAAGCGTCATCTCATTCTCGTCGATAGACTGCCCGAACTTGCGATTCAGTCTGAATCTGCCGACCTTTCCGAGACGATAGCGGTTCACATCGAAGAATTTTTCGGCGAAGAAGGTTTTTGCCTTCTCTTCGCTCGGCGGATTACCCGGCCTTAACCGCATATAGAACTTCAGCAGCGACTGTTCATGGCTTTGGCAATCGTCTTCCGCCAGAGTATTCAAAACAAGTGCGTCACGCACTTCGCTGATAACTTCCACTTCTTTAGGACCACTCTGACGCACAACAGAAAGCCTGTCACCTATCTGGGTACCGGCTTTTACTATGATTTCGCCGGTTTCAGCGTCAACAATCGGCCCAACCGCCCACATCATCGGCGTCAATTTGGCTCTGGTAACAGTCTGAGTCGGATAAAACCACCGCAAAATCGCCTCCGTGCCGCTGAAGGCGGGCTCTATCGCCCGCAGAAAAACCGTCGCCGGTATCTTGCTGGACTGGTCTATCCGGATAACCAAAACGTCTTTGCGCGTAACGCTTATCTCTATCCAACTGCCTCTTTCCGGGATGATTCTGCCGCCGTGAAGTATGCGGTCGCCCTCTTTGCTGTCGATAAGAAAATCGACGCCGGGGCTGCGGTGAAGCTGGTTGACGATTACACGTTCCGCCCCGTTGATGACAAACTCACCGCCGCCTATCATAACCGGCATCTCACCGAGGTATATTGACTGCTCCGCCAGGTCCTTGCCGTCCTTGGTCCGCAATCTGCAGCTGATTTTCAGCGGATATCCGTATGTCAGCCGTAACTGTCGGCACTCAAGAGAACTATAACGGGGCTTCTCCAACTCATAGTAGAGATACTCCATGCGCATGCTTTTGTCATAGCTTTCGATGGGAAATATCTCTCGAAACAGCGATTCAAGTCCAACGCATTTTCTCCTCGTTGGCGCAACATCCTCCTGCAAAAAACGGCTGTAACTTGCCCTCTGAATTGCCACGAGGTCCGGAATCTCAACTGCATCCCGGACTCTGCCGAAATTGCGAATGGTTCGCCCACTGTTAATCTCTACCATTACCAAATCTCCGCTATTAGTGGTTATTGGTAACTGGTGAATGGCAATTACCATTCACCGTGTCGTAACCTGTTTTGTTTACGCCAACTCAACAGCCGCACCAGCAGCCTCGAGCTTCTTCTTCGCAGCCTCGGCCTCTTCCTTGCTGATATTTTCTTTGACAGGCTTGGGAACACCCTCCACAAGGTCCTTCGCCTCTTTAAGACCCAGGCTCGTCAGTGCCCGCACTTCCTTGATAACCTGAATCTTCTTATCGCCGAAACTTTTGAGTATCACACTGAAGCTGGTCTTCTCCTCGACCTTTTCAGCCACGGCGCCAGGCCCGGCTCCTACCATAGCAACAGGTACACCGCTGGCTGGCTCAATACCGTACTCATCCTTGAGGTAATCGCCGAGCTCTTTCGCCTGCATCAACGTCAGGCCAACTATCTTATCGCCCAGCTTCTTGATTTCACTGCTCCATTTCTTTGCTGTTTTGGCTGTCTTGCTCTCCTTTGCCTGCTCAGTCCCTTTCGCTTCCCTGCTGCTTTGTTCTGTTTCCTGAGCCTGTGGTGATTCCTTTACTTCTTCGTTTTGCTTTTCTTCTGCCATTTTAAACTAACTCCTATATCCAGTGCCCGGTGGTAGCCGAAACTACGCCGTCTCGTTTAACCCCCATTCTTGCTTTCACAAGAAAGCACGGGGGGCAGCCACCCAGGCAGCCCAAAATCTTACGCCGCCTCCTTTTCGCTTTTCTCCGCAATCGCTTTTATACAGCCGGCAATTGCACTCATAGGTCCAATACAGATTGACATCAGTCTTCTCGCCGGCGATTGCACCAACCCCACAATTACGCCCTGTAGTTGTGCCCGCGTCGGCATCTTGGAAAGCCCCTCTGCCGCTTTGCTGTCCATCGCCGAGCCGTCCAGAAAAGCACCCTTAATCTCAATCGCCTCAACTTTGCCCTTCCAATCGACCAGCTCTTTTGCAACGTCAACTATGCTGTCACCGCCGTAGACAACGGCACAGGGACCGATGAACAGCCCCGACGCTGACCCCATCTCGCAGTCGCTCAGCACCTTCTTGAACAGCGAATTCTTCACGACCATTAATCTGATGCCCTTTTTCTTCAGTTCGCCACGCATCAGATTGTTATCAACGCCGCCTATTCCCCGCGTACCGACTACCAGAAAATCTTTTATTGTTTCGTCAACAACCTTCTTCTGAAGTTCCGCCTGCAATAGTTCTTTTACGTGCTTGCTCATTTTACCAATACCTACAATCAGGAATAATTAACCGTTACACCCGGACTCATCGTCGCCGATATGCACACCTTTTTGATATATGTGCCTTTTACCGATGCCGGCCTGACCTTTTTTATATGTGCAAGAAATGCCTCGATGTTCTCCACCAGTTTCTCAGCTGCAAAGCTTTGCTTGCCCACTACTACATGGACGTTACCACCTGCATCGTTCTTGAACTCCACCTTGCCGGCAGCAAATTCAGCCACCGCACCCGCAACATTTTCGGTTACTGTGCCGTTCTTCGGCGACGGCATTTTACCCTGTGGTCCCAGAAGTCGGCCGAGCTTGCCGACCTTGCCCATCACCTTTGGTGACGCAATTGCCACATCGAAGTCGGCCCAGCCGTCCGTGACCTTCTTTATCAGCTCATCGCAGCCGGCTTCAATCGCACCGGCCTGCTTCGCTGCTTCAACCTGAGAATCCTCGCAGAAAGCCACCACTTTCTTCTGCTTGCCTATACCGTTGGGCAAGGATATCGAGCCGCGGACCAACTGGTCAGACTGCTTCGTATCGATACCCAAATGCACCACACATTCTATGCTTTGGTCAAATTTCACTGTATTTAGCGACTTGATTTTTTCGACCGCTTCAGTGAGACTGACAGGTTCTTTGCTTACCTGCTGGGCTTCCGACTTATATCTTTTGCTCCTAAATCCCATAGAACTCTTTCCGTAACACTCATTCACTTGTCTTCATTTCACCGGAGGCGGATGACTCCGCCGTAGCGGCCTTGTCCGCCGCAAGGGTGGACTCATCAACTATCTCGATACCCATACTTCGTGCGGTACCGGCTATAATCTTTTCCGCCTGCTCCAGGTCGTAAGCGTTCAAATCCTTAAACTTCGTCTTGGCAATTCGGCGAACATCCTCAGCGGTAACCTTGCCGACCTTTTCCTTATTTGGAACGCCGCTTCCCTTTGCGATTTGCGCCGCCTGCTTCAGCAGAACCGCCGCCGGCGGACTCTTGACCTCGAAAGTAAAACTTTTGTCCTTATAAACCGTCAGCACGACCGGCACAGTCATCCCATTAAGCTCTTTTGTGCGCTCGTTGAACTGGGAAACGAATTGGCCGATATTAACGCCGTGCTGACCCAGCGCAGGGCCTATCGGCGGGGCCGGCGTCGCCTGACCACCAGGGGCCTGCAGCTTAATCTTTACCGCCACCGCTTTTTTAGCCGTAGTTTTAGCCATAATCTCGTACTACCATGTCGCCAGGAGCTTTACCCCAGGCCGCGAATCATGTCTTTTCTATCTGCCAGTACTCTATATCCAGCGGTGTACTCCTGCCGAATATCGTAACTATTACCTTAACTATACCTCGCTCAGAGTCTATCGAATCAACAACCCCTTCAAAGTTTTCGAAGGCCCCTTCGCGAATCTTGATTTGGTCTCCCTTTTTGAACTCGACCTTGATGCTCGGCGCCTGTTCGGGCTTCTTCGCTTCCAGCAGCATCTTTGCCACGTCTGTGTCCCGCATCGGCGTCGGTACGCCGTCCGCGCCGATAAAATCGCCGACGCCTGAGGTCTCCTTTATCATAAACCACGTCTTTTCGGGAACCCGACCGTCCCCGGTCGGCTCCATCTCCATAAACACATAACCAGGATAAAGTTTACGCTGGTACACTGTCTGCTTGTTGCCGCGAATCCGTTTAATCTTCTCAACCGGGACCTCAATCCTGCCGATGGCATCGCCCAAGCCCGTCATCTTTACTTTCTGCTCGAGAGATTCCTTCACAGACATCTCTTTATTTGCCGCAACTCGCAAAACGTACCACTGCATTTCAACACTCACTATGCAAACTTGTGGTGAGCCTGTCTAATCCACACACCGACCACCACCGCTCTCACAACCACTTCAAATGCCAATAATCTCTCTGAACAACAGTTCAAAGATTATGTCCGTCAGACCCAGGAACACAGCCAAGATAATTACAACCACGATAACGATTGACGTCGAGACAACTATTTCTTTCCTGCTCGACCAGCTGACTTTTTTCATTTCACCTTCGGCCGCTATCATAAAATCCGCAACCAAAGGTTTGTTTATCAGCCAGAAAATCAGAGTAGCCAACACAACAAACAAGGCGACAGGCACCATCGTTGCAACCCACAATGTCGCCCTCGGGTTCAAACCCAAGCTGGCAGCCTCGAGCTTCTTATAAAGCTGCAGACAGCCGAGGGCTACAACCACTGCCGCACCGGCAACGCTGCAGAGCCTCGTATATTTGCCCTGGCCCCGCTTATAAATCTCAAATGCCATTATTTCGTCCCTCGTGACTCACGCCGCTCGTCGTTAAAGGCACAGGCACGGGTCACCAGCTACGCTTCAACCCAGGCCAGAAGGGAATCGAACCCCTAACCTTCGGTTTTGGAGACCGACGCTCTGCCAATTGAGCTACTGGCCTATCCTTTATCCCTTCGCAAAAAACAGGTAATTTAATCCTGTCCGGAAATCCTATTTACGCTTTGCCTTGTGAACCGTGTGTTTGCGCTCTTGTTTACAAAACTTCTTCAGTTCCAATTTAGACGTCTCAGCAGCCGTATTGACATCTGTGCGGTAATTTCTACTGCCGCAGTCTGAGCATTCGAGCCAGATATATTCCCTTTTACTCTTCTTTTTAGCCATAAAACCTTCCGCAGCCGCAAGCTCCTCTTGCTTGAAAAACTCAAATTAATCCACAGACACTATCAACAGGTTAAAGCACCACCGCTGAGAACATCCCTGGCTGTGCCACTGGTCAAGTGCAACAGTTTATTAAAACCCGCTATTGAAGGATTTTGGTTACCACGCCGGCTCCAACGGTCCGGCCGCCTTCGCGAATCGCAAACCGAAGTCCCTCCTCCATTGCAATCGGAGAAATAATCTCCACTTCCATAGCTATGTTATCGCCCGGCATACACATCTCCGCCGCTTTGCCATCCCGCGTCATCAACTGAATAATTGCGCCGGTAACATCGGTTGTTCTGAAATAAAACTGTGGCCTATAGCCCGGAAAGAACGGCGTATGACGACCACCCTCTTCCTTCGTCAGCACGTAAACCTCAGACATAAACTTGGTATGCGGAGTAATTGACCCGGGCGCCGCAATCACCTGGCCGCGCTCCAGGTCATTCTTCTCTACGCCACGCAAAAGCACTCCAATGTTATCACCGGCCTGGCCTTCGCTGAGCGTCTTGTTAAACATTTCCACACCTGTAACCACCGTCTTGCGAGTCTCTTTTGCCAGTCCAATGATTTCAATCTCGTCTCCGACCCGAACCACACCACGGTCGACTCTGCCCGTTCCAACTGTCCCGCGCCCCTTAATGCTGAAAACGTCCTCGACCGGCATAAGGAATGGCTTATCAACCTCACGCACCGGAATAGGAATATATTCATCCATCGCGGTAAGAAGCTCGACTATCGGCTTGGTCTCAGGGTCATCAAGGCTCTCTGCCCGCATCGCCTTAATCGCACAGCCGCGAATAATCGGCGTCTCATCGCCCGGAAACTCGTACTTGTTGAGCAGGTCTCGTATCTCCATTTCAACAAGGTCAATCAGTTCGGGGTCATCTACCAAATCCACCTTGTTCAGAAAGACCAGCATCTTCGGCACGTTCACCTGACGAGCCAGCAGAATATGCTCTCTGGTTTGCGGCATTGGGCCGTCATAAGCGCTGACCACAAGAATAGCGCCGTCCATCTGAGCCGCTCCTGTAATCATGTTCTTAACGTAGTCAGCGTGGCCGGGACAGTCAACGTGGGCATAGTGCCGCTTCTCAGTCACATATTCCACGTGCGCAGTGGCAATAGTCAAAATCTTTGTCGGGTCGCGGCGACCCTGGGCCTCAGAGGCCTTGGCTATCTCGTCGTAGCTCTTGAACTTCGAAAGCCCCTTTAGCTCCATCACCTTTGTCATCGCAGAGGTAAGGGTCGTTTTCCCGTGGTCAACATGTCCTATTGTTCCAACATTGATATGTGGTTTTGTCCGTTCAAATACCGCTTTAGCCATTTTACGATTAACCTCCAATGTATCGGGTCGCTATTTTTCTGTCCTTCGGAAAACGTCCGAACTCTTATCAACTAAACTCGCAGCCCCCATGTTTTCTGTCGAAGACAGAACCGGGGGCCAGATTCTCCTTACCTTAGCTGCTGATGGGACTTGAACCCATGACCCCGTCCTTACCAAGGACGTGCTCTACCACTGAGCTACAGCAGCAGCAATACCTGCGGTGATTTTACCGCACGCTTGGGGCCCGATGTCGTATCGGAAAACACCCCTTATTAATCAAATCTCCAAATAATCAGTTCAAAGCAAAACGAACAAGTAAAAGTAGGGACCCCACCTTGCGGGAACCCTAACAAATACCACCCTCCCTTCCTGCCCCGATATAGCCGCATTATACCTGCAGGAACCTCCAGCTATGTCCAAACTTATTTTATGTAAGCTAAGTAGTTTATGAAACTCGCGCTAAAACTACAACCACAAAAAACGAAAAAATCACACAAAAACCAAAAAATTAAAAATATTTTTAAAAATCTTCCTGCATCCAGCCCCGCCCTGCGCCCTTTTCCACCACCTAACTCCTTGCAAATCAAACACTTAGCTCTCAAATTCACAACATTTTGCATAAAACCCTGTAGCTTTTCATCATTGCGAGCGAAGCAATCTCAATACCTCAATCCTATGTTCTACCGTGGTTCGCTTTGCAGATGAAAAAATGAGTTTGTCGCTTACGCGTGGGGTGGATAAAGAGACAGAATTGTCGTAGGCAATAGTTAACTATTTCGGCTCATTCGGCTCACTGGACTGGCCGAGCCGCTGCGACCAGCGATTCATCTGCTCAGCCCACATCGGCCTGGCCATCGCGGTCTCTATCTGCATTAACGTTTTTATAACTGCGTTCGGATCCGTGCCGCCGGCCTGTGTAGTCAGATAATTCTCAATCGAGCGTACAATCACACCATTAGGGTCCAAATCCGCTTCGAGCAGCCGATTAGCCACGAGACCCTTCGCAGCCTCCAGATTCGGCCATCTCAGATATACGTCCAATAGCCGGCCCAAAATCGCTTCCTTTTCCTCCGGACTCTCCGCAGCTTCCCACAGCAACCCTAAACATTTCGCTGCCGCTTCATATTTCCCGCCTTTTACGTAAAGCTCAGAAAGCCCGTTTCTGACGTCTTTGAGCATCTGAGGCCTCTTTTCACCGGAGGCCTTTCGTTCAGCCATCTCAAGCAAAGACACCATCTGCTCATCCGAGAGCCTGCCCTTCATATCCTGCGAACTAAATCGCCCTACCCATTTATCCAGCACATCTATCTCGACAGCCTTGAATATCTTGAGCATTGTCTGCCAGGCCAGTTCGCTTTCGGCTGAGCCGAGCCTTTCCGCCAGCCAGCCCAAATCTTCCTTGCTTCCCACTTCGCCGGCAAGCTCAATCACTCTCTGTCTTATTTTAGCACTGCTGTCGCCGGCAAAATTTCCCCTTAATTTCCCAAGCGCTTCTGTTTTGTCTATGTTTATCAACCCCTCCACCGCGGCCTCTCGGCCCAAATCCACTTCGTCCGCCAGGGCTTCTTCAAACAACCGCCCGAACGTCTTCGCCGCCTCAGTTTTGTGGGCACTGCGGGAACCGCACAGACCCGCCATCGCGCCCAGCAGCTCTCCCCGCAGCACGGCATCGGTTTGGGTCTTTTGTTGTTCATACGTCTGCGCAAGCAAACCGAGATATCGCTCAGCCTCTGCCGAGCTCAACTGGTCCTGCTCAAGGAGCTTTCTTATGACTTCAGCACCCTTTCGGGCCTTCTGGGCAGGTCCCTGCGTAAGATACTCGCCCGCCAGCTCTAAGGTCTGTTTGCCTACTTCGCTGGGAATCTTAATTCCCGAATCCGGCAAATACGCATAGTAACACGCTCCGCCCAGCGCAGAGAACAACTCCATCTTCACCTCATCATCCTTTTCGACCTTGAGCTGGTCGGCCAGACGCTGCGACGAGTTCACCTCGACCATCAACGACAGCAGCTTCGCAGTCCTGAGCCTGACGTTCCTGTCGGGGTCTGAAATCAGATTCAGCAGAATCGGCTCAAGCTCGGGAAGAAGTTTCGGCTTGGCGCCGGTCCCTTTGCGCCACTGAGATGCCTTTTCCAATGCCCACAGCTTCGACACCATCTGCGAACTGCCGAGCTGCCCTGTTAGAAACTTGCCTTTTGCTTCATCGTCGCTATAACTATTGTATATCTCCTCCAGCGCCCCCAGATACAGTTTCTGCCACATGGCGACTTCCGCCTCGAGATTGCGCATCTGCAGCTCTCGGTGAACTACCCACTCTCGCAGAAACTCATCTCGACCCTTGCTTTCGAGTTCATCGATGATTTGCAGGCGGGTTTCAGCATCCCTGCCGGTCGGCATACCCAGAGACTGCAGCGCCACTGCCGCCTCCTCCACCACCTGTTGGTCGGCGTCGTCTAACAGTTTCAACAGCTTTATCGTCGCTCGAACATCCGGCTGGAGTTTGAGGGCATAGATAGCATTTAACCGTGCCACAACCGGTGCCGCCGTGTCGCTCGCCATCCCCTCCAGTTCAGATGATATTCGGCTGTATTCAAAAATCAGAAGTGCCTCCGCCGCCTGTTTCGCCACGCTGTCCGTCTCGGTTCGGAGAATCTCCATCAGCGGGTCAAGAAAGTCCCGCTTATCCTTTATCCGCTCCTTTTTACCCACCGCAAGACTCAACGCCTTGCACACCGCCGCCCGCGCCGCCTTATTTTCCGATTGTCGCAGCGTATCGAGCAGAATCGCCCTGGCGGCCGGCTCCTCACTGACTAATATCACACTTGCCGCGTTGACCCGCATCTGTTCGTTTGAACCTTTGTCTAACAGTGCATCTCTGTTGACTTGCAGTTGTGTGCTTAATCTGGTCTCGGTCGCGATGGTGCTGCTCGCAACGTCCGGCCGCCGTTCACTTGTCTTACCCTGCTGGCAGCCTATCACCATCGCCAAAAGAACAATGAACAATGAACTATGAACTATGAACAACAATGAACCTCTGCGGAAGTCTGTCATAACCAAGCCTTGAAATTCCTTACTGCCTCGGATGAAACTGCCTGTGGATACTTCGAAGTCTTTCATGGTCGACATGGGTGTAAATCTGCGTGGTAGCTATATCCACATGTCCGAGCATCTCCTGTATGCTTCGCAAATCCGCTCCGCCGGCCAGAAGATGAGTCGCAAAGCAGTGCCTTAACGTATGCACGGTTAAACCTTTCGGCATTCCCGCGCGGGCAGCATATTTTTTGACTAAACGCCAAATCTCAATACGGCTCATTGGCCTGCCTGTTCGGCTTAATAGCAGAAAATCACCGCTATATGGCTTGGCAAGCCTCGGCCGAAGCTCTCTCAGGTAATCAGCCGTTGCCGCAATCGCAACCCGACCCAGCGGGATTACCCGTTCCCTGTTGCCCTTGCCTAAGCACCGCAAATATCCTATGTCTAAGTTCAGGTCAGAAACCTTCAGACCGGCTAACTCGCTGGCTCGCACACCGGTCGCATAAAGCAGCTCCAGCATAGCCTTATCCCTAAAATAATACGGCTCATCAACTATAGGTGCGTTAATAATTTCGACAACCTGTTTTTTGCTGCAGATGACAGGCAGTCTCTGCCAAATCTTCGGGCTTTCAAGAACCGCCGTGAAATCATCCTCGACAAGCTTCATCATCTTGGCAAACCGCAGAAACATCCTTATCGCCACAAGTGCCCGCTTAATCGAGGTCTCCTCTTTGTTGGTCTGGTCGAGAACCTGCATATACTTATGTACAATGGCGGCCTTAATCCGCTCCAGCCGGCCCACCTTCTGCGATTGACAGTATTCTAAAAACGCCATCAGGTCCCGCCCGTAGGCCAAAATGGTATTGTCCGACAGGCCTCCCTCGACCGTCAGGTAATTCAGAAAGTCCTTAACGTCTTTGCCAAACGGAAAGTCAAGCAGTTTTTCACCGATAGATTGTATTTGTACTGAGGTCATTGGTGCATCCGGTAATATAACTAAATGCCACCGCCTGAATAACATATCGGCCTTAAAACAATCATATCTTTATAATTACGAGGCCGAATACGAAAATTCCATCCGTTTCAGGCGTCTTCTGGACTGGAGGCTTGTTTTATGCTATAAATTCCACCAGCAGGGCTCGTAGCTCAGCGGTAGAGCAGTGGACTCATAATTCCAAAGCCCAGTTGCAAGTGCATTCCCGATAACACGTTATGGCTCGACTTTGACCTGAAAATGAGGATTACAAGCGGTTAACAAGTGAATAACAGGTCGTGATCAACTGAGTATCCACTGCAAACTGACGAACTTTTTGACGAACACTAAGAAGTAAAAATTTCAGAAAAACAAGCTGAATCTCACATGAGCCTATTGCCTGTGTTAATTTGAACAACCTTCGGATTAACAAGCCGATGTTCCTTTGTCTTCCCAAAAACAGCAGTAAAATTGCTGCTATAGCCGCTGCTAGAAGCGCCTCAAAATTCATCCCATCCATCAGGCGGCGGTCAATGATAAGGTATTTCTTATTCTTCAGGAAGCCATCAAATTGATCCGACAGTTCTCCGGCTTTCTGTTTCATCCAATCATTGTATGCTTGTGGAATAACGCCATCTATTTTGACTTTGCGAATTGCTTTGCTCTTTAAATAGACAGGCTGGTGTCGCTTTTAAGTTATTTGTGATACAAGATACCTGCCCAATTCATCAAATTCTTTTCCATTCTTATGATAAAAAGGGAGCAGCTTTTGATATTTTTTGACCTTAGCGGCATCTTTTATTTCTTTGATTTGGATACTCTTGGAAAGTCTTTTTTTTATATTATGAAAAGCGCCGATGAATAAAATTGCTTGCTCGCCGGTTTTAAGGGTTTGGTCTATTCTTTCAGCAATAAAGGCGTCCCTTTGGTTCAGAAGTATCGTTTTGGTTAGCTTATATCGTATAAATGCCAATATTTTACGTGTGATGGATTTAGCCTGTGTTATGGCACATAGCTTGTCGTATTCTCTTTTCACCAGCTTAAAGTCCTCCGTCTTCATTAGAATAGCGCCCCTTTGAAGAAGTTTTAAGATTAGTTCATAGTTTCTACTACCGGCTTTTGCGGTATCCTCAGCTATTTTCTTGCCGACCTCATCATCAGCAACCATACCATCCTGATATATTTTTACTCCATTGACATCCATAGAATCGAAGTAATCTGATACAACATTCCAAAAACCTTCAACTGTCCTTCTATGATTTTCCCAAAGCTCCTGCCCTAAATCAGCGATGCCTCTTTTGGCCACGTGTTCCGCGATGGAGCCAAGGTCGGCACTGGTATGTATAACAGGTACATAAATCAGTGTTCCCATAAGGATTCCTCTTACGTTGTTGCTGCCTCGGTACGCCCCAATCTTTTCTTGAGCTCTTCGCTGCGTTCCAACTTTCTTTTAATATCTCTATTCTCCTGCTCAATATCTGCTTTTCTTGCTTTTGTCGAAAGGTATGAATCCTGCTGCCACCAATTTATACCCATCTCTAACGCTTTATCCACGGAGGCAACCAAAAGCCTTATTTTAATATTGAGAAGGTCAATATCGGCAATTTGTATCTTGATATCTCCGGCAATCACAATACCTTTATCCAATACCCTCTCTAAGATATCAGCAAGGTTGGTAGCCTCGGTGGCATGCATCATTTTTTGTTCAGTCATTGGTCTGCTCCCTTTTAATCACGCTAGTTTTTTGGCCTTTATGACCAAATCTGCCGTTTTTTTACGCACATTTGTAATAAAACGACAATTACTGCAATCTGTGTTTTTCTCTTTGTAATCCGGGCAGGAAAGAAGCACATCCACTTCCTCCTTTAGCTTTTCAGCAAATTCTGCTTTTTCTAAGACGTCCTTAGCATTATTAATCTTGGCCGTGATATCCTCGATCACTGGCTCTTGCTTTTGAAATGTTGGACAGTTTATTTTGGAATCTGTTTTTTTCATGCTTTTACTCTGCCTCCCTGAATTATCAGTTTTGCCAATAACTTTCTGGATTTTAAGAATTCTTCACAACTTTTACACTTTTCAACATGCTTTTTTGCGTCCTTTGAGACCTCTAAAACCTCGCACTCCTTCATAACGCCCCAAGACCACCTGATTTTTTCCTCTACATCTGTTGTACATACAACCTTTTCAGCTAAATCGTTTACTAACTCATACTGCAAATGTGCCTCAGGAATCCTGGGACTTACTTTTTTCTTGGATTTAGTTTTTCTTGGCGTTACATCAAATCTCCCAAGGGGCCTAAATTCAAGTTTAGCTCTTCATCCTTGAGTCCGAATATTTCTTTCAACTCTTCCATTTTGTTTTCTAACTTCATTAGAGTCTCGCCTACTTTTTCTACTTCTTCGTCAGAAAGTGAACCTGCTTCCACTCTTCTCATAGCCTGTTTTTCCAACAGTTTTCTTATCAACTCTATTAGTGTTAGCACCAGCTTAGCCAAACCCTTTTCAACGTTCTTCGGGTTTGCATCAATTTTGGCAGGAAGAGCATTTTGGGATTTCTGTATCTCCTCGGCAAATTCTTCCGGCGAATCAGTTTTGACTATTCCGTTCACTATCATGTACTGTTAGCTCCTACTAAGGCTCGACACTGTGTTACCCTGTCAAAGACTTCAGCCTGTTCAGGGTCTCTAAGAAGGCCGGATTTTTTCGACAAAACAACGAAATTATACGGAGGCCAGGGGCCACTGAACAAATACTTGAAATCTGGGCGTGCACTTTTTATATGCTCAAAAGCCTCCCTAAAGTTACCCTCCTCGGTTTTTTCAACTAAGTAAACTGCATCCAAAAGCAGGTATGGGGTCTTTAGTTCCTCAATCTTTTTTTCTGCAGCGAACTTACTAAAGAACATATCCATAACTTTAATGAATTTATTCGCCTTAGCCTCAAACTCTTTGTTTATTTTGTATTTTTCAAATTTTCCCGTCATAAATCTCTTGCTTGCTGAGACAACCGGCTCTGTCATTCCTCGCCCATTTTTCTTAAAAGCCTTGATGATGTTTTCTTTTATTTTATCTGCAGGCCAGATAACCTTAATACCAAACTCAAGCTTATTATGCAGCCTTTCCAGATTATCTTTGAAATCCATATAGTAGCTCTGCATCATTGAAAGCAGATTATCTCTGCTATCAATAACTGTCTGAAATCTCACCGGCAAAACAGTAAAATTGGCCATAAGGTTTTCCACGACTGTCTCATGTTCTAAAACAGCATCTTCAGTTGCACCTTGAATCGGCTGGCTGATTTCACTCACAACTGCTCCTATATCGCAATAAGGGACGTTATAAACACTAGAGCCTTTTAGTCCGTATATTGATTCCTTTATCTGATCGCCTGAATCTATTATGCCATATAAATATAGTTTCATTGTTATTTTGCCTCCTGCATCGGCCCAACAAATGGCGAGCCTCTTAACTTCTCCATAGTTTCCACTGAGCTGAGCAAAACCTTCAGCCCCAGATAGATAAGGTCTACATCCGCGACGGAAATCACCATATCTCCTGATATGACTACACCCTTATCGAGAACTCTGTCCAAAATCTCCAAGAGAGTTACATCTTTCGACTTTACCATGACTTTATTCATTTTGCCCTTTCCCTTTCGAGAGACCGCAAAAATTAAATGGCGGCCATGGGCCGATACAATCGATAAAAAGTCCGCTGTCTCCATAGTGCATTTTCAATGCATCTACCATGCTGAGGAAATCGCCTACTTCATCCTTGTCAACCAAAAAAGCACAGTTCAAAACCATATCGTCTTCTCTCTCGGTTACTTCTTTCGGTAACAGTTTGTTTATCCTGGCTTCAAAACTCAAATCCTTTAATAAATCGAAGCTCTCCTGGCCGCATTCGCTGATTTTGTCATTCAACATTCTTTCAATGAGTTCATCTTTTTTCTTTCTAAGAAAATAGGCTTTGCCAACTGAAGAGGATTTGATTCCATCCTCAATTTTCAGGATTTTCTCTTGGTTGTTAAGAAAGCTGACCTTCAGTTTTTCTGGATTGCAATAAATCTTGAGCCCCCATTCCTGTTTGTCTGCCAATTTTCTTAAAATTGCCTTAAACTCCTGGCCATACTGTTCAAGCATCTCCTTTAGGCTATCATCCGTATTAAACAGGGTTCCAAATTTAAAAGGTATCACGTTGGTATTGGCCATTACCTGTTCTATTGTCTTTTCATGCATGCTCGCCTTTGTCTTAACCCACTGAAAATCAGCCATATTTTTTCTCAGGCCCTCTTCGCCAAATTCCGGTTGTTCAACTTTGCTGACTACCGCGTAAAGCTCATTATGGCAAACGGAATACAGGTTATCTTCCAGGCCTTTTATTCCCTTTATTTTTGGTCCCTTATCTGTAACACAATATAAGTAGACAAGATGTTTTTCTTTTACCATTACTATACCCTGATAGATTAACCGGTCGCCAACATGTGACCTTGACGTTCGTAAGACTCAACCTCCAGATTGTCGCTTAATCTGACTTCGTAGATGTTTCTGTCCTGTACCCTTGTAGGCAGTCCAAGGGACTTTAAGAAGGAATTCTCTTCATAAACTTCCGCTTCTATGTGCCACTGGTTGTCAACCTTTGTTGCACCGATAACCTTTACGTCCTTTGAATCAAGAGTCTTTTGTAAGAACTCTACAACCGTATTCTTAGCTTCTTGTATACTGGTCATTTTCTATATCTCCTTTTCTTTTGCCTTTGTAATAGCATCCAGACGATCTAAAAGTTCGTCTTCCTTTTGGTCATATTCCTGCCGGCTTATTTCATCCAGTTCAAACTGCAGTTGCAATCGCATAAGTTCTTCTTTTATGCACCCCTCGTCGCCCAGCTCTTTTTGGGCCATATCGCTGAGTTTTTGGCCTATCCATATTACCCCCTTCAATGGTGCAAGCACTATGCTATCAATTAAGAACATTAGTATTTCCCGGTCTCAATTACGAGATTCACAAAATTAAACGGCGGCAGTGACCACACATACTTGAAATTCACTTTCTCACCATATTTATTGCCCAGTTCCTGTACCTGGTGGTCGAATTCAGCTTCCTTCTCTTTTTCCACTAAAAACGCGGCGTTAATAATCATCAACTCACCATACGGATTATTAGTCTTAACTTCCACGGCCAAGGGCGACAGAGTATTTAAGATATCCTCTTCAACAATCTGTTTTTCCTGCTGCAAGGCTGCCTCAACCATCTCCCCTATCTTCATACGCTGATGATGTGTTCTTTCAGGGGGCAAATCTGCGATTTTCTCCTTTAATACCCTTATATATTCATATTTTTCCAGGATGTCCTTATAAATAACCTCTTCCTTAAATACTGCTTTAACGCCCAGCTCAGTTTTGTCCTTCATTTGGATTAGCAGTTCTCTGAATCTATCGTACTCTGCTTGCAATATCCTCTGCACTTCTTCGTCATCCTCAGCAATCGTGGCAAATCTCACAGGCAGAACCGTATGTTCACTCATTACTTTTTCAATTGCCTTTTCGTGAGCAAGAGAATTCTCCCGTGATACCCGGTATTTCTTGGTTGGAGTGTTGCTGACGACTGCCGAAATATCATTGAAACAAATCATATGCAGCTGGTCGCCTCGTCCGCCTATCCCCAGCGGGCCAAACGATTGAGGTTGACTTGAATCCATGACACAATATATGTATTTACCTTCCTTAGTGGCCGTATCCATCTCTATTTTTCCCATTCTTCCGGATATATGACGATATTGACAAAATTAAATACCGGCAGCGGTCCTGCATACATAAACTTTGCTCTATCTTTATACTCGTCGCTTAAGTCATCCATAATATTGTCGAATTCTTTCTCTCTTCCCTTATCAACCAAAAAGGCTGCGTTCATAAACATCTCGTCACCGATAGTGTCATTAAGCTTGTAGTCATAGGCCGTCCTTCTGAGTTTACTCACAATCTGCTCAGCCTGCTTTTCCTTCTTTTTATCTAATGCCTGTTTCACAAGCCGACCGACACCCATTTTTGCCTGAGTATTCTCACTATTCTTTTCTTCTATAGCTTTTTTCAGATTTTTTATTGTTTCGTTTTCTTCGACTATTTTCTCGAAGACATCAGCCATGTTTTTCCATATACCTTTGACACCTAATTCTATTTTGTGGTCCATATTTCTTAAGGCCGTCTTAAATTCCCTGTATCTCCTGTCAAGCAGGTTTCGCACTTCATCAGCAGTGGATGCAATGGTGCCAAATCGAACAGGCAGCACGCTGTCGAATTCCTTCATTACCTCTTCGATCACCTTCTGGTGAGTCAGCATGTTCTCCTTATTGGCCGTGATTTTTGCAATCGGATAGTTGCTCACCACCATACTCAGGTCATCGTAACCGATAATCAGAACCTCGTCGCCTCTTTGGCCAATGCCAATAGGACCAAAGTTCCGCTCCTGTTTAGTCTCAATAATACAGTAAATGTATTTTCCTTCTTTTTCCATATTAGCCTACTGTGGTAACTAATACTGCGTCCTTTTCAAAAGCATCTTCATTAAGATAGCAGCCGTCATCTTTGTCCGCTTGATTTGAGGCTCTATAGTAATCCAGAAGTATTCTGTAGGCTCTGGTCATATCATTAAATTTTTTCTCGATGTCCGGCACATCAGGGTTTTTGTCTGGATGACAGGTCAAGGCTATTCTCCGATGAGCTTTTTTGATATCATTAGCCGTTATAAAATCGCTCTTAAGCCCTAACTTTCTCCTTGCCCAGTCTACCTCTTCAAATTGTGGTTTTTTAACTTCGAGGGTATAGAAGCTGTATGGCGGAAGCGGACCTACGCATCTAAAATTCAGTTTGTCCTCAAATTCATCGTTGAGCTGCTCTATTTTCTGCTCAAACTCCCCTCGTCTGCTCTGACCTATAAGAAATGCGGTGTTAAGCACCATCTTGTCATCCATAAGGTCATGTGCCTTAGAATCTTGAGCTATTTGGCCTAAGGCAGTTTGTATTCGGTTGGCTAACGTTTCTTTTTTCTTGTCTAAATGCTTTTTGACCAGCACACCTATTCCCATCTGGTCATCCACAGTAACGTCACCTTCTTTACTCAAAAGCGATTGCTTAAGCGCCTTTATTTCTTCTTCCTCCGACACCTCCTGCAGAAAAGAGCTAAAATCGCTTAACGTGGCAACTACGTCGACCTCTATCGTGTTTTGTGCTCTTTCAAATATATCTTTAATTGTTCTGTAGCCGCTGGCCAAAATCTGCTCAACCTCTTTATCACCTTCAGCAAAAGTCCCCAGCCTCATAGGGATAATGGTGTTCTTGGTCATTACCTTTTCGATTAATTGCAGATGGCTGACAAGCAATCTGGCTAATGCATCGTTGGGCATACGGCTGTAATCAACTATTTCTGAATCTTTTACTACTGCAGCTATATCCTGAAAAGAAACAGTGTAAGCGCGGTTAAATATCTCCCTGCCGCCTGCAATTTCGGTTTGGCTTTTGAAAGGATAGAAATCTTCAAAGCTTACAATCTCGTCCAGATTAAAAAATTCTTTGGTGCTGGAGTTTATGACCCCGTAAATATATTTGCCTATCTTGCTCATGACAAACCCTTTCATTCTTCGGGAAGGGTTTGCCGGTCCCTTCCCTAAGACCTACTTTCAATCCACTAAAAGCTAAGATTAACCCATGCACTCAATCTGAACCGTCTTCTTCAGAGCATCCGGTTTGCTCTGGGCTCTTATCCTCGGCTTTCTTTTCTTGTTGCAGTTCAGCTTCAGCTTTCTTCCCGGTTTTACACTTAAACAGGTCCTTGACTTTTTCAATAATGCTCAACATTTTACCTTCCCTTTATTGCTTACCTGCCATTTTGCTCTTTTAGCATTTTAAGAGCCTGGTCAAAATGCTGTTTTGAAACTTTAAGCTCCCCATCTACACTTATTTTCTTTTTTGCTGAATCGTGCTCGATATATTCTCTTACCGCAAACATAGAAGCCTTTCGACAGATAAATTCAATATCAGAACCAGTTCTGCCATCGGATTCCTTAGCCAACCTGGTCAAATCAACATCTGGGGATAGAGGCTTATTTTTTGTATGTATCTTGAAAATCTCTTCTCTGGTTTTCTCATCAGGTAGAGGCAGTTCAAACAAAAAGTCGAATCTGCCGCTTCGCAATATCGCAGGGTCAACCAAATCCAACCTGTTTGTCGCAGCCAAAACCACTACGCCCTTGAGCTCTTCAATACCGTCCATCTCAGTCAGGAATTGACTTATCACCCTTTCGGTTACATGGGAATCGGTTGAGCTTGAGCCTCTCCGTGGCACAAGGCTGTCTATTTCATCAAGGAAAAGTATGGTTGGTGCAGCATGCTTTGCCGTCCTGAACGTTTCTCTTACCCCTCGTTCTGATTCTCCGACATACCGGCTGATAAGTTGCGGACCCTTGATAGATATAAAATTGACGCCGCTTTCATTGGCAACAGCTTTTGCTAAAAGCGTCTTTCCCGTTCCCGGCTTGCCGTACATCAAAATCCCCTTGGGTGGAGTAGTGCCAGCTTTCTTAAAGACATCTGGGTATTTAAGGGGCCATTCTATCGCCTCTTTGAGCTCCTGCTTGATATTTTCAAGACCACCTACATCGGACCACTTTACATCGGGTACTTCGACAAAAACCTCTCTAATAGCAGATGGTTCAATTTCCTTCAAGGCCTCAAAGAAGTTGTCCATCGTCACTTCCAATCTGAGCAGGGTTTCATAAGGAATGTCTGACAATTCGAAGTCAATCTTCGGCAGGATTTTCCGCAACGCTGACATTGCCGCTTCTCTGGCCAGAGCCTCTAAATCCGCACCAACAAAACCATGAGTAATACCGGCTAATTTTTCAACGTCTACATCTTTAGCAAGAGGCATGCCTCTCGTATGAATTTCTAATATCTCCAAGCGCCCGTTCTTATCAGGTATGGGAAGGGAAATCTCTCTGTCAAACCGGCCAGGCCTTCGTAATGCCGGGTCTATAGTATTGGGGATGTTTGTTGCCCCAATGACTACAACGTGGCCGCGGGATTCTAATCCATCCATCAGGGCCAAAAGCTGAGCTACGACACGTCTTTCTACCTGCTTTTCACTGCCCATATCTTCCCGCTTGGGGGCTATAGCATCAATCTCATCGATAAAGACTATGGCAGGGGCATGTTTCTGGGCATCTTCAAATATACTTCGCAGTCGTGCCTCCGACTCACCGTAAAATTTTCCCATGACCTCAGGGCCGGTTATGCTGGTAAAATAGGCATCCGTTTCATTGGCTACGGCTCTGGCGGTTAACGTTTTACCCGTGCCCGGCGGGCCGTATAGAAAAACCCCCCTGGGGGCTTCGATACCAAGCCTTTCAAAAACTTCGGGGTACTTAAGGGGCAGTTCAATCATCTCCCTTATTCGTTGAACCTGGGTACCAAGCCCACCAATATCTTCATAAGATACCTTGGCTTTCTCAATTTTGCCTTCCTTTGACTTTACCTTTATCAGGGTTGTCGAACTGACCGATACCACGCCATCTGGTATTGTGTCCTCCACTATAAAATCACAGGTTTTAGTGCCAAATAACCTCGCCCTTATTTTATCACCACTGGTTAAAGGCAGACCTTCTATCAAAGACGCAATGTATTTAGTATCTTTATCCTTTTGAAGCACACCCCCAGCAGTCAAAGGGGCAAGCGTGATTTTCCCGGCGGCTCTGGTCTCGACCTTTTGGATTGTTACCTTTTCGTCAAGTCCGACTTTGGCATTCTCTCTTGTAATACCGTCTATCTGAACTATTTTTTTCCCCCTGTCCTCAGCATAGCAGGGCATTGCCTTGGCAGCAGTTTTCCTTTTGCCTTCTATCTCTACTATCTGGCCTACCTCCAGGCCTAAATTCTTCATATCTTCAGGGTCAATTCTGGCAATAGCCCTGCCTACATCCTTAGGTAAAGCCTCCTTTACTTTAAATTGCTTCATATCAGAAGCCTTTCTTTCGTATTAATTAAACAAATAGCTCTTAAAGTCTTGCAATGCTCGCAATCCTTTAACTTCGTGAGGACGCGAGGGGGTAATCGTCGTTTTTAGACCATCAAATTCCTCTTTTATCTGGCTTATGTACCTCTCCTGCTCTTTTCTTTTTTCTCTGCAAAACTGGCAGCCATCGGATTCTAAAACATTATTTATCAATAACTGCTTAACTGTTATTCCATATTTGCCCAAACTGGTTATTAATCTGGCGGTTTCCAAAATCGCCATATCCTCCGGGATCGTAACCGCTATAAATTCGCACCTGTTTTGGTCACGAAGCAAATCCTCTATCTTTTTCACGGTTTTCTTCATAGATAAGAGAAAATCATCCCCTTCATCGGGGTCATACCTGCCGGCAAATCTCTCAACCATATATCTGTATTTCCATCTCATCTTTGCCATCACCTTAACCCAGTCATCCAATAGCTTCGGTGATGTCAGAAGTCTCAAAGCATGGCCGGTAGGGGCGGTGTCTACCACGTATTTATCAAATTTTGCCTCATCTATCAGATCAATCATTGTCTTAAAACCCATTACCTCATCCATACCTGGGACAGGCAAAGCAAAGACCGAATCTATATCTTCAGCATCCAGGTTAGTACCGGTCTCTACAATTTTTCTGATCTCGTTTTCGTGCTCTGTTTTGAATTTTGAAAGAGCCTTTTCTGCATTTACTTCAAGGGCACTTAGGTTTTTTACTCCTTTTATCTCTTCTGGCTGGTCGCTAAGTTTCTGTCCCAGGCTGTCAGCAAGCGAATGGGCCGGGTCGGTGGAAAAAATCAACGTCTTAAAATCCTCTGCCAAATACAGGGCTGTAGCAGACGCACAGGTTGTCTTGCCAACACCTCCTTTGCCGCCGAATAAAATCAGCTTCCGAGAAGTATCTTTGAGCCCTTTTAACGCCATTCACTTTTTCACTTTGATCTCTAAAATGCCGTTATTGTAAGAAGAGACAAGCGTCTCGGCCCGCACCTTTGCCGGCAGCAAGATTTCCTTGTGATATTTTCGGTCGCCGGTTTGAGCAGAGATATCAAGAATATCCTCTTTTAGGTCTAATTTTATATCTTCCTGGTTGACGCCCGGCATTTCGGCATAAATTCGGATCTCCTGGCCTTCATCAAAGACATCTGTAATCGGTTCTCTTTCTTCTTCGACCGTTGGGCCCTGGGGAGTCTTTTTGACATTTCCAAACGATTCAACTACGGGTTTGCCTCCAACCGCTGTCTTTATGGAAACCCCAAACACCCCTTTCATACCTTTTTTAAGGTGACTGAAGTCAATTTCGCCTTCTTTACTGATTTCACCCCCTGCATCTTTCAGTTTGGCAGCCAGGTCAACCAAGTTTCCAATACCATCCAATAGTCCTCCCAGACCAAGGCTCAATTTCCCTATACCAAAATCGATATCCAAACCTTCGTTTTCTTTATCTTTTTTCTTTTTATCTTTGGCCATTGACGAATCTCCTTTTTTTAGCATACCAGGCTTTTTCGTTTTACAGTTATCCTGCAAATCTTTCGACTGCATATCCTTTTCTTGTTATCTTATCTTTGCTTCTACTCGCTCTAATCTGCTCTTCAAGGTTTTATTTTCTTTTTCTAACCTTGCCTCTTTTGCATTCGAGGAAAGATAAGGGTCCTGCTGCCACCAGTTTATCCCCATCTCCATTGCTTTATCCACAGAGGCAATCAAAAGCCTTATTTTAATATTAAGGAGATCGACGTCTGCAATTGAGATTTTTATATCACCGGCAATAACAATACCTTTATCCAACACCCTCTCTAAGATATCAGCAAGGTTGGTAGCCTCGGTGGCATGCATCATTTTTTGTTCAGCCATTCTCTAATCCCTCTTGTTTCTATCCTGCTGTTGCGACTTCCTCCTTTCGTGCATAAGAAGTCACTTCCGGGGTATCGGTCAATTTAACCTCATAAGTATTTCTGTCCTGGACTCTGCTGGGTAAGCCTAAAGATTTAATAAACGAACTCTCTTCATAAACTTCTGCTTCGCCTATCCAGCCGTCCTCGGATTTTGTTATTTTTATTACTTTCGCGTCCCTACCAAAAGTCTTTTCAAAAAAGTCTCTGATTGCTTCACGTACTTGGTCTATTTTCATAATACAACTCCTAATAATCTATTTTGTGAGCACACCCTTTCCTGAACATGTTAAACACGGAAGATTAGCTCCCTTTTCTCTGCCCCCGGCTTTACAGGCAGGGCACATCTCAACTTGCGAAGTCTTCACACTCACAACCCCTCTACCTCTACACACGATACAGGTAAGATCGCTGTTTAAATGTGATTTCCCTGACTCATTACAATAAGCGCATATCACAACTGGGGGTTCAACCTCTGCAGTTCCGGCGCCTAAACACACTGAGCACCTTGTATTCTTTTTGGAAGGTATAAATCCTTTTCCGCTGCAGAATCCACATCTATAGGTATTCTTATTTAAGACTTCGCCTCTTTGACCTGCTCTCTGGCTTTTCCAGTCAAAAGTTTTCCAATACATACTGTTCTATCTTACGCATTAATTAATAATTTATAGCCATTGTCTTGAGCGGTTTTGTAGGTATACTTCTGTAGGTTTTAATTCTTTCCTTCTCGTGGGTTTCTTTTCGCAAATTTTCCATTCGCTTGTTGATGCTGTCTAATTGTCTTTCGGCCGTGCCTCTCCTTTTGTCCAACGTGTGGATTTCTTTTTCTAATCTATCCTTCTCTCTCTCAAGCATATATAATTCCAGATAGCTTGATCTTTGGACCTTTGGGATAGACCGTGCACCTACCGAACGCATACTCTTTATATTTCTAACGCGTGGGGTTTGTAATGTTCTCTTCATTTGATAGGCTTCCTTATCTTTTTATCTTGTACCAACCAGACTTTCTATTTCTTTTTTCTCTCTCTTGCTATCAACTATCTCAACAGCAGTGGCGCTCTCCGCAGCCTTCTTTCCGACATCAATTGTCTTTCCCGTTCCAATCTCTTTTGCCACAAGTCCACTTACAATTTCCTTGACTCTATCCTGATTTGTCCTTGAACCGATTCGGCTTGTTTCCGATGCCAGAATATCCTGGCACATTTGCATAAACACATTATTTGCCCTCGAAGGTGTTAACTTTTGAACCTTCAGAGTCTTGGCAATCATAATGCAGCCGCGAACAGTGGGTGCAAATTCGCACTTGCCGGACTCCCTTAACCCTCGCACGATATTAACTATCATTTCAATATATGGCCTGGATAGTTTGGACTTGGCCTGTGTTATGGCTATTTCGGTTTCATAGTCAAAGTGGTCCAGGTCCATTGTTATCATCCTGTCTCTTAAAGCATCCTGACTTCTGTGCACGCCGGCATATTCCTCAGGGTTGCTCGTGAAAATAGCTGTAAAGTCATGGTCGACCTTCAAATACGGCTGCTCACCGCCCCTTCCGACTGGTAAATCCATCATCTTTTCCTGTAAGATAGACAAAAGAATATTATTTGCCTCGGGCCGAGAACGCGTGAACTCATCATATATCAAGGTAAATCCATATTTACAGGCGACGGTTAAGCGGTTATCCACCCAGCGTTTGACCATGTCCTCTTCTGTCTTTAGTACCCTTGAAATAAAGCGGTCCACTACCTTTCGGATTCTATAGCCATGCTCGCCGCCAACCAAGTCCGATGTAGTAAACTCTTCGTCTCCGTGAATCATTACCACCGGCCTTTCAATCTTACTTGCCAGGTGCATAGCCAGTGTTGTCTTGCCCGTACCGGAAGGCCCCCTAAAGTGAACTGGAAAACCAGCCTTAATATAGGAAAGAGCCCTGTTGGTAATGTCCTTGATGTACTTTGTCTCCACAAAGTCCGGCAGAGGAGCCGGTTCCAATACTGTTGTCATCTCGTCAATCATTTTGATAGACCTCCTGTCTTTTAAATTCCTATTTTTTTCCTCAGGGCAACGAACCCCACCATCTAAATCTTTCCCCTAACTTCTTCCAGATTCTGCTCGCTTTTTCCAACTTTGCTCTTATCTTCTTTTCTCTGTTTCTAAAGTTTTGTCTGAGGGACTTAAATTTAGTCATGGCTTCAGTCCTCTTTTTGGTAAAGTCTACTCTGGGCAAATTTAATTTACTCATTTCACTGAAACAACTCCTTTGCCTTTACACTCAAGACAGGGCATTCCACTATCCATCGCATTTCCTGTGCCTTTACATTCAGGGCATTGCTCAGTTGGGCCTTTAGGAACTGTAACCATACCCTTACCATTGCAGACTGTGCATGTAATCCGTGTACCGTGGTATACACCGGCACCTTTGCAGCAAGCACACTGGATGGCTGGCTCTTCAATCCGAACCTTACCTGTCCCCATGCAAACCTGGCAGATGGCAAGTTCGCTCAACAGGGCGAAAGGGTCTCTGCCAGTACCTTTACAGAACCTGCACGTTATCCGGGTCACCGTATATGTTGCCTGGCTCATATCTAATATCTCCCTGGATGAGTATCTGCACTTCCCTGGCCTTTCAAGCCAGCAACAGTTTGGCATCAGACAGCTTATGTTGCCTTGTTAAACGTCAGCTTCAACTTCTTGTTTTCTGCTTTTGCTCTTTTGGGCAGTAGTTTTCTTCCTGCTATGTGCCTTGCGTGCAGCGTGTTTAACTGTGGTCACTTTTTCTCCGGCATCAATCTCAGACATGATGAAACCGGCTTTTCTTGCCTTGGATAGAGCCGCAGACATATTTTTCCAGGCCTTCTTGGCATCGGCCATGTCAGAGCTAAATTCACCGACGAGCTTGTCAGCATCACTCAGGATTCTTTCAACCTCTGTCTGGATGTCCTTTATTTCTTTGGTAAGCTTACTCTTGAGTTCTTTGGACATGTGGTTGTGCTCCTTCCGGAAGCTATCCAGCATTGAACCGACACCGCTGACAAGATTATTGACAAAATCTGCCAGGTTCTTTGCTTGTTCTTTGCTCATCTGCACATTGTCTTTATGGAACTGCTGGACCATGTTTTGAGCACTTTTTAGCAAACCTTGTACGTTCTTTGATAACCCATTCACAAAATCGGCCAAGTCCTTGGCCTGTTGCGCAGCCATCTTCTTTCTATCCATAGAAAACCCATTAAGGGTTTCATGAGTGTCTGCCACTAACTGTCCCACAGCCTTTAGCCGAACATCGTTGGAAATAATGATGTTCTCCGTCAGTTTTTTCATGTCTTCAGCTATTGTCATTACCATTTGAGCTCTCCTTTCAGAATATTTTTCAAACTTTTTGTAAAACACCTAAGTTACCGTCATTAAATACCGCTACATTCGATACTTCCGCGACTGGTATATTTTCAGTCCTCTCAGACCAGCCAATAGCACTTATTATGCCTTCAACTTGAGTTATTTCGCCCTTATCATTAAAAACAGGCTCGCCTTTATCAAGGACATAACGCAGTGAACCATCCTTACGGACAATTCGGTACTCTATGTTGAAGGGCGTACCCTCATTTTTACATCCGGCAAAAGCTGCAAAAACTTGCTCACAATCATCAGGGTGAATCATTTTTTCCCAATGTTCTCTATCAGCCAGGATTTCATTGACATCATAGCCGCTTAATTCTTTGATCTTTCCAGCAAAACAAATGATGTCTGGCTTTTCCGAAGGCAAAGCAATATAGGGGACGTCACCAACGGTATCAATAAATCGGTGAAGTTCCTTGCTTAACCGTTCTAAAACAAATTGTATTTTCGACTTTTGCATCTTTTTATACTTTCAAATCCATCGGACATCTTGACCTTTTTTCTTCGTTGTTCCTGACCAATCTTGTGCTCGAGCAGTTAAATACATTTTCCAGCCGACCATCACCGGTGTCCTGAATTCGGGCTTGGGAATCTTCCTTAATGTTTTGGGTTGACTCTTCCAAACGTCTGCCGGATTTTCTGCTATGCGCCGTGCGGAGAAAAACCTTTTGCACTTTAATAAGTTTGGTAAAACTGCCGGCAGTATTCCGGACAAAGTTAATCAGACGAATGAGTAAAGTGCCGTTGGTTTCATCCAAAGCCTTGTCAAACTCCTTTAACCTCTGTCCAATACCGGCTTCAAGTTCCCTTATTTCTTTATCAATTTTTTCTTCAAAGCTTTGACTTTCCTGAAAACGCTTGAGTAATGAACATACATTCTTGGTCAGGGCTTTAACGAAGACCGTAAACTCGGTTATAGCTTTCACCTGTTTGTCAGTCATTTGTTCCTGCCTTCTGTTTTTGCGGTCCTTGAAAAAATAAAACCTCGTTAACATATTGTTCAAATTCATAATCAAACCCTTTACGAAGCCCTCTACTCTTTGTTCCTGCTCATTGGCCCTCCTTTCCTTTTCTGACTGCTCCAAGGCCTTCTGGGTATTAGCCACTAAAACGCCCAAAGCCTTTGCCTGCATCTGGTAAAAATTTATAATGTTATTTATGATACCTCTCATAATTATGTATCATCCACATCTTACACCTTCTGCAACCCAGCAAGACAATTTCGTTCTGTTTCTGTGCGTTTGACCTTGAACCCGTCAAGCATTTTCCTGACTATCCTGCGCCTTTCTTCTTTGCTGGCTATCCGGTCAGCATGGTAGCACTCGAATTGTCTGAGCATCGCCTTAAAATCCCTTATTCTCAACTCTTCTCCCTTGGCTAAAAGGTCTTTAAGCATTTTCGATGCTTGTTGCTGTCCTTGTTGGAACTCTTTTAGCTTCGAAGTAACCTCGATTTTGCTTTCATCCTGCTTAGTAAGGATTTCTTTAATCAGTGCTTGCAGTTCCTTAACCTTCTGGGTTTGGCCTTCGGTAAGAGCGTCTTTAAAACCTCTCAAGCCTTCCCTTAATTGGTGTACCAGCTTTGTTTGTTCGCTAAGATATTTTCGAGATAGCTCTCTTACTTCCTGTTCACTTTGGTCTAAGTGTGAAGAGATAACACTTATCATCCGGTCAAAATCTTTCTTCCGCAAGGACCCGTTCATAGCAAGGTTTTCTCTCAGTTGGCTGTTGATTTTTTCCCTTTCGCCTCTTGTACTGAGAAGAGAGTTCTGAAAATCCTGGAAGACTTGATGAGTCGCTTCGAAAAAAGCCTCAATACTTTGTATCCTGATTTCATAGGAAGATATTACGTTCTCGAGAATATTTTCTTTATCAGCGGCTAAAAGCATTGTCCTAATTCCCCTTTTTGGTAAGTCTTGGTAAGATTCCTCATGTTAAGAAGAGGTTTTTCTTGGCGAGACACGCTTTCTGCTCCCCCCAGCCTAAGCCCGGTACATAAGGATGACCCGGCAAGAACCCTCTTTAGTTACCTATCCTTATGCAGCTGTTGCTGTCAAACCGATAGCCTCGGCATATTTCAGATAGGTCTCGACTGAGGCAGCTACGACTCTGGCTTCGATGGCAAGTAGTTCAATACCTACCAAAGAGAGTCTCACCCAGGCATCAACAACGATACCCTTGTCCAGAATTCTGTCCACGATTTCAACCAGACTGCTGGAACCAATTGTTTTTTCGACTGCCATTTTAATGCTCCTTTTCTTTCCCCTTAGGGGAAACTAAATAAAATAAAAAAACGCACGCTACACACGTGCGTCTGAGTTCAGCTCAATTATATTAACCACATCGATTTTAAGCAGCGGGTTCACGGTGGTTCTACCCATCGTGTTGTAGGTGGTGATGTGTTTTTCAGTGCTTCCCCTTTGCAGCCCCATTTTAGATACCCATTAAAACCCTTATTTGCAGTTTCGTCTGCCGCACGCAAAGTCCAACAGTATCTTGTGAAGTAATCCAAGCTGTGCTTTCCGCAGCTTTTATGCAACCCACTTCGGCATTGTTACGCACCACATTAAAAAGCTTTTCGCTAACCGTGAGGTAGCCTAAGGATAGTAAAACCAAAAGAACGAACAGAATAATTGAAAGCGGCGTGTGGAGTTTAAGTGGTTTAAAAACAAGTCTTTTCCAAAAAACGGGGTTTGCTAATGAGGAATGGGGTCTCTCAATACTGATATCTATCTTTCAGGAAATTTGGAAAACAAAAGCCAAATTATCCAAAGGAGTTTTCTGTTATAACCATTGGCTATAACAGCACCTTTGCAGAGAGGGGAGGGAGGTAATATAGCCAAACGTTAACTCACCAAGTCCAAAAATTTTTTAAACTGTAGTTAACCCTTCGCGAATAGCGTATTTGGTAAGGTCTGCGAGGTTATCAACTTCGGTTTTTTCCATAATCTGCCTGCGGGTTGCTTCAATGGTCTTGACACTCAGACCCAGTTGTAAAGCGATTTGCTTTGCAGGGTTGCCCTCTGTCAGAAGTTGCAGGATTTGGTTTTCTCTCGGCGTAAGGGTTTTACTATCACCGTCAACAATACCGAACATACTGTCTTTTGTAATGCCCTCAAGGACAATACTTGCAATCTGAGGGCTCAAGTACGATTGATTATCCACAACAACCTTAATGGCCCTGACCAAATCATCAAGTACACATTCCTTGACCATGTAACCCGAAACACCTGCCTTTACCATGTCCAGTACAAACTCCCGTTTGGCATGTACCGATAAAGCCAGGACTTTGGTCTCTGGCAGTTCCTTCTTGATTTGGCGAGTCGCTTCGATACCATTCAGTACCGGCATTGTCACATCCATAAGAACCACATCAGGTCGAAGCTTGCGGACCATTTCTACAGCGTTCAATCCATTATCAGCTTCACCAACCACTTCCATATCATTCTGTTTTTCAATCAAAGCAGTTATACCCTGTCGCAGAATTCCATGATCATCTGCCACTAAAATTCTTATGCTCATAATGACCCCCTTGACCTTCATCGTTTTCAATTTTTCCACGCTTTATTGGTGCTATTAGTGTAATGTGTGTCCCTTGACCAGGTTTAGACCCTATTTCAATACTGCCGCCAAGATAGTTCAGTCCCTCACGGATGCTGAAAAACCCGAAACCTCCTGTCTTGTTCAACTGTGGGGATGGTACAAAGCCTATCCCATCATCTGCGACCACAATTCGTACATTATTGTTATCTTTGCCGATAGAAACCTTCACCTTTTGGGCTCGTGCGTGCTTGACTACGTTGACCAGCAGTTCCCGAACTGCTCTATACAAAACAGCACGAATATCATTATCTAAAGGTTTTGGTTGCTCATCGTCTTCAAACTCAGTGTGAATCCCGTGTTTTTGTTGAACTTCATCATAAAGCCACTCTCTTATTGCAGCTTCAAGCCCCAGTTCGTATAAAGTGGGCGAGCTCAAATCAAATGTCAATGACCGGGTATCCCGAATTATTTGGTCAAGATGCTGATAGATTTCATCCAACGGCCCAGCCAGCTTCGGTGGTAATTCTTCCTCTCGCAATGTTCCCAAATTGATTTTGAAGAGTATCATTTTCTGTGTAATTTGATCATGCAGCTCAATAGCTAATCGCCGGCGTTCACGCTCTTCTGTCAATGACATCTCCGATGTAAGGTCCCGAAGCCGCTTTTGATAGTCTAACAGCCTTTTCTGAGCCTGTCTTTGTGCTGTGATATCCCAGAGAATACCTAATATTCCGATGACGTTACCTGCCTCATCTTTAACTAATGTTTTGACCGTATGAACGAATACTTCTTTTCCTCGCTGCACATATTTTTCATTGATATCCTCGATCTTGCCGGAACTCATAACCCTTTTGTCATCAGCTCTATATTTCTCGGCAAGCTCTTTTGGAAAAAAATCGTAATCTGTCTTCCCAACAATTTCCTCAGCCTTGATTTTTAAATCCTTAGCATAATTCTCATTGCAGGATATATACACCGAGTTGGTATCCTTAAGGAATATCTTTTGAGGGAGGTTCTCAAGAAGCGTTTTATATTTGCTTTCCCAAGGAACATCACATAAAACATCGATTCCAGTCTTTCTATCAGATTGATGTCTTCTGCTCAGCATCGTTGCAAAAACCCTTGATAATAAAAATTGACGGCGTTATTTTTTGAAACGAAGGGCTCTGCAAACGCATAACAGTTCAGGCAGAACGTTTAGGGGAAATTACAAAAATCTGCCGACGAATTCCCCTTTCTATGTGCCCCCAAGTGCCGCCCCAAAGCCGTGTCTTTTTCGACACATAGGTAACTGCTAAACCAGCAATAACCTATTCCCCGCCATATTTATCCATAGTTACGTTATATATCGGATTATACGGGGCAAAAAAATAAGTCAAATGAAAATTTTGATCTAGGTGATGAATCAGATGAATAAACGAGCTCAAAATATCCTGGTAAACCAGCGAACTGAAGACACTGCTTGGCCGCCTCGGCCAGAGGTCTTTGGCGACTTGCTGACACCCGTGGAAGCTGCTCAGTACCTGAGGCTGGATGAGACAGGCAATCATACGCCGGAATCTGCCGTCTGAACGTTGAACTACTGGCGTGACCGTGGAGAACTCAAGGCCACCAAGTTTGCCCGGCGGGTATGGTATCTCAAGGAAGAGCTTGATAAATTCCTGCAGAACAAAACAGGAAAGTAGGAGGATATCATTCAGTGGTTTTTTCTGACAGAAAAGATTTGCGCTTTCTGTTTTACCCTGCTACAATCCGCCTTGTCAGTCGCCAGCGGTAACCACTTGCCCAGAGCGGAAAGGAGGTTACCAATGGCAATAGAAAAGGTGGGCATTTACCCAAAATGGTTGGAGCCAGTGCCGAAGAACAAAGACGGTAAGCCTATTCCCAGGTCGCTATGGCTTAAGAGAAGACAGCACCACTGGGTTGTTCGATGGTACAGCTCCAACGGCCAAGAAAGGTATGGCAAGGTCTTCAAGGACAGAAAGGAGGCGGAACGATTCGCGGCAGAAAAGCAGCGGCAGGTGTCTTTGGGAAGAGCCGACAGACCTCCGAAGGTAACGTTGGAGGAGTTTAGGCTTGAACATGAACGGGCGATGAAAGGAAGAGTTGCATTTGCAACACTGTACAATCAGTTAAGAGCCCTGAAGCTCTTTGAAAATTCTATAGGTAGCTCAACCCTGCTCAGCAGAGTTACACCGACGCAAGCCGAACTATTCGTTGCAAAGCGTATGGCTTCTGGCGTCAGTCTGGAGACGGTAAACAAGGACATTCGCACTCTCAGAGGTATTTTCAACTTACGCGAGGGCCAAAATCCTTTCGCGAGAATCAAAAGGCGTAAGGTTTGCCAGAAACCTGTGAATTATGTCTCGGTTGGTGAATACCTGGCACTGGAGAGCGCAGCAAAGAATATTTGGTGGAAAGCATTGATCTCCACGGCATACGGCAGCGGCCTCAGGGTAGGAGAGATTCTCAATCTCACTTGGGCGGACATCGATTTTGAGCACCAGCAAATCCACATCGTCCCTAAACGGGAAACCAAGGAGACGCTGGATTGGGAGCCAAAGGACCGTGAGAAGCGGGTAGCTCCAATGTCTGATGCGAGCGTGAAATTCCTTGCCGAAATGCAAGCAGAAGCCCCCGGCTGGCCACCCCTATATTTTTATCCCCGCTGCCCGGCTCAAGTGGATTCGACAGCGACAGGAAGATGAATGTTGGAACCCGAAGTCGAGCATTGTAAACAACTTGTTGAGGGACTTTGATACCATCCGAAGACGGGCAGGCGTGAAAGATTGCACTCTCCACGACCTTCGGCGGTCCGCCATAACTAACTGGGCTCAGAAACTGCCAATACAAGTTGTGCAACAACTGGCTGGACACGCCGACATCTCGACCACACAGAAGTATTATCTGGCCGTTCGCCCCGACGACCTTGCTTCGGCTGGCAGAATTCTAAAGAGCATCGGAGCAATGCGGAAGGAATGACTGACACCAAAACTGACACCAAGGCCCATTTTAAGGAGTTTCGGAAGGGCAAAGTATTGACAGCTTCAGGTGAAAGTGGTTATGCTGAAAGTAGTTAGAGTTACCTAACGGGCCCGTAGCTCAGCGGTAGAGCAGTGGACTCATAATCCATTGGTCCAAGGTTCAAATCCTTGCGGGCCCATTTGTCATTCTGAGCGAAGCGAAGAATCTCACAACCAAAAGGTCTGCCCCTAAGGGGCAGGTCGTCGGACTATACACCTACCCGACAAAAAATACTTGCAAAAGGTTATCTGTCTGCTATAATTGGTTGACTATGAGCGGAAACTATATAACTCGTTATCCCCACAGGGCTATCATTAGCCTCAGCTTGTTGCTTTTGCGCCGCAAGGCGCAATAAATCCCCTTACATCCACAAAAATCCTATTTCTTCTTTTTTTCGTAAACTCGTAGAAATTCTGCCCCACTTAGGGCATAATACGCCTGTGGCGTACAAGTAAGGCAAAATTTCGGAGAAAAACCAAGATGTCAAAGCAAAAAATCGTAATTTTCGATACCACCTTACGCGACGGCGAACAGTCGCCGGGCGCTTCACTTTCAATTGCCGAAAAGCTCGAAATCGCTAAGCAACTCGCGATTTTGGGCGTTGATGTAATCGAAGCCGGCTTTCCGGTCTCCTCGCCGGTACAGTTCGAGGCAACTAAGCTCGTAGCTGAGCAGGTAGCCGGGCCGACCATAGCGGGCTTGGCGCGGGCAAATGAAAAAGACATCGAATCGGCAGGCAAAGCCGTTGCGCCGGCTAAAAAGAAACGAATCCATACATTCATCGCGACCAGCCCGATTCATATGAAGTATAAGCTCAAGAAAACAAGTGCCGAAGTCCTGAAAATGGCGGCCGAGGCGGTCAGGTTCGCAAAGACGTTTACCGACGATGTCGAATTCTCGCCGGAAGACGCCTGCAGAAGCGAGATGAGCTTTCTGATTGAGGTGCTGACGGCGGCAATTGAAGCAGGCGCTACTACGCTGAATATTCCGGACACAGTGGGATATATTCTGCCTTACGAGTACGGGCAGATTATAGCCCAGTTAAAACAGAAGGTTCCGGGAATCGACAAATGCATAATAAGTACGCACTGCCACAACGACCTCGGTATGGCGGTCGCTAATTCACTCACAGGCGTACGAAACGGCGCCCGCCAGGTCGAGTGCTCCGTCAACGGGCTCGGTGAACGAGCCGGCAACGCAGCGCTCGAAGAGATTGTTATGGCGATACATACAAGGGCCGACTTCTTCGGCAAAGGCACTGAAAACGAACTGACGACCAGCGTCAACACCAGAGAGATTTACCGCACCAGTCAGCTCGTATCCCGCCTGACAGGGTTCGTAGTGCAGCCGAATAAGGCGATTGTCGGCGCCAACGCCTTTGCGCATGAGGCCGGCGTCCACGTTGACGGAGTGCTCAAGGAGCGAAGGACATACGAGATTATGACGCCCGAAAGCATCGGCTTAGTTGGCTCGCGGATGGTTTTGGGCAGGCATACAGGCCGACACGGATTCGCCGACCGCTGCAAAAAACTGGGTTACAAACTGACTAAAGACGAGCTTGAGCAGGCGTATCAGAGATTTTTGCAGGTAGCTGACAAGAAAAAAGAGGTATTCGATGAGGACGTCGTTGTGATTATTGATGATGAGGTACGGGTAGTCGAGCATACGTTCGAGCTGGAGTATCTGCGGGTGCTGATAGAGACGGGGACAAGTCCGAAGGCGATAGTCAAGATTCGCAGCAAAGACGAAATAAAAGAAGCACAGTCCGAGGGCGACGGCCCTGTCGATGCAGCTTACGAGGCAATACGAGAGGCGACCGGTTTCTCGCCGAAGTTGGAGAGTTATTCGATTCGAGCGGTTACAAGCGGCAAAGAGGCCCTCGGCGAAGCAACCGTGAAAATCAAGACCGATGGCAGGATGTATGTCGGCAGAGGCATCTCGACCGACATCATCGAAGCAAGCGCAAGGGCGTACATCGATGCGATTAATAGATTAGTAGCAAGAAAAGACGCCGGCGAAGAACCGCAAATAAAAGCAGAACTCTAACTAACAACTACGAACTAAGGACTAATTTATGTCAATGACGATAACGGAAAAGATTTTGGCGAAGGCAAGTGGGAAGAAATCTGTCAGGCCGGGCGAGCTTGTAGATGCGAAGCTCGATATTGTTATGTGCGTAGATGTCACAACGCCGCCTGCTATTTCGATGCTCGAAGAAAAAGGTCTCGATAAGGTATTCGACCCCGAAAAAATCGTCGTTACGCCGGACCACTTTCAGCCGGCCAAGGACATAAAAAGCGCCGAGCTGCATAAAAGACTCGACCAGTGGGCAAAACGCCACGGGATAAAACATTACTACAAAATCGGAAGAGCAGGCGTCTGCCACGCACTATTGCCGGAGCAGGGACATATTCGGCCCGGCGAAGTTATAGTCGGCCCCGACTCGCACACGTGCACTTATGGTGCATTTGCGGCTTTTGGCACAGGTATCGGCTCAACGGATTTGGCGGCGGCCATTGCCACAGGAACACTGTGGTTCAAAGTTCCTGCGTCAATAAAGTTTGTGCTCAAAGGGTCGCTACCTAAAGGCGTTTACAGCAAGGACATTATCTTAGCAGTAATTGCGAAAATCGGCGTCGATGGTGCACTTTACAAGGCGATGGAATTTACCGGCCCGGCGTTGGCGGAAATGTCGATGGAAGCTCGGATGACCATCACGAATATGGCCATCGAAGCAGGCGCAAAGAACGGAATTATCGGCTTTGATGAAACTACAAAAAAATATCTCGATGAGCACCTCAAGGCCAAAAAAAATTATACCGTTTATGAATCGGATAAAGACGCTGAATATGAAGGCGTTGTCGAAATTGACTGCTCGAAATTGGAGCCGATGGTCGCTCTGCCGAACCTGCCCAGCAACGGCAAAAAAATCGGCGATTGTGCCGGAATAAAGATGGACCAGGCCTATATCGGAAGCTGTACCAACGGCCGAATCGAGGATTTAAGAATCGCCGCCGGGATATTCAAAGGCAAAAAGGTCGCTATAAGAACCATCGTTGTCCCTGCAACACCTGAAATCTGGAAGCAGGCGATGGACGAAGGCCTGTTCGATATTTTCTATGATGCCGGCTGTGTGATTTCCGCGCCGACCTGTGGCGCGTGTCTGGGCGGCTTTATGGGCGTCCTCGCCGCCGGCGAAAAGTGCGTTAGCACAACAAACAGAAATTTTGTCGGCCGAATGGGACACCCAAAAAGTGAAGTTTACTTAGCCAGCCCCGCTACCGCCGCCGCAAGCGCAATCGAAGGCAAACTGGCTGACCCGAGAAAATACATGTGAGGAAACTATGGCAAAAGCTCATGTTTACAAACGCGACCATATAAATACCGATGAGATTATACCAGCGCGGTACCTAAACACCGACGATGTAGCTGAACTGGCAAAACACTGCCTCGAAGATTTGGACAAGGACTTCGTCAAAAAGGTAAAGCCGGGTGACATAATCGCCGCGGGTGAGGACTTCGGCTGCGGCTCGTCCAGAGAGCACGCCGTCTGGGCCATTCGCGGCGCAGGCGTACAAACCGTAATCGCAAAATCCTTCGCCCGAATCTTCTATCGAAACGCAATAAACAACGGCTACTATATCATAGAATCATCCGAAGCGCCGGACAAAATCAAAAATGGCGACGAACTGGAGGTCGATTACGAAGCCGGCTTGATTAAAAATAAAACCAGCGGCATTAGTATCAAATTTAATCCGCTGCCCGACTTTGCACTGAAAATTATCAACGCTGGCGGACTACTGGAACACATAATCAAGACACATAAGTAAAATAACAACGAAGGAGAACTGAAAGTGGCGAAGACATATAAAATCGCGGTGATTCCCGGCGACGGCACCGGGCCGGAAGTAATCGCTGAAGCGGTAAAAGTACTAAAGGCGGCTGCGAATAAGTTCAAATTCAAAGTCGATTTGACACATTTCGACTTCGGCGGCGAAAGATATAAAAGAACCGGAGAGACGCTGCCAAATAGCGCCATCGAAGAGCTTCGAAAGTTCGACGCAATTCTATTAGGTGCTATCGGCCATCCCGACGTTGCGCCGGGCATCCTCGAAAAAGGAATCCTGCTCAAGGCCCGCTTTGAGCTTGACCAGTACATAAACCTTCGTCCGGTGAGATTATATCCGGGCGTGGAAACTCCGCTCAAAAATAAAGGGCCGGATGATATCGACTTTGTCGTCGTCCGCGAAAATACCGGCGATATGTACACCGGCACAGGCGGCTTCACAATGAAAGGAACGCCAAACGAAGTTGCAGTACAGTCAGCGGTCTATAGCCGCTTCCAGGTCGACCGCTGCCTGAAATACGCATTCGAATACGCCCGCAAATACGGCAAAAAATCCCGCGGCAAAGGAAAAGAAAATATACTGGCCCTTTGCGGCAAGACAAACGTATTAACGTACATCTACGACCTGTGGGAGCGGGCCTTTCACGAAATGGGCCAAAAGGAATATCCCGACATCAAAAGAGAATATTACCACGTTGACGCCACCTGTATGTGGATGATCAAGAACCCCGAATGGTTCGACGTTATCGTAACCGGAAATATGTTCGGCGACATCATCACCGACCTCGGCGCAATCGTGCAGGGCGGTATGGGCATCGCAGCCGGCGGAAATATCAATCCACAAGGCGTCAGTATGTTCGAGCCTATCGGCGGCAGCGCACCGAAGTATACCGGCAAAGGCGTCATCAACCCACTGGCGGCCATTTGCGCAGGGCAAATGATGCTCGCTGCCTTGGGCGAAGAAAAAGCAGCCGATGCGGTCGAAAAGGCCGTGATGTTCGTAACCGCCAATAAAGTAAAGTCGCTCCAGGCCGGTAAAATGGGCTTCTCAACAAGTCAGGTTGGTGACCTCGTCGCTGCTAAAGTTACTGAGTAAAATAAAACATAAAAAATAAAATATAAAAGATAAGGAAATTGTCCGTTGCAAGCGGACCCCACATTTTTTATTTTTGATTTTTAATTTTTTATTTTCTTACCGTGCCAGCTAACCTTACACCGGAATATTTCAAGGCTGAGCAGTGGTACCGCGAGGCGACCACCAGCGAGGAAAAAATCCTTGCGATTGAACGGATGCTGGCGGTTATGCCCAAGCACAAGGGCACCGACCACCTGAAGGCCGACCTTCGCAGGAAGCTCAGCAAACTAAAAGAGGTTTCCACACAAAAAAAGAGCGGCAAACACGCCGATATCTTTCACGTGCCCCGCACCGGTGCCGGCCAAATAGTCCTGATTGGTACGCCCAACTGCGGCAAAAGCTCCATCATCGCTGCGATATCTAACGCCAAGGTTAATGTCGCTGATTTTCCATTCGCAACCGGCGCACCTGTGCCGGCTATGGTAACGTTCGAGGACGTTCAGATTCAGCTTATTGATATGCCGCCCATCACCGCCGACTATATCACGCCCGGCCAGGTCGGCACATATCGCAACTGTGATGCAATTGCGATAGTCATCGACCTCTCAGCCGACATCAGGCAGCAATTGAGCATCTGTCTTGCCTTTTTGGATTCTAAAAGTTTACTTATCGACAGCGAAACCGCCGCCCTCGACCGGCGGGGTAATCCTCTCGGCAAAAGAGCATTTTGCATCTGCACCAAATCCGACATCGCAAAACCCGACGCACTCGAAGCTCTGAAACAATTGTGTGGCCATCGCCTTGAACCTGTTGAAATCTCAACCAGGACCGGCACCGGCCTCGATGAGCTTGTCGGCATGCTTTTTAGAATGCTGAATATCATACGCGTTTACGCCAAGCCGCCCGGCAAAAAACCTGATATGGATGAGCCGTTCACGCTGCCGGCAGGCTCGAGCGTTTCAGACCTCGCCACCGCTATTCACCGGGAACTGACCGATAAATTAAAGTCGGCAAGAATCTGGGGCAGCGGAGTCTATAAAGGCCAGAACGTCCAGAAAAACCACGTCCTGAACGACAAAGATATCATCGAATTGCATTTTGGGTAAATGATGGCCCAGAGCAGCTATAGTCGCAGTGTCCGGCGGACACAACGTCTGCTGCAGGAGTATTGGTCCAAAGAGTCGCCAATAAATGAAAGGACAACGCCATGAAATCAATAACATTCGTTCTTCCAGTTACTGCTCTATTGCTTTTGTGCACATGTGGTGCTACGCAAAGCCACGATGACATTCGAGTTTGGCGCGAATTTGTAGGAGCCCTCAAAAAAGGCCAAATGACGGTAGATAAGGTCAGGCCATATCCTGAAATGGTTCCTTTGAAAGAAAAACTGATGGAATTTCTAAGCACCATGAGGGAGAAGGCGGTGTGGCAGGAATGGCAAGCAACTCCTGAATGCTACAGGGTAGGCAGTCACCTGCACTACCTGGTTCCGTTGACGTTCGATGGCGAGAAAGTAACATACTGCTTTACTTTTCTGGTCGAGGGAGAGAACTGGTATTTCAGACAGTTGGAGGGTATAACGATACGCCTCGACAAGATAGCGACCCTCCCGACATCGGAATTTCCCGATATTGCAGAACAGAATAAGATATGGCTAAGGCAAGAGGGATACTGGTCTGAACAAGTCCGCCTTTTCAACTTTCTCGCGAAGGAGAAAGGAAAGGATTTTGCTTTCACTTGGTTTGCGGATGGACGGGGATATTTGGTGGCAGCAAAAGCACAGGTCCCATTCCTGCCGCCGGAAAAGGCATTCGTTTTGTATCTGTGCTGGGAGCAAGCGAAGTTAAGTGGGAGCAGTGTTACATTGGAAAAACTGGATGACCAAGAAGCCATTGTGCGAATGAAACCCATATACTTTCTGCTTTATAAAATAACCTCACATCTGAAAGGGCAAATCTCATTTGCAGATTACCAAAAAATCTTTGAAACAATATGGCAGGACAGAGCGAACAAGGCTGGGTGGGATTTGAATATTAGTTACGAAGATGATGAGTGCACATTTCGTCTGATAAGGCAAAACAAGACGTCTGCCAATGAATAAGTGTTTGATGGAGGAGCCGGAAAGGCCAAAACGTCCAGAAAAACCACGTCCTGAACGACAAAGATATTATCGAATTGCATTTCAGTTAGTCGTCGGCAGACGATAGGCCGGCAGGAAACGGTTGTTTTTTGATTGTTTATCTTGGTTACACATAGTTAGAATAACGCACTCGGCACAAGAAAATTAACCGGACGGCTCGAAAGGCAGGTTTCTTGTCGATGTTAAATAACATTTTGCTATCGTTCATAGCCATCTTCGTAGCGGTTGACGCCATCGGCGTGCTTCCGATTTTTATCTCTCTTACCGAGGGAAGGGAGGAAGAAGAAAAGACAAAGATTATAGTGCAGTCAATGTTCACGGCTTCCGGCCTGGCGGTGGGTTTTATCCTGCTGGGTAAAGGTGTGTTCAAGCTGCTCGGCATCACCATCGGAGACTTTATGGTCGCAGGCGGCGCGATACTGTTTTGCCTTGCAATCACCGACCTCTTGAACCCGATTAAAAAACAGCGTATACCCGGCACGGAGTTGGGGGCGGTTCCGTTGGGCACCCCGTTAATCGTCGGACCTGCGGTCCTGACATCTTCACTGGTGATGATATCAAATTATGGTTTCTGGCCGACCGTCATTTCCGTGCTGCTGAATATTTTTCTTGCAGGCCTGATTTTCAAAAGCTCCGCTGCTTTAATGCGACTTGTCGGCGACGCGGGGACCAAGGCGATGTCGAAGATAATGAGTCTGCTGCTGGCCGCCATTGCGGTAATGCTGATAAGAAAAGGTCTGGCGCAACTGCTGCACTAACCTTTGATATTTGAATTTTGTGTTTGTTTCGGGTTTAGAAACCGGAGATATTCCAGTGGAATGCAATAAAAAACAAAATCTGAAAAATTGCGGCTGCACGTATCCCGGATGTGACAGGAAGGGGATGTGCTGTGAGTGTCTGAGCTATCACCTGTCAAGCAAGCAACTTCCCGGCTGCTGCTTCCCGCCGGCGGTAGAAAAAACCTACGACCGCAGTTTTGCGGCCTTTGCAAAGGCCTGGGGATTGTAACCGTCGCTCATTGTTCGTTGAACACTGCTCGTATTTTGACAAGTAAAAGGCCGAGCGCTGGAAGCGCTCGGCCTTTGTGTTTAGCATAGAAAGTGGTGCAACCGGTCAAAATTTGAGGAGTTCGTCAGGCCAGTCCTTGCTGAGGATTTGCTTTAGGTTCCCATCAGCGTCAAGGATGACAATTTCCTTTCGACGGGCTGGGGTGTTTGGGTCACTGGTTAGGTAATGGGATTTCTCGGAGACGAGGCAGGAAACCTGGTCAGGGCCTTTCCACTGGGCGACAAGGTTGAGGGGCGGGTTATCTCCTTCTCCAAACCCTTCTTTCTCGTCGATGAGGAGTTTTGAGTTGTTGCTGAGGAGAATGAGTGTGTTTTTCTTTCCATGCAGGAGGATTTTCCGGGAGTCGCCAGAAAGCACGAAAAGGTACAAATTTCCCCCTGAGAAGTCGAGTACCCCTTGAGGCATAATTTCGCTGACGGCGTGGGTAAGGGTGTCATAGCAGAAGATGGTTGTTTTTTCTTCGCCGGCTATGTCGGAGGGCAGGGACATCTTTACGGAGGCAAAGAGGATGCGATTGTCACTCTCACAAGCGTATGAGACGTGCATCCAGGGGTGATATAAGACACCGGCGAGTTCCGCAGCGGCACCTGTGCAGGTATATCTTTGTAAGGGGTCATTAGAGTCGAGCGAGGCAAGTAGCCGGCCATTGGGGTCGATGACGGTCCGCTCAACGAGCGAGCCGAGGGTGGGTTTCTGAGTGTCGAAGAATTCATCTTCCGGCTTGATATATGCGATTGCACGGGAATCGGCTCGGAAATCGTAGCCGGCGGCTGTGGCCGGTGCGAGGAACACTGCGGGGGTGTTTTCGGCTGGTGAAACAATGTACAGGTCGAAGCCGACATCCTCAGCGGCGCCATTGAAACGGTCGGCGCCATAGGCGATAAGCCGGCAGTCCGGTGAGAAGCGGATGCGCCAGAGCTGCAGCGAGCTTGTTACGAGAATTTTCCGGTTGTTGGGGTCGGCTGTCAGGACACAAACGAGCTGGCAGTAAGTCAGGTCTTTGGCTTTGGTTTTTTCGATAATTTCCGGGCCGATTTTACGGGCGAGTTGAGTGTCCGTTTTTTCGACGAGGTATCTCTGGACCCAGGCGATATGCTGGCCATTAAAGGAATCTTTCTGGCCGCCGTCTGCGGCAACAGGTTTTCCGATGAAGGGGAAGTTACCGTCCTTGATTCCTTCGGCGAGGACTTTTTGTTTGAGGATTTCAGCGTGCGCTTTGATGAGTTTGGCCTGAGCCTGCGGGAGCAGCTTTAAGGCACTGTTAAAGTTGTCGACTTTGACTATCTGGCCGTAGGCGAATTGTGAACCATCGGGCGAAACGGTGGGCCAGCGCGTGGCGGTTCCTCCGGGGGCGACCTGTGTAAGCGACCCGGTATTTCCATCGACGATAAAAAGAGCGCCATTTTTGCGGTAGATGCCGGTGGAGCCGTCTTTAGACCACTGGAGGGAATCTTCAGGGTAACAGCCGATGATGAACGTGACGGCGACGTATGAGGCGGTAAGCAAGAAGTTGATGAGATTTTTCTTAGTCATAGTGTTTCTCCTTAAGGTATTGTTTGTAGCCTACAAGCAAACTCGTTTTGTCAAACTTCGTTTGTGCATAAGGCCTTGGCTGCATTGCGGCAAGGGCTTTTTGTCGCCAAAAGCTGTCCTCGGCTTTCGGGGCGACCGGATGCGTCAAAACCTCCGTGCTGTAGGCGGTGACATCGGGCGGGTGAGTCGCCAACTGTGTTGGTCTTGACCGTTGGCCAATGGAAAAGCCGATGCCGAAGGCAATGATGACAGCTGCCGCAACGGCGAGTTTTGTAATCGGACTTTTCATAATATACTCCCACAAAACATAATGTCTCGGCTGTGCTAAAGTTTTACTAAACTCTCTCGATGTCTCTTCCGCAATCTTATGCACATCAGCCGGAACATCTTCACTGCCTAATCTTTTCAGAATTTCTTCGATATTTTCTCTGTCCATTTTATTCCACCCCCTCTACCAAACTCGCTAATCTGCCTTTCAAAGTAATAAGGGCTTTTGACACATTTGACCTCGCCCCGGCTTCAGTGCAACGCAATTTTTCAGCAATATCCTCGTAATCCTGTTGCTCTAAGTATCGCATCACAATCGCCTTTGCCTGCTTGGTTGGAAGCTGGGCTATCGTCTGTCTTACCTTTTCAACTAATTCAGCATCAGCAGTTTCTTTCTGCGGTGCTTGCTCGGTGCCGATTTGCTCCTCGCTGATTTGGCCGTCTCTGCCGATTCTGTTTCGCCACGCCTTCGAATTGGCTGTAAGTGCAATCCTGTAGATATAAGCACCTGCCTTTTTGCTATCGAGCCTCTCGACATTCTGCCACATTCCTAACAGTGCATATTGCATCGCCTCGGTGAAAAGCTCACGGTCACCTGTCAGTTTCCAAAGAACCGACGCCAGAAATCCAATATGCTGGGTTCTTGCCTGTCTAAATATCTCCACCTGCCTCGAATACTTCATTGCAGTGCTCTAATCTTCGATAACAGTCGAACATATCCAACTTCCATATAATAATAACAGCCAAAAGCCGATTTTGTGTAAATGTTTTTTGGCAAAAAAATAGGCGGTATTCAATCCGCCGCTTCAGGTCAGGGTTGATTTCTTTGTTTCTGCAAGGCGGCCTCGAGCAGTTGTCGCACATCTGTTGCGTTGGGGTCGATTTGCAGGGCCGCTCTATATGATTTTATCGCCTCGGCGGGTTCGCCCTTTCTTTCGAGGAGAATGCCGAGGTTGCGATACATCTCGACATCATCCGGTCTGGCTTTTAGAACAAAACGAATCTCTTCTATCGCTTCGTCAGTTTTACCTGCGCCGGCCAGTCCGAGGCCAAGGTAGCCGTGTGCGATTACATTATTCGGCTCAAGTTCAAGAACTTTTTTGCAGGACTCAATTGCTTCACCAAATCTCTCCAGTTCATTAAAAATCATAGCGAGATTCAGGTAGGCATCAACAAAATCCGGCTTGATTTCCGTGGCTTGTTTATAATATGAAACAGCCTCTTCGGCCCTACCCTGCTTTTGCAGGGCGTTGCCGAGGTTGTAATATGCCTTGGGGAAGTTGGGCTTATATTTTATAGCCAGTCTGAAGTGCTCAACGGCCTGCTGAGTTCTATCGGTCTTTAGCAGGGCACTGCCGAAATTGTTATGAGCCTCAGCAAGATTCGGCTTAATCTTCAGCAGCTTATTAAATTGTTCGATGGATTCGTCAAATCTGCCCAAGTTGCTTAGATAGGTTGCATAGTTGCTGAGAATAATGTGATTATTTTCGGTAACCTGCAGCGTATGTTCAAACAGTGTAAGAGAGTTTTTCCAGCATCTTACCTGTCGCGAGGCGGTTATTGCCCAGCCAACCACTACCACCGCAGCCGACAAGGTCAATATGACATTTCTATAGCGCCATTTCGGAACAAACTCTTTTGCGCTCCAGGCAATGATAATGAATAAGCCCGTTAATGTCACATAGGTGTACCTGTCGGCCATAGCCTGCAAACCGACCTGGACCAGCCCGATTACAGGAACAAGCGTACCGAGGTACCAGAGCCATCCGACCGCTAAGAACCTGTGGCGCCGAGCCGGATATATAAAACATATCGAAATCAGCAAAAGCACCAACCCACAGACTATGACCTCAGTTTTGGACAATCCGCCGCCGGGATGCGGATAAAGCACAGCCAGTCCGCTGGGCCAAATCATTTTTACAATGTACGAAACGTAAGAAACAATGGCGTTGTTGATTCTGGTTCCCAGTCCAAAGGATTCGACAGTTGCTATTGCACCGCTGCTTCGCTGAACCAAGAACGTTACAACACAGCTTGCAAACGAAAAAATAAAAAATGGTATTTTCTCAACCAGCAGTCGATAAGAGATTTTCCGTTGAAGCGGCCAGAAGTCGAGCAAAAGCAGCACAAACGGAACGGTAACGAGCATAGGTTTGGCCATAAGGCCCAGCACGAATAACACAACTGCCGTCAAATACCGCCAAGGCTTCGGATTCTCGACATAGCGGACATACACCCACATCGTCAACATCCAGAAAAGGGTGCTCAGCACATCCTTTCGCTCAGCTACCCAGGCAACGGATTCAACATGCAGAGGATGTAACGCAAAAGCCGCAGCAACAAATGCGCCAGGCCATATCGCGCCGGTCATTCGCACGAGAACACAAAATAAAATGAGGGTGTTTGCGATATGAAACAAAACGTTTATTAAATGATGTCCCCCCGCCCAGTCGCCAAAAAGTTGATAATCAAGTGCGTGGGACAACCACGTAACAGGATGCCAGTTGCTCGCGTAGCCTGCCGTGAAGGCCCAGCAAAAACTTTCGCGGTTCAAACCTGACCGTATATTTGCGTTCTCGGTTACGTAAGTGTCGTCGTCGTATCTGACAAACTCATATTTATATACCGGCCAGTATACCGCAATAATTGCTGCAACAAGACAAATACTTATCAGGAAAAAACGGTACCTGTGAGATTGCCCATTCATCTTTTTATAATCACGATGAATTTACCGACCCCTAAATTAGAACTTCCTGCACTTCAGCTTTGGTGAGCTTCGTCCAGTGCATCACCATTAGATGCGATAATATCCCTGTACCAGTAAGCCGAGTCCTTCAAAATACGCTGCTGCGTGTTGTAATCAACGTAAATAATCCCAAATCTTCTGCTGAAGCCAAATGTCCACTCGAAGTTATCCATAAGCGACCAGAGAAAATAGCCGCGAACATCGACTCCCTCTTCACAGGCTCTGCGCAATGCCCGCAAATACCGCCGCAGAAAGTCAATTCGCTGCAGGTCATGTACTCTGCCATCCAGTGCCGCCCAATCCGTATTCGCCATTCCGTTTTCCGTTATAATCACCGGCTTTTTATATCGCTCGTAAAAGAACTTTGGTCCCCAGTACAGGGCGCTCTCGGTAATCGGCCAATCCATAGTCGTAAGCCCGCGCCCGATGGGCCTCGGCATTCCTTCCGGTCCGCCATCTTTCCCCATACGCACTTCATAACCGTGATAGATGTTCACACCAAAGAAATCCAATGGCTGGCAAATCGTTTCCATATCTGCCGGGCCTGTCTTCGGCGCATCTGTTCCATAAACATTCAGCCCATCTTCAGGGTACCGGCCTAAAAATACCGGGTCCATCCACCATGTGTTATTCCAGCAGTGCTTACCCCCAATTGCGAACATCGCCCTCTGTGAAGCTTTAATATCGGCCTCGTTTTCCGCCGCCGGCATCGTAACAACTCCTACCGGCGCATAACCGACCCTGCATTTGCCTTTGGATTTTGACCGTATCGCCTGCACCGCTTTGCCATGCGCAAGCAGCACATTATGCGCCGCCAGCAAAACATCCGACAAAGGCAATTTAAGTCCAGGTGCATGAATCCCATCCAAATGCCCAATACCTATAAAGCACTGCGGCTCGTTCAACGTTATCCAGTTGCTGACCCTGTCGGAAAGTTTCTCGACCACAACCCCGACATACTCAGCAAACCAGTCACTGCTTTGTTTGTTGAGCCAGCCGCCGCGACAGTACAACTCATAGGGAAAATCCCAGTGGAAAAGGGTTACATAGGGTTCAATATCGTTTGCCAGCAGCTCATCCACCAGTTTATCATAAAATGCCAAACCCTCGGCGTTTACTTTTGCTGTGCCTGCCGGCATCACACGAGGCCAGGATACAGAAAACCTGTACGCCTCCAGTCCAACTTTCTTCATAAGAGCCGTATCTTCTTTGTGGCGGTGGTAATGGTCGCACGCAACATCGCCGGTGTTCCCCTCCCATACAGCACCCGGCTTACGGCACATCATATCCCAGACCGAAAGTCCTTTACCGCCTTCGTACGCAGCTCCTTCAATTTGATATGACGCCGTTGCCGCCCCCCACACAAAATCCTTTGGAAATCCCATTTCTTACCCTCACAGAGCTATCAGGCAAAACACTAAACTTCAAAATTTTTTCCGGCCAGTTTCTCGTATGCCTCGATGTATTTTGCACTGGTCTTTGTGGCGATATCGCCGTTCATCTTCGGATACCTCCATAGATAGCATCGTAATCCAGCCGCCAAAAACAATCAATTGCCTCAAAGCCGCCTGCTTTCAATTTCTCAAAATGCCACTGAAGCGGCAGACCCTGCTCTGACCCAACCCAGTGCCCAATCAGTTTTCTGCGAAACTTCTTGATATCCACTTTCAACGCTTGTCCGTAGGCGTGCCAGAAACCATCCCAGTCATCGGCACTGCTCTTTTCGTACCTGCGTGCCAGACGACGCCTCTGGGTCTGCCAATCTTTCTGAATTTGTTTGCAGCAACTGCCTGTGTGGTCGGCGTTCAGGAATATGCCGCCTGCTCGCAGAATCTTACCGAATTGTTTGTATAGCCGACTCAACTGGAGCGGGCCGAACCAGTGCAGCGCTGTTGCAGAGACAACCGCATCAAATGGTCTGCGGACAAGTCCAGTCCATCCTCTTTTTCGCAGGTCTGCCTCAACCAGTTTCACCCTGCCACCAAATTTGGCAAGGCGTTTTTCCGCCAGCGCAAGCAACATAGGGTCAAAGTCAATCCCCCAGACCTCGGCAGCCGGAAATGCCTCCAGAATGGGCAACATTAAGCTGCCCGTGCCGCATCCGACATCCAAAACTCTTGAGACTTTCCGCTGTGTATCAGCGAGCAACCGCACGATGATTTCGAATCGTTCTTTTCTGGCCGGGATATAGCGGTCCTGCATTCGGTCCCACCGCCTAATCCAAATTCGCCAGTCGATATGCGTGGGGAATTGTATATTCATCGATTTGTAAACGCGAACTTTTTGCCCGTAAGCCGTTCGTAGGCCTCGATGTATTTTGCACTGGTCTTTGTAGCGATATCCTGCGGCAGTTTAACGCCCGGGCCGGACTTATCAAAATTGATGCTTTCAAGATAATTCCGCACAAACTGTTTGTCGAAGCTTTCCTGGTCTCTGCCTGCCTCGTAAATATCAGCCGGCCAGAACCGCGACGAATCCGGCGTCAGAACCTCATCAATTAAAATAATCCTGTTGTCGAGAATCCCCCACTCGAATTTCGTATCAGCCAAAATTATCCCTCTGCTCTTAGCATAGGCACTTGCCTTTTTGAAAATCTCGATACTCTTGTCGCGGATGTACCGGGCCCATTCTTTGCCGACGGTATCCACGCACCTCTTGAAACTAATGTTCTCGTCGTGCGTCCCTCTTTCCGCCTTGGTCGCCGGCGTAAATATCGGCTTAGGCAGCTTCTGACACTGCTTTAAGCCGGTGGGCAGCTTCTGCCCGCAAACCGTCCCCTGCGCCTCGTATTCTTTCCAGCCTGACCCTGCCAGATACCCACGAACAACGCACTCAATCGGCAGAACCTCGGCTTTCTTAACGAGCATACTTCGCCCGGCTAACTGCCCGGCGTATCGACAAAACGGCTCAGGAAAAGCCGACACATCATCACTAATCAAATGATATTCGACCTCGCCGCCGAGAAAATCAAACCAGAACAACGATATCTGCGTCAGGATAATCCCCTTGTAAGGTATGCCGTTAGCCATAACCACATCGAAAGCGCTTATCCTGTCGCTCGCCACAATCAGCAGCTTATCGCCGAGGTCGTATATGTCACGAACCTTGCCCCCCATCGGCTTTTGCCCCGCTATATTCGTCTGTAAAATAACTTTTTCCACAATAATTCCTTCTCTTTACATCGTCGTCGCCAAAACTAACCCAACCGCAACGTCCAATTATGAGCCATCAATTACCAACAATCAATCATTGCTTTGCTGTTTTATCCGCGAATCAACATATTCGAATATCCTCGCTTTCAGTTTCTCAATCTCTTTCGTCCTCGGCAGAAAATCGATAATCTGCTCCAGGAACCTGCGCTGCCTTATTCTTTTTAGTGTCGCCGTAAAATTGACGTCGTAAACCCATCCCAACTGCAAAAGTTTCATATCATTGAGCGTCTGCAGTCTGCTGTAATCTATAAGTTGGCCGCGCAGAATATCTTCAACAATTTCCTTCGAATATCGAGGTACGTCTTCAAACTCCACCTCTATATTAAACTCATCTGGATTCCTCCTGTATTGTTTATAGCTCTCTGTCACTATATAAAAAACATCGAGCTTATCAGCGTCGCGTATCAATTGTAAAAACAGCAGAGACTCGCCGCTCAAATCGCCCGGCAGTTGTCTTCGCCCATGATACTCAATCGCTTTTTCTACCAGTTGCCTTTCTTCCTTCTCGATTCCCTGAAGCACCCCTGTTTCACGAAGCACCTCCAAACTCAGCAGGCAGTGGTCTTCGCTTCTGGCATCGTTATATGTTTTATATTTGACGAACTGCCTGAATCGGCCGATGTCGTGGAAAAGCGCTATAAGTTCAGCCACACGCCTTTGGTTGTCGCTCAGAGAAAGCTCCTCCGCCAGATAACGCATCTCGTCGCACGTTCGCCTGCTGTGGTCTTCCTTGAGTTTGAGGTTGGCATTTACGTAAGCATCCTCGCCGTAAACAGAAGCCACGTAATCATCAAACCATTCTCTGAATTTATCTAACTGCCCCTGCTCCATAAGTTAATCCAAAAACTCCAATAGAAAACTCGACTTTATAACAACTTTTGATAAAATTTCCCACCGGATATTCAAAAATACTTTTAGCTTGCTATAATTAGTTCCCCAAGACACAGTAAAAAAAGAAAGGGTAAGATATGCCTACGGTAAAAGACGTGATTGTCAAGAAGCCTTCAGCCGACGAAGAGGCCGCCTGCAAGGCTTGGCCAATCTGGACGTGCAAACCCAGCACCTTCGACTGGGCCTATACCCAGACCGAAACCTGTTTGATTATTGATGGCAAAGTCACGGTTACAGACGGAAAAGATTCGGTCAGTTTCGGACCGGGCGACCTCGTAATCTTCCCCGTGGATCTCGAATGTACCTGGCACGTCAAAAAACCAGTCAAAAAACACTATAACTTCACATAGGATTTGCCAGCTTTGTTTACTGAACAGCCGCCTTGCATAACCGCGGGCACACTTTCGATATCCAACGCCGTAATCTTACTCAGAGGCAGGCTGTTCTTCGAGCAAACGGTCAATCCACTTCTCAAGAGCATCAGGCATCGGTGAGGCTCGAAGCAAGCCGTTCTTGTCGATAAGATAATAGCCAGGGTCCGCCTTGACCTCGTACAGTGAATACATCGCCCCTTCTTTGCACAGACCTCTATGAGAAACGGCGATTCTGCCCTTCTGCGAAAGCTCCTCACGCGCCGGCATCATACCTTCAACAACCTGCATCTCTTCGTCAATACCAAAAGCAAACTCAATGTTACTTCCATCAACGAACGGTTTTATTGCGTCTTCTGTAATGCCGCAGAAATTCGGGTCCTTATGTATCACTATCAGGCTAAATGGTTTTCCCCTAAACTTACTGTAAATCTCGTTAAGCTCCTTAACCAATGGAACATGCCCTGGAAACTGCACACCAATACAGAGCAGTACAACGTTGCCCTTTAGGGCCTCAAGAGTAATTGGCTCCGTGTTAAGCCATTTCCTGACAAACAGTCCCGGCGCCGGCTTATCATACCACCTGTAGGCCGGCGGAAATATCTGTATATCCAGTCGCCCATTCGGCTCGGAACAGGTGTAGGAAAACAAATTGTCGCCGTAACCATCAAAATAAGTGTTTACTTCCATCCGCATACCGCTTGGCAAGCCCTGAATTTCATACCAGCCGTTTCCGTCGGTTGCTGCTTCGAATCTTTTTCCACCGGCTGTGGAGCTAATCCTTGCACCGGCCAGCGGTTCATTATTTTCGTTGATGACAAACCCAGCCACTGAACAATTCCATTTATTGCTTTCGTTAAAGTCCGAGAGCGGTTTAAGCCTGACCTCGCCCACATCCAGGGTCTTGCCGCCCGCCAAATCCGCAAGTTCGATTATCGCCTTATTAAAGCCCGGTTTCTCTACAGCCAACTGAAGTGGCACACCCCTCGGTATGGAATTGACCTCAAATGAACCATTCGGCTCAATTTTGTATTTCCACGGCTCTTCACCGATATCACCTTGATAGCCCAATACAGATATTTTCAATTCAAAATCGCTGACGGCATTTGCATCCTCATCCACCACGTACCCTTTGACAGTCGCCAATAGTTCAACAAGTATCTCAACGTCAATAATGTCGTCGTCCTTATCCCGTACGAAAAAGCAGCCCAAAGTTCCATTCGCGTCAAAGGCCCGGCCGAGAACCGAACCAAGCTCTGCATAATTCGGCTCATGAATAGTAAATGCCCCGTCGGCCTTTGTCTGTGCTCTCGACCCACCCATCCGAATTTCGCCCGCAACAGCGTTGTTGTTGACATCGATGAGCCAGCCACGAATATATCCTTTTTCATCCTTCGCCTGGACTCGACCAGCGGATTTATCAACCCTCGCGAGCCCAACTGGCTCCTTCTTTTGCTCAATCCGACTCCTGACTTCAGCAGCGGCGGTGGAGAATGGATTATTCGGCTCGCCTCCGCCGAGAGCCACGCTTAGTTTCTCCAATACCTCAAAGGCCCGTCGATTGCCGATTCCCGCCAGATAAACCGCCGCCGCCAGTCGGCTTGAGAGCGGCTTTCCAGCGAGCATCTTGACGATGCCGTTGACATCATTGGCAGCAAGAAGCCTTTCGAGCTCCTTCTGCTCAGCCTCGAATTTTTCTGCCGCTGGCTTGGATTCAGCCTTCGCCCCCAAATTCCGCTCGGCCTTCTTGACCGCTTCGACGGCCGTCCCAGAACTCGGCACCTGTTCTTGTGTGAGGCCCTGCGGCTGCTTCTGATGCTGCCTGGTAAAAATTACAACCCCAACGAATACTACTACAATTACAGCCACCACAGCAAGGACAGCCATCACCCTTTTAACAGCCGCCGGCCTCCCCATGCCTGTCTTCCGATAGGAAGACGTGGGGGCGGATTCCCGCAGCGCCGCTAAAGAATCGCCAACAATCCGCTCATCTGTTTCGGCGCTGCTGGCGCAGCGCAATCTCCTGACCGACTCTTCTATGTTGTTGTCGGGTTTCATCCTGCCGACTCTCCACCCAAAATCGACTGTAGCCTATCAAGCCCGTATCTGTACCTGCCGCCAACAGTGCTGACCGAAACCTCCTGCAGCTCGGCTATCTCACGGAACTTCATCCCGCCCTGCAAATGAAGGATTATCGCTTCCCTCTGCTGGAATGGAAGCTGGGCCAGCGCATCGGTCAATAGTTGCGCCTCTTCATCATCGATGACAGCTTCAGTCAACCTGCCGGACTCAGCTATGATTGGCCCGGTACTATCAAGACCGACCACCTGATACATCTTTTCGCGATGAATGTCACGCACGCGGTCGATTAAGCAGCTTACAAAGTAGTTACTCAAACTCCCGTACAGGCGAAACTCCCGTACACCTTTGGCAAAAGAAACAAAGACATCGTGCAAAACATCTTCAGCTCTGTTTTTGTCTTGCAGCAGTAAAATCGCTATAGTCAGCAGGGTGTCTTTGTACTTTTCATAGATTTGGCGCAGTGCCCGTTCGTCCCCTCGTTTGAGCCTGAAAATAAGCAGCTTATCTTCCAGCATCCGTTCCACCCCTGCTTAGTATTAAGGCTGTGATGTTAGCAGACAGGCTAATATCACAACAAAAGTCTGTCAAGGCAAAACCACTACCGCAACTCTTGCAAGCAGCACTTTGACCGGCTATATTAAACCGGTTTCCGCATACTTCACGAAATTATATGCGCACTGAATCTTTACAACGTAGTTCTAAAAACGATGGACTTTCGTCCGTCCGCAGCCTGTACGATTTCCTGGCTCGCAGGGGCTTCAGCGCCATTATGTTTGGTGCCTTGTTTACCACCCTGACAGTAAAATTTTTCCACTCCTATCGCTGCGGCCTGGTCCCTGAATACCTCGGATGGGTTCCTGCGGACATCGCCGTGCTCTTGGCAATTGAGCTTGTCCTCGCAATCGTCTGTTTTCGCTGGCCCCGCAGTGCCGTCATTCACACTGCCACGATTATTGCCGCCGTCGTGTGCACCTGGTCGGTAATGAACGCCGGCTGGCTGATAAGAACTGGCACACAGATTTTGCCGTCAGTCCTTTCGCCGATATTCCGCGACCCGATAAACGCCTTCCGCATGATTGGGGTCAATCTGGCAAAAATGCCGCTCGCCGCCGTAATCCTGCTTGGCCCCAGCGCCGTCGCCCTTACCTTTTTCTTTTCCATCCTCGCAAGACCGCAGCGACCCGATTACAACCCCAGATTTCTCACCGCCAAAATTATTATCTCTCTTTTAATCATTGCCGCTGCCCTCTGGGCACGAAACGCAACAACACCTGAACACCGTTCATCCCAAATAACTTCGGAGGAATTGCGTTACAATTCTCAACTAATGGCTGTAACCAGTCTTCTGCTGCCTGATTCTGTTAATCTGACCAGAGCCGACTTGGCCAACGCCCACCGAACAATACCGTCATTTAACGAGCTGAAAATCCCCGTACCGCCGGCAGCCAATCGGACAAACCATAACATAGTCATACTTGTTCTCGAGGGTATCCAATACCGCTATACTTCGCTTTCTAACACCTCAGACAACCTGACCCCCTATCTTGCGAAGCTGGCCAAGCAGGGCGTAGAATTCACAAACGCCCGCTCCACGCTAACCCATACCACAAAGGCGCTGTTTACCATGCTCACCGGCCGATTCCCCTCTGCCTCGCACGATATCGCCGAAGCAGTCCCCGCCCCAAAGCCTTACGCCAGTCTCGCCACGATTCTTAAAAGCCAAATGAATTTCCGAACCGCCTTTTTCCAGTCAGCTAAAGGCAGTTTCGAAGCTCGGCCAGGCCTGGTTTACAACCTCGGCTTCGACAAATTCTGGTCCCGCGAAGATTTGAACGACCCCAATGCTTTTTTGGGTTATCTCGCTTCCGACGAGTTTTCAATGTTAAAGCCAATTACCGATTGGATAAACGCTGACGAAAGGCCGTTTCTGCTGACGGTTCTCTGCTCGGCTTCTCACGACCCGTACGAAGTCCCCCGATGGTTCGCGCAACCGGCGAGCGAACCGTTGGATTGTTACAGGCAGACCGTCTCATATACCGATAGATTCATTGCCGCACTGGATGCCGAGCTTGCCAGACTGAAGCTCACAGACAAAACTATTTTTTGTGTCATCGCCGACCACGGTGAAGCCTTTGGTGAGCACGGAGGTTTCGGTCATGAGCGAGTCGCCTTCGAAGAGGCCCTGCAGATACCTTTTTGCCTGAGGGCGCCGGCTTTGGTCGAACCAGCCACCAAAGTTACGCAGCCTGTCAGCTCCGTCGACTTGACCCCAACATTACTGGCCCTGCTCGGTCTGCAAACGCAGGCCGTCGGCTTCGATGGCCTCAACGCCCTCGGACCTGTCCCGACCGACCGCAAAGTATATTTCTCCTGCTGGCTGAACGAGGGTCACGCCGGCTTCATAAAAAACAGCCGCAAGTTCATATATGACCCCTCATCGGAAATGGTCTTTGCGTATAGCCTCGATACGGACCCTTTTGAATTATCTGCGATGGAACTGCCCCCGGAACAAGCTCATCGGATTATGGAGCAGATTGTCACTTGGCGAAAAAACAGCATCTTCCGCCTTCAACACCCCCACACCGGAAAAAGGATGCTCTTCGAAAATTGGCTTTGTCGCTGGAGCAACAGGGTCTCCTCCGCCAAATTCACCCCAGTTCAGCCGCGATAAATGGCCACCCGACGCCAAAAATCAACAATAATGTTTACAAAAAACAACGCTAACCATAATCGTTACTTGGCAAAGCCGTTGGGTTCACTGATAAACCACCCAGTAATATATAATGTTGATTTTTCGCAACATAAACCTCTAACTCCTGCAATAGTCATGCCCTGAAAAGCAGGGATAAAACTCAGAACCCCGACTCAAAACCCTCTTTTTGAGGCCTCCACAATTCTCCGAACGAACTTTCGACCGGCATTCATTTGGCCCTCATTTTCGGCATGGACTTTGCACTATAATTATTGTATCGACAAACGGCTGACCGTCTAACCGTGTGTCACCCAGCGAAGAAGAGATAGGAGAGATTGGTTGATGAACGAAGCAAATCTACAACAGAAGCTTAACGAACTGGTCAAGGAAATCGGCGGCTCAGCGGACCTGTACTATTGCAAGCTCGCTATGTTAGCCACACAGGCGCATGAAACCCGCAAGCAGCTTGAGGAAACTGTCAACAATCTGCAGGAAGCGATTGATTATCTGCGGATATGCATCAAGTACCAGCTCTTCGACCTCGAAGCGACGCGACGTGAAAACAATTACCTCAGAAAGCTGCTCGAGGAAAAGACCGACTGAGAAGCGTCAAGGGCATAGACTCCCCTTGCGCACCTCTCGTTTGCTACTCTGCGAAGCGCTGCGTAGCGCGAGCATCACGCCTCTACGGGTATATCCCACAGGGTAATTGTTCCTGTCCGCCGTTTGCTTATTTCATTACCCGCCCATCCGGGCGCCATTTTTTTGTTCGAGTGCTTCTTAGTAGGAGCGACGCTGTCTGCCGCCGCCGCCACCACCACCGTAGCCACCTCGTCCGCCGCCTCCGCCGCCGCCTGGACCTCGACGTTCTGTTCGGGGACGGGCTTCATTGACATTAACGGTGCGACCCATGAGTTCCTTGCCGTTCATATCCGCAATCGCGGCCTGTGCCTCGGCCTTGGAGGGCATCTCCACAAATCCAAACCCTCTCGATTCGCCTGTGAACTTGTCCTTTACGACACTGGCGGATTCGACTTGGCCAAAGGCTGCAAAAGCCTGACGCAAATCGTCTTCGGTTGTCTCACGCGACAAATTGCCCACATAGATATTCATTCGATTCTCCTTTTTCTTTCCCAAAAAAATTTAAGCCGGAATCCCGGCACCAAAAGTCGTTGCTCACCTGATACAAAAGCAAAACTACACGCTATACTATCTGCCGTTTTCTGTTTGAGCAAGTATAGGCATAAATGTCGTCCGCGTCCAGAACTTTTTGGTGATTTATTTTTTCGGTCTCATCGTCTGGAATATGCCGGTCAATACGTTATCGCCGATAAAATCGGCGTCGCGACAGACCTCTGGCAAAGGTAAAATACCCCCCTCAGAAGCGTTTTTTGAGCAAAAAATGCGAATCTTATCCTCGCAATCCACTCGCCGCCGACCCTCCTTCACAATCCTTTTGCCCAGCAGGTTTTCAGGAAAGTTAACTGCTCTTTTTGCCGATAAAACCCCTGTCCAGAGAAAATATTCGTCCGATAAAACGAACATCGGACCCAATCGGAACATATTGGAAATTGGCAGCCCGAGCCCCCCACGTCTTCCTGTCGCAAGACAAGCGGGGGGTGGCGGTTTGACAAATGTCGTGGACGCGGTATAATATAAGATGAAATTTGTGTCTTGGGTCGTTGTTTTACTGTTTGAAGTGATAACCAGTCCGTGAGCGGCTTCGATTTATACACTTACGGAAATGATTTCTGAGGTAGAAAATGTTTGAGCGTTTTACGGACCGAGCACGTAAGGTTATGGCGCTGGCAAATCAGGAGGCCCAACGCTTTAATCACGAATACATAGGAACGGAGCACATCCTGCTGGGGCTGGTCAAGGAAGGCAGCGGCGTCGGCGCCACCGTCCTCAAGAACCTCGACGTCGATATAAAGAAGCTTCGCCTCGAAGTGGAAAAACTCGTCAAAAGCGGACCCGACATGGTTACTATGGGCAAACTCCCACAGACTCCGCGGGCAAAAAAAGTGATTGAATACGCCATCGAAGAAGCCAGGGCACTGAACCACAACTACGTCGGCACCGAGCACATCCTGCTGGGGCTTTTGCGGGAGACCGAGGGAATCGCCGCTCAGGTCCTTATGAATCTCGGCCTGAAGCTCGAGGATGTCCGTCAGGAAGTCCTGAATTTACTCGGCGCCAGTGTCGACGAAGAAGCGCTCGGCCTGGATATGAAAATGGGCCCGACGCTCGCCAGAAAATCAAAAAGCAAAACCCCGGCTCTCGACAGCTTCGGCAGAGACCTCACGCAGTTGGCCGCAGATGGCGAACTTGACCCCGTCATCGGAAGAAAAAATGAAATCGAACGACTCGTACAGATACTCTGCAGACGAACGAAAAACAATCCCGTCCTTTTGGGTGAAGCTGGCGTCGGAAAAACCGCTATCGTAGAAGGCCTCAGTCAGCAGATTGTCAACAAGCAGGTCCCCGAAATCCTCAAAGATAAGCGCATCGTCGTCCTCGACCTGGCGATGATGGTCGCAGGTACGAAATACCGCGGACAGTTCGAAGAGCGAATAAAGGCCGTCATTAACGAGGTCAGAAGGGCCAGGAACGTCATCCTCTTTGTTGATGAGCTTCACACACTGGTTGGTGCCGGCGGCGCCGAGGGTGCCATCGACGCCTCGAACGTCCTCAAACCCGCACTCTCCAGAGGCGAAGTCCAGTGCATCGGCGCCACTACCCTCGATGAATACAGAAAGCATATCGAGAAAGATGGAGCCCTCGAAAGACGTTTCCAGACGATAATCGTGGAGCCAACCTCAAAGGATGAAACACTCGACGTACTCCGTGGGCTTCAGGACCGCTACGAGGCCCATCACAGAGTCCGCTTTAGCGACGAGGCGCTGTACCAGGCAGTCGAGCTTTCCAGCAGATACATCACCGGTAGATGTCTGCCCGACAAGGCCATTGACGTCATCGATGAAGCTGGCGCCAGGGTTCGGCTCAAGAATATGACGCCCCCGCTGGATCTGACGGACATCGAAGAAAAAGTCGAAAAACTCCAAAGGGAAAAGGATGAGGCCGTCAAAAACGCAGACTATGAACGCGCAGCGGCACTGAGAGATGAGGCCCAGCAGCTAATGGACAAGAAAACCCAGCTGCACAAAAAATGGTACGAAGAAAACAAGGAAACCACCGGCCTGGTCGATGCCGAGACCATCGCAGAGGTCGTCAGCAATATGACCGGCGTCCCACTGACAAGGCTGGAGAAAAAAGAGGCTCAGCGGCTGCTCGAGCTTGAAGCGGAGCTGCACAAACGCGTCGTCTCACAGGATGAAGCAATCAATACCGTCGCAAAAGCCGTCAGACGAAGCAGAAGCGGTATGAAGGACCCCAATCGTCCGATGGGGTGCTTTATTTTCCTCGGGCCCAGTGGCGTCGGAAAAACCCTCCTGGCAAGAGCACTGGCCGAGTTTATGTTCGGCAATGAAAACGCACTCGTCCAGTTGGATATGAGCGAATTTATGGAAAAGCACAACGTCAGCCGACTCGTAGGCGCGCCTCCGGGGTACGTCGGTTACGAGGAAGGCGGACAGTTGACCGAAAGAATCAGGCGAAGGCCTTATGCCGTACTGCTTCTGGATGAAATCGAAAAGGCTCATGTCGACGTCTACAATATGCTCCTGCAGATTATGGAGGAGGGCCGACTCACTGACAGCTTCGGACGACACATCGACTTCAAAAACATCGTCCTTATTATGACCAGTAACATCGGTGCCGACCTGATTAGAAACCAGTCTGGCTTCGGATTCGGAAAGAAAACTCCTGAAGCCAGCTACGAAAAAATGAAAGAAATGCTCCACAAGGAGGTAGAGCACCATTTCAGACCGGAATTCTTAAATCGAGTCGATGACATGATTGTCTTTAGAGCCTTGACCAAGGAAGACCTGCAGACCATCGTCGATTACGAGCTCGCCAAAGTCTTCAAGCGATTGACCGAGCATGGCCTGAAGCTCGAACTATCCGAACAGGCCAAGGAATTTCTCATCGAAAAAGGCTACAGCGCCGAATTCGGAGCGCGACCTTTACGAAGAGCGATAGAACACTACATCGAAGACCCTCTCTCAGAAGCTATGCTCCGGGGTGAATTCAAGGATAGAAACCTCATAAAGGTAACCATCCAGGATGAAGAGCACCTCAAACTCGAAGGTATTAAGGTAAAGGCAAAAGAACCAGCGGAAAGCGAACAAGCCGTCGCAAAGTCACAATAGTACCACGACTGCTACTGCCCGGACATCTGACCTTCCATCGGGCTTTGTTGCTGGGCCAAAAGCTTCTTAAATTCCTCTTTACCCATCCACTCCACACGCCCGTTCAGCCTCAGCACGACAAATCCGTCGCTGAGAAATGACGAGTGATATTCTTTCTTGGTGTAAGCCAGAATCTCATCACCCGGAGATTCAAAGTCAATCCACAACCCTCTATATCGAAAACTGCCCAGCCGGATACCTCCGGGCAAATCCCCCCTTACCCTGTCAATGAAAGACTCTGGCGGCACCGAACCGCGCTCTTTGCGGTACTGCAGGGCCGCTCGCCCAAGAGATTCCATCGCTCGTACTGCCTCTGACCGGTTGACCCAGTCCTTGAAGTTAATCATCGCCACAACAGCAAGAACCGTGATGACCAGTACGGTTATGATATTTGTTAAGATAGCTCTTTGGCGCCTGTTCATATACCTGTTTTACCTGCCCGTGTCCCGCTGTAAGTAAGACCGCCGTTTCGCCGCCCCGGCGCGAAAGCTTTTGAGCGCCGGCGACTTATGTTTTTATTTTTACCCTGTTGCCTTGAACAAGTATTTTGCCGTCCGCGAACAACTTTATGGCCTGGGGATATGCGATGCACTCCTGCTCAAAGACCCGCGCAGCGAGGGTATCGGCTGTGTCGTCATCTTTGACTTCACAGGTTCGCTGGACGATTATTGGGCCCTTGTCATATTCGTTTGTGCAGAAGTGCACGCTACAGCCGCTTACCTTGCAGCCAGCCGCAAGGACCGCTTCGTGCACGTAATGTCCCCACATCCCCTGTCCGCCGAAGCTCGGCAGTAGTGCCGGGTGAATGTTCATCACCCGGCTCTCATACTTCTTGGGTATCTTCCAGAAGCACAGCCACCCACCCTGCACCACAAGGTCAACTTTTGCAGCATCGAGCTCCTTTGCAATCTGCCTGCTGAATTCATCGGTGTCCGGAAGGTCTTTCTTTCTGACGATTTTGACATTCAGCCCGGCATTCTTCGCCTTCTCTACTCCAGCTACCGTTGATCGCGAGCTTATCACCACTGAAATCTTGGCATTCAGTCTGCCAGCCTTGATATATTCGAGGATATTCATCAGCGTCGTCCCGCCCCCGCTGATGAGCACTCCTAAACGAATCGTCTTTTTATTCGGCTCAGCCGTCTGCAGCAGCCCTTTTGCCTCGACATCACCTTCGAGATTCAAGGCCTGATTTACAAGTTTATCAGCCTCTTTGTTTTCTTCTCTGGCAATATATTGAACTTCGCAGTTTTCAAACTCACCCATCAGCTCAGTTGCCCGTCTGTAAAGCGGCCTGACCTGCTCACTCTTTACCTTGTACTGGCCGTTAAGCTGCCGAACTAACAGTTCGCTGTCGCTGAACACCGTTACCCTTTTACCACCTGTTTGCTTCGCAGCTTCCAGAGCCTTTATAATCGCCGTGTATTCAGCCACATTGTTGGTGGCCCTGCCTAAAAAAAAGCCCTTGCCCTGCAATTGTGTCCCGTTGGTATCGGTCAGCACAAAGCCCGCAGCCGCAGGGCCTGGATTGCCTCTGCTGCCGCCGTCCGTGTAAGCCACTATCTCCTCCGGTGGTGAGCCTGCCTGCCCTGAGCGGAGCCTGCCCTGAGCATTGTCGAAGGGTCGAAGTGTCGAATCCACTGCCAACGCCTCCACTCCTGAAAAAAATCACCCCCGCGTCTTGCTGTCGTAAGACAGCAGCGGGGGCCGCCTTTAGCTTTCCTGAAGATTCCCAAGCACAAGTATTCGTGTGCAGTTCGGGCAGCGGATTATGTCGTCTTTTGTCATAAGTACGTTGACCGATTCCGCGGGAATACCCATAAAGCAACCCCCGCACGTGTACGTCTCCGTTCTGCCCTCCTGCCGTCCTATCACAGCCAGCGCTTCACCGTCGTAAGTCTCCGCCACGCGATTGAACAGCACTAACGGCCCAGCCGGTACAACCTGCGATGCCTGACTCCACTCAGCCTGGATTTCTTCAATCTCCGCCTCGTACTTGGCCGCCAGTTGCTCGGACTCTTTTCGGATTTGCTCCAGATTTCGCTTTTGCTCTTCTATCTGCTTCTGGATTTCTGCACGCTCCGCTTCGTCTGCTTCGATACCTTTCATCAGTTCCAGAATCTGTGTCTCTACCTTGGAGTTGTCCGCCTTGGTCGTATTAAGCTGAGTCAGTACAGCAGCGTATTCTTTGTTTGTTTTTGCGGCGTTCAGGCTCGCTCGCAACCTCGATATCGCTTCATCTCTGGTCCTTAGTTCAAGTTCCAGCCGGTCGGATTGAACCTTGGTCAGTTGAATCTCCTCTTTTTTTGCCTCGAAGGCGCTTTGAAGGCTTCGGACGCGGTTCTCTTGAATGATGACGTTTCTCCTGCATCTGTTGAGCTTTGCTTTGGCGGCTCGCAGCCGGTTTTCAACGCTCTGAAGTTTTATCAACCCGTTCAGTACAGGACCCATTTATCTTCCTTCGCATATCGCCTGAAAACTTATGAACCCTGTATTATGTCCGCTTTGTGCCTGGTTCGCAACCAAAATCTTCTGTTTTCTTTTTCCTTTCGCAATGCCCGGCAAAAATGCACTCGCAGACACCTCGTGGTGAACTTGTCGAATCCACAAAGATTTGAAAAAAAACCGCAATTATGGTAAAAAACACCTCGTGGTGAGCCTGTCTGCGCTGAGCGACGCCTGCCCTGAGCAAAGTCGAAGGGTCGAAGGGTCGAATCCACGACAGAATAACCAGGTTCGGGATAAACTCTTATGCCAGTTCAGTTCATTCTCGGCAGAAGCGGTACTGGAAAAACCGGCTCCTGCATAAATGCGATTGTAAATGCCCTGCTGGAGCCGGCCGACAATCAGCCTCTGATTCTGCTGGTTCCGGAGCAGGCTACCTATCAGGCACAGTGCGCCATCCTCTCTGATGAAAGAATCCTCGGCTACAGCAGCAGATTAAATGTCCTTTCGTTTGACCGTCTTCAGTTTTTGCTCCTCGGCAGAAGCACCGCAAGACCTCAACTGTCGCGAATCGGCAGAACAATGGCGATCCATCGCATCCTTCGAAATATCCGCAGCAAATTAAAAGTCTTCGACTTATCTGCGAATCAGCCCGGCCTAAGCCACCAAATGGCTGAAATCGTAGCTGAGCTTCACCAGTACGCAAAAACACCACAGGACCTCGACCAGTTGTTAGGTAAACTCAGCGGCGACGAATCGAACAGTTTGACCGCCTTAAAGTTTGCGGATATCAGCCTGCTTTTTAAGGAATACTTGAGCTTCATTGAGGGAAGGTTCATCGACCCCGATGTGCAGAAAAATTCGGCCCGCCACGCCATCACCGAAACAGACTTTGCCAGGAACGCAAGGTTATGGGTTGACGGCTTCGCAGGTTTTACTACCGGCGAGCTCGAAATCCTCGCCGAGCTGCTGAAAGTCGTCGCAGACGCCAAAATCGCCCTCTGCCTCGACCCATCCGATATCGACCTGCCCGACCGGCAGGCGGGTTTGAAAAACCCCGGCAGCAAAGGCCCCGACCCACTCAGCCTGTTTTACCCGACGCAGCGCACCTACGCAGAGCTTTTGGAGATTATAAAAAAACTCAAACTCAAATTAGCCAAACCGGAGGTTCTCCCTAAGGCGGTTAGATTTTCCTCTTGCCCCCCGCTTGCCCATATCGAAAGCGCCATATTTAACCACCGCAAAAAGAAAATCGGCGCTGCGGAAAACGTTCGTGTCGTAGCGGCACCAAATGCTCGAATGGAGGTACGTTTCGTCGCGGCGGAGATACTCAGGCTCGTCAAAGAAAAAAATCTGCGATACCGCGACATCGCGGTGATAGCGCCGGACCTAAGCCGCTACGAGCATTACATACGGGCATACTTCGACGACTATCGGCTGCCGTTCTTTATTGATAAACGAAAATCCCTCAGCCAGCACCCACTCGTTCAGCTCATCTGCTCTGCCCTTCAGGCGGCAACCGGCGGCTTTGCCGGCAGCGATATCTTCGCGTATCTCAAGACCGACCTCGTCCCTCTCCAGCGATGCGAAGTCGACCTGCTGGAAAATTACTGCGTCGCATTCGGCATCACCGGCAGCGACTGGCAAAACCCCGAAGACTGGCACTTTGCCGACCCCGCAGAAAAAAAATTTGACGAGCAGTGCATAAACCAAATCCGCAAGAAAGTGTGCAATCCGCTGCTCGAACTTCACAACAGACTCCGCCCGCCTGACAACCAGGAGAAAAACCTGACCGCCGCCGAATTCACGCAGGTTATTTTTAATTTTATCGACAGCCTCAGCGTCCGCGAAAGGTTGGCCCAGTGGATTGAGCAGGCCGCTGAAACCGGCGACCACGTGGCAGCCGATGAGCATCGCCAGCTCTATGACAGACTTGTCAATATATTCGACGAGCTTGTCGAAGTCTTTGCCGAAGAAAAGATGTGCTGCGATGATTTGATTTCGGTAATCGACTCGGCCTTTTCGCAGTTGACGCTCGCTTTTATACCGCCCAGTCTCGACCAGGTCCTCATCGGCTCCATCGAACGCAGCCGGCATCCTGATTTGAAAGCTGCTTTTCTGATAGGCGCAACACAAAAGCAGTTCCCTGCACCGCTGGCCTTTGACACCCTGTTAACCGATGCCGACCGCACCGCAGCAGAGTCGGCGGATTTCCCGCTGGCCGCTGCAACCTCCGAAAAACTGGCACACCGCCAATACCTCGCCTACATTGCCTTTACACGTCCGGCGCAATTTCTCTATGTCACATATCCTTTGACGGATGATAAGACCGGCCCAGAGGTCCGCTCGCAATTCGTAACCAATCTCGAATCGCTCTTTGAAAATCTCTCGCCGGAATCGGCCTCATCATGGCAACCACCCATCGAGCAGGTCAACAGTGAATTCGAACTTACTGATTTGCTCTGCAGCGGACTCGGCAAAGATACATTTGGTGGCTCGACGCCGCGTCCCCCGCAGCTCGAAAGCCTACTATCCGATATTTGTGCCGACCAGCAGCTCGCTCAGATAGGCTCAATGACGCTCCATGCGGTAAATTATGACAACGCCGCATCGCTCGATAAAACCGTAATTGAAAATTTCTTCGCCGGCCAGATAAGAACCTCAGCCACAAGGCTCAGCACCTTCGCCGCCTGTCCATACCAGCATTTCGCCCGGTACATACTGGAACTGCAGGAACGGCAGGAGTTCAAATTTGAGCCGTTGGACCTCGGTATCTTTTATCACCGCGTTCTGGACGCCCTGCTCGAACAAGTGAACCGTGCAAAAATAGATTTCGCCGCGATTCAGAACCGCCATCTGCTGGAGCTTTTGAGAAAATCTATAGCTGAATTTGTCCGGACCAACTCCTTCATATCAAATTTCACACGCCGCAGCCCTCACAATATGTTCATTATTAACTGTGCGAGTGAAACGCTCGAGGATTGCGCATTGGCGATTGCACAAATGGCACGAGCCGGAAAGTTCAGGCCTGCCGTCTCTGAAATCTCTTTCGGAAAGGTTGAAGGTGCACGCCAAACGCTCGGCGAATTCCAGCTTGGCCTCCCAGACGGCCGTCGCCTCTTCCTGAACGGCAAAATCGACCGCCTCGACTTCGCACCGCTCAATGGCAAAAAGGCCCTGCTTGTTTTCGATTACAAGCGCACTGACAAATCCTTCAATTGGTCGCAGTTCTATCACGGCCTCGATATGCAGCTCCCAATTTATATGCTCGCCGTCAAAAACGCAGCCAACCCTCTGTATAAAAACCATAATGTAGTCGGAGCGTTCTATATGCCCGTCGAAACAAAGACTGAATCCGCCTCAATCGACGAGCTTCCGCAAAAATCAGATAAGTTCTATCATAAAGCCAAAGGTATATTCAACGGCGACTTCTTTCACCTGCTGGATAGCTCCGACAGCAATAAATTTTACAACTTCTTTGTCACTAAAGATGGCAATCAGTACGGCCACGACAATTCAAGCGGCGCCCTCAGACCCGCCGACTTCGAAAAAATCCTGCATTTCACAGAAACACAGATTGTTCGACTGGCTGAAGAAATCCTGTCAGGAAAAATTAATATCAGCCCCTGCCGTCTAAGCGGTAACTCACCATGCAGCTACTGCAAGTACAAGCCTCTGTGCCGCTTCGACTGGCAGATAAACGACTACAACGCCCTTGCGCCGCTGAATAAACTCTTAGCCCTCGAAAAAATGGGGGTGACCGATGTCTGAAAAGAATATCAAATGGACAAAGCAGCAGCAGTTGGCCATCCGCCAGCGTGGCTCTGACGTGCTCGTAACCGCCTCCGCAGGTACCGGCAAAACCGCCGTCCTCTCAGGCCGATGTGTCGACATCATATCGGACAAATCCGTCTGTCCGGATGTCGGCAACGTATTGGTGCTCACCTTCACCGACGCCGCCGCCGAGCAGATGCGCCTGCGAATCGCCGAACAGCTAAGAAACGCATCCTTACAAATCCCAGACCCGCACCTCCGTCGTCAGCTTATGCTCCTCGACGGCGCCGACATCGGCACGATACATTCATTCTGCAAACGTCTTATCACTGAGTTCTTTTACAAGCTCGGACTCGACCCGACCTTCCGGGTAATCGATGCCGACGAATCGGCTCTGCTCAAAGCCGAGACCTTCGAAAAATGTGTCGACTGGGCCTGGCAGCAAACCAATTTGACCCAGCCTCTCCAGCAGCTTCTTCGCCGCCGCGACCTCCGCGCAAACGTCGGCTTTCTCGGCAGAATAATGACATTAAGTAACTTCCTCGATGGCGTAGTCAGCCGACCACACTGGTACGAACATGCGTCGGCTCTTGCAGAAACGCTCGACCCGCTCAAAAGTGATTTAGGCGAAAAGCAAAAGCAGATTATCGCGGATAGATTGGACCACATCCTCGCCTGCCTTCAGCACGCTCAAAAACTCTACAACCAGCAGAATCCCGCCGGTGACTGGAGTAAAAAATTGCAGCAGACTCACCTGACAACCGTCGCGCAGTGCAAAGAACTTCTGCAGGCCGGCCGCTGGGACAAATGCGCCGAAAAAATAAGTGGCTTCAAAAAGCCGACCACTTACACCCCGAAGGATTTGGATAAACCCCTCGCCGACCTTATAGCCGGCCTGGCAAAAAAAGCAGTTGCCGAATTTGCTGACCTCGCTGACTTCGCGATTGTAAATCCTGATTATCTCGACCGAGTCGGCTCAGCCTCCGGTATGCAGACAAAAGTCATTATTGAAATCCTCAAAAAATTCGACTCGTTGTACAGTCGCGCCAAGCTCTCAATCAACGGACTCGACTTCGCCGACCTCGAACATTATGCACTGAAACTTTTAACTAATGAAGATTCGACGCAAGACAACCTCATACCTTCTGAAACCGCCCTATCGCTTCGGCAAAAATATAAGTATATCTTTGTCGATGAGTATCAGGACATCAATCCCGTCCAGCAGACAATCCTCAATACGCTTAGCTCCGCCGCCGGTGTCTTCGTCGTCGGCGACGTCAAGCAAAGTATTTATGCCTTCCGCGGCGCCGAGCCCGAAATCTTCCTCAGCCAGCTAAACCGGGCCTCGCTCGACCCCGCAAATGCGCCGAACAGCCTCCGCGTTGACCTCAACACCAATTTCCGCTCAGCAAAAGGTATCCTCGATTTCGTCAACAGGTTGTTTAGCCGAATAATGACCGCGCCTTTTACCACGATAGACTACGACGATTCCGCCAGATTGCATCCAGCGTCCGAACACCAGTTCCCAAAACCATCGCCGGCCGACAACCAGCCTGTCGTCGAATTCCATATACTCGGCGAGGAATTGGAGGACACAACAGAGGAATTAGACAACAGCAAAGAACTATCCCCTGTCCCATATCCCCTAAACCCTGACATTATCACCTCTCGTCAGCGTCAGGCAGCGGTAATCGCACAGCGTATAAAACAAATTGTCGGCGCCGACACCGGTAAGTGCGAATTCCAGATACTCGACAAAGAGCAAAACGCATTCAGAGACATTGAATATCGCGACATTGTCATACTTATGCGTTCACCTGCCGAAAGGGTCAACGATTACGTCGAGGTGCTTCGCCTGGCCGGCCTGCCCGTCAGCTCGGAATTTGGTTCAGGTTATTTCGAGACCACCGAAATCACCGACATCTTATGTCTGCTGAAAATCCTCGATAATCCTCAGCGGGACATCGAATTGGCCGCCGTGCTGCGAAGTCCGTTTTTCAGTATCTCTGACACCGAACTGGCCAAGATAAGGCTGCACAGTAGAATAAACCAGCAAACCGTAGCTTTCTACGATTGTGTGCTTCGCTACTGTGCAAACGGCCCCGATGCAAAGCTGACCGAAAAACTAAAAAAAATCCTGGCACAAATCGAAACCTGGCGAACGCTCGCCCGCCGCGGCAGCCTCGCCGACCTGATTTGGCTAATCATTCGCCAGACCAGCTTTTTATCTTTCGTCTCAGCTCTGCCAAATGGCCAAAGCCGCAGGGCCAATCTCCTCAAACTGCACGATAGGGCGATTCAGTTCGAAAATTTCGCCGGCAGCAGCGGCAGCGTATCCCTGAGACGCTTCGTCGAATTTATCGAAAAGCTCCGCACAACCGCCGCCGACTGGGCTAAGGCATCGCCTGAGGCCGTCGCAGAAAATGCCGTCCGAATCACAAGTGTCCACAAAAGTAAAGGCCTCGAATTTCCCGTCGTCTTCCTCGCCGAGCTGAATAGCCCATTCAACAAAGAAGATGTGCTGCAGGACTGCCTCGCCGATAACACCGCCTTAGGTCTGCAGATTATCGACCAAAAGTCCAACAGCAAACTAAGTTCCCTCGCCCATCAGGTCATCGCAGAAGAAAGACTCAAAAGCGCACTCGCCGAAGAGATGCGTATCCTTTATGTAGCCACCACACGCGCCAAAGATCGCTTGATTCTGACCGCCTGCGAAAAAGCTAAACACTGTCGGAACATCATCCGCAATGGCTTTTACCTCGGCACTGGCCAAATCCCCGATTGGCAGCTTCGTCCGTGCCGCAGTGCTCTCGAATGGTTCCTCTACGCCCTCTCCGACCAAAAAACCCTGCACGAAGCCTTCGAAACCAGCCTATCATCCGAAACATCCGATGATGGTTTATTTAGCTTCAAACTTTACAGCCAGCCTGAGCTTCAAAGTTTGTCCGAATATATCCTCAAATTAAAGGCCGGAAAATCAAAACGCACCGCTGCCACCACCAAAAGTCCCCGTGCAAAAGGAAAGGAAACCGAACTCCTTCGCCGAATAAAAAAATCCTTAGGCTGGCGATATCCGTTCAGCGACATCTCTCTGCTGCCCGCCAAGCGTTCGGTAACACAGCTGACCCATCACGCTGATGAATACGTAAGAATTGATTATTCCAGTGCCCTCGAGCAAAAACCGAAAGTCGTTTCGCCGCCCGATGGTGAGCGGAGTCGAACCATCAGCCTCGTCGACGCCCGCCACATCGGCTCCGCTGCGCATCTTCTGATTTCAAAACTCGATTTGAAAAAACCTATAACCACCGAATCAATCGACCTGCTAAAAGCAGCACTTATAGCCGACCACGCCATAGACGAAACACTTGCTGAACATATTGACCCGCAGTCGATAATGAAATTTTTTGTAAGTGAGCCGGGACAAACAGTTCTTGATACCAATAATACCATTTTTCGGGAATGGCCTTTCACCTTCGCCCTGCCCGCTTCAAAATGGGTCGGTTCTAAAGTACTGTTTAGCCCCCACCCCTGTGGTGGGGGTCATTGCGAGGCCGAAGGCCGAAGCAACCTCACGAGTATCGAGCGACCAGCGCCGAGCAACGATTCAGTCATCATTCAAGGCGTTATTGATATGCTCGTTAAAACTCCTGATGGTTTACTCGTGATCGATCTGAAGACGGACGCCATAACCACAAAGCAAGTTCCTCAGCGAGCCGAGTTTTATCGAGAACAGCTAAGCCTTTACGCCCGCGCCGCCTCCGCAATCCTGAACTCCAAATCCATCGCCAAATGGCTGTATTTCCTGTCACCCGGTTGCGCCTTCGAAATCAAATAAATGCCACAGGGGCACAAATGACTTATGCACTTATGACTTATGCACTTGTTTTCTGCTTGCCCTTGCCTGTTGACATTGCGTTTGTATAATAAACTGCCCGTAAATGAACAGCTAAGGTAAACCGTTTTAATGGAGACTCCCAAAGATGGCAAAGGCACCGAAGGCAAACGCTGTAGTCGGCCAATCCGGCGGGCCGACCGCCGTGATAAACGCCTCTCTCGTCGGCGTTATCGAAGAAGCTCGTAAACACCCTCAGATTAAAAATCTCTATGGCACAATCCACGCCGTCGCTGGAATTGTTAAGGATGAGTTCATCGACTTAGGCAAACTGTCCCCCGACACGCTAAAACTGCTGGCAGCCTCCCCATCTTCCGCACTCGGCTCCAGCAGAGACAAACCCGACGCCGAATACTGCAAAAAAATCCTCGAAGTCCTCAAAAAACGCGATGTCAGATACTTTTTCTATATCGGTGGCAACGACTCCGCAAACACCTGCTTTATCATAAATAGTATCACTCAACAGGCCGGCTACGAACTACGGGCCTTTCACATCCCGAAAACGATTGATAACGACCTGCTCGTTACCGACCATTGTCCCGGCTACGGCTCAGCCGCAAAATTTGTCGCCTGCGCCCTGATGGGAGACGACCTCGATAACCGTGCTCTAAAAGGAATCAAAATCGATTGTGTAATGGGTAGGAACGCAGGCTTTCTTACTGCCGCAGCCGCTCTCGGCAAACAAAGAGATGATGATGGCCCGCATCTACTCTATTTTCCCGAAAGACCTGTCCCGATGCAGAAGTTCCTTTCGGATGTAGAGACTGTTTACAAAAAACTCGGCCGCTGTGTTATAGCCATCAGCGAGGGTATTTGCGATGCAGACGGCGTAATCTGGGCCGAAAAACTCGCAAAGGAAAGTGAAACCGATGCCCACGGAAACATTCAGCTTTCCGGCACAGGCGCCCTCGCAGACTTTTTAGCCGCTCAGATAAAAACTACGCTAAAAGTCAAGCGCGTCCGCGCTGATACGTTCGGCTACATCCAGAGAAGTTTCGCCGGCCTCCGGTCCGAAGTCGATGCTAAAGAAGCACGCTGGTGTGGCCGTCACGCCGTTCAATACGCTATGAACGAGCTCAGCGGCTCGGTCGCGATAAAGCGCCTTAGTAGCGGAGCGAATTATAAAATCGAAATCTTCCGTACCGACCTCTCAAATGTCGCCGAAAAAACCAAGTCTATGCCAGATGAATTCATCAACGCCGATGGCAATGGCGTAACAAACGCCTTCATCGAATACGCAATGCCACTGACAGGTGGGCTACCCAAAACAGAATGTCTTGGAAACTATCCGCGAGTCACCCCCCTCTGACCAAGAAAACGCTCCTGCCTCCCTTTTGACTACTATTTAGTTATTGACATCCTGAATATCTCTGGATAGATTGTGCTTTAATATCCTGACTAAGCGAACAGGGTGGTGGTTTTACGCGTAGTTATTCAAATGCTTGCAATGTATGGATTATATCGGCAGTTGCATTCATCGGGAAACTTCAACGCCCCTGCAGAAAAAGATGAGTAGTCTTTTCCTGACGGGGGCATATATTTTTAAGGAGAATTGACTATGTCAGTAATAAAAAGATTCATGATAGTGCTGGGCGTGGTGGTTGCGCTTCTGGCTGCGACTGCCTTTGCTGCTGATGCGAATGCCCCTCCAGAGCCGAATAAACCCCTGGCCCCTCGCCCGCCGGTTACCGTAAAGCTGAAAGGGACCATCGCTGTTACCAAAGACCCCAACAATATTGTCACTGCCATAAAGTTGACCACCGCCTATAAGATCGTCTATCATGTTACTCTCGACAAGAAAGGGGAGGAGCTCGGCAGTCTCAACGGCAAAGAGGTTGAGGTGCAGTGTGTGGTTACCGACAAGGCCGGCCAAAAATGGATTAAGGTTCAGGGATTCCAGCTGGTCGAGAAGAAAGAGACCACGCCGGCAAAACCAAAAGGAACCAAGAAATAATAATTCTTTACAGGGGCTCACTGAAACCACCGCCGATACGGTTCCGACGGTGGTTTTTTTGTGCCGACAAAACCTGCAATGACCTATTTTTTACCCACGGAGAATTGAAAATCCTGATTGTTTGGCTTATATCTTTGCCGTGGAGTTCCAATGAACTTTCTTAATGTCCATAACGTGTTTTTCACATTTCTCGGCTACCCGATGAGCTACATCGAGTTCTCGGCCACCCTTTTGATTGCTGTCTATGTTTTGCTTATTACCCGAAGGATTGTCTATGCCTGGCCTATAGGGATAACTGCGTTCACACTTTTTGCCGTCCTTTTTTACCAGGTTCGCCTCTATTCCGATTTCTTCGAGCAGTTTTACTACATCGGCAACGGATTTTACGGCTGGTGGCTCTGGCTCGCCTCGCGAAAGGATAAGAAAGAGGCGGACGTCTCTTTCAGCACCCGCAAAATCTATATTTTAACCGCATCGATAATAGCAATAGGGGCAGCCGTTTTAGGATTTACGATGAGCAGGATTCATATTTATCTGCCTTCCCTGTTTCCTAATCCCGCTGCATATCCATATATCGATGCATTCGCCACGATGATGGGGTTTACCGCGGCGGCGCTTTCAGCCCACAGAAAAATCGAAAGCTGGTTCTTATGGATTTGCGTCTCTGTTATATGTATTGGCTTATATTACGCAAGGAACGTAAAATTTGTCGCGGCCCTCTATATATTCTTTCTCGCCCTGGCAATAAACGGCCTGATTACCTGGGGCAGGGAACTCAGACGCAGAACCAAATTGCTGGAGTATTCCTGATGTATTCTCTATCCCTGCGGCCGGCCAAGAAACCGTTCCTGACCTATTTTTATTCTGTGCCAACAGGGGATACGATGTTCCTTTCCCCTCCCAATAACTTTAGAAAAAACAACTTGACTTTGCTGACGGTTCAAGGTATGTTATAAAACAAAATGAAAATTAGGTACTTTAATGTTGGGTGCGTTATTCAGTATATTCAAAATACCCGTGAATGGTTACGAGGAAAAATAATGATCGGGATAGTCAAACGCACCATTATAGTGGTGATTGCAACGTCGCTAGCCCTAATCACAGGTTCATGTAATAACAACCAGAAGGGCAACGAAGCTTCTGAGGTTACCCGTTCACAAGAGACCTTGAATTCTCATCTTACCTTGGTTTTGGCACCACGTAACTCAGAGTCAGATCCTCCCGTCCTCAATTGGTCAACCGACGAGATATCATTACTCTTGAATACCGTTGCCCCCAAAGAAGGATATTGGTTTCCGGGGAAGGTCATACTTGCTAGCTTATCTTCGGAATCAAGGTTTGCAGACATCGACTTCACAATCCCCCAACTTCATATCGGATATTACGGCGATGGGACAATCCTAAAGACAGTTACTCTCGGAACTTCTGATAGCGTGTGTGTTTTCGACATTGAGCGGCAAAATTCCCAGGATTTTCCCTTTTTCATCGCCAAGATGGAGGGAGGAATCAGGTACGGAGTAGCCCCTCTTCCAGTCAAGCCTCCACTCGTGTTAAAGAATCTTCGACCGGGTTATTATGTAGTTAGAATCAGCATCCTTGACAACAAAGGGACTGGTAGCAAATGGATACCCTTCGAGGTTAAGAAATCTGCACCCTCCGTGAACTTCCCTCGACTTAATTAGGACAGGTCTACGGTAAATATCCTACGCGAACAGCGCTTCGACGAATGCATCCGGGTCGAATTCGGCGATATCTTCCGGCTTTTCGCCCAAGCCGACAAATTTCACCGGTATATTGAGCTGGTCCTTGATGGCGATAACGATTCCGCCACGGGCAGTGCCGTCTAATTTCGCTAAGAATATCCCCGTAACGTCGATAGCCTCGGTGAACATCTTCGCCTGTGCGATTGCATTTTGTCCCGTCGTCGCATCCAAAACAAGCAATACCTCGTTTGGGCTGCCTTCAATCTTACGTGCCACAACGTCGCGAATCTTCGTTAGCTGCCTCATAAGGTCTTTCTGGGTATGCAGCCGACCCGCCGTATCTAAAATCAGAAAATCCGCCCCTCTCGCTATCGCCGCCTCGCACGCATCGAATGCCACCGCCGCCGCATCCGACCCCCTCTTGTGCTTTACGATTTGCACCCCGATGCGCTCTGCCCAGATACTCAGCTGCTCCACCGCCGCCGCCCGAAACGTGTCGCACGCAGCCACGATGACCTTCTTGCCGTCTCGGCTGAGTACATAAGCCAATTTGGCAATGCTCGTGGTCTTGCCTGTGCCGTTGACGCCGGCGACAAGGATAACCGTCGGGCCGCTTGCAGAGAGGCGTAATTGCCTGTCGCAGGCAGGCCAGTAGCTTTTTATGTGCTCTTTGAGAAACGGAATTATCTCGTCGGTCGTCGCAAGTTTTCTCTCGCGGTAAGCCCCGCGCAGCTCCGTTATGAGTTTCTCCGTCGTCCCCACGCCGATATCGTCACTAATCAGCGTCTCTTCCAGCTTATCCAGTAGCGATTCGTCGATATTTCTACCCAGGCTCAGCACCGACGAAAGGGAGGTACTGATTTTATCACGTGTTTTACTCAGCCGGTCCTTGAAGTACCCCGCTGTTTTTGTAAATATCCCCATAATCGCATCCTCGCAAAATCATTTCGATTCTCGTCTCGGCGAAGGCGCGAGCCGTAGCCGGATAAGTCTCGCAGAAATCAAATTTATACGCCTGTGGCGTAAAAAATTCAAGTACTGACTTGTCCGCCGCAGCTTCAGCGAAGGCGGATTGTTTTGTCAATATGGGTAAACTGCTATACCCCCCTCCGCCAAAACATTTTTCGCTTTTTCGCCGAATACAAACATTTTTCCTTTGACAAATCGGACTACGGCAATTAGGTTTTCTATTGCCTTTCCTCTCTACGAAAGTTTTTTGACTACTCGCATCGGTTACTCTCTCGCAATCTTTCTAACAGGATTGTCTTTGGAGAAGGAAGGTCGTTGTGGCTTCTTGTGTGTCTGCTTGCGCAGCTTTCGGACAATCTATTGTAGACTCGGTCCTGACGGACTGGAAACTTTGTGGCGATTTGTGGTGAGTTCGTCGAATCCACAGGTAGCAACCTGTAAAGGAGTTTGATTTGGCTGCTCGGGAATCCGAAAGTATTTTTGATGACATCCTCGAACGCGCAAAGCTCCTCGACCCCGTCAACACCCGCAAATGGTTCGACAAGTTGACTGTCGTGCACTTCGGCGGTGGAGTGCTTCAGATTGGCTGTCCCGATGACGCAACCGTGCAGTTTATGCGCAAAAACTGCAAAAGCTCTTTTACGACAGCCGCTCAGCAGATAACCAACCACCTTGTCACCGTCGACTTTTGTGTCCACGATGGTTCAAAACGCGATGTCTCTTCTGTGGACCGCGACCCTGCTTTGAGCCTTCACCCTGACTACACATTCGAAAATTTCGTCGTCGGCCCGTGCAATCGCCTCGCACACGCAAGCTGTGTCGCCGTAGGCCAATCTCTCGGCGACACCTACAATCCGCTCTTCATTTACGGCAATTCAGGCCTGGGAAAAACCCATCTCCTCCACGCCGTCTGCCACGAAGCCAAAAAAAATTCCGCCAAAGCTGTAATCCAGTATCTAAGCTGCGAAAACTTCGTCAACAGGTTCATCAGTGCGATTGAAGAGGGAAATTTGGCAGGCTTCCAAAGCCAGTTTCGAACCGTCGATGCCCTCGTTATTGACGACATCCAGTTCTTGCGCGAACGTGAGCAGAGTCAGGAGGAATTCTTCCATACCTTTAACGCCCTCTACAACAATGGCAAGCAGATTATCCTCAGTGCGGATAGCCCTCCTGCCGAGATACCTTCTCTCGAGCAGCGCCTTATCAGTAGATTCAGCTGGGGTCTGGTCTCAAGAATCGACCCCCCAAGCTACGATACCAGGGTTGCCATTATCCAGAAAAAAGCGCATCTGCGAGGTCTGAGTATCTCTGACGAAATCGCCGAGTACATCGCTCGAAAAGTCCACGCAAATATCCGCGAGCTTGAAGGCGCGCTGACCGGCATTTACGCACTCGCAATCACCTCCGCAGAACCGATAACGCTCGAGCTGGCCCAGATGGTCCTCGAAGGACAGATAAAACCTGCAATCAGAAACATAAGCATCACGGATATCATCGATGTCGTAACTCGGCACTTCGATGTTCGACCTGTCGACCTGCAAAGCAAAAAACGCAGCCAGAGCATCGCCGCCCCTCGTCAGATTTGTATGTATCTGGCCAGAAACCTCACCAGGCTCAGCCTCGAGGAAATCGGTGGACACCTCGGCGGAAGAGACCACACAACCGTTATGCACGGATGCTCCAAAATAGAAAAAGGCAAAAAGCACGACCCAAAAATGGGAACTCTATTGAGTGAATTAACTAAGCAGATTACACATACCCCACAGACTTGAATTTCCACTTACATCCTGTGGCGCTTTCGCAGCATAATCGCACCGGCTAAACCAACTAAGGTGATTGTCGCCGGCTCCGGTATTGTTGCAATCCAGGCTTCGATGTCGCCGCTCGGGTTTTCCCCATAGCCAACAATCGTCAGGCCGTCGCCGGATATCCCACGCGCATCATACAGCGTCCAGCCGGTTAGATCCAAGCCACAGTCGTTTACCAGCACTCCTTTCAAATTCTGTATGCCGTTGATAGCGTCCCAGATGAACGCCTCAGAACCCGAGGCCGAGCTACCCCATCCCACAACGACCGAGCCATCAGACGAGACGCCATACGCATGGCTGTAGAAGCTTCCTCCTGCCAAGTCACCCAGCCCGACCATCCCGCCGCCAGAGGTCCAGCGGAATGCTTCGTATCCCGAGGCCGAGTTGCTCCGTCCCACCACTACCGAGCCATCAGACGAGACACCATACGCCACGCTGTTGAAGCTTCCTCCCGACAGGTCGCCAAGGCCGACCATCCCGCCGCCAGAGGTCCAGCGGAACGCTTCATTGCCCGAGGCCGATTCGCCACCTCCCACCACGACTGAGCCATCAGACGAGACGCCATACGCAAGGCTCTCGAAACTTCCGCCCGACAGGTCGCCAAGACCGACCATCCCGCCGCCAGAAGTCCAGCGGAACGCTTCGTATCCCGAGGCCGAGTTGCCATGTCCCACCACTACCGAGCCATCAGACGAGACACCATACGCCACGCTGTTGAAGCCTCCTCCCGACAGGTCGCCCAGGCCGACCATCCCGCCGCCAGAGGTCCAGCGGAACGCTTCGGTGCCCGACGAGATGCCCTGTCCCACCACTACCGAACCATCAGACGAGACGCCATACGCATGGCTGTAGAAGCTTCCTCCCGACAGGTCACCCAGCCCGACCATCCCGCCGCCAGAGGTCCAGCGGAATGCTTCGTATCCCGAGGCCGAGTTGCTTTGTCCCACCACTACCGAGCCATCAGACGAGACGCCATACGCCGCGCTGTTGAAGCCTCCTCCCGACAGATCGCCCAGGCCTTGGAAACCAGGCGCAGCCAGCGCAGTGCCAGCGGCAAATAGGACACACAAGATTGTTGGGATTAACCTTTTCATTTTAATTCTCTTTTTGTATCAGTTAGTATTTCTGTTTTTGCCGTGGACCGCCTGCAGCAGGTTTAATTGTTCCCTCGATATGTCTGTTGCTTTTAAGCCGCTTCGTTAAAATCTAATTATTGTTACGTCCTGCGTTTCCTGCGGCACAACGCCAAGCCGCCGAAGCCGAGCAAAACCATCGTCGCCGGCTCCGGAATCTGTGTCTGACTGTAGAACTGGTAGAACTCGGCGAGTTGTGCTGAGCCGTCAGTGTTGCCTGAGATGGAGACGGCCTTGCTGCGTATCCAGATTTCCTTGAGAGGGGTGAACTCGGCATAGTCCACCAGGTAGGCGGGATTACTGCCTTGCCACTTGGAACAACTCAGTGAAGCAATTGGAAAAGTTCCAGGGATATAAAAGGGCACATCCCAAACCTCTTCACCGACGTTTACGACACCCGTACCGTTGGCCGATACCCCAGTGATGTCCAACCAAACGTCCTTGATAAAATTGGCATCGTACTCAGGCATAGACTGTATCGACATCTTAAAACTTAAGGTGGCGTTTACAGTCTGGTTAGAAATTACATTCCAGGAAAAATTAAACTTCAGGCCGTAATCGTGTGTAATGCTGTTTCGGCCACCTTGAACCTTCATTGCGTTAGGGTCCGGAGGAAGCGGAAGGGGCGCACCACCGTAACTGGAAACAGTACCACTCAGCGAAAACTCTGAAACCATTTTGTCACCAAAGAGGAGGAACTCACCGCTCTGCAGGGAACTCAGGGGAACCTCGGCTGTGAGAGACTCCCAGTCGGCCGATGCAGTAGCAGCGAGCAGAACGCTGATTAAACAGCTCAATATAACTTTCGAACTCTTCATCACCATTTTAGCGCCCACACCAAAAATGTTTGCCGCGCTATTTGCCTTGCCGAATAAATTTGTCTCTATCCCAAAGAAGCCCTTTGCTTATATGAGCCAGCGCATTTGCTATGCACCAGCACACTTTTTGCATTTACATCCCGGGCTTCCCTGCCTGTGAGTTTCCTCCGCCCAAATTCCCGGCGATTCTACTGCTGATGAAACTGCCGCGCGTGCAACACAACTCTCACATCGACTTCGAAACGCACAATCGCGGCTCTCTCTACCCCCTCTTCGGATATGAGTCCGTACAAAAACTATTAAAGACTACAAAAACAAAAACACAAATCTGAAACGTTCAAGGTTCTAAATCGGCGACTCTCTCTAACCCCTCTTCGATATGGCCCTTTAAGCACCCCTATTATACAACAGCACCCCCCTTAAAGTCAAGAACAATCTGCAAAAACCCGAAATCTTCCGAAAAGACCGATAACTACAGCAAGTTCTTTGCCAGTAAGGACATAACGCCGGAAAAAGCCTTACAGGCCTTCCCCGCGGGTTTTAAAAGGGCTGTGTTTTAAGGTGTGCGGCTTTACGGCCTTACGTTTATCGACGCCGCCAAAAGGATATGTCTCAGCCTATCCTCGCTGAGATTGTTGAGATAGTCCTCCGTGAAATCCAGCCTGAATCGTCCTCTGAAGTTCCTGATTCGTCTCTTGAGTTCGTCTTTGCCTAATACGGCAATTGAGGTAGCAGTCTGTTCGAAATTGTCTCTCGAGGTCATCGCAGTGCCTCTTGAATAATCGTTATTTCGCTCTGCCTGTGCCCTCTTAGAATCGGCTCCGAATACAGGCCGCTTTTGCACCGGTACAAATATCGCTCGGCAAACGCCCAAATCCGTTTGCTATAGCGTCAAATTTTTTTTGTCATTTTCCCTCTGGTCTGATAACCTTTGTTTATGAAGACAGATACGCTTCAATTCGACCTGCCGCCGGAGCTGATTGCTCAGCAGCCCGCCGATATTCGAAGTGACTCAAGGCTGCTGGTTCTCAATCGCTCCACCGCCGAACTTACGGATAGTCGCTTCAATCGCATCGCAGAGTTTCTTGCTACGGGTGATTGTCTTGTCCTTAACGATACCAAGGTCCTGCAGGCCCGCTTCTTTGCCGGACGAAGTACCGGCGGAAAACTCGAAGGACTCTTCCTCTCCGAATCCTCGCCTCAGCATTGGATTGTTTTGCTTAAGGGTAGCGCCAAAATAAAACAAGGCCGGATTATTTACCTCAGAGATAGAACCGGCCAAGATTTCTGCCAGGCAATTCTGCTCGACAAATCTGCTGACGGCTCCTGCCTCCTGAAACTCGAAACAAATCAGAGCCTTGAAACAATACTCGCCCGAATCGGCTTTCCTCCGCTCCCGCCGTACATCAAACGCTCAGATGACCCCGACCAGGCTGCAGTCGATAGTCTCCGCTATCAAACCGTTTTCGCCAGAAACCCCGGCGCCGTCGCTGCGCCCACCGCAGGCATGCATTTCACCGAAGAGCTGATAAATCAGCTTCACGCAAAAGGCGTGCTATTCGCCTATGTAACGCTTCACGTAGGCTCAGGCACATTCAAGCCGATAACCACGGAAAACATCGAGCAGCACCAAATCCATCAGGAACAGTTTAGCATTGACGCCGAAAATGCCGCTGTAATCAACGCAGCGAAAGAAAAGGGCCGACGGATAATCGCCGTCGGTACAACAACTGTGCGGGTTCTCGAATCTGCCGTACCCGCCTCAAAGGTCGAACCCACCGCAGGCCAGACATTGCTGTTTATTAAGCCCCCCTACGAGTTCAAGGTAGTTGACGCTATGGTCACCAATTTTCACCTGCCGAAATCAACTCTGCTTGTGATGGTTGCCGCCTTTGCAGGCCTCGATAATATCCTTAATGCCTATCGCCACGCCATCCGGGAACAATACCGATTCTATTCCTACGGCGACGCAATGCTGATAATCTGACATCTGTTTACCCGCCGCCGAAACTTGTCCGCCTGAGGTGAACATCGACATTTTTTGCCGTTATATGCGGTAGCAAATTTCTCAAAAATCCCCTTGATTTTAACGCGCTTGAGGATATAATAGAGTAGGTAATAATAAACCATGTCACAGCGGGCCAGTGTCGAATTAGGCTAGCACAAAAATGAAGAGGAAGGTATTTTCCGCAATCGTATTAACCGGTATCTTGGCAGCATTTCTAATTTCAGGCCAAACTGCACTTGCAGACCCGAATCTTGTCAGCCACTGGAAGTTTGACGAAGGCAGCGGGACAACGGCATACGATTCGGCGGGGGAAAATGATGGAACAATAAACGGAAACCCACAGTGGGTGACCGGCAAGATTGGGTGGGCACTCGACTGCGATGGCGCCGGCGACTATATACAAGTCCCTGACGATGATTCTCTGACGCCATCTAACGAAATTACAATTGCATTCTGGCTGTATAATAAAGGCGGTCAAGGAGCGGGTATTTTCAAATATGCCGCTTGCTCGCTTTCGAGGGCGTATTATTTTTTCGTAGACAGTGACAGCAACCTTGTTTATTTGGGTGTGCACCAGACGGCAAACAATTATGACGTTATCAGCAGTATCGGTACGGTCTCCCTTAACCAGTGGCATTACTTAGCGGTAACGTTTGACCACGGTCAGGCCGCCGTGTACATAGATGGTCAGTTGGACAATACAAAGATGTTATCCGTGACTTCTATAGCGAACGACGCACAACCCTTGATTATCGGAGGATACCGGGAAAGTTGCACGCCAGCCTTCGTCAATTGTCTAAATGGCCGAGTCGACGATGTGCGGATTTACAAAAGGGCTTTGTCTGCCGGAGAAATCGAGCACCTTTATTGGGGAAGCCCCTGGCTCGGTAATGCATTTGCTCCTAATCCTGCTAATGGAGCAACAGGTGTGGACCGGGATGTGGTGCTTAGCTGGTCGCCGGGGGACTATGCTGCTTCACATGATGTGTACTTAGGCACTGATTACAACGATATAAATAATGCCGATACGTCTTCGGCTGTATACAAGGGCAATTTCGATGTCAATAGCTTCGACCCGTGCGGTCTTGACTTTATGACTACTTACTACTGGCGGATTGATGAAGCCAACGAGCCTAACCTACTGAAAGGACCTATCTGGAGTTTTGAGACAGGTGTGCCTGTGATAGGGCTTTCCAAAACACAGTTCAGATTCTCTTTTCCAGATGAAGGCGGGAATCCGCCCAGCCAGATACTCAATATCAGTAATAGCGGCGCTTTGACACTAAACTGGACTATCGATTATGACTGCGACTGGCTGGATGTGCATCCGGTAAGCGGAAGTTCAACAGGAGAGGCTGATGAAGTTGTCCTTAGTGTTGATGTTGACGGCCTCGACCCCGACGGTCTTTATGTCTGTGACTTAACTGTCTCCGACCCCAACGCCGAAAACAACCCACAGATAGTTACAGTGAAGCTTTCTATTCCTATAATTACTGTCAAAGCTGACGGGACAGGTGACTACCCCACAATCCAGGCTGCAATAAATGTCGCAACAACAGGCGACGAGATTGTCCTGCAGCCTGGCACTTATACCGGCGACGGCAACCGGGATATTGATTTCCTTGGCAAGGCCATTACAGTCCGAAGTGAAAACGGCCCCAATAATTGCATCATCGACTGCAACGGCACAGAAGCTGAGCCCCATCGTGGCTTCTATTTCCACAGTGGCGAAGATGCCAATTCTGTTGTTGATGGCTTTACCATCACAAAGGGATATGCCACGTCCACGTTACTCTATGGTGGAGGTGGAATCTTCTGCTACTATAGCAGTCCGAAGATTACCAACTGCACTTTCAGCGGTAACTCGGTATACGGCGAGCGGTACGGTTACGGCGGCGGGATGTTCAATTTTAACAGCAGCCCGACGATTACCAACTGCACCTTCAGCAATAACTCGGCATACGGCGAGAGGTACGGTTACGGCGGCGGGATGTGCAACCGAGAGAGAAGCAACCCGACGGTGACCAACTGCACATTCAGCGGTAACTCGGGCGGCGGGATGAGCAACCAATATAGAAGCAACCCGACGGTGACCAATTGTATATTCAGCGGAAACTCTCGGCCAAACGGAAATGGTGGGGCAATCCACTGCCTTGATTCCAGCAGCCCAGTGATTACCAATTGCACATTTAACGGCAATTCAGCAATAAGTGGGGGTGGGATATATTGTAGTTTTATGTGCGCTCCAACCATAAAAGATTGTATAATTAATAATAATTCAGCAATTGGGGATGCTCGGTTTGGTGGTAGTGGTGGTGGTATTTATATCAACGCTTCTTATTCTGATATTGATATTGTCATCATAAACTCACAAATAAACCAGAATTCGGCTTATGGTGGCGGGGGAATTGGTTGTTCGGGTTATCGTAACAATTTAACTATCAAGGGCTGTACAATCAATGACAACGAGGGAGGTGGAATAAACTGTGGGGGCTACGGCGACGACAGTAATTTAACTATTATTGATTCTGCAATCTGCGGGAGCCGCGGAGGTGGAATTCGCTTCTATGGTGAAAATCTTATCATCACTGACTGTGTTATCAACGGTAATTCGGCTGAAGCTGCTGAAGTTTATGGAGGCGGAATATACAGCGCCTCCAACAATTTAACGATTACTGATTCTGAAATCTGTAATAACATTGCCAGAAGAGATGAGAGTGAAGGAGGTGGAATTTACTCCCTGGGTGCAAAACTTACCATCACCAACTGTGTTATTAACGGTAATTTAGTTGAAGGTTACAATGACAGCAAGGGTGGGGGGATTTTTTGTCGTACAACGTCTGCCTTGATTGCCGATTGTAATATCAATAATAATGCTGCGAAGATAGGGGAGACGAGGGCCGGCTATGGTGGAGGAATATATTTCGACGCGGGTAGCCCAATTATAACTAAATGCAAAATCAGTGGCAATCTGGCCTCCGACGGCGGCATTTCCTGTGTGCAAAGTAGCAATACCATCACAGGCTGTATTATCAGCGGCAATCTTTCGCCCAATAATGGATTTTGCAGTGGGGTTTACTGTACAGGCGGTAGCACTGCCATAAATAATTGTACAATCGTTGGACATTCCTCTTACGGGATTGAGGCTAGCAAGGTTACGGTCACCAATTCCATCCTTTATTATAATGGCTATAGCCTATGTGGTAAGCCTCAGATACCTCGCTCCGCTGTGGTAACTTACAGCGATGTTCAAACATATAGCTACTACAAGGAACCACCGTGGCCTGGAATTGGTAATATCAATGCTGACCCGTGTTTCGTTGAATCAGGTCACCTGGATGCGAACTACCTCTGGGTTGAGGGTGACTATCATTTGCTGCTGGAATCGCCCTGCATAAACGCAGGCGACCCCAATTATGTATCCGAGCCGAATGAGACGGACCTCGACGGCCTGCCGCGAGTCATCGGCGGCAGAATCGATATGGGGGCTTATGAGTTTAATCATCAGCCGGTCGCTGAAGCCGGGCCGAACCAAATTGTTTATGCCGACCATACCGGCCTGGCTACAGTTATTCTCAACGGCAGCGCTTCGTATGATGAAGACGGCCAGGGCCTGACCTACAAATGGAGCTGGACAATAGACGGCAACACATTTACTGCCTCAAAAGGCGCCGATGGAATAGTTAATATGCTGGACTTCGCAGCTTTTGCCGAACAGTGGCCGCAGTCTGAAAACCCGTTCGCCGATTTATTAATTTTAGCGAATGCCTGGCTGAGCACACCTGCTTCGCCGAATTGGAACCAACAATGCGATATTGCACCGGCCGGTGCGGTCCTTACGATTGAGCTGCCGGTCGGAGAGCATACCATTGAGTTAGTGGTTAATGATGGATTTTTAGATTCTGAGCCGGACTATGTCGATGTAAACGTAATCGCTCCGCTGGAGGCTCATCTGTGCATAATTCCCAGCGTTGTAAATCGCTCAGACCATTTGCGAAATATAATGGCTGTAATGGAGCTGCCGGCAGGTATTAAAAAAGCCGATATGAAGGATGAGCCATTAGTTCTGTACCCGGCTGGCAGTGAAGAAGGCATCGAAGCTGAATGGCAATATGTATACACTTGGTGTCAAAGAGTAATGGCCGTTGCCCTGTTCAGCAAGGATGAGCTGATGGATGCTGTCCCTGATAACGGCAGAGTGCAATTACAGATCGTCGGCCGGTTGAACTGCGGACAGTACTTTTTTGGCAGCGACACCATCACGATAATAGACAGGCACTGGTGATGGGACGACAAATGTGGGCGATAATGGCTATGCTATGCCATAGGCAGAGAATTGTCCCGTAACGGCGATTAGACAAACCCTCGGCTTGGGTATCGGGGCTAATCGGCATGACCTGCGGGATAGTAAGTAGTCAATTTTATCCGCCTGCGGCGGATGATTCAAGCCAAACCCGGCAATAACGACTCAGTTTCAGCTTTCGCCTTCGAACTCAGCCGATGGTTTCCTCCCCCATCCCTGACACGCCTTGCAGCCGCATATCCCAACGCGTCTTAGATGTGACTTGCCGGCAAAGCTCTTGGTCTCCACCAGAGTGGCGCCTTTGGCCTCTATCTTGCGAAATGCCAGTGCCGCCTGTCTTCTGTCATGGGTGCCGACCGCATCAACCACAACCGTTACCTTTTTGCCTCGCTGCAGCAGTCCCAGCACCGCCGCCTCGACTGCACCCTCTGCACTGGCGCCTATCAGAACAAACTCATTTGCCCTGACCTCGCTAAGCAGTCTCTCTATTCGCGGCTCCTCAAACGGGTCAACGCACCGCTTATGGAGAATAATCTGCTGGTACCGACGCAGCACATCGATTGGCAGGTCCGTATTGCCGTCTGCCGCAAAGCTCATCCGATTGCCGACAAGTGTATATCGTATCTTCTTTTGCCCCTCTGTGCCGTCTATACAATAGTTGATATCGCTGCCGTTGTTACCCGCGTAAACATCACAGGTCGAGATTATCCGGATATTTCTGACTCTTGCCCACGCCATCACCCGCCGAATGTTAGCCAGTACTCGTCTGTGGTTCCTTACACATGCGCTGCCCTCAGCTAAGAAAAAATCCTTCTGCGTGCTCACATCTATCAGGATTTGCTTTCTACGTGCCCTGACTAATTGCCATATCATCTCCGCACCTTCCTTTTATGCCTACGCAGTATCCCTTACGGGAGATATTATACCACCTCCCGCACATTTAATTATACTATACGCCGGTATACTATACATCCAATTAGGTTATTCCTGATTTAAGGAGCAAAAATACCTCATCCCGATACAGCTCGTGGTGAGCCGGTCGAATCCACAACAAAATACACCTATACCAGCCTAAATCTGTTATCGAGCAGCCCTGATGGCGACTTTAGCCCCGATAAAGCCGAAAAACCCCGATAAATCGGGATGTCTTGGCCTCGGCGCCTTTCTGTGGTATAATCGCCTGCTTGAACCGCCATTTTCCCATAAATATCCGTTATTGATATGATTTAGCTGATGCGCCGGACATTAAAAGACTATCCGCACGTTTCGTTTAAGATCGAGGATTTGGATGGCCAAATCGACCTCACTCGTCTTTTCGGACGTTCTGCACCAGTCCACATCGAAATCGGCGTCGGCAGGGCCACATTCCTTCTCAATCAGGCTAAGGCCCACCCCCAGACCGATTTCCTCGGCATCGAATGGGCCAGCAAATATTACCGCCATTCTGTCGACCGCATTGGCCGATGGAACCTTACCAATGTTCGCATAATCCGAACCGATGCCGCTCCTTTTTTAACCGACTTTTTACCGGATAACTCGGTGGATTGTTTCCACATCTATTTCCCCGACCCCTGGCCAAAAAAACGACACCACAAAAGACGTCTTCTTAATACAGCCAACACCGACCAGCTCCTGCGATGCCTCAAACCCGCCGGCTGCATAAGAGTCGTCACCGACCACGCCGAGTATTTCGAGCAGATAAAAAACGTGTTTGCCGAAAAAGCTGATAGTCTTGAGAAAATTGATTTCCTCCCCGCCGCCCCAGCGTCTACTTGCCCGCCGCCCCGACTCGCGTCGGGAGACGCGGGGGCAGGCGCAGACAAGTGCGGGGGCGAACTGGTCGGCTCAAATTTCGAAAGAAAATACCTCAAAGAAAATAAACCAATTTTTTGCCTCGCTGTAAGAAAAAAGTAAAAGTAACAGTTCACCGGTTACCAATTACCAGTTACCAAATTATGGGCAAACAAAAAAATCATAAAAAATCGGCTCGACTGAGCTCGCCGAAGTCCGCCAGAGCCTTTGCCGAAGCACGCAAGTATCTGCCCGGCGGAGTCAACTCACCAGTAAGGGCGTTCGCCGGCGTCGATACCAAACCCCTCTTCATCGCCGCAGCAAAAGGCTCAAAAATTTACGATATCGACGGCAACGAATACATCGATTACGTCGGCTCCTGGGGACCGATGATACTCGGCCACGCACATCCGAAAGTCCTAAAAGCCATTAGTGCCGCCGCAAAAAAGGGAACCTCTTTTGGTGCGCCAACCCTCGCTGAAACAAACCTCGCCCAAAGAATAATCGCAGCCTTCGATTCCATCGATATGGTCCGCCTCGTAAACAGCGGCACAGAAGCCGTTATGACCGCCATCCGCCTCGCACGCGCATACACTAAAAGAGATTTGATAATCAAAATGGCCGGCTGCTATCACGGCCACTGCGATTCTCTACTCGTCGCCGCAGGTTCCGCCCTCGCCGAGACCGGCACACCTTCGAGCGCCGGCGTCCCCGATTCTTTCGCGAAACTTACCATCGTAATCCCATTCAACGATATCGACGCCGCAAAGGCCGCCTTCCATTCCCACAAAAACAAAATCGCTGCGGTCATTATAGAGCCGGTCGCAGCAAATATGGGCGTTGTGCCGCCGCTGCCTGGCTACCTCGAGGCGCTTCGCAATTTATGCGACGCTGAAGAGGCACTGCTGATATTTGACGAGGTAATAACCGGCTTTCGTTTGGCGCTCGGCGGAGCGCAACAGCTTTTCGGCGTAAAAGCCGACATCACCTGCCTCGGAAAAATCATCGGTGGTGGTCTGCCAGCCGCCGCCGTCGCCGGCCGAGCCGATATTATGAAAATGCTCGCCCCCGTCGGCCCCGTCTATCAGGCCGGCACTCTAAGCGGCAACCCCCTCGCAACCGCCGCCGCCAATGCAACCCTCGATATACTCGAAAAAGAAAATTGCTACGAAAAACTCGAAACTGCTTCCTCACTGCTGCAGGCCGGCCTCGCCGACGCCGCAAAAGATGCCGCCGTCCCTCTGACGATAAATCGCGTCGGCTCGATTATGAGTTGCTTCTTTACCGATAGACCCGTAAAAAATTTCGCCGATGTGCAATCAACCAACATAAAGCAATTCAAAGGATTCTTTGCCGAAATGCTAAAGCAGGGAATCTACCTCGCCCCAAGCGCCTACGAGGCTATGTTCATCTCCCTCGCACACACAAAAGTTGATATAGAAAGGACTGTCCAGGCCGCCCAAAATGCCTTCCACAAAATAAAGAACAAAAAATCTCATCCTAAATAATCAATAGTAAATAATAAATTCCTTGCACTCTCCCTTGCCGCGAAACATAATAAGCTCCTGAAGAAACGCTAAACCCTGTACCCTAAACCTAAAATTTAGGAGACACAAAAATGGATTCGAACCAGAGCCAGCAAAAAAATCTGATTGACACTACCGATTGTCTCGAAGCTGTCGGCGTCTTCAGAAGCTGGAAAAACTTCCTGTTTGTAATCACCGCTTGCCTTCTTATTTTGCTTCAGGCATCATTCTGGCTCGTAAACACCGGTTATGTCAAAACCGACGCAACCCCTAAGGCCGAACCGCTGGCCGCTGCCACCGAAGAGCCTCAGCAAACCAAAGAAGCCGCGAACACCCCTTCCACCCAGACGGAAAAAATCCAGCAGGCCGCCAAGCAGGTCGCCGCCGACTCAAATCAGCCGCTCACCGCTCCAGCCCTGCCGGCAGGCGCAGAAACTAAACTGAAAAAACTGCTTCCGTACATCAACATAAAAATCCAGCACTTAATCTGGCTTATTCGGGTCGCTGACTGGCTGCTCATCCTGACCTCCGCTCTCTACTGCCTGACAATGTTGTTTGCCCTGAAAATCTCTCTGCTCGGCAGGCTCGGCGGAATAAATCACATCTCGCGGGCCTTCTTCCTAGCGCTTGTCTTTGCCATACTGCTTTTACCCTGGCAAAAGTTCTTCGGCGGCATCATCGTCGGCGCAATGTTCACCCCAGTCGAGTTGTTGGATGCCTCCGCCGCCGCCAAAACGCAAGGAATCATCGCCTCAGTCTTTTACTATCTGCGATTCACCGGCTATTGGCTTATCACCTTCCTGGTGCTCTGGGCCGCCCAGGTCCGCAGTATCCGATGGGCAAAGGCTACTCTGCGCCGACTTGAAGTGATATAAATTTATCCGCCTGTGGCGGAAACCGCTTTAGCTTACTGTGTGAGTTTCAGAATCAGCTCGCGCTGTGTCGGATATTGTCTCAAAAGCTCTTGTCGTTGCGCCTCCTCGAAGTCCGCAAATTCAAAACCCGGCGCCACCGTTGTCCCCATCAATGCAAACCTGCCGCCTTCATTTAATAAACACCCTTGCCAGCTGCCGCCCCGCACCACCGTCTGCACCTGCTGACCTTTGGTTATATCCGGCCCCAGGGTTACAACCTCGCTCGAGCCATCGCCGTGAAGTTTGAGCATCGTCACGCAGTCCCCCAGATAAAAATGAAACACCTCATCGCCTTTTACACGGTGCAGTCTCGAAAATGCGTCCGGCGTCACTAAATAAAGTATCGCCGTGCTCATATCTCTTGCGCCGTCGTATCGCCTCGGCAGCCCAGCCTTCGCAATCCTTTCCGCCGACCGGTATGTCTCGACATAGTATCCCCCTTCTTCGCGCAGCGGCTTCATCTTGAATAGTTCTATGATTTGCTCTGCGGTCAACATACACTCTTACTCCATCACTGCAATCCGATTCTATCCGCAGAAAACTCTATTTACAACTCCCGTCAGGGATACTGTGTACGTGCCGGCACAGAAATTTCCCAACTACACAAACTCCGAAGACTTTCCTCCTTCCGCCTTGTCCGCCGAAGCATCAGCAAAGGCGGATTTCGGGCAAAATGAAAGACCGACAACCTCGAAAGATTGTCGGTCTTCTCCCATCGACTCGTTGTTATGTCAATGTTAACCGCCGCAGCAGGTTATGCGAACGCAATTGCGATTCCTATGTTGCCGTCCTTTAGTATATTTTGCCGTTCGACGCGGACCACCCTGCCGCTCTTTATCCGTGCGAAGCCGCCCTTCTCCTGTGCCAGTGTCTCTGTCCGTGGAAAATTAACTTCCACTGCATGTCCAGTCCGGAACGGCGCCGGCATCGGTACGCTCACAAATGCCCCTGTCTTGCTCACATTTGCGCTCCGCCCGTTGAAGAACCGGTTTGCATCCGGCAGCCAGATACTCACTGGCCACGACAGTTCCGTCCTCGCTTCCCTTCGCTGTTCGACTATGGTCTCCATAGTTTAGCCTCCAAACTTGAACAATCGTTCCATCAACCCTCTTCTGCGGATATTATTAATATCGGCTGTGTTAATTTGGATAGATTAGGATATTTGGGCAATATAGCAATGCCATTTGAAAAAATTTTTGTATCTCTGTTTACCGCCGCCGTTTCGCCGTTTTTATCGGTCGTTCAGTCCATTTTTCCTTTAAACAGCAGCTACCAACCCCAAATTTGCGGAAAACCCCCCGCTTACACGACTAAGCAGCTTGCCATAACCGACCGCTTAGTGTATTCTGCACAAATGATGGAGACAAAAGTTACAAAACTCGACGTTGCGAATATAAACTCAGCCGAAATCTCTGCCGCCGCCCGCATCATTGATGCCGGCGGACTCGTCGCCTTCCCTACCGAAACCGTTTACGGAATCGCCGCTAAGGTCGAACAAACCACGATGACGAAGTTAAATAAGCTCAAAGGCAGAGACCCCCAAAAAAACTATACCCTGCATATCGCTCAAAAAAGCGACCTCCAAAAATACGTCCCCTCCGTCAGCCTTAGGGCTCGCAAGCTCATCAACGCCGCCTGGCCAGGCCCTCTGACGATTGTCTTTGAGCTATCCGCAGACGACCTCGACAAACAACAAAAACGCCTCAAAGCCGAGGTCTTCGAAATCCTCTACAGGAATAATTCCATTGGTATTCGCTGTCCTGACCATCCAGTGGCCGAAATGCTGCTAAAGGCCTGCAAAAATCCGGTTGTTGCTCCGAGCGCAAACAAAGAAAACGAAGAACCAGCCATTGACGCACAAACCGTACTCGCCCAATTCTCTGGTCAGATAGATTTACTCCTCGATGCAGGCTCCTCAAAATACAAAAAAAGCAGCACAGTTGTAAAAATAGGCAAATTCGGCCTCCAAATCTTAAGGCAGGGCGCCTTTCCCAAAAAACAGCTCGAAGAATTGTCGCAGGTCAAATTCCTGTTTGTCTGTACCGGCAATACCTGCAGAAGCCCTATGGCCACAGGACTATTCCGCAAATATCTCGCAGAAAAACTAAATTGCACTATTGACCGCCTGCCCGAAATAGGTTACAAAGTATCTTCCGCCGGAACACTCGGCTTGACCGGGGAGCCTGCAACCGCCGAAGCTGTAGCAGCCTGCACAGCAAGGGGAATAGACATCAATGCTCACAGAAGCGAGGCTTTGAACCGGCCGCTTGTCTCGGATTGCGACTTCATATTTGTTATGGAGCAGATGCACCGCGACCGCGTTATCGCCCTTGACCCGCAAAGCGCAGATAAGTGTTGTCTGTTGGCGGAAACCGATATTGCTGACCCCATAGGTCAGTCGCAGCAGGTTTACAACGATTGTGCCGACCGCATAGAAAAGGCCGTAAAAAAAAGAATCAGTGAGCTTGTAATATAGTAGTGAGCTTGTTGAACTATGAAAATAGCTGTTGGTAGTGACCACCGTGGCTTTGAAGCCAAACAGGTGATAAAGGCCATAATCGCCGAGCTGGATCACGAGTGCATCGATGTCGGCACCACCGGCACTCGTCCCGTTGACTATCCCGACCAGGCTTACCTCGCTGCCAAAATGGTCGCTGACAAAGAAGCCGACAGGGCCATTTTAATCTGCGCAACCGGCCTCGGTATGAGCATCGCCGCCAACAAAATAAAAGGAATCAGGGCCGCCCTTTGTCACGATGAATTGACCGCAAGAATCTCGCGTGACCACAACGATGCAAATGTCCTTTGCATCTCCGGCGACCAGATTGGCGAAGTCCTCTTGCGGAAAATGGTCGAAGTCTGGCTTGAAACTGCTTTCAGTGGCGGAAGACACCAGCGAAGGGTCAACAAAATAAAAGCCATCGAAGATGGCAAAGACCCCTCCTCCATCAAAAAAACCAAATAGGTTAGCCCCGACCCCTGTGGTCGGGGTTTGTCGTTACGTTTAGTCCCCAACTTTACGTTGGGGGTCAATCGAAAATCCCAAATCGAAAATCGATTCTGCTTGCCTCGTGAGACGTGTCGTATACTGTCTCACTGGGGTTCTCCGTCTTCCGTCCTCTGTCGTCCGTCATCTGTCTTCTGCGTATCGATTCGCCTCCACCGCCTAAAAATAAATTTTGGTACATTCTTAGCATTTTTTCTGTTTTTTCTGTTGACGTGTCTCAAGAAGACAAGTACCATCCTAAGACTACCTTTCAGGGACACCACTTTACTCCGCCATTCGCAAAGGTAGTTTCGCTCCGTTGCTGAGCGAAGGGAGAATGTAAGGATGAGGGAAAGGTTTCTAATATTTACAAGCCCGCGGGTTAGACTTGCCGTGCTGTTAGTCTCATGGGTTTTGTCCGTTCTGGCACTAATAATTTTCGCTGCCAATAACGAATTAAACACACTCTATAGCAAAGCACAAAACTGGGAACCTGAGCTCATATTGCCAAAGAATCAAATGGGGGCCTTCAGCTATTGGCGTTGCGACTCCAAAGAAAACGGCAGGCCTGTTCATTCCATCAGCTTTGGAAGCCTTCTTGTAGAAAATAACAGCTTCGGAATATTCAAAACAGCGACGCACAAGGTAGTAAAAATACGAAACCTCGAACTTACGTTTCATAGATACACTCCACCTAACATTACTTCAAGTACAAATCTCAGTAGTAAAAAAATCGCTGAGACGACCGCATGTACCCAAGGCGAGTATTCTGTAACTACTACAACACCTGATGTTTCCATAGTGCCCGAAGATACATTTACTACTTATAGAGGAGAACTTCTGAATGATATCTATAACTTAATAAATCCGAAGGGCCGCTGGCGTATTAATATCGACCTAAGTAACACCTCCGAAGTCTGTGTTACCAACTTCGATTACAAAGTATTCTATGATGGAGCTCCGCTCCTTAGTGTACGAAGCAGAAAAGCAACAACTTCTAACAAACATCCTGATGTGGTAACACTGCACGGCCATGTAACAGTGAAGGCGGTAGATGGCAGCACTCTCGAGAGCAATTGTGTCACGTGGGACGCAAGAAAACATCATTTCACAGTAGATGGAACTTACTTCTTGAGTCGCAATGGCAAAAAAATATGGGGCAAAGATATATGTGTTGATGACAAATTAAATATCGTGCAGGCACAAATCGCCGCACTCAAAGAAAAGAACAAAGAAAATGGTTAAAAAAATTGTATCCCTGACCCTGTTTGTATGTTGTTGTCTTGCTTCTGCCGTTTTTGCTACTGAGCCAAACGAGCCGAACGATTACCTCATACCCGGCAAATCGTATATGTGCGGGGGCAGTCTGTCCGGCCTGCGAGAGGCCTACAAAATCTTCGATGCCGGTCTAAACGACCCATGCTGCACGGAATGTGCCGCCAACAGAGAGCTTGTATTCCTGCACGCGGTGACAAGGACGGCAATGCTATTCATTGATAACAACGACCTCTCGATACAGGATAGCTTCCTTGAAGTGGCAGAAAGGTTTGGCGTAGAAGTCTTGGGGAATTCGTTTGAGGAGCTCGACGTCAACGTGCCGCTAACTGATAACCGCTACAAAATTCCTGCCGGTGCACCGGATTCTAACGAAATTTCTAATATAGTGCAAAACTGGATAACCGAAATTAACGACGTCAACGGCATCGTCGCTGAGTTGAATTCAATCAGCGACTCGCCATCCGACCGCTTTCGGTTCTTCTTCGGGCCAAATGACACTGGTCTGGAAAACCCTTTGGAAGTGGACTACGGGGACCTTCTGATTTTGAAGGGACTGTTGCTGGCATTCAAAAGCGAACTGGAATCCAGGCAGGCTTATGACGTATTTCTGGATGTCAATGAATCGCTTTTGCACAATCTTCTGTATGTAGATGGAATTGGTCCCAATGATGTAAATTCTCTTGAACTTCTGCGTCTCATTAACATTGATGTTAACGACCCCAACCAGCTCAGTATAAATAACCATTTTCTTACGCCGTATCCGGATTTGTTGAAGGTCTTGCCGACCCCTGGCCATACCGAAGACGGCGCTGCTATTCTGGCCAAAGCAAAAGCAGATTTGATTGCTGCTGTAGATTATTATTTTGACGCACTAAATTATATTAGCTCGGAGAATAGCGATGGCAACGACCCGCAGGATGATGAGTTGCTTTACATAGACCCCAATAATCAGTTCTTCTTGAACGTGGTTGAAGATAGATTGACCGCTTTGCGGGATTCTCTGGTGAATGACACAAACATGTTATGTCCAGTGGAAACGACCAAGACATACAATGTGTACGATTCCAGCTTGACACTTATTGGCGAGTTGACACTGAAATATGACTTTTCGGGCATTGCCGGTCCCAATGGAATTTTAACCTTTACGGCAAGTGGCATACCATCCCCTTGGGAGATTATCGAGACTGGATATGGTCCCGAGATTAACGTCGAGCTCGAGTGTCACGAAGGTGGTGATTACAATGGATATCTCGATGCTATTTTAAGCCAGGATGGGACTTCTTTCGGCAATGGAACGCTTGAATACTGGGGCGACTCCACCAATGTCATCAGCGGCCTCTCAGGCCAGCTTACCAGCACCAATGTCGTAGATGTAAACGTCGATTTAAATCCTGTTTTCGGCGGCACACCTCGTTACCCCAACCCTGTCAATCCGAGGGACTTACTGCCTCAATTCGACCAGAAAAATGTCCCTATAGCGTGCACATTCGGTCACGGCTTAGGCCACGATGCGACGCTGGGTGGAATTCTCCCGGATATGACGCAGCAAGACTGGGCAATATTACTCGGCCTTAGTTTTCTCCCCGGGGACTCCGATATTGATTGTGATGTAGACTTTGCTGACTTCGCTGTTCTCGCCGTTCACTGGATGAGTCAAAATTGCACAGAGACAAATTGGTGCGAGAGAGCTGATGTCGATAAAAGCGGTGGAGTAGATATTTTCGACCTTTACATTTTCGCCGAACATTGGCTCGAAGGCGCTGAGCCGTAAGTTTTTAGGTTGTGATATTAAAATAACGAGCAGTAGCTTACCGCTTCCGGCCTTTTACGTTTTTGTCCAGTGCGATTTAATTCGTGTAATCTGTGATTAATCAAATTCCCGATTATCCTGAGCCAGGTCGAAGGAAGACTCCACCATTTGCGCGAGGGTCTGGCACAACCAAACGCGCAAGGGGGTTTTTCAAAAATTGTAAAATCCGTGTAATCAGTGTTAATCCGTGTCTAAAAGAACCCAAAAACACTTGCACATTTGTTGCGAAAATTCCTCTATTTCACTTGCGCACTTGATGCGACACCTACGGTGTTGTTTCCGAACGTCTGGAGCCCGATGTCGTCTCGGAAAATCTCTCTATTTCACTTGCGCGATTGTTGCGAAAAACCTCCTTGTTTTGCTTGCGCGTTTGTGATGAAAACTCCTCCGTGGCCGGTAAAAATTCAATCAAATGCGCAAGTTTTTCCCGCGCAAATTCGCGCAAGGGGGTACTTCAATCGTGGTCCAAAACGCACCAATTTTTTGAAATTTTTGCAAATTTCTTGAAATTTTTACGAATTTTTGCAAATTTCTTACAATTTTTTGCACTTTTTTCGCTCAACTTGCGCACTTGATGCGAAATTTTCGACGTGTTTACCTAACCCCCCAACCGCCTATCCGTCAGTCAAAATTTATCTTTTAACAACTCCTTCAACTGCTCAATTTCACCGGCTTTCATATGGTAGCTGTGCTCCTTGTCCGGATACTGTCCGCCCCTGACCTCACTGCTGTACTGCCTGAAGGCCTCGATTACTGCATCAGCCAGATTGCCGTAACTTTTTGCAAATTTGGGACTTGGCCCCTGCGTTAGCCCCAAGATATCGGGGGCAATCAGTATCTGGCCGTCGCAGCCCAGCCCGGACCCGCAGCCAATCACCGGCACTTCGCTGCGCTGCGTGATAATCTCAGCCGCCTCTGCCGCTGCGCCCTCAACTAAAAGCAGACTCGCACCGTTATTAACCATTTGCTCGGCAAGACTTATCAACTCCAGCCCCATCTGAGCCGTGGTGGCTTCAGCCTTGAATTTGCCTATTTTGCTGATACTTTGCGGCCTTATTCCGATATGAGCCATCACCGCCATACCGGCATCGCTAACTGCTTTAATTGTCTCCAGATACGCGCTGCTGGCCTCGATTTTGATTACCTGTGCGCCAGCCTCGATAGCAAAGCGCCCCGCATTTTTTACCGCCTCAGCTAACCCTGTCTGGTAAGATAGGAAAGGCATATCGGCTACGAGGCAGACATTCGGGGCCCCACGACGGACGGCAGCGGTTATCGCAACCATAAAATCCATCGTGGCCGGCAGAGTCGAGTCAAAACCCAGCATAACCTGGGCCGCTGAGTCACCCACCAGTATCATATCCACATCGGCCTGGGCCGCAAGCCGGGCGGTGGTGTAGTCATAACAACTGACGGCTACAATCCTGCGGTTCGCAGCTTTGGCTGCTACCAAATCTGCAATCGTAATTTGAGTGTCCATAAAGCTTTCCCTGAGAAGCGAGAAATATAACAGATTTTTGGTTAATATATAAGAACAAAACTATGTTATCAAGCGTAAAATAACCGGGTTTTCAGGCTAAATCTGCGTATTTTCAAGAAAACAGAACAAAATTCGATATTTTTTCCAAAAATAAACTTGATTGCCGGCTGAAAAAATGCTTTTTTTAATTAAAGAATTCGGGGCAGGGTGTTCGAAAATATATGAGAGGACAAAAAAGGCTGAGGGTGCTAATACCTATCGGCACTAATTCCATAAGCTTTTCATCACCCTCCTCCGAAGCCAGATTCTGTTGTTAGGAATCTGGCTTTTTTTACTGTGGATTCGGCACTTCGACCCTTCGACAATGCTCAGGGCAGGCAGGCTCACCACGAGGCGGGGTTGTTAAAATAGACAAGATGATTTTCCTCGGTGTTTCGCTGTTAAGATAGGCGACATTGGGGGCATCCTCACAGCCATTCAGACCAGCAGGGATGACCTGTCAACTACAGAGAAACACTGTGCAAACACGTCGAAAATTTCGCATCAAACGCGCAAGTTGAGCGAAAAAAGTGCAAAAAATTGTAAGAAATTTGCAAAAATTCGTAAAAATTTCAAAAAATTTGCAAAAATTGCAAGAAATTGGTGCGTTTTGGACAGTGATTGATGTACCCCCTTGCGCGAATTTGCGCGGCGCGAAGGGGCAAAGTGACAAAGGCACAAAGGACACAGAGAATTTTTGGTTCGTAGTTCACAGAGAAATTGGTCACAAACGCGCAAGTGTTTTTGGTTCATAGCTTTTAGCCACAGAGAGCACCGAGAACACAGAGAATTTTTTAGACACGGATTGACACGGTAATATCTTTGGGAAAATTTCAGTAGGCGGCGATACCACCTAGCGCAAGAAAGCATATTAGTATATGCATACATACTAATGTAGTGCTTTAAGAATCATGGTTTTGAGAATGGGGGCAGTTTGGGTCCCCTGTTCTTAGCCTAAGTAGCAGCACTCGGGGATCTTCGCTTCGCTACGAGGATCTGCGCTACGCTACGAAAAAATCTGGACCCCAGATAGAGACATTCTGGGGACTCCGCTATGCTCCGTAAAGTTGGGCGATTTTCTCTTACCACTTCCTTAAAAGAAGTCCCCCTAAACTTATCAGAAGGAGTGTCGCCGGCTCAGGGACCTCGTGAAATACAAGGGCTGACTGTGTCTCTGCGTCGCGTATCCCAAAAATAAACTTACTCCCATCCGACCAATAACCATTCAACCCATAATTATCGTAATAAAAACCATACCCATAAAAATTTATTTGTTGTGTACCGCCTTCACCCGCTAATTCTATGATAGTGGTGGGCCAACCATAAGCCTCACCGACTTCCAATTTCCGAAGATTGACCACGGATGAATCGAATAACCTAATACTCGATGCGCCACCCATTGAACCGCCATAAGCATTAAAAGTGCTGGTGTTAAATAATTCAAGGTAGGTCATGATTACCCCGCCGGTCATATTGACAGTTGCGTCGTCGAAGAGCCTAACGACGTTGTAGGCGTTGCCATCCTGGATGACGCCGTCAGTGTAAAAGTCGATGGAATCAGCCAGGCAGGCCGATGGCAGGAAAAACGCCAGCAGAATAATAGATTTGGCTCTCATCTCTTCTCCTCCTCCTTTAAGCTCCTCTAATCGGAGGTCTTCTCCAAGTTGATGGTATTATACCATAATTTACCTTAAGTATAAAGCAGAAAAACCTACCGAATTTCGACAAATTCCGGATTGTCGAGGCGGAAACGATTTATTATTTTTGATTTGCGATTTCGGATTTGGACCCCCAACATAAATCCTTCGACCCTTCGACGGTTCGACTGCGCTCACCGCAGGCTTTGCTCAGGACAGGTGCGATCGCAATGACATTGCGTCGCCGTTCCGGCGACGGCTAAACAAACCCCGTCATACGGGGATGACGGGGCTAACCGAGGTGGAAGTCTGCCGTGCCGGCGGACGGGTAAACATACAAGAACCCCCGGCAGGCCGGAGGGCTTTTTTTATTTTTTTCTGTCGCAAAATCGTCTTATTCTGCACTATATAATGAGGATTCGGATTCTCGAAGGCTTTTGAGGTGCCAATGGCTGAAAGTGACCAATACTATATCGAGCGGTGTTTAGACGGCCAGCCGGATGAGTTTCGCTGGCTTATTCGGCGGTATCAAACAGCACTGACGGCTTATCTGGCAGGCAAAACAGGCAATCAAACCGACGCTGAAGAGGCATCTCAGGAAACTTTCGTTCGGGCGTATTTCGGCCTGTCAGAACTGAAAAAGCGCGAGTCTTTTTATCCGTGGCTGCTTGGTATCGCCAGCCGGGTAGCGAAAGAACAATGGAAAGATAAAATGAGAGATAGAAACCAGTATATTGATGTGGAACATTTTTCCCAGCAGCAGGAGTGTGAGCAAAAGGGACAGGGCGATTTCGAGCTGGCAAAGGCATTTGCAGACCTGCCTGATTCTTACAGGGAAATACTTCTGCTGAGATTCTATGCCAATCAATCCTGTCAACAAATAGCTGGAAATCTCGATATGCCGCTCGGCACGGTAACCAAAACACTCTCAAGAGCCTATTCGGAATTACGCCTATTGCTTGAAAAACAGAAAAAATAAGTGGAAAGAGGTGCAAAGATGAATTGCACAGAATGCCAAGAAAAACTCGTTGAATATATCGAGGGCCTTTTGCCTGATGGGCAGAAACAAGCAATCGAAGCACATATTAGAGATTGTGTGCGGTGTCAGGCTGAGCTGGATGAGTTAACTATCCTTGGGCAACGGATGACCTCCGACGGCAAAAGCCGGCAATCGGCTGATTTCGAAAATGCAGTGTTCAATCGAATCGTTCGTGAACAAAATCAAAGATTAAAACGGGCTGACGGAATTAGTCGTCCGCTCCAGGTTTGGAGAATAATTATGAAAAGCAGAATAACAAAATTTGCAGTCGCTGCGGCGGTTATAGCAGCGGCGATTATTGGCACACATTTTATTGGCAACCCCTTTGAGGCAAATGTAACCTTCGCGGATGTTATCAAACCGATAATGAACGCAAGAACAATGATTTTTGATTTTATTGTCGGCGATGAAGAAAAGGGGCCGGTCATTCACGATATAGTTGCTGACGATAAAATCCGAAGAACGTTCTCAAATATGAGCACAATTATGATACTCGACATAAACAGCGCCAAAATACTTACCCTGGTACCAGAAAGCAGAGCCGCTATGTATATTGATTTTAATGGACCGCTTTGGGCAGGAACTAAAGACTTCACAGAATTTGTCCGCAGGACAATTTTGGATTTAAAAGAAATGCCGATTCAGGAACTTGGTGAGAAAAATATTGAAGGGCTCAAGTCCATTGGTTTTCAGACTAAAGGACATAATGAAGAAGTAACAATCTGGGCCGACCCCCAAACGGCGCAGCCGATAAGGATAGAGCTTCGATTTGGACAGACACTTTATATCGTCAAGAACATAGAATTTGATGTGCCTGTAGATGAGTCGCTGGTCAGTATGGAAGTGCCGGCAGGCTATACGCTGCGAAAAACCGAAGGAAATATGAACAAACTTACCGAACAGGATTTTATTGAAAGTCTGCGTATATGGGCCCAATATCTTCTGGACGGCAGTTTCCCTGAAACCCTAAGTGTTGAAGATTACCTCAAAACAATTTCTTTGGTTTGCGAAAAAATCGACCAATCGGGTGCTTCAGAAGAAGAGGGGACAAAACTCGGTATGACATTTGGAAAAGGAATGGCGTTCTTTCAGCAAATGGCTCCAAAAGGTGTGGATTATCGATACACAGGCAGCGGCGTAAAACTCGGCGACGCGGAAAAAGCAATATTCTGGTATCGTCCAAAAGAGTCGACAAATTACCGTGTTATTTATGGCGATTTAAGTGTACGGGAAACAGCACCTGAGGATTTGCCGAAATAACATAAATATAACTATGCACTGTCTGATGAAGGCTGGGCCGGTTTAGCCCGGCCTTTTTTAATTGGCAAGACGAGGCAATTGACTATTTATTAGTGACAATTTACTATTGGTTGAGATTCTTCGCTGCGCTCAGAATGACAGAAAATGGATTCCGTGTCGAGCACGGAATGACAAGGTCGCCGTGCCGGCGACCGCTAAACAAAAGTATTAAACACAAGTATTTGCGACGGCGATTGCAGATAAAGGAAGTCGAGGTGGTTTTATGACGGTATCTGAAGCTATTCACAAAAGATATGCCTGCCGGTCATACGAACAAAGGCCAATAGAGCGGGAAAAACTGGAGCAAATCTTCGAGTCAGCGCGATTGGCACCGTCGGCGATGAATAAGCAGGACTGGCGTTTCGTGGCAGTAACGGACAGAACAACGCGGCAAAGAATCGCCAAATACACCAACAAGCCGGAGGTTTTCGAAAAGGCTGCGGCAATCATAGTCGCCTGCAGCAACAGCAATGACGTGATGCGATGCGGGCAGGCGATTGGGCCTATCGACGTCAGTATCGCGCTGGAACATATCGCACTGCAAGCAGTCGAGCTGGGTCTTGGAACCTGCTGGATAGGGTCATTTAAGCCGGAAGAAATAAGAGCTGCGCTGGGCATTCCATCCGATATTGCAATAATTGAGCTGATGGCGCTTGGTTATCCTGCTGACAAGCCGGCGAAAAAGAGCCGTGAGCCAATCAAGAAAATCCTGTGCTATGAGAAGTGGCAGTTTTGAGAGTAAACAACAACCCCCCGGATAAACCCTTCGACTACTTCGACTCCGCTCAGTATAAATCCGCTCAGGGCAAGCCTGTGGGTTAAACAAACCCGGTGAGCAAACCGATGGACTAATCAGAAGTTGAGTACAAAAATTTTTTATTTGCAAACGAAACTAATATCCATTATAAAACCAGTTTACCCCCTCATGGTAATAAAAAATTATGGCCGAGCAAGAGTCAGAGTCTTGTCGCTACTGCCCCGAAAAACATAAGTGCCGAGAGATTTACGAGGAGCTCGGCAAAGCCAAAGGGCCATCTGTGGCTCTCAAGGCTGTAGCCGCCTTTTTGGTTCCGCTGGTGGTTTTCATTGTGTCTTTAGCAATCTTTGAAAGGATTTCAGCCAAGATGGTAAATACGAAGGCGCTGCAAACAGCCATCAGTTGCCTGCTCGCTTTGTCAGTGACTTTTGTGTGCATATTAGTTACAAAAGCGGTTTACGAACACCAAAGGAAGCGCAAACTACAATAAAATAAATATGGAAGTCAGCGTGAAGGGTAAATATACCTTTCGCGGCGGGACAGAGCCGCCGCAAAGTAAAGAGCTTACAAAGAAAAGTGTGATTCGGCTGGGGCCTGCTACAAAACAGGTTGCGGTGATGCTCAGCCAACATACAGGGGCTGTCTGCCAGCCGATAGTAAAAAAGGGAGACCAGGTCCAGGCAGGACAGAAAGTCGGCGACAGTGACGCATTTGTATCGGCTCCGGTCCATTCGCCAATCAACGGCAAAGTAAAAGAAATCTCGCTGCAGTCACACGCAGTTCTCGGACGAAGCCCAGCGGTGATTATCGAAGCTGACGCTGGAAATAACCCACCAAAAGAGCCAGTCTGCGGTAAATTCACAGGCGATTTCGATGAAGAAAAATACTCGGTCGAACACATATGCACGGCTGTACGCGAAGCAGGTCTTGTCGGTATGGGAGGAGCTGGATTTCCGACGAGAGTAAAAATAGAGCCGAATCCGAAACAGCCGAAAGAAACACTGATTATCAACGGGTGCGAGTGCGAGCCATATATCACGTGCGACTACCGGATAATGTTAGAGTGGACGGGCCAGATAATCGCCGGGGTCAAACTTGCCAGAAAGGCGGCCGGCTGCTCACGGGTCTTCATCGGCATCGAAGATAATAAGCCGCGGGCAATCAAGGTTATGAGCGAAGCGCTGAGAAATTCCGGAAACGACGATATTAAAGTTGTCGCAGTCAAGACGAAATATCCACAGGGCGGCGAAAGACAACTTATAAAAGCGATTCTGAACAAGACTGTACCCACAGGCGGTATTCCACCAATGATTGGGGTAGTGGCGTTAAATGTGGGCACGGCGGCGGCGATAGCGGAGGCGGTTGTCTACGGGCAGCCACTAACCCACAGGGTGGTAACGGTTACCGGCGAAGCAATCGCCAATCCTGGCAATTACTATACGGCGATTGGGACAGCGGTGGGTGAGCTTATCGAATTCTGCGGAGGAATTACCCAAAAGGCAGCAAAGGTCATTCTCGGCGGGCCAATGATGGGAATAGCACTGGCAGATTTGAGTACGCCAATCACGAAGGCAGCCGGTGCCATAACGGTATTAACAAAAGAACAAATCGGAGGCGCCAAGTTCGCGAGGCGCCAAACGGCGTGCATCCGCTGCGGGAGATGTGTGGAAGTCTGCCCGGAAAACTTAAGTCCGACAACAATAGCCCACGCTGTGAAAAATAATCTTCTGGATGTGGCCGAAAGCTACTACCTTAATGCGTGTACTGAGTGCGGGTGCTGCAGCTACGTCTGCCCGGCCAACATCGAGATAACAGGATACATCAAAACAGGAAAGATACTATTGGCAAGGCAAAAGAAAAAAATGCCGGAGTAATCAGTGTAGATGAGTGAATGGGTGGATGCGTGAATGAGTATCACTCATTAATGCACATACTATATATACGAGATATGAGAAGATGTTCAGAAATATAACAGTTTCACCTGCGCCACATATCAGTAAGCGTCTTTCGACCCGCGTAGTGATGGCGGACGTCGTAATCGGGCTGGTTCCCGCTATGATAGCGGCTGGATACTACTTCCGCATCCGCGCAGCAGTTCTCATTGCGACGTGCGTTATCTCAGCAGTCATAACAGAATGGCTGTGCAACGCTATCCGAAAGAAGCCGAACTCGCTGGGCGATTTCAGTGCGGTGGTTACCGGCATAATCCTTGCGTTATCGGTTCCGCCGGGTCTGCCGGCGTGGGCAGCGGTAATCGGAAGTGTATTCGCCATCGCAGTGGGGAAAATGGTCTTCGGAGGATTGGGGGCCAATATATTCAACCCTGCGATGGTCGGCAGGGCATTTCTGACCGCATCCTTCGGAATGCTGATGACGACGTGGACGGTGCCAGCCACAATCGAGCGTTCAATGCCCATAATACCCGTCGAAAACAGAATCGATGCACGAACACAGGCGACGCCATTAGCGTGGAGCAAGCAGGCAATAAAGACCGGACAGGGGGCTGAGATTGTAGACGAGCAGCTCGAAGCGATGTTCAAAGGCGAAGTCGGGGGGTGCCTCGGCGAGACAAGTGCGCTGGCACTATTAGTCGGCGGAGCATATCTATTGACAAGACGCACAATCAATATCCACATTCCTCTGGCGGTTATAGCATCGGCTGCGGCTTTTGCGGGGATTATGTATCTTGTCAATCGCGACGCCTATATTTCACCGGTGAGCCATTTGTGCAGCGGGGGCTTATTAATCGGCGCATTTTTCATTGCCACCGACCCGGTTACCGCACCTCTGACAACAAGAGGCAGATGGATTTTCGGAATCGGAGTAGGGGTGGTAACGATGCTTATAAGAGTGTTTGGCGAATACCCGGAAGGCGTGATGTACTCCGTTCTCCTAATGAATGCTGTGAGGCCATTGATTGACAGAATCTGCAAACCTGTCCCGGCAGGAGGCAGGCCGAATGTTCAATAAGATAAAATATTTTGTTCAGCAAAGCTGGCTGCTGCTTGTTACGTCGTTTCTGTTCGGACTTTTAATAGCGGTGGCGGATGCCGCGTGGTCGACCAAGATAGAGCAGAACAAGACTGAAAAACTTCGCGGTCTGATGGCCAGTCTAATCAGCGACGCGAATTCCTTCGAGCCTGCGATAGAGGATGCAAACGTGCCCGGCGACAAAGGCCGGATGATAAAAACAGATATTTACAAGGCACTCGACAAGCAGGGCAATTGCGCCGGCTTTGCATTTGTTGCGGTCGGAACGGGGTTTGCAGACAAAATTGAGCTGGTCATTGCAGTTGATGCCAAGTGCGAGAAGTTGTTTGGATTTAATGTTCTGTCGAGCAACGAGACGCCTGGGTTCGGCAACAAAATCAAAAACGCCGACTTCAGCAACCAATTCAAAGGCGCTCCTGCTGGGGGACTATCGCTTATAAAAACCGGAGATGCCGGCAAAATCGACGAGAAAATAGTCGCCATCAGCGGAGCGACCGTAACAAGCACCGCTGTGGTAAATATGTTTAATAAATCTGTCGCAAGCGTAAAAGAACAACTGCAAAAGAAAGGACTGATAACAGCCAATGGCAAGTGAGAGTCCCGTAAAAATCAACTATTTGGCTGCACTTACCGCCGGCCTGTGGCGCGAGAATCCGACGTTTCGTCTGCTGATAGGAATGTGCCCGCCCCTTGCCGTAACGACCGCAGTCAAGCCTGCATTGACTATGGGGTTAAGCGTTATCTTCGTACTGGTCTGCAGCAATCTTGCCATCAGTCTGATGCGGAATCTGCTCAAGCCGCATCTGCGAATCATTATGTTTACTCTCTCTATTGCGACATTTGTTACCATTTGCGACCTTTATCTGCGGGCCTTTCAGCCTGTAATGAGCGAAATACTCGGCGCGTATGTGCCCTTGATTATCGTCAACTGCATTATCATTTTCCGAGCCGAGGCCTGCGCAAGCAAAAATAATGTATGGTTCAGCATTCTCGACGGCATCGGCTCAGGAACCGGCTTTACAATAGCCCTGTGCATCATAGCGAGCATTCGAGAAATTCTTGCATCGGGGAGCATTTTCGGCGTAGCCATTATGCCGCGAGGCTTTGTGCCGTGGGCCGCGATGCAGATGCCGGTCGGAGCGTTTGTTACGCTGGGACTATTGCTGGGGCTTGCGAGTTTGCTGACCAGAAAGAGGACAAGCTGATATGGACAGAGTGTATATTCTGATAATGGGTTTTCTGTCGGTCGTTATAGTCAATAACTTTGTGTTTACGAAGTTCCTCGGGACTTGCCCTTACTTAGGCGTTTCGGGCAGACTCGATACGGCCTTCGGGATGGGGATGGCGGTAACATTTGTTACGGCGATGAGCGGTATTATGACCTGGCTGATTGATTTTTATGTTCTTGTGCCGCTCGGCCTGGAGATAACGCGATACATTTGTTATATAGTTGTCATCGCAGGGGCGGTGCAGCTTGTTGAAATGTATGTAAAAAAGTTTTTCCCGTCACTTAACAAGAGTTTCGGCATATTTCTGCCGCTGATAAGCACCAACTGCGTCATTCTGGGGCTGTGTCTATTCATAAATATCTGGGGCACAGACAACCTTTTGGAAGTAGCGGTTTTAAGTACCGGTACCGGTTTCGGCTTTGCAGTAGCTATCTGCATTATGGCGGCCATTCGCGAGAACCTGATTCTGGCTGATGTTCCCGAGAGTTTCAAAGGCGCTCCTATAACGCTGATTACCGCAGGACTTTTGACGCTGGCGTTTATGGGCTTTACAGGGATGATAAAGTGAGTAAGTGTAAAGTGCCTAAAATTAAAAGTGCCTAAAGTACAGTAAAATGATTTTGGCTGATATAACTTCGCTTTGGAATGGTTCGTGGCCGGCAGGGATTACGATGCTTGTGCTGGGGCTGGGCTTTGCCATAGTTCTGCTGATAGCCAGTGAAAGACTCAAGGTCCTGCAGGATGAAAGAGTTGAAAGGGTCCTTGCGGCGCTACCCAATATAAATTGCGGTTCCTGCGGGTGCGCGGGCTGTCAGGAATATGCGAAGGCCGTGGTCGCCGATGCGACTTTGCTGGGCAGATGTTTTCCGGGCGGCGCCAAAACCATGCATGAGGTTGCGGCGATACTGAATCTGCAGATAAGCAACTCGCACGTTTCCAAAAGGCCAATCGTACACTGCCGGGCGCATACGAGCGATAAGACCTTTTATGCAAAATACGAGGGGATACCAACGTGCACGGCTGCAAATGCGTTAGTTAATGTGCAGGCGTGCAAATTCGGATGTTTAGGTTACGGCGATTGTGTAAGTGCGTGTAAGTTCGGCGCCATCACAAACATCGACGGCCTTGCGACAGTCAACTATGAGAAATGCACCGGCTGCGGCGCATGCTCGAAGGCGTGTCCGCGCAACCTAATTGATATGGTTCCATTCGCCTGTGAAAATATGATGACCGTCGCGTGCAGAAGCAAAGAGGCCGGCAAAAACACGCGGATGATGTGCAAGGTCGGATGCATCGGCTGCGGCCTCTGTGCCAAACAAACAGACCTATTTACAGTGGAAGAAAATTTAGCACGATTGGATTACGGAAAGTACCAGCCTAATGAGCAAACCACCGCTGCTCTGAACAAATGCCCGACCGGTGTAATTGTATATCGCGGTCCAACGGCTCCTAAACCCCGTCAAGTCAGCCCTAAAGAACCAGAGTAGCTTTCAGGTGCCCGGTTTATTTTACAAACTTTTCAGCACCGGGGGTCTGGGTTCGCTTAAAATCGGGTGCGGGGGTGATTAGAATAGCCTCGACGCCAGGCATCCGCTCAATAAAGGCAAGGCCTTTTTCTTTACCCATTACGGTTACAGCCGTTGATAAGGCATCTGCGTCAGTCGCAGCTGGACAAATAATAGTTACACTCGCCAAGCCTTTACTGCTTTGACCGGTGGCTGGGTCAATGATGTGGCTGTGTCTTTGGCCACCAACAACCACAAACCTCCGGTAATCGCCACTTGTAGCAACCGCATTATCAGTGAACTTTAGCGTCAGGATGGTCCGGTCGGCTTTCAATTGCTCATCCGTCACATTGGGGTCCTGCAGGCCGATGAGCCAACTATCTTTGGCCGGGGGTGAGCCAAAGCAGCGGATGTTACCGCCGGCATCGACCATTGCGGCGAGGACGCCAGATGTTTGCATCGCTTCGACCGCCTTATCAACAGCATAACCTTTCGCTATACCGCCCAAATCCAGTTTCATACCATCGACAGTAAACCGCACTGTCATATTATTGGCATCGAGTACAAGTTTTTCGAAACCGACTTTAGAGAGCACCTGCTGGAGTTCGGCATCGGTCGGGGCGTGATTAGCGTCCTGAGCATGGCGCCAAAAGTCCATAAGAGGGCCGACTGTGATATCAAATGCGCCTTCGGAAAGTTTGCTGAACTCGACAGATTTTTGTAAGACCTCAAATGTCGAGTTACTTACCTTGACAGGCATTTGATAAGCATCGCGGTTTACGCGGGCGATATCGGAATCGTCCTTGCGCCAGCTCATCAGGGCTTCAATGTGCCGAAACTGCCCGAAGGCGGCATCGATGCACTTTTTAGCAGTTTCGGCATCTGGTGCGACGGCGACAACTCTCGCAAAAGTGCCCATAACTTCTCTGTAGCCGCTGTCAACTTCAATGGGTGTAGTCAGTCTCTTTGTGGTGGTTAAAAAGTACACGGCTACAATCAGAATTACGCCGAGAAACACTGCGAACAGGATTTTGCGAATTTCTCTGCTCATATAAAATCTCACTTAAACTTTAATTATAATCGCCTATCCGCCTAAGGCGGATAAAATTGTATAATACTGCGATGAATAAGAAAGAAATAAAGCTGCTGGATGAGGAAGTAAATCTTTCTTTTTTGCCGTTTGTTCGCCGGCCGAGCAGATACATCGGCGGCGAGATAAACCAAATCAAAAAAGACCTCACAAAATGCGAGCTAACAATCGCACTTTGTTTTCCTGACGTATACGAAATCGGGATGAGCAATACGGGCCTGGCGATAATATACGATATTCTAAACGGCCTTAGCGGTGTAGCAACTGAGCGGGTCTTTGCGCCGTGGATTGATGCGGAGAAAATCCTGCGGGATAAAAACATTCCGCTATTTAGCCTTGAATCGAAGGCGTCGCTGGCGAGCTTCGATGTTATCGGCTTTAGCCTGACAAATGAACTGTGCTATACAAATATGCTCAACGTTCTTGACCTTGCGGGCCTTGAGGTCAGAAGCAGCAGGCGAAATGAGGACGACCCGCTGATAGTAGCCGGCGGAGGGATGGCAAACTGCTGTGAGCCGGTCGCAGAATTTGTGGACCTGTTTTTAATAGGCGAAGGCGAAGAAGCGGTCGCGGAACTGGCTGAACTTATAAAATCCGAGAAGCAGGCCGGGACATCAAAAAAAGAGATTTTATTAAAAGCAGCCAAAAAATTTGAGTGGGCATACGTTCCAAGTCTTTACGAGTTCGAATACGACAACGAAAAGATAAAAAGTTTCAAAGCTCTTGTACCGGGTCTGTCGGTTCGATTCAAAAATGCGGTGGTCAGGGACTTTGAAAATGCGTCGGTGCCGCTTAAGCCGATAGTTCCATTTGCGCAGGCTGTCCATGAACGGGTCAGTGTTGAGATTATGCGGGGCTGTCCGAGGCGGTGCTTATTTTGTCAGGCGAGCTTCTGCAGAAGGCCAGTCAGGCGGCGCAGTGTCGAAAAAATAACGGAGATTGCCAAGGCCTGCTATCAAGCAACCGGCTTCGATACAATAGGTCTGCTTAGTTTATCAACGGCGGATTATCCCGAGCTTGAAGAATTGATAGCCAAACTGAATGAGTATTTTCGAGACAAGCACGTCGGGCTTTCTGTGCCAAGTCTGCGCGTCGACCGACAGTTAAAGTTACTGCCGGAAATGATTACCTCGGTGAGGAAGTCAGGCATTACGATTGCGGTTGAGGCGGCCAGCGAAAGATTAAGAGAGATTATCAATAAACCCCTGAAAGATGAAGATTTGTTTGCGGCTGCGGAGGCGGCATACGAGGCGGGATGGCAACGATTAAAATTATACTTTATGGTCGGATTGGCGGGCGAAACAGAAGAAGATATAAAAAACATTGCGGAACTTTCATTTCAATTGGCTAACCTGCGAAAAAAAATCAACGGAAAAACGGGGCAAATCAACGTTACCATAAGCTGGCTGGTGCCCAAGCCGCATACGCCGTTCGGCTGGTTAGCACAAAAGTCGAAGGTGTATTTCGAAAATGCAAAGCAATTGATACTTAACGAAAAAAGAAGACTCGGCGCAAGGTCGGTGCAGTTTAAGTTCCACAATATAGAGCGCAGCATATTAGAATCGGCGATAGGTAGAGGCGACAGAAGGCTGGCCGATGTTATCGAAGCAGCCTGGAAAAACGGCGCTAAATTTGACTTGTGGGACGAGTGCTTTAACTATGAAATCTGGGAAAAGGCGTTTGAAGAATCCGGGTTTGATTTGAGCCAACTCGCAACAAAAAAAATCGACACCGACGAAATCCTGCCATGGGAACATTTGGGCGGAGCCGATAAAAAATATCTGTTAAATCATCCGAAGGAAACAGAAGAACTACAGACTGGAAATTGAGAATTGAAGTTTTTGAATCGTTTCCGTCTTGGGTGTTATTTTTTGCCGAGCAGCAGTGTTTTTATTGTTTCTTTAATAAGCATCAGGCTCAGGAGTAAAAGAACCAGGCCGCAGATACCGGAAATAATGATATCAGTCTCGACGGTCTGGCCTCTAACCATCGCCGGCAAAGAAACTATAAAGGGCTTAGTCAGATTACCCAGCGACCACAGGGTTACCACGAGCATAAAAGCCATCGGTACGACTGCGTAAACGGCATTTTTGCCGGTTTTTATCAGCCAGATAGAAATGGCCAGAAGGGTCAGGCTGGCGAGCAACTGATTACTGGTGCCGAAAATTGGCCAGGCGACGAGATAGGCCTTTTCCTTTGCAAGCAGCAGGAAAACAAGCGGCGGTAAAAGACTTATCAGGGCAGCGAGGTATCCGCCGACCCTGGATTTTAAGCCGGTAAGCTCCTGAAAGATGTAACGAGCAAGCCTTGTGCAGACGTCGAGCGTATCATAAACGAAGGTTGAAAAAACCAGCAGGGCAAACGGAAATGCGATGCTGAATTTTACGCCGACAAGACCAAGATAGCGGGATATGCCGTTTGCATAGATAAGATTGGGGTCGGTTTTCAAAAGGTCAGGAGTACTCGGCATAATCATAACCGTAGTGAGCGCCAAAACACCAACAAGACTTTCCAGCAGCATAGCACCAAAACCAATCGGCATGGCATCAGTTTCCTTTGCAAGCTGTTTCGATGTTGTGCCGGAACAAACTATACCGTGAAAGCCGGAACAGGCACCGCAGGCAACAGTAATAAACATCGCAGGGATTAGCAATTTGCCGGTGGCGAGGCTGGAGAGACCATCGAGATTAAAAGCTGGATATTCTATCCGGAATTTTCCACTTAATGCGCCGGCCAGTCCAATCAGGATTACGATATAGAGCATCCAGCCGCCCAAATAGCCTCTTGGCTGAAGCAGCAGCCAGAGAGGGATTATGGAGGCGATAAAACAATACACAAGCAGAACGATGTCCCACTGTTTTACCGAAAGCCCCCCCAGAAAAGCGAGGACTGTCTGAGGACATCTGGGGCCGAACCAGACAATGAGAAAAACCAGGGGCACAAAGATTATTGTAGCCAGCGACAGTTTGAGTTTAAAGCGGTAAAGGAAGATGCCCAAAAGAACAGCCAAGAGAAGATAGAGGATGGAGGAAGCGGCCACGGCAGGGCCATAGGCTGTCTCTCCGACCATCGTCTTAAATGTATTGGCGGTTATATCAGTGAATGCTATGACGACATAGATTAATGCCAGCCAAACAAAAACAAGGAAAAGCAGATGTACAGTCGGCGAGGTGTGCTGCTTTACGATTTCGCCAATTGACGCGGCCTTATGACGTACGGAAGCAACAAGGCTGTAGAAATCATGGACGCCGCCTATGAATATTGCGCCGAGTACAAGCCAGAGAATCGTCGGCATCCAGCCGAACCACAGGCAACTTAAAATCGGGCCGACAATCGGACCAGCCGCCGCAATAGCGGAAAAATGCTGACCGAGCAACAGAGGCATCTTTGCGGGGACAAAATCGACACCATCATTGAACTGAACAGCGGGAGTCGGGCGGGAATTATCCAGATTCATCTGCCTCGAAAAAATCCGGCCGTACAAACGATAACCCAGCAACAACGAAAATACAACGGCTATTACAATCAAAGGAATCATATATTTTACTCAAAGAAAGTATCGAAAACCTTTTTCCTGCAGCTACTCATTTTTGAAAGGGTTTTTGTATTTTTTCAAGCCTGTTGGTTCCTGCAGGCCGCTCTTTCCGCCGGAGCGGTGGAAATCGATGATAACGTCGGCGGCCTTTTGGGGGTCATCGCAGACAGTAAAGACATCGAGGTCCTCCGGCGAAATATGGTGATACTCCTGAAGCATTTTCTGTCGCATCCACTTAATTAGTCCATCCCAATAATCGCTGCCCATCAAAACGACGGGGAAAGAGGCCTGTCTTAAGGTCTGAATGAGCATAATAGCTTCTGTGAACTCGTCCATAGTGCCATAGCCGCCCGGGAAGACCATAAAGCCGTGAGCGTACTTGAGGAACATCACCCTTCGGCAAAAAAAGTATCTAAAATGCAATGAGAAATTCTGATAGCTGTTTGGAAGCTGCTCGTGCGGCAGTTCGATATTCAGGCCGATGCTCTTTCCACCGACACCGGCAGCGCCTTTGTTAGCCGCCTCCATAATACCTCTGCCTCCACCGGTGATGACGGCGAAGCCCGCCTTTGCAATAATCGCCGCGGTTTGCTCGGCGAGCTTGTAATATTTATCATGTGGCTTAGCCCTTGCTGAGCCGAAGAATGAGACGGCAGGCCCGATAGTCGAAAGCTCCTCAAAACCTTCGACGAACTCAGCCATTATTCTGAATACCCGCCAGGTTTCCTCGGCTGATACATTGAATCTTGTCATTTCTTCAGCCATTTCGTTACCTTTCTTTGCCTATGGCATGGCATAGCCATTACCAGAGTGCCGGATTATCCGCTGCGGGGCAGTATTCTACTATCGTGCAGTCGCTGCAACCGGGCCTTCGGGCGCTGCAGACGCGTCTGCCGTGAAATATAAGCAAATGGCTAAACAGCGTCCAATCCTTGTTAGGTACTATTTCGGCCAAATCAAATTCGAGCTTTACCGCATCGGTATTTTCAGAAAGCTGGAGTCGGCGAGACAAACGAATAACGTGCGTATCGCAGGCGATTGCCGGTTTGCCGAAGGCATTGCCCAAGACGACGTTTGCCGTTTTTCTGCCGACACCTGGAAGCTTTACAAGCTCATCCATCGAGTCCGGCACGCGGCCGTTGTGCTTTTCGATTATTGCCTGACAAGAGCCTTTAATACTGACGGCCTTGTTGTGATAAAAGCCCGTGCTTCTTATGTCATTCTCGATATCTTTGAGGTCTGCTTTGGCCCAGTCCGCGGCGGATTTGTACTTTTTGAACAAGTCCTTAGTTACCATATTGACGCGGGCATCGGTGCACTGGGCGGAAAGAATAGTTGCAATCAAAAGCTCCAGTGGATTTACGAATCGCAGCTCGGTTTTCGCCTGGGGGTACAGCTTTTTCAGTATCGGCAGGATTTTTCTGACCCTTTGCGCCACGTCAGCTTTATCAATCTTTATTTTTGCGGCCTTTGCTTTTTTTGCCATAAATTCACTACCTCGAGGGAATTTTTTGCAAAAGCTCCTTCAATTCATTGGCGAAGGCCTTGCCGCGCCATCTTACAGGTTCTTTTTGGCCGGGCAAAAACAACATGCTGACCGGAACGCCGGGCTCGTTATAAATATCCCTCAAAGCACGTGTGGCAGGATTGTCTCTAACCGTGGTGTCAGCCTTGACAGCGAGGACAGACTTTAGCCGGATTAGCTCGGCGATATCTTTGCGAGAATAAACCGTCTTTTCTACGATTCTGCAGCTAATGCACCAGTCGGCGGTGAATTTGATTAAAACAGGTCTTTGATGATTAAGGGCATTTTCAATCGATTCGGCATCATATTTCTGCCAGTCAATAAGTTCGGCAGGCGGAGCTAAAAAATACAGGCCTGCGGCAACTGCAAGCACGACGGCGATAATCCGTATGACGAGCTTGCGAGAGAATGTGGTGCTGTAATCGACCCAGCGACCCCACATCCAGAGGCAAAAACCAATCGCCAAGGCGAAATACAATACGCCTGCTCTATGCTGCTGGGGCAAGGCCAATATGAGCCATAGTGCGATAAACAACAGGATAAAACCGACCGAGTGCTTAAAAATCTGCATCCAGCGGCCTGGCTTAGGCAATCGTGCGAGTAAGCCAGGCAAGGAAGTCAGTACGGCATAAGGGGCCGCCATTCCAAGACCAATAACTATTATGGCAAATGTTCCGAGCGGCAGCGGCTGGGCCTGCGCCCAGGCGAAGGCAGCGGCAAGAATCGCAAAACTGCAGGGTGTACTTAAAATTGCAGCCAGAAAGCCCATACCAACCGCTCCGGCAAACCCTTTTCCGGGACCGGCTTTAGCCGCGACCGCTGACGGAACAGTTATGGTAAAAACGTCGAAGCAAAACTGCGCCAACACAACCAGCAATAACGCCATAGCAGCAACAAAGAGGGGGCTGCGGAACTGGTCGCCCCACTGCAAAACCGTTCCGTAAAATAACTGCAAGACGATATTTGCGCCGGCCAGAGACGCAAAAAACAACAGTATGCCGAGACAAAAGAGAAATCCCATCACTACGGATTTTCCTTTACGCCGTTTTGCCTGCTCAACAAGTCGCAACACAATGATTGGCAGGACCGGCCAGACACAGGGCATAATGTTCAGGGACAACCCAGCCAAGAACGCCAGTAAAAGAGCACCCCAAAGAGAAGAAATTCCCAACCCTACTGCGGTTGTTCCAACAGTCTTATCAACCGGCAAAACAAATTTAGGCTCGCCCATGGCCTTATCGAAGGCAATCTTGACCTCTGTAGTCAACTGGCCGAAGTCCGGCATACGACATTGAAAGCCTGAACACACCGCACCTTCGATGGCAATTTTCACGGTTTCTATATCTTCCTTCTTCGTGGAGGCTGTCTTAATATCAGCCACTCTAAAAGGCAAATATACGGTGAAACTGTTACTAAAGACCTCCAGTTTTTTGCCGAGGGACTTGTCAAAATATAACTGCGGTTTGGGAAATATCGGAGCAGAAAAACCTATTAACCCTGCTGAGGAAGGTCTGAGCTTGAGATTTGCACCACCCGGAGCATTTTCCTCCGAGGCGTAGAAATGCCAGTCTTTCTCGAGCTGGAAGTGAACTGCCAAAGCGGAGCTGCTGTAGGGATTGACAAAATCATGCTGCTGCTGGACCCAAATAGTAACAATATCAGATTTAATTGTACTGGGGGGTACTGCTGCGGAAACAACACCAACAGACAAAAGCAAGATTAAATATAAGACAACTGCCTTTTTTCGCATAGATACCTATGCCGTGAGAAAAAAACGTATTCGCCTAAGGGGTATTCTTAGTTCTGTTGAGTTTTTGACTGAGCGGAGCGCGCCTGCTCGACAGCCAACAAATCAGCGACGGTGGGCTTATCGAGGTTGCCGCCATCCAAAATGACTTTGACATCATCAGCATCGAGAGTTTCATATTTAAGCAGGGCCTTCGCTATCCGCTCGAGTTTGTCTTTATTTGCATCTATCAGGTCTTTTGCCAACTTATATGCCTGAGCGGTAAGCTTTTTCACTTCACTGTCGATAACCTCGGCGGTTTTTTCCGAATAATCTTTTTCGGCAGGCAGGCCGTAGAACATGTCTTTAAGGCCTGACTCCGGCTCGTAACTTATCGGGCCAAGCTCATCACTCATACCCCAAGTTAAAATCATCTGTCTGGCAATCCTGGTAGCCTGCTGAATGTCCGACTGTGCGCCGCTGGATATATCGTCACAAAAGATTTCCTCGGCGATACGGCCGCCGAAACACACCTGCAACAGGGCCATACAATACCTTTTGGTGAATATCGTCCTGTCTTTTTCGGGCAGGGCAAAAGTGGCACCGCCCAGCGGTCCGCGTGGGATGATGCTCACCTTATGCAAGGGGTCAGCATCCTTCAGGAGAGACTGCACAAGGGTGTGGCCGGCCTCGTGGAAGGCGGTAATCTTCTTTTCCTTCTCGTCAATGACCCTGCTTTTTTTTGCTCTACCCCAACGGACTTTGTCACGAGCTTCTTCCAAATCAGCCATTTCGACATAGTCTTTATTGGTCATAGTGGCGGCGAGTGCGGCTTCATTGATAATGGCCGCCAGGTCTGCCCCGCTAAACATAGGTGTTGCGCGAGCGAGCCTTCCGAGGTCGACATTCGGCCCCATTTTGACATTTTTTGCGTGTACCCTCAGAATCTCGACACGGCCTTTGATGTCCGGCAGAGGCACAAAGATTTGTCTGTCGAATCTTCCCGGACGAGTGAGGGCGTTGTCAAGAATATCGGCACGGTTCGTGGCAGCAATCACAATAACCTGGTCATTGGTGTCGAAGCCATCCATCTCAACGAGGATGGCATTGAGGGTCTGCTCTCGCTCATCATGTCCGCCGCCGACGTAACCCGGGCCGCGTTTTCGGCCAATGGCATCAACCTCGTCGAGAAAAATGATACAGGGGGAACTATCCTTGGCCTGCTTGAACAAGTCGCGGACGCGCGAGGCGCCGACGCCGACAAACATCTCGACGAAATCACTGCCTGATATGCTGAAAAACGGCACATCAGCCTGGCCTGCTATCGCCTTTGCGAGCAGGGTTTTTCCACAGCCTGGGGGACCAATAAGTAAAACTCCCCGCGGGATACGACCGCCGAGTCGCTGAAACTTTTTGGGGTTTTTCAAAAATTCAATTATCTCAGCTACTTCTTCCTTTGCCTCATCGACGCCGGCGACATCCTCAAAAGTAACACCGACGCGGTCTTTGTTGTGTAAACGATGTTTGCTTCGTCCAAAAGACATCAACATTCCGCCAGCACCGCTTCGGAGATTGCGTGCGAACAAAAAGTAGAAGAACACCACAAGCAAGATGATGGGGAAGAACGTTCCAATAAGGTTCCAAATCCAGGTGCGCGGCTGGACAAATTTACACTTTACGCCGCTTTTCTCGAGCCTATCGAGGAGCTTTTCACGCACCACCTCAGGCTTGTAATCAACGGTGAAGGACAGAGGAGCCTTTTTGTCTTCGGCTAAGGCATCCGGCTTGAACTTACCTTTGATTTCGGTCTCGCCGATCTCGACACTTTCAATGCGGCCCTGGTTAAGATAGTTCACGAAAGTGTCCCAGCTGATATTGTCAGACGGCAGTCTCTGGAGCATCGCCCAAGTGGTAAAGATAATGACCAGAACCAGCAGCCAGCTAAACGGACCGCCTCGCTTGTAGTTAGGGAAAGACGGTTTTTTGCCCTGGCGGGAGGGCAAACGCCGCTTATTTGTATTTTTGGTTCGACTGTCTTCCATATTCCTCATCCGATGTTCAGTCTCGATAGTTCAATCCGCCGCAGGCGGATAAATCTGCAAAAGCTGATATATCAGCCGCAGTATCACCATTGCTTTTCCATCAACTCTACGATTTTTTGTGCGAGGTTGTTTGCTGCGAGGGTGGAGGCATATCTAAAGCCCTGATTTTGCCACTCAGAATAGGTAGCTGAGGCACTGACGGAGACGCTATCCAACAACAGCTCACCGGTTTTGAGATTTTTCCAGCTAACGATTGCCTGCAGTTCAACCTCTTTTTCGAGAGCCCGGCCGGTCTGGCGTTCGCCGGTAAGCACGGCGGTGCCGATCGATGTAATCTGGCCAGACATCAAAGTATCGGCTCGGTCACGGCTGGAGATTATCTTGTAAGGGGTGTCGGCTTCAATGCGCTTGGCCAAAGCATCAGTCAATTCGTATTCCACGCCTCGTTCGAGGCTCTGGTTTTCGAACATTTCGAGGTAAACACTGCCGATATCATCAGGAAACAGTGATTCGGTGGAATAGCCCTTCATCGAACCACATCCGGAGAAAGTCAAGCAAAGGGCTGCAAACAAACCATAAAAAGTGACAACATACCAGAACCCAGCCCGATAACCTTTAAGGTTTTCCTTCTTCATTTTTTACCTTTTCAACCTTTAAATTTTCCTTATCCATACATTGCTTTGCCATCTTTGCTGCCTTACTGTTTGGCCAATTATCGAGGACCATTTGGTAATAAAAAGCGGCGGCCTGTTTGCTGCCGGTTCTCTGGTAATAGCGACCGATGGTAAACTGCTTATAGGCCTGCTGCTCATCTATCTGTCCAATTCTCTTTTCCATGTCAAAGTTCTCGGCGTCCTGCGGATACCGCAACTTGAAGTTTTCGTAATAGCTTTTTGCGCTAATCAGGCCCGAGGCATCATAGTTGGGTCCTTTATAAGCGGCATGCTTACAGCGGCCCATACCCAAGAGGGAATCTTCGGCTGTCCGACCTGTCGGCCACTGGGTTTGGATTTGCGACCATTTAAAATACGCCTCGTTGAATTTTCCGCGGTCTTCATAACTTTTGACCACACCCAAAGCAGCCTGAAGGCCAATCGGCGCACCGCCCACCCTGTCACCGATTCGCTCCATAATTTTCTCGCCTTGTGCGTAGCCTTTCATTTTGAAGATTTTAAGTACCGGCATTTTCTGCCCCGTCAAAAAGGCTGTCGCTATTGCAAACTGCCTATCGAGCGCAGCCTCATACAACCGGCTCTGGGGAAAGTCCACCAAAAATTTTTCATAGGCGTGGGATGCCTTGACAAACTCACCCTGAGAAAACAACAACTCGGCCTGCATAAAGGCATCGAGGTCTGGGCCGGCAATTTCCGGAAAGTCCTTTTTAAGTTTATCCAAAGCGTGCACGACAGCTTTAGATTTGCCGGTATCAACCAACTGCTTGATTTCAGCCACAGCCAGCAGGAACCTATCCTGCTCTGCGCTGCCGAGAGCTTTCCAATCGCCGCCCTTTTCCAAATGCCAGACCTCCGCCTGCCGGCGAGGCAAGTCGGCTAATACAAGGCCGGCCTGCACAAGCAGCAACAAGAACCCATCTAATACTATTATGAACCACACTTTGGACTTAGACATAAGCTGTGTACACCTTCCGTAAGGAATACTGCGTACTTACCCACTTTCAAAATTCCTGTCAAAGAACATATTATAGCCATTCCTTCAACCACTGCAAAGAATTACATCAGGGTAAATTCCAGGCAAACCAACATCGGCCTTAGGGTACGGGCCAAATTCTTCCACAGCCCAAATATCCTTTTCATACCATCCTTGAGTTAGTCAGGGCGTAAAGAACGGTTATAAACTCACGAATTCAGCCGTCTTAATGACCCCTCCCAAGCCATTTTACCTGAAAACTGCCACGACACAAATATTCCACTTAAAACCACGACTACGGAGAGAGACCCATAATATGCGGATTTTCATAGTCTGGAAGCGTGTTTTAGCGATTTTTTACTTGACAACCGATAACCGGCGCTGTTAAAATAGGCAAAAAGACAACTTAGGGAAGGCGTGTAGCGAGAAGACACGTTAAAGGAGAGTAACAAACAGGATGAAAGAGCTGTACACCACCGGTGAGGCCGCTGAGATTTGCAAAGTAAGCCAGCAGACTATCATACGCTGCTTTGACTGTGGGCGACTCGAAGGCTTTCGCATACCAGGCTCCAAGTTCAGGAGAATCCCCCGCCTGAGCTTAATTAAATTTATGAAGGAAAACGGCATCCCTCTGGACCGTCTCGATTCGGGCAAAAAGAAAATCCTTATCGTTGATGACGATGCAGAAATCGTCGAGCTTATAGCGGACGTTCTCGTGCGAGACGGCAGATTCGAGATAAAGACCGCATCGAGCGGTTACGACGCAGGAATAGCAACCCAGCAGTTTCGACCAAACCTGATACTGCTGGATTATATGCTGCCCGATGTGAACGGCAACGTTGTCTGCCAAACAATAAAAAAGAATCCGGAATTCGAGGGCATCAAAATTGTTATTGTAAGCGGCGTAGTAAAACAGGATGAAATTGAACAGCTGCTAAAAGCCGGCGCCGAGGCTTTTATAAAGAAGCCGTTTAACATTGTCGAACTCACCGACAAGATAGCTACGATACTACGGATGAAATAAAGACAGCATGTTCGTATTGTACGAGGCTGGCGAATACATTATTTTGCATTTGGGGTGGACATAAGTAAAATGTCGAACAAAGCCGGTGACCCCACAGTTGCCCATCTGGTGGAACTCGCTATCAGCCGGCTCGAAACGCTTGCGACACTGCCGTGTGCAGCAGCAGCGGTTATTCATCAGCTTTTCCAGCCGCAGCACAGCCCCTCCCAGTTGGCCGATATAATTGAATCCGACCCTGCTATCGCGGCGAAAATTCTGAGTCTAATCGCTCAACAAGGCGTAAACCTTGACGAGGAAAACTTTCCGATTCGCGCAACAGTTGAGAGACTGCCCGCGTCGGCAGTTCGAGAGGCGATTTTATCAGTCAAGACGTATCCGTCTTTCGGCCAGGATATGAACAAAACAATATTGCGAAAACAGTTTCTGCGGCACTGCATCGCGGTTGGGTGTTGTGCCAAGGATATCAGTGAGCTATTTTACCCGGAGATAAATCCACAGATGGCCTATTATGCGGGGCTGCTGCACGACATTGGAGTGCTCGCAGTTGACCAGGCGATGCCGCGAAGTTTCAGCAGTATAGTCGAGCAGGCGAAATCAGAAAAAGCGTCGCTTTGCACAATCGAACAGAAACACCTCGGCATAGACCATACAATCATAGGCAAACGGTTGGCTCAAAAGTGGCGAATGCCGGAGCAGATTATGCTGGCAATCTGGCTTCATCACAGCGACACTGCGACGATTTTGCAAAGTATGCCGGAAGCTAAAATAGCTCAGATAGTTCGGTCAGCGGATGCAATCGCGCGGCATAAAACAATCGGTCAGTCGGGCAGTTACGACACGCCTGATTCACCGGAGGAAATTGCGAGGTTGCTTTTGACCACCACAGCTCAATTAAATCAAATCGCTCAGAGCGCTGCGGAGCAGGTTGAACAAAAGGCCGGGCTTTTGGGTCTGGATTTGCCGGACAGCCCATCAAAATACTGCGAGGCTGTGCAGACTGCCGCCATCCAACTGGCACAGGAAGCTACAAAACTATCCTGTGAAATCCGTGAGCTGCAAACCACCTCAAGCAGCTTTGAGTTCATAATGGAGTTTCTTTCGAGTATAGCTATGAGCGACACAGCGATAAGCATGGCGGAAACCCTTGCTGCGGCGTGGCAGAGGTTCTACCAAACAGGGCCGGTATGTGTGTATTTGACAACGGCAGGCAAGCCTCAAATACTCAAAGCCGTCATTGTAGAAAGTCCATTGCAAAGAAAAAGCGTTCCATTAACCGCCCCATCTGAACTGCCTGGCGCGACCTGCCCGACGGCAAAAGGCTTTGCAATCCTCGACGCCCAACAGTGCGCCGACTGGCTGTTCGAGCAAATAGACGTTGAGTTCGAGCCGAGCCGAACCAAATTGATACCTCTATCCTGCGGAGGCAAGACAATTGGGGCAATTGTTTTTGAGCTCCGCCAACCGGCAGAAACAGAGCAGCTACAGGAAAGCTTCAAATCGGCTGCTTTAACGGCGGGGACTATCTTAGGAATCGCCCACGCAGCAGAACAACAGCAACATTTTGCCGAGCGGTTTGTACAGCTTGTCAGCACAGCCAAAGCATCTGAGCCACGACTTCGGCCACAAGTTGGAACCGGAGCTGAACCCCAGCTAAAACTAGACACTTCGCTGGAGGCCCTGGCGGAAATGGCAGCCGGTGCGGCACATGAGCTGAACAATCCGCTCTCGGTCATCTCAGGCAAAGCACAACTACTCGCCGAAACCGAGGCCGACCCGCAAAAAAGGCAGCTCCTGAAACATATTCAGGAAAATACCACTGAAATAACTCAAATTATCGACGAACTAATGAACTTCGCCGCTCCGCCGGCGCCAAAACCCACGCTGACAAACATCAGACAGATACTCGATGAAGCCATCGAATTAACAAAACAAAAACACGACTTAGAACGGTTCGATGTGCAGATTGAAACTGATGAAACTATCGAAAATGTTTTCGCGGACTCAGCCCAGACGGCATCGGCAATTGCAAATATTTTGTGCAACTCGCTGGAATCATATCCGGAGGGGGTCGGAACGATAAAAATCACCACAAACGGCGACCAAACCGGAGATTTTGTGAGAGTGAGAATAATCGACTTCGGCTGCGGAATGAATAGAGAAACGCTGCAAAAGGCGGTGATGCCATTTTTCTCGGCCAAGCCGGCGGGTCGAAAACGCGGGATGGGGCTCGCCTGCGCTGCGCGACTGATACAACTAAATAACGGGTCGGTGAACATAACAAGCCAGCCCGGGGTCGGCACTACAGTAACAATCTCACTGCCCCGTAAATGAAACACTAAAATTAAAGCGTCGCTGCGGTACTTCAACTCCCTCGATTTTACTCGGGACAGGTTCGCTCAGTATAAACTTATTTGCGCTTGATTGCGGCGCCGATATGAATAAAATCTGTTGGATACCGGGTTCTTTCAGTGCCGGCGCGGCACTATACCTGTCGAATAAATTTAGATGTGATTCACTGGTTATTTTGAAGAAATGATACCTGACAAGCTACATATCCATAAAAGGCCTAAACTAAATAAGCCTGCGCTACTGCTGGGTTTTTCGGGCTGGATGAACGGAGGCGAGGTCTCGACAGGAACGATAAAACTACTGGCGAAAAAACTCGGAGTTGAGAAACTCGCTGAGATTGAGCCGGAAGGATTCTACCTACACAGTTTTCCCGGTCCAATGGAAACGACAGCGATGTTCCGACCCCGCGCGAGGATAAAAAACGGACTGATTACATCCTTTGAGGACGCAGCCGATGTGTTTCTCTACAGCCAGCGTGCCAACCTTATACTGTTTTTAGGCAAGGAACCCAACTTGCTGTGGCGAGAATTTGCAAGCTGCATATTTTCATTGTGCCGCGAATTTGACGTTGAAACGATATATTTTATCGGCAGCGTTGCGGGCCTTGTACCGCACACACGTGAGCCCCGGGTATTCTGCTCAGTTTCAGATGCGGCTCTTAAAGAAAGGCTGGAGCGTTACGGAGTGAGGTTTACGGACTACGAAGGCCCGGCCAGCATCGCCACCTATCTAACAGCCAACTGCGGCGAACGAGGGTTGAAAATGATAAACCTCGTAGCGACAGTTCCCATCTATGTTCAGGGCAATAACCCCAGATGTATCGAAGCGGTAACAAGACACCTGACAAATATACTGGGCCTGCAGATAGAGCTCGATGACCTGCGGGACAGCAGCGACGATTTTGAAAAGAGACTGAGCGATGCCATACAAGAGCAGCCGGAGTTGGCCGAGAGCATCCGCAAGCTCGAGGAAAACTATGACAACGAAATCTTCGACAGCGAATTGGGGGATTTAAAAAGGTGGCTCGAACAACAAGGGGTCAGATTAGACTAAGAGCTGCCAAAAACAAGGCTGATGGGCCTTAAAAGGTCGCAAACAACAGGTTCGACCCTTCGATTGGACTCAGGGCAGGCAAACTCACTATAAATAAGTCCGAAAAAACAAAAAAAGCGCTGTCCAGAGGTCACGTCAGTGTGTATTCCGAACCGAACTCAGCTACCACATACTTGATATTCGGTTACTTATAGGGCTACCTGCCATAGTTTTTTATCCGAACTTTGCGGCTAAAGCGGGTTACCAACCAAGCCGAACCTAACAGCAGGGAATACTGAAAACTCGCTTATCAAAAAACAGAGTAAGCCTGAGGCTTATAAATCTGTATGGACTATAAAAGATACAAAAGACTGCGTCTGCTCATCCACAAGGTCAACAAGCATCGCAAAAAGCAGGCCCAAAAAATAGATATTCTCTGCAATGATTTCATCGCAGCCCAAAAGGACTTCATCAAAAGATTAGATACCATCAGCTTCGCGGCTAACTTCTACGAGTCAATCGTCGGAACCAGCGACCTGAACGAGCTGCTGTACACCGCCGGCAAACTCATCCAGGAAGAAATCGCCGATTCAAATGTCGCCTTTTTCCTGCGCCAAGCGGAAGGTTTCAAATTGCACATTTTCGAGAGCAACGGTGAAACCGGTGAACAGCGGCACATAGAGAACCTTTTCACAGCGGAGCTGGTGGATAATATCTGCAAGTCGAACAAGCTGTGCACACTTAATAGTCTATTTGCAATGGGACTGGAGGGAAACTTAAGTCAGCTGAATAAAATTTCGGCTGTTACGATTCCACTGAGCCACGTTGGCTCGTCATTAGGCTTTATACTGATTTACCGGCCTGTGCAAAATAAATTGACTGAATCCGAATTAAACAACGTCTGCGCTGTAACGGCGGGACTGTCGCAGGCAATCGCTTCCTGCCGGGCGTTTTGCCACTCAGTTGATTAATACACCCCTTTATTCAGACTCCGTCACGACATTCTTCTCGATTTTTGTCAGTGAAAGTACCAGCGCATAAATCGAAATGACAAGCAAGGGTATATGTAAAACGCCGTTCCACCAGAGTATGCTCGGTTTGACAATAAAATTGGCGCTCATGTTGTACAAACCGATGATGAGGCCGACGAGACTTGTAACCCGCAGTGTCGCCATATTGACTTTCGGCCAGTATAAAGTCAGCAGCCCCACATAAACCGGTGTCATCATACAGAAAGCCATGCCTGCACCGTTTGTAAATACATAAGCTGGATTAAAATCGGGCATTGCTGTTTGCCTGTTGAGCGGATACCAAAATGCCAACAATGCCAACGGCGCTACCCAATATCTCCAGATGGGTATCTTAACCGGCCTGAAATCATTTTGTAAAACCACCGCTTCCCAAGCCCAAAAAACAGCAACTACAAGAAACATCACAATGTTGACTGCACAGAAGGTCAAGCCGTATTTTTCTGTAACCGCTATGCTTTGACCAAAGGCAAATAGAACATACGAGATGCTGACATAAATGCTAAACAAGCGGGCGACCTTATTTCGAAAAACGAAGAGAGCAATTAACAATACGACAGGAATCACTTTGAAAATTGGGTAAATCTGTGGATGCTGGTACACAATAGCACGGCCCAATGCCTGGGATATCACATCTCCCCACTCCTGCCATTCATAACCTTTCGATGCATAGGGCGGGATAAACTGAATCAAAACAAACAACACAAAAAACCACCATCTTCGGGTTATCCTTTCGAGTCTGTTCTCTTCCGGCATATAGTTATTCACCTGCTACTCTCCTTATCTAAATTAATGTTTTTCTTGCCTGCGATGATTTGTCTAAGTGCCGCGATGTGTTCGGTAAAAGCATCGCGGCCCTTGCCTTTAGCGCTTATGAAAGTGCGGGGCTTGCGGGCGACAAAGGTTTTTTCAATTTTGATATAGCCGGCCTCTTCGAGTTTAGCCAGATGGGCGCCTAAGTTACCGTCGGTGAGGCTCAAAAGTTTTCGCAGGTAAGAAAAATCGACCTGCTCACCCGGCTCAAGAGTAACCAGTGCCGCCATAATCTGCAGACGAACAGGCTGATGTATGATTTCATTGAGCTGCGGCATCATTGTCTCCAACGAAGCCAAAGGTACAAGCCGGTTCCTAATATTGGGCCGCCGCCTGTGGCAGCCATCCAGAGGCAATAAAAAGCGAGCGGAATCAGGTAAAAACCAATAAGTGTGCAGACTGTTACAACCAACCCCAGCCATAACATAAAGCGGCATTGCCTCCACCAAAGCCCCATCACCACATAAGCGAACATGACGGCGGTACAAATAAAGGCGTTAGACTGCCGGCCACTGACAGGCGCAAACAAAAAAAGCCAGATGGCGCTATAAGAAAACAAGAAAATCCAGAACCAAAAGATTTGCCAGCCAATCCTCTTCGAATCCGGACTTTTAGTTGGGGTGCCGACATTAAACTGCCACCGGCAAATCAAAAATGTGCCAATAATACCGACTCCATCAAGAACCATCCATACGTGCGAGGCAAGGTGCGGAAAGAAATGCGTTCCAATAAATGCAGCAACCCAGACCAGCCCCCACAAAATCAGTAAAGGACTGGCATAAGCGGCTGCAATTGACCTGCCGGTCTGGACGCTGGTATCTTCAATCATAGTCAGTGACCGGCGGGCATCTTCGTGCGATATGTTCATAAAAAATTCTCCTTTTGGACTGAGTCTAAATTGTTTTTTAATCTTACAGAGTACTCTATATTACAGAGTCAACTTTGTCAAGTCAATTCCCAAAATATCTTTAATATCTCTTAAGCTTCCCCGGAAATGTCGATTTTTAGCATAAAAACGCGGTTTAGGCGCTCGAAAAATAATTGTCGCCAGGCAGTCCCGAGAGCAAAAAATTGCCGAACGGAAGGCACTGCTCTATAATAAGCCCTTGGATTCTGTCGAAAGGAATTTAAAATGAAACTATATCTCGTCCAGCACGCCAAGGCAGCCCCAGAAGAGCATGACCCGCAACGGCAACTGACACAAGAAGGCAGACGCGAACTGCAAAAAGTCATAGAGTTTATCAAGCCTCTAAAGTTGTCTGTGGACTATCTGTGGCACAGCGAAAAGAAACGCGCTGTCCAAACCGCTGAACTGCTGGCCGAAGCTATCAAAATAAAAAAAGCCAAAACCGTGCGAGAAGGACTCGGCCCCAGTGATGATGTCGCCATATTAAAAGACGAACTCGATGCCACTGCAGATGATATTATGATTGTCGGGCATCTACCTTTTCTGAACAAGTTAGCATCGCTGCTTTTAGCGAGATGCGAGTCGGCTGATACAGTAGCTTTCAAAAACGCCGGTATTTTGGCGCTATCCAGCGATGAAGGAAACAAATGGCAAATCGACTGGATGGTAACTCCCGAGATTCTCGTCTGAGGTTCTGTCTCTCCAATAACAGTTCGTATGCAAAAACCGAATCCGCCTGCGGCAGATAAATATGGAACCTTCGCCAGCTAACTTTGGTTCTTTCAGCGAATCCGTTCAGCGATTGGCTGAGCGGATGAATCCGTGTGTGCTGTGTCCCCGCAAATGCAGAGTCAATCGCAGCAAAGGCGAGGTCGGCTTTTGCGGTGTCGGCGATATGCCGGTAGTCAGCTCGGTAGGGCCGCACTTCGGCGAAGAATCGGTGCTGGTCGGCACAGGCGGGTCGGGAACGATATTCTTTGCCGGCTGCAATTTAGGATGCATATTCTGCCAAAATTTCGACATCAGCCATCATCGACACGGAAGCAAGGTAACAATTGAACAACTATCGCAATTTATGCTCGATTTGCAGCAGCTTCACTGCAGCAACATCAATCTGGTAACACCGACACATGTCGTGGCACCTGCTATGGCGGCGATTGAGTTAGCAAGAAAAAAAGGGCTGACACTTCCGATAGTTTACAACAGCGGCGGCTATGATTCGGTTAAAACGCTTAAGCTACTGGAGGGTCTGATAGATATTTATATGCCGGATATGAAGTACTCAGATTCAACAGTTGCTGGACAGCTTTCGGCGGCACCCGACTATCCAGAAGTAAATCGCGAGGCTGTCAAAGAAATGCAGCGTCAGGTCGGCGACCTGCAATTAAAAAATGGCTTAGCGACACGCGGCCTTTTGGTAAGACACTTGGTTCTGCCGAATGGTCTGGCGGGAAGTTTTAAGATAATTGATTTTTTGGCGGAGCAAATCAGCCCAAATACGACAATTAACGTGATGGACCAGTACCACCCTTGCTACAAGGCCGGCCTACACGCCAAAATAAATCGCAGACCCTACGCTGACGAAATCGAATCCGTGCGAGAGTACGCAATCAAAAAAGGATTGAACGTCCTTATTGGATAGACCACTTGAGTTCCAATACAAGGTTGATGGCAGAGCCCCCTATCAACAGGTAATAAATCAGGGGCTGCAGATGCAGCAGCTCCGCTTCGCTCTCACCTTCTTTATAATATCGTTTGACTTCTTTATCTTTGATGGGGTTATTTATCATCTCACAAAGACGCCCAGCTAAAATTTTTGCCGTTCTCCTCCAACCGTGAATAAACAGATGGTATCTGCGATCAAGAAGACAGAACACGACCATTATTAACAAAAGGGCAACCGACGAGAGCAGTGAGTATGAACTTACTGTCTGATATCTCAAACGAATTGCGATGAGACCGCCGAAAATAAGTAACGCATAGTTAAGATTCCTGTATCTTAAATCTGCTATCGTTTCTTCTCTACGCTCCGCAACATTAAATAGAAGCGTCAAGAAACCAATCCTACGTCCAATATTTTCTCCCTCATTCCCCCCTTTCAAAAAATATTGTGACCCCCATCCTCCATCGTCGAAAGTCCACTCTTTGACATCGTTCTTTTCCATAATTCACTCCTTTTGAAAACGAGCCGGTTTAAGAACCTTATGCACCAGCACGCGTCCCATTCAAAAAGTCATGGACTATCACCCCCAGACTTCCTTTCAAAAACATCTACTTGTCCTTTCAGTGTCTTCGCATTATACACAGCATGGGCGTTAAAGTCGTTATTGAAATAGGCATAGACGGCGCGGACTTTACTGCGGCCAGCCTGAAGTGCCTATTCGAAAACAGCATTTGGCTTTGGCCATAACAGATATTTTAACAGCTCAGTTGAACATTTTTGAGAAGTATTATATATAAATTCAGTATTATGGAAGCCGGGCCACAACAAATCGGGAAATGGCTAATTTTAGCAGGACTTGTAATAGCGACAGCGGGCGCTCTTGTAATGGTATTGGGGCGGGTCGGGTTTTTTAAGCTGCCGGGGGATTTGCAGTTCGGCGGCAAAAACTGGCGAGTATATTTTCCGATAGCAAGCTGCGTAATTATTTCGATTGTGCTGACAATTATCCTGTGGCTAATCCATTATCTGCGCAAGTAAAGACCATTCGTCGCCGTCCACCTTCGCCAAGGCTACGGCGGACAAGTACCGGCTACGGCTAAACGGTGCTATTCAATCTTCTTGTAGAATTGCGCTTCTTTGTCGGCAAGTTTTTTCTGCTGAATCATCGTGCGAATACGCTGCATATCGACATCCCTCGGCTGGCCGGTGCCGGAAGGAACATAGACAGTAGTCTGCTCAAAACCGGAAGGGATAACCTGCAAAAAGCGCCTAACGGAAATCGTCGATACAAATACCGTGACGATAAGTACAGCCACCACAAGATAACGGGAGACATAAGACACGGGACCCAAGACAGGAGACTGCGGACCTAAGGCTTTTGTCCTGTGGCGACACCTGTCGCAATACAAGCAATCGGCCTGGTCTTTGGGTGTAAGGCCGAATTCACATCTTGCGAACCTTTTGGCCGGCAGATAGCGCTTTAATATCGCGATGTTATTCAGCAACGACAGAAAAGCACCCACCGGGCACAAATAACGACACCAAAAACGGGTATAAAAAATTGAGCCGAGTAGAGCTAACGCTACTATCAACAGCACAGACGACTGAAAATCACTGTACGTAAATCGAAGGCCGAAAACTGAAATCAGTGGGTCCGCTACAAGCGTTGTCCGGTTTCTCGAAACAAAAAATACAATTACCAGAACAAAGAGTATGACATATTTGAAAAACCGCGCCTTTTGCATCTTATCGGTTGACAGTGAAGCTTTGAGTTTTTCCGGAAGGACGTAGCCGAGCAACTCCTGTACAACCCCAAATGGACAGATATAGCCGCAATATAAGTTGCCAAAAACTATCACTAAAAACGGGATTCCAACAACCAGCAAAAATGTTCCGGACAAACTCAGAAAAGGGGCCTGCAAAGACAATGCGGTTGCTATCTGGTCGGTCGAATACTGGGCGTTGAGGATGATGCCCCCTACCAAAAGATTCAACGATAGTACAAGCAATCTAAGCCAGAATCCGCCGCGGAATATAACAATCAAAGCAAGCGCAAAAGCGACAATCAGATATGTCCCGCGTTCATCGGGCAGGAAACGAGCCCACTTAGTCTTAGCTTCGAGAGACCTGCCAGATAAACCGAGAACCTGCGCAGCGAACCTTTGGCCGGAGTTCTGCAGGGCTGAAAGAATGGCCTGGGAGCTTATAGTGGCACCGGTTACCGTATCAACATCGGCAAAAGCATCGGGCTGAAAAAGCTTACGGCCGGTGAGATTTTTGCACCAGCGGTCCAGAAGCTCGAGGTACGAAGGCGTCTCAGCGGACTGCACTATGTGGAAGTCAATCAATTTACCGGAAGCATCCACATAAACGGCAAGATTCATCGCCCCACCAAAACCATGAACCTCAGGAGCCAAATCCTGTGAGCTGAATATGTAACCGGCTAATTCCCCTTTATCCGTGTAGGTCCTAAAATATCCGATTTTTTGGGTATTTTCGGGCAGAAAGGCGGCAGCCTGCTCGAGACGTAACTGACCCGCCAAGACCTGAGCCGCCTGCCTCGGCAGGACCGGTCGCACCTGAGCAGCAGCACCAACGAGCAGATTCGAACATAAAACAACCGTCACCGCAATGCCGAACAAGATGTAGCCGAACCTGCGAAAACGAAGTTTGAAATCTGAAACTTGGAACTCGAAAGGCTGACGCCCATATAGTCGCAGCAGCGCAGGGGGCACATTGGCAACAAGCAGCGAAATAAAAATAACCAGCGTCAGGGCAGTGCCGAGCACAGGGACAAGTATAAGACTTGTAAGTAATCCACCGGCACAGGCGCCAAAATGGTCGGCGGCCTCGAGCTTGCCAGCGGCGAGGCCCGTCTCAAACCCTGAGTCGGCAAGCTGGCGGGCAGCCAACGGAAAATAGCAGCCAGTACACAAACCACATATAACAAATGCGGCGCCAAAGATAAGATGCGTCCAGTTTTCAGCCGGCCAAAAAATAATCGCGCCGAGAACCAGTGCATTCACAAATATCACGACAAACTGGTAACTGGTAACTGGTGACCGGTGATTTGAACGACGGCCCAAAAGATATGAAATCAGCATTGCACCGGCTGTTAAACCCACCATAAACAAAGATGAGACGGCTCCGACATGCAGATAGAGTGAGCCGAAGCAGGTCTGATACAAATACATAAGAACAATAACAATGCCGATGCTAACTGCGCCGGCTGAGAATACCAGAAAGGAGCTGTCGAAACTGCTGAGACTACCGCGGCCCGACAATCGCAGGATGTAAATCAGCCGCAAAACTACAAAGACCAAGACGGGGATGAAAAATACCAAGGGGCCGGCCAAAGCGAGGTGCTTGACAAATCTTGCGACCGGCGAGCCGGACTGTTTGGCGGCGAGCAACAAACTGTACAAGTGCGTCAAAGGCCTCGAATCGCGATTGACCAGCAGGTCCTGCGGCAAATCCGCGCTATCATACCACTTCAGAGCCAAAGCAGCACGGTCAGGCAGATAGACAGAAAGTAAACCAGCCGGCGGAAAGATATCAGCGGCAGCCGGTATCGCAGCAAAGCGATCCCGCAATGTGCCGGGGTCGCCAGAGAGGTTTGCGGAATCAGATGCGATGAACCACGTATTATCGCCCGGTACCAGAACAAGCCGCGAAAAGACCTTTTCGAGCGTCAGCTTCGTCGAGGCACCGAGATTGACCAGCTCGGTGCCCATAATATTTTCTCCACCTGCCACACGGACCGCCAAAACACCATCGGGCTTCAATGACTCCTTAAGGCGGCTATAGAACTGGCAGGTGTAATAACGATTCAGAACCGAACTGGTCGCATCAGGCAAATTCAGTATCACTATATCATAGTAACGACTCTGTTGCGCGAGCAGCGGACGAACGTCACCATCGTAGCGGTAGAATCGTTTGTCATTTATTCGAAGCTGCGGAGGTATAAAGCCTTCAACTTTTCGCACATATTCGCCGTCGCAATGCGTCCAGGTTAGATGTTCTATCTGCGGCAAATGGAGCAACTGACGGCAAAGCCCGAGGCCTGAGCCTATCACCAAGACGCTACGGGCCTGAGGATTCTGACAGAGGCTAATGGCCGCTATCCGGCCGGCTGTACTTTCATCGGGCAGAACTTCACTGACACTGCCCTGACGAACAGCTATCCACTGGTCTTGATAAACTCCATAGAGATATTCGGCTTGAGCCGTTTGGAAAGAACCCGTCAGGGCTTCTTTTGGAAGCAGTTTAGTCCATTTTACGATACGCAGCGAACGCATTAATGGCTTATCAGCGCCGAGGAAAAGGCAAAGCAGGACACAAAGCGGCAGTAAAAATGCAAGTCTCACTCTGATTTTTAATTTTGAATTCTGCCCTGCTGCGGCAATCTCAACTAAAAATACCGATGTCGAGAGAATAAAGGCAAGTATGAAAAAAATCTTTGCCAGACTCAGGCCGAAAGATAAAAGCACCGTTACGCCGAGGCCGCCGAGGAAACTTCCTGCAGCTTCCATAATATAAACACGAGAAACAGGGAGCTGCCGGTCCTGCTGAATCCACCGGCAAAGAACAGGGAACAACAACCCCGTGATGGCGCTGACAGGGGCATTGACCACTATCGCCAAGAGCACAATGGTTCGTATGGACAGCAGGGCATACGATTCGACACCGGCCAGCCGGCGTGCCTGAATAATCAATATCAACTCGATGATAAAAGCCGGCAGATAACACAAGAGCCAAAGGTCTACGTTTTTGAGCAACTTTTCGGCAAAGCCTTCGGCTCTATAAACGATTATCGCCCCCAGCCCAACCCATAAAAACCACGAAGCAAAGAATATGCCAACGCTTATGTCGTTGCCTTCGAAAGTGGTGATAAACTCGCGAAAAAGCAAGGTCTGGGCTGCAATGGTAAACAGGCCGTAACTAAATATAAGGAGTCGGCGGGCGAATTTCATTTGCGGTCCTCACCGAATACCTCGGCTTGAAAGACCAAGAAACTTGCACCCTGTTTCCAAGCATCAGCAGGCAGACCTGCCTTCAAAGATAATTGGGTGAGCATCTGCTCCAGATTCCAGTTCTGCTCCGGCGCAACCTGAGGCAAAAATACAGCCGAGTGTCCGTCCTTACGCAACACGACGCCGTCGATACCGATTCGAATCTGGTCGGGTAAGGTAATGGGGGCAGGTGTCGTCAGGGCGGAAATCTCGATATCAAGACTATCGCACTGGTCTTTCGTAACCGGAGAAAAACGCCAATCATTGACAGCGGCGTTAACGGCGTTGGAAATAACCGACATATATAAAGGCTGACGCGGAAAGATGTCACCTATGCAGCCTCTGAGCTGAGAATTCTGCTTGAGCGTAACAAATGCTGCGCGAGGCTGTTTCATAGCCTCAGTAACTTCAACATTCAGGTCCGCTGCCGTCGGGACTTTACGCCATTCCAAGAAAGAAACTATCGACCCACGAGCCAAGACCAGAAGCTGCTTTTTGTCCCGCTCGGTGAGTTTAGATACGCTCTCAGCAGGTGCCAGCGGCGGAGAACCTCTCCAGGTGCCGGAAAAAGCAACGGACAAATAACTTACTGAATTACTGAAATCGCCTGTAATCTCACCGGAAGTGGCATACTTCAGAAGCTTCACCTCGGCCGATTTATCCATCATCGAAAGCAATATTGCAATTGGAATATAACCACATATTGTCGTACCGGTTCTGAGCCTGTAATCCAGAAAACCTTTGCTGTCCAAGTTGGCGATATACTCGTAAGCACCCATATCGAGCTTTTTGATTTGCTCGGGTATGTTTTCCGTAAACGGCACGTAGCCGTAGTTTCGGCCATAATGTGTAAAATCTGAACTTGCAACCACAAGGGTTTCGTCATCCACCAAACTTTTGAGAATTGAAGCTGCCTTTTTAATCGTCTCCGCAGAGCAGTCGCCGGCAACAATCGGAACGAGCTTAAAATCCCGCTGCTTGTATTGCAACAGCGGCAGCTCTATCTGAACACTGTGCTCAAGCTCGTTCACCCGCGGCACATTCTGAAAAAGTGAATACTTCAGGAGGCTACCTATAAATTCCAAATCAAGAGGTATCTGTCCGAGGGGTGTTTCATAATGGGTTGCCGCAGGCACACTGAGCACATCCTCCATAGGGACGCGATGACTGGGGCCGATGACAACGATTCGTTTATACTTTTTGGTAGTGGCTGCGGGTCCAAAGGCAGCGGTCTGGCCCGAGAACGAGTAGCCTGCGTGCGGCAAAATCATCGCAATAACGTTATTCACCGGCTTGACATCAGCTTTTTCGAAAAAGCCGGCGATTTGCCTGTTCAATCCTTCAGCGTCAGCAGGATACCAGCTACCCGCAAGAGTCGAACGCAAAACAACTCTCTCAGGGGGTCCGGCAGCCTTTTCTTTATTAGGCTCGGCAACTTTTTCCTCTTTAGGCACAGCAACCTCTTTAATCGCAACGGTTGGTTTAGGAGCAGGCGCTTTGCAAGAAATCAGGGCAGTAACACACAATAACAAAAGCACCTGCCAAAATAATAATTGGGGGATTTTCTTTATCTGCTTGTTCATAATTAGCCGCTCCATTTACTTTGTTTTTGAATATCTGACAGGGGTTTTAATGAGCCGGGATATTTTTTGAGTCCGACTGCCCACAGGAATTTGCGAGGCACAGCCTTTTTGGCAAGCCAGGAAGTACCTATGATGACCGCCGCTCCAAACGCCATCAATTTATGAATGAATTCTCTGCGTGTCATTTCCAGACTCCGTAAATAATCTGGCCGCAATCCGGACAGCGGCCTTCTTTGAGCCGGTTCTGCAGAATGGTGTAGCCGCTGCGTTCAATCAGAAGTTTTCTGCAGCCGGGACAATAAGTGTTCTGGCCTTCTCGGCTGGAGATGTTACCGATATAGACGTATTGCATTCCTTCAGCCATCGCTATCTGGCGGGCCATATCGAGCGTTTCCGCTGAAGTCGGAGGCAGGTGCTGCAATTTGTATTGAGGGAAAAATCGGCTAAAATGCAAAGGGGTATCGACGCCGAGATTTGCCTTTATCCAGCGGACAAGTTGACGTAAATCCTGCGGCCTGTCATTTAAAGTCGGGATAATCAGGTGTATGACTTCCAGCTCTATGCCGCTTTCCTTTGCAATTACAAGGGCATCCAGCACAGGTTTTAACGTTGCGCCACAAACCTCTCTGTAAAAATCTTCGGAAATTGCTTTCAAGTCTATTCTGGCCGCATCCACATATTGGAGGAGTTCCTTCCAGGGTTTTTGATTTATGTAACCGGCGCTAACAAGGGTATTGCGGATACCAGCGGCCCTTGCCAGCTTTGAGCTGTCATAAGTATATTCATAATAAATGACGGGGTCTGTATAGGTGTAAGCTATGGATGGGCACTGATTGGCCATGGCAAGAGCGACAAGTTTCTCAGGGGGGCAGAAAAAGGCCGTACTATCCTCGGGATTGGCCTGTGAGATTTCCCAGTTCTGGCAGTTTTTGCAGTGAAGGTTGCAGCCGACAGTGGCCAGAGAAAAAGTTTTAGTGCCGGGCAGAAAATGAAAAAGGGGCTTTTTCTCAACGGGGTCGATATTAATGGAACAGGGATACCCGTACACGACACTCCGGAGCAGACCATCGACATTGATTCTGACGCGGCACTCGCCACTCTGGCCCGGCGCAATCACGCAGCCTTTAGGACATAATTCGCACTGAACTTTCAATTCAAGCCCCGCTCCACGTAGGATACCCCACGTGGTATTCTACTTTGAAACCCTACCCTGCACCGTACGGTACAGGGCCATCCTGTAATTATACCAAATTATTCGGCTTGAGTTCTCAATTTGCCGGTTTTTCTCTGGCTGCGACAATGAACTATTGACTATTGATTATCGATAAATTATAAACCATTGGCTACGCAGGTTACATCCAAAGAACAAAGAAATCAAAGTGTGTGTAATTTATAGTTAAAAACTGCCAAGGGCGAGATATGGCTGAAAGAACTGTAAAAGTCGGGATTGTCGGGTTTGGCACGGTGGGCTGCGGAGCGGCAAAACTGATACTCGAAAAAGCTGATTCAATAGCGGCCAAGACGGGGCTGCGCCTCGAACTTGGCTGTGTGGTCGATATCGATACGCAATCACGGCGGCCTGTAAAACTGCCGGCCGGTGTACTCACAGACGACCTGAATGTGTTGCTGAACGACAAGGGCATCAAGATAGGCGTTGAATTAGTCGGCGGAACCGACGCAGCGAAGGAGATTCAGCTTAAGATGCTGCGGGCCGGCAAAGACGTCGTTACCGCAAATAAAGCCCTGCTGGCTGAGTGTGGAAACGAACTCTACAAAGCGGCTCGCGAAAACGGGCGGTGTATAGCCTTTGAGGCGAGCTGCGCAGCGGGCGTGCCGATTATCTCGGGGCTGCGAACGGGACTATCAGCCAACGAAATCAGGGCGATGTACGGCATCGTAAACGGGACCTGCAACTACATTCTCTCAAATATGAGCAGCAAGAATGAGGACTTCTCTGAAGCGCTGGCAGCGGCACAGGAACGAGGCTTCGCCGAGGCCGACCCGACGCTCGATATCAACGGCGTCGACAGTGCGCATAAGCTGGCCATCTTAGCTTCCATCGCCTTCGGGTACGAAATTACACTCGAAGATATATACGTCGAAGGTATCGAGAACATCTCAAAAGATGACATCCGCTTCGGCGGTGAAATGGGCTACTGTCTGAAATTACTGGCTATTGGACAGAGAAATGAAGACGGCAGGATTTCGCTGCGGGTGCATCCATCCTTCATTGCGCAGGACAACTCACTGGCCCGCGTCAACGGCTCGTTCAACGCAATCAGTATATTCGGCAGCGCCGTAGGACAGGTAACATACTACGGCCGAGGAGCGGGGATGATGCCGACCGCAAGCGCGGTCGTTGCAGACATTATCGACGTAGCGATAGGCAATTCCGCCACCACATTCCGGCAGCTGCGGCTGCAACCAAGAGAAAAAACAGTTCCGCTAATAGTTAAAATCGGTGATTCTGTCAGCCGATTCTATATCCGAGTAATGGCGAAGGACCAGCCCGGTGTATTCGCGCAGATAGGCAGGATACTGGCGGAAAACGCCATAAGCATATCAGGCGCGCTGCAGCACGAGGGCCTTGGGCCTGACAACACCGTGCCCGTGGTAATAACCACACACCCAACTAAACAAAGCAAGGTAACGGCTGCGCTTAAAGACCTCGCCAAACTTGATACCATTTGCGGTAAGCCGGTTTGTATAAGAATAGTAGATATCCCGGAGGACAAGGATTGAACACCAAGTATGCGATAATAGTTCCGGACGGCGCAGCGGACGAGCCAATCGAGCAGTTAGGCAATAAGACCGCGCTGGAAGCCGCCCAAAAACCTAATATGGACAAAATCAGTTCACAGGGCAAACAAGGACTTGTGCGAACAATCCCCAAGGATATGGAGCCCGGCAGCGATGTTGCGCAAATGAGCATATTAGGTTACGACCCGCGCCAGTACTACTGCGGCCGAGCGCCAATCGAGGCGGTCGCACGAGATATCGAATTGTCGCCAACCGACTGGGTCTTCAGGTGCAACTTAGTCACAATCGCCGACGGCAAAATGGAAGACCACAGCGCCGGCCATATCTCCACCGAAGAAGCCAACCAGCTCATCAAAGAGTTAAACGAGCAATTTGGCAATGAGAAGATGCACTTTTACGCGGGCGTCAGTTATCGACACCTGCTGGTCTTCAAAGGCGTCAAGTTCAACGTTCGGACGTATCCGCCGCACGATTACATAGGCAAACCGATAGAAAAGATTCTGGCGCGTGGCAAAGGAGCCAAGACACTTAATGATTTGATGGCCCGCTCCCAGCAGTTTCTCGCCGACCACGACATCAACAAAGTCAGAAAAGACCTTGGTGAAAATCAAGTCAGTTCCATCTGGCTGTGGGGACAGGGCCAAAAGGCCCGAATGGAACGATTCAAGAAACGATTCGGGATTTCCGGCGCCGCCATTACCGCGGTTGACCTGGTGCGAGGGCTGGCAAAACTTATAGGCTTCGACCTTATAGAAGTGGCTGGGGCGACGGGCTTTGTGGACACAAACTACGAAGGCAAAGGCTCCGCGGCTGTAAAGGCGCTCAACAAATACGACCTTGTTTTCGTGCATGTAGAAGCACCTGACGAGGCATCTCATAACGGCAACGCCGAGCTGAAGAAAAACGCCATTGAGCAGATTGATAAATACGTTGTCGGGCCTGTGTTCGAAGCCCTGCAAAACTACGCAAGCTGGCGAATACTCGTTATGCCGGACCACCCGACGCCGATTCGAACAGGTGCGCATTCTGCGGATGCTGTACCATTTGCCCTGGCAGGCACCAACGTCAGCGGCGTTCTGCACACAAGCTTTAGCGAAGCCAACGCTGCCAAGTCGGGATTCAAAATAGAAAATGGGTGGGAGCTGATGGAGTATTTCTTAAAATCGTGAATCGTGGATAGTAAATCGTGAATCGAATCACGAACCACGAATCACAAATCACGAACATGGCGATAATTGTACAAAAATTCGGTGGCACGAGTGTGGCTGATGCGGAGAAGATTCGCCGAGCTACCAAGTGGGTGATAAAAGCGGTAGATAAAGGTTATCAGGTCGTTGTGGTGGCTTCGGCCCGCGGTCAACAGACCGATGAGCTAATCGCCGACGCATTAGAGCTCAACCCCAATCCGCCCGAACGCGAGATGGACCAGCTTTTAAGCACCGGCGAACAACAAACGGTTTCGCTGTTTGCGATGGCCCTTGACGCAGCTGGCCGCGACGCCATCAGCTTCACCGGCGGACAAATCCGAATGATTACCGACAGCGCTCATACAAAGGCACAGATAAAAAGCATCGACGCCAAGCGTATCCACCAGCAATTAGAGAAAGGCAAAATCGTTCTGGTTGCCGGCTTTCAGGGTATAGACGAAAATGAAAACATAACAACACTGGGTCGCGGCGGCTCAGATACGACGGCGGTGGCCTTGGCGGCGGCGCTCGAAGCCCAAGAGTGCGAAATTTATACCGACGTCGACGGAATCTATACGACCGACCCACGAATCTTCAAAGACGCTGTGAAGATGAACCAAATCAGCTACGACGAGATGCTCGAGCTGGCAAGTCTCGGCGCCGGCGTTATGCACACCAGGGCCGTTGAGTTCGGTAAAAAATACAACGTCAAAATTCACGTCAGAAGCAGTTTCGAAGAAAAAGAAGGGACAATAATTATGCGCGAAGCACCGCAAATGGAAGGAGTAGTCGTTACGGGAGCGACAATCCAGAAAAATATGGCCAAGATAGACCTCGGCGGCGTCGATAACAAGCCGGGCAACGCTGCGAAAATCTTCGCCCATCTGGCAAAGGCCAAGGTGGTGGTCAACGATATTATGCAAACAGAAATCAGTACCGAAAAGGCCAACCTGTCATTCACAATAAACATCTCGGATTTGAATACTGCAAAAAAGGCGATGGAAGCAATCAAGAAAGAGCTTAACTGCGAGAAAATCTTCGTCCGCGACGATATTGCAGAGATTTCCGTCGTTGGCGTTGGTATGCGAACCCACTACGGCGTAGCCGATAAACTGTTCAGCACCCTGGCTGAAGCGAAGGTGAATATTGATTCGATTACCACCAGCGAAATTCGGATAAGCTGTATCGTCGATAAAAACCAGGGCGAAAAAGCGCTCAATGCTGTCTGTCAGGCCTTCGAATTAGACAAACCACCCGAGCAGCGAACCAAACACAGCGGTTAATTTGTGTCAGCAAAAAGCTCCAGAGCCACATACGCTATGAGCAGACGCCGGCGAACCAGCATCCTTATCCTGTGCGCGTCAATCGCAGCAGCATTTGTCTGGCTTGACCATACCGCGGTCGGACACAGATTCCAACGCCAGCCCAAATCTGAAGGGCAGTTACGCACCCGCGATTTTGAAAAATACCACGACAAACTCTTCACCGTTGTAAACGTCGTTGACGGCGATACCCTTGATATTGACATCGCCGACGGCAAATACGACCACACACGGATAAGGCTCTGGGGAATCGATACACCGGAGACAAAAAATCCTAAGGTTGGCGTTATGTATTTTGGCCCGGAAGCTGCTGAGTTTACCAAGGGGTTATCTCTCGGAAAGAAAGTTGTCGTTTATCTCGATGAAAACAACAATACGCGAGACAAGTACAGCCGATTGTTGGCTTATGTCAAACTGCCTGACGGGAGATTTTTGAATGAGGTTCTGCTATCCGAAGGCTTTGCATACGCCGATGTGCGCTTTCGCCACAGTTTTTATCATAAATACAAACAGTTAGAATCCGCTGCGCGGCGCCAAAAGAAAGGCCTATGGCCGAATGTAACGCCTGAGCAAATGCCCGAATGGCGACAACGAAAAAAGCCAAACCTGCTGAACAAATAATCTCGGCCGCAGAGCAGCATAGGCGCCCCTTTTGAAATTGGGTTTGATTGGGTTTGTTTTGCATAGTTCACAGTTCATTGTTCATTGCTATTAGTCATTGTTATTACTAAGGTTACAACCATTTCGGTATATCGCAAATTGGGTTTGTTTTATGTAGTTCATTGTTAATAGTTCGTGGTTCATCGATAATTATTAGTTGTTCAGAGTTCATAGTTCGTAGTTTCCGCCCTCTCAGAAGCGGGTAAACTCCGGCGGATAGGCACTGGCACGAAGGAGAGGAAAATTTCAAAAGACAAGCATCAAATTTCAAATAAATTCCAATTATCAAAATAAGAAATTCAAAACAGAAAATTGAGTACAGGTTAATGCCCTCAGTATGAACTTGTTAAAGGGCTATCGGCTTTATTCGTATAGACAAGGTGCCTCTATAATAGGGGCGAACTTGCGCGTCTGGTCGGAAAAACACGGGTTTTTCGGATGGCATGAATTTGTAAATACTTATATAGAAAGAGATAAAAAATTTTTGAAATTAGCCGTTTTTGGTGTGCAGGTAGCCGCGCTTTTGATTGATTTTTAACCGCAGATTGCGCAGGATTAAACGGATTTTAAGATTTGCGGGATTTGAATTTGCTGGTAAAATTTGGTGAGCAACAGCGGAGAGGAAGCATCACGGGATTTGTCGTTAGTATTTAATTGGCAGGATCGCCTGCGGCGATGGGCTTTGACCAAGTTTATACAGTAAAGTATAAGTCGGAAGTAACGAAAGAACGTAATTCGTTGAAATTGTAAGGAGCATTGATGAAACTTACGGAAACTTACCCAAAAATCAGAAAATCCATTATAGCGTTCTGCCAGAAATGTTTCTTTCAAACTTCACCGCAACCTCCTGAATATCCACCAATAATTGGCACTGGTTTTATTGTTCATAGTGATGGCCTTATTGCAACAAATGCTCACGTTGCAAAAGCATTTTCCGAGTTGTTCAAACCTGAAGATTTAAAAAAGAAGTATCCGGTCATACCCATAATGTATATAGATACTGAAGAAGGCTTAATGGAAATTAGATTAGAAATTTTAGACGTTTTATATCCTCCGCCTTTCTTGCCGCCTTCGACATATTATGGTTGCCAAGATGGACCTGATATTGCATTTGTATTAGTAAAAGCTAAAGGACTACCCACTGTTGAGTTAGATAATCAAACTATGCTTACAGAAGGTATGGATATAGCAACATCAGGTTATCCAATGGGGGAAGTTATGTTGACCGCACCCGGCTGGCTTAATCAAATTGGACCGACTCTGCAAAGAGGTATAATTAGTGCGATTCACCCTTTTTACTCTTCCTTGCCCCATTCTTTTTCGGTTAATGTCATGATACAAGGTGGCGGCAGTGGGTCCCCAGTTTTTATAACTGATACAGGTAAGGTAGTTGGAATAATATCAAGCAGAATTCGTGAAAGTATGATAATTGCTAATAAATATGGTAAACTCCAGATAAACATGCCTACTAATATTAGCTATGCAGTTCCTGCTCACTATATTGAAAGTACATTGAATGAAATACAGAAACGGGGCATAGCAAAATTGCCATCGGACACAGAAACACTTGAAGAGATGATTAAGAATACACCTACAAGAAATGCAAAAACACAAGGTAGAGATTGGGAAATCAAAAAGATTCAGTAAGGCCGGGCTGGGTGAAAGTAGGGTGAGGATAGCGTTCGACAAACACTTCACAGCCAATAAGAAATACAACCGGAACAAGCGCCAACATTGCCAGCATTATTCGTTTCATTTTCTATCCTCTTCCAAAGAGGTTTCAGTGTTTTCTTCTCAACATCACCGCACCGAGGCCGAGCAATAAAAGGGTGGTCGGTTCGGGAATGGTATAGACAAAGCCGTGTTCGTGATAGCCGTCCCCGTAGTAACCAACAAGATTGATACCATCAATGTCAAATGCCGTTTTAGCCGATTCGAGAGTAGTCCAATTTGTCGTGATGTCGTTATAGAGAAAGCCGTAAGTGCCAGAGGCGTCCACATAGCTACCAACAAGATTGCTGCCATCAATGCCGTATATATCTGTTCGTGTTGACCCTGGATAGTCAAGGGTGGTCCAACTTGTCCCGTCATAGAGAAAACCGTGGAGGGTATGTCCATCAGAGTAATAACCAACAAGATTGCTGCCATCAATGCCAAATATATTTGTCGCACCATACCCTCCTGGACAATCGAGGGTAGTCCAACTGTTATCTGTCAAGTTGTAGAGAAAGCCGTGGTTACCAGAGCCGTCGTGGTAATAACCAACAAGGTTGCTTCCGTCAATGTCATATACGTATGTTGGATGCGATTGTGGATGACGGATGGTAGTCCATGTTGTCCCATTATAGAGAAAACTCACACCACCGTACTGACCAACAAGATTGCTGCCGCTTATGCCGCATATACTCGTGTTACTCTGCCCTGGATAATCAAGCGTAGTCCAGGTTGTTCCATTAAAGAGAAACCCGTGGGAAGAACCAGAGTAAGTTTCTTTGTAGTAACCGACAAGATTACTGCCGTCAATGCCATGTATGTTTGTTACAGTTGCTCCTGGATAGTCGAGGGTGACCCCGTCGGCCCTTGCGTAACCTGTAATGAACAACACTATTACCACGCAAATTGTAATTAACTTTTTCATTTCTCTACCTCCTCAAAAATCATTATTTTTTCGCAGCAAAATCCGACTGCTTATCCAAACTTTTGCTGCGTTTGAGCTGTAAAATAACCGCTTTTCTTTTGTGGGGGAAAACTTTGGCAGGAAACCAAAAAGCTCTCTCACCACTCTTCTCCAGAGGTAATGTATCAAGCTGGGGAGAAAATGTCAAGTAAAAAGGTCCGAAAAAAAGCGGGATTTTTTTGCAGAAAACAGGATGCTGGATACCCGATGCTCGTAAAAAAAGAAAGTCGAGAATCAGGTGTCGAGAATCAAGATGCACTACAAATTGTATTCTTTGATTTTTCGGTAGAGGGTTCTTTCGCCGATGGCGGGGATTTGGGCAGCCTGCCTTATGCCGGCATAGGATATTGTTAAGGTTTTGCCTGTTTGTAAAGCTCCAGTTGCTCACGGATGCGACTGGCTAACTCATCGTTTTGGGCAATAGAGGGTAAACTAAGTGCTGATTGCGCAGTCGCTATAGCCCGGTCGAACTGGCCGGCTGCTGCGTACGTAAGTGCCAACGTCTCAAGGATAGCTGCATCTTTGTATTCTGTTAATCTGGCTGCGCGCTCTGCAAGCTCAATCGCCTTATTTATATCGTGCAACTTCTGGTCCGGATGCGCAGCAAGAATCCGAGCCATACGGTCCAACACTGCTACATAATCAGGGTCAACCTGCAGGGCCTGACGATAGTAATTAAGAGCTTCATCAAATTTACCCTGCTTCTGTAAAACAATGGCCAAGTTGCATTTTGCCGGGGCATACCGGGGGTCACTACGAATTGCCTGACGATAATGACTGACAGCATCGTCGAGTTTACCCTCCTTCGCCAATATATTGCCGAGGTTATAGTGAGCCGGCGCATAGTCCGGCTCAATCTCGAGTGCGTGATAACACAGTTTAACCGCCTCATCCAGTTTGCCCTGTGTCAGCAGCAGGATAGATAAATTATTGTAAGAGTTGACATTACGAGGGTTGAGCTGGAGGGCCTGTTGATACTGTTCAACAGCATCATCCAATCTACCCTGCGATTGCAGAACACACGCGAGGTTGTGGTGGGAAGCAGGGTCGTTTGGGTCGAGCTGAATCGCTCGGCGATAATGTTTTTCAGCTTCATCCAGCCTGTGCTGCGATTCGAGTGCGAAGGCCAAGTTAAAGTGCAGCGATGCAACATTCGGAGTCAACGTCAGCATATACTTATAGTAGCTTTCCGTATCCCGCCAATATACGAGCTGTTTTCTGGCAGCGACTGCTTCGGCTACAGCTAATACCAAAACCAAAACTATAATCACAAGACGCCGAACAAGGAGCCCAGCATTTGCCTCGGCTTTCCAAAACCTGCCTAAAAATACTGCCAATATCAAGAGTACACCCAGCGCCGGCAGATAAGCAAACTTGTCTGATGCAATAACGTTGGTAAACCCCACGATTTGCATCGTGGGCAAGATTGCCACAAAGAAGAACAGCCAGCCTGTCAGCAGTGCTCTTGTCCAACGAAGCGAGATTATCAGTGAAGGAATCAGTATGCAAGTGCCAATAACTCCTGCGAGGACCATAGGATGTGCGAGAGAAAAGGGGGCAGGGAACGCATAATGTGAGGAAAGGTTAACAGGCCAAACCATTTTGTAGAGGTAAAATACGATGTTATGACACAGGGTCAAGGTGATTCGCAGGAGGCTATTGCCTGTCGGCAATTGTGTGCCGCAGGTACGGGTCTGGGAGATATAGGTTATAACTGCAGAGACTGCGCCTGCGGCAAAGAATGGCAGCTTTTCCAGAATGGTTCGCATTCTCAAGCGATTCAGGGGCCAATAATCAAGCAATAACATCAGCATCGGCAAGGGAACACTCGTGGGCTTCGAGAGAAGAGCAAGTATATACATCGCCAGGCAGCCCACATAAGACCGCCAACGGTTTTTGCGGGCAAAACGAATGTAGAGCATCAGAGACCAGAGCGCAAAGAAGGCCGCTAATAATGTTTTCCGCTCCCCTATCCAGGGAATCGGCTCAACCGTCATCGGGTGAAGGCTGAAGAGCAGGCCAACCGCTGCAGCCGCCACAGGCTTGTGAAATAACAGATATAGAATTATGATTATCAGTGCGGTATTCGCCAGATGAAGTACAAGACTTGTTCTATGAAAGGGTACCAGATAGTCGGTTCTTCCCCCTGCGGCATAATCGAGCATCAATGATATCATTGTCAACGGCTGGTAATAACCTTGAACAGTCGATGGTTCTAAAACCTCAGACAGGAAGCGACGAGCCGAAGGCCAGCCTGGATTTTGAACCAGCCTGTTATCGACGAGGTACTGGTGGTCGTCAAAAGACAGTGTTTTAGCTGACAGCGCGGGCCAATGTACGACGAGAACAACAAGGCCGACAAAGCTAATCAAGCCACCAAGTAATACAGCTCTTGAAAGTAATTGTTTCGATGTGTTTTCGTTGACCTGGCTTGTGACGTCCAAGTTTAATCTCCAACACCTGTTTGGGCAAATTTAGTCTATGTAATATTAACACAAGAAATGCTTTTCTACAAAGATTCTTTGCAGCCTCATTGACACCGGCATATATTACAGATTAGCATACGTGAATGCCTTGCCGGAACGAATTCAACCAAATCGGAACCGATAAAACCCCATTCTGGCATAATACCGGAGCGATACTGATTTGCATCGTTATTCTGGGTGGGGCATTACGGTTTTATAACTTAAAACAATCACCACCCGGTTTGAACCAAGATGAAGCGGCAAATGCATGGAATGCGTATTGCCTTTTGAAAACAGGTAAAGACCAAGTCGGTGTTTCCTGGCCAATCTTTTATATTCACGGCTTAGGCGGCAACGCAAGCACACTCTACCTTTACGCGCTACTGCCCTTTCAGGCTATTGGAGGCCTGAACATCATTACCACGCGCCTTCCCGGCGCGGTTGGCGGTGTGATTACAATTCTGTTAGTGTATCTGGTCGGCAAACGACTTTTCAACAAAGAAACCGGCCTCATAGCAGCCCTGCTGTTAGCCCTTAACCCATGGCATCTTCAACAAAGTCGGTGGGGACACGAAGCATCAGTGGCAGCTCTTTTGGGAATCGCCCCTTTGGCAGCGATGCTATGGGCTAATTTACCTTTCAGCGACAACAAGGATGCGAGTCCGAGAGCTTTGCCGGCAGCAATAGCAGGTATAGTTACGGGAATTTGCTGCTACGGTTATCATTCGGTACGACTGTACTTACCTATTACTCTGGTTGCTGCAGGTCTGGTAACTCTGCCAAGCTGGTGGCGCCAGCTCAAGAGCCGCAGAGGGGCATTGGCTATTTGTTTGTATGCATTAGGTTTTGCCGCCACTTTTGGTCCCTTGGCATGGCAGCACATATTTCATCCGGAAGGAATCTCACGACACAGCCAATTCCAAAAATCTTTGTTTATTGCAGGCTCGATTCCCTTAACGATTAAGAACATCGCTGGTCGCTATATTCAACACTTTGGGCCGGACTTTCTATTCATCCACGGCGACCCTTACCCAATTCAGTCTCCACCTAATGCGGGACAATTCCACTGGTATATGCTGCCGTTAATGATACTCGGTTTCATTTTTATAATCCGCCGATTCAGGTCTTCGTATTCTGCACGTGTATTGCTCGCCCTTGTACTTACTTACCCAATTGGAGACTGTTTTTTCGAAGGGATAGGCATGCATGCACTGCGGAGCTCACCGGGGCTGTGCGGTCTGATTCTTCTGGGCGGTTTCGGTTTTGTTCACGGCGTTAGATGGCTTTCAAAACAAAGTCGCGTTTTGACAAAGACAGTAATAGCAGCTTTTGTGGTGCTGGTGATAGGGCTTAATGTGCGCTACCTTCATCATTTCTATCATGACTACAACTATCAACAAGAAATATATCATGGATATTACTGTGATTTAGTTGAGGCATGTGAGTGGCTTCGTCCTCGTTTTGACAAAGACGAGATTAGTGCTGTTTTCTGCAGCACAAACGGGATGGGTATGGCATACATCATCACGCTTGTGTGCCTACAATACGAGCCGGAAAGATGGTTTAGGGAAGAGCGCATTTTTAATACAATAGATGAGTTTGATTACTGCCTTCACTACGGCAAGTTACACTTTATGTATGGTAGTTCCGCTCCAATAATACTGGAGAATCTGCGCGACTTTGGGTTCAAAGACAACGTTATTTTCATTGTTCGGCCGAATGAACTTGACCTCAAGAACCCTATCCACAAAATACGCCGTCCCGACGGTCAAGAGACGCTGTGGATATTCCAAGTAGAAGTACCATCCCAGCCAGTGCTGAACTGAAACATACTGAAAGTTAGTTTTACCAACTCGCTGTTAAACCAGAACAAAGTTTTCCGGAGACTATAAATCGCCGAAAAGAATTAGATTAGTAAAAACACTCAGTGAGGCGTATTAATTACCACCTTCTGGTTTAACAGGCAAGATGGGTTCATAAACCGGTTGGTCGGTCTGCAATGGTCGGCTTGGTGCAGCTAAATCCACCCACCCTAAATCAATCAGCCGAACATGTTCTTCCTCGTTAGGTCTATAAAATCCCATCTGCATATTGTAGCTGATGGGCTTAGCTTCTATCTCCTTGGCAACTATTATATGTTCGCCCGCCAGCCAATAAAACGTCGGCGGCTCAGGCTCTATCCACCAGCTCTCCACTCCATACCTTTGGTCTTTTTCGGACAGTAAAGAAACATCCTCTTCTCTTACGAATCCTCGCAGGTAGATAATCCAGCTCTTTTCGAAGGCTTTGTTCACCTTAAACAAAAAATAGAATTTGTACTTGTTCGGGGAAAGCCTCCTGTAGTAGTAATCCACAAAAGAGACATTTTCGTTAATCTCGCGCTCTGCCTTATAATTTGAGAGCAATTTTTCATATTTTTCAGATAACTGCCTCCATAGCTGTGAATTAACAACCTTGATAAACGGATAACTATTTTTGACTTCATATAAATCAAAAACATTACTGCCGCTTGAGACTTCCTGAATTACCCGCGTTGATAAGTCTTCTTTTAACTTGTCAAAATCACGCCCGGCAAGATTAAAGGATACAACAGCAAAATTCGGCGAATCCATGTTTTTATAAGGTGTAAGAATATCCGGAATAGCCCTGGAGCGATCAAAAACAAAGTGGAGCCGATTGTATTTTCTTTTGAGCGAATCCAAATTGATTTCCATCGGCATAATCTCATCTAAAGTCCTGGCTTCCGCACCAGTCAGGAATAAGATGTCGTATCTGAACCAATAATCGTCCTCGGAAGCATCCAATATGAAAAGGTCCTTAGTATTAGCCCCGTTTCGTTGCTCGAGCTCGCCAAACTGGTAGAATTTTTCCCGCTCGGATTCATAGTTATACTCCAAACTCCTCGTCTGCTCGATCTTCCTAATTAAACCCCAGTAAGCCCCGGTCGCAAAAAAAGCCAGCACAATTAGAAGGCACAAGGAGCAACTTTGAGCGTATCGTGAGACAAATACTTTTTCCAGCTTCGCTCTTACAGGCGCAAATGCAAAGGACTGCCAACAAATCAGCAACACAGAATAGAGACCAAAAAACAGGGACAACAAATATGTCTGATAAATAAGGTTTGGAGCCTTCGATTTCACTACAGATACGGCCAACAGGTTCCACAAGAACCACACGATTGACAGAGATAATATGGTGCGGCTTTTTCCCTTAAATCCACCCGTTATTAAAACGAAAATTCCTAAAGCAATGCCGGTAATGAACAAGGGGTATTGGTTTCTTAAGTAATTCTCCGGAAGATAATTTGTAACGAAGATATGCCACGGCCGGGCCCAGCCTTCATAATTGTAGAAATGGCGAAAGGGAAGGATGATTTCGCATAAGAAGGTTCGCGACGAACTAATATATAAGCTGCCGTAATAAAGCAAAAGACAGCCGAAAAAAAACAAAAAGGACACAACCAATTTTAAGTTAATTCGCTTGTGGTCATAAAAAAGGATTCCGAAGAAGGTTGCTGGTGGAATTCCGCCCAAAACATTTTTCGTCAATACGGGCAGAGACACCACCACCGCCATAAATACCAATCGAAGATATGAGTAATTTCGCCTCAGCTCCCTCGATTTGGAAAGATACCAACAAAGTATCGAAAAAGAACACATCACAGTAAAGGCCAAAACTATATCGGAATTCCCAAAAGTGACCCCACAGATTAATGCTCTGGTAAAAGGTGTGTACGCCCAAAAGACGGCAGCCAATGTAGCTGAGACGGCTCCTGCAATCGTTTTTTCAAAACTATAGACTGTGAAGATAAAAATCAGCCCCGTTAGAAGTATAACAAATGCATAAGAAAGCCTTTTCACTTCGATTGTAATCTGTTTATCAAGCTTGAAAAAAGCTAAAGGCACATAAGCAAACAACGGAGGAATATGCTGCCAATGCGGCCCTTCCATCCACCGACCATTTCTTACGCCGTCTTGCTCAATGATTTGGTATTCATCCACAAGCGAATTAACCCTTACCATTGCAGGAAAGACCTTCCGTGTCAAATTCGCAGCTACAACCGAATTAACAGATTCATCATGATGGTATAGGTTCTTCTTAAATATTAGGTCCCAGTCACTTTTCAATATTTCGGAAAATAGTATTGCAAAAAACAACATAAGGCTGAAGACAAATAAATGTTGTCGCAGCGTCGTCGACCGTTCAACGCACCCCTGATTACTACTCATAATCCTTCTCTTCTATATTAACAACCAGGATGTTATAACCGGGATTTAACTGACTTTCTCATTCAACACCTTTAAAAATACTTTTACCATTTCCGACTCTACTATAATATCAAAATCTTCTTCAGGTTGCCGTTACTGCACGAGGGGATACGTTATACAGATAAAAATGTTGCGACGTTTCACAAGTTATATTCTTTGATTTTTCGGTAGAGGGTTCGTTCGCCGATGCCGAGGATTTTGGCGGCGATTTGGCGGTTGTTGCCGGTCCTGGCCAATGTGTCAATAATGGCCTGCTTCTCGAGCTCACCGAGCGTGAGGTCCTGTTTTGGTCGGCCGGCTGCCAGCTGGCGCAGCTGATGTATTTCAGAGGGGATGTCGGCCACATCGAGCTTTTCATGGTCACACATTACAATCATCGTTCTGATACAGTTGCGGAGCTGACGAATGTTTCCGGGCCAGTTGAAAGCTGTAAGAATGTTCACTGCTGCCTGAGTGATGCCGGTGACCTTCGAGCCGGTCTCAGCAACGGCCTCAGCAATAAAATACTGGATAAAATCAGGGATGTCTTCAGCCCTATCAGAGAGGTCCGGCAGAGAAACACTAACGCCCTTGATTCTGAAATACAAATCCTGCCTGAACTTCTTCTGGTCTATAAGCACCAACGGGTCCTGATTTGTAGCACTGATTATCCGCACGTTGACGACTATCGATTTATTCGAGCCGACCGGTATGACAACCCCATCTTCGATGACGCGCAGCAGTTTGGCCTGGCAGCTCATCGCCATATCGCCAATCTCATCCAGAAACAGTGTTCCCTTGTCGGCTATCTCAAAAAGGCCCTTTCTGTCGGCTGCCGCACCGGTAAAGGCACCCTTGACGTGGCCGAACAGCTCGCTCTCGAGCAGGGTTTCCGTCAGGCCGGCACAATTAACCGGCCTGAAAGGCCTGTCGGCGCGCTTTGAATTGTAGTGAATCGCCCGAGCCAGCAACTCCTTGCCTGTGCCGGAGCGGCCCTCAATCAAAACAGCTATGTCAGTCGGGGCGACACGCCGAAGCACCTCAAATACCCCCTGCATTGCTGCGTTTTTGCCTCGGACACCTTCAAATTCGAATTTCTGCGTACCTACTCTGGCAATATCAGTTCGGTGCCGAGTGGCAGCGGAGACCTTCCTCGCCGCCTGCTCCACGAGCGTGCGAAGCTGACCAATATCAATCGGCTTGACAAGATAATCATACGCCCCACGCCTCATCGCTTCCTTGCAGGTGTCAATAGTGGCGTAGGCTGTTATCAAAATCACTTCAGTATCGGCGTTATATTTTTTTGCTTCTTCAAGTATTTCCAGGCCGTCGATGTCACCGCCGAGCTTCAGGTCGGTAATGACAACATTAACCACTTCGCTGCGAAGGAACTCCAGCGCATCTTCGCCGCTGTAAACGGCGATTGCCTTTGCGCAACACTTTTCGAGCGCCTCGGCGATACCGTCGGCGTGGTCATGCTCATCATCGACAACCAGAACTATGATGTCCCTGGCCATAATCGACACTTAACCTGCCTGAAGAGGTAACTTTATCGTGAATAACGTTCCTTTGCCCGGCTCACTGTCAACGATTATTGTACCATTATGCGCCTCGACTATTCTTTTTGCGGAGGCCAATCCCAGACCGGTGCCGCCCGACCGAAAGGAACAATAAGGTTTAAAAATGTCAGATAGTTTGTCCGGCGTGATGCCGGCACCGGTATCACTAATCTGAATCACCGCAATTTCTTTCTGTCTGCCGGTTCTTATCATTAACTCGCCGCCGCTGTTCATTGCCTGCTGGGCATTGATAAACAGATTTAACACAACCTGTTTTAACATACCAGCGTCAATTCTGCAAACCAGAGGCTCACTCGACAAGCCCTGCCGAACCGTTATAGAGTGACGGTGAGCCTGCGGCGAATAAAAATCAACCATATCACTGAGCAGCTCATTGATATCTACCGCGGCGAGCTGAAGTTCAGGCCTGCTGACGTATCGCAGAAAGCCGTCAAGAATCTGTTCAAGCCTCTCCGTTTCCTTTTGAACAACGGCGATTTTCCTGAGCGCCCTTGGCGCTGTCTGGTCGTTTTTGCCCAGCCCTTTCATCTCCTCAGCGGCAAGCTCAAGGTTGACCTTGATGGTGGAAAGGGGATTTTTTATTTCATGGGCAAGCTCACCGGTCAGTTTACTCAACTCTTCAAACTGCCCGACACATTCGTTGTTACGTGCACTGCGTCGGCGGGCCCTGCTGCAAAAAAACCACGCAACAGGCGACACAACCACCAGCAAAGCAATGACAAAACCCGCTACAAAGCGCTGCACTCGTCTTCCCCCTGTCTCAAAGTACCGGCGATTCAGACCGCAACCCCCAAGCTGCCCTATTACTTTTTTTCCTCTACGCTCTGCTTATCCTTTTCTTTTTCTTTGCTCAGCTCAACGAGAGCAGCCTTTCGAGAAAGCTTAAATCTGCCCTGGTCATCAATCGCCAATAACTTTACCGGTATCAAATCCCCCACCTTGCAAACATCTTCGGCGTTTCTGACAAAGCCGTCACTTAGCTCACTGATATGACAGAGGCCCTCGACGCCCGGCGAGATTTCGACAAATACGCCAAAGTCTTTCACAGACACCACTTTTGACTGATTATATATTCGCCCCACTTGCGGCGGCTGGGTAAGCGATTCGATTATGTCCTTAGCTTTCAGATGGCCATCCCCACCCCAACAACTTATATAAATTGTTCCATCTTCCTCAACTTCAATGGTTGCGCCGGTCTGCTCCTGAATACTCTTAATCATCTTGCCGCCCGGGCCGATTACCTTGCCAATAAGGCTGGGGTCAATCTCTAAAGTCGTCAGTTTCGGCGCATATACACTCAACTGCGGCCGGGGTTCACTGATGGTGTCGGCCATAATCTTTAAAACCTTCAGCCGAGCTGTTTTTGCCCTTTCCATCGCCTCAACCATAATATTATGGGGCAATCCCTCGGCCTTTATATCGAGCTGTATAGCGGTAATTCCCCCGACCGTTCCAGCAACTTTGAAATCCATATCACCAAAATGGTCTTCGTCACCAGTGATGTCGGTCAGCAACTCGTATCGTCCGGTTTCGTCGCTGACCATTCCTATTGATATACCGGCAACCGGTCTTTTAATGGGAACGCCCGCATCCATTAGTGCCAGTGTCCCGCCACAGACAGAGGCCATTGAGCTGGAGCCATTAGACTCGGTGATGTCCGAGACTACTCTGACGGTGTAGGCGAATTCGTCTTCCGACGGCCTTGCCCGCTCCAGCGCCCGTTCAGCGAGAGCACCGTGACCTATCTCCCTTCGGCCAGGGCCGCGAATCGGACGTATCTCACCAACCGAAAAAGGCGGAAAGTTATAATGGACCGTAAAATTCTGGGCGTACTCCTCCAATAAGCCATCTACAATCTGCGCGTCCCTGATAGTACCAAGAGTAACACTCACCAGAGCTTGAGTTTCCCCACGGGTAAACATCGCCGAGCCGTGGTTGCGCGGTAAAATACCCACTGCACAGGAAATCGGACGAAGCTCATCATGGCACCGACCATCACATCGCCTGCCCTCCAACAACATTTTGCGAACGACCTCGCCTTCTATCTTCTCAAGGATACGCTTAACCATTACTTTGTCGAATTTCGAGGTGGAATCGACCACTGCGACAGCCTCATCAGGACAATATTGCTGACAAACCTGCTCGAACAATTCATTTACAGCGGTATTGCGCTGCCGCTTTGCGGGTATCTGCTTGAGTTCGTACAATCTATCCGCTACCTGCGAACGTATCTGCGAATACAGCTGTTCATCAAGCTGCACAAGAGGACTTTCCTTTTCAACGCCGGCTTTTTCTCGCAACTGCTCAATCAGCTCACAAACCTCCCCAACGATGCTTTGTGCCGCAGCGACAGCATCAGCGATAACACTTTCCTGCAGCTCATTAGCACCCACTTCAATCATATTTAAGGCATCTTTTCTGCCGCCGAGCAACAGGTTCAGGTCGCTGGATTCGAGCTGCTTATGGGTTGGGTTAACTACAAACTGGCCTTCTACCCTGCCGAGCCTGCATGCCCCCATAGGTCCCAAAAATGGTATCCTGCTTATCGTAAGGGCTGCGCTGGCACCTATCATTGCGAGAACATCAGGGTCATTTTCCTGGTCGGCACTTAAGACGACAGCCATAATCTGAATTTCCTTGAAATAGCCCTGTGGAAACAAAGGGCGAATTGGCCTGTCAATCGTCCTGGCCGTCAAAATCTCTTTGGTGCTGGGTCTGCCCTCTCGTTTAATAAAACCACCCGGGAACTTACCTGCTGCACTTTGCTTCTCACGATAGTCCACGCTAAGCGGGAAAAAATCTCTCGCTCCAGGAGGAGGCTCGCCGACCACCGCAGCAACAAGGACGACCGTTTCACCATACTGAACTATAACAGCACCATCGGCCTGTTTAGCAATTTCACCGGTCTCAATGGATAATGTTCTGCCCCCGATTTGCTTTTCGACTCTGATTCGTCCTTCGTTCATAGTCCTTCGTCCTTCGATATACGAAATGCGATATACGAGATACGAGTTACTTTCGCAAGCCCAGCCGGGATATAATCTCCCGATACCGATTGGCGTCTTTTTTGCTTATATACTTAAGCAGCGCCGCTCTGGTGCCGACCATTTTCAACAGACCTCGCCGAGATGCATGGTCTTTTCGATGAATCTTGAGGTGCTCGGTAAGTTCTTCAATCTTTTTGGTCAAAAGTGCAATCTGCACCTCAGGTGAGCCGGTATCTCCCTTGTGCGTCTCAAAACCGCTGATAACCTCATTTTTCTGGTTTTTAGTCAACATTCCTTCGACTCCTTTTAGTCGTCCCTTAGGGACGAAGTCGACTCATTGTCCAACAACCTTTGTTCAATCGAGACGCAAACCTCACAAGGCGCGTAGTTAAACCTAAAAATACCATTATAACAGTGAATCGCTGCGCCTGCAAGTCTTTTTATGAGATGCAATTTTCTGAAACGGCATCGGGCTCCGGATGTGCCATAAACTGTGAAACCGTCTCTCGTGCCCCTCGAAGAGGCCAAAGTCAGACCTCAGACTTTGAGGCCTTCGGCCGTGCGACCTGCCGCCTCGTCTTGCGCCACAGCTTCTTGCGAAGCAAGAGTGGGGGCTGAGGCAGGCGAGCGACGATTCTTATCGTGCGATGATGCTGGAAATCCTAAAGATCGGCAGCAGCAGCCCTATGGCGATGATGCCGATAATAGTGCCGAGAAACGATATCATCAGCGGCTCCACAAGAGTAGTAACATTTTTGATGGAAGCCTCGAGCTTTTTTCCGTAGAAGACGGATATTTTGTCGCTGACCTGTCCGAGTCGGCCGCTCTTTTCGCCCGCCCGAAGCATATGAACAATCGAGGGACCAATCAGGGCATTCATTGTACCTACAGACGATGGACCCCCGCGTCTTCTTGTCGAAGACAAGAGCGGGGGTGACTCGTCCAACGTCCCTCGGGCTGGACGCCATCTGCCAGTGGCTCTTTCTATCGATTCTGACAACTGGCAACCGTCACGAATGCTTTTGTCTGCGGCCGACCAGAGCTGCTGGAAGTAATAATTGTTGGACGAACCGCGAATCACCTCAACGGTATCAAGCAGACTCACGCCGGTATTAACCATTGTCGCCATAATGCGCATACTGCGAGTTATCACCAGGTTGATGAACATTGTGCCTAATATGGGCATCCGAATCTTCACAAAATCCACGATTCGTCTGCAGGTTGGTGTTCTACGCCAATAATGAATCGCCACTGATACCATCAACAGGACTGTCACAACTGCCATCATCTTGCGTCCATCCTGAAAAACCATCGACAGGTAAAGCAGCACTTGAGTAATCTTGGGCAGCGCCGCCTGCTTGGCCTCGTAAATCTTCGCAAACTTCGGCAAAACAAAGAACATCATTACACCTACGGCCAAACAAGCCATAATCGCCATTGCCAGCGGATATGTGAGGGCTGACTTGATTTGTCTTCTGGTGTCCTGCTCAAAATTGAGGTACTCACTAAGGGTCTGCAGCATTTGAACCATTTTTCCGGATGCCTCGGAGGCCTTGACAATACTTATAAACATTGGGGTGAATACGGTGGGGTAACAGGCGAGAGAAGCAGAAAAACACTGGCCGTTTTTAACCTTTTCCGCCACAGACTCGATAATCGTCTTAAACGAGCAGGGAGCAGACTGCTGTCCAATCGCATCAAGAGCATCGCTGAGCACCACACCACTATCGAGCATCACCGCCAACTGCGTCGCAAAGAAAATCAACTCACTCTGCTTTACCCTAAATCTGCGGAGAACCGGAGCAGCCGATGCGTCGTGAGTTCTCGAATTTTCCACGCCTGCGTTTTTTCGCGAAGCCGCTACCGAACCTCGAGGGACGTTGGACGAGTCACGAGGGACGTCCGTCGTCTGTCGTCCGTCGTCTGTCATCTGTGCTTTAAGGCCAACTCCTGCCACAATTTTGCTTTCCCCTACAGACATCAGATGCCACCTTCTGCCCTCACTTATAACTGTATCAAAAACTCAAACCCCACCGGCCATTCTATCTGACGGACAATAATCAACCGTCCAGACCGTTCTGAGGACTTCTTCAATGGGGATAATACCTGCCTTTACCTTTTCAATTCCGTCCAACTGAAGAGGTACCATTCCTGCTTTCAGCGCAGCGACTCTCAGCGTTTTCAAACTGACTTTGTCATTAATCATCTCCAGAATTTCTTCAGTCGGAACAAACAACTCGTGGATAGCAATTCGTCCGGTAAATCCGGTATTTCTGCATTTCCCACAACCTACGCCACGATAAAACTTTTCAACCTCACCGCCCAGCTCCTGGACCGCCCTTTTGATACTGGCAGGCGTCTCGTATTGCGTCTTGCAGCCGGAACATATTTTGCGTACCAGCCGCTGAGCTAAAACAGCAATCAACGAGGCACTAATCAGATAAGGAGGAACATCAAGGTCCATCAGGCGCGTCACGGCCGCCGGGGCATCATTGGTATGCAGCGTCGAGAGAACCAGATGGCCCGTCATCGCCGCCTGCACGGCGACATTGGCTGTGGCCTGGTCACGAATCTCACCAACCATTATTATATTCGGGTCCTGCCTCAGCAGGCTTCGCAGGGCGACAGAAAAGTCAAAACCGACAGTTGTGCTGGTCTGAAACTGATTGATACCGGCTAAATTGCATTCCACCGGGTCTTCGACTGTACAGATGTTAACCTGCTCACTATTTAGCTCAGCAAGGGCGGCATAGAGAGTGGTATTTTTACCCGAACCAGTCGGACCCGTCACCAAAACCATACCATACGGAGATTGTATTATTTGTCTGAATAACTTGAGGTTTTCATAGGTAAATCCGAGCGATTCAAGATTGAAAATAATTTTCTGGGGGTCGATAATCCTCAACACAACCTTCTCGCCGAAACTGGCTGGCATAATTGAAACTCTCAAATCAATGGGCCTGCCTTCCACCAGGACACGGATGCTGCCGTCCTGTGGAAGCCGACGCTGAGCGATATCCAGCTCAGCCATAATCTTTATGCGCGACACAACAGCAGGATACATTTGATAAGGGGGACAAACTTTTTCATACAGTTTGCCATCGACCCTGTAGCGTATGCGCAGCTTTTTTTCATCCGGCTCAATATGAATGTCGCTGGCGTTTTCGCGCACAGCGTGATAGATGAGGTGATTTACCAACTTCACAACCGGCGACTGTCCGGCAAGATCCTCGAGATTACTTATATCCTGAGTGATATTTTCAATCAGTGTAAAATCTTCCAGTTCCGCATCATCTATAATATCGTCGATTACAAAAACATTCGCCGCCGGCAAATAGGTCTGCAGAGTAGCCTTAATGTCTTTAGCGGTTGCACAGACCACATTGACTTTACAACCTGTCATATGCCCGACTTCATCAATCAAAAATACATTCGCCGGCTCGCTGACCGCCACTGTAAGTGTATTGTAAACCTTAAACAGCGGCAGAATAATCCGCTCCTCGATAAACTCCCTCGGTAAAATCTCAATCGTTTTGGCATCACATATTTTTGGGGTAACCTGAGCGTAGGGGATACCGTACGCTTCGGCAAGTGCCGAGGCGATTTGGTTTTCCGTACAGTAATTTTTCTCAACCAAAAGCTCACCGAGCAGCTTTCGGTGTCCTTTTTCCTTCTGCTCAGCCAAGACCTGCTCAAGCTGCTGGCGCGTCACAATGCCCCGCGCCTCGAGCACTTCTCCAAGCTGAGCAATCTTCTCGGTCGCCACTTGCCTCATAATTTTTCTCCACAGCTTTTAGTCCTTTTTGACGTTCCAGGCAAAACGAAGAACCCTACACTTCGGTTCTTCCATCAAACCCTCCGGGACTTCGCCGTCGAGCAGAAACCATCGAGTTCTACACAAAGCTTTTTACCGCCTTGGCAAGCTCATCATAGCGGTCAAACTCGTTATCAAGGCGGGTAATCTCCAGAATTTTTTCACAGTTCTCATCAAGTCCTGCCAATTTCAGCTGGCAGTGGCTCTCACGACAGTAATCACGCGCCCACAGCAACTTTTCCAATCCTGGCCCATCAATAAATCCAATCCCTCTCATATCAAGCACAATGCCCTTCTTACCTGCCGAGATTACCCGGCTGAGGGTATCCTGGAACATTTCGCCGGCATCAACGTTCAGTTCCCCCTGCAGCGTCACAACCACCACGTCATCATATTCCTGTGTTTGGATTTTCATCTTATCAGCGCTCCCACAGCAACAGCACCATAGTCGGCTGCCACACCACTTTCATAAACCCCTCTGAATCCATCCTGCATAATATCCCACAGTTGTTCGACATCGCTGTTCAGAAACGCGTATCCAACCGTCTCATCGAACTGAGTCCCCAAATTTTTCTCGATTTCAGCCAGCGCCTGTCCGACGCTCATCGCCTCTCTGTAAGTTCTTTTTGAGGTCATCGCATCGAAACTATCCGCCAATCCGATGATTTTGCCTATAAGAGCAATCTGGTCGCCGTGCAAGCCGTCTGGATATCCACTTCCATCACATCTTTCGTGATGCTGTAAAACTCCCGGCACAATATCCTTCATTTGTTCGATTTCTCCCAAGATGCCGGCTCCGACACTCGGATGCGTCTTCATCTGAGCAAACTCATCCTTACTAAGTTTACCGCGTTTCCGCAAGACCGACTCATCTATTCCCATTTTCCCAATATCATGCAGCAATCCAGCCAAATAGACTCTGTGTATGTCCTCTTCAGTAAGATGCTCTTGTTCCGCAAGTCTTTCGGCAATCCATCTGGAGATAAATGCCACCCGCTCAGAATGGCCTCGCGTATACTGGTCTTTAGCATCAATGCTATTTGTCAGGGCTCGCAATGAACCTATAAATAATCTTTTGAGGTCTGCAAACAATCTGCTATTTTCGATAAATACTGCACAGTCATTTGCAACGCAGTTGAACAGTTTTACATCGGTACTATCAAAATCCGGCTTGTCGATTTTGTTTATCGCAGCCATCAGTCCCATCACGCACTTGCTGTTTGGAGCCGTTTGTGTGAATCGACTGGCTGCCTTGCTCTTGCCATACAAAGGCACCGCGATGATATCTCTTATATTCTCTGGCCAGCGATATTTGAAAGATGAATCCACAGTGCTATCCAGCAGCGCCTCTCTGCCGTTGCTTATTTCCATCACCAAACGGTCATACAAAGCAGCCGACATCTGTTTGTCCATATCTATCAAGCCTGACCCCGCCACCAATACCAACTGCTCCTTGCCATCGATATTCTTTTTCAGCAATATTGCGATACCTTCAACGAGTACTATCTCAGTCAGACTGTCACAAGCCATCTGCAGGTAATTGGCGTCTGACTCATTAATCCTCATGTTCGAGCTGAGCTTGTGAAGTAACACCAGCTCTTCGTAGGCCTGTGCCAATTCGGTTCCGACTATTTCAATTTGCTCCTCGGCAGCAGCCCCGGCCTGAAAACTTTCCGCGAAAAATTCGAGCATCTGGCCCAGGCACTCACCATCCTCTGTGACCGAGCCGGCCTCACCTAAATCAATCAACGCTGTCCCCACAATTTCACTACCTGACTTTAACACCGAAGCAAGAATCGAACTTCTTCCTGCAAAATGGCCTGTAGATACCTCATTGCCACCACAAGGACTCTGGTCAACTTTTTGTATAGCATCTTTGCCTGACTCTGTTAATGCTCCGGCATCACTTTTGAACCTGTCCCCCTCGCACAACAGCACCAGCTCGCCATCAGCATTGCAAAACGCAAAGTTAGCGCCCAACTTATTCACCCTACTACTAAACTTCTTAAGCTGAACAAGCTGTGCACAACTTAAACTTTCTTCGATTGTGCGCAACATAATCCTTTACCTTCAAATCCAAAAACCAAGCAGTTAGTTTTTCTGAACCAATTCCCTCTGATACAAAATATTCTCAACGTCTCTCAGCAACTTCTTCGGACTGAAAGGCTTGCTGATATACCCCGATATCTGCAAATCACGTATCTTGCTATCCTCAAGGGTAAAACCTCTTGCCGTCAACATAATCACAGGTATGTCTTTTGTCTGTTCACAGCCCCGAAGCTTCTCCACCATCTCCAGTCCCGTCATAATCGGCATTTTAAGGTCAGCAATAATGATATCCGGTTTTTCCTCACAGGCCAGTTTAAACCCCTCTTCTCCATTGCCTGCCGATACCACCTCGAAGCCGTTATTACGGAATTTTATCGCAACGACGTGAACAATATGTATCTCATCATCAACAACCAAAACTTTTCTGCCTGTCATCGTCTCGCCTCCACAAAACTTAGTGTGCCCTATCTCAAACCTTCACCACTTCCGCCGCTGCCAAAGGCAACTCAAAGCCAAAAGTGCTGCCTTGGCCAACTCTGCTTGTAACAAATACGCGACCATTGTGAACTTTCTCAACTATCTGCTTAACAAGATTAAGGCCCAAGCCGGTTCCTTTTGCCTGCTCTTTGTTTGCCTCGACCCTGTAAAACTTATCAAATATGTGCTCCAGCTCCTCCGCAGGAATTCCGACCCCCGTATCGGTAACACTGACCCGTGCCACGGCCGCAATTTCGTCAACCTCTGTCTTAATCTCCACCGAACCTCCGGGACTGGTATATTTGACGGCATTGCTGAGCAGATTGATAATAGCCTGAGAAATCATGTCTTTATCCGCATATATCTGGTCAAAAACTATCGGCTTTTGACTAATAACCGTAATGTTCTTTTCCTCAGCATAGCTCTTTATCATTTGAAGCTGCTCTTCTATCAATATCGTCAGACTAACGGGTTTCTTTGTCACTTTCACCAGGCCGGACTCTATGCGCAAATATTCAGGATATCCTCAATCAGCCGGGTCAGTCTTTCCGCCTGACCTTGAATCACCGAATAAAATTCTTTCCTGGTTTTTTCACCATCCGCTTCACCATCTGCCAGCATCTCCGAATAAGCGGTTATGACCGCAATCGGGGTTTTTAATTCGTGCGAAACGTGGTTCACAAAATCACTCTTCATCTGCGATATTTCTTTCTCGCGTGTAACATCATGCAGCACGGCTACGACCCCACAGACCTGTTCTGTGCCGCTCGCACCTGCGGTAACGCGGGTACAGGCGTCATAAACGCACGAGACGATACAATCGTAAGTTCTTGTCTTTGCATCTGCGGCAAACACGATTTCCCGTCTGGTATGTCGTTCGCCGGTTTGTCTGCACTGACGCAGAAAATCCACAAATTCACTTTTATCCACACTTATCAGCTCACCAACCGCCTTGTGCCGTGAACTTTTAAAATCAAAATTGAAGAGAGCGCCAGCCGCTTCATTTGCCATCAGCAATCTATCAAATTCATCAATAACTATAACTGCATCACGAATACTGTATATAATGGCCTCAATATTTATCGTTTGTCTCTGCGAAAGTTGAATCTGGATATGCAAATCTTCTATTTGCCTTTTGAGGGCGAGTTTGCAATCTCTCTCCTGGCCAAGTTTTTCATCAATCGCTTTGTCCAATTCTTTTAGTATTGTGCTGTTGCACAGCTTGATATTGGTCGGCTGGTCGGCCGTGAGCCTGTTGGCTATGGACGTGACTGCCCGACCCAATCTCAGCCAATACCAGCTGAGCCAGACCACGCCCACAGCCGCACAAATACTCCAAATCAGCACCCTCCAGGTGAAACCTCCACCTCCGATGCCAGAACAACACCACCACCCCCAGCCAACCAAGAACAAACTTAGTACCACAATGGTGGCGACTACCAGATATATGTTTCTGATGAGCTTCAAACCAATAACTCCGACTTTCCCAAACTTTTAATTCGTGAGTCGGCTTGCGGCCTCAAGCGGCAGAGGCGCTTCTTCCATATCCTGGGCAAGAAACTTTCCGAGTTTGCTGTTAGGATTCATTTCGAGCGCCTTTTGGCACGCGAGCTTAGCTTTAACCACCTTGCCCAGCCGGCCGTAACACCTTGCCCTCATCAGCCAGGAAAAAGCCCCGTATTTATCATCAGTCGCTATCTTCTCAAACTCAGCGATTGCAGCGGTATAATCACCGCCGACATATTGCGCACAGCCGACGAGAGCAATTGCTTCCGCCAAACCGGCCTGGAGGCTCAGAGCCTTTCGTCCACATTCAACCGCCCTGCCAGCCGCTCCAACACCCAAAGCTGCCTGACCCAGTTTCAGCCATACCTGAGGGTTATCCCTCTCTGTAACGGTCAATCGGTCATAGCAATTAACAGCGGTGCCATAACCACCAGCACTCATGCCACACAGAGCTGCCACCTGAAGATAGAGGTTCTTCCTCTGCTGCTGCGTACACCGCTCACTTAGTTCGGTAAAAATCTTCGCAGCTTCACTCCAGTTGCCGGCAAAAATGTAGCAATACCCCAGCGATTCGGCGATATCCTCATTGTAATCGTCACCAGCCATAAGCATCGCCTGTCTGTAAAGCTCAATGGCCCGCTGGTCATTTCCAATCTGCCACAAAAAATCAGCGCAGGCAACTTTCAGTGAAATTTCGTTTGGTATCTCTGCGATTTTCCTTTCGAGCAACTGTACGGCGTCGTCTTTCCTGTCCTGCACAGAATAAACCTCCGCCGTCGCAAGAATATAATCAATGTTTTCAGGTCTCAGGCTCATCGCCTTGGCATAACAGGTCTGAGCCTGCTGGTAATTTTCTCTTCCCTCAGCGGCAACTCCAAGCCAGTACCATCCACTGTCCAGCTTTTCGTCGAGCTCGACAGCCTTGGTTAACTCACTCGTTGCCTTATAGAATTGCTTCTGTGTCAACAATAATTTCCCAAACAACAAATGGGCCTGCGGCATATCGGGGTTTGCCTTTACACACTTGGAAACGGTTTCCAAGGCCTGCTCAAACTGCTCACTCTGATATTGCTGCTCGACAAGGTTCAACTGTGCATAAGCCGAAACCCTCTGCAGCTGCGTTTGTGTCAGCTTTTTGCCCCTTGACTGCGATTCACAACCGCTGACCCCACACAAAATTATGATACCTGTCAATATAGCCCTGCGTAACATCTCTAATCTTCCTTACCTGTGTGATTTATTTATCTTCTAAGCCAGTTGCGAGACTCTTCCTTCTCAATAACCTCAAGCATAACTCTTTCCATAGTCTGCAGACTATCAGGAGCAGTCTCACAGATAATCCTTTCTTTCAGCCGGAGCGCCTCCAGATACGTCGGCCGAACCATAAGAGCCCAATTCAATTCATTCAACGCCTTTTTGGTCTTACCTCTGGCGTAATACTCAACGGCGTTTCTATAGCGGTCCTCCGCCAGCTTTGCTCTATTGGTCCACTGCAGTACCTCTCTCATACCCATCCGTTTACGCCCAACATCGGCTGTTCTGGCGTCACCATCAAGCTGATTAGGCTCGGTTATGATATGAGGGGTGAGCAAGACCATAACTTCCTGTCGTTCGCTATTATCCGTCGTTCCTCTAAACAGCCAGCCTACAATCGGCAAATCGCCGAGCACCGGAATCTGGGCGCGCGTCGTTGTAACTTTATCCCTAAACAAGCCGCCAATCACTATAGTCTGACCATCCTTGACCATTATATTGCTCACCAGCTCGGCCGAGGTTTCATCTGGGGCGTTCTGAGCATTGAACGCGCCGGAGCTGTCTTTGGAATGGATATCCATCCGGATATAACCATCGTCGCAAATATAAGGCCTGAACGACAGCTTCGTACCGGTGTCAAGAAACGTCACCTGCTCGGTAGTGGATGTATCCGTCTGGGTGGTCTGGGATTTATAGCCCATTTTTTTGCCGATGTAGACCTGGCCAACCTGCTTATTGACAGCCAATATCTTGGGATTGGCCAGAATCGTCACATCAGTAACTGCTTCGACCGCCCTGATAAACGCCGCGGCGTTGTCGTATGGAAAACCAACCGTTAATCCTCCTGTCTTTGTCACCACTGAAGAACTGGCAAACTTGTAATAGTCCGAAGAATATTTTTTAATACTTGACAATCCACTAAAACTCTCTTCGAGCGTCTGCCAGTCAATACCAAACTGCATATCCTCAGTAAGAGTTGCGCTTAAGATGGTTGCCTCGATAAGAATCTGCCTGGGTTTGACATCGAGCGAGGCCACAACATCTTCGGCTTTGGCGACATTCTCGGGATAATCGTAAACAATGATAGTATCATTCATCGCCACTTTATCGCCGCCACCAGAGGTCGAACTGATGGACTCCTCCACGGGGACGCCGGTCTCAGCCGCTGCAGTAACCTCAACTTTGCCGTTTTCACTGAGAACCGGCAAAATCAGCTTTTTGGTTTCAGCGGCGGTGACGTAGTGCAAAGTAAACACTTTATATGTCATCCTGTTCTTATCCTGTTTGATTTGCTCATATTCCTCAGCGGTGTACACCTTGATAAAGTTGCCTTCCTGCTCATACCTGAAACCATACCCCAAAATCGCATCCATCGCTTCTTCAAACGTAACATCGTAAAGGCTGGTTACCGTAATCAGGCCATCCACTTTTTGTGACGGCCAAATATTCTTGCGATACTTGGCTCCCAAAAACGCCAGCGCATCCCTGATTTTCATATCCTTCTTGAAAGTAATCGACTGGATTGTTCCCCCTGAGGGGACCTCTGCCGGACCAACCGCTGGCTTAGCAACCTCCATCGGGGTATTCCCATCGGCTGCTTCTATCTCAACGGCCTCCACATCGCCTTCTCCGGAACCACTTGTCGGCACCGCCGTCATTGCCACAAAAACAAAGCTCCACACGAGCAAGCCTCTTGCGATTCGCACCCCCTTATAAGTTTTCGATTCACCAAACATGATTCAACTCCTGCTCTTGTGCGGCACAGGATCCGACAGAATCTAATCAGCCCCTTCGACTGCCGAAGCAAGCTTTAGTGTTATTTCCACATCCTGACACCTTATAAACACTGTGCCTTGTCCAATTTTGACCACGACGAACTCATACTCTCTTTCTCCATCCCGCACCACCAATTTGTCGCCCTGGGAAACCAACGCATCATTGATAAACGCCTGAGGATTCTCACCTGATACTATTGCATCAAGCTTCAATTTTTCAGCGATTCGTCTGGTCAATGTTTTACTTCCCGGGCCTGAAATATCACCCACCCCTGCTCCGCCACTGATAAATCCATTCCCAACAGTGAAAAAATCCCTTGTGAGGGTGTCATTTCTTCCCTTTACAACCGGCAACGACACATAAACTATCTTTAACTTCGACTGTGACTGCTGAACAGTATCATCAACCACATCAGCGGTGGCACGAGCCGGAGCATTTGGCAGCAGCACCTTGACCCACATAAACACCATTACAAGTATAATACAGACCGCCACTGCTGTTTTTTTCTTTTGCGCGATGAGCCGGCCCATAAGCCCACCAACGTTCTGCCACCCGTTTCTGATAGTTTCCTTCATATCTTCCTACAAAGCCCTAAATACCTTTATCCTATTCAGAAGCGACACTATTGCTTTTCATCCGCCGACTGGTAGTAAATAATCGCTTTTGTCTGCATGCTTACTTCACCGCCAAAATCGGCATCATTGATAAGTTCCACCTGTCTAATCCGAACCTGCCTGTCAATCTGCTGAAGCTGCCTGTAAAACTCGAACAATTGCTTCAACTTACCTTTACACCGCATATTGACCGGTATACCGTTCAAAGCGCTAATCTTTGATTCGGTACCATGCTCTACGAACTGATGACTGAGCATCTGCTGATTCATTAAATCAGCAATTTTCTGCAAAAACCCTCCGAGGTCCCTTTGAGCAGGGATACCGGCCTGGTAATTTTCAACTATCTTCTGAAGCTCCAACAGGCGCTGCTTCAGCTGCGGCATCTGTTGTCTTTGATCCGACGCCTTGCTGATAGCGCTTTGCTGCAGTATTCTGTCCTGCGAAAGGGCCCTCATTTTCTTTCGTAGCGGCAGGTAACTAAACAACACAAAGCCGACGATTGTCACCGCCGCCACGATACAAATTACTATTTGTTTTCTTTCACGAAACATCTTCAGCTACCTTGCTACACACTACCTTTGCTGGGTTGCGGTTTTGTGGTCAAATCTCCCTGGCGATAATTTGCCAGATAGCAACTTATCTCAAATTCACTGACCTGATAATTATCTGTCGGCTGCCGATCGGCTGACTTGCCCTTCTGAGCCTTTATCTGGTCATTCCTTGAAAAGGACGGGTAAACCAGACAAAAATAAGGGGAATCTTCCAACCTGCATATCAACTCCGCCACACAACCGGCGTCCACCGCCATACCACTTATAACCACCTTAAACCGGACATCGCCGCTCCAATCAGCCGCCGAAGCATCCCGGCCAGCACGTTTATCTGAAGCCACTCTCACACCAGCCCCACGAACTGTTGCATCTTCATCTTCTTCAATAAATTTCTCAGTGGTGATTTGCACTTTGCTCAGCACCACTTTCTCGTCGGTCAAAAAACTCAGTTCAGCCAAAACGTTTGCGATATTTACCCTGGAGCCAATGCTCGTTATAATATCCGCCTTTTTTTGCAGCTTCGCCACCTGGCTCTGTATCCTGTCAAACTCCTGAGATACCAATTGCGCTTCCTGCTGCCTCGACCGGGCTGCAGCAATCTCCCCGCTGGCTCTGGAAACTAAATACGTCATAACCAAACTCCACATAATCATCACAACAAGGGCACCGGCTAAAACAGCGTATTGCGCGTAATAACCAACCAGACGCCGTCTGCCGCTTTTGTACCAATCCGGAATAAAATCTATCTCTTTCACTTTTGCCTCTGCCCGCAGCGAACCTTTCAGCTGCCAGTTTTGCTCTCGACGGTTTTGTCCGGAGTCAGGCCCCTAAGGCTAAGCCCAACAGCTACCGCCCACTCACAGAGCAAACCCCGTCTATCGCTGCCGAAATCCACATTCATCAAGTCGAAACCTTTCAGCGGTTGTGCTAACTCAATCTCGACCGCCAACTGCCGCCTTAGAACATTAAGAAGGATATCTTCGTATGCCCCTCCCCCGGCAAAAACCGCCCGTTCCAGGCGTCTGCCTCTGAATGTAACCGTGTAATATCTAAAACACAGCGATATCTCCTTCGTCAACTCCTCGGCAACCGCACTGACAGCATCGACTACCGCCTGTCTGGTCGACGCATCAAGCCGCTGTCTGACACTGTCAAATGGTCCGCTGCTTTCCGAGTCAGCACCAAACGAATCCTCCGTACCATTCTGCCCCTGTTGCATCGCTCCGCCGCTATTGGTCTTATCAAACGTCAATCCCCAGCCGGCGGCAGTTGACAACCTCTCGGACCGCAGCGTCCTTCGCAGTGTCTGTGCGCTGGTGATGTCAACACCCAGTTTTGCCGCTACTTCCTGGTCAAACTTTGCACTTGCTATCGGAATCTGCTTAATGAAACTGATTTCTCCCACGCGACCAAAGACGACCGTGGTAAATCGACTGCCCACATCCACAAAGACAGCCGTCTGTTCCATGTCCTCCTGCCGATGGAGCATTCGCTCAAAACCCCTGAACAACGCACATGGAATCGTATCTACCGCGACAGGTTTAAGGCCGACTTCAGCGAGCATATCAATGTGGTTCTTTACCGTCTCACTATCCACAGCCAGAAGTATCAACTCACTCCTGACTTCATCACCATGTCGGACATCACCGGCGACAATGTAATGGATTACGTCTTTGTCAGGGTCCAGGCCGAAGCGGGGCTGCATTTCTTTTTTGACGGCCTGCTCAATCTTCACACTGTCGGCCTGTCCCAATCGCAGACTCGCTATTTTCAAACTGTCATTCGACAGACAAGAAACGACATTTCTGCCGCGGAAGCCGCCGTTTGCCAGCATCCGCCTGACAGCGGAAATCACAAAGCTCCTTCTCGCCTCCCCGTCGCCGTTCAAGGTCGGGGCGATGTCAGTTTTAGCTGCTGCAATAACGCTCCTATGGCCGCCATTGACCGCCAACTGGAGCATCTTGACAGAGCTATAGCCTATATCCAACCCAATCGGACACATCCCATGAATTTTGAACTTCCAACTAATCATTGTTCACTTCGAATATCAGTTCGTAATCGAGACAAAACCCGTAACAGGCTCCACAGTAATCGTGATTGTCGCCCCACTCGCGCGGAGTGTAATAACACCGCTGCCGAGGGGACCACCGCTGGCGTTATGAGGACTTCCGAGGTAATCGAATTTGACCGTGCCAGCCGAATCGAAATCTGCATCCACGATATCAACCTTATCGAGACCCGCAGCCGGCAAATTCACGATGTAATCGAAGCCCTTCTTCACGGGATGCGGTATCACGCCGTCTGGATTCTCTATCCGGTAGCTTTCATTTGAGCAGTCGAAGACCACTGAGAAATCCTGTGTTCTGGTAATCGCCATACTTTTAGCGTACTCGAGGTCCGCCGCTATCATATTCGCTGCTGAACGAAGCTGCATACCTCCGGCTGAACTGGCCGCCGGAATCGCCACCATCGCAACTATCGCCAGAATCACCAGCACAACCAGAATCTCTATCACGCTAAAACCAAAATTGTAATCGCCGGTTCTGGGTTCACAGTCTCTACGCGGCAATGTACAAACCATTGGAACCGGCTTATAAGTCAGCATTTTTACCGTCCTTCTGCGCAAAAAATCAGTATTTTGGCGCACTATGCGCGACTTCCTTTCTCCTTTTTCGGCCTATTAAAGGAGTCCCTTAACGACCATAAATGGTTACGCCATGCCATAGGCAAAGAAGCTGCCCAGGCTGGTACGTCCTCTAATATTCAGGGGTTACAGATATGCCAAAAACCGCTGGAGTAACCCGAGGGTCTCAAGCCTTCCAACCACACCCACAACAGCAGAATTGCCGATTTTCGGCCATTTAACGGTTAAAGCCGGCAAAACCGACACAACCGCCAAAGCTGATACAAGAATAAATCCCGAATTATCGGAAGGGTAAGAAAACAACAAAAAGCGGTTACTGATATGAGAACTTACCTGTGATTTTTATTTTTGCTGACCGAAAGGACCGATAAAATTTAAGTGCAGTCTTTACTGCCTTTTAATTTCCTCGAAAAACGCCCCTGCCGCCGGGCTCCATCTTTGAGCGGTACCCGGCGCAGGCCGGACTTCGGTTGCCGCCCTGTTAGGCGCAGCCGTGACACCAATAATATCAACCCACGGCCCGAATCCATTAATGCCACCGTCCTTGATAAACAAGGCACCAAGTATGCCTAAACTTGCACCACTGGCACCACTATGCTTAACTTCACTTTTAATTTGAGCAAGTCCTATGATTGCCAACTGGGCATTGTCGAACATCTCAAGTTTGCCATCAACAACCACAGCCGGAAAATTCTTCATCGCGGTAATGCCGTTACCCCTGCCTTTTATATTAAGGTTATCTTTTACCACGAGTGTGCCGGTAACACCCACATTGTTGAACAACGTCAAATTACCGTTTCGATAATACACGCCGGCAGGATTTGTCCCAGTAGGACCAAGTGTCACATTGTTAAGGTCTTCCGAAAGAGTACCGCAGGAATACGAATTGGAGCCAATATAATACCGCGGCGAAAAATAACTAATCTGAACATCCGGAAAACTCACAGGCGCGTTATCTTCCGCGATGTTCGCGTATCTCTGCCCTTGAACGTATACAGCACTTATAGCGCCGGCAGCAAACGCGTCTCCATAGATGCTGCCAAGACCTCCCAAATCACCCTTGGTGTAAACGTCGCCATTTACCACAGTTCCGGGCGTGGTTGTCCATTTGTCCCCGGTTCGAACAGCAATACACGGGTTCAGTCGCAAATTTGCCGTCAAACCACTGCTGCCAACGTGTTCGTCGTCCTTTTCTCTGTAGGCAGTGCCCGTTATCCGGTAATTAAGCTCTCCGAGCTTGGTAACGTTGACATCATAATAATCGCTGCTGCCTTCGAACAATTGCTGCACTGCGGCTCCCGTCCAATACTCTGACGTAACATCCTGCGGGTTAAGGATAAGTCCCTTTGCGTGCTCCAGTGCCGAATCAGCCAAATAATCCATCTGGGCTTTGAGTATCATGTTCTGGCCACAGGCCAGCTCAATATCGCTTCGCGCCAAAAACCCAACAGCCAGCACTGCTATCGCCATAACGATAAGCAAAACAACCACCAGTGCCATTCCAGGCCTTTTTGTTTTATTACTACCGTCTTTCATCTTTAGCTTCAATCGTCACCACCTCATCACTTACCTCCACCACCGGCGCCTCCACCGCCTGCGCCTCCACCACCGGCACCTCCGCCACCTGCGCCTCCAGCGCCTCCGCCGCCGGCACCTTCGTCGTCATCAACTAAAACCAAAAAGCCGGTTTGGCTCAGCATGTGTCCGGCCCAGCCCCGAAGCGTGGCGCTTATTTGATAACGACGCGTAACACCGCTTTCCTGCAGGTCAAAGAAAACACTAACAGACCGAGTCCCCGGCGGCGAAACATCAGTAACAAACTGAACATTACTGCATTCGGGAATTAAGGTTGTGTACTCGCGGTTAAGAGCTGCGGAAAGCAGATAAGGTACAATAGTTTTAGGCTCTGAGAACCCAGGCACAGATGTACCTGAAAATTCTATAAACTGCATGCAATTGCTGTCGGCGCCTTTACTGACATAAATAATTTCATTGACATCGATTCGTCCGTCCCCATTATCATCAGCCCGCCAGACGCCCAAACCATCGGTGGTCTCATCGAAGACGAGCCTGCAGTTTCGAATCAGCTCCGAGATTCTAAGCGTGGCGTAACGCACCTGTGCCTGCTTGTAAGTTGTATCGTTACTGGCGTCATTTGCAACCCCAAGCGCATAAGCCAGCGTAGCCACCGCTCCAAGAATGATGCTCGTAATAACCAGCGCCATCAACAACTCGGCTAATGTAAAACCATTCTTGTATTTCGTATTTCGCATCTCGTATCTATTACTTTTATTTAGTTATAAGTCGACTTACAGACGCCATTTGTCCGCCGTCATAGTATACCTGGACTGTGGCACGAATAAATTTAGACTGCGCTGCGCCGCTTTCCTGCGGCACATAAACATACTGACAGCTCACAGCTCTACTGAACTTTGCATAACCCGGGCTGGTAAATATCGTGCCGGTAGCATCCTTTACTTGACCCTGCGGCTCAGTGTAGCCGTCGAAGCTATCTACTACCCGCTCAAACGGCGTGCTTATAATCCGCTCCATCAAATCAGCCGCCAGCTTGGCCGACAGTGTCCTGCGCATACCATCTGCCCGCACCGTCTCGCCGCTCGTAAACGGCAGCAGTACTCCGGCTGCCGCAATACCCAGCACAACGGTCGCAATCATTGCCTCTGCCATGCTAAAGCCAGCCCTGCTTTTACAGCCACAATTTCTCATAGGCAACCTATGGCAAAAAACCCAGTCGCTCCTCCCATCATAAACCCGCACTGGCAGCATCATTGTCGGCCTGAAAACAGCCGCTCTTTGTATTGAGCCGCCAGCCGGCTTCGCCCGAACCTGCGGCTTTACCGTCAAAGCGAACCGTATTTAGGCCGTTAAAAGGATTCACAGGTATCCCATTCAGAAGTGGTATATAGCGGCCGACCTCTGTCGTTATTGCAGCTTCAAAACTCTCGAAGCTCTCACGGGGCGGCAGCTCCCCTTTATGATGAGCACAGTACAAATCAAGGGCGGTACGCATCGTTTGGAGCCCCTCAATCAGGCCATAAAATGCTCTATCTGTGCCCGCCTGCGTAAAGGCTGGACCCACACTCCTGGCAACTATTCCCAATACAACCGCTATGATTACCGCCTGCACAAATGATAGAGTGGTTCTTTCCTGCATTAAACCTACCTCCAATCAAAAAGGCTGACCCGCTTTTATCCGAGGCTGGTCAGCCTTTTCCGCTCTATGCCACAACTAAACTATCACGGTGCAAATCTGTGGCCCATATACCACCATTACATATCAGCATGTGCAACAGTATCAGTGGTACCACCATCATCAGCCTGGAAAGCACCAGTTGTGGTGTCAAACCTCCAGCCATCCGTATTCGCACCCGCAGCCGCGCCACCCGGGCGAACCGAGCTTTTGTTGTTGAACGGATTGGCGGGTAGCTGCTGGAGATAAGGACCATAATCGGTACCAGCGGCACCGGCGATACTGGTCTGGCCGGTCATGGCCGCCTCAAAGTCGGCTGTGCCCGCACCAGGTAATGCGTCGTTGTGTTGGACCTTGTACAACTCAATCTGTGAGCGCACCGTCTGAAGGTTGGACTTGAGGCTGCTCACCCTGGCCTGCGTGCTGGCATCAGTAAACTGCGGTATGACAATGGCTGCCAGAATGCCCAGAATAATCACAACGATCAAAATCTCAACTAATGTAAAACCACTTCTCGCCTTCATTTTATGCCCCTTTCTACTAAGAATTTCTTTTCCTACACCCATTTCTAACTCAACGCCACAGCTATTTTTCAACCAAGATATCGCAGCATATCGTCCTAATCAGAACCTGACTTAACCATATCTTGACTTTTTCTCCCACATAGCCCGATAATAATGGTGCAGCACACAATCAAACCCCTACGTCTGAAAAAACGATAGTCTTATCCGGCAGCACAAGTAACCAACGCTAACAAAAGTATAGAAAACAAACCCTCTACCCCCAAATTCCGATGTGCTGAAGTAACCGCTAAAGAATTGGAAAATCCGCATCCTGCACCGAATGGCACAGGCTAAGGCCTTACAATGCTATGTGGGCGGGCGCTTTATTTATATATATCCTTCTCTGTGTATCGCTGGCGTGAAAAAGCTCAAGCCGCATATAATCTATCCCCTCAAGAGCCGACTCAATCTTATCGGCCCATTCAATCAGAACCACCGACTGCGGATAGCAAAAATCATCGAAGCCAATCATCTCAAACTCAGCCACGGAATTCAGCCGGTATGCGTCTATATGATAGATGTCCACGCGCCCTGCATATTCGTTGACTATAACAAAGGTGGGACTGTTTACCCTTCTGGCGGAATCCTGCGCACCGGCACCGGCGGCAATACCTTTAATAAGATGCGTCTTACCGCTGCCGAGCGCCCCGCAGACCGCAATCACCTCACCGCCTTTCAATTGCCGGCCTATTCTGCGCCCAAGTTCAATCGTCTCCTCCGCCGACTTCGATATAATATCCAAATCCATAACCAAATAGTAAATAGATAGTAGCAAATAGTAAATTACCTAAGGTGGTCATATCCTTTGGGCTGCAAAACATCGAGGTGCCCATCCGGCCTTTTTATGCGCAGCTTCCGCACCCTCGTAATCGTGCCTATCCGAGTAATCGCCACAGGCCCATCCCATCGCTTCAATAATCTCCGGCACTGCCTTTGCGAAAGCGTAAAAAGCAACTCGAAGTCCTCACCATCATTCAGCGCCGATTCGAGCGGCCTGCTGCTCTTGCGAGCCGCGTTCGATACAGGTAGTTGCTGCGCATCTATAACAGCTCCGACGCCACTGGCCCGGCAGATACGATTCAAATCACTGCTGAGGCCGTCGCTTATGTCAATCATTGCATTTACAACAGCCAGTTTAGTAATCTTCAACGCTTCCTTTACCCTCGGCTCGAAACTAATATGCCTGCCCCAGCGGGAACCGCCCAACGAGCCTGTCACACAGACAGCATCGCCTGCTTCTGCGCCGCAGCGCCTGACGGGCTTATTGCCCGCCGATTTGCTCAGCATCGCAACATTTATTGCAAAGCGCCCCGTGGTCCGCCATCTGGTAATATCACCACCTACAAGAGAACATCCGAATCTATCGCCGGCCAAAGCAATCCCCGAATGAAGCTGCTTAAGCTCTCTTTTGCCAAAACCCATTGGCAAAGCCACCGACACAACCGCAGCTAAGGGCACCGTGGCCATCGCTGCGCAATCACTGAGGCTGACCGCCATAGCCTTATACCCAACCTGCTTCAAAGTCACTTCCCTTAAATCAAAATGCACACCGTCAAGCAGCATATCCGTAGTAATAAGAACAGACGTGTCACGGGAAAGCCGAATCTCAGCCATATCGTCGCCGATGCCGATGGGAAATTTTGACGCAGATAATTTGCTGTGCCGAGCAAACCATTCGGTTATTTCGTCTTCACCGTTACTCGTGGTGAGCTTGTCGAATCCACTCATCGCTGCGCCAAATGCCTCTGCCAATAATCGATTTGCTCTTTTGCCTGCTTGGGCCCTGCTGCACCCTCGGTAACATATTTGGCGACAATCCGTGCAGCACCGAGGCTCTCGTACACATCCTTATCCACCAATGATGAGTACTTCCTGAACTTATCCAAACCGAGTTCAGACAATTTTTTGTTCGACTTCTCACAGTGAACAACCAGCGAGCCGACAATACTATGTGCCTCGCGAAACGCCGCACCTTTTCCAACCAGATACTCCGCCAAGGCTGTGGCGTCCATAAAGCCCTCTTCCAGGCCGGCTGAAATCCTTCCGGTGTTAAACTCTGTATGGGAAACAATCGCACAAGCCATATCCAGCGAAGACTCGACCGTATCAGCGGCGGCAAAGATGTGAATCTTATCCTCCTGCAAATCGCGATTATAACCCGTAGGCTGCGCCTTCAAAATCGTCAGTATGGCAACCAGCGAACCATAAACTGCACCGGCCTTTGCGCGAATAAGCTCCAAGACATCGGGATTACGCTTCTGCGGCATCATACTCGACGAAGTACAGAAACTGTCATCAAGTGACACCAGGCCAAACTCACTGGAGGAATATATTATCCAATCCTCAGCCAGCTGCGACAGGTGTGTCGCGATAAGCGCACAATCGAAAATAAAATCGGCACAAAAATCCCTGTCGCTTACCGCATCAATACTGTTATAGCTGATATCAGAAAAACCAAGCTGCGAAGCTGTGCTCTTCCTGTCTAATGGCAGCGTCGAGCCAGCCAGCGCACCGCTGCCGAGCGGCGAGATATTAAGCAGCCGGCGGCAGTCACCAAGACGAATAAAGTCACGCTCAAACCGCTCCACAAAACTCAGTAAATACGATGCGACAATAATTGGCTGAGCACGTTGCAGATGCGTATAACCCGGCATCACCGCTTCGGTATATTTGGCCGCTGATTCGACTAACACCTTTTGGAGCAGCGTTATCCTGGTCTGCAGAATCTCTATCTCGTCCCGCGTCCACAGCCGAAGGTCCGTCGCCACCTGGTCGTTGCGACTTCTGCCGGTATGAAGCTTCTTGCCGGCCTCACCAATTTTCTTTATCAGCGCCGATTCAACAGCCATGTGAATATCTTCGAGACTTTTGTCGAACTTGAACCGGCCCTCGGCAATTTCGCGTTCAATCTCAAGCAGGCCATCCTTAATTTGTTTGAGCTCAGCTTTTGTAATTAGCTTTTGGTCAGCCAGCATCTGCGCATGCGCGATTGACCCTGCTATGTCGTATTTGTAAAGGCGCTTGTCACAGGACAATGATTGCACAAAATCCACCATCAGCTCATCGCATTGGCCACTAAGCCGCTTTTCCCAGCTTTTTTCCCGATTGGTCATCTTATCCGCTCCAAAAAATAAGCTTCTTCGGCATAAATGATACGCCTGCCCACACAATGTGTCAAGAATCGCTGCGCAAAAGCGAGACATCAAAAATGTTGACGAAGGGACTGAAAACCTGTATTTTTTATGAGGCTGGGGCGATTAGCTCAGCTGGATAGAGCGCCTGCCTTACACGCAGGAGGCCACAGGTTCAAGTCCTGTATCGCCCAATCACGAAGTGACGAAAATATCAGAGGCCAATTCCGTAAGGAATACTGCGTATAGCAGCCCTTGCGTTCACTACGGCACCTACGAACACTTTAGCTCAACCGCCCAGTCGACCTCTTGGGCCTTTTTTTGAAGAGTCTTTATTGGGACGTTATCCCCGAAAACTGAACGGAAGTTTCTTTCCAACTCATAAGCATAAGGGTCGACAAGCGTAACCATTTTAGGTAATTTTCCTTTTTCTGCTCTGTCGCACATCACTCCTGCAAAGTGTAGCCGGGCCATACTATCAAACGGCGAAAGAGAAAACCCAGTAACATATATTTCTTCGGCCTGCTGCAAAAACCGCATTGCTTTGACCCAAACTTCACCGAGGCCAGATATTTTGTCCAATGGCTTGTATCGACCCAAACCACCAATCGCCAAGACATCATAATATGGCTTCTCCGAACTCTGTAAATCCCCCTTCTCAATTCTCAATGCGACCGATTTGTCCGGAACCCGTAAAAGAACATAATCCCACTCCGACTCACCAGACGGAAAGTTAGTATCTTTTCGATTCTTGTCTTCTTTCTTGAAAAGTAAAGGATAACCGAAGTTCTGATATTTGTTCCGAGGAGCTAATATCCAGTTTATCGAGCCATGCATCTTGAGAATCATGACACCGCTCTTTTTCTCTTCCTTCTCAAAACCATACCAACAGTCTATATTCTGCTCTGATAGGGAATTTTCAAGAAGAGTATCGTAGTTAAAGGTCAGAACAATATCATCAGCATGCAGATGGTTTGCAAAATTCAACATTGTCTGCAACCTTTGCTGACAAAATTTTTGTCTTTCCCAGATTATTTTTATGAGATCACCATTCATGGACTCAAGCCAAGTATCGATCTTTTTGGCTACCAGCCATGGTACATCACCAGCGTTACGACCAAACTCACACATATGGTGTTTCATACGCCACGCTTCAGCATCGAAATGTGCAAGGTCGAAAACTTGCTCAATGTTGATGCTACCTAATTTGCCCGGTGACGATTTCTCCAACCAATCAATCCTTTGTTTGAGCCGACCAAGCCAGTCAATTGCATCATGTTGGTTGTGTTTTTTGAACTCATTTTCCATAAGAGGCAGAAGTTCTGTGGCCAAAGGCATACCAGCCTGTTCAGAAAAACCCGCACCGAGAATAAAGACGCGTTTTGTACTCACATTGCCATCCTACAATTTGTACTGAAGGAAAATGCCCGAATATTCAGTGCTTTATCCCCACTGCTTTTCCGCAAAAGGCAGACGAGTCACGAGCGACGAGCGACGAATTATGAGCAGCCCATTGAGTTGCCGCAGTTAAAACACTTGTAGCAATTGCCATTGCGGACCGTAATCGAGCCGCAAATATCACAGGCCGGCGCATCATCCTGAAAATGCTCAAACTGGGCGTTGAACTGCTGCATAACCTTCGCCTCGGCCTGCGATGGGCCGGCTGTCTCGGAAACCGCTGTGCCTATGAAACTGCTGATTCGACTCACAAGGTCACTAAATCTGCCTGCCGAAGCTCCAGAGGTCGGCTTTTCCTCCGAAAATTCCTCTTCCTCCTCGGGTTTGGTCTTCATCGTGGCCTTGGCCTCGGCAATCTTTTTGGCCAAATCCTTGGTCTTTTCGACCAACTGCCTGGCTGTCGTGGTATTTTTGTTTTCCGCCGGGTCTGCTCCGTCCGTTCGATTCGGGATATTTTTCTCGGCATAACCCGGTATGAACTGGCAACCAAGCCAGCAGAAAATATAATCAATCAGACTCTTGGCAAACGGTATGTCCCTGTTCGACGTCATCCCTGACGGCTCGAACCGCGCGTGCCGGAATTTGTCAACCAACGTGACTAAAGGCACGCCGTACTGCAGTGCCATCGAGGTGCAGGTGCCTATAACATCCATAAGCCCGCCGACGGTGCTGCCTTCCTTGGCCATGGTGATAAACAGCTCACCGGGCTGACCATCCTCATACAGGCCGACCGTAAGATAACCCTCGTGCCCCGCAACGGAAAATTTATGGGTTATACTTTTTCGGGTGTCCGGCAGCCTGCGCCTGAACGGCCTGAACTGCTCAGCCTCTTCGGCAGCCTTGGCAGCTTTGTATCTCTTAGTGGAAACCGGCTGAAGCCTCTTGGAGCAATCGCGATAAATCGCCACCGCCTTTAACCCCAACTTCCAGCCTTCAGTATAGGCCTGGGCAATCTGCTCAGTCGTACTTTCCTTGGGCATATTTATGGTCTTGCTGATAGCGCCGGAAATGAACGGCTGGACCGCCGCCATCATTTTCAGATGAGCCATATAATGGATGCACCTTTTGCCGTTACGCGGCTTAAAGGCGCAGTCGAACACCGGCAAATGGCCCGCATTCAGCTTTGGCGCACCCTCTATCGTCTCATTTTTATCTATACAGTCGCAAATCGACTTGATGTCCTCGGCACTATAACCAAGCCGCTCCAGGGCCATCGGCACGGTCTTGTTGACAAGCTTGAGCATCCCGCCGCCGGCCAACAATTTGTATTTGACCAGTGCGATATCCGGCTCAACGCCGGTCGTATCGCAATCCATCATAAAGCCAATCGTACCCGTCGGAGCAAGCACGGTGACCTGTGCGTTCCTGAAACCGACTTTGCTGCCGGCATCAAGGACCTCATCCCAGGTGTCTTTTGCGGCGTTGCGCAAATAATCGGGACAATGTGATTCCGGAATATCATAGGCATGCTGGCGATGCATATTTATGACCTTCAGCATGGTATCTCTATTCTCGCCGAATTTCTCAAACGGCCCCTTTACTGATGCTATCTCCGTACTGGCTGAGTAGGCCGCTGCGGTCATTATGGCGCTTACCGCCGCAGCTATCACCCTGGCCTGGTCGGAATCATAACCAAGTGCCAGACTCATAACAAAAGAGCCCAGATTCGCATAGCCAAGGCCGAGCGGACGAAAACGATGACTGTTGGCGGTAATCGACTCGTCCGGATAACTGCCGTTGTCGACTAATATCTCCTGAGCGATAATGAATATCCTGACCGCCTTCTTAAAACTATTAACGTCAAATGAACCGTCTTCTCCGCGGAACTTCATAAGATTCAGCGAGGCCAGATTGCAGGCTGAATCGTCGATGAACATATACTCGCTGCACGGGTTTGAGGCGTTAATCGGCCCCGAATTCGGACACGTGTGCCAGCGATTTATTGTGCTGTGGTACTGCAGGCCCGGGTCGCCGCAAATCCGTGTGCCTTCGGCAATAAGCTCCATAAGCTCACGGGCAGAATATTCGCCCACCTTCTCGCCTGTCGTAACGGCATGCGTGACCCACTTGTCATCTCTCTCCACCGCCTGCATAAACTCATCGGTAACACGCACCGACAAGTTCGAATTCTGGAACATCACACTATCGTACGCTTCACCGTTGTGCTCACCATTGTAGCCGGCCTCAACAAGAGCCCACGCCTTTTTCTCTTCCTCGGTCTTGCAGGTAATAAATTCCTTAATATCGGGGTGGTCAACCTTCAGTGACTGCATCTTGGCTGCGCGGCGGGTTTTTCCGCCCGATTTGATTACCGCCGCTATCTGGTCATAGACCCTCATAAAACTCAACGGCCCGGATGGCTTGCCGCCGCCTGAAAGTTTTTCTTTGCTGCTTCGAAGGGTCGAAAGGTCTGTCCCTGTACCAGAACCGTGCTTGAAAAGCATCGCCTCGCTTGTCGCTAAGCGCATTATATCTTCCATCGAGTCCTTGACCGACTGGATAAAACAGGCTGAGGCCTGTGGATATTCGTAACTATTATCGCATACGACAGCTTTCTTGTGCCGGGGGTCCCAGTGGAAATTGTGTTTGCTGCCCCCAACACCATAGACATCAAAAAGACCCACATTGAACCATACCGGCGAATTGAACGCCCCATACTGGTTCACGCACAGCCACGTCAGCTCATTGTAGAAGTTCTCGGCGTCCTCATCGCTGGCGAAATAGCCGTCCTTTTTGCCCCTCTGTGCGATAGTCCAGCAGACACGATGCACAAGCTGCCTTACTGAATGTTCCCGCTGGTCCGACTCGATATCACCGTAAAAGTACTTGCTCGCCACAACCTTTGTCGCCAGCTGGCTCCAGGTGGTCGGAACCTCGATATTATTCTGCTCGAAAATCGTCTGGCCGTTGTCATCCAGAATCTTGGCGGAGCGAACCTCCCACTCGAGCTGGTCAAATGGATTGACCCCCGCGGCAGAAAAGAATTGCTCTACTCTCAAGCCCTTCGAAGGGGCAGCCTCTGTAGCCGTTTCAGGGCGGCTTCTGTGGCCCCTGAAATGATTTTTGGGACTATATCGCCGAGACATTTGGAAGCCTCCATGCTATAATTATACACAATGTATAGTAAAAGTGCAATTGAAAAAACAACATATAGTTATACAGTCGAAAGACCAAGATGGGAGTTTATTCGATTTAGCTACCGGCTGCAAAGGCAAAAAGCGGATTTTTCCCCAAATTTCTTAACTTTTCCCTTAGTCCTTGTGTTAATTGAACCTACGAATGAAATTTTTTCACAAAGCCCATTATGTTTTAAACAATTTCACGATGATGTTAAGATAACGATATGTCAGCCAAAATCGAAACCAAACTCGAGGCGATTCGCCGGCAAATAAAAGACTTCCCAACAGGCCCCGGCCTTTACTTTATGAAAGGGCCGACAGATAAGGTCCTTTATATCGGCAAAGCTAAGAACCTGCGCAGCCGCGTTTCCAGCTACTTTCAGCCGGGCTGCGACATCGCTTCCTCCCGTGGGCCCAAAATCGCCGAGATGATAAGCAAAGTCGAAGCTGTTGACTTCCTCGAAACCCCAAACGAAGTGGATGCGATGTTAAAGGAGGCCCGGCTGATAAAAGACATCCGTCCGCCCTACAATACCGACCTTGTCGACGACAAAACGTTTCCTTATCTGGAGATTACGACATCGGACGATTTCCCAGGCGCTTACATCACCCGCAAACCCCGCACAAGCGGCAGCCGGCTGTTTGGCCCATTTGCAAGCGCAAAAGACCTGCGGGCCGTTTTTGTCGAGCTGCAGAAAATATTCAAGTTTCGAAGCTGCAATCTCGACATCCGCGCCGACGACGATAAACGCAGGTTCTTTAGGCCCTGCATCCTCTACAACATAAGGCAGTGTACCGCACCCTGCGGAGCAAAAATCGAAAAGCCGCAGTACAGAAACATCATCAAGGACCTGATTAAGTTTCTTCAATCAAAACGCTCGACCATTCTTCGACAATTGAAAAGGCAGATGAGCGAGGCGTCATCGACGATGGATTATGAAAAGGCAGCGATGTTCCGCGACCGCATCCGGCTGATTGAACGCCTCGACCGCCGAGGCACCCCTGACGAAGACATCCAGCCGGAAGTATTCGCGGCAGAACCAACCGAAGCCCTCGAAAAACTGCAGAAAATACTGCAGAAAGCTGAACCAGTTAGAATCATTGAGGGTATCGACGTCGCAAATATCGCTGGGGCCGAATCGGTCGGCTCATTAGTCAAATTCATCGACGGAAGGCCATTCAAAAGCGGCTATCGTCGCTTCAAAATAAAGACCGTCAAAGGCATCGACGATTACGCTATGATAGCCGAGGTCGTCAAACGAAGATACAAATACGCCCTGGCGGGAGAAGAACTCTGGCCCGACCTTGTCTTAATCGATGGCGGCCTCGGCCATCTAAGGGCCGCTGAAAAAGCATTCAAAGAAATGAATGCGCCGATTCCTAAAATTGCCGCCATCGCCAAAAAAGAAGAAGAAATCTTCTTACAGAGCAGCAATAAACCGTTGAAACTACCCAGAACTTCACCGACTCTCAAGCTGCTCCAGTATGTTCGCGACGAAGCGCACCGCTTTGCCCAGCATTACTTCCACATCCTGCGAAAAAAAAGACTGCTGAACAAAAATTAAAACAAGCCCCCGAGCAGAGATGAACTTTTAGACTACAGGTTCATCGGTATTCCACGGCTGACAAGATATTCTTTCATCTGCTTTATGGTGTAATTTTCAAAATGTGTAATTGAGGCCATCAAAACGGCATCTGCACCGCCTTTGACAATGGCATCGTAGAGATGCTCGAGTGTGCCGGCTCCGCCGGATGCGATTACGGGGATATTGACGGCGTCGGTAACGGCTCTATTTAATTCATTATCGTAACCTGTCTTTGTGCCGTCGGCATCCATCGAGGTCAGCAGGATTTCACCGGCGCCTAACCTCTCGCCTTTAGCGGCCCACTCGACCACATCAATATCCGTCGGCTGCGAGCCGGCTTTTACGCAGACCTGCCAATGACCACTTCTATCTTTTGAGCGGCGGGCGTCAATCGCCAGTACGACGCACTGACTGCCGAAACGCTCCGCCGCCTCGGTGAGCAAATCAGGATTCCCAACAGCAGCGGTATTTATTGAAACCTTATCTGCCCCGCTTCGCAGTATCTCATCCATTTGTTCGACTGTTTGCATGCCGCCACCTACTGTAAACGGAATAAAGACGTTTTCCGCGACCTCTTCGACAAGTTCAACTATTGTCTTACGAAAGCGGATGGTGGCAGTGATATCCAGAAACACCAGCTCATCGGCACCCTCGCCGCTGTATCTTGCGCCGAGTTCGACAGGGTCGCCGGCGTCACGCAGGTTCAGAAATTTGACACCCTTAACCACGCGGTTATCTTTAACGTCAAGACAGGGAATGATTCTTTTAGTCAGCATCAGCGTTTTTCCCTTTTGCAGATTTCGGCAAAGTTCTTCAGGACTTTCAAGCCGGCTTTACTGCTCTTTTCAGGATGAAACTGCACACCATAAATATTCGCCTTCTGCACCGAAGCTGGCATATCAAAGCCGTAATCGGTGTATGCAATTTTTGCCTGGGCGTCGGCAACGTCGGCATAAAAAGAATGTGCGAAATAAAAGTGCTTTTCTCCTCCCAGACCGGCAAACAAATCCATACCTTCCGGCAGTTTCACCAGATTCCAGCCCATATGCGGAATTGTCCTTCCGGCAGGGATGGCAGTAACATTGCCGCGAACTAATCCCAGCCCCTTATGTAAGCCGTATTCGCTGCTCTGGTCAAAAAGCATCTGGTAGCCGACACAAATACCCAAAAGCGGCTTACCCGCCAAAGCGACCTCTTTTATCGACTCAGAAAGAGCTCCCAGAGCGTTCACTGCATAGCCGAAGGCGGCAACACCCGGCAGAACAAGGCCGCAGGCACTTTCAATATCGCGAACCGCCCGGCTAAGCCTCACGTCGCAGCCTATGTGCACAAACGCATTACAGACGCTCCTGACGTTTCCCACGCTGTAATCGATAACAACTATCATAATTTTATTGACGATTAACTATTCAGCATTTATCATCAGAAAATCAGAATTCTGCAAAAATCTCAAACAATAATAAATAGTGAATCGTAAAGAGTAAATAACAAATGTGTGGAATAGTCGCTTATCTTGGTAAAAAAGCTGCACAGCCGATTCTTGTAGAAGGATTGAAGCGGCTGGAGTACCGGGGATATGATTCGGCCGGCGTGGCACTGCTCAGCAGAGGCGCAATAAAAATCAAAAAAACCAGCGGCAGAATCAGCGCACTTGAAAAAATCCTCGACGAGCCAAAAAGCAGCGATGTGCTCGGTATAGGGCACACACGCTGGGCAACGCACGGTGCGCCGAACACCATCAACGCACATCCGCATCCGGACTACACCGGCAAAATAGCCGTTGTTCATAACGGCATTATCGAAAACTACAGCACACTGAAGACCTGGCTGCAAAACGAGGGCGCCACGTTTGTAAGCGAAACCGACACGGAAGTGATATCAAACCTCATCGGCTACTTCTACACTAAAGGTGACGGCGACAAACAAAAAAGGCGGCCGGACGGCCAGAGTAAATTCGAGTGGGCGGTTCAGCGCGCACTCGCCGAACTGCACGGCACTTATGGGCTCGCAATCGTTTGTGCGGACTTTCCGGAGACTCTCATCGGCGCAAAGAAAGGGAGTCCCCTGATTTTAGGTGTGGGCGACAATGAATACATCCTCGCGTCGGACGCCGCCGCCATTGTAGAACACACAACGCAGGCAATATACCTTGCCGATAACGAAATGGTTACCATCGGTCCGGAAGGATTCAATACCAAGACGATTGACAATATCACCGTAGCGAAAGAGCTGGAGGAGATCGAGTTTTCATTAAACCAAATCGAATTGGACGGCTTCCCGCATCACATGCTTAAAGAGATTTTCGAGCAGCCGAGGGTCCTGAGCACCTGCATGGGAGGCCGAGTCGATAAACAGGCTGGTAAAATCATACTCGGAGGCGTATCTTCTCATCTGCGCGAGCTCACTCGCACCAAGCGGCTTATTCTAACGGCCTGCGGGACGGCTTTCCACGCCGCCCTGGTCGGCGAATTCCTGTTTGAGCAGCTCTCACGCATCCCGACCGAGACCGAATACGCCAGCGAATTCCGATACCGCAACCCCATCATCGAAGACGGAACGGTGGTTATATCGATAAGCCAATCGGGAGAAACCGCTGACACACTCGCGGCAGTCGAGCAGGCAAAAGAGCGAGGGGCGGTTGTATTGGGGATTGTTAATGTTGTTGGCTCATCGATTGCGCGAGCAGCCGACGCAGGGGTATATCTGCACGCGGGCCCGGAGATAGGGGTGGCCAGCACAAAGGCATTCACCGCCCAGGTGGCAGTACTAACAATGCTGGCGATTGAACTGGGCAGAAGGAGACTTATAGGCAGCAACGAAACCAGCCGATATATGGATGAACTTTTGCAAATACCGGAAAAGATAAGCCAAATACTGGAACAATCCGACCATATCAAAAAAATCGCTGAAGCGAACATCGACAGGAACAACTGGCTCTTCCTGGGCCGAGGATTTAATTACCCGGTTGCCCTCGAAGGGGCACTGAAGCTCAAAGAGATAAGCTATATTCACGCTGAGGGCCTGCCGGCTGCGGAGATGAAGCACGGTCCAATCGCTTTGATTGTCGATGGTATGCCGGCGGTTTTCATTGCCACAGCTGGGCCGCAGTACGACAAAACTATGGGCAACATCGAGGAGGTACGGGCGCGGGGCGGAAAAACTATAGTCGTGGCTACCGAGGGCGACAAAAACATAACACGACTGGCAGACCATCTAATCAGCGTTCCGGACGCGCCGGAGTTCCTCCAGCCAATGCTGACAGTTGTTCCGCTGCAGCTTCTGGCCTATCACGCCGCTGTTCTGCGAGGCCACGACGTTGACAAGCCGCGAAATCTTGCAAAAAGCGTTACGGTTGAATAAAAGCCATACTGGTAATAATGAAAATCAAACGAAAAAAGCCTGTGGGGAACTTCTATACCCTCAAGCCAACACCGAAAACACCCGGGCGTGGTTTTACTCTTATCGAACTGCTCGTCGTCATCGCTGTTATCGCACTTTTGCTCTCGATACTTATGCCGTCACTATCCAAAGCCCGTTCTATGGCGTATCGGCTGAAGTGTGCTTCGAACCTGAAGCAGATTGATTTGGCTGTTCGGATGTACATGGATATGAATAATGATACATATCCCTGCTCTGATGACCCGAACTACTGTTTATGGCCGGGAAGAAAATGGCGTCCCTTTGTCGAACCATATCTGGGCGGCAATATCGATGCAAATAACCCATCGGTTTTGTATTGTCCACAAGACCGCGTAAGCAAGGAAAAATATGAGTCGACAAGCTATGCCTATTCAATGACTTTTTATCACACCCCTGAGCACATTGATTATATGGGCAAAAACGGTGACCCTTGGGGCACATCTTTACCCCCAGTAGGCCAAAAGTTTTTTAATGTGGCTAAACCATCAGCTAAGATTCTAATGGGCGAATGGCTCAGCAATCATTTGCGTGTGGACAATGATGGTGGCTGGTGGTGCACTGTGGGGAGCCGAAATTATCTGTTCGCTGACGGGCAGATACGGTTCCTAAAGGCTGAAGATATCCGGCTGGCCCACGATGACTGTCCGAACCCAAACCTGACAATACACGGCATCAGTGGTATTGACTGGCCCCGGTAGCCGGCATCTCAGAAATGAACATGCTAATATCTGCTGAGTTCTGAAAACCAACCCATATTGCAACGGAAGAACTTAATGTCGTCCTGCCCACAGTGGCGCAGTTCTTACCGAAATCTCAATCTGCGCCACTTCTGAGAGCATCAAACGATGCACTTTAGGCAACAGCTTTCTTTCTAAACAAGAAGAGAATGATGCCCAGAGCTATCAAACCAACAAGCCCATTTTGACCAAGGCTGCCTATCAACGCCGTCAGATTGCTGACAACTGTCCCAAAGAAAGGAACCGATTGACCGAAAAGGATTTCAACCGCAATCCCAAGGGCAATCAACAACAGAGCAATCTCAGTAATCTCGCCAAGCCACTTTCTTGTCTCTTCCAGAAAACGCATTGTTTACTCTCCTAAAAAATTAACCATAAAACACCGTGAAATTACACACTTCCTGGCTTTCTTATTCGGCTTATGTTTTCAAATTACTTTAGTATTTATGCCTAAAATACCAGGACTATCATCCATCCAAAAATTCCACTTACTTAGTCTATTAAGGAAAAACACTCCAAAACCGCATTTCCAGTACTGAAATCACGGCTGAACTACCACGCTGGAGCACAAACCACCCACCGGGGAATCCGCTGACAAGTTTTAGCAGCTTTTGCCATGCACTCGGCACGCCAAACCAAAAGTTGCAGGAAATTACAGAGACATCCTGAACCATAAGACACAAAAAAAAATTAGAACATATGCAGTGGCTAACGGTATGGTGCTTATCTGCCCCCAGATTTGGTAATTCTAAGTGCCCTTGTGTTAAAATGGGTACTTTTTGCTTGACTTAAAATGTTAAAATAGGTTATACTGTAGCTATGCTTGGAAGTACAGCTGACTTTTTTTTGCGAATGATATTCATCGCAGCACTTTGGGGCTTTATCTGGCGAGTTGTAGAGCCCAAAACATGGAGTCTGCGAATACTAAGAGCAGCCCTGCTGCTGCTGTGCCTTACCGCCATTCTGGCTGTGCTAAGAATTACCGGCCACTGAACCACCCCCAAAACCTCACCTCATATCTTGCTGTTATAAGCCCTATCCACACACATACTGGGACCAGGCAACAGCATCGTGGGCGGTTTTAACCCGGTTTCGGCCCCGAACCCCCCAAAAAAATTTATCCGCCTCTGGCGGATTTATTCTTCGGATTTTTTGGAAATCCCAAAATATAATTTATAGTTTACGGGGGTGATGACAAGCATAGATGACTGCATCTTTGAAGAAATAACAATGGATATACCTCTCTCCTCTTCTTCAGGGAGACGGACTGGCCAGTCCGAGACGAACTTAGGGGGGGCCGCGTCTCCCAATTTTTTTGCGCCCACTTTGTCGTATTTTTTTCCCCTTGCCGTTTCTCCAATAGCCATTTCAATCCCAGCACCGTTGCTCTCAAACCGGCACAGCACCCACAAATCTTGACATAATTGTTACGAACTGGGACAATCGTCGGCAAAGATGAAAATTAAGGGGTAAAATGAAGATTAAACATACCTTTTTTCTTGCGGCAATGGCTTGCTTGTTCGCCGGTTGTGCCAGCGATTCAAAGCCGGTTTTTAAGGCGGTAATTCAGGGCAGCGAAAGGCAGACACCGCCTCTGAAAATTGCTACTGAACCAAATCTACCTGTAGTGATAAAAACACAAGGTAATGAGGCTTTGCCGGTAGAGGTTAGGACCGCGTATATAGCTTATATAGCCGCGGGGATAGCTCTATTGAGTGTGTTTTTTGCGTGGTGGTCGGCTCGTAATGCGAAATTAAGTTCTGAAGGACGATTATTTCTGGAACTAACACGAGAGTATGTTTCCAATGAAATAGGAAAAGGAATAAAAGACATAGATGAATTGTTGGTATTTAAGAAAATAGAAGAATGGCAAAACCAGATTAATACTGAAGTAACAGCGGAGCAGCGTGAGAAAGAGGCCAAGGAAATACTAAAACGATTTGGCGATAAATCTCAAATAATAAGCAAGGTAGCCATCTATTTCTCGACAATACTGCAATTGTATAAATCCGGATATGTGAGCAGGGAGTTCGCCAGAAGCATATGCGAGATTACCAGAATAACAGAGAATGTAGAGTATTTTATGGAACTTTCTATTTGGGCAAATGGAGGCGGGAATGAAAAAGTCGAAAAGTTTAGGAATGAACTTAGAGAAATAAGGCGTATTGAAGGTGCGTAAATATCAAACGGAGAGTTTGTTTGCCTCAGAAAAGATTGAGCAAGGACAATGTCACCATATTATCCGAGTCGCATTTGAGTCCGGCATCGACAGGGAGTTCGACTACTTAGTGCCGGATGAACTCTGGCCAATCAGAACAGGACAAAGGGTCGAAGCGCCGTTCGGCAAAAAAGACACGCTGCAAATCGGCTTTTGCGTGGAAACTGATATCAGCTACGAAAAAATACAGAGAAAATTTAAGCTCAAAAAAGTCGTCAGAATAATCGACAAGGAACCTCTGCTGGATGAGCAGCTTATGGAATCGGCTCGGTGGATTAGCAGCTACTACGTCTGCCCGCTCGGACAGGTGCTGGGGGCGATAGTCCCAGCGGCAGTAAAAAAAGGAGCAGGCGTCAAAACCGAAAAGCATATCTATCTTTCAACAACCCCCGAAACTTTTGAACAGACCGTCAAACAACTAAAAAGTGCTACGCAAAAGAAAATAGTCAGACTCCTGAAGGAAAGGGCCGCCTTTGACCCGCAGACGACTTTGGAGCTGCAGGGTGTCCTGGCGGCTGTCGGCTGCACGAGTGCACCTGTAAAAAAACTCGCTGAGCATAGCATTATTAAAATAACCCAGAAGACAACTCTGAAATCCCTGCCTGCCATTCCGGAAGGAATGACGATAAGAACAGAAAAAGTTACCCTCAACGACGACCAGCGAAAAGCCCTCGCAGCCATAGACAGCAGGACAGATTCGGGCACATTCAGCGTAACAGTTCTGCACGGCGTTACCGACAGCGGTAAAACCGAGCTCTACATACGGGCGATTGAAAAAGCTCTGCAAATGAAAAAAACCGCCATCGTTATACTCCCGGAGATTGCCCTTACAACACAGACAGTTCAGCGCTTCAGCGCAAGGTTCAACAACATTGCCGTAATGCACTCGGGCCTGACCGCTGCTGCACGCAACAGCCAGTGGCAAAAGATAAAAGCAGGCGAGGCAAACGTCGTAATCGGCGCTCGCTCAGCGGTCTTTGCGCCGGTAGCCAGGCTTGGCCTCATCGTCGTCGACGAGGAGCACGAGCCAAGCTACAAACAGGACACGGCCCCGCGATATAACGGCAGAGACGTAGCGATAAAACGGGCACAACTGGCGAATGCACATTGTATCTTAGGAAGCGCAACACCCTCTCTGGAAACACTCGCAAACTGTCACAGCAAAAAATATTTTAATCTGGAGCGTTTGCCAAAAAGGGTTATGGACCTGCCGATGCCGGAAATGAAGCTCGTCGATTTGCGGCAGCAGTATTCAACGCAAAAAGGTGTTACCCTGATAAGTGAGCCGTTAGCAGAGCACCTAAGAGAAGTGCTCGCAAAAAAAGAGCAGGCGATTTTGCTTTTGAATCGGCGAGGTTACAGTAACTTTATATTCTGCCCGGCCTGCAAGCACATACTGCACTGCCGAAACTGCGACGTGACGCTTACCTTCCACAAAAGCAGTCTCCCGCAGGTTAAACGCGTTCAAACGCTGATGGGCAAACACATAGATTACGGCTATGCGCTGTGCCACTACTGCGGAGCACAAACGTTGGTGCCGCAGAAGTGCCCACTGTGCAGCAAAGGTATGGCGATGATTGGATTAGGCTCACAACGACTCGAAGAAGAACTGCTTCGAAAGTTTCCCCAGGCCCGCGTCGCAAGGGTCGACAGCGATTCGATGGCAGGAGCCGACTATTACAGACTTTTGCAGGATTTCAGCCTCGGCCGAATCGATATATTGGCCGGTACACAGATGTTAGCCAAGGGTCTGCATTTTCCAAACGTAACATTAGTGGGAATAATCAGCGCTGACACCTGTTTGTATCTGCCGGATTTCAGAAGCAATGAGCGGACATTTCAACTGATTTCGCAGGTAGCAGGCCGAGCGGGACGCTCCGCGAAAAAAGGTACCGTCTTTGTTCAGACATTTCTGCCGGACCAGCCCGCCATACGGTTCGCATTAGCCGGTGATTTTGAAGGATTTGTTAGAGAGGAATTGAAGCATCGAAAAAGCTGCAACTTGCCGCCGTTTTGGCGGCTGGCGGCCGTCGGTATGCGCGACAAAAATTTTGAAAAGCTCGAGGCAGCCTCCAAAATTATGCGCAAAAAATCGACAGCATTGTCAAGCAGGAAAATCTAAAGGCGATTGTTCGCGGGCCTATGCCGGCAACAATAAGTCGAATCCAGCGATTCCATCGGCTGCAAATAATCGTCCAGGCCCCGCAGGCACAGACGATGATGAAGTTATTCAGTCGTTTGCGGTCTGGCCCAGCCGTTCGGCCGGTGGTCAAGGTCGCCGTCGATATGGACCCTGTCAACCTGTTGTAACTTGCAAATTCGCCGGCGATATGCTAACCTCATATTGTTGATTTCCGGGGTGTAGCTCAGTTTGGCTAGAGCGCTTGGTTCGGGACCAAGAGGTCGCTGGTTCGAATCCAGTCACCCCGATTCGCCTGTGTTATCAACTTGTAACTGCCCCCCTTCTATGGCAAGCGGAAAAAGGTCTTCGTCGTAGCTGTTACCTCTTGCGCGAAATCAGCCAAATCCATCTGCTTTAATTGGGCCAGGCACCTCGCCGTGTGAATCATAAAGGCTGGCTCGTTTACCTTCTGTTTTCGCATCGGCTCGGGCGACATATACGGAGCATCCGTCTCAATCATCAACCTCTCAATGGGCACAACCCTTGCCGCCTCGCGGGTCTTCTCAGCGTTCTTGAACGTAACCACACCTGTAAAAGATATGAAGTAACCTTTGTCCAAAACTATTCTTCCCTGTTCCGCCGAGCCGGAAAAACAATGAAAAACCACCCCTCTTAAACCTGAACCGTACTTGCTTAAAATCTCAATCGTCTCGTCAAACGCCTGCCTCGAATGAATTATGACAGGCAGATTCAACTCGGCCGCAATTTCAAGATGTCTCGTAAAACAATCCCGCTGCTGCTGTGGCGTCGAAAAATCGTAATGATAATCCAGCCCTGTTTCCCCGATTGCAACCACTTTATTACGTTGTGCAAGTCCTCGCAGCTCTTTGAGTATATCCGCTGTCACAGTTTTGGCCTCGTGCGGATGAATCGCAACAGCTGCATACATATTCTCAAACCCGCCCGTCAGTTCCACCGCCTTAGCACTATCCTTTATATCTGTGCCTACCGTTATCCAGCCCGTCACACTCTCCTCTCTACTCCGCTGGATAACCTGCTCGACATTTCCGCCAAACTGCTCAAACGTCAAATGACAATGTGTATCAATTAGTTCCATAGTTACGGTACAAAGGCGTTTTCGTAATGTCTTATTTGAGGCAGGCCTTTTTGGCCGAGGACTATTGTAACAACATCAAAGCGATATGGGCGATTTTCTATATTATGCGTTGCAAGAAAATACCGGGCGGTGCGGGACAATTTGGCTTTCTTGGCGGCTGTGACGGATGATTCGGCAGAACCAAAACTTTCGTCGGCCCTGGTCCTTACCTCGACAAAAACAATGCTCCTGTCGGCATCAACCATAACAAGGTCGATTTCGCCGGCCTTGCAGGAGAAGTTGCGTGCCAGTCTTCGAAGGCCTTTGCCTTTTAGAAACTTTTCGCAGCACCTCTCGCCCCATCGGCCGAGCCGCTCGCGGTCAGCCAGGAGCTTGCGCCTGTTGAACAGCCAACCCATCATAATTGATTATTGATAATTGATGATTGATGATTGATGATTCAAAAAAGCGTTAAAAATAATCAATAGAAAATAACCAATAATCATTGAGAGACGGTATGCTCGCTGTGGCGGTGTTCCAGCTTGACTGCTTTGCCGGTTCGTTTGCGAAGATAGTAGAGCTTCGCACGTCTTGTTTTTCCGCTTCGAACCGGCCTAACGTCGAGGACATTTGGCGAATGAAGCGGGAAGATGCGCTCGACGCCCTCATCACCTATGATTCGCCGAACCGTGAAGGTCTCGCTCATGCCGCGCCCCCTGCGTGCGATTACCGTGCCGCTGAAAACCTGAGTACGCTCCTTATCACCCTCTTTTATCTTCATGTGCACATCGACCACATCGCCCACCTCAAAATGTGGGATATCTTTCCTGAGGCTTTTGCTCTCAACTGCACTCAACAACTGGTCTTTCACTGATTCAGCTCCTGTTTAGTTCATAGCTCGTGGTTGATATTTTAGCGTTGGTAGTATATCCGGCTTTGCGCTGTAGTACAAGGGCTTTTTCAGGAGTTGTTTTTCAGCAGGTCAGGCCGGCACTTTTTTGTTCGCTCCAGTGCCATTTGGCGCCGCCACTCGTCGATTTTTTTGTGGTCGCCGCTCAAAAGGACATCCGGCACCTTCATTCCGCGAAAAACCTCCGGCCGGGTATACTGGGGATATTCGAGCAAGCCTTCACTGAAGGATTCGTCGCTCGCTGAACCTTCATCGCCGAGGGCACCTGCCAATAACCTGACCACCGCATCAATGATAACCATAGCAGCTAATTCTCCGCCACTCAGGACAAAATCACCTGTCGAGATTTGCTCGGCGCCGAGGCCTGTGCAGATTCGCTCATCGAATCCTTCGTATCTGCCGGCGATTAAAATCAGCCGCTTCTCTTCGCTTAATTCAGCCGCCTTTTTTTGGTCGAACTTCTGGCCTTGCGGCGTCAAAAGGATAACCCGCCCTTTTTCAGGCGAAAGTTTCCCAACATACTCAAAGCAGTCGAAAACAGGCCCCGGCATCATCACCATACCCGGCCCACCGCCGTATGGCTTATCATCGACCTTTCTGTATTTATCCCGCGCGAAGTCTCGTATGTTTGTCAAAACTATCTCGACTATATTGGATTCCTGAGCCCTTTTCAGTATCGAGTAACTCAGGGGCGATTCAAACATCTCCGGAAAAAGCGTAAGTACATCGATTCTCATCACTGTTTCTTATCTTCACCACCCGAAGCTTCCTGTTGCTCTTTGGCCTGCCCCTCAGGGGCCTGCGGCTCAGGCTTGGTTTCGGCTTCTTTTCTGGCTTCAGCTCTTTCCTTAGCCTCGACGACAGCCTTGGCTTTTGCCTGTTCAGCGTCGGCCTTAGCTTTTTCTTCAGCCTTGGCTTTTGCCTGTTCAGCTTCAGCCACTTTAGCCGCTGCGGCAACCTTTTCGATGGCTGCCCTCTCAGCTTTCGTAAACGGTATGCCTTTAGCGCGAGCGGCGGTCCTGGCTCTCGACCTGCGAGCAACCCTTTCCTCAGCACATTTAGTCTTGATGCCCAGCCGAAGCAGAATTTGCGAAACCGTCTCGCTCGGTATCGCCCCCTTATCGAGCCAGTACTTGACTCGTTCGGTGTCAAGCACTATTTGCTTGTCCTTGTCTTTTTCGATTGGGTCGTAGTGGCCTAACTTTTCGAGGATTCTGCCGTCCCTCGGCGTGCGGGACTCAACCGCATTGATTCTGAAGAACGGCTTGTGCCGCCTGCCTATTCGCGTCATTCTCAACTTTACTGCCATAGCTTTTCCTTTCTTTAATGCTTTATAATCAATTTCCGTGACTTACCAACTGCGAATCACGAAACACGTTTGCGCTGTAATTCGTAACCGTTTATAAAAATCGCGAAGATAGCCGGGTCGATTTGCGCATCGGCTGCAATCCTCTGTACCTGCTCATCAGTCAGGCTGTCAGCATTTTTCTTCTCGTCCGGCGTCATTATCGCTACAGCCTTCTTCAGTTGCTGCAGCTCATCCTCGGTCGGCGCAGCTAACATCGCCAGCTCACTGCTGCCCCTTATATCCTTGAACTGGCTCCTTATCATATTACCATAATCGCTTCCGGCGAACTTGGCCAGCTTTTCAAGATACTGTTCAATCGAAATTTTTTGTTTTACTGCCGTCTTATCTTGCCCCTTCGTATAATCTTTCTTTTTCGTCTCGAGCGCTGCTTTATCTTTTTCCCCGAGCCCATGGCTGCACTTAAACTATCCATATTCAGTCCGCCGGTAAACAGGCTCTTTAGCCCGCCGAACCTTCCGCCGCTGAAGGCCTTGAGCATATCCCGGCTTCGCCTGAAGGTCTTTACCAGCGAGGCAATGTCGTTCGGCTGCCTGCCGGAGCCGGCCGCGATTCGCCTTCTCCGCGATGAGTCTATAATGTCCGGCTCACGCCTCTCCTGGAGTGTCATCGAATAAACAATGGCCTCCATCTGTCCGATGTCGCCGTCTTCGATATCCATATCGCCCAGCGCGCTGTCTGCACCCGGCAGCATCTTCAGCATATCCTTCATTCCGCCCATTTTTTTGACGGCCTGCATCTGCTTTAGAAAATCATCGAAGCCGAAACTGCCCTTGGCCATCTTCTTCTGCAGCTTGACGGCCTCCTCCATATCGAACTGCTCCTGCGCCTTTTCGACAAGCGTAACGACATCGCCCATTCCGAGGATTCTGCCGGCCATTCGGTCCGGATGAAACTCTTCGAGCTTGTCTAACTTTTCGCCGACGCCGATGAATTTGATGGGCTTTCCGGTAACGGCCTTTACGCTCAGGGCCGCCCCGCCGCGGGCATCGCCGTCTAATTTCGTAAGTATTACCCCGTCGAGCTCCAGCCGCTCATTGAACTCCTTCGCGGAGTTGACGGCATCTTGGCCGGTCATCGCATCGCAGACTAAGTAAATCTGGTGCGGGTTGACGGCCTTTGCCACATCGGCGATTTGAGTCATCATCTCCCCGTCAATGTGCAGCCGACCGGCAGTGTCTAACACAATGACATCGTGGTCGTGCTCTTTGGCGTATCTTATGGAGTTTTGCGCAACCTTGACGGCGTTTTGGCTTTCTTCGGTATAGACGGGAATGTCTAACTGCTCGCCGAGTATCTTGAGCTGTTCAATGGCTGCGGGTCTCTGCAGGTCGTCGGCCACCAACAGCGGCTTTTTACCTTTCGCAACAAGATATTTGCCTAACTTGGCAGCGGTCGTGGTCTTGCCGCCGCCCTGCAGACCCGCCAGCATAATTACGGTCGGGCCCGGCGAGACAAAATAAATCATCGTATCGACCGGGCCCATCAGCTTCGTAAGCTCATCGTTGACGATTTTGACAAGAACCTGGCCCGGATGCAGGCTCTTTATCACCTCGGCTCCGATAGCAGCATCGGCAACATCCTTGCAGAATTTTTTTACCACATTGTAGCTGACATCGGCTTCAAGAAGTGCCTTGCGGACATCGCGCATAGCATCGGAGACGTTCGCTTCGGTGATTCTGCCTCGGCCCGAAAGCGACCTGAAAACCGCGTTGAATTTTTCCGTTAAGGCCTCAAACAATTTTATACGCCTCCGGCGTAGTATCTACCTGCCATTTCCCGTATATTAGGCCGCCGCTGCTCTAATAAGCCAATAATTCTAAAGAACTTAAGCGGCTTTTGCAAGAATGAATTCATCGACAAACAACCTCAGGGACACCGCGGCCTATGTTTGACCAAAACCCTGACGCTGTTGCCTAACCGGCCCTGCCGGCAGCCTTTATCAGCTTATCAACCGCAAGATTGACCGCCGCACCCAGCGCATCGAGCGGCATCTGCTCCGCCGCCGTCTGGTCAAAAAGAATTGACGCCCTCGCCGCAAATTGCTCACACCGACCCCAGATTATTATCGTCATCGGCACACGCGGCAGGATATTCAACCGAATTGAAACATCGCCGAACTCGCACTTCTCGCCGCCAAACTGCTCGGCAACACCCAACAGCGATTCAGGACAATGGCCAAATGCCTTTTCGAGCTTGGCCGTCGGCAGACCGTGCTGCCCCCGAAAGAAAAACTGCCCGCTCGGCAGCTCCTCTGCTTTGACGAGTTTGCCGGCTAACGGTAAATCCTTGGCATTTATCAGATAGGCTAAAACGCACAATTCTTCGAGAAATTCTGCCGGCACCGGTTTCGAACCTTGTGAAGACGAAATTACCCGCTTATCAGAGAGATTGACCTCATACTCGGTATTAAGCAGCGTGATAACATACCGCGGCGGCTCAACTGAGTACCTGCACCCCGTCCTTTGCGCCGCCCCCTGCCCGTCGAGTGCTATAAGTTGCTGCCAGAGACCTTCGTTAGCCATTGTATTTTATATCGCTGTCAATGCCGCCGAGTTGGTGTTGCCACTTTTGCCTTTTTCACGAGGCGGATGAACTTCTCAGGATCGATGATTTTTGCGCCATCTTTATTGGTATAGGCTGATTCAAAAAGAAGCTCGCGCATCTGGTCGGGCGTAAGCTCCGGACGTATCTGCCAGCCAAGCGCAAGGACGCCGGCACAATATGGTGTTGTCCAGCTTTCACCCCCGCGGCCGTATATATAACCAAAGTCGCCCTTCTTTTCCTCCTCAGCTATTGTACGTCCCCACGCTGGAGCAAGAATACTATCGGGGGAAAAATAAGCGCCTTCTTTCGGATGACCGGGAGTGCAACCGGCGACACTCTCGGGCACTCTGGAATTGTACCAACACGTACCGGCGAATCCGTACTCTGTGGTGCAATCGAGCACCATAATTCCGGCTGCTTCTGCCCGCCTGCGAGCCGGCTCCCACATATGACGATTCTTGTCGCGCGTGTGCGGACTTGTTGGAGCAGCAGAGACAGATACAACCCGTATCTTTTCCGAGACCGGTAGTTTCTCGTTCTGTTGAATAATCCAGTCCATCGCCTTTGCCTCATACGCCGTGTCCTTTTTCCAGGACGGCGCAGCCGCATAGTATACCCGCGCATTGGGGGCCGTCCCGCAGTTGGTACCCACCAGTAAGCTCGTTACCGCCGGCCCGTGCATACTGCTCTCCTCTCCACAGCCGGTATCATAATATGCCGCGATTTTCCCCGCAAACTCAGGGTGGTCAAGGTACATTGGCTGGTCGATAATTGCCACGTTGATGCCTTTGCCGGTGATACCCTGATGGTGCAGGTCCCGAACGCCCAAACCGGGGTTCATTCCACCGGTCAGCAATTGATTGGGGCCAACACCGACCGGCATCTTCTCTGGAGCCGGCCAGATGGTCTTCTGGTTGAATTGCAACGTTTGGATAAGCTTTTTTCTCTTCGAAAGGTCGAGCTTACTCAAGTCCTTGCTTCTGATATCGTCAAATTCTTCGACCGATTCTACCGGTTCAAGCCTCTGCAACTTGCTGTCTTTTGATGCCTTGCCTGTTTCAGAAGGGCCCCTCTGCGCAGTAGAAGTTAAGTAGAGCGACACCACCTTGTAATCGAGAAAGAACAATCGAATCCCCTTGTCCTTACGGCTATAGTAGCAATGGCCCTTCGTGCCGCTCATATCCTTGTAAAGAACCGTATCTTCCTTTTCCTGCCCCATCGGCTGGCCTACCACTGTTTCCTTCGATTGGCCCAGCACCTCAAGAACCTCATCGAGCGAAGAACCCATTTTTAGTTTACCCCTGAAAACATATCCCACACTCGACCTGTCAAAGCGTAGCTCGTCAACCTTTCCCCTGCTCATGAAAACGGAGAAACCGCCGGGATACTTAGCTGTATAAACCGGAGGCAAATTATCCTTTGTGAAGGTTTCGTTATTCCACATATACTTTTCCGGCTCGCCGAAGATGCGGACAACATCATCAAGAGTCGCCTTACCCATATCCAGTTGGGCAACCTTGGCATTTATGTCTGATTGAGGCTGCGATGTCGCTGACCCGGCAAAAATCAGACCAATCACACTCGCCAAAATGGCAAATGTAATATTTTTCATTTGTTCACCTTTCCCCTTTTCAGCTTAGCTGATACCCAGGACATCCGCTATTGAATACAGGCCGGGCTTTTTGCCGATGAGCCATTTTGCAGCACGAAGCGCACCGTAGGCAAACGTATCCCTGCTGTGGGCAGTGTGATTGAGTGTTACCGTCTCGCCGAGTGTGCTGAATATCACCGAGTGTACGCCGGTAATATCGCCGCCGCGCACCGCGTGCACACCAATAATACCTTTTTGCCGAAGGGCGTCTTTGCCGCTCCTGCCGTATGTCAGGCTATCGGGGAACTTTTTGCCGGTCGCTTTGCAGATATTCTCGGCTAAGGTAAGGGCCGAGCCGCTCGGCGCGTCTTTTTTGAAACGATGGTGCTGCTCGACTATTTCTACATCGTATTCGTCGCCTAACATCTGTGCGACCCTGCCGACCAGAGAGAACAGGACGTTCATTCCCACGCTCATATTTGTTCCATATATGGCAGGGATTTTCTGTGCGGCTTTTCTTATCTTTTGATGCTGGGTGGAAGTCAGACCGGTTGTACCCAGAACAAGGGCTGCGCCGGTCTTGCTGCAGTAGTCGATGGTTTCGTCGGCTGCCGCTGGCTGCGAAAAGTCAATCGCGACATCGGCTCCGGCAGGGAAATCGCTGCCCAATTTAATGTTTAACGGCCCCGCCGACGCCACAACTCCGGCATCTTTGCCGATATCAGGATGACCTTTCCTTTCGACTGCCGCAATAATTTCGAACCACCCGGCGTCTATACCTAACGAGATGATGCGCCTACCCATTCGGCCGGCAGCACCTACAATTACCAGTTTAGGTCGCATTTTCGGACTCCTTAATAGACGTTACGGCTTACACCGAACTAACGTAACCACCGGAACGTATATTTGCAAGGCCAAAGGATTGCCCTTGATTATTTCGGCCACCGAGTGGTAAAATATTGTATATTATATAAAGGCAGGCACTCTTTTAAGATTTGATGGAGGTGCAAAATGACAAAAGGTTTATTGATAGTTTTAGTGGCGGCTGTCGTCAGTGTCGGCTTGTTATTTACCGCAGGCTGTGAAAGCGATGCACAAACGGGCGCTTTGCTTGGTACAGGGGCGGGTGCCCTTGCCGGCCAGGCAATAGGCCGCAACACAAGCTCAACGTTGATTGGCGCAGGAGTAGGCGCCGGTGCCGGCTATATGATTGGCAACGAGTCAGACAAGAAAAAAACAAAAGCCGAAATGGAAAGCCTCCAGCAGCAAAATATGCAAATGCAGCAGCAAAGTGCGCAAATGCAGCAGGAGGCGAGCACCGTAACGGTTAATATCACCAACAACAACGGCTCCATCACGCCGGTAATGCTTAGAAGGCAAGGCGGTTTCTATGTCGGCCCCAGAGGCGAGACCTATACGACTCTGCCGACTCAGGAGCAGCTCAAGCAGGCCGGTTACGGCTTCTAATCAACAATGATAACTGGTAATTGGTTAAATGGTGATTGCCCCTAAGGGGCAGTTACCGCTCACCAGTTACCATTCTGCGGAACCGCCGGAAGTTGCAGGGGTGGAAATACGCTGCTTTTGAGGCGGGTTGGGCCAGTTCAATTCGCCAAAGAGAAACTCGCTCGCCTGGCGTATCAGCACATCGGGCATAGACGGATATATCTCAAGCGAGGCGATTACCTCGTTGTCGTATTTGCTTAAGGCCTCCAGCAGATACTCCCAATTCTCGCGGGGCATGCCGCCCCGCAGGCCCGCAGGGGCATGGTCATCCCTTTGGCCGTAATTGTCGGCAAGGTGCAAATGTCCCACCCGTGGCGCAAGCTCATCCACATATTGCTTGAAGGGAAACTCGTTGTTAAGATAAGCGTAGCTGGTATCGAGACAGTACCAGATACCTTCAAATCTTTTACCGGCCCGCTTTATCGCAGGAAGCTTGCCGGTTTCAAGACATAATTTGACATCATTATCCTGTGCAAGTCTGACAACTTCAGCGGCAAAGTCAAAGCCGTCAACCTCCGGACTCTCAGGAATACCGAAACTTCGCAAATCGGCCACTATATCGGCACCGAGCTGCTTGGCGCATTCTATCTGCCCGCTCCACTGCTCCAATGTCGGATTGTCTCTGCGGGAAAGCATCGAGACCGCCATGCCCTCTGTCGCAGCGATAAGCCTCGGCCAGTTCCGCCTCTCGTAGCGGCAGTCGTTTTCGCCTCTTATATTCGGCCACAATTCAACCCCGAAGCCCATCGACTTAAGCAGTTGACAATCCTGCTCAAACGTAAGGCGGTTCTCACGCCACCAGAATATCATCGAGGAAACTACATATTTAATCCGCATCCGGACAACCTCCGTATTCGACCGCTAAAGGAAACACTGCCGCCAATAGTCCTATCGATTGAAAACCGACTCGGATTCAAACTTTCTTGCAAAATCTTCTCCCGCCGGCCGATTACCAAACCTAAATGAAACGAACTTGCTTGCCGCATACAGGCCCCGTCCGATAAACTAAAGTTTGGAGTGCCTAAAATGAACTAAAGTTAAGGAGAATCCTTACTTCAGACACTTTACACTTTAGGCACTTTAGCTCACTTTAAGTACTCTCGGCTATTTTTAGCTTGCTTTGAATCGCGAAATGATGTTCAATCTCTGCCCCATAGCACAAAAATGACTAACTTGTCTTTCAAAGTAAACTTAAGATGGCGGATTTGAAGGCATTAGCGGATGCGGTTATCAGGGGCGACCAGAATAAAGCAGCCGAACTCACAAAGGCCGCTCTCGACAACGGACTCTCACCTGAAAGCATTCTCAATAATGGCCTGATTGAAGCTATGGATATTGTCGGCGACCGCTTCAGCAAAAACGAAATCTACATACCGGAGATATTCATCGCCGCCAGGGCAATGAAATCAGCAATGGAAATTCTCGAACCGGAGCTTGCCAGGGTCGGCGTGAAACCCATCGGAAAGTTCCTCATAGGAACCGTACAGGGCGACCTGCACGACATCGGCAAAAATCTGGTGGCTATGATGCTAAAAGGCGGCGGCTTCGAAGTCATCGACCTCGGCGTCGATGTCCCAGCCGAAAAGTTTGTTGAGCGGGCCAAAGCCGCACACGTCCAGTTGATTGGCATGAGTACTCTTCTGACAACAACAATGCCAGCTATGGAGAAAACCATAAAAGCCCTCAAAAATGCCGGCGTCACCGCCAAAATTATGGTTGGCGGAGCGCCGGTAACCCAGGACTATGCCGACAAAATCGGCGCCGATGGTTACGCCCCTGATGCCGCTATGGCCATCCGCGCCGCAAAAAAGCTCGTCGCATAACCTCCGCATCTCTAATTTTTAATTAAGAATTCAAAATTCACAATTAAGAATTCACATCGGGTATTGTCTTTGCACACCGAATCTGATAAAATGGACACTTGGTGAATGTGGGAAAATACCGCCGCCCTTCGGGGGCCCGTATCGGCTGTTATGCGAAAGATAAGAAATCAAAACTTGGCTCAATTGCTGATGCAGTTCAAGTTCACTCCCCCGGGAAAACGCCACAAACAGCTTGCCTCCGCTGAAAAACTGTTCGCCATTATCGACAAGGATAAAGAATATCCGTTTGAGTTTGTCTGCTTTAAGATTACGGGCTACCGGCCGAAAGACCGCTCCGCCCGTGGTGAGCCTGTCGAACCCGCCCAGGAGCTTATCAAAGGAAGCGACCTCGCAGAGGACCTGCCGATTTTTATCGCCAAATTGAGCGCTCAGCTCAGCCCCCTGGCCAGCTGGCAGCAGGAAAAAGTTTACGATATCCAGCAGCTCGCAGAAACCCTTAGTGTCTCAACAAAGACAATCAATCGCTGGAGAAAACGAGGCCTGCTCGCCCAAAAGTTCCTCTTCGACGACGGCGCAAATGCTACTCTGCGAAGTAGCTCGCTACGAAGCACGAGACGCCTCGGCTTTTTCCAGTCAACGGTCGACGCCTTCATCAAGGCAAATCCTGAATTGACCGCTAAAGCCAAAGCCTTTACAAGGCTGACAAAAAAACAAGTGCAGATGATTATCAAACAGGCACGCTCACTCTCCGCCAAACCGGGCCTTTCGCGACATCAAATCATAGAAAAAATAGCAGCAAAAACCGCAAAGGCGCACGAAACTATCAGGTACACGCTGCTGAATTACGAAAAGTTGCACCCCGGCGGACACGCCTTCAAAGAATCACCCTCGGCGGTCGACCCCGGCCGAGCCGCTGAAATCTACAGGCTCTTCAAACAAGGCTCCACTATCAAAGAATTAATGGAACAATTTAATCGCAGCAGAAGCTCCGTATATCGAATCACCGACCGTGGAAGGGCTAAAGCCCTGCTGACAAAAAAAATTGAATTCATAAACAGCCCCGAATTCCTCAGCGAAGACGCCGCACGCAAAATCCTCCCTGCCTCGCTGTCGCCACGGCGAAGCGGGGCAAAACCGGTTGATGCCACCCTTACAAAAGACCACCTGCCCGCCACATCACTAAACAGGGAAACCGAAGCCGAGCTTTTCCGAAGATATAATTACTTAAAATATCTTTCCTCTCTGAAAATAGCCGCCCTCGTGCCGGGCCGGCCGTCTGGAAAAACACTCTCCGAAATAGAGAACTACCTCGCGCAGGCGGAAACAATTAAAAAAATAATCATCGAGGCCAACCTCAGCACCGTCACCAGCGTCGCAAAAAAACATTCCATCAGCGGCGCCAACCTGCCGGACCTGATTAGTGAAGGAAATTTATCTCTTATGCGGGCCGTCGAAAAATTCGATTACACCCGTGGCTTTCGGTTTGCCACTTATGCCTCCTGGGCCATCGCCAAAGACTATGCCCGCAAAATACCCGCCGAGTTTGCTCAAATCGCTGCATCTGCCGAAGTCCCCATTGAAGAAATCCAGTGGGATTTGAGAACAACAGGTGCGGCTACGGTGGTGAATATCGAACGAGCTCGTCGAAGCCTGATTAAAGTCATCAGCGACAATCTCGATGAGCGTGAGCAGTACATAATCCTGAATCATTTCGGCCTGGTCGGCTCAAAAACAAAAAGACTCAAAAAAGAGAAAAAAACACTCGAGCAAATCGGCCAGGACCTCCAACTCACCAAGGAACGTGTTCGCCAGCTCGAACTCGCCGCCCTCCAGAAGCTCAAGCACCTCCTCAGCACCGAAGAATTCGACCTCCTCACCGCCTGACCACCACCACCGCTACTACTTTCGGTTCGGTACTATTCTTATTTACTGCGGAGTTTCCTGCTTACCTGTTCCGGCAATCGGTTGGCTGGGTACAGGGGGAATCTACCCCTTAATTCATCATTGCTTGCTCAATGATGTCGTTTTTCTTTAAGTTGTTTCTTATGTTTTATACTATGCAGGATTTATGCCATAATTTGCTGACGATATTGGAGAGGTGATTGTCCTTCAATTTCCTTAAATTTTCTACTGAAAGAACTCAGGCTTTTAAATCCTGCTGCATTTGCTATCTCAGCGATCGGCTCACGATTACTGCCGAGTAATCTCTTGGCCGCAGCAATCCTAATTTGATTCAGTTTGTTGTTTATTGTCTTGTTCAATTGGTCACGGAATAGCGTAGCTAAATGTGTTCTTGTAACACCCGCAGCGTTTCCAATTTTCTCAACAGTTAGCTCTGTATCGTGATAATTTTTTTCTATGTATTCTAAAGCTGCACGAACGGGACGAGTTAAAAAAACTTGTTTTCTGATTAGTTCAATCACTTTAAGGGCAAGAGAATCATGTATAAGTTCATACTCATCGAGAGTTCTTCGAACTATTCTTTGATTGATTAATCTGCCAAGAAGTTCCTCTAAGTTCGTACAATTGGGCAGATGATTTTGTAAAAATTCTTTTGTGACCCTCTTTTTTGTATAATAATCAGTTACCATTGCTTGAAGAATCTGCCCAACCATAGGTCTATCTTCCTGAGAGTAATTGTCGAGGAGACTGTCAAAATACTGATTTATTATTTTTTCTGCAGAACCGAGACCAGTATAAACCTCTTCGGGCATGACATCATATTCATTTGGATATCTGTTAATTGTTGTATATAAGCGATACCCTACTATTTGGCAGGATGGAGGGTATATCATTCCTTCTCCGAGTTCGCAAAGATCATCAAGAATGTTCTCAATTAAAGCATTAGTAAGTTTGGTTCTCGCACATTCTGATGCCTTTAAGAATACCTGCTTTCCATTTTCCCTGCTTAATCTATGGAGTTTAAATGTATTTGCCTGTTCATACAATTCGGGTATCTCCCGCGAAAGGTCGTATAGATAGGGGAGATAATCTTGTCTGATACAGAAAAGAAAACTTACATAATGTGGGCTTAGTCTGCCCAATATTCTGGAGAATCCACTAATAAAATCTTTTTTTTCTTGTTCCGCTATATCAACAGTAAACATCTGCTCAAGATGGTCACCTATTACCAATAACCTATCAATGCCTTTCTTTGTGTGTTGGATTAACTCCTCAATCGTTACTAAAAAATCTTTATTTAGTGTATATTTGGGAGATACAGCTTTATTCTTCTGTCTCTTTTGATAAAAATTATTGATTGCTTTAACAAGGTTCTTTAGTGGATTTTTTTGGAACGAAAAGTGAGCTATCCCAAACTTGTATTGTTTTAACGGGGGAACTACACCTGCTTCAATGAGTGAAGTTTTACCTACCCCGGATTCCCCCATGACTACTACAAGCTTACGTCCTAATATACGCTCTATTACCTGTTCTATTTCTTTATCCCTGCCTGCAAAACGGTCAGCGTGCCTTAATTCAAAAGGTGCTAATTGCAAAAATGGATTTTTTAAACTATGTTGCGATTCCCTTAAGGCGAGAGTGCTAAGGTGTAGATCAGCTTGTTTGAAGAAAATTCCAGCTGCTCTCAATACCGGTGAAACAGCCCTAACTTCATCATTGATAGCATTTACTAATCTGTGAAGTCGTCGTTGTTGATCCGCTGTTTCGGGAAGTGCTGTTATTATAATATCCCATGAGGGTTCCGTATGTATTTCAACACTCGATATACAACTATGAAGTTCCCAGTATTCTCGGCTGATAGGAGACATTGCTCTGTTTTTGAGTATTATCTCAGGGGCGCGATTAGTAGTAATCTCTAATATGTCTGCCACTCTAAGCAAGGCAGACAAAAGAGAAATGCGAATCTTGCCATAATTATCTAATGAAATTATTTCTGAATCTTCTTCCTCCAAGTAGCTTAAATTTGGCATTCCATGCGCGCGACAAATTTCCCCGATAACTATAGCCTCATGTCTCGACAAACCCAGAGCATCTTTATTACTTAAGACGAATTCTCTACTCCGATTGTAGTGGTCAACTCTAATCTCTGTTACGCTCTCATCGGGAACTTTTTTCACGAACATGCCAATATCGTGAAGCAAAGAAGCCGTCAAAAGAGAAAAAATCTCAAAGGGGGTAAGTGGTTCTATCATGTTTTGCGGTATTAGTTTTGCGAGTATATCCTCCAGTATTTTTGAATGTTTTACCCCATGGTCAGTAAAGTCGGGTAAGTTTACGAAAGGTAGAATGTCCGCAACCGCCTTTTTCTCCAAACCTTCGAGTCGTTTTATTAAATCGGCCGAAGCTTTTTCGAGCTCTTCCCTTATCTTCATAATCTATTCCCCATTATTATTCGAAATTAGACAATTATTAATTATACACGGTTTTTTACAAAAAGCAAGATTTTTTTTGCCAAAAGTTAGTTTTTTCAATTTTTCTAAGAATTCTGACTACTATTATTTCTAAGAATCCTGACTACTATTTCAAATTCGCAGCGGCAAAAAAGGTAATAAAGCAAGGTTAAGAAGTGCTAAATTAGGAGGTTGATCTTACTCAACACGTCCAATGCTTTCGATATTATACTATACTCTTGGCACGTTTTTTGACTAAATGCAGGTAATTCTTGACGTTTTGTTTTATTTTAAAGAAATTTCTTGACAAGTCTTGACTTTTGTATTAATTGCAATAACATTGAAAACCTTGAAGCAGATAGCTGCTAACAGGAACCCAGTTGTCCATTAACGCCGATTTTTCACAATAAGTAAGATTTTTTTGACAAGAAGTTTGCTTTTGGGTACCAGCGATATCGGCGAGCATCCATTTTCTAACCTACAACAAGCACCTAACATTGAGATTGCCAATTTACCAACTCTCTAATCTCCTATCTCCTGTTCCTCTGCTCTCCTACCGCCTGCGGTTCGGATACATTTTTTAACTGTACGCTTCCTAATCGCGGCCTCCGGCAGCAACAAAGGCTGGCCTCAAATCGCTTGCTCGCTTGGTGCGAAAAATTCCTTATTTTGCTTGCGCGTTTGATGCGAAGATTTCCTTATTTTGCCTGCGCATTTGATGCGAAAACTCCCCTTTTTCGCCCGCGCTTTTGATGTGAAAACTTCCTTATTTCGCCTGCGCGTTTGTGACTAATTTCTCGATTGAACTATGAACCCAAAATGCTCTGCACCCTCATCTACACATCTACTCATCCACTTATTAACGCCTTCAATCATTTGCGCAAGGGGGTACTTCAATCACTGCTCAAAACAGGCTCAAAACAGTGCAATTTTTGCCAATTTTTTGAAATTTTTACGAATTTTTGCAAATTTTTTACAATTTTTTGCATTTTTTTCGCCCAACTTGCGCGTTTGATGCGAACTTTTATCTTGCCCACTTCGCCCGTCTTACCCAAAATGGTGAGCCTGCCCTGAGCAAAGTCGAAGGGTCGAACCTGTTTTACCCCAAAAATCCACCCGCCAAAATCACCTTTTTTCTTGATTCTGGATAGTTCCAGTCCTAAATTCCGGCGAAGGGTAAAGTACCTTGGGATGTAATGTAAAACTATCGTTTTTTGGAATTGTTCAGCCGTATTATCAAACCAAACCCGACCGCTAAAAACACCGCCGTCGCAGGTTCAGGATTGGTAATTACAAGCTCGAATTTGTTTAATGTGCCGGTGTCCCACGCCCAGGCATCGTAAATCCGCAGACTCCAAGTGCCGAAGGCATCCTTGCCGTCAAAGGCAGAAAGTTGCTCAAGAGGTCTGAATCGGCCGGTAAAAGGCGGCTGGGCCTGCTCAATCGCCAGCACTGCCTCATCATCAAATACAGTATTTGTGTAATTTGCGCCCTTGAAAAACTGGTCAAAATTATACATATTCAGGCATACTGTTTTCCCTGCGGGACTCTTTAGAAGAATCTGCAAATCAAAATCGCTGGTGTGCGTCAAAGTTATGCCGACATCGATATCGTGGATAGTATAGTGGTATGGTATTTCTATAACTGCATCATCCATCCAGCCCTTGGTATCACCCGGCTTGGCAGGAATACGCAGATTGAAATCGCCGCTGTAGGTTACAGGGCCGGCGTAAGCATTGGAAGAACATCGCACTACGACAGCAAAAATTGCGACTACACATAATAGTGGTTTACGAGCATCCATTCTCGGCCCGCCGATAAACCTTCACCCGCCGCCTCTTGTACGAAAGAAGAGTATAACCAAATATAAAACAATTATGCAAAGAAAAAAGATTTGTTGGGAAAAAATAGTACACCGTTCGGAGGGAGGGACCGGCACCTACTTCACTTCAACTATGGAATTGTGGTCGCCGAACGGACTTACCTCGGTCAGCTTGTTGTAAGGGTCCTGCTGCCACTGGCCGTCAACAACGAGGCGGTAGCGGTATCTTCCGACAGGCAACTGGAGCTTTGTCTGCCAGACTCCGCTGTCGCCGACCTTTTCCAAATTAGTTTTGCTCGGCTGCCAGTCATTAAAGTCGCCGGCGACCTGGACGCTCTTGGCCCTCGGATAGAGCGTCACAAAAACCACAGCATCGTTTATCTGGTTGACGCCGTAATAGTCCGAAAGCTTGGCCCCCACGCTCGTCTGCGACAAGCAGACGTTAGGGTTGGCCGCGACAGTGGATTCGACAGGCTCACCACAGGGAACAGGCTGTTCGGCTTGTGGGGTTTGTATGGCCTTTACAGGCAGGTTTGCCGAGTCCCGCAACTCGTCAGCGGTGGTACTAATCGTCTCGAGCCGGCCCGCCAGCGAGTTAACAAGCTCACGGCGCTGCTGTCGGGCGTCAGAAGCAATGATTTCCTCCGCCAGCCCGCGAAAATCGGCCTGCCCTCTGCTGGCAGGGTCGTACTCACTTATGGGCTGACCGAAACTGGCGGCCTCCTTGAGCTTGGTGTTGAAATTAACGACCGTTCTGAACATTTTGTCGGCGAAGTGCGACCGCAATTCCGCAAGAATTTCCCTCGCCATCTTCGTTCTTATGTCGTACATACTCGCGAGGACCTTGACGTTAATGTGGTGATTGCATCGTCCGCAGAGCACCTTGAGCGTCTCAAGCTGTCTGCTGAGTCCGTGCAGCGAAAAGTATCCGGTCTCCACGGGAACGACAGCGTCGGTGGCGGCCCTCAAAGCGCTAAAAGTCAGCAGGCCGACAGCCGGCGGACAATCAACTACGGCATAGTCAAATTCGTCTCCGACCCCGTTGAGGGTATTCTTCAACGCACACTCGCGGTCGGTAACATCTGCCATCTGCTGTTCAAACGCAGCCAGGTCGATACTTGCCGGCGCCAGCTCAAGTTTGTCGCTGATCTGCCAGAGGATTTCCAGCAGCCTAATCGGCTCGTTTCTGGAGGCGCTTATCAGAACATCATAAATACTCTGTTCAATCTGCTCCTCCGGCACAGCAAGACCGACAGCGCAGTGGGACTGCGGGTCCATATCGACCAGCAGTGTCCTGTGGCCTAATTCCGCCAGAGCGCTTGCCAGATTTATCGAGACCGTTGTCTTGCCGCACCCCCCTTTTTGATTGACAACCGCTATGACTCTCATAACTTTTCTCCAGCCTCAAAACGCCGGTCAGCAAACCGATTCTGCATACCAAACACCCTCTCCTCAACGCTGAAAAAACAGTCCAGCGCTTATCTAAATAATTCGGCAAAAAAAACAAAAAAACTTTATCTTTTATGGGACGGGCCAATAAAAAATCAAACAAAAGCAGTGCTAAGGGATAGCAACCATCCAAAGAACTGTCAAAAAAACAGACAAAAGTAGCGCAAAAGGGGGCTTCAATGGATTTGGGCGGTAAAAATCTGCCCTTTAGGCAAGACTGGCCGGCTCTTCAAGCAGCTTCCTTACAAAGTCTAAAAACTGGGCTGCGTAGGCACCACTGGTAATCCTGTGGTCGACGGAAAGCGTCATATTCATTAACTTTCGCACGGCAAAATCATCGCCCTCTGGGACACAAACGTCAACTATCCGGCCGATGCCGAGTATGCTGCATTGGCCAGGGATGACAATTGGAATAAAGGAATCGACGCCAAAGCCGCCGAGATTGCTGACGGTAATACAGCCGCCTTCCAAATCAGAGGGCGAGAGTTTATTGCTGCGGGCCTTTTCAATCAGAGCTTTGCTGTCACGTGCTATCTCAGCGACATCTTTTCTGTTGGCGTTCCTGACGACAGTCACAACCAGCCCGTCGGGGACAACTACTGCCAGCCCGACGCCGATATTATCCGCGAGTGTGATTTTATCGCCGGCCAACTGGCCCGTCATAATTGGGAATTTCTCCAGACCAATTGCAACGGCTCGAATAATGAAATCATTATAGGCGACTTCCACATTGCCGGCTTGATTGAATCTGGTCCTGAATTCAACCAGCTTAGTAACGTCAACTCTAACGGTCAGATAGAAACAGGGTATTTCCTGCTTGGATTTAAGCATCCTCTGGGCGGTAATTTTCTGAATCCTGCTGAGCGGTATGGTGGCGCCGAGCGCAGGCGCCGCGGCGGTCGGCGTAGAAGCAGTTTTCCCAGCGTCGTCCTTGGCAGGTTTTTTTACTCCCAAAATGGTCTTTACTTTGTCCGCCAGCTTTCCAACTGCCTGAGATTCGGCTGCCGCCGGAGTAGTATCACCGGCTTTCAGCGAATCGATGAAACTCTGTGGAACTTTTTCATCTTGGCCACCCAGGATTAAGATGGTTTCACCGACGGGTAATGTCTGGCCTGCCCTGACAAGGATATGTTTAACAAAACCATCGGCTGGCGATTCCATCTCGAATGTGGCCTTCTCAGCCTCAATCTCAAAAATTATGTCGCCCTTTTTTACTTCGTCGCCGACCTTGACTTTACACTCGATAATGGTTCCTTCTTCCATTGTCTGGCTAACCTGTGGCAGTTTTACTTCTGTTGCCATTTATAAAATCCTCAATTCCTGCTACATTCGTTAAAGTGCCGCCTGCCGGCGACGGTCGACCAAAAAAGCTTAAACAATTGCTTTTGCAACTTCAACGATTTTTTTCAACGCCGGCGATACCGGTCGAACAACGATTGTTTTGTTTCGAGGCCTCGACAACACCCTTGAACCATCCTTCTGTTAGGTTGACACCCGCACGTTTTGTTCAGTATAATCCACCCGCAATGCTGCGGTAAACAAACAGAATATCAGAAAAAATCCTACTCAGACAAAGGATAAACTCTCAAAGAAGCAGAGGCCGACAAATGGGTGTCGTCGCTGAAATCAGACACAGGAAAATACTCGAGCAGCTGGGCTCAGCCGGGCGGGTCTATGTAAGAGAAATGTCACAAGCCCTGGGCGTTACTGAAGTTACAATCAGGCGGGATTTAACGTTTTTACAGAACAACGGCCTGGTAAAAAAAAGTTACGGCGGCGCAGTCCCCGTTGCGCCGGAACTTGAAACTTCAGTACGATACCGCCAGACCCGCAGACTCGAAGCAAAAAAAATCATCGGAAAATTAGCCAGCCGGCTCATCAGAGATGGTGACCTAATATACCTTGAGGCAGGCTCCACCTGCTACGAAATTATCCCTCATCTGTCAGAGCGTAAAGGACTCACTATCATAGTCAACTCGCTGTATTTGATGCGCCGCCTGCATGAATTAGGCAGGCACAAGATAATAATAATCGGCGGTGATTATCGTCCCGACCAGATGGACATGGTCGGTCCGCAGGCCAAGGCTGCCATCGGACAGTTAGCCGGTTTCAGGGCCTTTGCCGGTGCAGACAACATTACAATGGATACGGGTATCAGCGGCGCCGATGTCGCCACGGTCGAATTCGTAAAGTCGGCACTGAAACAGGCCAGCGAGGTAATCTTTGTCGGCGACCATACAAAGTTCGATAATCCCGCTCTCTATAAGATTGCTGACGTCGATGAGCTTGATTACATTGTTACCGATATTAAACCGTCAAAGGACTGGCACAAAGCAGCAAACAAAAAAAATATCAGGCTGATTTATCCAAAATAGTTTGGCAGCCGGCCTGTCAATTTGGCGCTGTCTTTTGTCAAAATAACTGCCGGTTGTACAAACTGATACGAGATGATAGACTTAATACAACTTAATCCATTCGATTTGCAAAGTGAGGGAAAATAAGATGGCTGTAAACAACAGTGAACTGAAATTAGCTCCATTGCGAAGTGAGATTCGCGATTCCGTCAGCACCTTTGCGGAAAAACTTATAGAAAAGCTGGGCGAAAATCTAAAAAGCATCACCATTGTCGGCAGCAGTCTGACCAGCGATTTTGTGCCCGGAAAAAGTAACATCAATAGTGTTCTTGTCCTGGCTAAACAGGATTTGGATTCGCTAAATACCCTTGCCGAAATGGCGAGGTCAATGGGAAAGAAAAAACTTGCTGCACCCCTTCTTATGACGCCGGCTTACATCGAACGGTCGCGCGACGTCTTTGGAATCGAGTTTTTAGATTTTCAACTAATTCATCAAACAATTCTCGGTGACGACCCTTTCGCCGGGCTCAGTTTCACAAAAAAAGACGTTCGGCTTCAGTGTGAACGGGAATTAAAAGCCACACTTGTCAGATTGAAACAGGGTTACATAGCCGCTGCGGGCCAAAAGAGGCTCATCAGTGACATCCTCGTGTCGGCTGCAAGCGGACTGGTGCCGCTGCTGCGGGCGATGTTATGGTTAAAAGACTCCGATCGCCCAGACCGGGCGCAGACGGTCTTCACAAAAGCCCAGGCCGAGTTCTCAGTAAAGATAGACTGCCTGATTAACGCAAGAAACTGGCGGCACAAAAAAGTGCGACTGGGCGATAACGAAATTCAACAGAACTTCGAGGCTGTCTACGCAGCGACCGACCGATTAGCCGTTATTGTTGACGAACTTCAGGAGTGATTATGCGACGACTGCCGCTCGCTTTGACAGTAACACTTTTGATAACATTCGCCGGCTCCGCTACCGCCTACGCCGACATTGATTTGCCGATGCCCCGCCATTATGTCGAAGATTACGCCAATGTGATAGACAGTTCCGAAGAGCATTCGCTGAACGGCATTCTACAGGAACTGGAACAAAAGACATCTGTGCAGTACATCATCGTAACTATTCGGTCGACGGAGGGCGTGCCGATTGAACAATTCGCTATCGAACATGCGCAAAAGTGGAATCTCGGCCAAAAAGGCAAAGACAACGGCCTGCTCTTTGTGCTGGCGGCTGAGGACAGACGCTATCGGTTCGAGGTCGGCTACGGCCTGGAAGGATTCATAACCGACCAGTATTGCGGCCGCGTCGGCAGAGAAGTGCTGGTGCCGCTGCTCAAAAAAGGCCAGTACAGCAAGGGAATCTACGAGGCCAATCTGCAAATTATCCGCAAGATAGCAGACGAATCCGGCGTCAGCTTAACAGGTATGCCGAAACTTACCCCCGTGCCGATGCAACGCAAAGAAACAGGGCCACCGTGCTACGGTTTTCTGCCACTTTTGGTCTTTCTGCTGCTGATTTTCGGCGGCTTCGGACAACGTATGGGATGGTGGTTTTTCCTGCCGTTTCTGCTCGGTGGACGCAGCAGTTATGGCGGCTATGGCAGAAGCGGCTCATTCGGCGGCGGAAGCTTCGGAGGCGGATTCGGCGGGTTCGGCGGCGGTATGGGCGGAGGATTCGGAGGAGGAGGCGCAAGCGGAGGCTGGTGAGAAAAAGCTAAAATTGAAAACTTAAAATTAAAAACCAGGAAGGGAGCCAAAAATGAGAAACTTTGGTAAAGCATGGGTCGGCCTAATTGCAGCATTGGTAGTTGTATTAGTAATCGGCCTCGGCACGCTCGGCTGGTATATCGGCGGCTACAACAGAGCAGTCAATCTCCAGCAGAACACGGAAAACGCCTGGGCAAACATCGACGCCGCACTGCAGCGGAGGCTCGATTTGGTGCCAAACCTCGTGGAGACGGTAAAAGGATACGCGACGCACGAAAAAGAGCTGTTCGAAAACATCGCCAAATCGAGAGAAAAATATTTCCAAGCCGACAGCCGGGCCGGCAAGATCGAAGCATCAAATGAACTCACCGGGTTTTTGTCCCGGCTTTTGATGTTACAGGAAAATTATCCCCAGTTAAAGGCCAGTGACAATTTCAGAGACCTCCAGGTCGCTCTTGAAGGCACCGAAAATCGGATAGCGGTTGCCCGCACAAGATATAACGAAGCTGCCAGGCAGCTCAATTCGTACTCAAAAGAATTCTTCGGCTCGTTTTTCTGTCGGCGGGCAGGTATTAAACCGGTAGAGTACTTCGAAGCAACCGAGCAGGCAAAAACCGAGGTGCCAAAAGTAAAATTCTGACGGCACAATAAGCGTCGAAACGATTTCATCCGCCAGAAAATTATTCGATATCCTGCTTCTGCAGCAGCTCGATGATTTCCGCTTTCGTGGGCAAGGATTCTATGGTGCCGAACTTTGTACAGGCCAGCGCCCCTGCCGCCGAGGCGAATTTGACCGCACGTCTCATATCGTCACCGACCGCGCACGACGCCGCCAGAGCGCCGGCAAAAGCATCGCCGGTGCAGGTCTGGTCAACAAGCTCTATCTCAAAAGCAGGGATATGGTCGGCGCCAATCCTGTCAACAATCATACAGCCTCGCTTGCCCATCGTTATGACAGCAGAGCCGACACCGCGAGCGACCAGGTCGGAGCCGATGAGCTTTGCGGTGTGAATGTTGGCAGCTGAATGCTCAGTAATGTCGGCGGCCTCATAAAGATTGGGAATGAGAATATCGGCTGAGAAATACTCAAGCGGCACATCGCCGCCGGTTTTACCGGGCTGAACCAGCGGTCTGGCAGGGTTGAGAATAACGGTCACACCGTGCATCTTCGCACATCGAATGGCGGCTACAATAGCAGCCTCGGGTAACCGTCCATGAATCAGGCAGACATCGGATTCGCGAATAATCTGCTCAGCAGCCTCAATATCCTGCGGGATCAAAGCACCGTTGGCGCCGGGGTAAGTAACACTGGCATTTTCACCTGCAGCATTAACAAGGGTAACGACCGTGCCCGTGTTCTTGGCTTCAGCGGTGTAGAGATAAGTGGTATCAATATTGTACTCAGCCAGGTTTGTCTTTACCATTTGGCCGAACGGGTCACCGCCTACCTTACTGATAAGGTGCACCTCACAGCCGCACATCGCTGCTTCAGCCGCCTCGTTCGGGCCGGGACCGGTGATTGTGTATGAAAGGGCTGAGCCGATAAAACTCTGGCTTGGTGATGGTATCTGGTCACACCTTATCGCCATATCGACATAGGTGCCGCCCACCACAACTACCTTAGGAATCCGTCCCTGCATTTTGTCCTCTCACATTCCATCGTTAGTATAGCCCGCCGACCACAAAATACAAAGCTTTTTTAGCAAACACCCAAACAAAGCCAATGCACCAAAAGCTGGGCGCAAAAAACGCTAAGTACTGTGCCGATGGTTCAATACGTAACTATTCCGAAGGGCGTGGTTGGCGATTTTAGCCGCAATTCGTCATGGCTGCACCGCAAAAACACAGTAAGTGTGAACTTAAAAATCCTCCTCCAATCCGTATATCCATCGCCTCGTATCCTAAAACCACGCACTTTAATCCGCACAATCATTACAAGTTGCCCAATTTAACATGCAAACAAGATTTCCCCCAGTCCAAACCACGTTTCCCGAGCATCACAGAGGAAAACCCCCAAGAAAATGTTCAATATTTTGCGAACTTTGCAAAAAATTTGAAAAAAATACAATAAAATGTTTGACATTGTTGTGTGATTTGTGAAAATATGCCTGATGTTAGATAAATATCAAAATAACCTTATAAAAAAAGCTGTAATAAACAACTATAGAAACCAGCGGAGCATATCGGTGGTACTTTTTGAAAAAAGCGCACATCGTGGACCAAAACAAAACCAAACAGAATAAAGGAACAGCCCGTGGATACGATTCACAATAACATTTCACAGGATAGCCTGCAGGCGAGAACCGAGGTTCGCGACAGAATCGACCTTCTGCGAAGCAGAGTGAAGCTACTTACAGGAAAAGACCGGCTGCTGATGACAATGTACTTAGACAACGCCAATACCTTTCGGCAGATGGCACGCCTGGCGGGTGTGAACGAGGCAAACATAGCCAGAAGGATACACAAGATTATCAAAAGACTCATCGACGGCGAATATATAACGTGCCTTCGGAACCGCCAGATGTTCAGCGGTACAGAAATGCTCACTGCGAAGCAGTATTTTCTGCTCGGCTGGTCAATAAAAAAAATCGCAGTTGAACAAGGTTGCAGCTACTACCGCACACGCAAAAGTCTCAAAAAAATTCAATACCTTGTGCAGATAATCGAACCAGATAAAACAGAAAAAGGCTGCGGCAGACCGCGGTGATAGACAAGCCGGAGTTATGAGTACATACAGAATTTCAAAAACATTTCCCCTGCGACATACAATCAGTGCCAGGGCAGTGGACGTGTGCAGAATGTTCGGCATAAGTGCCGAGCGACTGAGAAAAGGAGGTATGACGCACCATTGTCTCGTGGATATTAACGCCGGCGACGTCATATATATAACGGGACCTTCGGGGGCGGGCAAAACCGTGCTGCTTAGAGAACTGGAAAAATCAATGCCCGCATCTGAGAGGGTGAACATCAATGAGATAGAACTACCCGCTGATAAGGCCGTCATAGATTGCCTGCCGGGCGACTTTCTGCAGGGATTACGACTACTCAGCACAGCTGGACTGAACGATGTCTTCTGTGTTCTCAATACGCCGGCAAATCTAAGTGACGGGCAAAAATATCGGTTTCGGCTGGCAATGGCATTGGCAGCAGAGAAGAAGTTTGTCTTCGCAGATGAATTCTGCAGCACTCTCGACCGCGTCACGGCAGCGGTGATTTCGTACAACGTACACAATTTCGCCAAACGCAATAAGATGACATTTATCTTAGCGTCAAGTCACGAAGACATATTGACGGACCTGTCGCCGGATGTGCTGGTGGTCAAGGAGCTAACCGGCGGTACAGAGGTCATCCACAAAAGAAACGGAAGATAACGATGCAACAGTGCTCGGTTACAGATAAACTCAAGATTGTCGCCGGTGACACAGACGACTACGAGAGGCTGGCGCACTATCACTACCGCGACAGTCGACTGGGACCTTTCGCGGCGATTTTCGCACTAAAACCAAGAAATAGGTCAGTTGGCCGCCTGGGAACAGACACCGCAGGTGTCATCGTTTATAAAATGCCGAGCCCGGCTCTTGAGCTGCGAAATGCCGCCACCGGCAATATGTTTTCCGGCTTTGACAGGGCAACCGGCCTTGCGCTTGTCAATAAGACAATCCGCTGCATCAGCAGGGTCGTCATTGAGCCGAGGTTTCGCGGGCTCGGCCTTGCGAGCACATTAGTACGTGAAACAATGCCTCGAATGAATGTGCCGATTATCGAGGCGCTGGCGGTAATGGGACTTGTTAATCCGTTCTTCGAAAAGGCGGGGATGAAGGCCTACCAAGCAAAGCCGGCGGCAAGATGTGCCCAGCTAATCGAGGCATTTAGTATGGTTGGATTAGAAGATGCTGAATTAGTCTGGCCGCAAAAAGTGCAGCGGAAAATCGAGCAACTTTTGCCGAGCAAGGCTGAATTTATAGAGCAGCAAATAAAAACATTTCTGCAGAGCTACGGCAAAAGACGCCAAATGAAGCCCGGCATCGAGCGGACAAGATATGTACTGAGTAAGCTCACATTTCGGCCGGTGTATTACATTTGGTTTAATGAGAAGATAGGGTTTAGGGTGTAGGGGGTAGGGTTTAGTTATGACAAATTTAATTCGACCAATACCGCTGGAAAAACTTATCGCACATCCGGACAATCCGAACCGGATGAGCAAAACCAATCTGGCGAAGCTGGTGCGCAACATTGAGCAGACGGGGCAATATGAACCGATAATAATTCGGCCGCATCCACAAAGAAAAGGCTGCTTCCAAATAATCAACGGCGAGCACCGGTGTAAGGCATTAGCCAAACTCGGCTACAAAGAGGCCAACTCGATAGTCTGGGACGTAAACGATGAACAGGCCGATATTCTGCTTGCTACGCTGAATCGGCTGACTGGGACAGACCATCTCGATAAAAAGCTGGCGCTTCTGAGACGGCTGAACGAAAAAATAAAAGCTGATGCGCTTGCAAAACTTTTGCCGGCAACGGCAAAGCAAATTGAACGTCTTACCAATTTGAAAATTCCGAATCAGCCGGCAAATATAAGCCCACAGTCATTTGCGAATCCAATGGTGTTCTTTCTGAACGACGACCAGCAACAGATTGTCGAGAGTGCAATTTCTCTCGTTGTTGAACCCCAAACCAGATTGACAAGGGCGGCAAAAAGAGCAGCGGCGCTGACACATATAGCTCGATATTACCTTAATAATTTCAACGATGCCAAATGTTAAGCGGGCAAAAATAGCTTTCCCGTCGAGGAAACTTCCCAACAATGGCCAAACGAAAACATCTGAGTAAAAAACAGCTTGCGGTAGTAGATGATTTATTTGCAGGCGAGCTTGATGAGCAAGCGGTCCTGGACAAATACAGAGTGAGCAGAAATGTCTACAATAAATGGCTCACAGATGAGGAATTCCAGGCTGAGTCCGCGCGTCGGATTTCCGGTGCGCATCTTGTGAGCGAGGCGCTGATTGCCAGATACTGTCTCGTGGCTGCGGCGAAGCTGGTGCAGCTCACCGATTCGGAGAATCAGGAGACCGCCCGCAAGGCGTGCCTTGATATTATATCTTTGCCTAAGGCTTCAGCTAAAAGGGCTGAACAAACAGGTGAAGAGCAAAAAAGCGGTGAAAAACAAACCGAACAGCTTTCAGCCGAAACCGCAAGCAGAATTTTGGCGGCATTGGTAGAACCAAATGAAAAAGGAGAGTCCACTAAATCAGATACAGACACGCATAAAAGCAGTTGAAGCAAACCGGTTGATGAATATAATTACATCCAATGAAAGGAACAGTTATGAAGATAGCGATTGCATCAGACCACGCAGGATTCAGTTACAAAGAGCAGATTAAAACGGTTCTTATCGAGCAGGGACACGAAGTTCGCGACTTCGGAACGTACTCGGCTGAGTCCTGTGATTATCCTGATTTTATTCGGCCAGCGGCGGAAGCGGTGGCGGCAGGTGAGTTCGAACGCGGCATCGTATTAGGAGGCAGCGGCAACGGCGAAGCAATGGTCGCCAATAAAGTCAAGGGCATAAGATGCGCCGTCTGCTGGGACCTCCGCTCGGCAAGACTGTCGCGAGAACACAACGATGCCAACATACTCTCACTGGGTGAGCGGATGATGTCGATACACGAGGCACTGGAGATTGTGGAGCTTTGGCTGCAAACAGCCTTCGAGGGGGGCAGACACGCTGTAAGACTGGAAAAAATGCACAAACAACAACCGTAGTGTGCTGTCCACATTGCGCACCTCGAAAACGAACACTCAAAGCAGGGGGCGGGGGTATGGCAAGCTCAACGCTTAGAAAATCCAAATACGAAAACAGCGACGATATTGAAAAGGCAGCAGGGGTTTACTCAGCGCTTCGGCGGAATCGGCCTACAACAAAAAAAGACCTCAAAAATTACGTCAAAGTGTTCCTCGGAATCGACGTCCCCGACAAAAAAATCTGCCCTGAGCACAACAGCCCGATGGAGTATCTCTGGCATAGTTTCTCTGCGGACTTCGCCGCCAAAAAATGCGTCAACGCCGACACAGTGGTCTGGGCCAATCGCAGCGGCGGCAAAACCAAACTGGCGGCTGTAGCCACGCTCTTAGACTGCGTCTTTAAGCCCAACTGCCAGGTGAGGATATTAGGCGGCTCGGGCGAGCAGTCCGGCAGAATGTACGAATACCTGTTGGGGTTTTTACAAAAGGGATTTGACGAATTTCTGGCAGGCAAAATTCTCAAGACAGGATGCAAATTTATCAATAATTCGGCAGTCGAAGTCCTGACACAATCGCCGATGAGTATTCGCGGCCAGCATACTCATAAACTGCGGTGTGACGAGGTCGAGCTTTTCGATAACGATGTCTTCGCGGCGGCAAAATTCACAACACAGAGCACAGATGGGCTACTGGCAGCTATGGAAACAATAAGCACAATGCACCGCCCTTACGGACTGATGCAAAAAATCGTCTCATCGGCAAACCAGTTCGATACGCCAATCTTCAAGTGGTGTATGTGGGAGGTGATAGAAAAATGCACCGACAGAAACTGTTCGCAATGTCCTCTGTGGGCAGACTGCCAAGGCAAAGCAAAACGGGCCTGTGGTTACCTGAAGATTGACGACTGTCAAACGGCGATGCGACGCGCCAGCAGGGCGGGCTGGGAAGCTGAGATGCTCTGCAAAAGGCCGAGCCTCGAGGATGCTGTGTTTGCCGAATTCGACCCAGCTATTCATGTCAAACAAGTCGATTACGACCCAAATCTGCCGTTATATCGGGCGATTGACTTTGGTTTCGTAAACCCGTTTGTGTGTTTGTGGATTCAAGTAGATGAGCAGGGGGTTGTCCGAGTGATAGATGAATACATTCGCAGCAGGGCAACTATCGACGTGCACGCCGAGGAAATCAAACGCAGGATGCCCGGCGGCGAAGGCCGAGTGACTGCTACGTTTTGTGACCCAGCCGGTGCCAGCGTAAATGACATCACCGGCACAAATGCTATCCGTGAGCTTCGCTCGCTTGGCATAGTAACGCGGTACCGGCGAAGTTCGATTCTGGAAGGTATTGAGCTTATCCGAAGGGTCATAAGAGCCGGCGATGGCAAAAGCAGGCTCGTAATCTCACCGAGGTGCGAAAGGCTGATAGAGGCGATGCAGTGCTATCATTATCCGGAAAATTCACCCACCAGTAAGATGGAAATGCCGCTAAAAGACGGCCTTTACGACCATCCGATAGACGCCCTGCGGTATTTCTTCATCAATTACAGACATAGCAGCAAAACCATAAGCAGAAGATATTAACAACTATGCCGCCACCAGCGTGTCTTTTACTCTTTACTACCGCTCTAAATCCCGAGGCTCGAAATGAGTCTGCGAAATGGACCCGCCGGCCCGAATAGCTGCGAGGTCTTCTTCGCTGGCCTGGCCCTTGATGAACTGCTGAACAACAGGATTGGGATGATTGCGGATATACTCAGCGTCACCATCAGCAAGAATCCTGCCTTCGTTAAGCACAACGATGCGGTCCGCTACCTTATAAGCGCTTTTCATATCATGAGTAACAACAACGCTTGTTACACCGAGGCCTCTTTGCAGCTTCAGGATGAGCTCATTTATAGTATCGGCGCGGATAGGGTCCAGGCCGGTCGTCGGCTCATCATATAAAATTACCTCCGGATTCAACGCAATAGCGCGCGCCAGAGCAACCCTTTTGCGCTGGCCGCCGGAAAGCCTGGCCGGATAATAATCCCCAAAACCATCGAGCCCAACCATTGCGAGTTTGCTCTTGACAAGCTCGTTAACACCGCTGTCTGCCGTTATTCGGTAGTGCTGTCTTATCGGAAACAATATATTCTCAGCAACACTCAGGCTGTCAAACAAAGCGCCGCCCTGGAAGAGGAAGCCGAAATGTGTCCGTATCCGGCTCAGTTCATCCTCCCGGAGATTATCGATTCGCATGTCCTTGAAATAGACCTCGCCGGAACTCGGGCGAAGCAGCATTATCAAGTGCTTTATCAATACGGTCTTGCCGCAGCCGCTCGGGCCTATCACCACGGTGCACTTGCCCTTTTCCACGCTCAAAGAAATGTTATCCAGAACGACGTTGTCTCCGAAATTTTTCGTAACATCTCTCAGGGCGAGCACGTCTTCTTTGTCGGTCTCGCGAGCCTTATCTTTCCGGTCAGCTTCAGTCACTTTCTATCTCTATTTCTCCCGTAAGGGATACCGCGTACTAACTTTTCCTCAAACCAGACTTTTGAGCGACCAAAAGGTGGAGTAAATCGCCTTAAAAATCACAGCCAGCGCAAAATCAAGTGCCAGTATTGATATAAAGCTGGCGACAAAGGCCTCTGTACAGGCCTGGCCGACACCGTGCGCACCTTCCTTACAGGTAAAGCCTTTGTAGCAGCTTATAACGGCGATTGCTCCGCCGAAGAAGAATCCCTTTACAACCCCGATGCTCACGTCCCACAGTTCCACGCCCGAAGCGCTGAAATTCCAGTAGGCCCAGCTATTTATCCCCAGGTGAATAACCCCTATGAAAAATCCGCCCACAGCACCCATAAAGTCGGCGTAAATAATCAGCGCCGGCGTAAGCAGCAAACACGCCAACACCCGCGGCGCTACCAGATGCCGTATGGGGTCTATGCCCATACTCCTTACAGCGTCAATCTGCTCGGTAACCCGCATAGTCCCAAGCTCGGCCGTCAGGGCACCGCCGACACGACCGGCTAACATCACCGCGGCAAGAACAGGACCCAGCTCCTTCACCACTGAAATGTTAATTAAAATGCCGAGGTGTTCTTCCAGCCCCATACCCGCCAACTGGTCGTAGGCCTGAATCGCCAGAATCATCCCGACAAACGCACCCGTTACCATTATAATCGGGACACTGCGAACTCCGATAAGATTCATCTGCGCCCATATCAATGAATACGTTGCCGACTTCGCACAACTGTTCGCTGATGTCGACGTCACCTGCCAGAAAAACCGCGAAAATTTCCCTATGTTATTTATGTCCTTTACAGTATTAGCTCCCAGCGCCGTTATCATAATCTGCCTCCGGAAAATCAATCTAAAACCCGATACTCAACATATGCCAGCACAATTCAAAGACGCTGCCAATTATCAATAATCGCAGGACGATAGTCAACAACTACTATTGGTAACTGGTTAAATGGTAACTGGTTAAATGGTTGTATAGTTACCAATCACTGACTGGCGAGAACCTGGCGGACCCGCTCGTCCATAGCCTTTTGGTCAACGGCAAAGCTGCTTAAGCCGGCCAGATTCATCAGGCTGTCGAGACCAATTGACTTGTCCGCGAGGGCGTCCCGCCAGTTATCAAGCCTCGGAATCTTGCCTTCTTGTATGCTGGTTTGAATCTGCGAATCACTCCAGCGAACCAGCACATCGTCGCAGTGGTACTCGCTGAAAAAATCAACCAAATCGTCCGGCGTGAAATTGTCGAGGTCTTCCTTCTCGAGCGCATCGACGCAGGTAACAAGAGCATCGTTGATATCCCAAAGCGTGTTCAGTCTAACCGCATCGATGTCCACATCCGGATTCACGCCGGGCTTATAGTCGGCGGCGGTCTTGTCCGTGATTTGGTCAGCAGCAAGGCCTAAATCCCGGAACTCGCCCGCAACCTTTGGCGGCATCGTCATCACATCGATACCAGCTAAGTCACGAACCTGCGGGCCCGCTCGGAAGCTGGCACCAATCTGTCGGGAAGACGACAGGTTCCGCCGCCGCAGTTTTCCTACCGCAATCTGGGAAGCAAGCGTTGCCTTTTCGCCGATGTAAGCGCCGTCGCCGAGGCCGTTGTCTGTAACGAAGCTGTTCAGACGGCCAAGAAAAACATTTACGTATGCAGGCTTTCCTATCCTGGCAATTACATAATTTTGACGGGCCGAAAACCCGAGTGTGTGGTTTACCGCAATCCCCTCGGCTGAGACTTTCCTGGTTGCCAAAAGACCTGCCGGCGTAAACGGGATCTTGATAATAAACCGCTGCGGACAAATGGCGTGAAAACGCTTCGCATAATTGACAGCCCCTTCAAGGTCGTGAGCGAGCGCGGTGTGCTCTTCGACGGAAACGTAAGCATCGAATTTTTCGACCAGTCTCAGGCCGTGCCAGGCATTGAGGATAAACGCAATTTCAAGCGTTCTTTTCTCTTCGGAAACTTCGCCAGCGGCTGTCAGCATTCGGTCTGCTTCGGTGATGAGCGAATCATATCGGCCTGTCTGCACCTCTTTATTTAAGAGGGTGTTGTTAGTGGTCAGCGCTGAGAACTCCTGCGTCCAGAGTTTGTCGGCATCTTCAATACTTCCGGTATCGAGCCAAAGTTCGCTGCCAAGTTCACGTAGTCGGGACCAAAGAGGGTCTGTCCTGAAGGTTTGCTTGTAGCCGCCGAAGCGAGGTTTGAAACCAGCCGTCACAAATCTGTGAATTTGCCGGCTAACATCCGACTTAGCTCTTTTCATGCTTCCATTTTCTCCAACATTTTCTAATCAGGTACCGAAGGAATATTGTATGGAACCATTTTTTGGCCTCCTTGCCCGATGCTTTTCTTATGCATATCGGCTATCGAACAGCGTAAACTCCAGATTTTCAATTGCAAAAACAAGGAAACCAGGTTATAGATACCTTGACAAAAAAGAAAGGGTTTTCGAGTAACAGCAAAAAAGGAAAGGATAGCAACATGCCTGATATTGACGCTGCAAAAGAATCAAAAAACTTTTACGAAGACATCCCTATGGAAAAACAAGGTTTCTTCCTCAAAGGAGCAAGCGCACTCGACTGGGGTATGAAGAATCGGCTTTCAAGGATATTCAATCCGCAGACCGGCAGAACCGTTATGTTTGCCATCGACCACGGCTATTTTCAGGGCCCCACCACCGGCCTTGAACGCATCGACCTCAAAATCGTACCTCTGATGCCGTACTGCGACGCCATTATGCTCACACGCGGAATACTTCGCACCTGCGTACCGCCTTCATTGACCAAACCGGTCGTACTCAGATGCAGTGGAGGGCCAAGCATACTGAAGGAACTTTCGGACGAGCATTTGGCCGTCGACATCGAGGACGCCATTCGTATGAATGTAGCGGCTGTTACGCTCCAGGTATTCATCGGCGGCCAGTTCGAAAGCCGGTCTGTACACAATCTGACGAAACTGGTGGATATGGGGATGCGATACGGAATCCCAACTATGGCGGTAACCGCAGTCGGCAAAGATATGACAAGGGACGCCAGGTATTTTCGCTTGGCCTGCAGGATATGTGCCGAGCTTGGCGCCAACATTATCAAGACATATTATGTACCTGAGGGTTTTGAGACGGTTACGGCCTCGTGTCCAGTGCCGATTGTGATGGCCGGCGGCAAAAAAATACCCGAGCTGGATGCGCTGACGATGGCCTACAATGCCCTCCAGGAAGGTGCCGCAGGCGTCGATATGGGAAGAAACATTTTCCAGAGCGATGCCCCCAAGGCAATGATGCAGGCCGTGCACAAAGTCGTGCACGAAAATCTAAAACCGAAAGAGGCTCTGAAATTGTATGAGGCCCTCAAAGCCAAAGAGTAAAAACCAAACAATGAACGATAAGTCGCCAGCCTTGAAAGACAAAGTCGCACTGATAACCGGCGCAGCCGGCGCCATCGGCTATGCCGTCTCACAGGCACTATTGGAAAACGGCTGCCGCGTAGCGGTGAGCGACCTGTCCGGCCAAAAACTCGATGATTTTACAACAGATTTGAAAAAACAGACACCCGCGAAGGTAATCGGCATTGAACTCGATGTAACCGACAAAGACTCTGTAACAAACGGCTTTCAGTCAGTCATCGACGCCTGGGGCAAAATTAACATCGTTGTAATAAACGCCGGCATCGCACTGGTCTCAACCTTAATAGAGACGGATATTGAGGCTTTTCGCAGACTGGAAAAGGTAAATGTGGAAGGTGCGCTCCTGACGCTCGCCGAAGCTGCTCACCGATTCATCAAGCAGGCAACTGGCGGGGACATCATCATTATGTCCACCAAAAATGTCCCCTCTCCCAGCGCCGGCTTCGGAGCCTACAGCGCAACCAAAGCCGCCTGCCACCAGTTGGGACGAGTCGCCAGCCTCGAATTTGCCCAGTACGACATCCGTGTGAATATGGTCGCACCTGACGCGGTATTTTCGGAAGGTAAATACAAATCCGGCCTGTGGGAAACCATCGGCGCTGAGCGAATGAAAGCGAGAGGGATGGATGGAAAGCAATTGCAGGAATATTACCGCAACCGAAATCTGCTCAAGACAAAGGTTACCGGCCGAGATGTAGCAAACGCGGTTCTCTTCTTTGCCACGCGCCAGACGCCGACGACCGGCTCAACAATCCCGGTTGACGGCGGCCTGCCCGACGCCACGCCAAGATAAAACCGATACAAAATTAAACAGCACCCCAACAAAATAACGCTTTAGCGGATTTAATAAAGACATCCAATGCAACCGGCAGAGATGCCGCTTTGGTCCAGACCGGCGGCGGCAACACGTCGGCAAAAACAGCCGACGAGGGACCCCGCTTTGCGGGAACCCGACACCTGCGGAGTCGTTACCGCATGTCTGGAGCCCGATGTTGTTTCGGAAAGTATATGTACATAAAAGCCAGCGGAATAGCGACAGATTATTCAGTCGCCTTGGGAGAGGACATAATATAATCGATGCAGTCGCTCAGGCCTGCCGTCGCAACAGCAACGGTGCGGTCTGCAGCACCATAGTAGAGGTTAAGCTGGTCAGTTTCCTTGCTGATGGTTACTCCCGTTGGGAACACGACGCCCCCAACATCACCAAGACGTTCGTAGACCTCGTGCGGCCCCAAAACCCACTCGTCGCTTCGCCGCCGTACCTTCCAAGGTTCGTCCAAATCCAGAAGTGCCAGTCCAAGCCGGTATATCGACCCCGAGGCTGTTGCGCGGACACCGTGGTAGAATACCATCCAGCCGTGCGGAGTTTCTATGGGCTGACACGCCAGCCCAACCCTGTGGCAGTCCCAGTAAGCAGCCCTTGTCCTGATGAGCAATCTGTGGTCGCCCCAGTGTTTCAGGTCGGGCGAGAAGCTAATCCACATATGCGCTTCGCCGCGGACAATGGGCCGATGAATCAGGGCGAAGCGCCCCTTGAACCTGCGAGGGAACATACAGGCATCCTTATCCTCCGGCGGCAAAAGTGCACCAAGCCTGGCAAAGGTCTTGAAATTCTTGGTAATCACCAGTGACACCACCGGGCCTCCCTCGCCGAAAGATGTGTACGTGATACCGAACTGCTTCTGCTCCTCAAGCCAGATGATGCGAGGGTCTTCCAGTCCCCACCTTTCCTCACCGGAAGTTTCGTCAGCCTCGAGGGTCGGGGCAGGGTCAATTCGCCAGTCTGTGAACCCGTCGCTGCTGCGCGCAACGGTCAGATGTGAAAAGCCACGCATATCCTCGACCCGAACCAACAGGAGTGTCTCATTATTCAATTTGATGGCGCCCGGATTCATAACCGCATTCGCCGGATAAGGCCAAATTTCCGGCGTCAATATCGGATTGCCCGCGTATCTTTTGAAAAGCCCGTACGCCTTTCTCTGTCTCGAAAATTCAGGCATAGTCCCCGTCCTGATACACAAACTAACGCATCATAGTATTAGTTCAGCACTTACACCGCCCAATTCTATCGGCAATTTTACGGTGCACTGTTAATCAAAATACGCACTCACACCGGCAAATGCCGAACAGCCACGACAAAATAACAGACCACAAACTATCGGTCAAGCACAAAGGTATTGACCGCAGACGGCATTTCTGCTAATCTGCCTGTCCTTCCAGAGGAGATGCCAAATGAAAATCGACTGCCTGGTTCTGGGCTCGTTCGAAACCAACTGCTACATCCTTCGCGAAAGCGAATCGGCCGGCGACTGCCTGATTATTGACACAGGTCTTGAGGCCGGCAAACTCGTCGATTTTCTACGCGAACATAAACTAAATCCACTCGCTGCTATCCTCACTCACGGACATATCGACCATATCGGCGGATTGGCACAACTGCGCAAAAAGTTCCCCCACATAAAAGCTTACGTCCATAAACGCGACGCGAATATGCTCTCAGACAACCAGAGCAACCTGTCGTTTCTCGCGGACATAACTCCTGCCGCCGCCGATGCCGCCAAGGCCGATTTCACCCTCGAAGAAGGAAGCATCGTCGAACAGGCCGGCATAAGATTGGAGGTGTTTCACACACCAGGCCATACGCCGGGCGGCATCTGCCTGTATTCAAGAAAAGAACAAATCGTCTTTGTAGGCGACACGCTGTTTGCTGATTCCATCGGCCGAACAGATATGCCGGGCGGCAGCACAGCCCAGCTAATAAAGAGCATAAAGCAAAAGCTCCTGACGCTGCCGGACGAAACCGTTGTTTATCCCGGCCACGGCCCGCAGACATTAATAGGCCGCGAAAGAACGCATAACCAGTACCTCCAGTAGCCATTTTTACCCAAAAATCTTTGCAAATGCCTCTGATTTTTAGTACGGTAATTAGCCGGTATTTTTGAGCAGGCTCCCAAGAAAGCAACGCATACTGTTGCGCCGTTCATCACCGGCGGTTAATAATTATCCGGGAATCAGGAGATTGGTGCTGTGCGTAAATGTACCGCTCTGGTGGCGCTGATGATTTCGGTCATAGTCGGCTGCGGCGAAGCTGAAAAACCAAGGTTTACCAAGAAACAGATGGCCGCCATTCCGCTGCCGCAAACGACAGGTCTTCCAGAATGTTCGGAAGGGTTCGTTCTGGCTGTCGGCGATGAGTCACTAACGGCTGATGAGATAGTTCATCCGCTGCTGGAGTACCTCGGACCGCTCGCCCAGACTAATGACTATCAGCAATTCGAAAAACAGGTGCGGAATGACGTCGAGCAGTTCGTGGTCGGTAAAATAGCCAATATCCTGCTTTATCAGCAGGCCAAAAAAGAACTCGGCGCAGGGCTTGATGAACGCCTCGAAAAATTGGCCGATGCGGAAGTGCAGAAATTCATCGTCAGCTTCGGCGGCGATTACGCACAGGCCGAGCACGTCCTCAAGCAGGATGACCTAAACTGGACAAGCTTCAAGGAACAACAAAAGAAATTTATCCTCAGCCAATACTACATGTCGACGAAACTGCCGGAGGAAAGGTCCGCCACTTACCGCGAGCTGCTGCAGACCTACAATAATATGAAGGACGAATCCTTCACGGTACCGGCCAAGCTGGAATTTGCCCTTATAGATATAGAGCTGGCGAAGCTCAAATCCGCGGACTCAAACGAAACCGCCGGGCAAATCGCCAGAGACCTGGCGGCTAAATTGATGGAGCGTCTGCACCGCGGCGAAGATTTCAACGACGTCGCCAAACTCTACTCGCACGGGTATAACGCATCAACCGGCGGACGCTGGAAGCCGGTGCAGCCGGAGTCGCTCGCAAAACCCTATGACATTCTCGCCATCGAGGCGGAAAAGATTCAGCCCGGCCAAATTGCAGGACCAATCGAGGCCGACGGACATATCTTCATAATGAAGCTCATTGACAAACAGAAAAAAACGGTTGAACCGTTCGAAAAGGTACAAAAACAACTTGAGGCCAAGATAGACTTCGACTGCCGCAAACAGGCCGCAGATAAATTCGGCGCTAAGCTGGTACAGCAGGCACAGATAGGCAGCAAAGATGAGTTTATAAATTTCTGCCTGCGAAAAATCTACGCGATGAGCAAATAGTATTATTGATTATTGAACAATTCGGGTGCTCTAATGGAAATTGTAGCGCACGGCATAGACCTTGTTGATTTTCCGCGGATAGAAGAAATGGCCAAGCAGCACGGCCGGCGCTTCTTAGACAGGATATTCACTGCATCTGAGCAGGCCTATGCTGACGCCTATAAGAACAGGATTGAAAAGCTTGCCGGCCGGTTCGCTGCCAAAGAAGCCATCCTCAAACTTATGGGCACAGGCTGGCGCGGCAAAATCGCCTGGACGGATATAGAAATAGTAAACAATCCCGCCGGTCAGCCACAAGTCAACCTCAGCGGCGAAGTCAAAAAAATCTCCGACAAACTCGGAATCAAACACATAAGCGTAAGCATCACACACACGGCAAACTTCGCAATTGCCTCAGCGGTCGCGCTGACGGATTCCTATGAAAGCAAATGAGTTTGACTGCATTGTGATAGGCGCTGGCCACGCCGGCGTAGAAGCCGCACACGCTACAGCAAAAATCGGCGCCAGAACCTGCCTTATTACCATCGACAAAAGTAAAATAGCCACGATGAGTTGCAACCCGGCTATCGGGGGAATCGCCAAAGGACAGATTGCACGCGAAATTGATGCCTTGGGTGGATTGATGGGCCTGGCCATAGATGCAACGGGAATTCAATTTCGGATTCTAAACCGCTCAAAAGGCCCCGCTGTTCAATCGCCGCGAGCACAGGCTGACAAGTACAAGTATGCAGAGTATATGCGAGAGACCCTCGAGCAGGAGAATAACCTGACCATCGTGGAAGCAATGGCAACGGAAATACTCGTCAACAATGGAAGGGTTTATGGCGTCAGGTGCAGAGATGGAAGTGCCTATAGTGCACAGACCGTCATTGTGACAACAGGGACATTTCTTCGAGGGTTAATGCATATTGGAGCAAAGCAGTTCAGCGGGGGACGTCTCGGAGAACCTGCCAGTGAAAAGCTTTCAGGTTCATTGGAGCAGGTGGGGCTGGTCCTTAAACGGCTGAAGACTGGCACACCGCCAAGACTGGATGCGTCAACAGTTAATTTTGACAAGCTCGAAATTCAGCTCGGCGACAATGACCCAAAGCCGTTCTCATTCTTAAATGAATCAATCGCTAAACAACAAATCCCGTGCTGGATTACTTATACCAATGAAAAGATACACAAGCTGCTTAGAGACAATCTGCACCGTGCTCCGCTTTACACCGGCCAAATAAAATCTACAGGGCCAAGGTATTGTCCAAGCATTGAGAGTAAGATTATTCGCTTCGCGGACAAGAAACGTCATCAGGTTTTTCTCGAACCTGAAGAGGAAAAAATTTCCACCATTTACTGCAACGGCATCAGCACCTCGGTTCCGGAGGATATTCAGGAGCAAATGCTCAAGCTGATGCCCGGGACGGAGAACGCACGGATTGTACATTACGCCTACGCGATTGAGTACGATTACTGTCCGCCAATTCAGCTAAAAAGCAGCCTCGAAACCAAAAAAATATCGGGGCTTTTCCTCGCTGGCCAGATTAACGGCACCAGTGGATATGAAGAAGCCGCCGGCCAGGGTATTATCGCCGGCATCAACGCCGCCAGAAAATGCTCCGGCGACGAGCCAATCGTCCCCGGCAGAGACCAGGCTTATATCGGAGTTATGATTGACGACCTTCTGACAAAGGATATTGACGAGCCTTATCGAATGTTCACTTCCAGGGCGGAATTTCGCCTGTCGCTGCGGGCTGACAACGCGGACAGGAGACTGACGCAAATCGGTAAATCGGTCGGGCTCGCGGATGCAAAACGGTGGAAGCGATTTGAGAAAAAACTGGCCTGCATTGATAAGCTCAAAAATTATCTCCAGAGCGCACATTCGAACGGCTTGAGTTTGTGGGAGCAACTTCGACAGCCAATGAATCCGCTTGCCGAGACTCTTAAAGACAGGCCCGATATCAGTGCTATGGGCATCCGTGACGAAACACTGGAGACTGTGGTAGTCGACGCAAAATACGAGGGTTACCTGACGAAGCAGGAGCGACTTGTAAAGAGTATGGGCAGTTTAGAAAAGGTGAATCTGCCAACCGAGCTGGACTATAATGAAATCACGCACCTTCGGGCCGAAGCAAAAGAGAAACTGTCCGCTTTCAGGCCCGGCACTTTGGGCCAGGCAGGCCGAATAGGCGGCATAACGCCTGCGGATATTACCGTGATACAGGTACACATGAAAAAGTATTCTCGAACGCCAATAAGCAGTACAAATAACTCGAAACGCAAGTTCCGATGAGACTATCTGACAATATTTACAACAAAGAGGCTGCTCGAGATGAGCCAAAATTTAAACTGTGGCGCTCGGCGGGGTTGTTACTTACGTACAAATGCAACTGCAGTTGCGAATTCTGCTATTACAACTGCGGCCCTCAGCAAAACAGCCTGATGTCTGTGGATACCGCAATCAGCGCCTGGCAATCGTTGAAAACTTTGGCGGGGGATGCCGCGAAAGTACATATTACCGGTGGTGAGCCTTTCCTTTACTGGGACCATCTTAAGGAAATCCTGCTACAGGCAAAAAAACATAATCTCGGCGAAGTCGATACGATAGAAACAAATGGCTTTTGGGCCTGCGATGAAAATTTAATAAGACAGCGGTTAGAAACTCTCGACCAATTAGGAATGCAGCGACTCAAAATAAGTACCGACCCATTTCACCAGGAATATGTTGATATAGAACCCGTTCGGCTGTTAGCAGATATAGCATCAAATATCTTGGGGGCTGCTCGTGTGATAGTCCGGTGGAGAAAGTATTTAGAAAACCCTGTCAAAATGAAAGAACTTTCAAACGAAGAACTGAAGCAACAATATATCAGGGCTATGAATGACTATCCCTGCCGTTTCACTGGCCGAGCAGCCGGAAGATTGGCTGAGCTTGTGGCATCCGAACCTATAGAAGCATTCGCATCAGCCAATTGTAAATCGACTTTTCTTGGCGCTAAAGGTATTCATATAGACCCATACGGCAATGTCTTCAGCGGAACCTGCAGCGGTATAATTGTCGGCAGTGTCACTGCACAGCCGTTAGATGAAATATGGCGGAACTGGCAGCCGGCCAATGACAGAGTGATTGATTTATTGTTTCGGTTCGGACCGGTCGGATTATTGGATGAGGCGGTGGAGTTGGGTTATAAGCCGACCGAACGCTACGCGGGAAAGTGCCATTCATGCGCATCTATCCGCCGATTCTTCTTTGAAAAAGGTCTTCACACATCCATGATAGGCCCCGCCGAATGCTATCTGTAAAGCGGTGTTAGTCGGGCGGCGGGCCACCGCCGGGACCACCTGGTCGTCCCATCATCGGGCCTTGTATGCCGCGTTCCCGCATACGATTAAACATCGCTCGGCGGAACTGAATCATTTTCACCCTCGTATCGGCGCTAAACCTTTCCGACCTCGCCCTCATCCTTTCAGGATTTATCCGTGGACGCTGTCTGCTATTTGCTCCTCTCTGGCCAAATCTCGGCCGGCCATTTGCATCAGGCGGGCCAAATCTCCCGAAGCCATTCCCATCAGGTGGACGATTAGGGTCTCTTCTTGCGAGAAACTCCGCCCTTCCGGCCTGCATTTCGTCGATTATCTTGTCCAAATACACCGTGCGCTGGTTTCCCTCGGGCAGTGCAAAATACCCATTTACCTGGGCGGTCATCCTTGCCTGCATTACCTCGCCCATCTGTTCACGAATCCCGCGTCTTGTCTGTTCGTTGGCGTCACGGAACTCATTCGAGTCAAAATACTCTCGAATCTGCCGGGGGCTCATTTTTGAAAAATTGGGCTTGCCTGCCCAATGCACGGCTATCGGGACTGCAACAGCCACGCCAGCAGCCAGAACGATGATTGCAGTCAAAATTGTTTTACTTTTTTTTGTCATATTTTTAATCCTGGTTTTTCAAATCGCCGACGTGCCAGTCGGCATACAAATAGTTTTCCGCGCCCGGCCGACCGGCTGTTCCATGAAAGGGGTCAAAATCGCTCATAACGTCTATGTTTCTTTCCTTGATGCCGCGTTGCGCAAGAAACGAAGTACTTATCGTTGTTCCGCCGAGTCGTTCTCTGTATTTGTAGCTTGTGCCGCCGTCGCCCATCAGGTAGTACTTTTCTTTGGTGTCCGCCCGGCAGACAAAGACCTCTGGCTCGTGCAGCAGCGGGCCTAAAAATTTTGTGATTGGGGGTTTGTAACCGGCAGCATTCGGGTCCGTAATCAGCCAAGGGTACTCGCAGGCAGGAGGCATAATGTCTCTGTAGTCGTCGAGGTACGTCCTCAAACACACACCTATTGAGCGAAGATTTGCCCGGCAGGTGGTACTGACAGCCATCGCACGGCTCTTGTTGATCACAGGCAGCAGTATCCCCATAAGCAGGGAGATAACGCTAATGACAACAAGCAGCTCAATCAGCGTAAAAGCCCCTCGCCCCCGACACAACCTTACCCCTATTTCCGGTAAATGGCGGCACATAGGTTATTGCCCTCAAACTGGCCCATCTCTTAAAAGCTCTTCCTAAGTCGGTATAATTATACCATACTGCACTGCAATATAGGACGGCTTGAAAGGCAAATTTATTGCAAAAAAATCAGGCAAACCCCCCTCTAACAGCGATAACAGCGGATGTCGCGCAAACATCACATCGCGGATTGTCAAAACGACCTGCTCGAATCACAAATAAAACATCTTGGCTTCCAAGTGGTTTTTTTGTATGATTGACTCCGGACGCAAATTATACATTCAGAATATGTGAGGAAATACCAATATGCTGAGTCGCTACTTCTTAGTTATCACCCTGATATGTAGTGTCGGATTGGTCCGGGCGGCCGGACAAGAGGCACCCCAACAACTCCAAACAACTGCGGTAGAAACCAATGAAGCATCAGAGCCAAATGAAAAAAGTACCCTGCCAAAACCCAAAATCAGCTTTGAAAAGTTAGTTCACGATTTCGGCGAAATGGGTATCGGCCAAAAAGGCGAATGCGAATTTCGGTTCAAAAACATCGGCTCGGGACTATTGAATATAAGCGAAATCGAATCGACCTGCGGTTGCGCCGTTCCCACCTTGGCCAAAACACAGTACCAGATCGGCGAAGACGGCGTCATAAAAATCGATTACAGCGGACAAAATAGTCCTGGCTCCGTAGAAAAAAACATCTATGTCAATACCAATGATACAGAAAACCAGAAGGTTAAGTTGACAATAAAAGCAACGGTAATTACACCCATTGAAGTTTCGTCGCCGCAGCTCCGCCTTCTCATGTGGAAGGAAAACGCCGCCGCTCAGGACATCACCCTAAAAAGCAAAGATGGCAACTCCTTTGCCATAACAAGCCTTACCTCACCCGGTAACGCTATCAGTGTAGAGTTCGACCCAAATATATCAGCCAGTGAATTTGTCTTGAAATTAAACGTTGATACGCAGAAGCTCAAGGAACATCCGACAGGGTCAATTCAAATCGGACTAACGCACCCTAAGCAGCCCTCTGTGAGCATCCCCTACGAGGCTATTCAAAAGTTCCAGGCCCAGCCCGCCAGACTGATGCTGACCAGACTCGAACCGGGCGAATCCCAGACAGGACAGGTTCTGATAACGAACACCGACGGCAAACCATTCAAGATAGACTCCATCTCCTCAAAAAAGGGGTTCGCAGAGGTCATTTCTCAACAGCCTCGCGGCGAAAGCATTGAACTTACGGTACGGATAACTGCACCGCCGAAAAAAAACCGTTTACCATACTTCAGTGATGAGCTTGAGATTAAAACAAATAGCGGTGAAATCATCACCCTCCCCTGCAATGGCCTCTATCGCCGGCCCACAGATGGAAAATAGATTCTCTTAGTCTGCCACTTTCGCCGCCTAAATGCACGTACAGCAAACCGGGCTAACCGTATTTACACCTGATACGTCAACGACCCATCTGCAGAGCGAAGCTGCCGGTGTGGTAAAATGTACCGGCAACGGCACCGACCATAAGGCACGCCAGAGTCGCAGCCAGCAGAGACCGAAAAGAAACTTCTGCCCCGCTGTGGCCGAGCTTAAAACCTTGACGACAAGGTCATTCAGCCAGAGAAATATCTTTGTGCTGTAGGGGGCATAAAATACCAGAAATGCCAGCACTAATTGTAAAACAACTCCCCAAAAAATGCAACGCATGTTCAACAGCCTGCGATTCGTCGAAAAAAGCCACGCTAAAAACATCAAAACAAACAAACCGCAAAAGCTGACAAGATTGTAAATAGACACGGCTCTTCCTCGTTAATAGTCGCAACAACTTGCCTGTCCAGACCAGCCTTGTGCAATTTAATGTTGTACAGTACACCAGATAAAGCAGACGGTCAATAACTATTCAAAATCAACAACACCAGCCAAAAATGACTTGTGTGGTGGCTGGGGGATTTGGTAGGATATTGCTGTCGACAAAACGATTCGAAATTTGAAAGGAAACGAAAATGTGCAGTACGTGCGGATGCAGAGGAACAACGAAGAAGAGCGTCAAGAAATCAAAGAAGAGTAAGGGCAAGAAGAAGAAATAGCTGTTGCGGATTCCGGATTTGCAATTTCTTCGCTACTGCGGAGGCCGGATGCGGAACCGGCCGCTGCCACGATAGCTTTCGGGCGGGCCGAAATAGCTTGGTTTGAGGCCGCCGGTATTCACTATGAGTTTCTCCAACACGACACTGGGGGTTCAACCATCCACGCCTTTAGAGTGCGATAGCCTTTTTCTGATGCACTTAAACTTCTTGCGATTGGCATTATTCAGGACCGCCGCTTACCGTGTTTAAGGAACTCTTGGCAGGCATAATCCTGCCATTTCGGGTCAAGCCCAATCGCAACATTATCCGGGTAGTATCCCGCAATAAAACCTCCTCTGCCCTTCCACAGCTTATCGAGCATCTCTCTCGCCTTGTCGCGGATAATTTTTTCATTCCGCGTCTGCAGCGTCTTCTGGATATCAACAGGACACCAGAAAGTAATCCTGCCTTGTTCCTGGTATCCGGCGATGGTTTCGATGCCATAGAGGTCTGGCTGGTCGAATTGGAGAACATCAACCCCCGCCTTCATCAATCCCGGAATAATTGCATCGATTTGTCCGCAGGAGTGCATAAAGACCCTTATCCCGCACTGATGTGCAATAGAGCAGAGCTTCTGAAATCTCCCGAAGAACTCCTCATACCACAATTCCGGCCGGATGAACAACTGACTCTGAGTGCCCCAGTCTTCCGGAAAAAATATGCAGTCCGCCCCGGCAGCCGCATAATTTCGTATCATTTGCTCCAAAATTACATCGATTTTGTTATGCAGGATTTTTACCCGCTCCTTTTCCAGCATAAGAGCCGCAAGGTAATCTTCCAGCTTGAGTATGTATCGGGCTATGCTAAAAGCAAAACCCGGAACATCACCAATAAGCCATTTATCGGGATGCTTGGCTCTTTGCTCGGCGACGCATTTGTAGTCCCGGGAATTGGAATAATCCGGCAATTCGTAGTCGTCTATCCGTGACACATCATCCAGGACAGGTTTTTCCGCTTCGTCCTTTGAAGTGTCGTCTAATCTGTGCCGGAGATTGCCCCGCTCGTCGAATCTTTCCAATTTTCCATTTCCGACCATGACCAGGTCGGTAGCACGGCTCTTTACATCTGCCTTGACCAGAACAAAATCAGAGTCGCCGAACGACCGTGCGACTCGTTCTGGATACCGGTAACTCAAAGTTTTCTCTACAATTTCCTTCGACGTCATATAAATCCGGCTCCCCGCAAAAACAACCTCCTGCTAACAGCCGATTTTCCCATATCCAAAAGTTAGCATAAGTCGTTGATTTCTCAAGAACCATTTGGACAACCTTCCGTAGTCAATGTAGGCGTACACATTTTTCACCCCTCTGGTTCCACATTCTCCTGGATATCTCTCCTGTTGTCTGAAACATTCAGCATTCTGTGCTGCCATCTGTGTTGCCATTTCATCCAAAGTTGTTTCACTCTGGATGGGCTCGAACCTTCAACTTTCAAACCAGCCGCTCGACCCTTAGACCGTAAGTGCCGTATCTGCAACTTGTTACAACATAAAAAGAGGATTTCAACCATTTGGCCACTTCAAAAGTTGACAAGGTAAGCAACAAGTTACTATATTACAAGCACTTAGAAGTTCAGGCGCCCGTAGCTCAGTAGGATAGAGCGTCGGTTTCCTAAACCGAAGGTCGCAGGTTCGAATCCCGCCGGGCGTAGTATCAGGATTAAATTGCCCAGTTACTTTCTTGGCGAATTCCATGAACCTCAGCGTTGACCTGCGGTCATAAACAACATATACTACTGTGTTTTATATTTCTTGAATTTTGACAGGCTGTTCTGAAGGAATCAGCTAAAATGCCGAAACAGAAAACACACAAAGGTCTGAAAAAAAGGTTTAAGGTTACCGCCACCGGAAAGCTCAGCTACAAACGCGCAGGTGCAGGCCATCTTATGAGCACCAAAAATGCCAAACGCCGAAGGCACTTGGCCAGCCCCGCCGTTCTGAGTTCTACCGCCGCCGCCGCAAAAACAATCAAAATATTCCTTAACAAATAACTTGTGGCTTACACCTATGCACCAGTTGGTTATAATCCTGAAGGAAAACTGATATGCCAAGAGCCAGAAAAGGAGCCGCTAAACGTCGCGCAAGAAAACGTGTTCTCAAAGCCGTAAAGGGCCATCACGCCTCCGCAGGGCACTTGTATCACCTCGCCAAACAAGGCCTCGTCAAGGCCGACGTCGACGCCAGAATCGACCGAAAACGCAAAAAACGTGACTTCCGAAGCCTCTGGGTCACTCGACTAAACGCCGCCTGTCGACTGCGAGGAATAAGTTACAGCCTGTTCATCAACGGCTTAAAAAAAACAAATATCGCTTTGAATCGTAAGACGCTAAGTGAAATTGCTATCGCCGACCCAACTGGCTTTGATGCTATCGTTGAAGCAGCAAAAGCTGTAACGGCCGTGCCTCGTCGTCCGTGACTCGTGACACGAGCGACGAGATACGAGCGACGAGATACGAAAAATGCTCGACCAATTCGAAAAAATCGGCAAAGACGCCCTCAACGACCTAAAAAAAGTCACCGACCTCGACTCTCTCGAGCAGTTCCGAATAAAATATCTCGCCCGCAAAGGCAAAATTTCACAGATGCTTACTCAGATAGGCCGGGTCGCACCCGAACAAAGACCTCAGGCTGGACAAATCGCAAACAAAATAAAAACCGATGTCTCCGCCGCTTTCGAACAGCTCAAAATTAACCTCTCCGAATCTCATCGCAAACATCAGCAGCAGTTTGTCGATGTCACTTTGCCGGGCATACCTGTCCGAATCGGCAAAACGCACATCATTACCAAAACCATAAATGAACTGCTGGACATATTTGGTCGAATGGGCTTCGATGTCGCTTATGGCCCCGAAGTCGAAGACCAGTGGCACAACTTCGTCGCTCTGAATATCCCGCCTCAGCACCCCGCAAGAGACCCGCTCGACAATTTCTACATCGACGATAACACTCTTTTGCGAAGTCAGACCTCCACAATCCAGATTCGCGTCATGGAAAGCAAAAAGCCCCCCATTCGTGTCGTCGCCCCCGGACGCGTCTACCGCCCTGATACCGTCGACGCAACACATATGTATATGTTTCACCAGCTCGAAGCGCTCGTCGTCGATGAAAACGTCTCTATGGTGGATATGAAGACCACCATTGACCAGTTCATTCACGCCTTCTTCAGGCCCGATACGAAGTGGCGATTTCGCCCGAGCTTTTTCCCATTTACCGAACCCAGCGCCGAGGTCGATTTGCTCTGGACCGACAGCTCCGGCAAAAAAGACTGGATTGAGATGGGCGGCTGCGGCATGGTTGACCCAAACGTCTTCGATGCTGTCGGCATAGACAGCGAAAGATACACCGGCTGGGCCTTCGGCTTCGGCGTCGAACGCCTCGCCATGCGAAAGTACGGCATCACCGACATCCGATTGCTTTTTGAAAACGACCTCCGCTTCCTCGACCAGTTCTAAATCGCCCGTCCCTCGGAATACCTTCGCACACTAAAGACGGATTACCCATCGGACCTCATCTTCTTTCTCAATCGCCGACCCGTTTTTTTCAGAACCTCCTTTATCAGAACCGCCTTTTCGAGCCCGCTTTCCTTATTTCTCGCCCAGTACTCCTTGAAAAATCTCATACGGTCTGTATCACTCGCCGCCCACGGCTCAAACATGTTTATCTGCACCAGATTCTTCAATCGCAGCCGAGCCGGAAGTCTTCGGAATTTCTTCGTCCGTTCATTATCCAGAAAAAAGAAATGCCACTCGTCCCCCTGTGGTGAGCCTGCCTGCACTGAGCTTTGTCGAAGTGTCGAATCCACTTCTTTCCTTGCCAGAACATTGCCCAATCGCAGGTCGCCGTGAAAAATTCCCTCCGCGTGCATCCTGCCGATGGTGCGCCCGAACGCCTTTATAAACGACCGCCTCTCCCTGATTTGTTCCGCCCTCGAACCGTTCTGCTCATCAATGACAATTCGATAAACCGAACGGGCGTTCTCAACCTCAAGGGTCGCTATAAAATTCCTCGCCGTCAAAAATGCAAATTTGCGCTGCCCCATCGCAACGATGGTGGGGCTTTCAAAGCCGTTTGCAGCCAGCATAATATCCGCCTCCATCGCTCGCCTGGCCCGGCTGGAGCGAAAAAAATGCTTAACAAAATCCCACCACGACCGGTGAAAATACTCCTTCAGATAAACCATCTTTTCAACACCGCCGAATCTGACCCCGAATCTATAAACGTCGGCAAACCTCGACGACCGCACCGGTGCAGAATGATACCGTTCCTGAAGCTTTATTCCTCCTGCCAATAAGGCTTGTTCAAATGGCTCGTTACGAAAATCTTTATGAATATACAGCGTGAAGCTTCCCCGACTCAACTTATCGAACCCATTCTCCACGCCCTCAGCCTGTGGCATAGCTACGCCCAAGAATACTGATGCCGAGTTTATCGGCAAGCTTGATTGTTTCCGTCTTGTCTATGATTATCGTTTTTCCCGCTTCCACAACAAGGCACGCACCCCCGTTCTCTGCTAAGCTTCTTATGGTATCGGGCCCAACGCACGGCACATCGAACCGCATATCCTGATTCGGCTTAGAGGTTTTTATAAGTGTCCAGCCGCCTTTTTTGCAGTATCGGCCCGCTCGCTCAATCGTTTCCGCTGTGCCTTCTATCGCCTCGACCGCTATCACTTCTCTTTCCTTGACCGCGATTGCCTGACCTATGTCCAGCTCGCCCAGTTTCTTGACTATCTGCCAGCCGAATTCAATGTCGCTTTCGACCGACGAGCCAGGCTTATGCCGCGTCATCGCACCCGACGTCGCCAGATGCTCCTTGCAGTATATTGTTGAGTTCTCCAGCACTATTCCTCCGCTGGCTAATTCATCAGCCAATGCGCTCAAAAGCGTGTCGTTCCGTTTGTCTCTCCGTCGCAGTCGCCAGTACCATATTCGCACCGAGTGCCAGTCCGGCAGGTATCGCAGTATTCGCCACGGTGTAAAGATTCGTCCTTTCGCCACCCGCCCCACCATAATCGTACGCGTCACCTCGTGTCCTCGCAGCCTGCGTATCCAACTGCCCGGCCGCGCTATTGCGACCTTGTAGAACACATCGACTTCATCAGCGAGCGAATCCTCCGCACTACCTGCCAAGCCGACGCAAATCACCTTCAAGCCCGCCGCCCTCGCGCCGGCAGCCACCAGATGAGGCAGCCTCCCTTCGCCCGCTATCAAACCCAGCACTTCTGAACTGCTCATATGGTAATCGGTTAAATGGTGATTGGTTAAATAGTAACCGGTTACCATTCACCAGTTACTAATCACCCGTCTTGTCTGCGGAATCCTCTTCTGTGGATGCGAAAAGTCGCTCAATCTGACTTTGAAGATTCCGAATACTCTGCCGCATCTCCGGCAGGTATTGTATCATACTGTAAGCACGTTTACCCTGGTTGGCTTCGACGGCTGGAGACCCCAGGACTATCTGATTGTCGTCGACATCGTTAATAACGCCAGCCTGCGCCGCGATTGTAACATTGTTTCCGATGTTCAGATGACCAACGATTCCGACCTGTCCGCCCACTATGCAGTGATGTCCAAGAGTTGTCGAGCCGGCTATCCCCACCTGCGCCACCAGCAGACAGTACGGACCTATCTTTGTGCCGTGGCCTATCGTAACCAAATCACCCAATTTACTGCCCTGACCTATGATTGTGTCGCCGAGTGTGCCACGCTCAATCGCGCAGCACGCGCCGACCTCCACATCGTCCTCTATAACAACTGTGCCTATCTGGGGTATCTTGTGGTGAACGCCGTTGTGGCTGGCGTAGCCGAACCCGTCTTCGCCGATTGTCGAGTTGGCATTTACTATCGCACGATTGCCTATTCTGCACCCGTCGTAAATCGTAACATTGGGATACAATACACTGTCATTGCCTATCTGCACACCTCGCCCGATATACACGTGGGGATAGATTATGCAGCCGTTGCCGACCCTCGCATCATCATCTATGACCACGAAATCGTGAATATGGCAGTCCACGCCCACTTTTGCGCTGTCCGAAATTGAAGCTCGCGAACTTATACCGACCTTCTTATGTTTGCGATGGCCGTGCAGAAGCACCATAATCTGCATAAACGCATAATAAGGGTCTTCAGCCACTAAAAGTGGGACCGATGTATTGGTTGTTTCCCTGCTTACAATTACCGCGCTGGCCTTGGTCGTTTGCAGATGTTTCTCATATCTGTTGTTGGCTAAAAAGCTGATGTCGCCTTCGCCGGCACGGCCAAGTGTGGAGGCTGACTTAATCACGACGTCAGGGTTTCCGCTAACCCGACCGCCGACATACTCAGCCAATTCTCCCAGCGTCTTGCCCTGCATAATTGCCTCGTCTTTCGTATTGCGTCATGCGCGATGTGTCGTGTGGATAAAACGCAGCACGAGCCATTATATCAGAAAGACGAACTTGGTCAACCGCTCAATTTTCATAAACTGAAACTGCATTTTTGCAGGCGTTTTGGGGCAAAGGCCGGCCTGATAAAAAACAGGCCACAGGTTTTATCCCGTAGCCCGCTTTTTCGATTTCTTTGTGCCTTTGTGCCTTTGCTACTCTGTGCCTTCCTTCCCATCATCCTCTCCGCCGACATCTTATACGGACCACAGGTGACGAACTCAATCCTGAGGGTAAACAATTATGCGGTCGTGGATAACCGTCACAAGGTCCACCTTGCCGTCGCCGGTAACGTCGGCAACCTTCAGCTCTCTCGGCTCGACTCGGCTTTCGCCTTGCCTCTTGTCGTCCCCGTAGCTTTTCTCTTCAAATATCTTGAAACGCATAGCCGGAATCGGCTTGGACTGCCCGTCGAGTGCGAGTATTTCGATGTGCTTATGCCTGTATTCTACCATGACAATGTCAGGCCGCCCGTCTCCGTTTATGTCGCCCGCCGTAAGATTGCCGTAGGTACCATCCTTTATCTCAGTCTCGTAGCCGAACTGCTGCTCCAGACGCTGCGCAGCGCCGCCCTCGCTCGGCGGTGTCACAAGCGCGAACTTCGCGCCGTCGAACAGCAGAATGCTGTTCGCCTCCCCGCCCGTAAGCGGCGCATAAAGCATCTTCAGATGCACCGCCCCGGCATCCCATTTCCCGACGTCAAGCTCTTTCTCAAATCGATAGGTCCCATCCTCTCCCGCCTTTAGTACCTCAAGTCGACCCTTCTGGCCGTCTAAAAGCAAAATAGCAGGCCGCTTCGCCGGGCCGACCTGCTCAATATCAAAGGCTGCCACCGCCGATATCACGTCCTGCGTACCGCGGGCGTTGTACTGGTCGACAACATTCCATCTGCTCCCATCGGCAAAAATCAAACTCCTCGCAAAATTCTTTTGTGCTATCAGCAGTTCCTTCCCCGCACGTCCGTCCACGTCCGCAACGGCGACTGAAGACAGGCTCGCATCTTTAATCAGGCTCGCCTGCGAAGCAGGTGAATCAACCACCTCGAATCTCCCTTTCGCCGTCTGCCGAACCAATATAGGCTTCTCGTACTTCACAAATATCAAAACATCCTGCCAGCCGTCCTGGTCAACATCAACAACTTTTATGCCTTCGGGGTCCGAACTAAGTTTCTCAAGCTCCAGATTCGCCCCCCTCTCCTCAGTCTCACCGAATACATCAAGCCCTTTGTGCTTACCTGTTTTACCGCGCTTATCCGCACCTGCTACATTGTAAATAACCTTTAGGCTTCGGACATCATTAACGTCCTTGGATATATACACGCAGTCCACATTGCCGTCGCCGTTGATATCCGCCAGTTCCATCGCCACCGGCTCGCCGACCACTTCTATCGGCTGCGGAAAACTCAATCGGTCCTCTGCAAACTTAGTCTTGCCGATTAGCTTTTCTTTGACACTCAAAACGCCCACCTCCGCTTTGCCATCGTAGTCACAGTCCGCCGCCGACAGACTCGCAATATCAGCAAGAGCCGGAAATTGAACCGGCTCAGCCAGCCCCATCACCTTCAACTGCTTATAGAAAATAAGCTCCGCAGCACCGGGGTCGCTCACCACTACATCCAGCAGACCGTCCCCGTCGAAGTCGCCGACCACTAAGTCCCGCTTCGTATCTCCTTCACCTGACTCCAGAGGATAAAACAAAATTGGCCAATCATCCACGCCGCCCGTGCCCTTCTTTCCCTGCTCCGCCGACCCTGCTCCGCCGGAGCGATTCGCAGAGGCGAGAGCGATACGCGAAGGCGAGCCGCTGCCAAGCTTATAGCAGACCAATCGCCCGCTCTGCGCGTCAATGGTCAGCACCTCGTCGCCGGCTGCTCCGTCAATGTTCGCAAGCTCCAGGGCGGCAGGTTTTTCGATAAAGAATTTTATTTCCGGGCCCAACTGCCCGCCCGGCCGACCAAACCGAACGTGTATCGGCTTTTCTACTTCATCCATCACAAAAACAAGGTCAGCCAGACCGTCACCGTTCAAATCTCCTGTCTCAACCGCTAAAATCCTGCCGGCGGTCGGATACTTTACCGCAGGAGCCAATGTACCATCCTTCTTTTGCAGAATAATGTATATCGCCTCCCGACCCGCCAGAGCCAAATCGCTCGCACCATCATTATTCAAATCTGCGCACACTAACGCATTCGGCGACAAAAGCCCCTCATCAATCTCAATCTTCTTTCTTGTCTGCCAGCTTAACGTCGCTGACTTACCTTTTTCACCCTCGCTGGCCTTTTGCAATATCACATACAGCCCCTTCGGCTCACCGTAAAACGCTATGTCCAGCATCCCATCCGAATTCAGGTCCCCGCAGACAAGGCTGTACACCATCTGAGAAACCGCAACAGCCTGTCTGTCGAACCGACTGGCCGGAATGAGCTGATTTATATCTAAATCTTCCGGGCCAACTGCCACCTCCGCTTTGCCGGCTCCCACTGCCTCTTTCTGTACCAGAATCTCTATCCTGGCCTTGCGGTTATTAACAACGGCGATATCGTTCCGCCCGTCTCCATTGAAATCCGCAACCCGCAGATTATGTATATCCCAGTCTAATTTTATTATCTCCATCCCGCCGAAGCCGTAATACGCCGACAGCTCATTCGGCTCAGTCTGCCCCGCCGTCTCACCGAGAGCCGCAACTGCAAGAAAGGCCACCATTATTATTCTGGTTATCCGCACAATAATATCCTCCACACAAAACCTCTTTGAATCTCCAATGCTACACATTCCTCCCCCAAACATCAACAATTTTGAAACGTCAGCGGCTTTACTTCATCTATCACAGATTGCTTTTAACGGCCGCCGTCAGGTCTTCAGGGACATCAATGCCCATCTGCTTCGCCGTCTCTATATGCTTCCACGCCTGCTCATATTCTTTGAGCTTGTAATATGCAAAGATAAGCCCTTTATGCGCATCGCCCATCTTCGGCTCAAGCTCCACCGCCCGCAGATGTTCCTTCACCGCCGCCTCATAATCACCCTTGTTTGAATACGCCGCCCCAAGATTATAATGAATCGCTGCATCATCGGATTTTATTTGAACGGCTTTGTTATACTGCTCAATTGCCGCGTCATAATCTCCCTTCGCAAAGTACGCATTGCCAAGGTTCGCCAGTGCTGCAAACATATCTGGTGTAATATTCAGTGCCCTTTTGTACGCCCAAATCTCGTCGTCCACCAGTCTCAATTTGTTGTAGCAGACGCCCATACCGTAATACGCATCCGCCAAACCGGGCGACAGGCTCAACGCCCTGTTATACTGAACTATCGCCTTTTCACATTGGCCCATCGCGCTGTAAACATTTCCCAGCTGATTGTAGAAACCGCTGTTGCTCGGCTCAAGCTCCGTCGCCTCTTTCAGCACAGATTCCGCCTTACCGAACATCTTCTTCTCGCAGTACACTACTGATAGATTCCTGTAAACATCCACATAATTTGGGTCAAGTTCGAGTGATTGGTTATACTCCCTGATTGCCTCCTCCAGTCGGCCGGCCCTCGCATAGGCATTTCCAAGATTATTATGTGTCTTGGCGTCTGCAGGATTGATTTGAAGTGCCGCCTGATACTGGTTTATTGCATCCTTTATCCTCTCTTTTTTCAGATATATATTGCCGAGGTTCGTCCGACTCTCTGCCAGCAACGGATTTATCTCAACCGCCCTTTCGAGCGCAACCTGTGCCTGCTCAACCTTGCCCACATCCACATAGCTGTTGCCAAGATTATTAAAAAAGCACCCTAAAGTCTGCATCTTATTGAGGTTCTGCATATAAATTCCGCCCCTGACCCGCGGCACAGCGAACTTCTTTATGTAATGCTCATCGGATGCGCTGCCGCCTTTGCTTGTCGTCTCTATATTGAAACGCACACGTCCGTCGTCATATCTGACAAAAAAATGCCCAGGCGCAACAACTCCATATAGAGGAATACCCAGCCGTTCCGCCAGCGAAAGATAAAGAACTGAAAGGCTCAGACAATATCCTCGCTTGTTATCTAATACGGAATGCAAAAACAGCTCCTCCGGCCTGCTCGCCTCTTCGAGCGACTCAAACCCCAATTCCTCGAACAGATACCTGTTTATAATGGGAATCGCCCTGTGATTGGCCCGCACCTTCGCAGCCTTGAGTCTGTCGCGAATCTCATAAGCCATATCATCAATCTTCGATATATATCCTCGACCCGCAACGTTCTCACTCCACTGCTCCGAAACAATCAAAACTGCCGTCGCCAAATCCACCTCCTCGGGCGACAGTTGCAGAACCTCTTTGAGCGACCTTACGTACAGTCCCGCTTTGTTCGCGTTGGCTAAAGGCCCATCTCGGCCGAAACTCTCAGCCCCCGCAAAAAGCAAAACAAAAACAATCGCCAACAAAATTCTTCTCATAATGCGACCACCGCACAAAATAATAAGTGGTAAACAATCAATTGATTCACCCACGCAATTTTATTACGGGCGGGGTGTTTTTACGTCGTTGATTTAGCTCCACCATCTGGATGGGATTATTGCCGGACTCCTTTACACTATTGTGCCTGCTGCCGCAGTGACGCCTGAATTCGGAGTATGCCTCATCGCCCAGCCGGACACTGCTCCTGTATGAGAAATTGCCCACCAGAGTAATCAGCGGTTCGCGGCATCGCCACAAGTTGCACCACACCCTGCGCAGAATGCGCGGTATGGAATAGAAGACACGGTCGCAGGATATCATCTCTTTTATGATGCCGTCCATAGACAAATGCTTATACCAGGCTACAGGGAAAGTTAGTGTGTAATATTTCCAGTCTTCAGGGAACGTATCGAGGACGATGCGCCCCTGCGATTTCATCTGCTCCCACAGGTGCGTGCCGGGCAACGGAGTCAAAAACAGCACGTTGAGATTGTCCACACCGTACTGACCGGCCACCTCGGCGATACGCTTACCAATGCCCGCTTCGTCTACATCCAAACCCATGATAAAGGAACCAGCTACCAGAATATTGTGCCGTCGTATCCGTTGTACGGAGGCGCGGAAGTCCCGGCCTTTCAGAATGTTGAACTTCTTGCCGACCTCCAGAAGCCCTTCCGGCGAGGGAGACTCAAAGCCGATGTAGACTCCTCTGCAGCCAGACTTGGCGGCCAACGCCAGAAGTTCTTCATCATCGGCAAAGTTAATGGTGGCCTGCCCTATCCACTTCTTTCGCAGCTTCGCTTTCGCCATGGCGCGGAACAGGTCCTTGGCGCGGGCGATGTGTTCGGGCGCGTGCCGATGAGATTGTCGTCCACCACTAAAACACGTTTCTCACGAATCAACTGGAATTCCCGCACGACATCCGCAATGGGGCGATGCCGGTACTTGGCCCCGTTGAACGCCGTCACGCTGCAAAAACTGCAGTTCAAGGGACAGCCTCGCGTGGTCTGAATGGCTCCGAAGGCATATCCACCAGCCAGCAAATCATGGCGGGCAGCCGATGCATCCTTTATCTCGGCGAGCCCTCCGTCGTACCGGCGCTTCAGCCTGTGATGCAGGGCGTCCTCAAGAACCTGCGCCCAGACACTCTCGGCTTCCCCAGTAACGACAGAATCCACACGCTCAATGACCTCGTCTATGCACATTGTTGCGTGAATGCCGCCCATGACCACGGGTACGCCCTGATTCCGGAAGTGACTGGCCACTTCATAAGCGCGGTTCACCTGCGAGGTAAAAGCGGTAATGCCCACAAGGTCAGGCCGAGGCATCGCCCCATAGTCCGGCACACCGAGGTTCTCGTCCACTATCGTGATTTCCCACTCCGGCCCCGTCAGTCCCGCCAAAACCATAAGGCTCAGTGGTTTCCACACGCGGTAGCGGCTCCATCGGCTCTTATTGGTTTTGACGATGCCGACAAGCAGATTTGACGGATTTATCAAATATAATCGCATAGCATCCATTCACTGACGGCTTTTGCACCTCCACGCCCAAAGACCTGCTCGTGATTTCCTGTCTCTGCGCTTGCCCGCAGTTCGTTTGGCGGGGTGGGGCTTCCTCGACAAATAATAAATGGTAAATAGTAAATAGTCAATTGATTCCCTCCCTTGCACGGGGATTATTTACCCCAACATTCGTAAATCATAAATACCCTTGACAAACTGCCGCCTCTTTTGGATACTTGACTCAACGAGTATAATGAACAAAAACCGCACAACGAAGAACTTTCCCGAAAGACTCCTCGTATGTAATAAGTATGAGTTAAACGCTTAATGGGTTTTTGATAATAAGAAAGGAAGGTGTTTTATGCACCGCAGAACTATTGGGCTTGCCTTCGTCCTATTGGTCGCCGTCTCTATTGGATGCCTTACCCTCCAGGGCTGCAAAAAATCAGCTTGGGCCAGAGCCGCCGCAAAAACCGGTGTGTCCTGTCCTATGCACGGCAAAATGGGCAAAGGACAAATGATGTGTACGTGTCCTATGCATCAAATGATGGGCGGGCCGATGATGGGCAAATCTATGATTGCAACAACAGATGGCGGGGTCGTTGTAATGGCAGGTGATAAGCTGATGAAATTTAATAAAGATATGGAGCTCGTAGGGGAAGTAAAAATGAATATCGAAGGTGCGCCAGAGAAACCGGACCAGCCGATGAAAGAATGCCCCATGAAAAAGAACGTGACGAAAGAATGCCCGATGAAAAAAGATTCTGAAAAGTAAATTGCTTCCGCCCGTTGTTTATATTTAACCCCCCGGCCCGCCGGGGGGTTTTTGTTTGACCCGAAGCTCGTTAGGGCTTACTCACCTATAAATGATGTTGATGCTCTTAATGTATTTCCCGATGTGACGGTCCACGTAACCTATAAAGGCTCGCAGAAGCTGCCATTCAGTTTCCGGTTTTTTGGATTGCACCTCGGCGACTATGATGCCTCCTCTTGCCAAATCCCAGTTTATCCAGCCGGGATACTTGATGTGGACCCATCTGCCTTCTCTTTGACGTTTGAACGTCGTTCCTCTGCCACGCAATTCTCGCTCAGTGTTTTTGAGAACGGCTTTCAGGCTCGGCTTATCGTCCGCCAACGGAATTATCTGCACCACCTTCATAAAAACCTCTTTTCCTTAACCTGACTATTGTTTATATGCTTTCCGCATAACATCAACCGCGACGCACCGCGTCGCTCCATCTCGTTTAGCCCACAGCTCCGCTGCGGGTCGTCACCCAGCTCGAATTTCCTTCCTGTACAGCCAGTTAATCAGAAACAGAAGCCCCGCAAGAAACAACGGCCCGGACATCATCAAGTATGCAACCCAAATGAACCGCCCCCAAAACATAACGATATACAGCACCCCAAGGGCGCTAAAAAGAATTGCGCCGACCCACTCCCATCGCCACGAAACCGCTAACACAACAAGAATGATACCAGTTGGGATTAGATGTATCAGCAAAGCCAAAATCGTCTTCCAGAACCCATAGCCTGCGTCAAACACATCGAAAGCAAAAATACTCACAAAGGCAGCAAATAGAATACACAGAATCCTCGGCCCCCAGAACAACAATCGTTTCACAGATTTCTTCATATCTGTCACCTCCATCTCGTTTAGCCCCAAGGTTTATTTGACTCATCTCTTTGTTTTGCTTCGGCGTTTGCGACGCCGTTTCTGTTTGCGAATCGCATCGGCCTTTAATGCCGCAGGACTCTTAGTGCCCATTTTCTCCTGTTCGACCAGCTCACACAATCGTTTTCGTGCATAATACCGATTCAGCCCCTGAGACCGTTCCCGCTGCATCTTCACTTCCAGGCCGCTCTGGTTGTGTTTCAGATAAACGCAACTGGCGGTTTTATTTACGTTTTGTCCGCCAGGCCCTGATGAACGAATATATTTCTCCTGCAGGTCCTCTTCACGCAGTCCCAGCGCCGCCATTCTTGCCTCAAGTTCTTCCTGCTTCTTCCGCGTTACTCCAAAATTCATCTTCACCTGACTATCACATCATTTAGCCCCCAAGCTACGTCTTGGGGGTTATCTTTACCCAGTCCACGCACTGTGGGTTCTTGCCCAATGCCTTAGAACATAATCAATTCTCTTTTTCAAAGACTCATCATCAAAGCAATACCTCATATCATACCCTCTTGTCCACACACGTCCGGCAAATCCGTTCTTTCGTAGTGCAAAATACGCTGCATTTTTATAACTCCTGATTAACGCACCAATTTCTCTTTTATCATAATCCAATACCAGATGAACGTGGCTCGAATAAACCGCAATCGCATAAATTTTCTGATTGAGCCTTTTTGCCTCACCCTCAATCGCTTCTCTTATTATCTCGCGATCGGCTTTTGTTAATTTTACCGTTGCTTGTTTTTGTGCCTCCCTGTTTTGTTTCTCTAATCGTGCATTTTCTTCTCGGATTTTTCCGTCTTCGATATAACCCCTTTTATCCCCCTGCAGCCAGCTGCCGTACGTTGTCCACGTCACCATATAACCAGTCGTTTTCGCCATAATCGTCTCATTTAGCCCCCAAGTCACATCTTGGGGGTTTTGTCTTTACACCGTTACATTTAGCCCCCAAGTCACATCTTGGGGGTTATTCTTATTCTTTTACTCACCCGGCGCGGCGGCGGTCAAAACCTATGCAATTATATGGTCGATATCCAATACCGTAATTTCCCCATCACCATCTATATCGCCGGCGTCTAATGTCCCCGCACACGAATGGCAATTGTAAATCGTCTTAAGATATTTCTTCTCTAACAATGGCGGGATAAGGTCATAGAACTTCCGCTCTGTCGGATATTTATCTTTGAAAAACTGGTAAAGTCCCTTTCTTGCCTTCATTGAGTTGCACTGCCCGCAGGCCCATATCTGGTTGTGAATCCCCTGAATGGTTTCGCACGTCTCGCACTCTGGCTTCAATCTCAGCGACTTCGGCACGATATGTTCCCAGTGCAAATTACTTTCCGCCCCGCAATATATGCACCGCTTCTCCGCTTCAACAAATTGTTTATCTTCTCGCGTTATCTCCGACCACGATATTGCACCGCTCTTTAGTTCGCGAAACTTGTTTTTGATTAACCCGTAGGATTGCGCCTTCGCCTCTTTGCCGTCTGTTACCCCAAATGCCCTCCGCACAATTATCTTGGCATACTGGTAGTAAATTAAATCTCGTATCGTCTTCGCACTCCTAATCGGCATATATTCTCACAGTTTCGGAAGTTTATTAGAAACCATACTTCTTTTTTCGTAAATTAAACGCTTTTTGTCCGCCCTCCATTATCGTTGTAATAGCATCTCTTATTTCTTTGACATCAATTGAGCCAGTATTTTCAATTTTTCCTTTGTTTCGGTTTGTTTCAGATTCATAGTCGCAATGAATAACAAGCTCTGCATCACCATTTACGACTAAGTTGGCGTCATGACTGGCAAATATTATTTGTCGTTTTTGTTTTGCTTGCCAGATACTTTGAATAATCTCCTCAATTACCTTTACGCCTTTATCCAAATCATCTTCCGGCTGATCGATTAGCAATGGCCCTTTTTCTTCTTGCAAGAGAACTTTTAATAACGCAGTTGCTTGTTGTCCCGCCGAAGCGTCTTCAAATGGTATTGCGTCTCTATTTTTTTGATAATAAAATATTGGTATGTCATTGAGGCTGGTAAAAGCAATTTCAAACCACTTATCGGGGGTGAGTTTTTCTATTATGACACGTTTTTGAGTATCTCCCAATTCCCATAAGTTGAGCGGGGGGATATTTCCTTTATCGAGAACATCACCCGCTTCCATTTCAGCAAAGAGTCTAAGCTCTTTTATTAATTGAGACCATTTTTCTACAGGACTATCAGCCTCTACAATCATACTTTTTAGATTATCCCAACGGTCCTGAGAAATTCTTGCACCTTTAAGTGCTTCATCTAATTTTTTGATCGCATCTTCAATGTCTGCTCCACGTCTTAGTTCTGCTCTAATTTCTGCTCCGGACTTTTCATTCAATTTCCTGCATTGCTCTTCTAATAAATTAGCCTTCTGACTATGCAGAGAAACCCACTCATTTAACTTGGCCGAAAACTTAGTCTCTGCATTATCGAGTGTTTTGATTTCTTTCTCTAATTCTCCAATTCTGTTTCCCACTGTGCTTAATGAATCCATTACATCTTTAATCTGTTGGATTTTGCCCTTATGAGCTAAAGTCTTCTGGCTTGCATTTTCATATCTTTGCAAGAAATCAGCGTACCCTTTTTTATAATTTACTACCAAATCATTTAAACTTTTCTTATCTCCAGAAACATCCTGTTGTAATTCTTCTATTGCCTTTCCAACCTTCTCAAGCAATTTATCAGCCTCATTGAATATCAAGCCCACTTCTGGTGTAAGTTCTTCTACTCCCTCCGGCAGACTTAGACCAACAGCTATATCCGTATGCAGTTTATCAAAGTCCGTCAAAACGGCGTTGATTTTGTTCTCATAAGATTCAACAAGTGCTAAATCCTGTTTTCTTTGTGGATATTCCTCAATAACTTTTCTGGTATCTTTATCAATTGTTGGTATCGATTTTTGAATGGCCTCTTTTTGTGCATCCAGCGATTCTTTTTGAGCAATTAAATCTCTTTTGGTTCTTTCTTTTTGGCGTCGTTGAATTACTTCCTGATACAGGTTTCTGCATTCTGTGCGAAGATTATTTATTTTTTCATCAAACTCTTTGACAGCTTCCTGTATTGGTTGAATAATAAACCTTTGTAGTTCCTCTGTTCTGTTGCTAACCGTTGATAATTGTTTTTGGCTGTAAGACTGAATTGGGAAGTTCTGTCTAATATAATCTTCAGTTATTTCTTTGTGTGGCCCTCCTTCAACCTGAAGATACTTAATGTTTGCTCCGAAATCATGGACGATTGTTTGATTTGAACCTTCTATAATCCAATGTATCTTGAGAATAGGTTTCAGGTTTAATAAAGTATCGTTTACAAATTTCCTTCTTTCTTCAGACAACTCTTGGTCATGCAGACCGTAACGTAAATATTCAAGAATAGTTGATTTGCCTGTTCCACGCCCTCCGATCAGAGCATTATACTGTGGGTTAAATTCAACATTTATCGTCCCCATGAAACTACTAGTACTGACTTCGATTTTAGAAATGAATTTCGTTGGCCATATCGGTTCATTTTGAGAAATACGCGATTCTTTTGCTAAGCAAGCTTGCCTTAGTGCTTCCGCTGTTGGTTGTGCAAATTTGACCCATGTATTTCTCTTACCCAAATCAGCAAAATCTTCGCGTCTTGAATCCGTCGTCTGGAAAATTCCGAGAGATTTATAACCATATTCTCGAACTTTCCCTTCTAAAATAAATATCTGATTATGTTCGTCTAAATTATGTTCTATGTATCCACCAACACAAGGCATAGAAGCATACTCAGGGTAAAAACCTTGTCTTAATAGTGTGCAGTGACTTCCCTCTTTCCCTACATGAGGTAAAATTATAAATTTCCCCTTCAATACACTGCTTGAGTATTCATTAAGGGTTTTTTCGAGAGCTTTAAAACTTTCAAAAGCTAATGGAATAATCTCAGGTCCGGATGGTTCCGTATCTGAATGGAGGTTGCCAATATTCAAAGCTTGAAGAAGCATTGAATGTAAAGTTGTATCTGTGTCCGCATCAAGGAGAATTATTGCTTGGCATAGTCGTTGAATATTTATTTCGATACCTGGAAATATTATTGGGTTTTGTAAAGATGGATTTGGTACAGGATTGCTGGTCTTGTCCTCTTGAGCAGCCAGTTGAAAGTATTTTACAAAGCATACGTTATGATGGTCCGTTATCCCTACAGCTTGAATTCCTAACTCTCGACATTTCGTGATAAATCCGCGAGCGAATAACAATCTTTCCTCAAGTGAAACGGGTTTTCCTTTTGGCCATTTTGTTATTCCATCACCAACCCATAGGGCATCTCTTGGTGAGTGAATTTGAAAATCTGTTTTATAAAAATGTGCTCCTTTATCCATATTTCCCTCTTAAATCACACATTGGTCATTACCAAACCCATATTCCCCCCAATTCTACCCCCAAAATCGCCCAACTTTCAACAAATAATTTCGTAGCATAGCAACGCCCCTCGAAGCGTAGATCCTCGTAGCGAAGCGAAGACCACGGCGCTTGCCTCGGCGTAGCCCTTAGGCGAAGCCGGGCCCTCCACCTTCTCACCCTCTATCTCCATCTCCATCCCCTTCCCTGCCGCCACTCACCCCATCCTTGTCCTGAATCTTTTTATATCCACAATTTTATCCGCCTCTGGCGGAATCCACTGACTTATAACGTGTATCAAGTGTCGAGTATCGAGCATCCCCCTTTTGCCTTTTTCCTTTCACCTTTTACCTTTAATCTCCTATCCCCCTCTACCGCCCTCCCCTCCTCCATTCTGCCTCCCCCCTCTTGCCTCGAATCTTTTTATATCCATAATATCCTTAGTTTTGCTGGCTATCTGTTTTCTGTCTTCTGCCCTCTGTCATCCGTCCTCTGCCTTCAGTCTTTATGTCCTTTTGCTCTTATGCCTTTTTGTCTGTGGTCTGGTGTCTGGAGTCTGCGCCGCCGCGCGCTCATTTGCGCAAGGGGGTAGCGCAATCACCGTCCAAAACGCACCAATTTCCTGCAATTTCTTGAAATTTTTGCCAATTTTTCACAATTTTTTACCATTTTTTGCAATTTTTCACCTCGACTTGCGCGTTTGATGCGACACCTGCGGTGTTATTTCCGCACGTCTGGAGCCCGATGCCGTCTCGGAAAATCCCGGCGCGTTCCTGCCTCACCGGCAGGCGGTTATGTAAAAGCCCCCATCTTCCAAGATTTTTTGCCATTTTTAAAAAATTTTTTCCCCTCGATTCTGAGCACCCCGTTAGCCCCTCCGCCGGTCAAAATGGGTGATTTTACAGGCATCGGAACCCCCTCTTAATGGTTGAATATGTTACCTCTTTTATATCAAACAGTTACGCTTCTTTCAATCGCCTCACAAACCTCAAATACCGCTCAAAAATCGGCCAAAAATCAGGGTCCTGAGCCGTAATAATACCCGTTCCGTCAGGCCTATTTGAATATAGAAAAAAAGCATCGTTAGGTCCTATAACATCAAGTCCGATAATTTTTTTGTTGATTTTTTCGCGTTAATCGACTATTATATGTCAAGCTGAAGTGTTATCGGAGGAGTGGGTGATATCGGCTTGCGGGGCGTGTCCTGCTGTGTCATCCCACTTTAACACAGAGAGAGAAGAGAGTAGTTATAAGGGTGGGACAGGTATTGTCCGCACCCAAACAAATTTGGCGAAGAAGATGGAGATGGGAGAAAACTCTAATCCTGGGCCAAAAGGACTAGGTGTGTCAGCGTACGACCGTACTCTAAAGAAGGGGTGCGCCCGGAACCGCAAACCGAGCTTGGACTCCGACTTTATCGGTAAATCACCTGCGTTCAATTCACTCGCTGAGACTATCAAAACAGTAGCAGCACGGAAGTGTTCTATTATAATCACCGGAGAAACCGGCGTCGGCAAGGAAATGGTGGCTCGACAAATCCACTACGCCAGCGACCGATGCCAGAAGGTCTTTGTCCCCGTCGACTGCACCACACTAACAGGCCAATTATTTGAAAGCCAATTATTCGGCCACGTAAAAGGTGCGTTTACCAGCGCTATCAATGCAACATTAGGCTTCTTCAGAGCCGCTGACGGCGGAACGGTCTTCCTCGATGAAATAAGCGAAATACCCCTCGAATTGCAGGCCAAACTGCTGCGGGTCCTCCAAGAGAACTCGGTTACGCCGCTTGGCTCAACAAAATCCTATCCGATTGACGTGCGAGTCCTGTGCTCCACCAATTGCAACCTGCGCGATATGGTCAAGGAGGAAACTTTCCGCTCTGACCTGTACTACCGACTGAATGTAGTTAACCTTGAGGTTCCACCACTGCGGCAGCGCAAAGAAGATATTCTGCCATTGACCGAATATTTTCTGGCAAACCAGGCGGCATTTTACGGTGAAGAGCTTAAAGTTCTAAGCGCAACCACCAAGAAACTGCTGCTGAATTACGCGCTGGCCCGGCAATATCCGCGAACTTGCCAACGCCGTCGAACGCGCGTACGTTTTGACCACAGGCCGAGAGATTCAACCTTCGGCAATGCCTTTTGAAATCATAATCGCTGATTCACAGCTCTACCCGAAAGGGGAACTGCCGACCCTCGACGAGGTGAAACGAAAGATAATTACTCAAACCCTCAAATTCACAGACGGCCGAAAGATAGCTGCGGCCAAAATCCTCGGCATCGAGCGCCGCAGTCTAAATCGTCTTATCAACAAACTAAACGTACCACTCGCACAGATAAAGAAAAACAACAGCTAAAGCCAACCTCAGTAATACACTTTCATGAAGGTTGGAGGGGGAGTTAGTCTGTGGCGATTGGGCAAAATGGGTAAAATAAAATTTCGCATCAAACGCGCAAGTTGCGTGAAAAAAACGCAAAAAATTGGTAAAAATTGCAAGAAATTTGCAAAAATTAGCAAAAATTGCACAAAATTGGTGCGTTTTGGACAGTGATTGAAGTACCCCCTTGCGCGAATTTGCGCAGCGCGCAGACCTCAGACATCAGACCACAGACACCAGACTCTGTTGCTGCCGGAGGCCCGAGAAAAATAGATTTCGCAAAGTTCAGAGAGCTTGCGCATTTGATTGCGCCAGACCCTTGCGCAAATGATTGAATTTTCATTGGCTGCGGAGGGGTTTTCGCAACAAATGCGCAGGCATTTTTGGTTTCCTTTTGACACGGGTTAACACTGTATTGCCTTTGGGGGAATTTCAGTAGGTGGTAATACCACCTAGCGTCAGAAAGTATATTAGTATATGCATATATACTTATGTACTGCTTTAAGGAACATGGTTTTTTTAGTGAGGGTTTTGACCCCGATGAGATAGCATACGACGCATCTCACAGGGCAGGGAATCGAAAGACTGGGTCCCAGATAACGACCCCTGCCTACAACTTGCTGGGGCAGGCATTCTGGGATCTTCGCTACGCTACGAGGAACTGCGCTGCGCTACGAATGGCGATTTAGTTGTGGGTTGGGGTGCCGATGAGGGTAATACCTAAGATACTTAGGTATTCTTTTTTAAAAATCCCAAGTGAATTTAAAAGACAAAAAGCAAAGTGTAAAGGTGAGATATGATACCTAAGATACTTAGGTATTCTTTTCTCTAAATCCGAATCTCTAAATTCTAAATCCTAAAAACCAAACAAATTCGAATTACCAAAAGCACTAAATCACAAACGAACGGCGACTCTTGCAAAATCATCTTGGGGCTTGCGCTTCGCTACGAATGGCGATTTTGGCGGGGGGCAGGCCGTAAAGGGCATATACCATCTGGTCGATTTGATTCTCCAATTCTTTGACTTCGGCTTGCGCATTTGGTCGATGCCGGAACGGCTCGACAATTTTGAGTTTTTAGTGTTTAGTTGTCGAATTGGTTGTTTGGTTTGGTTGCAGTCCCGCGAGGGAAGCAAAAAAGCGTGGCGGGTAGGGGAAAAAACGACTATTACAATTTAAATATCGTTAAGAGCATCTTTGTAACACCTCATAGTTAAGAACACTTATTGCTTTTTTAAAAGTATTTGTAATAGGACCGAGAGAATTCAAAATTTTGTCTTCGGTAATATTTATTGGAAAATGACTTTTAGGTAAAGGGTCTTTTGCTGCCTTAATGTGCAAATGAGGATTGCGTTGGCATACTATAATAAAATCATTACTATCTTCATACGGTTCACAATGCAAACAAATCAAATCTCGTATATTCCCCTCTCCTTCATCAAAACACAAGGTTAAATAAGCCTTAGCAAGTATCAAACTAGCTCGTAATTCTGGCAACCCGCCACTTAAAGCCCTGCTGGATAAGAACTTGCAAGTTATCCAACGGGGCATTTTTGTTCATTATAGCAAAAATTCACGCCTTGTCAATAGGCCACTCAATAAATTTTCAATAAAATTCAAAAAATCTTGCTATGGGGTATTGACAGGACGAGAAAAGGGACATATAGTTATAATAATGGTATAGTAGATATTTTGTGAAAGAGGTCTGATATGGATAAGCCGGAACAGACAAAAATCGAAGGAAAAGGCTCTCGAAGCCCAAACTATCCTGCTGTTAGCTTGAAAAAATCAGTCGAACAAGTGGGGCAATTATATGATACCCACAAAGCACATATCGTACCAGTTAAGATGGTTCGCGAACTTTGGGGTTATAAGGCTAAGAACAGTAGTATTGGAGACCAATGTGTTGCAGCAGCAAAATCTTTTGGGTTAATAGAGATTGAAGGCAAAGGCGAATTAAGAAAAGTGCGTATTTCTAACCGAGGTCACCGTATTCATATGAAAGCTCCTGACTATGAAAATTTATTAAAGAAAACCGCCTTGTCGCCAGCGATATATTCCGAGATATGGGAACATTTTCAAGGGGATTTACCTAATGACGAACTTCTGAAAAATTATTTGCTATGGGAACACAGTCCTCGGTTTAATGAAAAGTACGTTGACCGTTTTATTGCACTATTTAGGGAAAGTATTTCCTTTTCAAACTTAACTTCTGGCGATATAATGGAAGGTGAAGAAACGGAAAATAATAAGCCAGAAAACGAAAAAATCGACGATAAGATACCAAAAGGAAATATGCCTATGACCCCTAAAATTGGCACTTTTGACCTACCTATTCCCTTATTAGACGGCCTTTCGGCATTTTTACGAATACCAAGGCCGATGAGCGAAGAAAACTATTCACACCTTGTTAATTTTCTTAAAACAATAAAACCGAGCATTGTTTCTAAATCTAAACAAGACGAAAGCCAAGAGAAAACTGATGAAACTGATTATAAGAATAACGCTGTTGTAAACGAAGAAAAATAAAACAGGCCACCAGTTTGTGGCTGATGGCCGATTTTTGTTATCCTAACGTTCACGGATGGCAAACGTTAGGACGGGCCGAAGCCCGATATTTTGTGACGACACCATTATCGACACTTCGGCCTATTTGTCAAGAGCCATTTCAGAAAGGAGTCGCGCTATGCGCTCACAGACCTACAGTAGGCCGGTAAGGCGACATTGGACATTTGTGTCCTTTGGTAGCTCATAAGGGCTTGAATCGGCCTATGGCGTGCGCCCAGTTATGTGGCTGAGCGCACATTATTAACAAAAAAAATTTATTTAGGAAAATTAAAATGAGTATCAAATTTTCGGATTATGTATTTTCAGAGCCAATACTTCTCAACGATTGGGAACCACCATATAAGGCTGGTATTTATGTAATTCTCAAATATGACTCCTCTTGCACGCCAAGACCTTATTCATATTTATATTTTGGCGAATCAGGCAATATATCAGAACGGGGATTTACCAGCCACCACGCACGACCCTGTTGGATTCGCAATGCTGGCGGAGAAGCCAAACTGTATATAGCAACGTATTTAATGCCTTCTTCTACAGCAGAAGAAAGAAGGGCGGTAGAAGCTAAGTTGATTGCATATTATCAGCCTGTTTGCAATCAGTAGTTTGCCTTTCCCGTAATTCAGCTATGAGGCGAAGTGTATCAGTGCCGCATTCAGGTGGCACTTGAACGCTCGGATTCTGCGCCATAAATTCAGCCTGTTGTTTTTTGGCTAATTTCTCCATTAAGCGCAATTCCTTTTTTGTTATCATTTTTTACTCCTTTTCAAAATGGGACAGTGCCCAATTTGGTCACCGGCGGCCAAAACAGTCGGTTGTTCTACAACCTCTCTAAATCCAAAGACTTGCTGCGATAATCACCTGCCGGCAGCGACCACATTGGCTCATTTAACGAAAAAGTACCTCGAGAACCACCGAAAATTTTTCGTCTCATAAGCAACTGCACACAAGACAGTTAGGAATTTCGCTCACGTCAAAATGGCCGCTGGCACGCGGCTCGCTAATACTTGTAGCGATAGAGAAAAGTGGCAAAGACAACTGCGATGGATGCTGCAAGAGAGTAGTGAATGAATAGGTCTGGAAAGTGAAATGATAGTTCTCGTGGAAGCAAGTGTACTAACAATCGGATTAAACGGCAGAGAAGAAGTCCTGGAGGAGCTGCCGATCCGAGTGATAGCAATGCAGTCTGGAGTAGAGGCTGCTCGTTCTTTGAAAACTGAAAGGGTTGACAGCGTTATCAGCGACTGGGAGCTGGGAGACATGGCCGACGGCAGATTTGTAAAGGCCCTCAGGGCCGCCAAGCCTGGTATTCCGACCATAGTCTTCATAAGGGCCGGCGACGTGGCACAGGAGATCGCCGCCCGCAGCTTGGGCGTCTCCGCGGTTCTGACCGATGAGGCCGACGATGGTCTCTTCCTTCAAACCGTGGCGAATGTGCTCGGGCTTAAGGACATTGTCTCCATAAAGGCAATATCCGCTGCTGAGAACGCGAAGAGCCGCTACGAAAAACAGAAAATTTCAAAGTAGACGGCTAAACTGAGAGAAACCAACATGCTGATGAACACAGGATAGAGAGCAGGCACGGCTGATATTTTGTGCATTGTGCCCCTTCCTCACAAGGCACAACTGACGAGTTAAGCCGTGACAAACATAAATGCTCACGATGAGTTTTCTCCCCCAAAGCTGGGCTTAATGACCGTAAGGCTGGTTCAAATAAGGATTAAGGTCCTTGGGCCCGGCGGAAAACAAACGCGGTTTTGCCGTGTTAACCATAACTTACTCTGGTGAACAAACTCTCTCTCCTCTTCTTCGCTGGGTCCGAATGAGGCGCAAGGCTCAACGTGAACCCAGCGTGAAAATAAGCACGGCCCCGTCGTTTTGCTTCGCAAAAATGAAGCAGCGGGGCCGTGTTAACAATAACTTACTTTGATGACACGAACTCTCTCTCCTCTTCTTCGCTGGGTCCGAATGAGGCACAAGGCCCAAGGCGAACCCAGCGTAAAAACAAGCACGGCTTTTATACAGCCGTGATAGTGATAAATGCTGCGGGCAGTCCGCAGCAAAAAATGTGGCAATAACCCATAAGCAAAAAATTTCAAAAAGTGAAAAGAAGTCCGCCATAAAACTGAATAAGCGCCTTTGAAATGGGGGCATGGTGGCCTCGCTTCGGCCCCTAATTACGGGGCCAATGAAAGGCCAAAAGGAAGAAGAGAAAGAGAAGCAGAGATGAGTGAGAGAGGGTTAATAAGAATTTGGGCGTCGGCTAATCCGCTTCTTGCAGCAATTCTCAACCCCATCATTTCAACAATTATTCTGGCTCTTGTTACGACCTGCGTGGCAGGAGCTGCCCCTCTCGGCACGGCAGACATAGTACATACAGGCTATGGTGCAAGTGGACAACTTAATGTCTGGGGAGGCGGCCTATACGGCACATCTGTGGGCGGCGGCGTCTATATGCTTAACAAGACCAACGGTACAGGCGAGGGCAACTACTGGCCCAACGGCCCGCTTGGAGGTTTCTGTATTGAATTGTCCGAGTGGGCACCCAAAAAAACATCGACATATAACGTCGTTGCGCTAGAAGACTCGCCCTTGCCAACCTATTTTCTGGGAAGCTACATAGGGCCTGTTAAGGCTGAATACCTCAGCGAATTGTGGGGCAGGTTCTTCAACCCGAGCTGGGTGGGCATCGGACCATTCAGTCTCCAACAAAAAAGAAACGCGGAGGCCTTTGCCGCAGCGGTATGGGAGATTATTTACGAGGACCTCCCAGACTCACCATCTGGATGGAACGTTACCAAAGACAACACAGTAGGTATACGCGGCTTCCGTTGCACAAACGCAGACACAACTACTGCCAATAACTGGCTGCACAGCCTTGACGGCACCGGCCCAAAAGTAGAGCTGCGAGCTTTGGTCTACGATGGAAAACAGGACTACATTACAGCGATACCTACAGGAATTCCCGAGCCGGCAACGATTTGTCTACTCAGTCTGGGCGCTTTGAGTCTGGTTCGCAGAAAAAGATAAAAGAAAAAAAGTAAACCCGCCTCGGGCGGGTAAACTTGCTGCGGGCGGTCCGCAGCAAGAGAGGAGTATTATTAAGTGATACGAAAAAGGAGAATTAAAATGAAAAGGTTAATTACAATTTGTGCCGCTGTGGGATTGATTATGGCAGTAACCGGCACGGCGCAGGCAGACCTCGACATCCATGGAATTTACATAGATTCATGCAAGGACTTTTGGAATGGGACACCGGAAACCAACCCCTGGGTTCTTGAAATCTCGGTAGATTTTGTCAGTACGGGCGACCTTGACCACATCGACGTAACAAAGCCCGGCACTTCAACGCCCTTTGCTATTTATGAAGACTATGGCGACTGGCATTATGGGTCGACCGAATATTCTTCGCTCGGCGACCTGCGGGATGACTACCCAACCGGAGAGTACACTTTCGACTTCCGCAGCTCCAGCAGTTCGCTGCTTACCTTCAAGCTGGACTACAGCGGCATTGACGAGCCCGGGGACTTCGTCCATATCACCTCGCCCACGCACCTTGCGACGGATGTCAGCCTCAATCCGACATTCACCTGGACTATAGACAGCGACGCCGGGGATGCCTTAGGCATGTGGGTGGAGGACCCATACACAGGTGAAGCTTTCTACGAGAATGTCCCGGTCTCGATGACTACAACTTCGTGGGCCCCAGGTCCACTGCTGCCCAGTCACGACTACGAGTTCGATGTCTCGGTCTTCAATGTCAAGAACCCCCCTGCTTTCCCTACTATGACTGTTGGCAGCGACACGTTTACATACGGCCTCCTGATAGAGTACTGCAACGACGTAGAATTCACCACGGTTCCCGAGCCGGCGACGATTTGTCTACTCGGCCTCGGTGTTCTGGGCCTGCTTCATCGAAGAAAATAACAATAAACAATCAACAAATATTTAAGGGAAAACAAAGTGAAAAAGTTAAGTAACTCCGCCGAGCCCACTCCGCCGAAGCAGCTTCGGCTGCGAAGGCCGGAAGCGGCTATGTTGCTCGCGCGAAGGCGGATTACAATTTGTGTGATGGTAGCGGTGATGATCGTTATCACACCGGGAACTACCCAAGGCTCTATCTTGTACGCTAGCGATCTGGGGGGATATATGGCGTGCGTCGATCCGTCGACAGGAGCTATGACGAAACTTCCTCATGCTATGGGAGTAGGTCTGGTTCAGGGACTCGCCTACGATTTTGATCACCAGACTATGTATGGTGTTACCGGATTTAGTGGTAATTCTAACTTAATCACCGTCAACCTGACCACGGGGCAGGGGACCGTGATCGGTCAGGTGGGATCGTACGGGGCCCTGGCGTCGTTGGCCTACAACCCAAGTAATGGCTTTCTGTATGCAACTGACACTGCAACGAAAAGGCTCTTGACAATCAATCCGGCGACGGGAGCGCCTACGGTGGTTGGTACATTGACGCGGAGCGATACCGGCGCATTGGCATCGGTGTATGGTCTGGACTTTGACACCACAGGGAAGCTCTTTGGCAGCGGAACGAGCGTCACAGGACAGGGAATTAAGGAACTATATGAGATCAATCCTGTAAACGCCGCAGTGACATTTTTGTGCAGCGCACATCCGGCCGACTTCGTCGGTGCGCTTTCCTTCGACCCGGTCGACGGCCAAGCGTACGGCGTTCAAAGCTATTTGCCGGGTCCTGTTTCGCAACTGCTCCGTGTAAACATAGTTACCGGAGAAACTTATGTGGTGGCCGACTTTACCGACATTGGCTTGGGAAATGTTTCGGGTCTCGCCGCCGTGCCCGAACCGGCGACGATTTGTCTGCTGGGCCTCGGTGCTTTGAGTCTGCTCCGCAGAAAAAGATAAGAGAAAAGAAGTAAATAGAAAAGTAAAAAAGAAAAACTCAAATGAAAAAATTATTAACTTTTGTAGTGCTGGTTGTAGCAGGAGTTTCGTTACGGACGTATCCGGCCAGAGCAGACACAATTCAATACTTCGGTGAGCAGACCGGGAACCGGTTAATATGTGCAAGCTTCGATATATGGAGCTATGATGGCACTCAACGCAAGATGGACTACCCCGTAATTAACCCTCCTGTTCTGGGAGCACCATTTCAGGCCGATTTAGTTGTCGGTGACTCCGTACCGGGAGCCACCGCCAGCGCATCGGCCAGCCAGACATCTGAATTTGGCCCCACATCTTTTCACGCCAGTGCCAGTGCCGCCGCCGCCTCTTCCATCGCTTGTTACGGGGCATGCGGTTCGGCAACCGGCGAATCCTACTTCTACACCGAGTTCTTCCTTCCGACAGATTGCGATGTTAGTATCACAGGAACGGTTGCTGGGAATGCCAGTGATGCCCCCCAGGGTATCCTGAAGAGGAACAACCACCGGCAGCCTATTTGGTGTACATACAATTGTGTTCAATAGGAGGGGAGTATATCACAGATGTCCAAGCGGAAAACTTCTGGTGGGCCAAAAACGACCTTGTGTTCAATACTATTGACTTTGACCAGGTGCTGCCTGCAGGCGGCTACCGGCTCGCTGCCGACGCGTATACGCCGGTTATCACCAACTTGGCGTCTGACTATGATCCGTTGTCTACCTGGTACTCTCAGGGAAGCTTCAATTTCACCTTCACCGCTACTCCCGTTCCTGAGCCGACGACGATTTGCCTGCTCGGCCTCGGAGCTGCGTTGTTAAGACGAAATAGAAGATAGACGGCCGGGGGGGCGGCCGATATCAATAAACAGGCAGGTCTTGGAGAAAGGGCTTGCCTTTTTTGTTTTTCTTCCTTGAATTTCGAATATCGAATAACGAACGGGGAAGTCAGAGGTAAAAAAGGGTGAAAGACGGGATTCGAACCCGCGACCCTCGGAACCACAATCCGATGCTCTATCCAACTGAGCTACTTTCACCACAAAACAAAAAGGTGCGCCAAAGTTAACATCGGCACACCTTATTATTCTACGCGAATCGGCGTTTATGTCAAATAGTCAATTCAGCCGTTTGTAACCGCAGCCTGGGCGGCGGCGAGTCGAGCGATGGGAACCCTGAACGGCGAACACGATACGTAGTTCATCCCAACGCGATGGCAAAAATCAATACTGCTCGGGTCGCCGCCATGTTCACCACAGATGCCGACTTCAAGGTTTTTACGCGTCTTGCGTCCCCGCTGAATACCCATCTTTATCAATTCGCCGATACCCTTCTGGTCGATGGACTGGAATGGGTCCTGCGGAAGGATGCCTTTCTCCAGATAATCCGGCAGAAACCCGCCAATATCATCACGCGAGAACCCGAAGCCCATCTGAGTCATATCATTCGTTCCGAACGAGAAAAACTCCATAGACTCTGCTATTTCGTCCGCCACAATAGATGCCCGCGGTATCTCTATCATTGTTCCAATCATATGTCTGAGCTTCTTGAGTTTATATTTTTCCAGAACCTCCTGATAAACTTCCCGGACAATAGTTCGCTGGTTCTTCACTTCCTCGGCATCACACACAACCGGCACCATAATCTCCGGATACGGCTTTTTACCTTCTCTGACAAGCTCGGCAGCCGCCTCAAAGATTGCTCGTATCTGCATTCGGCTCACCTCAGGATAAGTAACACCTAAGCGCACGCCGCGGTGCCCCATCATCGGGTTGGATTCGTGGAGACTGTCGGCACGTCTGGATAACTCCCCAAGACTTATATTCAAATCGCCGGCCAACTGCTGCAACCTTGCGGGGTCGCGAGGCACAAACTCATGCAGCGGCGGGTCGAGCAGCCGAATTACTACCGGCAGACCATCCATTGCCTCCAGCGTCCCTTTTATGTCTCGCTTGACATAGGGGAACAACTCGTCCAGCGCCTTGATTCTCTCCTGCTGAGTACTGGAAACAATCATCTTTCGAAGAATAAACAACGGCTCATCCGAACCCCTGCCATAAAACATATGCTCGGTCCTGAACAGTCCAATACCCTCGGCACCGAACTGCCTCGCCCTCTGCGCATCTTCCGGAGTATCGGCATTGGTACGTATGCCCAGTTTCCTTATGGAATCACAAGTCTTCAGAAAACTATTGAGAATTTTATTTTCTTCCGTCACATCCATCATCGGCAACTGCCCTTTATAGACATTGCCTTTTGTGCCATTGAGGGTAATATAGTCGCCTTCCCTCAGAACTTCTCCATCGATGCGAATTTCTTTTTTATCGTAGTCGACATGAAGAGCTCCGCAACCCACGATGCAACATTTGCCCCATCCGCGGGCAACCAGAGCGGCGTGCGATGTCATACCTCCGCGCGCCGTCAAAATAGCCTCTGCGGTGCGCATTCCCTCAACATCCTCAGGGTTGGTCTCTTCCCTGACAAGGATTACCTTTTTGCCCTGCTTTGCCCACTGTACGGCACTATTAGCAGTAAATACAATCTGCCCGGACGCGCCGCCCGGGCCGGCAGGCAGACCCTTTGCCAACGGCTTATGTCTCTTTTCCTCCTTCGGGTCGATTACCGGATGAAGCAGTTCATCTAACTGCGATGGCGTCACGCGCATTACCGCTTCTTCCTTCTTTATTAACTTTTCTTTGAGCATATCGACAGCCATTCGCACCGCTGCGGGGCCGTTGCGTTTGCCCACACGGCACTGAAGCATAAAGAACCGCCCGTTCTCAATTGTAAACTCGATGTCGAGCATATCGTGGTAATGCTTCTCAAGCCGTTTCTGCACAGCGAACAGCTCCTTGTAAATCTTCGGCATCGCCTTTTCCAGCGAAAGCAACTGCTTGTTGTGCTCGCTCTTTGAGTACTCGTTCACCGGCGCCGGCGTCCTGATACCCGCGACGACATCCTCACCCTGGGCATTGATGAGATATTCACCATAGAATTTATTTTCGCCGTTGCCGGGGTTACGCGTAAAGGCAACGCCCGTGGCCGAATCCGTACCCATATTGCCGAACACCATCGTCTGAACGCTAACCGCTGTTCCCCATTCATCGGGTATGTTCTCAATCCGCCTGTAACTTACGGCGCGTTTGCCGAACCACGAAGCAAATACGGCGTGAATGCCTCCCCATAACTGCTCGTGGTGGTCATCCGGGAAATCTTTGCCCAGAACTTCTTTGACTTTCTTTTTGAACTTTTCGCAGAGCTGCTGGAGGTCATCGGCTGTCAGGTCAGTATCGCTCTTACAGCCCTTCCGCTTTTTCACATCGTCCATAATTCTTTCCATCTGTCTGCGGATACCTTCCCCATCCTTCGGTTCAACACCAGCCGCTTTTTCCATCACCACGTCGGCGTACATCATAATCAGCCGGCGATATGCATCATACACGAACCTTTTATCGCCGCTCTGCTCAATAAGTCCGGGTATGGTCTTTTCAGTCAATCCGATATTCAGGACCGTCTCCATCATACCGGGCATTGACCGACGTGCGCCTGAACGAACGGACAGCAGCAGCGGATTTTGAAGGTCGCCGAATTTTTTGCCCATTAGTTTTTCAACTTTTTTAAGCGATTGCACCACCATCTCTTTAAGCCCTTTCGGGTATTTCCTCTTATTCTGATAATAATAGGTGCAAACTTCGGTAGTAATTGTAAAACCCGGCGGAACAGGCACACCCAACTTGGCCATTTCAGCAAGATTCGCGCCCTTGCCACCCAAAAGCTCCTTCATTTTCGCACTGCCTTCGGCTTTTCCGCCGCCGAAGAAATAAACCCACTTGCCTGCCATCGTCAAAAATCTCCTTTCAGCTAATTTCCAAGTCCGTAACGTTCCCAATGTATGGGCGATGCTCAATATCTCTGGACACCAACCCGATGCGATTTCTTACAGGGAAAAAGAAGTAGTGAGGATATACTACTGAATCGACGATGTCAACGATTAAAAAGCCGCGAAAGAAGTTCGCCGCTCTGTGCAAAAAAAACGAGGGTTTACAAGGTAGGATTATTGACAAGACCGCCGAAGACTGTCACCGAAGACTGGGCTGCGTGACTATCCGACTATTTGCCCTCCTGGGTCTGACCAGCCATCTGCAGGCCGGCCAATGCAGCGAACTTGTCCTCGACAAATTCGAAAATATCATCAAGGCCGGTTATCGAGAAAATCCTCTTCGTCGCCGGGGCGGCACCACAAAATACAAGCTGATGGCCACAATCGGTCATCAATTTTCGCAGCTTCAAAAGCTTCGACAGACTCGATGAAGTTACAATATCAACGCTGGAGAAGTCCACGACCACCTCACAGTCAGCCCTGTCACGGACAATCTGAGTGACGGCCTCCAGCTCATCGCTCATCTGCGGCTCCGGCGGTAAATCAACAAGAATTATATTCTCCGACCAATCCTGAATCGCCATCTTAGCTCTCCCGGTCAATCTGATACAATCTTCATCTGCCGTAAGGCGTCTGCGTAGGTTTTCAACTGTCGTATCGGCACAAATGGGGGCTAAGTTAAGTAAAAAACCGCATAAACTAAAGATGCTGCTCGGCATCGACCTATAAAACCGCTCTCGCTGTATCCTGATTCAGAAAGCTTAAAAGTGCCGACACGGCTTATAGCTTCCTGTCAAGCTTTCGATAACTTATCGCCTCTGCGATGTGCTCAGGCGCAATGCCTTCGACGTCAGCGATTGTGCGGGCGACTTTGCAGATTTTATCGTGGGCACGGGCAGATAAGCCAAATTCGGTCATCGCTTGTTTGAGTAACATTTCACAAGCTGAATCAAGCTCGCAAAGTCTTCGAACCTGCTTGTGAGTCATCCGGGCATTAGTCAATGTCTTACCATCGCCAAAACGTTTTGCCTGAATTTCCCTCGCTCTTGTAATATCCGCTCCTATGGCGGCTGAGTCCAACTGATTTGCCTTAGAGCGGAGCTTGCTGAAAGTTACCGACGGAACATCAATATGAATATCTATCCTGTCCACCAACGGCCCTGATATTTTCGACAGATACCGCTCAATCTGATTCGGCGTACACCTGCATCTTCTTGCATCAGTTCCATAATAGCCGCACGGACAGGGATTCATCGCCGCAACAAGCATAAACTGTGCCGGAAATCGGATAGTACCTTTGGCCCGCGAGATTGTAACAAAACCATCCTCCAAAGGCTGACGAATCATCTCCAGGACGTGCCTTGGGAACTCGGCAAACTCATCGAGAAACAATACCCCGAAATGTGCGAGGGACAATTCGCCCGGCCGAGGATTCGCGCCGCCGCCGACCAAAGCCACGCCGCTCGCGGAGTGGTGCGGCATCCGAACAGGGCGAGTCGCAAGCAAGGCCCTATCCTTGTCCAAAAGCCCAACCACCGAATATATACGGGTCGTCTCAAGAGACTCCGCAAGGCTCAAGGCCGGCAGAACCGTTACCAACCGCTGTGCCAACATCGTCTTGCCTGCGCCCGGCGGCCCTATCATCATAATATTGTGACCGCCGGCAGCAGCAACCGTGAGCGCTCGCTTGACGCTTTCCTGACCTTTAACATCTGCAAAGTCAACTTCATAGCTCGAGGCGGTCCTGAAAAGTTCATCGATATCAACCGTCGTTGTCTCCAGCGGCAGTTGTCCAGACAGAAAACCAACCACCTGCGCCAGTGAGCCGACGCCATATACCTCCATATCGGCGACGGCCGCCGCTTCTCTGGCGTTTTCCAGAGGAACAATCATTCGGGTAAAACCATTTGCCGCAGCCGTCATCGCCATACTGAGCACGCCATTAACCGGCCGAACCCTGCCGTCAAGTGCCAGCTCGCCAATGATAATGAAGTCCCTGGGCAGCGGACTGCTCAGGATGCCATGGCCGATAAGCATTCCCAAGGCGATAGGTAAATCGAAAGCAGGGCCTACCTTTTTCACATCCGCCGGCGCCAGGTTCACAAGCGATTGTGTCCTGGGATATTTGTAGCCGGAATTGGTAATGGCACTTTTGACCCGTTCGGTGCTTTCCTTTACTGCGGCGTCCGGCAGACCCACGATAAGGGTCTTTTCAAAGCCGCCCCTGGCGACATCGACCTCCACCTCGCAGATAATCCCCTCAATTCCCTCGAGCGTAACGCTGTGCAATCTGGCTAACATAGCTTCCCCTTGTTTTTTAGACTCAAAAAGCATTTTAAGCTCATTTTGGCACTACCGCAAGGGATTTTAAGGGCTTTTTGGCACTCAAGAATCGAAAAAACGCTGAAAAAAACCGATTAGCCTGATAAAAAGCCAAATCACAAAAAACCCACAAAAAAACGAAAAATTTGAAAAAAATGCTTGCAAAATCAGCCCCAGACTATATAATGAATAATGTAGATAACAGTACTTTTCTTCTTATACTGTTTTGGTTTCGGTGAGGCAGTTATTTTTATAACTGTGCAATATGTTTCGTAGTTGAAAGCTGTCTCACAAAAGCTGGAGGTGATTTAGCCCCCAGCTTTTTTATGCGCTTTTTGCAGAAGCAGAAAACAGGTGCCTGATACCCGATGCGAGGCAACAGATGCTGCGGGTAGATAAGTATTCCGCGGTGGGACGGGTTCAGGAAAAAGAATCGCCGAAAACACACTGTTTCCGCACAAAGAAGCTGCCGGGAAGCTGCGAAGTCAATCCCTTAAGGCACAGCGATACGAGGGCTGAGTGTATGCTGCCCGGCGGCAGAGCGGCGTCCTCAATTATCTGCTCTATGTGCTTAGGCTCTTTATCGAGACAGCCATAGGTTGCTTTTTCGTCGGGAGACAGCTTCAAGTTACTGACGTCAAACAAGGGTCTATCGATTCTTTCCTGCGCTTCATCTACCGCTTTGCTAACGTGGTCTTTCAGCCGCTCAACGATTTGACCCATCGCTTCGGTTACATCATCTACCGATTCGACCAGCTTTGCACCCTGTTTTAATAGCTGATGTGCGCCCCTGCTGAGCGGTGAATCGATTTTGCCCGGGACCGCCATTACCTCGCGGCCTTCATCAAGCGCCGCCTGAGCGGTAATCAGCGCGCCTGAATTGAAGCCAGCCTCGACGACGATTGTCCCAAGCGCAAGGCCGGCTATGATTCTGTTGCGAGGCGGAAAGTTTTCCGCCAGAGGCTCATACTGCAGCGGCAATTCGCTGACACACGCGCCAGATGCGGTTATAAGCTCAAAAAGCTTTTTGTTCTCCGGCGGAAAGACGTTTGCCAAGCCGCAACCCTGCACGGCAATTGTTCGGCCGGCCGCCGCGAGTGCGCCCTGATGCGCGGCGGAATCTATGCCGCGAGCCAGGCCTGAGACAATCGTAAAACCCGCGGAGCTGAGCAGGTAAGCAAATCGGGAAGACTGCTGCTGACCATACAGGCTGCACTGGCGAGAGCCGACAATTGCAACAGCGAGGTTATCCTGTCGGGTGAGCGTTCCTTTTATATAAAGGACCGGCGGCGGGTCGTAAATCCGCCTGAGCACAGGCGGGTAACGCTCATCATCAAGATTGATTATCCAGACGCTGAGCTTTTCCGCCAGTTCCAGTTCAGCGGCAACGTCGAATTTGTTACGCGAAGCGGCAATCGACTGAGCTGTTTTGGAGCCGATGCCTTCTATCTGAGTCAATTCGCTGACCGAAGCACCGAGGGCCTTATCCACCGAACCAAAATACTTTATGAGCCTCGCAAAAGTAACCGGGCCGACGTTGTCAGCACCGGCCAATTTGAGCCACTTCTCAATATCAGGGGAATGTGATTGTCTATTCGCCATCCGATAACCGAAAAGAATGTGTTCGAAGTCTAACCAAACATTACCCCGATGGTCAACAGAAAATCGGTCCGGCGTGTGGCTATCCGCGGGCATAAAAAAAGCCGACCCAAAAGGGTCGGCAAAGAAGAGGAGTGTGAGACCAAGCCATTTAAAAACCACCTCGGCGAAGCATGCCGAGATTCCATTCTCCGCTTTTATATACGTACAGAATTACCATAAGGTTGGTGATTTTTTCAGAAATTCTGTCAAAACAACAAAAAACAAACCAAAAATGCAACTCTTGACGATGCCGAAATAAGTCGGTATTCTCTCATCAAAAGAATGTGCAACTTCTCACGCTCAGTGAAAGGAAATTTACGATGTTCAGTACGATTATCGATGTAAGGGCACGGGAGATACTCGATTCGCGTGGCAATCCGACCGTTGAGGTGGATGTGCTGCTTGAAGACGGCTCTTTCGGCCAGGCTGCGGTGCCTTCCGGAGCGAGCACCGGTGCTTACGAAGCGATAGAGCTGCGCGACACAAAAGCCAAACGCTACTTAGGCAAGGGCGTGGCCGGGGCCGTAAAAAACGTAAACGAAATAATCGCGCCGAAAATCCTCGGTATGGACGCCACGAGGCAGGAAGAACTTGACCGGTTTATGATAAAATTAGACGGCACAGCTAACAAAGGCAAATTAGGTGCAAACGCGATATTAGGTATCTCATTAGCGGCGGCAAAGGCGGCGGCAGAGTCAGCGGGTCTGCCACTGCACCGCTACTTAGGCGGCTGCAACGCCAATATCCTGCCGGTGCCGATGATGAACATTCTGAACGGCGGAAAACACTCCGACAACAACGTCGACTTCCAGGAATTTATGATTATGCCTATCGGTGCCGAGGATTTTCCAAACGCGCTGCGGATGGGAACCGAGGTTTACCACACACTAAAAAAGGTGCTGGCCGAGAAAGGCTACGCTACCGCGGTCGGGGATGAGGGTGGTTTTGCCCCTATGCTAAAGAACAACGAAGAGGCACTTACGGTCATTATGGACGCCATAAAAAAGGCCGGCTACAAGGCCGGTAAAGATATAGCAATCGCGCTGGACCCGGCTGCGACCGAAATGTTCGACAGCAAGACGAAGTCCTACAAATTCTTCAAATCCGCCCCCAAGAACAAAATTTCCTGCGACGCTATGATTGCGCACTGGGCCAAGTGGGTGGACAAATATCCCATCATTTCGATTGAAGACGGCCTGGCTGAGGACGACTGGGCCGGCTGGGGGAAACTGAACAAAAAAATCGGCGACAAAATTCAATTAGTCGGCGATGACCTGTTCGTGACCAACACCGAGCGCTTGGCCAAAGGTATTAAACTGGGCTGTGCCAATTCGATACTGATAAAGCTCAATCAGATAGGGACACTGACCGAGACATTTGAGGCAATCAATATGGCCAAGCGGGCCGGCTGGACGGCGGTCATAAGTCACCGCAGCGGCGAAACCGAAGACAGCACGATTGCGGATTTGGCCGTTGCCACCGGCGTCGGCCAGATAAAAACGGGTGCACCGTGCAGAACGGACAGAATCTGCAAGTATAACCAGCTGCTGCGGATAAGCGAAGACCTTGGCTCTGCTGCGCGGTACGCCGGATTTATGTTCAGGTAAATCCGCCAGAGGCGGATAAACGCCGACAAAGGCCTGGGGCCATGCTAAAGCAAAACATCATCCGGACGCTTCTATTTGCTATCTTTCTCAGTGTCGGAGCGGCGGCACTGGGTGCGTCGATACTCGTCGATGATTTACTTCAATACTACCACAACCGGCAGCTATTGGAGGCAGCCAAAAGAAACCTTCAGCGTTTAGAGTCCCTAAACAACGATTACGACGCCCTTCTGCAGCGACTCAAAACTGATGCCGGCGTCGTAAAGAGCATTGCACCTGCCATCGTAGGCAGCAAGCCTGCAGATACCAACGCGATTTATCCAAAGGCAACAGCCGAGCAATTAGCAGCGGCACAGGATGTCCTCTGCGAAGATCTGGCCCGACAGGGCACACAGCCAACGACTCCCAAGTGGCTCGGGCGCTGCAGCCGGCCCGCACGACGAACAGCTCTTTTTTTCGCCGGCGCTTCTTTAATCCTGATTTCGTTCGTATCTTTCAGCCCCCTTAAAAAAGAGGCCGACAACGCCGACCTTTTACCCTAATCGCAGCAGGTTCAGCCCCTTTGTCTCGTCGAATTTACGGGCAGCCTTAATGCCTTTGACTTCAATTATAGTGACTTCCATAACAAGGAAGGTCCTGGCCCCGCCGCGAGGACAGCCGACCATTACCTGCTCGCCCTTTCCGATTGCCGCGTGAATGTGCAGCTTCGGCCCTTTTTCGTCGCGGTAGATAGTTCCGACACCCAAGACCTCGCCCGGGCCGACAAAATCCCTGAAATCACCCACGATTTTAGGCTCCTGCTGCTTCGGACCGACGACCACACTGGCTTTGCGAAGGCCTCCCGTAATCAAAACCGCCGCTGAACTGATGTCCTCAACTCGGGCAATTTCCTCGAGCGATTCGTAGATATCCTCGCCCTCAAACAGCCGTGCCGCGATTATCCTGCCGGTTGTACCCACTGAGTATTCCATATCAACCCTCTAACTTTTTTTTTGATTTTCTACGAACCATACACCGGCAACAGCGTAGAGATAAATAGAAAAAATCAGCTCCTCCTAAAGAAATAAAAAATGTCGCCCATGACCTCCTCCTGAAAGGATAAAGCGGCAGCAAAAGGGCGAAACCTTGCTGCCGCTTTCCTTTTACCTGCTCATCCGGAGATGCCCTCTTCAAGACGGGCAAGAACCGTCCTGGCCTTGGAAGTTTTGCTTCCTGCGGGGCCAAGCCAGTGTAAATCGGCATTTTGCTTGACTTGCTCCTCAATCTTTTTGCAGGCCAGCAGCACCGTAGCGTGATTCTTATTGCCCAAAAGTCTGCCTATCTCGGACGAGGACATCTTGGTGTGTGTCCTGACCAGATACATGCTAAAATGCCTGGCCAGCGAGATGGTCCTGTCCTTCTTGGAGGAGTGTATATCGGCTGGGGTTATCCCGAAAAACGTGGCGACCGCCGACTCAATATCAGATATGTGGACTATAGGGTCACATCTTTCGATATGCTCAGCGAGAATCTGCTTGGCCACGTGAATCGAAACTTTCTGATTCTGCAGTGAAGAATACGCAATCAGCTTCAGCAGGGCACCTTCAAGCTCACGGACATTCGCCCGCAGATTTTCGGCGATGTACCTGACAACACCTTCGGGTATGTGTTTTCGCATTGTCGCCGCATATTGTCTGCAGATTTGACAGCGGGTATGGAAATCAGGCGTTTCAATCTTGACGACCATTCCCGAAACGAACCTGTTGACGAGCTTTTCAGAAAGCTGCCCAATCAATTTCGGATGGGCATTGCAGGCCAGTACAACCTGTTTACCGGCCAGGTCAATTGTATTGAAGGTGTGAAGGAATTCCTCCTGAGTAGAAGGTTTGCTGGCCAAGAAGTGGACGTCATCGATGACCAACAAATCCGTTTGTCTCATCCTGCGTCGAAAAGCCTCCAGCTTTTTAGTCTTCAAGGCCAGCACGAACTGATTGACGAAATCCTCCGCTGAGAGATACAGCCAATTAGTTCCGGGTCGGTCCCTGCCCACCTGATTGCAAATCCCTTGCAGCAGATGAGTCTTTCCAACCCCATACCCTCCGTGGATAAACAGCGGATTAAAAGGGCTTCGCTGCTCGCGGGCCACGGCCTTTGCGGCGCTGCAGGCCAGCTCATTCGATGCCCCGACAACAAAATTGTCAAAAGTAAACTTAAGTTTCTTCTGTGAAACAGGCTGCTGCACTCCAGTGTCACGTCCGGCGGCTCGGCCCTGCACCCCTGTCACCATCTGCACCTGACAGTCCAGTTGCGTTCGCCTCTGTTGACCGGCAAGCTCCGGGTCAATGGCAAAAGTAACCTGACAGCCGGAGCCGGTAACCGTCCGAACCGCATCGCTGATTTGAGTCAGAAAATGATTCTCAATCCAGCTGGCTATGAAAAGATTCGGAACACCAACCTTCAGATAGCCGTCAGTCAATGACAGTCTTGTCGAATTTCTAAACCATATTCGATACTTTTGCGGCCCCACCTTCTCGGCAAGAGCTTCGTTAATAGCGTCGAGCTGAGAATCCGTTGTGCGACAGCGTTCATCCGTGACTGCACCCTGCATGATACTCTCCACTGTATCAATGGTCCTCTTAATTTTTTTTCGCTGCGAAATCAAATTCGCTTGCGCTATTATTGAACGATGACAGGACAAGTCAACAGCGTTTTTGAGAATTTCTTTTCCACTTGAGAGAGGCTGCTGTCAGCATTGACTTTGCAGAGAAAAAAATTTTTATTTCAACAACTTCTGCACATCGTAAGTCCGCATTGTGGAAAAGCTGTTGATTGAAGTTTCAAATTAAGCGGTATTGTGTGCTGTCCGCCACAAGAAAATATGCGTTATGCGATGTGCGCATCACTTATTACGACCGACAATTGCGACGTAGCCACCGTCACAATCAAAATTTTCCGCCGATGGAAGTGTCGTCTCTTCGTACCTACATTCAAACTCTGGATTCTGCCCTGTGAAATCTGCTATAAGCTGGTTGTTTTCCGAAGGTTGTATACTACAGGTGCTGTAACATATCCTGCCCTCGGGCTTTATCAATTTTGCAGCGGCCCTGAGCAGTTCAGCCTGTATTTTTGTCAGCTCGGTTATTGCTTTCGGCGTGATTCTGAACCGCGCTTCAGGCCGTCTTGCCAGTACACCGGTATTTGAACAGGGCACATCCAGCAAAACAGCGTCAAACAATCCAATCTCGGCTGCGATTTCTTCTACATTCTCATACGCAACGATTCTGACACTATTTATGCCAAGCCGGGCCGTGTTTTCCCTGACCTTTTCCAGACGGATGTTATCAGTATCAGTTGCGATAATCCTTGCTTTATCGCCGGTAAGTTCAGCCAATTGTGTTGTTTTCGTCCCCGGCGCAGCACAAAGGTCAAGGATTGTCTCGCCAGCCTTTGGCGCCAAAGCAAAACCCGGCCGCGAGGCGGTTCTATCCTGAACAGTAAAAAGCCCCTCAGCAAAACCAATAAGCTCCGTTACCGCTTCAGGGGCCCTGATTCTCAGCATCGACTCATCGGGTAATATCTCAAACTCAACATTTGCCTGCCGGAGCTTCTCGGCTAAATCCTGCACCGTTGTTCTCAGGCTATTCGGCCTAATATAGACACTGGGCCTGCGATTGGCCGCAAAGCAAATCTGCCGAGTTTTTTCCGTCTCGAATACACTGAGCCAATCAGAAACCAGCCACTTAGGAAGTGAAAAAGCAGCGCTGAAATAATCGGCCGGCGACTCCTGAGGCTCCGGCAGGATATCGATATCGAATTCACAGCCGGTCAAGGGCGTTTGCGGAAGCACCGCTTTGGCCTGTGCCTGTGAAAGCGGTATCTGCCGACCCTTTATGCACCTCGTGATTTGTCGAAGCACAGCATTGACAAAACCAGCCTCTTTCCCTCCGGCAACTGCTTTAGCGTTTTCGACAGCGTCATTGACGATTGCGTACTCTGCGGTCGCCGGTGAATAAATAAGCTCATAAACACCGACGCGAATGACATTTAGCACCTTAGCCGGTATCCGCTCAACAGGACAATCCGCTAATTTGGCTACCACCATATCGATGGCTTTAGAGTTTCTTATGGTGCCAAAGACAAGGTCTGTGGCTCTTTGTCTCTGGTGGGTTTGCGGCAGGAGCTGATTCAGGATTTGGCTGGCGTAATCGCGTTTCGGATTGAATCTGTTTAAGACGGTGATTGCTACAGCTCGGGCGCTTTTTGACCCCTGATTAGCCATTCTCACTTTTCTATCTTTACAAACATATCGCCCGGCTTGGTTTCTCGACCATTGACAAAGTCCCTGAAGTCCATAAGCGAACTGCCGGCTGGTTTAATCCTGGTAATTTTAAGGGCATCACGGCCACAGAGGATATTGAGGTCTTCATCGAGCGTGCCGGCAGCCAGACCAGCCGGATTCGAGCACTGTACCACCTCGGCCCCCGCTATCATTACCTGCTGAGACTTTTTACTCTTCTGCGAAACATAAACTGCAGAAGCCCCCGGCCAAGGCCAAAAGCCGAGTATCTTTCTTCGCAGAAGCTCAGCCGGCTCACCGAAGTCCAGAAAAGCGTCCGACTTCTTCAATTTCGGCGCTAAAGTTGCTTTTGAATGGTCCTGCTTAGTGTAAACAACTGAGCCTCTCTCAATCCTGTCTATGGTTTTTAGCAGCAGCGGTGCCGCCATCAGGGCTAACCTGTCGTGCAGATGCCCGGCTGTTTCATCAGGGCTGATTTCACATCCCTGCTGCGCAAGAATATCGCCGGCATCCATTTTTTCTGTAATCTTGATTATCGAGATGCCGGTCTCCTTCTCGCCGTTAATTATCACCCAGTTTATAGGAGCAGCTCCACGATACCCCGGAAGCAAAGAGGCGTGCACATTTATAGCTCCTTTAGGCGGCAGATTTATCAGCTCATTACCGATTTTCTGGCCAAATGCAATTACAACAAGCAGGTCCGGCTGACAGGTGTTAATTTTTTTTACCATCTCGGCGGAATTGACGTTGTCGGTCTGCGCAAACGCAATCGAATTTTCCGCCGCCCAGCAGGCGACAGGGGTAGACTTTTCTTTTCTGCCTCTGCCGGCTTGGGCCGGAGGCTGCGTTACAATAAATACAAGGCTGTGGCTTGACTTGGCCAATGCGTTCAAGCATTCAATACCGAATTCACCACTGCCGAGATAAACTATTTTCATCTTCGATTTGCGATTTTCGATTTACGGTTCTTAAACCCGCCACAGGCGGGTAAACCTTAGTCGTAAATCGGAAATTATTATCCCCTGTGTTCCTCTTTAAGTTTTTTAAGCTGTTTTCGGTGCGCTATCTTAGCCACCTGGCCCATCCGGTTGACAATAGTTATACCCTGTATGTGGTCGTACTCGTGCTGCAGTGCCCTTGCATAAAGCCCCTCAGCCTGCTCGGTAAACTCGTTGCCGGCAAGGTCGGTGGCGGTAACGGTGCACTTTTGGTACCTGCGAATCCTGGTACGGACGCCCGGCACCGACAAGCAGCCCTCCTCGCTTAAAATTGACGCGCCAGCCGGCGTAACAGTCGGATTTATGTAAACCTTTACCTTCTCTTTAGTGCCGTCGATGGATATGATAAAAACCCGAAGCGAGACACCTGCCTGCGGAGCTGCCAGGCCGACGCCTTTCTGTTCGAGCATAATCTGCGTCATCTTCTCTGTCAGCCGACGGATACTATCGTCAATTTTCTCAACCGGCTTGGCGGCCTCAGCCAAGACTGCCGCCGGGTAATGCGTGATTCGACACTTCTCAATATCTACCATCCCTCACCACTCACACATATGATGTATTGCAAATTCCTGCCCGTGCAGGAATGATGTCTGCAGACTAAATGCTGTCCGCTATTTCTCGTCGAATTCATCGCCGTCGAAGGTACTGCCGAGGTAAGATTTCCTGACTATCTCGTTGCGTATGACCTCCGCAGGTGAACCCTCGCCGATTACCCTGCCGTGGTCAATAATGTATGCCTTGTCGACCACTTCGAGAGTCCTTTCGACATTATGGTCGGTAACGAGGATGCTGACGCCCGAAGTCACAAGCCGACGGATATCGTGCTGGAGGTCCTCAACGGCGATGGGGTCAACGCCGCTGAACGGCTCATCCAGCAGAATCAAGGAAGGCTCAGTTACCATTGCGCGGGCAATCTCAAGTTTCCTTCGCTCACCGCCCGAAAGAAATCTGCCCTGGCTGTCGGCGACCTCGACAAGCCCAAACCGCTCGATGAGCTTTTCTGCCCTGCGGTTGCGCTCCGCGGTGGTAATAGCCATTATCTCCAGAATCGCATAGAGGTTTTCCCTGACAGTGAGCCTCTGAAAGATGCTGGGCTCCTGCGAGAGGTAGCCGATTCCAAGCCGGGCCCGTTTGTACATCGGCAGCTTCGTAATATCCTCGCCCTGAAAAAGGACCTCTCCGCTGTCAGGGGTTATCATTCCCATAATCATTCTGAAGGTCGTGGTCTTACCGGCGCCGTTTCGGCCAAGAAGGCCGACTATGCTGCGCCGAGCAATTGTAACGCGTACTTCATTGACAACGGCCCGGCCGGAATACCTCTTTACCAACCCATGAGTTTCAAGAAGAACCATATCCATCATTTTTCGCGCACCGAACTTTGTATGTATCTCTGACCGAACCACAGTCCCGTAAGGGATGTCCAAGTCCATATTATAACGGTCGGAATAACCAAATCAAATAAATAGCGCAAGGACACACCAACATAATAAACTCCAGCCTTTGCCTGAGAAATCGGCGAGCAATCGGCTTCTTCAAAAATCGACAAATGTTCTGGCATTTTGGGGACATTTTTGATATGTAGGTGTTTTCCGCGCGGGTATTGAGTTTGCATATGCTGGAGTGACGTATGTTTGCGGTTATAGGTGATATACATTCGAACTTAGAGGCGCTGACAGCGGTCTTGGCTGATATCGAAAAACGAGGAATAAAGACAATCTATTGTCTCGGCGACGTTATCGGCTACGGCCCGAATCCAAAAGAATGTCTTGACCTGGTCATAGAAAAGACCAAATGGTGCGTAATGGGCAACCATGATTACGCAACCCTCTACGAGCCGACCAACTTCAACTACGGCGCCGAGCAGGCGAGCTTCTGGACTCGTGAGGCCCTCGAGACTGAGCAGCGCAAGGAATGCCGGGACAAATGGTGGCGATTCTTAGGCAAGCTGCCGATGCGACAAACACTCAGAACCAAACTGGACGCAACTGCGGCGATAATAGACTTCGTACACGCCTCACCCAGAAGGCCGATTAACGAATACATATTCCCCGACGACGTTTATACCAATCCTATAAAGGTTCGCGTGCTGTTTGAGCAAGTGCGACATATATGCTTCATCGGCCACACACACCTGCCGGGCGTGTTTCTCGATGAGCCTGACTTTTATCTGCCCGATGAGCTCAACGACGTCTATCCGATTGTCGAGAACGAAAAGGCAATCATCAATATCGGCTCAGTAGGACAACCAAGAGACAAAGACAACCGTGCGAGCTACGCATACGTAGATGGAAACGAGGTAAACTTCGTTCGGCTTCCATACGATTTCGAAACAACCGCCAAAAAGATAATGGCCACCGAACAATTAGACAGCTTCCAGGCCGAACGACTCAAAGAAGGTAGATAAAACAACTGATTATCTCGACTCACGTGATTGAGTATTGAGAAGCCGAGCCAAGTATGAGATACGGGAATATGAAAAGCATTTTGATTCTGACCGCAGCAGGTTTTGTCGTTCTCTGCGGGGGACTCATCATAGAAACCGGCCTTTTCCAAAAAGGCGTTTCTGCCGGTCGAAAGCCCTGCATCCTGCTGGCACAAACGGCTTCGAGCAAACAACAATCGGTTGCAGAAACTCCTCCTGCTGACGGTGCACAACTGCAGACGCCGGATGTACCCACATTAAGTGCCGACCACGCTGAGCCAAAGACCATCACTCTGGGCTCAATCGACCCCAACAGCGGCTTTAAGTACCAACTCGAATTAACCACCAAAGGCGCTGCCATCGCAAAAGCGACTCTCAGCGAATTCGACAACCGCGACTACAAAAACCCCAAGCCGTTAGTAATCCTTTCACCAATCAATCTTCCTGACGGCAGACAAATCCTGTCGATGGCCAACAGCCAACTGGTATTTCCGCAGCAGCAGTCGCAACTGCCCCTGGACAAATTGCACTGGCAATTGCTCGATGCTGAAAAGGCAGAAGATGGTTCGCAAACCGCCCGGTTCGAAGCCGTCATTAAAGTTCAAGGCACCAACAAGCAGGTTTGTAAACTCGTCAAAACCTACAGGGTAACAGTCGGCGGCTATATGCTCGACTGCAACTTAGCCATCGAGAATCTCTCCGACAGTGAACAAAAACTGCATTTTCGTTTAGCCGGGCCGGGTGGGCTGGGCAGAGAAGACATCAGCCGGGATATGAGAAGGGCTGTGGCCACCTTCAGAGACCCCAAAGGGCAAATCAGCAGCACATCATTAAAACTCAATGCCAAAAAACTCTATAACGAAGGCGGTATCGATACTGTAGAACTAACAAGGCCCGGCGCCGGCTTTCTCTGGGTCGCCGCGGTTAATAAATACTTCGCCGCCATACTTGTGCCCGTGCCGCAACAGGGCAAAGACTACTGTGACTGGGTAATAGAGAAAGAAGGGTCGTTCTATAACCCGGATGTAGATAAACATGCTGACAGCGGAGATGAAACGGTCGGTGTGAGTCTAACGACCGCGACTATAAAACTCGCACCCGCCGGCCAAGCCGACAGCACAATAACGTACAAATTCCAGCTTTACCTGGGACCAAAGGACAAAAGTCTCTTCGACAAAAACGAGCTGTACCGAAAACTCGGCTTTGTCCAGACGATAGATTTCTTAGCCTGCTGCTGCCCGGCAAGCATCATAAGCCCTCTGGCATTTGGGATATTGGCAATAATGAAATGGATGCACGGCTTCATCGGTAATTACGGCGTGGTTATTATCATACTGGTGTTCCTGATGCGGCTCGTTATGCATCCAATCACCAAAAAGAGCCAGGTTTCGATGAGCAGGATGAGCAAGCTCGCTCCAATGGCTGAAGAAGTAAAGAAAAAATACGCCAACAACAAAACCGAGATGAACAAACAGTTGATAACCCTTTACAGAGAGCACGGTGCCTCGCCTGTTATGGGTATGCTGCCGATGCTGGTGCAAATGCCCATCTGGATTGCCCTGTGGAGCGCGGTGTATACGAGCATTGACCTGCGCGGCGCGGCATTTTTGCCTTTCTGGATTACCGACCTGTCAGCGCCGGACGCGGTGTTTCGATTCTCGATGGTAACGGTTCCGCTGCTAAGCTGGAAGGTTAATTCGCTAAGCCTTCTGCCCATTCTGATGGGTGTGGCGTTTTACCTGCAGCAGAAACTTACGCCTCAGCAGGCGGCAGCAAATCCCCAGGTCGCTCAACAGCAGAAAATGATGATGATTATGATGCCGCTGCTTTTCCCGCTGATGCTTTATAAGGCACCATCGGGAGTCAACCTTTACATTATGGCCAGCACGTTCGCCGGCGTCATCGAGCAATACGTTATCAAAAAGCACATCCGCGAAAAAGAACAGACTGAGGAAAAAGGGCTGGTCGCCACAACAAGCAAGACCGGCGGCAAAACAAAAAAGAAAAAGCCAAAGCCGTTCTATAAGATGTAATTGGTAAATGGTGAATGGTAATTAGCATTTAACCAATTACCAATAACCAGTTACCAACCACCAATGTACAACCTTAACGAAACCATTGTGGCTGTCAGCTCGCCGAGCTTCGGTGCAAGGTCAATCATCCGGATAACAGGCCCGAACACCATCGGTATTGTACAGGAGGTTTTCAACCCCTCGGTCGCACCGGACAAGGCCTGTATTCGAACCGGCAGCATCACCATTGACTCCGAACTGGGCATTGACGCAAAGCTCTATCTCTTTTTGGCACCACGCTCTTACACCGGCGAAGACACCGCTGAAATCCACATCGATGCCAGCCAGGCGGTTGTTGAAGGCCTGATGGAAACCCTGTTTTCCCGTAACAGAACACCGCTGCAAAACGCAGGGCCGGGAGAATTCACTGCAAGGGCCTACCTAAACGGCAAAATTGACCTGGCGCAGGCTGAGGCTGTAAACGAGATAATCACCTGTTCGAACCGCTTCCAGTTGGCTGCCGCTGAGAAACTCTTGGCCGGCCGATTAGCCCAGACCACAGAAGAAATCCTCACGGCGATAATGGACTGCCTCAGCCTAATCGAGGCAGGCCTGGACTTCAGCACCGAAGACATCGAATTCATAACTCGCGACCAGGCCGTCGAAAAACTCGAACACATAAGACAGATGCTCGAACGCTTGTTGGCTGACAGTATCCACTACGAATCAGTAGTTGATTTGCCGGCTGTCGGCATAGCAGGCTCACCCGGCGCCGGCAAAAGCAGCCTGCTCAACAAGCTGCTCGCCAAGCCGAGGAGCATCGTCGCTCCGTCGCCAGAGCTTCCGCCTTCGCGTGAGCGACATAGCCGCTCCGGCGGAGTCACTTGGAGCGTCGGCGACTCGGGCCGGCGCAAAACCACCAGAGACATCCTGACAGACATACTTGTCCTGACCAATTGCAGGTGCGTAATATTCGATTGTGCCGGGCTGCTCGAAGGGCCGGATAATATCCTCGACAAACTGGCGCATCAGGCGGCGGTTGAGGCACTTGAAAAAGCCTCGGCGGTCGTTTTCTGCGTCGACATTTCGAAAACAGACTTCTCTGAAGACATCGCGATACGCAAACTCATAAAGGATGACCCACAAGATACAGGTCAGGTGACACGAATTATACCAGTCGCAACAAAATCGGATTTGCTCTCGAAAGATGCGCTCGTTGAACACCTTGCGGAGCTGAATAAACTGTTCGCCGCTGATTTTTTGCCGACCTCGGCAAAAACCAGAGCAGGAATGGAACGCCTGCGGGAGGCAATCGACGGAAAAATAATTGAACTGGCACTCGGAAGCGATATGCGAGGGACGAGCAGCGAGGGACGACCTTCTTTCGCCCGCCGTGCCTACTCCGCCGAAGCAGCTTCGGCTGCGAAGGCTGGAAGCGGGCTACGCGAAGGCGGGGGGACGAGTTTGATTGCCCTTACCGCCCGTCACAGGCAGGCCGTTGCTGAGGCAGTCAAAAATATCAGCGAATCTATCGAAGAAATAAAAGCCGGCAACGATGAGGTCGCCGCGATGCTTCTGCGGTCAGCTTACCAGGCCGCCTCCAACATCCAACAGCAACATATTGACGAACAGATATTAGAGCAGATATTCTCCCGCTTCTGTATTGGCAAATAATGCCACGGAGGACATTGTTTTTATTTAGCCACAGAGGACATAAGTATTTTTTTGATCCACGGAGGACACAGAGTTTTTAGACACTGATTAACACTGTTTTTTAATTAGCCGCAAAAGGGTACAAAACGCCGCTTGCTCCCTTGAAGATATCAGTTCAGCCGACGGAGTTAAAGATTACCACTATGGGTGATGGGTTAAACCTGTTTAAACTGTGATCTTATGACGGGGCACTCCAATTTGAAAAGCTTAAGAACACGCTTAACCAGTAATTCAAACCAGTCTGTTGCACCCGGGGCCAACACGATAAACTGAATGAGAGAAGATAAGTTTGCGGTGATATATAAACCTTTGTTTTCGAAGTTGTTCATGTTTTTACCGGTGTATTGTTCCTCCGTCAGAGGGCTTCCATCCATATTCAAGCACCATGGGGTTTTTGTGCTCATACTAACAATGCGGATTTCACTCTCAAATTTATACTGTTCTTCGTTTTTCTTTAATAACGCTATCTCATCGGCTTGATGGGCCTCATACATATTCATAACGTGTTTATCGAAGTCGACATATTTCACTCGGCCTATCATACTAAACTCAGGATATGCATTTACTGAATTTTGGAGCATTCTTATAGATGAGCAAATGGCAACTCCTTCGTTGGATTTAACATGTATGTCCCACATATCCTTCGATTCGTTCTCGCCGAAATACCAGCAATTAACAACGGTAAGCTCTCGACCTGCAGAAATTATATCTTTGGGCCAATTATCGATTTGTCGATGAAACTCAGGTGTATTGAACGCTTTTTTTGCTCGCTCGTTATATTCGCGCATTTGCATTTCGGTTGCAATGGGCAATGTCCCTTCATATTTGTCTTGAAGGATATTTAACTTGGCAAACCACAATGCTCGATATGTCACCAGCGATATGAACTTCAAAAAGGTCAGATATCGCCAAATAGGCAAATCCAATTCTGTTTCAGAAATGTTTTTGAGTTTATCGATCATATCGAACAAGCGACTTTATTTTAAAACAGCCCCAGTATTATGAGTACTGTCCCCAGCCATTTATGGATGGCATTAGTGTAACATTGTTTTGTGGAAGCGTTTGGAAACAGGTTTTATGTCCCAAACCAACCCAGAAAAAATCCTGCAACAACCCAAGGGAGTATGAAAGTTCCAAGAAGGTCAACAATCATCATAAAAGCCATACGTTCTGGCACCTCACCGGAAATTTCCACCTGAGATGCCTCATGTTCATTCGCTCCAATTCGACCAGCCCCACTAATCATAAGTCCAGTCAGCCAGTCCCAAACCTTATCAGAAATCAACCAGAGTACAATGAACGATGCGGCACTGAAAAATCCGCTCTCAATCCAAATCCAAATGCCTAGCGCAGGCACTATAACCCAGTTTATAAGAAGGATGCGTTGTGTCGCTAGAAGACTGCTCATCCTCATATGTTACTTTTTCCTAAAAGCAGGGGCACTATACCTATTTCTCTCTGTCCCTGACACTCCTTCGCATCTTTTTCTGTAACCGTTCACAGGCATTTTTATAGTATTGGGCGACACACTCAATATCAACGACCCGCCTCTTAAATTTTGAAGTCCAGATATGCGGCTATAGTTGAAGTTTCTTTTAAGAATATCCGCAAGCCGCCTTTTTCGTCTTCGTGCCCGTTATGAAAATTCCAGTCGACAACCTCGTACTCCCGATTAAAGCCATGTATGCTCATTTTCATCCCTTTGTATAGGGGTATGGGTAAAATACCCGGGCAATCCGCAAGTTTTTCTTTATTCGTGTCGTAAAAATAGGTTACAAAAAGGTCTTCTTTGTTCATTTTCTCTATCCTTTCTTTAAGCTGATACTGGATTTATTAAAAAACTCTGTGTCCTCTGTGGCAAAAATCTCTGTGGCCAAAAAATCCGCAATCCGCAATTAAAAATCGAAAATCGGCAATCGCAAATCGCAAATCTTATTTATCCTCTGCCTCGAATTCGGCGTCGATTACGTCGTCGCCGCCTTTTCTTTTGACCTCGCCCTCCGGCGGAGGCGTCCGACCGGTCTCAGCCGGGCCAGTCGAGGGTGCACGCTTCTTGGCGGCTTCCTCATAAAGAACCTTGCCCAGCTCCTGACCTGCCTCGCCGAGGTTTTCAATGGCCTTTTTTATCGCGATGGCGCTATCGCCCTTGATGGCTTCCTTAAGGTTGTTGACCGCGTTTTCAATTTTGCCACGGGTACCGGCTGAGACCTTCTCGCCGTGCTCCCTGAGCGTCTTTTCAGTCGAGTAAATCAACTGGTCAGCCTGGTTCTTCAGGTCAACCACCTCTCGCTTTTTCTTATCTTCCTCGGCGTGGGACTGGGCCTCTTTAGTCATCTTCTGGACTTCCTGCTCACTAAGCCCCGAGCTGGACTTAATCTCGATGGACTGCTGCTTGCCGGTGCCGAGGTCCTTCGCGGAGACGTTGAGGATGCCGTTAGCGTCGATGTCAAAGGCCACCTCAATCTGCGGGATGCCCCGCGGAGAAGGCGGAATATCGGTCAACTGAAATCTGCCCAGCGTGCGATTATCTTTGGCAAATTCCCTCTCGCCCTGCAGGATGTGAATATCAACGGTCGTCTGGCTGTCAGCCGCCGTCGAGAAAATTTCTTTTTTGCTGGTGGGTATCGTGGTGTTGCGTTCAATCAGTTTTGTCATAACTCCGCCTAAGGTTTCAACTCCCAAAGAAAGCGGCGTTACGTCCAGAAGCAGAATATCCTTCACGCCGGCATCACCTGCCAAAACCGCCCCCTGAACAGCGGCACCAAGTGCCACAACCTCATCGGGGTTAAGGCTCTTATTAGGCTCTTTTTTGAAGATGCCTTTGGCGATTTCCTGAACCTTCGGAATCCTTGTAGACCCGCCGACAAGCAATACCTCGGCGATACCATCCGGAGTGAGTTTGGCGTCCTCGAGGGCCTTGTAGCACGGGCCTTTCAGTCTGTCAAAGACCGGCTCAACCAGAGATTCGAACTTGCTGCGGGTGAGGGTAATCTGCATATGTTTTGGGCCCGAAGCGTCCGCTGTGATAAACGGGAGGTTCACGGTAGCCTCCACCTGTGTGCTTAGCTCACATTTTGCCTTCTCGGCAGCCTCCTTGAGCCGTTGATGTGCCATCGGGTCCTTGCGAAGGTCGATGCCCTCAGTTTTTTTGAACTCATCCGCCAGGTAATTTATCAGCACTGCATCGAGGTCATCGCCGCCCAGGTGCGTGTCGCCATTTGTGCTGAGGACTTCGAAGACATTATCGCCGATATCGAGAATTGATATATCGAATGTTCCGCCGCCGAAATCGAAGATGGCGACCTTCTCATTCCTTTTTTTCTCCAGTCCGTAAGCCAGCGCCGCCGCTGTAGGCTCGTTGATAATCCGCTCGACCTTTAAGCCGGCTATCTTGCCGGCGTCCTTGGTAGCCTGACGCTGTGAATCGTTAAAGTATGCGGGAACCGTGATGACGGCATTTTCAACCTTTTCACCGAGATAATCTTCTGCGGTCTTCTTCAAATCCTGCAGAATCATCGCTGAAATTTCAGGCGGCGTGTACTCCTTGCCTCGGATGCTGACTTTGACCAGCTCGTCGGGTCCGCCCGTTATCTTGTACGGCACAATCTTCTCTTCTGCGGAGACCTCACTGTGACGTCGGCCCATAAAACGCTTTATGGAAAATACAGTGTTCTCAGGATTGGTTACCTGCTGATGCTTCGCGATTTGGCCGACGAGCCGCTCGCCTTTGTCGGTAAAGCCCACCACCGACGGCGTCAGCCGAGAACCCGAAGAGTTAATTAATACCTTCGGTGCATTGCCTTCCATCACGGCAACCACCGAAAGTGTTGTTCCTAAATCTATTCCAATGATTTTAGCCATAATCAAATTCCTTCCCTCGACTTCGCTCGGGATGGTGAGCAAAGTCGAACCATTCGTTTCTTGTCTGATTCAACACATAAGAGTATTCGAAAGTTCAAAGGTGCAAAAGGCGTGCCAACCACAGCACCTGCCGCGACCAACCCACATAAGCTACTAATATAAAGGCACTTACGCTCTCAGCTGACAGCCTCGCCGCCACGGCGGCGCATAGAACCGCTGCTTGGTTGTCAACTCATTGTGCCATTTTGGCAGATAAGACAAACCTCCGTCTAATCCGACCCCTGCCCTGAGGAGTATTAAGAACCCTGATTCAGTGCTGAACGGATGATTTGAGCGCGGAGTACATCTCTGTGTGTCGGGTCAAGGGCCTTTCCGTAATTTAACTGTAGATGTGCCGGCAAAGTCAGCATAAAAAGCCGATTTATCGTGGCGATGGAAAGCCTCTGACTTCCACCAGCCTCGCCCAGTGCCTGCAGACTCTTTATCGCCGGCGTTGATGCCCCCATATGCTCCCGCATATTAACCCCCAGGCGCAAATGACTCAGCAAAAGCAAAGCCTCCTGCGAACTTATCAAATGTGCGCTTTTCAATAGCGCCATTGCGCGCGATATCTTGTCGTCAAGCACATCGGCCTCCTTCGAGAGTAGTTGATCTCTGGCCGCTTTTTCGTATTCGACAATCTCCGGTATAACGGCGCCTTCAAATCGGGAGACAACCTCCGGCTCCGAGACACCGAGCGCCGTCTGGTTGGAGAGCTGATAAAAATCACCTGTCGCCTCGGTCCCTTCGCCAAAAAGCCCTCGCACGGCCAGATTCATAGCTCTTGCTGCGTTGAAAAACTTTTCTATCTGGCCGGTCATCTTCAATGCCGGCAGATGCAGCATTACGGAAACTCTTATGCCGGTCCCCAGATTGGTCGGACACGCCGTCAGGTATCCAAAACGGGGGCTGAAGGCATACTCAAGCTTCTGTTCTATCATGTCGTCAATTTTGTTTATGTGGCTGGCGCACTGTGATAGCTGCAGGCCGCCCTTTAAAATCTGAAGCCGCAGATGGTCCTCTTCGTTAATCATGGCCGTGAAAAACTCCCGCTGGGCGATAACAACGCCCCGCGGGCCTTTGCCGAAGGCGTGATGGTGGCTTATAAGATGCCGCTCCACCAAAAAATGCCTGTCCAGCGTCCGAGCCTTATCAACACTTACGTATGAGACCTTATCGCCAAGCTCGAGCGACATCAGGACATCTTTTAATTTTTCCAGTATTTCAGCCTTCTCCGCAACGGAGCAACGGCTGAGGAATTTGTACCCCGCCAGATTCCTCGCCAAGCGAATCCGTGACGATATAACGATATCAGCCAGCGGCCCGGAGCCGTCAAACCATTCGCTTACATCAGAACTTATCTCAGTCAGCTTCATATCCGGCGATTCACTCCAGCTTATTAATCCTGTCTCGCAATTTGGCCGCCGATTCGTAATCTTCCGCCTTCACGGCGGCATCGAGCTGCTGACGCAGATTCAAGAGCTCTGCCTGCCTCCTCGTATCCTTCGGGGCCCTCGAAGGAACCTTCCCACAATGAGTAGTCCTGCCGTCGTGGGCCTTGGCAATAAGCGGCAAAAGTGACTTCTCAAAAACCTCGTAATCATGTGGACAACCCAAAACAGCCTCTTTGCGGAATTGCTCCAGCGTGAAGCCGCAATACTCGCACGAAGTCTCCTTGTCCGAAAGGCCAAAGAAATCCTCCCCGGACGGCGCAGCAGCAAGCAGTCCGCCCAGCAGCTCGTTTAGAGGTATATGGCTCTTGACCGCTATACCCTGCTCCATGGCGCACTGTTCACAGATGTGCATTTCCGTCCGCACTCCGTCCGTAATCTCCGTCAGATGAATAGTCGCCTCCCTGTCTTTGCAAACCTGACACCGCATATTCCCAGACCCTCCCGGGGCTCACTTCACAGCTTATCTAATGTTTCAAAACGGAACAGATACCACACACAAAATTGCATTATACCAAAATTCCGCCCTTAATAAATCGTCAAATTAACAGAACCACTATAGACCTAACTGCCTATCTGCCGAACCCGGCCCAGCAGCCCTGTTCCTCCGTTACCCTGACCGTCCGCAGTTTTACGCCTCTCGGCAGTTCCTTCCGCAGCCTTTGGTATATAAATCTGGAAACGTTTTCAGCCGAAAGACTATTCAGCTTAAAGTAATTGTTCTTCAGTAAGGCGGTGCCGCCGAGCTCGCTAACGATATTATCGACCATATCCTTGAGCCGGCTGAAGTCCATAACCAATCCCCTCCTGTCGAGCCTGCTGCAACAAACCTCAGCGGTAACCAACCAGTTATGACTGTGCGCTCGTTCCTTCGAGCCGTCCGGTAAAGTTAGCTGATGCGAAGCCCGAAAACGTGTCTGTACGCTGACAGTAAACATATCTCGCCGCCGACCTCCTGTAACCGGCCTCCGTCCGCCAACTACAAGTGACGTTTTCCAAAACGCTGCTGCAAACGGTCGTAAACGTTTTGGGGAACCAGATTCGAAATATCGCCCCCTAATGAAGCGACCTCGCGAATCAAAGTCGAGCTTGTAAAGCCGTACTGTTCATTGGTCATCATAAAGACGGTCTCAATGCCCGTTACAGAACGATTGGTCATAGCCAGTTCGAACTCATAGCGCATATCGGTAAGACTTCGCAAGCCCCGCAGGATAACGTCCGCCTTCTTTTTGGCTGCATACTCAACGGTCAGTCCGTCAAAGCTCTCAACTGAAACGCCCGGCATATCCGTCACCAATTCAGCAATCATTTCCACCCGCTCCTCAGGCGTAAAGAGGGCATTTTTAACGGGACTTCGTCCGACCGCTATAATAAGCTCGTCGAAAAATTTTACGCTGCGTCGAACAACATCAAGATGCCCATTGGTAATCGGGTCAAACGAACCAGGAAACACCGCCCGTACAAATTTTCTGCTCATTAGAACTCCTTCACTGCCAAAAGGATACTTTTAGCAAAATTTTGCTCTTTCGTCAATGAACTTGTACGCCGGAGGCGTATTTGAATTGTCGCGCGAAATCTGGCAATATATCCCGCATAATATGGCTAAGAAACCCCAACCAGTATATTACACGATTTTCAACACCGAATGGGGCTGCTTCGGCTTGGCTGCAACCGAAGACGGCCTTATCCGAACCCATCTGCCCGGACCAAATCCTGAAAAGATTAAAGCAAGACTACTAAAAAACTTACCCTCCGCTCGATACAGCCAATGGCTTCTCAATCCCCTCCAGCAACAGATAATCGCGTACTTTAGAGGTGCCCGCGTTGATTTCTTCGCCGATATTCCCATCGTTCTGGATGAATTCAGCCCGTTTACCCAACGGGTCTTAACGGCTTGCAGAAAAATCCCATTTGGTCAAACGGTAAGTTATCTCGAATTGGCAAAGAAGGTCCAATGTCCTTCTGGCAGCCGGGCTGTCGCCGGCGCTTTGGCCAAAAATCCCCTGCCGTTGATTATCCCTTGCCACCGTGTAATCCGCGCTGACGGCTGCCTCGGCGGTTTTTCCACTATTGGGGGAGTTAGGTTGAAAAAAAGGTTGCTGGAGTTAGAGGCCGAATAAAAATGTTTAGCCCCCAACCCGTCTTTTGTGGTTGGGGGGTTCTCAACCAACATTTGACTTGAAATAAGATTCAATGATTGAATATTCTGGGATTGATTTTACCATATCTTCAAATGTATTAACGTCTACATTGCCTTCTCTATCAATCGGGATTTCCAATATCAACTTTTTCAATCTGTTCCCCTTTGGCTTTCTTCCATATGAATACCGCCATCTCTCATTTGTAATCGCCACTGCTACAAAAAGTAGAAATGAAAACGGCAACTCCAGTTTTGGTTTCAAGACTGCCGTGTTCGAATTTGGTATGAAATCAATTGGAGTTACATAGGAATATGTATGACTCCCTTCGCCATCTGTTGAAACCAACAACGATTTCGCTCTATGAACCTTGTGCTTCGTTCCACTCGTCTCCTTAACCCACCCTGCGATCAAATTGTGAATTATTGAGGTTGGTCTAAAAAGAGGGACGTGTCCATTCTCTCGTTCTTCCTTTAGGACAAACGAATTGGCACTATATCCACTCTCAACCTCGAATAAATCTTCCAACTTAACATTCTTCCACCCAATTTTATCTCTCTCTTCTCGATGGGTTGGCTTTACAAATTCATTCATTTTCTCGTACGGGAAATATCCATTCAATACTAAGAACGATAATATCCCTCGTAGTTCTTCCTGTATTTGTTTCTTTATGTCCTTTAACGAGTAATCACGATTATCGAGATATACTTCCGGCACTATTTCCAAATCTTCGTTTTTATCGATGATTGGTGTTGCTTTGATAATCCTCGGTATGGGAGTTACTCTGTTTATCGTTCCATTGATAAATCCTTTCACTACGTCCATAACTTTTGTCAAGTCATTGCTATCAGCCTTCTTTGAAACCCGTTTTGACTTTCTCTTAACAAAACCATCATCTGTTATTTTCACCCAAAGCACATCTTTACCATAGTCGTGCGGGACGCCACGCTTAACAATGATTCCGCAAGTATGCTTATCCGCAACCGGATAGAATAGGTCTTCGGGGAATGATACAACGCAAATCAAAGTGTTCTGCTTCAGTAATTCCTCCCTCCGCCAACTTAACTGCATTCCATCTTTAATCAACTCAGAGTATGGCAATACTGAGAAAAGCAACCCGCCCGTTTGCATTTGAGCCAATGCTTGATTTACAAACTTATGCTCTTGTTCGTCCCGTTCCTTCAATGCAAATGGTGGATTCATCAAAACCTTCGTCACTGGCGGTATTCTTCCTTTGAAATCTTCTTCCGCATATTCCGCCGTATTGATACTTCCCTTCCTTTTCAGGTTTAGCCATTCGTGGAAACAATTCGCTTCCTTTATGTTGTTCTTACCGTCTCCCCTAAATATCATATTCACAACCGCAAGCGCAACAACCGACGGCTCTTGCTCGACTCCGAAAATATTATTCTGCTTGAAGTTCCCTATCTGCGACTCACTTGATTTTTTCTTCACATAATCGAACGCCGAGATAAGGAATCCCCCAGTTCCACAAGTCGGATCGTATATTATATCTTTGCTATTTACATTCAATACTTGCGCTGCAAAATGCGTTATGTGTCTAGGTGTCAAAATAATTCCGATTTCCTTTGCCCAGTTTCCGTATTTCAAAAATACCTCATAAAAGTTTCCAAGTATGTCTGCGCCTGAGTTCATTGCAGAGCGAATGTTCAATTTCTTTAATTCCTGAATTGTCTTCACCAAGGCGTTCTTGTACTTCTTATGATTCGCTTGCGTGGTTGGCGGAGAGATTCTTATGTAGTCATAGAATTCTGGCTTCCCCTCTCGCTGCAACACGGCATTTACCCTTGCATTGATTTCTCCAATCAATACAGTTGGTGAAGCATCTACGTTCGGCTGTGTGTCGTCAACAAGGCTCAGCAATAATGCAGAGATAACCTTGCCCCGCTCTGTCGCCGGTATCGCTCCGTTGTGTAGAATGACGTTTATCTTTCCCGCTGTCTCAAGAAATAGCTTTTCATCAATCGGTAATTCTTTGATGATGTTTGAATCATTTTCAATTAAATACTTTGCGATTGCAGGTGAAACCAGGCTCGTCAATTCTTTTCCATTTAAAATTATCGGCTTGAATTGACCATTCACCAAATACTTGCTTTTGACCACATAGTTGTCAATATCATTACCAGCTACACCAGAAATAATTCTTGCCTTGATGTACGCGCTCTTGTTTATCTTTATTGCATAATCTTTCTCTGCCTCGTTTACAGCCTGCTCGATCTTTTTCCTGTCAGACTTGGCTTCGATAACGTAATACTCTGTGTCAGTCACCTTGACTATATTCTCAGGTTTTGCTTGACCAAGTTGTTCCTGTATTCTCGGCTCATCTAAACACTCACCCTGTGTAAACACTTGTCCACTCTTTGATCTTAAGGGGTTTTTTACATTCCACCCAACATTTTTGAGGTCTTCTTTAATAAAGACATAAGCATCAACTTCTGATGTTCTTACTCGTGGCATGTTATTCACCTATAGACAAAACCAGAGACACCTGTCTATTTCTGCGCCATCTATCCTTTTTTCATTGTCTTTCAATTCTACCCAAACCTTACCAATCGTCAACATAATCCTGCCAGCGCAGCAGGCCTCCACACTTTTACCTTTTTACTTTTAACTTTTGAATTGCCGCTCAATTCTCCCCCAAAAAATCGCCCAACTTTTCGTAGCAAAGTGCAGATCCCAGAATGTCTTTATCTGGGACCCAGTCTTTCGATTCCCTGCCCTGTGAGATGCTTGCCCTATGAGATGTGAAACTATCTCTTCGGGGCGTCGTATGCTATCTCATTGGGGTCAAAACCCCCACTAAAAAAACCATGCTTCTTAAAACTCTGATTATTAAATCACGACATTAGTATATGCGTATATACTAATATACTTTCCGCTGCCACCCCGGCACAACCCCCAAACTTCAAAATCCGCCCCCAAAAAGCTTCACCTCAAATCCCCCCAATCCGTCAAACCAAAAACGCTTGCGCTTTTGTGACGAAAATCCCTCTATTTTGCTTGCGCATTTGATGTGACACCTGCGGTGTTGTTTCCGCACCGCCGTAAGGCGTCCCCAAGCGGAGTCTGGAGCCCGATGCCGTCTCGGAAAACTCCTCCGCAGCCAATGGAAAATTCAATCATTTGCGCAAGGGTCTGGCGCAATCATTTGCGCAAGTTTGCCCCGCGCAAATTTGCGCAAGGGGGTACTTCAATCACTGTCTAAAAACGTGTCAATTTCGTGCAATTTTTGCTAATTTTTTGAAATTTTTACGAATTTTTGCAAATTTCTTACAATTTTTTCCATTTTTTTCACTCGACTTGCGCGATTGATGCGAAATTTTATTTCGCCCACTCTACCCAATCGTTACAGTTTAACACCCCCAACTCCATCTTGTAGTGAGCTTGCCTGCCCTGAGCTTGTCGAACCTATCTCAAAAGGCAGACGAGTAAAAAAATTTGTAAAAATTTGTAAAAAATACTTGACATTGAGTAATGTTAACAGTATATTATGTACGGTATGGTATACATATACCAAAGAATTTCGGGATTAAAAAGGAGCAGAAATTATGAATAAGATGCAGAAAGCGGCGTGGTGGATGGTGGTTTGGATATCGATAGGGGTCGTTTCTGCTGTGATTGCTATAGTGGTCTCGTATTTCAAAGTCGGTATGCCGAAGGCTTTGGCAGGAATAGGATTCTTGGGCATCGCAGGGCTTGGTGGTCTTGGAGTTTTGATTTTCGGAAAAGACAAAGGCAAGGTGACGTGCGACGAAAGGGATCGGTTAATCAACAGCCGGGCGGCTGTGGCGGGCTTCGGGGCGGCATACTTAATCACAGGTTTTGCGTGTATGCTGCCTTTTTCTATCCTGGGACCTGAAGCAACTATTTCAATAACATGGCTTCCGATGATTTTTGTGGCAGCAGGTCTCACCTCATTCTTTGTGCATTCGTTAGCAATTCTGGTTCAGTACGGCTGGAGAGGCAGGGATGGCAAAAACTGAAATCAAAAATCAGATTCGCAGGCTGCGATTCGAAAACGGCGAAATGACTCAGGAGGAGTTGGCTGACAAGGCGGGTGTAACCCGCCAGACCATCATCGCCATCGAAGCAGGCAAATACTCGCCATCGCTGATGCTGGCGTTTAGAATAGCTAAAGCCTTCGGTGTGCCTTTAGAAGAAGTCTTTCAATATGAGCAGGAAAGTTCGTAGCTTATTCGAGATGCACAACGCTGCCGCGCTTGTCAGCTTCGAGGCTGGCTTTCTTGATGATGTCGTAGAGTTGGCGAGGCCTTCTTATCTTCTGAAAAGTAAGATTCGGGGTGGTCTTGTCGGTGGTTATTAAAGTGATAGTGCCGACGCCGAAGATACAATCGAGCAAAGTCCTTCGCATACGCTTGTCGATTACACGGAACATATCGAGGTTATCTACTTTTCTATTTAAAATACCGCGGCTCCATTCGATTCTGTCGGCGGTAACCTCGTAACGAACGGTCTTTAGCTTCACTATCTTTATCAAAAGCCGAAGTACGACAAGCGCCGCCAGAGCAATTGCAGCCGTTTCTCTATAGCCGGCAAAGGACGATACCTCGCCGGCGGCGGACCCAAACCACGACAGGTCTTCCACAGGATAAACAAACAAAAAAATCGCAACGGCAAGAAAAAACAATCCGCGCACTAACGAGCCAGCTAATCCCCACAAAGAGGGGCTGCCCCTGAAAAGAATACTACCAACTGGCGACTGCTGGCTCCCGGATGGATTTGCGGCGGGCTCCAGGCCGGCCTGCACAGCCCTGGCACGGTCGGTATTTAGGAATTCGCCGCAGAACCGGCACTTAATGGCACGGACCTGAATAGTCTCAGCACAAAATGGGCACTGTTTCGTTTTTGACTGGTCGAATGTAACAATTTCCATCACGGTATATATCGGAAATATGCAGCAATTTAAGCAGGGGATTCCTTCAGCCGCTTTCGGCAAAAATCACGGTAATCTGTAACGACTGGGTAAGTTAGACAAAATAAAAATCGCATCAAACGCGCAAGTTGGGTGAAAAAAGTGGGAAAAATTGCAAGAAATTTACAAAAATTACAAGAAATCAGCAGAAAATAGCAAAAATTGCAGGAAATTGGTGCGTTTTGGACAGTGATTGCGCGACCCCCTTGCGCATTTGGTTGATTTTTCTGTCGGCCACAGATTAACACCCCCGACTACGACATTAGAGGGCAGGCAGAGAGATTTTTTAGACGCGGATTGCGCGGATTAGGTTGGGGTGGAATTACTTGATTGACCAGCCGCTAAAAACAGGACTTGAATATCACGTTATAGCAGTAAATAAATCCGGCGAAGGTCAGCCGAGTAATACGGTGATGGTAATGCTGTAGATTTACAGGTAAGCTTACATTGTGTCATAGTAGGTTCACATTGAGGCATTGCGGCTTTACATCGTGATGTTGCAGGCTTACAATGTGGCGTTGTAAACGGGCAAAAGGCTGGTAAGTCGTTAAAATTAAAGTGTTTATGTGAAAAATCTGCCCAAAGGCGCAAAAAACTCAAAGAAAGATTTCACCACGAAGATAAGAAGGACGCAAAGGACTTGAAGCAGAGAAGAAAGAATATTTGACACTGATTCACACCGATAGGCCCTGATAAGGTGGATTAATGGCGAAAAGCAGTAACGGCAGGACAGAGAGCTTTGAAAAGACGCTTTTTAAGGCAGCGGATAGGAAATATTGAAAAAATAAAATGCAATTCGAGGAAGATTTTGTTATTATCATCCAATCGAAAGACTTGGCCGCGTAGTCAGGTGTTTAATCCGCCTGCGGCAGATAATTTAGGTTATTTATAAGAAAAAGTAATTAACGTATTGTACTGCAGCTTTATGGTTCGATTGAATGGTTCCCAGATAGCCTCATGCGAACCCGCAAAAGCATGGTAAAGGAATTAAATAAACGCCGGGCGTCCGGTGTAATCTATTTTTCTTGAAAGGATATAGTGATGAACATTTATGTAGGCAATTTGTCCTCTGACGTTACCGGCGACGATTTACGTCAGGCTTTTGAAGCATTTGGCCAGGTCGAATCCGCCAATGTTATAACGGACAAGTTTAGCGGTGAATCGAGAGGATTCGGCTTTGTCGAGATGCCTTCAAAGGACGAGGCCACAGCGGCTCTCGCTGGCATGAACGGCAAAGACATTAAAGGCAAAGCTGTTAGCGTCAACGAGGCAAAGCCGAAGACCGACCGTGGTGGCGGCGGAGGACGAGGTGGTTATGGTGGTGGCGGCGGCGGTGGTAGAGGCCCAAGAGGCGGTGGCGGTGGCGGTTATGGTGGTGGCGGCGGCGGAAGACGCTACTAATAAATCGTCAAATTCAACTACTGCTTAAGCATACAAAACCGGGCTCCAAAACGTTGGGGTCCGGTTTTATTGTTATTAGAGTATATTTTGGGTTTTTGGCGGTTTTGGCAACAACTATATCTGCTTTTTGAGATAGGTGTCCTGCTGTGCTATTTCACTGAACGAAAAAAAGGATTCTCTAAAAACGTAAATCTGGAAGTGCCAGTTTCAACTTGTGAATGTGACGATTAATGCTAAAAATCGGCAATATAATTCTTGATGTTCCCTTTTTTCAGGCGTCGCTTAGCGGATACAGCGATTACGCTATGCGGGCAATTGCGCGTGACTGTGGAGCGCCTATGACTTTTGCCAGCGTAATGCTCGCAAAAAGTGTCATCCATCCGAAGGTCTTTAATAATCCATCTTTTAAACCCGGCGATGATGAACATCCGATAGGAGCCCAGCTTTTGGGCGAGGACCCCGAAATAATGGCAAGGGCCGCCAAGGTGGTATGGAAGGCGGGTTTCGATTTAATAGACCTGAATTTTGCCTGTCCTGCGCCCAAAGTTATTCGCCGAAAGCGAGGAGGCTTTCTTCTGAATGAACCTGATAAAGTAATAGAAATCTATAATGCCGTAAAAGAGTCCGTTGATTGTCCTGTAACTATGAAATTACGGACGAGTTTCGAAAATCAGTCTCATGATAATTTCTGGGACATCAGTTCCAGGGCTGCGGCTGGAAAGGTCGATGCGTTAATTGTGCATCCCCGCACTGTTTGCCAAAGATTTACCGGTTCGGCAAACTGGCAGTTTTTATCAGAGGTTAAAAAGCAATTTCCCCGCACAACAATTATAGGCAGCGGAGATTTATTTTCTGCTGATACAATTAAAAATAATATAAAAAACACCGGGGTAGATGGTGCGGTAATTGCTCGCGGTGCGATTGGTAATCCGTGGATTTTCAGTCAGCTTCGCGCGGGGAATGATTTCATCGCCCCAACTCTTGAGCAGCAGGGCCAGGTAATTTTGAAACACTTCTATTTGGTTTGTAAGCTCTACGAGCACAAAAAGGCCATCAGGTATTTTCGAAAATTCGCGGTTGGATATTGCAGGCTTCATCCCTTGCGCAGGAAAGCCCAGAAAGCTTTTTTTGCAGCAAAAACGGTTGAAGAATTCCTCGCCGTCGTAAAACAATGGTATGGCCTGTAACGGCAATATTTTTTGGTTGTTGGTATGTCCGACACGGGTTATTTTTTAATTACGCCACTTTTGTCATTTCGACTGGAGTCCCGACTTATCGGAGAGTTACCTGCTGCGATTCGCCTTGCTTTTGACGACAATCATGAGGATAATACTGACAAAAGCAGGAGTTACGCAAAATAAAACCGGCGAAGGTTCGCCGAGTAATACGGTGATGGCGATTTTGTAAAAAAAGCCACAAGGGCACAGAAAAAATGAAATTTGAAAGTAATTGCTATGGCAGAAAATGAAAAAGACAAGTCGCAAGCAAAGGATCCCTATTTGAACGAGTGCCTTTCATCAGGACTGAAGGATTTGCCGGAAAAGAGAAACGCATGGCATATGCCGGACGTAGAACCGGCGCACTTTCTTGGTTCAGGGTACGCGTCCGAGGAGCAAGTTCGCTTAGGCCACGATTTAATCGCGAAATACCCCGATTTAGACATGCCTTACTACTGGCTCAGTCACCACTACCTCCTCAAAGGAGACCTTGACACTGCACGCAAATTGCTCGATCAAGGTATTCGAATATGTAACACGAAGAGAAATTTGTGTTGCGAATATGGTGAAGTGGAATATGCTACCGGAAAAATATTCGAGGCGGTCAAGTGGTGGACTCGTGAGGCAGTTCTTCAGATTACATCCGGGGTATTCGACTCGTACTCCTGCTTTATGTATCTCGCATATATTGCTGGCTGGTGCCGTCTTCCTAATGAGTCGAAATTGCTGTTCAGTGTTACCGACGCAATCAGATCAATTCGACTCTCCGATACCGGGCAACAAAAGCTCTATTCGATGGTCCTGAGTGCCGACATAGCAGTACTGGCCAGGGTGATTACACTATTGGCAGACACATACAAAAAGGAATTGTTTACGGCACAAATTGAATCTGATTCCCCCGATGACTGGAAGGAGTTCTTGCCTCACGTGCTTTGAGAAGCTTGAAATATATGGTATCAGAATGTGCGGTGATATGGGAATCTGGGGAAACCATACCGGGGAAAAAGGAATGTAACTTTTTATTGACCTGCCTGCCAGCAGGCAGGCCGGGGGGCTAAACGAAGTGGAAGTCCGCCGTCCGCCTTCGCCAAGGTTACGGCGGATAAATGCCGGCGACGGCTAAACGAGCGAACATCTCAACACTTCAAATCATCCAGCAATTCTGATATAATTGACGATTACCCCCACCCCTGTGGTGGGGGCTAACCGTGGATTGAAAAAATTATGGCTCTATCGGTGGTTGCGATAATAGGTCGGCCAAACGTTGGCAAAAGCAGTCTGCTAAATGCGCTTGCGGGCAGGAGAATAAGTATTGTCGAGCCGACAGCAGGCGTAACGAGAGACCGCATCAGCGCAATCATCGGCAGGGATGAACGATACTTCGAGCTGGTCGATACCGGCGGGTACGGGATAATTGACCCCGAAGAGTCGGGGCTCAGCGGCCAAATCGAAGGGCAAATCCAGCAGGCAATCGAATCAGCGAACTTAGTGATTTTTATGGTGGACATCCGCGAGGGAATAGTGCCGCTGGATGAGAAAATAGCAAAACTTCTTCACAAAAAAGGTCTTGACGTAATCGGCGTCGCCAACAAGGCGGATTCGCCCAAGATGTTCCCGGCGGCGGGTGAATTCTCCAGGCTCGGGTTCGGTGAATTTCTGTGCATCTCAGCGAAAAACAATGTTAATAAAAACGCCCTGCTCGATGCGATATTTGACAAGCTCCACGGCGGTAAACAATCGAGGCCGGCGGAGCCGGTAATGAAAATCGCAATAGTCGGCAAACAGAACACCGGCAAAAGCACACTCGTAAACGCAATAGTCGGCAGCGAACGCGTCATTGTCAGCGAATTGCCGGGCACAACCAGAGATGCTGTGGATGTACGATTTGAAAAGGACGGCAAAATAATGGTTGTGATTGACACGGCAGGCATCCGCAAGAAAAGCAAAATAACCGGCAACATCGATTTTTACAGCTATGTTCGTGCCACGGCTTCAATTCGACGGGCGGACATTGTGCTGCTTTTAATCGATGCAACCGAATCAATCTCGCAGGTCGATAAAAAGGTGGCAAGCTTCATCGCCGAGGAATACAAAAGCTGCATAATCGTCGTCAATAAGTGGGACCTCGCAAAGAATACAACTGTTACTGGTGCGTATGAAGAGTATCTGACGAAGCTTCTGCCGGGCCTAAAATACGCCCCCATAGCCTTTACTACCGCAACGCAAGCAAAGAACGTGCAGAGCGTTTTAGATTTGGCGGCTGAGCTTTTCAAGCAGACAACAACTTGGATACCGACGCCGAAACTCAACAAGGCATTTGAGATTATAAAGGAACAACAGCCCGGCGTCGCAAAATTTGGCAGACCGAAGACTTATTATGCAACGCAGGTGGCTGTCAACCCTGTTACGATACTTATGTTTGTCAATAAACCGGAACTCTTTGAAGAAAATTACCGCCGATACATAATAAGCCGACTCCAGTCGCTTTTGCCGATTGCCGAGGTGCCGATTCGTCTTCTGGTTCGAAGCCACTCCACGAATCGAGCCTCAGAAAAAAACAAGGGCGTATCAAAATTTACATAATGTGGGCTGCGAGGCTGCGTGCTCTATTCCCCCACACTTGACGGGGTCTCGGCAGGAGGCAGAGGAATCAGCTTAAATTGAGCGGTGACAGGCTGCTGGTTCAGCCTGATTTCGTCCTTGCGAACAAACTCTTCCGGAAGGTTATAAATAAGTGCCTTCCTCTGGGGCTCCGTGGATTTTGCATCGCCGTCATCGATTTCCAGCCTCACTTGGTAGGCTGCGTTTTCATAGGCCCACTTTGCCTCAGGAGAGGCGCTAATGGCGATAGGACTCATTACGGCATCGAGATTCAACACATCAACCCTGAATTTGCCCTGCAGATTGGCGCTTAGTGAATACTTCGGCGTTACCTTCGTTACAACGTAATCAGCCAGCTGCTGTCGTTCAAGGGTGGTGATTTTAACCGCTACGGGTGCGCTTCTGGTATAACCCGGCGCCAGCACAACATAAGGTTTCTTTTCCACTGGTGAACTTGTAGCCTGTTTAATCTCGCTGGGCGTCAGCTGCACAAAGGCTTCGAGCCTTTCGCCACTCCAGTTTTCCGGGACAAACATACTAACCTGTCCAGGCTCAATGGCAGCTCCCCTCACGGAATTCGCTTTCTCGTCGACGCATCTGACAGTGAGGGTCTTCTTCACGAGTCGGGCAACATCAACAGAAATCGTCTCGGGACGACAGGACACAACTTTGAGGCCGAGCTGTCTTATCTGCTTATTCTTCTGCAGGAAAGCAGGCACAGCCAGAGTGTAGCTGGCGGGCTTGTCCATCTTTTCCTGTACGGCGTCGAAGTCGAATTCGAATCTCTCACCTTCCTTGAGTTTGCGACTAAACTCGACGATGGCGGCGTGCGGGCCTGAAATCGTCATTCTGATGTCCCTTGATGGGACCTTGTCTAAGCTCGCCCAAAGCTCCGGATTCGCAGTCTGGTCAACAACGATAACGGCGGGTCTGTCAGGCAAATTCTCGTCCTGAGCCAAATCTGCCCAGACCCAGATAAGGGCGGTTATAAAAACCACGAGTGCTATCTTGCCGTAGTTGATTTTCTTTCGCATTTCACTACGCTGTATTATGCTTGGTCCCCACGTTCCCGATAGCCTTTCTTAAGTGACTTGGTGAACCACTTAACAAAAGGAACACCAGCCATTGTGGTGGCAAGGCGCTCTCTCAACAGAGAATCGCTTACCTGCCTCGTCAACTTTCCGTTCTGGGCAAGCGAAATCGTCCCGCTTTCTTCGCTCACCACCAAACAGACGGCGTCTGAGCCGGCCGTTATGCCTATGGCGGCACGATGCCTCGAACCAAGCTCAACGCCATCGACACTACCAGCCTCAGCCAAAGGCAACTGGACGCTGGCGGCAACTATTCTGTCGCCCTGGATTATTACAGCCATATCGTGAAGCGGTGTGCCGGGACGAAAAATGGTCTGGAGAAGCTCGGTGGTGACCACGGCATCGATGCGAACGCCTGTCTCTATAAACTCACCCAGCGCAACCTGCCCCTCGATAACGATTATAGCGCCGGTTCGCGCAGCGGAAAGTTTGGTCACGGCGGTAATTATCCCTTCTACAGTCCTTGCTAACTGCGGCGATGAGCCCGCCCAAAGCCTCGACTGGCCTATTCGCATAAGTGCTCTGCGAATTTCCGGCTGAAAAGCGGCGACGGCAATTATCAAAACAGCAATCAGGAAACCCTTGTAAAGGTACTCAAGCCGTTCGAACTGAAACCGCTGAACAAGCAGATTTAAGACCAGTACTCCGACAACGAGGATAAAGATGACGCCGCGGAACAGTCTTTCACCGCGCGTGCCTTCGAGAAAATCGACCGCCCAGTAAACTACGAGGCCAATAAGGAACAGTTCGATAGCAACAACCCACCAGTCATATCTTGCCACACGAATGAAATAATCGACGAGTGTTCTCATCCTTCGACTCCCTTCGGTCACTCAGGATGACCCTGAGCGAAGTCGAATGGGTCACCGGTCAAATCCCTTTGTCCAAAAGATGTTTTCGCACCCGCCTGCCGGCAAGGCAGAAAGGAACGAACTATCAGGGTACCCGCTTATCCGTCAGCTTGCTTGGCTTGTCAACCAGCAGGGTCTTATCCACATCCTCCATAAGCTCCTGCTGATTAATACGGGCGTTGCGGATATGCCTCCTGCGGCCCTGTGCCTCGGTCTCACCTGGCTGCGCGAACTCCTCATCACTACCGATCATCGCCACATCTGTAGCCGCGTTGTCCAAGAACCTGTCCACCTTCACAACGTAACCGCAACCACCAAGCCAAAAAACCAAAGCACACAAAATAACACCCAAAATCGTCAAAACAAAAGTGTTTTTCATGACCTTTCCCCTTCGAAGCCGAACGGGGCCGTATCCGTAAACCCGCTTCGTCATCGCAATAGCCATGCTGTACCAACGTGAAGTACAACAGGCTGGACTCTCATTTCCTGTTATTTATTATACGAAGTGCCGCTCCGAATGTCAACATAAAAAGCCCACAACGGCCGCTCCGCCAAAGTTTTTGTTTCAAAAACCCTCATGGTTGAAAACTACGCGCTGCACGGATTAAGCCCGGCGGCGGAAGGTCCAGTAAAACGTAGAATTTGACACGGTTGTGATACCAACGGTATAATCGCCGCGCCGCAAGAAAATGAAAATAACGGCACTAACTCAAGAGGTTACGACATGAAATCCCACAGGGTCGGCAGAGTCGTAGAGATTTTAGCAACGCTGCAGTCAGGAAAGAACTACACCGCCAGCCATCTGGCGAAGATATTCGGCACAAGCCGGCGGACAATCTACCGTGACCTGAAAGAACTGGAGGCCATCGGGGTATCGTACCACTATGATGCCGGGGCCGGCGGCTATACGATGGAGCCCGAATTCTTCCTGCCGCCAGTAGATTTAAAACTGCAGGAGGCATTGGGGCTTCTGTTGTTAGTACACAAGACCGGCGAGCAGATGCAGACGCCGCTCAAAAACTCGGCGCTGTTGGCCGCCTTGAAAATCGAAAACAATCTGCCTGCCAAAATAAGACGACACTGCGAGGCCGCCCTGCGAAGCATCTCCTGGCAATCCACCGCCCAGTCGCCGATGAGGGAGCTTGATAAAACATTCACACAACTACAGGAAGCAATCGCCAAAAAACAAAAAGTAAATATCCGATACCACTCACTATTCGAAGGCAAAGACATCGAACTGGAGTTGTGTCCCTATCATCTGCTCTACAACCAGCGGGCGTGGTATGTAGTGGGTCTGTCGAGCATACACAAAAGCGTCCGGACTTTTAAGCTCAACCGCATCAGAGAAATGAAAACGCTGGACCAACACTTTGCCGACGACGGAGACTTCGACCTGTCCGAATATCTCGGCAGGGCCTGGTCAATGATGCCGGAAGGCAGAATATACAATGTCAAGCTCAGGTTCCTGCCGATGGTAGCACAGAACGTAGTTGAAGTGCAGTGGCACAGCACACAGAAAGCTGTTCACAACAGCGATGGCTCGGTAACTATGGAGTTTCGAGTCGACGGACTGGGAGAGATAGCGTGGTGGATACTCGGCTACGGCGACCAGGTGCAGGTTCTGCAACCCGCAAAGCTGCGGCAGAAAATCGTTGAGACAGCCAAAAATATGGCCAAACTCAACAGCTAGATTTGAAATGACCCCTCCGCGGAACAATGGCAACTGGTTATTGGTTAACGGTTCGACAAGCTCACCGTCCTGAGCAAAGTCGAAGGAATGGTAATTAATTACCATTCACATGTTACCAATCACCATTTATGCAGTTAGCAAACCAGCTGGGAGGGAAACTCTCTCTTGTCTGTCGGCGGCCTGCTGGACGAAGGCCTCAAGGCGAGTAGTCAGGGTCGAATCCTCCTGCCCATCAAAGCTTAAATTCAGAATCGGCATACCGCCGCAGTGGTGCTTATGTTCGGCGAGATACCGCTGACAATGGTCGAGGGCATACAGGTGAAAGGCATTGCATTTACCACGCCGGCAAAGCCATCGTGATAATACTCAATGGTCTTGCCGATAGTCAGTATCGCCTCACCTTCAAAGGAATGATGCAGGAAGGGTTTGGCCAGCTCGATTACGTGCTCGATGTTTCCTTCAGCAAGTTTGCCGAACCTTTTCTCGAGAGGCGCAGCCAGCTTTCTTTCGACCCTGTGCTGCACGAAGTTGAGGATGGCGTTTGTGAACAGGTCTCGCCACTCGCCCTTGCGGCGAGCGGAAAGCCGACGCATAAAGTTTGTGTAATAAATCCACTCGGCAAGTGAGGCGAGGTCGCAGATTGCGCCGAGCTCCTCGAACCGGGCGATTATGTTGCTATTGGCAAACGGGTGACTGCGGACATAGATTTCGCCGACAATTCCTATTCTGGGTTTTTGGCTTTTGTGGTCCAACTTTACCTGAGAAAACTCGTCGGCGATACTTTCCATAAGCCGACGCATCGTAGAGAAACTCTCACGCTTTTCAACGCCCTGCACCCACCGGTCAAGTGCGCTGGTAAATCTTCTGGGCCTGGCTGGGGTCTTTGGCGATCGGGCGCAGACGCAATACTACCTTGTGGAGTAAATCGATTCCGACCAGAGCAATCCAGATTCTTGTCATAAAGCCGGTCATGCTTACGCGGTGAGAACCGTCGTTAAGAGAATCCATAAATTCGTGGTAGAAGCTGCTGTCCTGATTTGGGGCAATGACTGGAATATCCTGCACGCCGGCATATTCGAGGACGAGCCGCTGCAGGCAGTTATACATTCCAAACCTGCAGGGGCCGGAGGCGGCGGGCATAAAGAAGGCCGCTTTCTTTGGGTCGAAGCCCTCTGTGCGTATCAGCTTTATCATATCGCCCGTGGTTATGGCACAGGGCAGACACTCTTTGCCATTAGTGAATTGCCTGCCCTGCAGAAGGGCCGCTTCATCCGCCAGCGGGATAACTTCAGCGGGCTGGCCGTATGCCCTAAAGCAGGCAGCCATGCCATAAGCGGTATCACCCATATACGGGATATACAACACCCTGTTTTTAGTAAGCCGGCAGGAGCGAGGCTGTTTTTCCGCCACGTCGGCCTGCCAGCAAGCGCGATGATAGTTCTTCAGGCTCTCGAGGAATGCTTCCAGCCGGGTAATGACGCCGGCATCGGCGGAATGCTCATCTATTTCCAGTTGAAGACAGGGCTTGGGCCCCATTATATCCTTGAAGAATGTCGAAATGAACGAGTCCGGGCCGCAGCTGAAGTTGGAAAGATATATACCAAAAAGCCGCGGGTCTCTTCTTATCACCTCGGCAGCCCTTAAAATACTCTGGCCGTACGACCAATAGACATTTTCGTGCAAAGACGGGTCGGTTAGTTTGGCGCCAGACAGCTCGAGCATATCCATCGGGATAATCTGTGCGCCAAGTTCGGCAAGTTTTTTGGGAAGCTGCAGGTTCATACCGTCGTCGCAGCCGTTATACGGGCGGGAAACCAACACAAAGATTTTCTGGTCGGGGCCGATTCGGCTGAGAATTTCCTTTCCCTTATCCCTAAGGGCGTCCTCAAAGCCGGCCTGAGCGGCGAGTGCTTCCTCGGCCGCTTTGCGGGCCTGCGAGGCGGGAACGTTCAACACCCTGCCGAGGGCGATGAAACTTTTGGTAATGAGCGGCTTGCCTTCGCCGAGGCGGATTGGGGCGGTTATGATTTTCGTTCGGCCGAGCTTGCCGGCGAAAGACGCCCTGACCTGATAGGCGAAGGACTGGACATAGGGACAAATCTGATTGTACTTGTTCCGCGGGAAGCTTGCCATCGACGAGACTATGCTCGGCAGGAATATAAGGTCAACCTTCTTTTCAAGCAGCTCGATGATATGGCCGTAGGCAACCTTCACAGGGAAACAGGGCTGAGCGGTGACAGATTCCACGCCCATACGAATCAGTCGCTTATCCGTCTGACCTGAGAGGACGACCTCGAAACCGAGTGCTTTGAGAAATCGTGAGTACATCGGCAGATATTGCCAGGAAATAAGGGCCATAGGAATGCCCACTCTGGCTTTACGTCGGCTGCGCACATCTGATTTGCCGGCAAGGCCCGCGTATTCGAGAAGCGTGCGTCTGCGGTATTCAAATGCGCCGAGTTCAGCAGTCTTCTGCGCCTTCTTCTTCAGGTTGTATCTATCGCAACGAGAGCCATAATGTAAGGGGTCAGCCCCCGGCAACTGGACCTTCTTTATCTCACAATGGTTCGGGCAATGCTCGCAGGTAAAGGATTCAACGGTATATTTAAGTGAGACGAGATTCTCAAAACCTCTAAAAGCGCTTGCAGGAACCTTGCCCTCTTCGCGAGCTCTTTTTTGCATATACTCGGCTGCTATGGCGGCTGCCCCAAGTGCGCCTGTAACCTCGTGATGGTCGGGTACACAAACCGGCTTGCCGACCACCTCTTCAAAGGCCGCCCACACCGCCTTGTTATATGCGGTGCCACCCTGGAAGCAGATATTGTTTCCAATTTTGCGCCGTCCAACGACACGATTAAGATAATTGGCGACGATAGAGTAACTTAGGCCAGCCACCAGGTCGCCTGTTTGTGCCCCTCGCTGGAGATAGCTCAAGAGGTCTGACTCCATAAACACTGTGCAACGCTCACCCAATTTTACAGGGGCCTGACTTTTGAAGGCGAGATTGGCAAACTCATTGTTAATACTCACCCCCAGCCTTTGCGCCTGTTCCTCAAGGAAAGAGCCGGTACCGGCGGCGCAGGCATGGTTCATTTCGAAATCAACGACGACGCCGTTTTCCAGAGATATGTATTTACTGTCCTGACCGCCAATCTCGAATATGGTATCGACCTTCGGATTGATTATTGCCGCCCCGGCCGCCTGGGCGGTGATTTCGTTAATGACTATATCGGCGCCTATGAAGTCGCCTGTAAGATACCTGCCCGAGCCGGTGGTAGCCGCTCCTAAAATTCTTACCTTTCCAGCGACTTTTCTGCCGACAATATCAAGCCCCTGGCGTATCGCCTCCAAAGGTCTGCCCGCGGTCATCAGGTACACCTTGGCGAGGATTCGCTTCTGCTTATCCATAACCAGGACCTTTGTGCTCAGTGAGCCGACATCAAGGCCGACATAAGCATCTATCGGCTCGGTTGCGGTCCTCAGTAAATGTTCATAAACGAGGCTTTCGGGAGGAGGCAAGACTGGAATCTTGAGTGGCTTGCGGCGCGGAGCATGCTCAAGAGCGGAGCCTCTTTGCGACAGGTAGCTATCAAGCCTTTCAAGCTGAATGCCGCCGTTATGGCTGCCGGCCTGCTTAGCGATAAGCACCGCACCGATAGCGCCTGTAAAAAAGTGGTCACGAGGAACAACAAGTTCGCCGCTTTTCAACTCAAAGACCTGCTCGAGCGCCCTGACCACGCCGAGGTTGGCTGCCACACCGCCCGTAAACACGATGGGCTTGACGAACTGCCTTCCGCAGCCGAGGTTGCTCTTCAGGTTTGTAGCAAAGGCAAGGCACAAGCCTGCCAGTATGTCACAAAGCGGCGTGGCCTGCTGTTGAAGGTGAATCATATCGCTTTTCGCAAAGACCGAGCAACGGCCGGCCATCCGCGGCACAGCGCTGCTCCGTATCGCAAGCTGTCCGAACTCACCCTCGATGTTGACGCCGAGCCGCTGCGCCTGCTGGTCAAGAAAAGAACCCGTCCCCGCGGCACAGACAGTATTCAAAGCAAAATCCCGCACCCCGGCGCGACCTTGCTCGGTGGCCAGGAAAATCAGTTTGCTGTCCTGGCCGCCCATATCGATTATCGTCGCCTGACGGAACTCGGGGTACAGGTGCCGTATAGCCGCCGCCTGGGCCGGGACTTCATTTACGAAAGGTATGTCCAGCGTCTTGGCAAAAAAACGTCCCGCTGAACCGGTAGCAGCTGCGAGAACAACATCAGATAGACTAATCTGTTTGAGAACCTCCCGTAACTGACGGCCTGCAGTTTCAATCGGCTTACCTACCGTGCGCTGATAGTCGCGGAAGACAACCTTGCCGGCCTCGTCGAGCACAACCACATCACTGCTTATTGAGCCGATGTCTACTCCAATGTATAAATTCTTTTCACTGTGTAACGGCTCCGCCTGTGACTTTCTGTGCCTGTCTGTCGTTACCCTGTCAATTCGTCCTTTTTGTTCCACGTCAAACTCCTTAATTATAACGGTCGGCCAATAATTATATTTACCCTATAGAATTCTTCAACTCAATCGGCCTGTCTTGTTAGCCTCGCTCAATCCATCGCGAATCATCTCGAGACTTTCGATAAGCCGTTTTTGTTCAGCAGAACTGACAACCGACATTACCTGTCTTACCTGCTGTGCATAAAACGGCTCAACGATCTTAAATAGTTTTTTCCCCTTGCTCGTCATTTTGACCAAGTTACTTCTCCTGTCGCCAGCCGTTGCCATGCGAACGACAAGGCCGTCTCGCTCCATGCGGTCTATCAGAGAAGTTATATTAGCCCTGTTGACCAGCATCATATCGCTAAGCTGTGCCTGAGTCAGTCCGCCACGATTGTCCGCCTGATATACCAGTAACATCATCACGTTAAACTGAACATCGGTCAGGCCATATTGCTGAAAGAATTCTGTCGCCCTCTTCTTTACCTGTGCCGCGGTGTAATAGATGTTAAGAAGCGTCTCATGTTCCAGCACCTGAAAGCCCCTTCTCAGGCCCAATTCCTGCGCGAGTGCCATTTTTATTCCTTCCGTATACAGGTGAGTGTTTTGTTTATATGTGAATCATATACCAATAAACCTTCCTGTCAAGTTCCTTCCTAAAAAATTTCATAGCCTGCAGCGGTAAAATTTTGTTTACGTAACAGGATTGTTACTTGGAGTTATCAAACAAAGCAGAACCGGCCTTACTATCGCCCCGTATAGGCTGGCCTGTTAGTAATTACGAATAACACCACTACAAACCTAACAGGTTATCCACAGTAAAAACAGGTGTGGTGTTGCCTATAAGCGCCTGCACCGGCAATAGTTACACAAAGGATGGTGCCGCCACCTAACAATTTTACAAGTCTTATGACTACTAATAATACATCTGCTTATCTATTATTTCCTATTAATAAGATAAAAAGAGGCTCAGAAATATTACTGAGAAAAAGTCTTTTTTACAAGCCATGGAAGCGATAGCAGAGACATATCACTTTCTATTTATATAGTACGGGCGCCGATTAAGTAACCGGCCCCGTTAGAAGTAAGAACTGTTTGGGGTTTTGTTCCCGAACAAACCATTCGGCACGGGTTATTTTTAACTAAAAAAGGTTGTGTGTAGCAGGGTTTCCATGTAAACTAAAGCATTGTCTTTTTGGTGAGAACTTTGGAATTTTTGGTTTACTACTGCATTGTATATAGGGGTTTATTATGAAATTAAACTTTAATAGAAACGCCTTATCCGAGGCCTTGAATCTTCTAACGTTAGTGGTTCCGAGCAGAACGCCCAAGCCGATTTTGCGATGCGTCCGAATTGCAGCGGACGAGAAGGGTGTACGACTCTGCGCGACAGACTTGGAGCTTGGCATTAATTATCTAGTCCGCGAGGTTAAGGTTGAGCAGCCGGGCGAAGTCGTTGTTCCTGCCGACAGCTTGGCGGGTGTTGTGCGCGAAAGCGGCGACGAGGCGCTGTCGCTGGAGGCGGAAGAAGGCATCTGTAAGATTACCGGGGCGGACAGTCATTTCACCATCTACGGTCAGGAGGCTGGTCAGTATCCCACAGTTCCAAGCTTCGATGGCGCCGGTGATATAGAGATAACACTGGGAAGCCTTCAGGCAGGCATCGAGCAATGCCTGTTCGCAACAGCCAAAGAGAGCACACGCTACGCACTCAATGGGGTGCTGTGGGAGATTAAGGGCAAGAAGCTTTCGCTTATTGCTACTGATGGCAGAAGACTTGCGCAGCAGGGTTGACCTCGTATCGGCCCCTGCCGAGAAAATAGTCAAGGCGAAGATAATAGTGCCGGCCAAGACGATGGCGCTGCTGAGCAGGCTCGGCGGAGAGGACAAGGACAGCGTTTTGGTTAAGCTTATTGATAACCAGGTGCTGATTGGCTGGGCGGATGTTGTTATAAGCTCCGGCCTTATTGAGGGAAATTTCCCAAAGTATGAGGACATTATCCCGAAGGATTACGACAAGAAGTTGACATTGCCGACAGAGGGAGCGCTCAGCGCGGTTCGACGGGCAGCGCTGTTGACCAGCGAGGAATCAAAGGGAATCAGAATCACGATAGGAAAAGGGACAATAGTTTTTTCCGGCAGTGCACCGGAAACCGGAGACGCAAAGGTTGAGATGGGTGTCGATTACAAGGGGGAGCCGATTGAGATTGGCTTCAATCCACAGTTTCTCATAGACGCTTTGCGGGTTATACGAGCGGCGGAGTTCGAACTTGAGCTGGGCCAGCCGGACAGGCCAGGGCTGATAAAGAGCGGAGCTAATCTTCTTTATGTTCTCATGCCGATAAATCTTAGTTGAGGACCAAGAGATTTTACACTTGAAAACTGGGGAAGGCATTGGAAATTGGGCCTTAAGCCTCAAAATCTGAGGCCAGACTAAGGCCTCTTAGAGACTTTCGGGGAGATGATGAGTATGGACGAGCGAACCACCCAAGGTGTCGTTGGACAAACGGGCGTGAAACGCCAAGAGCCACAGCGGCTGGGTGATGCAGTGGTCAAGCTGATGGACAGCCAGATAGTTCCCCGCAGAGTAAGATTTGGACAGGTGGCTGGGGTGTGGCAGCAGTTGTTGCCGACCGAGCTGCTAAACAATTGCATGATAACCGGCATTGCGGGCGGCCGACTGAAAGTGGTGGCAAAATCGCCGGCCCATCAGTTCGAGCTGCGGCTGTGCAGCTGCGAACTCATTAAGGAATTGACGGTACGCTGCCCGCGGGCGAAGATTCAAACAATAGATATTAGCGTTGGTCCCGTTTAGAGATTTATATCTAACGGGGTTGCGGATGGTTTTCTGGCCTTAGGCCTCAAAGTCTGAGGCCAGATTAAGGCCTCTTAGAGGTGAGGTATGGGCCAGCCGAGAGATAATGACAAGCGAAAAGTCGGGGTCAAGGACCACAGATACGACGCCAGCAAGATTAAGATTCTCGGCGGTGTTGACGCGGTTCGAAAAAGACCTGATATGTATATTGGCGACCGCGGGCTTGATGGACTGCACCATCTCGTACACGAAGTGTTGGACAACTCCGTCGACGAGGTGTTGGCGGGATATTGCGACAGCATTATCATTCACATTCAACCTGATGGCTCCTGCACCGTCGAGGACAACGGTCGCGGCATACCTGTAGAGGAGCACAAAGAGGCAAAGGTAAGCGCTTTGCAGGTGGTGCTGACGACGTTACACGCAGGTGGAAAGTTTGATGATGACTCTTACAAAGTCGCCGGCGGACTGCATGGCGTCGGCGTCAGTGTTGTCAACGCGCTCAGTGAGTGGCTCGAGGCTGACGTATATCGCGAAGGCAGGCACTATCATTTTGAGTGCAAAAGAGGGCTTGCAAATGGAACTGTGCAGGATGTTGGGCCGACCGACAAGCGGGGGACGCGGATATCGTTTAGCCCGGACGAAGAAATCTTCGGCGACATAGAGTTCAGCTACGATACGCTTGTCAAAAGGGCACGCGAGGTGGCATATCTGAACGGCGGCCTGCAAATTACCCTTCGGGATGACAGGGAAAACAAAAAAGAGGTGTTCAGGTTTGAGGACGGCATCAGGGCGTTTGTCAGACATCTCAACGAGGGTAAGGAGGTGCTTCACAGCAACACCATCTATCTCGCCAAGGAGGACACCGAGGCCAAGATGAGCTGCGAGATAGCTATGCAATATAATGAGGGTTATACAGAAAATGTGCTGGCCTTTGCAAATAACATTCGCAACATCGACGGCGGCACGCACCTCTCCGGCTTCAGGACTGCTCTGACGCGAACAATGAATTATTACGCCAAGAGCAACAATCTGTTGAAGAACGGGCAGGTAACGACGGGTGATGACCTGCGGGAGGGGCTGACGGCGGTGGTGGCAGTCAAACTTTCTGAGCCGCACTTCGAGGGCCAGACGAAGGTTCGGCTGAGCAATCCTGAGATAGGCAGTTTTGTTGAAACCACGGTCAATGAGCAGTTAGGTCATTTCCTCGAGGAGCATCCTGCTGAAGCCAGACGCATATTGACCAAAGCCATTCAGGCAGCGGCGGCGCGGGAGGCGGCAAGAAAGGCCCGTGAGTTGACCAGGCGCAAAGGTGCCCTTGGCAGTGCCAATCTGCCGGGCAAACTCTGGGATTGCGCTTCCGCAGAAAAATCAAGCACCGAAATATTTATTGTCGAAGGGGACTCCGCCGGCGGCTCTGCCAAGGCCGGCAGAGACCGAAACATCCAGGCCATTCTGCCCCTCAAAGGTAAAATCCTGAATGTTGAGAAGGCAAGAATTGAAAAAATGCTGGCTCACGAAGAAATTCGGACCATTATTTCTGCATTAGGTACCGGCATCGGCGACGACGACTTCAACTTGCAAAAATGCAGGTACAATAAAATTATTCTCATGACCGACGCCGACATCGACGGCGCTCACATTCGTACTCTGCTGCTGACCTTCTTCTTCAGGCACCTGCCACAATTACTTACCAACAAGATGGTCTACATCGCTCAGCCGCCACTCTATGAAATAACCATCAAGGGCAAATCCAAGCCTGAGTACATACTGACAGAGGCTCAAATGAGGAAACGCCTGATTAACAGGGCGCTGGAGGGAACTGTGCTGCTCATAAAAAACTCGCATGGCGGCAAACAGGGCAGAAAAATAGAGGATAAGGAATTGGCTCAACTGGTTAAGGTGCTCGCAGACGTCGAGCGGAACGTACTTGTACTTTCTAGGAGAGGCATCAAATTCGAGGATTTTGTAAGGGCATATTATGACCCGTCAAAGGCGGGGCTGCCGCAGTTTCGAGTTTCTGTAGAAAACCAGCATGAACTCTATTACAACAAGGCAGAGTATGAAAAGCGGCTTGAGGAGCTTCAGAAGCGCCGACCAGCAGCTGCGGATGGTGCTGTGAACGATGAGGTCGTGCTTGCTGAGGAACTACACGAGGTACAACGCATCAATCAGATAACTGCTCAGCTCAAGGAGCAATTCGGGCTGGATTTGCAGGATTTTCTGCTTAAGCCGGAAAAAGCTGTTTCGGGCCAGTCTCTGCCGACCAAATTCAGGCTGGTCCGGGGCGATGATGAGTACGAGGTGGTTTCGCTGAGTGAAATTTGCTCCGCAGTCCGGCAGATTGGCGGAAAGGGCGTTGAGATAAAGCGTTTCAAAGGCCTCGGTGAGATGAACGCTGAGCAATTGTGGGAGACGACGATGAACCCACAGACACGGATGCTGCTGAGGGTGGCGGTGGACGATGCCGGTGAGGCCGACAGGTTGTTTAGTATCCTGATGGGCGATGACGTACAGGAACGGCGGAACTTCATAAGAGACCATGCCCTTGAAGTGCAAAATCTTGATGTCTAAGGGCGACGGGGGTTAATCTCGCTGCACGGCTGTGGAGCGGACAGTATGACAGTCGAGACTCCGTTACATTTTATTACAAAAAAAGTCAAAATTTTGCTTGCAGCGACAACAACAGACTGTCAAAATGAGCGCACTTGATATATCTTCGTACAGATGCACAGAGCTGCTCCGTAGCAATGATAGGTGAAATAACGGTCGTGTGCCGACGGAGGTAAGAGATGACGTGTAAGCAGGAAGTTGTTTTTGAAGCGAGAAGATATTTGAAATTGCGGTGGGTTATTGTCACAGGGTCGTTTTTGTTTTTTGCCTTGTTGTTTGGGGGTTGTGAATCTGGCGAGAAAAAGGCCGGGCAGATCAAAGGGGAAGTTGCCAGAACACCATCCGAAGAGAAAAAAGACAAGCTGCTGAAAGAAATCGACCGCAGGTTTGAGAGCCCACAGGCGCATTTCGAGTTAGGCCGGCTGTATCAGACTGACGGACTATGGTCTCAGGCGGAGCACGAGTACACTGTGACCTTGAGTTTTGAGCCGGCGCATCGAAAAGCACAGGCGGCGCTGGTGAAGGTGCTGGGCGATGGCGGTGATGCACCCAAGGCGCAAATTTATGCGGATATCTATACGACTCAGGCTGCTAATTCCGCTACGGAGTCGCTGAAGCTCGGGCTGGCCTTTCAGGAGCAGGGGCTCGATGAATATGCGATTGGCTGCTACAGACAGGCGCTTCAGTTGGCGCCGAATTCGGCGAAGATTAACAGGCAAATAGGCTACTACTATCTCAGCAAGGGCGACAAAGAGCAGGCACAGGCGTATCTGAGTAGAAGTTTTCAGCTTGACCCGCTTCAGCCTGAGGTCGCCGGTGAGCTTGGCAGGCTCGGCGTGCCTGTCACCATACCACGAAAGACCGTAAAAAATACAAAGCAACTTGACAAAGTTGTAGAACAGGCGGATAGGAGCCGAAAACCCTGAAGATTATGTGGGTCTTATAGCCCTGTGGCGAATGGATGCGCTGCGGGGTTTTTTATTGTTTTACTTAACTCGAATTTCTTGAGGCCAATTCAGGAGCACTAATTATATGTTTGGACTGCACCCAGTGGACATCGCTGTCCTGCTTTTGTATTTCGTAGGCATCACAGCCATCGGCTTCAAGGTCGCTAAAGGCATTAAGAACCTTGCTGATTTCTTTATGCCGAGAAAGGCTAACTGGGCCCTGATGATAATGCACAACTTCGGCAGCGGCACTCATGCGGACCAGGCGGTCGGAGTCGCTTCTAAAACTTATACCAACGGCATCTCGGGTATATGGTACCAGTGGTGCTGGCTGTTCCCTACGCCATTCTACTGGCTAATCGCGGCTGTGATGCGAAGGTTCAGGGCTATTACTACCGCCGATGTCTTTGAGGCAAGGTTCAGTCCCAGCGTCAGCGTACTGTTTGCTGTCGTAGGTATGCTCAATCTCGTTGTTAATACAGGCGTCATGCTCAAAGGCTCAAGTGCCGTTATTCACGCCAGCACAGCAGGCAACATTCCTGCCAATGTTGCTATTGCACTGATGACGGTGGTCATCGTAATCTACGGTATGTCTGGCGGACTGGCGGCGGTGATTTTGGTTGACTTCATACAGGGCATTCTGACCATCGTATTTTCATTCATGCTGCTGCCGTTCATTCTGAATGCTGTCGGTGGAATGGATGGCATACGTGCGACGATAAAAGACCCCGGTATGCTGTCACTGGTGGCGCCGAAGGAGATAGGCTTTTTCTATATCGCGATGATTGCCATCACCAGTCTGATAGGAATTGTTACACAGCCTCACATTATGGGTAATACTTCTGCGGGCAAGACCGAGATGGAAGGCCGGATTGGTATGGTGTGCGGAAATCTCGTCAAGAGAATCTGTACGATAGCGTGGTGTTTGACGGGACTTGCGGCAGTTGTATATTTTAGTGGACGCGACATCAATCCCGACTATATCTTCGGGCTGGTGGCGGCAGAGTTCCTGCCCAAGGTAACTTACGGCGTATTGGGCCTATTTCTGGCATCGCTTTTAACTGCTGCGATGGGTTCCTGCGACTCATTTATGGTTGCGGCCGCTGGATTATTCACAGAAAATATTTATAAACGCGCACTGCCGAGTAAAAGCCAGCGACATTATCTTTTTATCGCTCGTATCGCATCTGCTGGAGTGATTGCCAGTGGTGCAGTTTTTGCCTATTGGCTGCCGAGCGTCGTCAAGGGCCTTGAGGTGTTCTGGAAGATTTCCTCGATGATGGGGATTGCATTCTGGATGGGGTTTTTCTGGAGACGCGCGACCGCAGCCAGCGCCTGGGCATCGACACTGACGGCGTTTGGCGTGTGGTGGTTGACAACGCAGCAGTTTTTCATCCGCTGGCTGGAGGGGCTTTCGATGGCGGAGCCGCTGCGATTTATATTCGTCAGCAATGGGGTGGCTGAAGTATATCTGCCCTGGCAAATGGTTTTTTACTTAGTTGCAGGACTGGCAGTCGGGATAGTTGTAAGCTGGGTAACTAAGCCGGTTGTCAAAGAAAAGCTCGACAACTTTTACGCGCTGGTGCGGACACCTGTGAGGCCGGGCGAGAAGTTGGTTGCACCGTGCACGCTACCGGCTGAGACTCCTGCGCCGCCGAAGCGGAGCATTTTCCCGGGCACCGCTTTTGAAATGCTGGTCCCCTCCCGTATTTCCGTTGTCGGATTCCTGGTGACATGGGTGTGCGTGGCTTTGATGATTTACTCGTTTTATCTTATAGTGAAGGCGTAGCCACATAGGTGCGCAAGAGGGACCGGGACTTGTAAATCGTAAAAGGAAGGTGTCCCGTGGTGAGCGTTGTTTCCAAACCCGATACCAAACGCAAACTCGAGATACTCAGTGCCGATGCGCAGTATGACCTGGCGTGTGCCTGCGGCACAAGTAAGGATGAGCACCGAAAACGAGGCGGCGACGGCAAATGGATATACCCGGTAACACTTCCGAACGGCGGCAAAAGTGTTCTCTTTAAGACGCTGATTTCAAATGTCTGCACCGGCGACTGCAAGTACTGCCCACTCAGGGAAGGGACGGATATACGCAGATGCACGATGAGCCCACAAGAGACTGCGAGGGTGTTTCTCGATTATTACAATCGCAGAGAAGTCTTCGGGCTTTTTTTAAGTTCAGGGACGCTGGGTTCGGCTGATGCAGCGATGGACAGACTCAACGCGACGGCCGGATTGCTGCGAAAAAAGTACGGCTACCGCGGGTATATTCATCTGAAGATTATTCCCGGAGCCAGCGTAGCCGCGATTGAAGAGTCGCTTTCGTTAGCCAGTGCGGTTTCGCTGAATATCGAGACGCCGGGCCAGGCGAATCTGGCGAAACTGTCGGACAAAAAAAAGTATATCGCCGATATCATTGAGCCTATCAAGCTGATAAGCAGGCTGACCGCTCCCGGCTCAAAGTACTCAGGGGTCAAGCAGACGACGCAGTTTATCATCGGTGCTGCCGGAGAGACCGACACCGAAATTGTCAAATATATGTGGGGGCTGTATAAGCGACTGAAGCTCCAGAGGGTTTATTTCAGCGCTTACCAAAAAGGACTGGGAGACGAGTCGTTGCCGGCCGAGAAAACATTTTCGGAGGAGCCGGGGAATGTATTTGTGCGGGAGCATCGGCTGTATCAGGTTGATTTTCTGCTTCGCAAATACGGCTTTGCCGAATCGGATATTGTTTTCGACCGCATCGGCAATCTTTCCCTGATGTGTGACCCGAAAGAGGCCTGGGCGAAGGAGCATCCTGAAAGGTTTCCTGTGAACGTGAACAGGGCGTCGAGGTTTGAGCTTCTAAGGGTGCCGGGCCTTGGGCCGGTGACGGTGGACCGAATTTTGGAGCAGCGAGGGCAGAACCGATTAAGTAGCATTGAGGACGTCGGGAAATTCGGAGCCAGGCTTGCAAAAGCAAACCGATATCTGACTTTTTAATGGGGCTGTTAACGGTACTGTTCAGAGATTATAAGCCAACAGTAATATGGCAACTTTGGAGAGCACTTCTGCGCCTATTAGACCTATGATAAAGGTTACGATCGCCTTTGGGCCTTTTATATTGCACGACACGGTGTAGGCCTTGTACATCAATGCAACTATCCAGATTAGCATAAGAATAGTTAAGAACATCGCGACGACAAAGATGGCCACGTCTGTAGGGTTGGGCGGTGCCGCCGTCTGACCCTGAGTGCATTTGGATATTAGATATCCCAGAACTTTTTGGTTGGCGGCGGGCAGCATCGCTGTCGCGGTAACAAGATATGGCCAGCGAGCTAACGCCTGTGTGCCGATTAAGTCTATCGTTCGAAAGGATGAGCGTGAAAAAATCAAGCCGAGAAGAAACAAAGTTATTGCCATCGATATCCAGTTGATGAGACCTTCATAGAGAAAAAACCACAATGGTGTTTGTTGGCCTGTATGGACATCGAGCACGCCGTCGAAGTGGGTATTGCTTACTGAGCCGAGCAGTGAGGTCAGCAGAATTGCTGCCAGGCCGATAAGCAACGCCTGATATCCCGCTACGAACCTGAAAGGATTGAAAAACTGCTGTGCGAGAGTTCTTCTTTCTTTAATATTTTTTTCGTTTGAGTTTTGGTTCATTTGTTTTCCTCTCCGTTTTTTATATGTTCGATAATTTCATCGAGACGGTTGCGAATCGTCGGGTAACTCAGCTTGAGCAGCTTCGCCATTTCTTTTAGCGAGCCGCTCGCCTTTATAAATTGCAGAATAAAATCCTGGTCCTCGGCGGCTAACTTGGCCAATTGTGGCAAATCAAACAGGCCTTCTATTTCTGTTTCGCACGCTTGGCAGAATAGCCTTCTTACCTTGAGCTGTTTATTACACGCCGGACATACTGTTGGCAGTACTTTCATAAATTCATCCTACTATCAGGACGGTTCGTTTGGTCATATTGTTAGCCTCCCGACACTTCATAAAAATGTAGGTCGGCTTTAACAATATTAAACGACAGTTTGCTTTTGTCAAGTAAAAAATTAATATTTTCTAAAGAATTTTTGGGTATTTCAAAGCTGGTTTTTTAGAGACTGAGAGCATAACACTGCCAAGCATCAAGGTTTTGGCAATTTTGCAGTAAAGCCGGAGCGGCTGCCGATATAGGTTAAGACCCCCGTTCGGGCAGAAACACAGGGTGTTCGTTAAAGTAGATTTTTATCGGACTTCGTTGGAGTTTGGAGCGTGGAAGAAAGGAAATCTTACAAGGTGGCGGCGGCGTGCGTCGGCATCGCCGTGTTGTTACTACTTTTTTGCAGTTGTGTGAGTTTCGATATTGGCGATTGGCCGAGCAGGTATGTTTATCCTCATAATTCACCGGTGGCAAACTGGTGCGGGGCTGTTGGTGCTTTTTGCGCTTATTATTTGATGTATTGCATTGGCCCCGGCATTTTTGTGATACTGATTTCGGCGATTTGCTTTTTGGTGTCCTGTCTGGTTGGACGTTCGGTGAGTCAGCCGATATTGCGTTCGGTTGGTTTGGTGCTGTTGACTGTCGCTGCTTCGAGCAGTTTTTACTATCTTTGGCCTTATCGTGTCTATTGTTTTCCTGTGGGGTCAGGCGGGCTGCTTGGCGTCGGGACGGCTGAGTTTCTGCGAAGCCATTTTGCGGTGCTGGGTACGTTCATTCTGATTGCCGCAACGTGGATTGTCGGAATCATTCTGCTGGCGGACAGCCTGATGCTGATGGTATTTGGGTGGCTGGGGTTTGTCGTTGGAAAAACAGCCGGTGTAGCAGCACCGGCATGGCTGGCGGCGAAACGCAGGTCGGAAGTCCTCAGTGAGATATGGCGAAAGCTGAGCGCAAGGCAAAGACAGCCGAAACGCAGTTCTGAGCCTTCGGCTTTCGGCGGAGTCATCAAGCCCCAGAGGACTGCTGAGAGCATTACGGTGGTGGCACAAGCAGATGAGCCGCGCCGGTCTGACTTAAAAACGGTCCAGCCAAGTAAGCCCCTCAAACCTTGTGTGCCGGCCAGCTATGATGGTTACACCCTGCCGCCGTTGGATTTATTGGCGGAGCCTGAGTACAGTTTTGCCGCGGTGCAGGGCAAGGTCGTTAAGGCTAAAGCAGCGGCACTGGAAAAGCTGTTGGGTGAGTTCAGTGTTAATGCTCAGGTGGTTACTGCTGAGACCGGCCCTGTGGTTACAATGTTCGAACTGGAATTGGGGGCGGGCGTTAAGGTCAGCCAGATAGCTTCGCTTGCCAATGATATGGCGCGGGCGCTCGGTGCAGGTGCGGTTCGTGTTGTGGCTCCAATGCCGGGAAAACACACAATCGGCATCGAGGTCCCCAACAGCGAAAAGGAAAAGGTGCGGATGAAGGATATGATGCAGTTGGCTGCTGGCAGGCCGGGCAAAATGCAGATACCGCTGTTTCTGGGCAAGGATTCTTCAGGTGAAGCGCTCGTCTCAGATTTGTCGACGATGCCGCATCTGCTTATCGCCGGCACCACCGGTTCGGGAAAGAGCGTCTGCATCAGCAGTATCATAACCGGCATACTGCTTACAAAGAAGCCGGATGACGTAAAGCTGATTCTCATCGACCCAAAGATGGTTGAGATGACGCTGTTTAATACTATTCCTCATCTTATGTGTCCGATAGTTACTGAGACTCCACGTGCCGTTCAGATACTTGAATGGGCGACGGTGAAGATGGATGAGCGTTATGCGCTGCTGGCGGAGGCGCGAGTTAAGAACATTGCTGAGTACAACGGCCTCGGCGTCGAGGAAATCATCAGCCGATTTGACCCGAGCAGCCCGGAGGAGGAGGCGAAGATTCCCAAGAAGCTGCCTTATATTGTCATAGTGATTGACGAGCTGGCTGATTTGATGATGACGGCGCCCAAGGAGATAGAGGCCTACATTGTTCGGCTTGCGCAAAAGAGCCGAGCGGTCGGCATTCACATCGTCCTGGCGACGCAGCGGCCACAGGCGACTGTTGTTACCGGCTTGATAAAGTCCAATATGCCGACCCGGATAGGCTTTCGAGTCGCGGCGAAGATGGACAGCCGGATTATCCTCGACCAGAACGGCGCAGAGACCCTGCTGGGCGAAGGTGATATGCTGTTTCTAAAGCCTGGCACAAGTGATTTGATCCGTGCGCAGGGAACATTTGTTGATGAATCGGAGGTTCGGCGTATCGTCAAGTACCTCAAGGAAATTGCCGAACCGCAGTTCCATCCCGAACTCGCTCAGCTAAATCAGGTGGACACCTCTGATATGGTCCAGGACGATTTGTTTGATGATGCGGTCCGGATAGTTTTAGAGACGAAGCGCGGCAGCGTCTCGCTGCTGCAGCGCAGACTAAGTATCGGCTACGCCCGGGCTTCGCGTATAATAGAAATGATGGCTGCAATGGGCGTCTTGGGCGAGTACAAGGGCAGCCAGGCACGCGAGGTGGTGATGACAGCCGAGGAGTATGAGCGAATCCGCGACCAGATGCAGCAGGAGGCAGAGCACCAGACCTCGGCAGTGGATGAAAATTCGTCCCAACCCGCTTATATAAGCGAAGGCCAGAAGGGCTACATGGCTGTTAAAGAGGACAACTAATAAGCACCGCCAGATGGGAGGGGGGAATCCTGTACATTCCAGCAAGGCCGTTATTTTTGTAGCCATCCCAAATTTTTACGGAAAAGTGTTGATACATTGGAGCGAATCAGCTATATTCCGGCAACCGGAAGACGCTCTGTCGCACGGGGTCGAGCTTAGTTTGGTTTCGGGGTCAGCAGTATCACGGCGTAGCTGACTCAAGCCTCCGACAGAGCCAGGTCGGGCCGACGCAGAATGGCCTCCGTGACAAACGAATGAGCAAAAGAGCATACGTGCGCAAGAGAAAGGTATTGCTTTTGCACTTGTGCTCTTTCGATTACCCGGTGGTGTAATCGGTAACACAGGAGGTTTTGGTCCTCCCATTCCAGGTTCGAGTCCTGGCCGGGTAGATAAGGAAATCAAAAATCAAAAGTTAAAAATAAAAATTGAGGGATTGTGCCAAACAGGGTTGCGATAATTCTTGCGGCCGGCGTAAGCAGCAGGATGAAGACGGATACGCCTAAGGTGCTGTTCGAGGTGTGCGGCCGACCTATGCTCGCGTATGTGGTGGACGCCTGTCGCGGCGTGGGTGTTGGAAAAATATATGTCGTAGTCGGCTTTGGTGCTGAGCAGGTAAGGAAGAAGTTCGAGTCCGCTGATGATATAGTGTGGGTCCGGCAGGACCAGCAGAAGGGAACAGCCCATGCGGTTTTGTGCTGCAAGGAACATCTCAATGATTTTGACGGCCAGACGTTGGTTCTTTGCGGTGATGGGCCTTTGATTCGGGCGGATACGCTGCGAACAATCATAGAAAAGCACGAGGCTGAAAATGCAGCAGCAACGCTGGCGACAGCAATCTTGGATGACCCCACGGGGTATGGAAGGGTGTGCAGAGATGCAGATGGCAACATCACGGCGATTGTGGAGCATAACGATTGCACAAGTGAGCAACGGCAGATTAAGGAGGTCAACCCGAGCTATTATGTGTTCGATAACAGGATTCTCTTCGAGGCCGTGGCGAAGGTTAAGCCTGATAATGTCAAAAAAGAATACTATTTAACGGACGCAATTTCGATTATCATTGCGGCCGGCCACAAGGTCGCTGCGGTTGCGGCGCTGCGGCCTGAAGAGGCAATCAGTGCCAACACCAAGGAACAGCTTCGCCAGATAAGCAGGATTATGAAGGACAGACTCGAAAGCGTAAAACGAGATATTAAAGTAAGGGCGGGAGAACAATGCCTTTGAACGATACTTTGAGGGTATTTTCCGGCAGCAGCAACCCGGCGTTGACGGCGGCAGTTTGTAAGTATCTGAAGATACGGCCGGGCAACGCAGAGATTGAGGATTTCCCTGACGGCGAAAAGGTTGTCAGGGTCGAAGATGATGTGCGCGGCAGAGACTGCTTTGTTGTGCAGTCGACGTGCAGGCCGGTTGATGTGCATTTGATGGAACTTTTGATATATCTGGATTGTCTGCGGCGGGCGAGCGCCAGGCGCATCACTGCGGTCATCCCTTATTTTGGGTACGCCCGACAGGACAGGAAAGATGAGGGCCGTGTCCCTATCACCGCCAAGCTGGTGGCTAATCTTATCACCACCGCCGGCGCCGACAGGGTGCTGACGATAGACTTGCACGCACAGCAGCTTCAGGGATTTTTCGATATACCGGTTGACCATCTGACCGGCGAGCTGGTGTTAAGTAAGTATTTCCGTCGTAAAAAAATCGGCAACTTGGTGGTGGTTTCGCCGGATGTAGGCAACATTAAAATCGCAGCCAAGTATGCTGCGCATCTCGGTGGAGAATTGGCGATAGTTCACAAGAGGCGCATCAGCGGCGGCGAGGTAAAGGCCCAGGAAATCATTGGTGATGTTAAGGGCAGAAACGTTTTGATGTGTGACGATATAATTGCCACGGCGGCCACCGTTTGTGACGCCGCCAGGCTTGTTAAGGAACGAGGAGCCAAAAAAGTATACGTCGGCGCAACGCATGGAGTTTTTGTGGATAGTGCGCTGGAAAAGCTAAGTCACGCCCCGATTGACGAAGTGGTGGTTACCGACACCATACCGTTGGGCAAACGAGCCAAAGCGCATCGTAACATCAGAGTGTTGAGCATCTCAGCCATGTTGGGTGAGGCGATAAGAAGGATTCATAAAGACAAATCAATCAGCAGGCTGTTCAGTCATTTTTGATTATTGATGAGGGAAGGAATTTAAATTCCGACTTGTCGGCGTTAATGTGAGGCAATTATGGCAAAGATGTTGTGTGTGAAGGCACAGGTTCGGGAAGGGGTCGGCAGGAAGGCTGCAGCAAAGCTGCGCAAGCTGGGAGGTATACCGGCGGTCATCTATGGCCATAATGAGGAAACGCTGGCGGTTGCTTTGGAGGCACACGACTTTGTTGAAGGACTGCATCATGGACATCGGCTTATGGAGGTACAGACCGGCGAAAAGAAAGAAACGGTGTTTGTCAAAGACCTTCAATATGATTACCTGGGCAAGAAGATTATTCATGCCGACCTCGTGCGGGTCGACGTGACTGAGACGATTAGGGTAATGGTTCCCATCGAGTTTAAGGGCACGGCCAAGGGAACGAACGAAGGTGGTGTCATTGAAGGGCACACCGATCGTCTGGAAGTTGAGTGCAAAGCTTCTGATGTTCCGGAAATAATAGTTGTTTCGGTGAAAGATGTAGGCCTCGGTGATACGATTCATGCTGAGGATATTGAGCTTCCGCCGGGCGTGAAGCTGGTAAGCGAGCCGTCAACCGTGCTTGTTACCTGCAGCTTGGTTGCCGCTGCCAAGACCACCGAAGAGCTTGAAGCTGAGGCGCCGGCGGCACCGGAGGTCATCACTGAGGTTAAGAAAGTTGAGGGAGCGGAGGAGGCAGAGCAGGCAGGCGAAAAGTCGAAGGCAAAAGGATCGGAACAGGCCCGATGAGAAAGTATATTCGACACCGGATGTACAACCGGATTTTATCTGATTTCAGTGAGCCTGTCTCGAGGGCGTCGAGCAGGCTCGGTCGAGTCGAGGTTTTTTGCGCAGGTGGCCCCTGAGATTAAAATCGTTGTAGGCCTCGGGAACCCGGGCAGAGAGTATGCTGATACCCGGCACAATGTCGGGTTTCGCGTGATAGATTTGTTGGCTGACAAGTTGCAGATAGCCGCCAACAAAAGGAAGTTCAAGGCCCGTTTCGGATTGGGCCGGTCAGGCAGTAAAAAGTTAATATTACTTAAGCCTTGGCAGTTTATGAACAAAAGCGGTGCTGCTGTCGCCGAGGCAATGGCTTTCTATAAGCTCGGTGTCGGCGATTTGCTTGTGGTAAGCGACGATATGGCACTGGAGCTCGGTGTTATTCGGCTAAGAAAAAAGGGCTCGGACGGCGGTCATAATGGTCTGGCGGATGTTATCGATAAACTCGGAACGGAAAACTTCAATCGGCTCAGAGTTGGAATAGGTTCGGAAAAATCCTGTACCGATGTTGATTACGTCCTCAGTAGACCGACTAAAGCTGAAAGGCCTTTGCTGTGTCAGATGATTGAAAAGGCCGCTGAGGCAGTGATTTGCTGGGTCGAGAAGGGTATTGAGGTGGCTTCTAACAGGTATAGTTGTGATTGGAGGTAGATTGGATTGAAAATGGTTGCCAACAGATTATACGAGGCGATGTTTCTTGTTGATTCGACTGCCCCCGAGTCTTCTGTCGAAGACAAAATCGGGGAGGACGGCATAAGTTCGGCTGCAAGAAAAATACTGGAAAAGGCCGGGGCCGAGATTGTCTCGATGAAAAAGTGGGACGAGAGGAAGCTCGCCTACAAAATTGCCGGCAGGGACAGGGGAACGTATATCCTTTGCTATTTTCACGCCGATGGGCAAAAGATTCGGCAAATCGAACGAGATGCACAGCTCTCGGAGAAGATTATGCGCGTCTTGATTTTAGCCGCTTCCGACAGGGAAACCTCCGGTGATGTTGCCGGACGTCTGGTTCCCGACGGTGTTTCGGATAAGGAAGATATCGAAAGGGACATCGCATCGCAATCCGCCGCGGCGGGCAAGAAACCCGATGAAGTAAAAGCTGATGAGTCTCGACCTGTCACAGCGGCGGCGGATGAAGCCAGCAAAGTAGCACCAGCGGCGATGCCAAGCGGAAAACGCAGAACAGTGGACAGAAAACACGGGACGGAAAACGCAGGAGAAGAAACAGCTTAACCAATTACCGGTTACCACAGACAATTTGTAAGGGAAATTTAGTATGGCTAATTTCAATAAAGTATTGCTGATGGGTAATCTGACGCGTGACCCGCAGTTGTCTTATCTGCCGAGCCAGACGGCGGTCGTTGATTTCGGATTGGCCGTGAACCGTCGATGGACGGGCAAGGACGGCCAGGCGAAAGAGGAGGTCTGCTTTGTGGACTGTCGCGCCTTTGGTAAGCAGGCGGAAACTATAAATAAATACCTTACCAAGGGAAGAGCAGTATTTCTTGAGGGCAGACTGACATTCGACAGTTGGACGGCTCAGGATGGTTCCAAGCGCAGTAAACATCGGGTAACCGTTGAGAATTTCCAGTTTCTGCCCTCGGCGGCAGCGACGGGCGATACGGGTGATAGGCAGGAAGCGGCCCCCGAGTCTTCTGTCGAAGACAGAGTCGGGGGTGGACGGCGGCCAACAGAAGACGTGGAGACGGCAAAAGCTGATGATATCCCATTTTAGTCAGAGGAAAGTATGGAGCAGAACAGACAATTCAGAAACTCGTCGGGGCGAAGACCCGCGCTGGAGCAAGGCAGGAGTCGAAGAAAAAGAACGGCAGTCGTGGGCGTTCGTGAGCAGACGCAGTGCCGCTTTTGCAGAGCAGGCACAAAGTACGTCGATTACAAGGATATCGATACGCTGCAGAGACTTTTAACCAATCGCGGAAAGATATACTCGCGTAAACGCAGCGGCAATTGTGCAGGCTGTCAGAGAAAAGTCAAACGAGCAATTAAGCGAGCCAGATATATGGCGCTTTTGCCGTTCTGTGCATGAGCCCCGTTAGAAGTTTCATAAGAGGTAACGATAGACGCAAAGAGGATAAAATGACGCGAAAGCGAGAAATTTTCAGGAAAGCAGCGACTTCCAACGGGGTGAAGGTTTTACTTGTGGCGGACGTCGTGAAAACAGGGGATGTATTAAAGGGCGGCCCAACATCAACGGTGCTCGGGTGGTTTGGAGATATCGTCGAGGTCAGCAGCGGCTTCGCGAGAAATTATCTGCTGCCGCAGGGACTTGCCGTTATACCGACCGAGGCGGCAGTAAAATCGCTGGCGCAAGAAAAGGCCAAGCGTGCTGAGTCCCGTAAGCAGCAGCGACAAAAGCTTGAGGAAATGGCCGCTGCGATAAACAAGGCAGAGGTTGTTATTGCCGCCAACGCAAACGAGGCTGGACATCTGTTCGGCTCGGTCGATGGACACCAGATAGCAGCCAACCTGCGGGAACAGGGCTTTGAGGTCGCCGACGAGATGGTGCAGCTTTCGGAACACATAAAGCAAGTGGGAACTACAACGGTCCAGGTTAAGTTCGCACAGGATTTGGTTTCCGCCGTTAATGTTGTTGTTGTTCCGCACACGGGTCCCGTTAGAGACCAAAAAATCCCTGACGAGACAGAATCGCAGGTCAGGGAGTCGAAGGATGAATCAGCAGAATGTTAGTCGAGTTATGCCGGAATCATTAGCGGCGGAGGCGGCGGTTCTGGGGTCTATGATAATTGACCCCGCGTGCATCGACGAAGTGGTGGAGCAGGTGAGCAGTGATGCGTTTTATCGTCCGGAACACCAGCTGATATTTGATGCACTGGTCGGCCTCTACGAAAACTACAGCCAGTTCGCCAAGGGGGCGGCTGTTGACGGTGTTTTGCTTCGTGATGAGCTCCAGAAGCGCGGTCAGCTTGAGAAGGTCGGCGGGGTGGAGTATCTGGCGAGAATTATGGAGTCTGTGCCCTCATCTGCAAATGTGTTGTATTATCTGGGAATCGTTAAGGATAAAATGCTGCTTCGTGAGGTTATCGCTGCTGCCGGTGAAATTTTAGAGGACGCGTACGACGAGACGGGTCAGACCAACGAGAAGCTCGACGAGGCAGAACGAAGGATATTCGCAGTTACCGATAAGAAGATAACGGGTTCAGCATTGCCGCTGAAGGATTTAGTTACCCGTGCTTACGAATTTATCGAGAAACGCACCGGCGGCCACGTCACGGGGCTGCCCACAGGATTTTTCGAGCTTGACGAGCTGACCTGCGGACTGCAGAGCGGCGACATGATAATAGTTGCGGGAAGGCCAAGCATGGGAAAGACATCGTTGGCGCTGAATATAGCGGAGCATATAGGACTGGCGGAAAAGCTGCCGGTTGGGATATTTTCGCTGGAGATGGCAAAGCAGCAGTTAGCCGAGAGGTTTCTGTGTAGTCACAGTCAGATAGACGCCCAGTTAGTGAGAAAGGGGATTCTTGATGATGCGGCCTACCGGGACCTGGCGAGGGCGTGCGAGGAGCTGGCTGCGGCCCCGATTTATATCGATGATATGTCAACGCTGACGCCGCTCGAGCTCCGTGCCAAGGCCAGGAGACTTAAAAGCCTTCACGATGTGCGGTGTATTATTGTCGACTACCTGCAATTGATGCATATCTCAGGCAAGATTGAGTCACGTCAGCAGGAAATCACGACAATCTCCCGGTACATCAAGGCGCTTGCGAGGGAATTGAATATTCCTGTTGTTGTTTTGAGTCAGTTGAATCGTGCGCCGGAGGGCAGGGAAGGCCATCGGCCTCGAATGAGCGACCTGCGGGAGAGCGGCAGTATCGAGCAGGATGCCGACGTCGTTATGCTGCTGCACCGTGAGGATTATTATCATCACGGCGAGCCCGATTATACACCGAACAATACCGCTGAACTGATAATAGCAAAGCAGCGGAACGGCCCTGTCGGCAAGGTCGACTTTATTTTCAGAGAAAAGTTTGCTCGATTTGAAAACCTCTCGGCTGCGGCAGAGCAGGGCGCCGGCGTACCGGCAGAGCGGGCTATCAGTGGCTCAAGCTATCAGGGGTCGCAAGAGCCTCCGTTTTAGTTGACCCTTTGCTTATTGACCAATGAAAGATATAGGGGAAAGCAGGAAGGCAGGAATCAGATTTTTCCGTCCTCTGTTTTTTGGTCTCTTTGCTGTTTGCTGTTTATTGCTGGCCGGGGATTCTGCGTTTTCTTCCGATGCCAACGAGCCGGGATTACCGATAGGCAGTATCGAGGTTGTGGGGGCCATCAGTATTGCCAATACGCTGGTTTTGGCCGAAGTCCACAGCAGAGTTGGCGAGCTGTTCGATGTCCAGACGGCGGCGGCTGATGCCAAGCGAATAACCGAATTGCCAGGCGTCGAATACAGCTATTATAACACAGCGGTTGTCGATGGAAAAATCAAGCTGACGTTTGTTGTTGTCGAGAGAAATATCGTCCGTTCGATTGGCTTTGTGGGCAACAAGAAGCTCCAGGCTTCTAAGCTCGAGAAAAAGCTGGACCTTAAGGTCGGCGATTATCTCGACATGTTGTTGGCGGAGGCCGGCAGAAAAGCAATCCTCGAGCTTTATCAAAAAAAGGGTTTTGCCTTCGCTTCTGTCGAACTCGACAGCGAGCAATTGAAGGTGGGAAAACTAATCTACACGATTGAGGAGGGACAGCAGGTCAGAATTGATGCCGTTAGCTTTACCGGAAACAAAGCAGTAAAGACCAGGATTCTTAAAAGGGCCACAAAAACGGCCGGTGCCAGATTTCTTGTCTTGCCCAGATTCTACTTCGAGGAGGAACTGGCGGAGGACACAGCAAGGCTACAGAAGGTTTATTACGAAAGGGGTTTTCTCGACAGCGGCATAACGGTCAAGAAAGCATTCAACGAGGACAAGAGCAAAATACGCATTAATTTCGTCTTTGATGAAGGCGCTGCCTATAACATTGAGAAAGTTACAGTTGCCGGCAATAAATATTTTGATGCGAATCAATTACTGCCGGAGTTGAAATTAGAGCCGGGCCGGGTCTATAACGAGCGAAAGGTTAATGCCGCAACTGAAAAGCTGCTCAAGATTTATCATGAAAACGGTTTTATTGATGCAAAGGTTGAGTATGGCCGCAGGTTTATTTCAAAAAACAGAGTCGGCGTTGATTTCTCAGTAACGGAAGGCGAACGTTTTCGGATAGGCCGGATCGACATAAGCGGCAACGAGGAAACACAGGACAGGGTTGTTCGCCGGGTGCTGGATGAGTATGACTTTCAGCCCGGTCAGTGGTATAACGCTGATATAGCACGCGGCGACGGCAGCGGTGAGCTGGAAAAGTATGTACGAAGGATGACAGCGGCAGAAAGGGCGACTATCACACCTGCCGGTCAGGTCGCCAGCCAGAAGGATGCGCAGGTCAGTATTACCGAGGGCCAGACCGGCATGGTGATGCTCGGTGCCGGCGTGGCCAGTGACAGCGGAGTTATTGGGCAGCTTGTCTTTGAACAGAAAAACTTTGACATCAAGGATTGGCCGGAGAACTTCAGTGAATTCATAAGAGGCAAGGCGTTCAAAGGGGCAGGGCAGGATCTGCGAATAGCGCTTGAGCCGGGTACAGAACTAAGCACGTATTCGATTAATTTCACCGAGCCTTATTTCAGGGATAAGCCCATAACGCTCAATGTGACGGGTGAAAGTTTTACATGGAAAAGAGAGAGCTATGACGAGCAGAGGTTGCGCGGTATTGTTGGATTTGAAAAACGCTATAAGAACCACTGGAGCACTGGTATCAGTTTCAGAGCAGAGAATGTTGATATTAAGAATATTGATGGTGATGCGCCAAAGGAAATCAAGGATGTTAAAGGTAATAGCAGGATTGCCGGCGTTAAGCTCAGCATAGCAAGGGACCTTACCGACGACAGGTTTAATCCGACCAAGGGCACCTATTTCGATACCGGCTATGAGCAGGTTTTTGGCGACTACACTTTCGGCATCGTCAGCGGAACTTACCGACACTATAATACGGTTTATGAAGACCTGGCGGGGCGAAAGACGGTCTTTGCGGCCAGGCTGCACGCGGCGACGGTGGTAGGTACCGCCCCGCCTTTTGAGAAGTTTTATGCCGGTGGAAGCCAAAGCATCAGAGGATTCAAGTATCGCGGCGTAAGCACCAGAGGCGGTCCGGGAAAAGACCCGATAGGCAGCGACTGGATATTTCTGGCAAGCGGTGAATTGGCGGTTCCTTTGGTAGGTAACGAGCTTGCTGCCCTGTTCTTCGTTGATAGCGGCACAATCGACTCCGGCAACTACCGTGCGTCCGTCGGCACTGGTATACAGATTATGCTGCCCCAGTGGTTTGGACCGGTACCAATGCGGTTTGAGATCGCGGTGCCGCTGATGAAAGACGCTGACGATAAAACCCAGGTCTTCAGCTTCTCGGTGGGACGGCTGTTTTGATTGGCTGTGGACCACAGATTATTTGACGGCAACTGCAGGCGGTTTCATAGTCTGTGGTTAACAAGTTAAAGGGCAATTGGTCTCAATCGAGGAAGGATAGTTCATATGAAGCTTAAAACGATGGTTTTAGTGTGTTTGGTGGTTATTGTGGCGTTGCTTATGAGGGGTGACTATAGCTGGGCCGGCCCTAAAGGAAGCCCAGACGCAAAAAAAGGTTTATTTGGAAGCCCTAAGTCTGCCTCAAAACCTGTGGTGAAGGTCGGCGTCGTGAGTGTTCTTGAGGTTTTTCGGAATTGCAAAAAAAATGAGAAGTATAGGCAGTCAGCCGTTGCAGAGCAGGTCAAGACTGAGGCGGAGCTGGGCAAGCTATCTAAAGAAATCGAGGCTGAAGAAACTGGGCTGAAGGCATTAAAAGCTGGCAGCGATGACTACTTGGCCCGCGTAAAACAGATTCTTACGGAGCGGGCCAGCCTACAGGCTCAGCAGGAGTTTTATAAACAGCGGGGAATACTGAAAGAACAGCAGTGGACTGAAGAAGTTTACAAGGATATTTTGAAAATCGTTGCTGAAGTAGCGAAGGAAAAGGGTATTGACATAGTTCTTGAAAGGGATGAGCCTGAGTTTCCACTGTCTAATTATACCGAGCTTATGACGGTTATAAGCACTCATAAGGTGCTTTACAGCAGCGGCTGTGAGGATATCAGTGATGAAGTTTTGGCTCGGCTGGATGCGGAATAGCTCGCACAGGCTCACGCCTCAGGTGACCCGGTGGTATTGACTGTTGCACAGTTGGCTAAACGTGTTGCTGCCCGCTTAGTTGGCGATGGCTCGGCGGAAGTTAGCGCCGTTGGTGCCATCGACCAGGCCGACGAGAGGACAATCACTTTTGTTACAGAACAGAAGCATATTCCAAAACTTCAAACCTCACGCGCCGGTGCCGTCATTGTTGGCGGGCACATCGAGAATCTTGCTTTGCCGCAGTTGATTGTCAAAGATGTTAATGCGGCTTTGATAGAGGCTCTGAGTGTTTTTGCGCCTCCATTGAAAGCTGCCGCTGAAGGGATTGACCCGACCGCTAAGATTGGACAGGCTGTTGAAATCGCCGAGGGCGTTTCAGTCGGCCCTTATGTCGTAATCGAGGATAATGTAAGTATCGGCGCCAACAGCGTAGTTGCCTCAGGTTGCAGGATAGGCGAAAATTCCAGGCTCGGCAAAAACTGCCGGCTTGACAGCAATGTCTGTATTTATCACAACTGCTGTTTAGGCAATAATGTCATCGTTCAGGCTAACACCACAATTGGTTCAGTTGGTTTCGGTTATTATTTTACCGATGGCGCCCATAAACTCGTCCCTCACATCGGCGGAGTGGTAATTGAGGATTTCGTCGAGATAGGAGCCAATTGTTCTATCGACAGGGCAAAGTTTGGAAATACGATAATCGGGGCCGGCACCAAAATTGATAACCTTGTGCAGATTGCTCATAACGTAAAAATCGGCAAGTGCTGTCTGATAGCGGGACAGGTGGGTATATCAGGCAGCTGCAAACTCGGTGACGGCGTTGTGTTGGCCGGCCAGGTTGGCCTGGTGGATAATATAGAAATAGCAGATGCCGTTGTAGTTGGTGCTCAGTCCGGCGTTACCCGCGACATAGCAGCAAAGCAAAGGATTTTCGGTTCGCCGGCGACTGATATCAGAGAAGCGTTAAAGATAATCAGTCTGACGAGACGTTTGCCAAAGGCGTTTGAGCAGTTGAAGCAGCTTAGTGCGAGGGTGAAGAGTCTTGAAGCTTCAAAAGACGATAAAAAGTGAAGCCAGGATATCCGGCAGAGGTATGTTCGGGGGTGAGGAAGCGAAGGTTGTATTTCGGCCCTGCCCCGCTGATACCGGTGTGGTTTTTGTTCGTACCGATGTGCAGGAGCCTGTGCGTATCTGTGCGGTTGCACCAAATCTTGCCGAGCGGAGTCGACGCACCACCATAAGGGAGGGTTCGGTCAGTATAGAAACGGTCGAACACTGCCTGGCTGCGATTAATGCGCTGGGGATAGACAACCTTCTTGTGGAGGTTGCCGGGCCGGAGATGCCCGCCCCCGATTGCAGTAGTGCAGAATACTTTAAGGTGCTCAAACGTTCCGGTCTTGTGGAGCAGCAGGCCAGACGCAGGGAGTTTATCATCAGCGAGCCGGTTAGTATCAGCGCCGGTGATGAGTCGATATACGCATTACCATCCGGCACAGAGGGCTTAATTGTTACCTATGACCTCGATTATGGTGGCCATACGGCTATCGGAAGGCAGATTTTTAGCTGCCGTGTGACGCCGGAGAGTTTCGAAAAAAATTTGGCGCCTGCACGGACATTTTTGCTCGAAGCCGAGGCCAAGCAGTTCCAGGCACGCGGCATGGGAAAGCATCTTAGCCCGCGGGATGTTCTGGTTATCAACTCCGATGGGCCTATTAAGAACAAATTCAGGTTTGATAACGAGTGTGTCCGCCATAAAATTGTAGACCTCATCGGCGACCTTGCTCTGGTCGGGCGTGCTGTCAGCGGCAGGATTGTCGCCTATAAGAGCGGCCATGCCCTCAATCAGCAGCTTGTCAGGAAGCTCTATGATTTGGCTCAGCGGCAGCAGCGAGTCGAGAAGTTTGGTACCGACGCAATTTTGGATATTCGGCGAATTCAGAAAATCCTGCCGCACAGATACCCGTTTTTGCTGGTCGATAAGGTGGTTGAGATTGAAGGCAACACGCGAATTAAGGGAATAAAAAACGTAAGCTTCAATGAGCAGTTTTTCCAGGGACATTTTCCCGGCACACCCATTATGCCGGGTGTTCTGATTGTGGAGGCGATGGCCCAGCTTTCAGGCTTATTATTTGCTCAGAGCCTCGAGCATACTGGCAAGCTCGCCGTGCTTTTCAGTATGGATGATGTCAAACTGCGAAAAGCCGTTGTTCCGGGTGACCAGCTTGTCCTTACTGCTGAGACCGTCAGAACCAGAAAAAGGACGGCCCAGTGTCATTGTACGGCAATGGTTGGACAGACCCTTGTTGCTGAAGCCCAAATCCGGTTTATGCTTATGGATGAGGAGAGTATTTGATTGAATTTCTAATTTTGAATTAAGAATTAAAAATTAAGAATTAAAAAAATGAGCAAGGTACATCCCAGTGCGGTAATTGCCGGCGACGCCAAGTTGGCTGACGACGTCACCGTTGGGCCTAATTGTGTTATTGGTTCAGCAGTCTCCATCGGCTCTGGTACTGTGCTCGAAGCTAATGTTGTGATTGGTAAAAATGTTACGATTGGAGAAAATAATCGTTTTTTCCCCAGCTGTGTAATTGGTGGCACGCCGCAGGTGCTTGCATTGAAACCGGATGACGAAATAGGCAAACTGGTAATCGGCAATAATAACATTATTCGCGAGCAGGTTACTATACATCTGAGTATGTATGCCGGTCAGGCTACGAGGATTGGTAATGATAATCTTCTTATGGTCGGCTCGCACGTCGGCCATGATTGTGTGCTCGAGGACAAGATTGTTATGAGCAACTTCGTTCAGCTAAGCGGGCACTGCAAGATTGAGACGGGTGCCTGGCTAAGCGGCGTGGTTTTGTTGCATCAGTTTGTAACTATCGGCAAGTGGTGTTATGCTGCCGGTCTTGCCGGCGTTAACCGTGATGTTCCGCCCTTTCTGATAGTCAGCGGCCATTATCCGCCGAGAATTAGGGGGGTTAATAAGCGGGGTATGGAAAGAGCCGGCTTGACCGAGCTGCAACAGCAGAAGATACTTGATGCGTACAGAAAACTCTATCGCACTGACGGCAGCGCCCTGCTTGAAAATGCGAAACTGCTGGCCGCAGAGGATGGACTTGATGAGAATGTCAGGGCGATGGTTGATATGATAATCAAAAGCAGTGAGCAGCGCTTCGGCAGATACCTCGAGTTGTTCAGAGAACAGAGGACGGACGACAGATGACGGACGACGGACGACGGACGAGCGACGAGCGACTCGTCTCGGCGAAGGCCCGAGCTGGAGCGGGACGAGCGACGAGGTTACGTACCGCCGTTATTGGTGTGGGTAAAATGGGGGCGATACATGCGAAGTTACTCAAAAGCCTGCCGCAAAGTGATTTAGTCGCTGTCGTTGATACGGACATCGATAAAGCCAGAAAGCTCGCCAGCAAATTCAAGTGCTCTGCGTTTGCCGACTGCGCTGGTTTATTAGGCAAGGTTGAGGCGGTAACAATTGCAACGCCGACGGCTGCCCACTACGAGTTGGCGAAGTTTTTTATCGAAAACAGTATTGCAGTGATGATTGAGAAGCCGCTGGCATCCGACGTGAGCCAGGCTCGGGAGATTGTGGAGCTTGCGAAGAATCGCGATGTTGTTGCGGCTGTTGGTCATTCTGAGCGATGTAATCCGGTTGTTCAGGCGATGAAACGGCTCCGGATTGAGCCGAAATTTATCGAATCTACTCGTATCAGTCCATATCCTTTCCGTTCGACCGATATTGGCGTTGTATTGGATGTAATGATTCACGACATAGACATCATTCTGTCCCTGGCGGCAAGCAGCGTGAAAAAAGTCGATGCCGTCGGAATAGGCGTTATCGACCCCGACAGAGAGGATATTTGCAATGCAAGGATAGTCTTCGAAAATGGCTGTATCGCAAACGTCACCGCCTCGAGGCTCGCACTTAAAACCGAGCGAAAAGTAAGGGTCTTCAGCAGACAGGCATATCTGAGCCTTGATTATCTCGAAAAAACCGGCACAATTATAAAGGCTGACACCGACAACATCGAACTGATAAACAAAATCCGTCAGCTTAAACAAGGCGGAAAGTTTAATCTGCTGAAAACCGACTGGACAAAACTGATTCATTACGAAAAACTGCGGATTGATGACAATGAACCGCTCAGAGTCGAGCAGGAGGCGTTTCTGCAGGCCGTCGCAGATAAAACATCCAGACCTGAGGTCAGCGCCCAAGAGGGCTTGGCAGCAATGGAATGCGCTGAGCAAATCCTCGCTGCTATCAGGAAACATTCCTGGGATTAGAGTATTTATTATTGATAGTTGATTATGGAGGAAATACTTTTATGTCACGAAAAATTTGGTTTAGCGCATTATTGCTTATATTAGTTTTAATACCAGCCGTAGTTCTTGTTGCTGTTTCCAAAGAACCTAATGATGGAGCGTCTAAGGGAACTAAAGCATATAAGCAGACCATGGAAGCAAAGGAGAGTAATACTGTGGAACCAAAGAGGGTAAGACTTGAAACAAGCATGGGCGATATTGTTATTGAGCTTGATGAAAAAAAGGCGCCGATTACAGTGAAAAATTTTCTTCGGTATGTGGAAGAAGGCTTTTACGATGGAACCATATTCCATCGTGTTATATCAAACTTTATGATACAGGGAGGCGGCTTCACAGCGGATATGGCCCAAAAACAGACACATCCGCCGATTGTTAATGAAGCAAAAAACGGGTTGAAAAACGATAGAGGTACTGTCGCAATGGCACGGACAAACAACCCGGATAGCGCTACCAGCCAATTTTTTATCAATCATAAAAATAATGATTTTCTAAATTATGCGGGGCCGGACAAGCCGGGATACACCGTGTTCGGCAAGGTTGTTGAAGGAATGGAAGTTGTGGATAAAATCGCCGCAGTTGAAACTGCTGCCATCAAGGGAATGCGCGATGTCCCCGTTAAACCCGTAGCGATGAAGTCTGCCAGAGTTATCCCTGCGAAAAAGAATTAAAGATACTAAAGCCTAAATCGACTGTTTCAGTCGGCTGACAACTTGGTGTGCGATGCGGGTCGGCTCAGGCAGCCGATATTTTGTAACGCAGAAAAGTATCACTTCGATGGCATCCTCCAGTCTGCATTTGTTGCCCACCGAAACAAAGACCGGCTCAACATTGGTGCGCGTCCTGACTACTGCACCGATGACCTCACCTTTATCCTTCAATAAACTATATGTTCCTTTTTCCGGCGGAGGTTCTTCAAATTGACCGGTTAATCTGCTTTTTGCGCAGCCGATGGTCGGCTTATCGAAAAACAGGCCCAGATGCGATGCGATGCCGAGTCGCCGGGGGTGGGCGATGCCTTGTCCGTCGATGATGAATACATCCGGCTCCAGCTTGAGTTTTTCAACGGCGGCGATGCAGACGGGTGATTCGCGAAAGGACAGCAGCCCCGGCACATAAGGGAAATTTAGTTTTTGAATGGCGTGTGCTGTCTCAATAGTCTCAAAGCCAGGCGGTTCCAGAGTGTCCCAAAGCCCCTTTCCCACGGTTGCTGTTCTCAAGACAACAGCAGCAGCGATAATCTTTTGGCCGTCTTTGCTGATAGCGCAGTCAAGGCCCGCAATAAGCCTTGGCTGGTACTGCAGCGGCTCGAATTGCACCTTTTCGGCCAGCTTTTTTTGTAAGTTAGCCGCTTCTGAGCACGATAGGTTCCAGCTATGCAGGTCTTTCATATAATTTTGAATTTTTAATCAAGAATTCGTAATTAAGAATCCATTTTACCTTTGCCTGCTATTTTGTTACAATACATAGTTTGGCTATTTAGTTCAGGGATGGAGTGCCTAAAGTGAGCTAAAGTTAAGCAAAATAATTGCTTTAGGCACTTCACACTTTAGGCACTCAGAATGGAAAAGGTGATAAGGATTACAGGGGCGGCTGAGCACAACCTCAAGAATATCAACATCGATATTCCACGGGACAAAATGGTTGTGATTACCGGCATCAGCGGCTCAGGTAAAAGCTCGCTCGCCTTCGACACCATTTATGCCGAGGGCAGGCGAAAATATGTCGAATCGCTGAGTTCTTATGCCCGCCAGTTTCTTGAGCAGATGCAAAAGCCCGCCGTCAGCGAGATTACAGGCCTGCCGCCCACCATTGCAATTGAGCAGCGAAGTGCAGGCGGCAACCCGCGCTCAACCGTGGCCACCACGACGGAAATCTATGATTACTTCAGATTGCTCTTTGCCCGCGTTGGTCAGCCTCACTGCTGGGTGTGCGCCAGGGAGATTACCAGTCAGCACTCTTCCCAGATAGTGGATGCGATTCTCGAGCGCCCACAGGGCACTAAGGTCCAGATTTGTGCACCGCTTGTCCGCGGCAGAAAAGGGGAGCATCGCGACGTCTTCGCCGCTATACAGCGAGAGGGTTTCGTTCGTGTTCGTGTCGATGGAGAAATCTATGATGTCTCCAGGTTCATCGCAACGTCGGTCTTGGACAAAAACAAAAAACACGAGGTCGCCGCGGTTGTTGACAGATTGATTATTCAGGGGGCGGTTCGTACGCGATTGGCTGACTCCGTTGAAACGGCACTGAAGTTGGCCGGTGGCGTCCTTTTGGTTTTGGTTCAGGAGCCTGATGGGGGCGCAAAAAAGTGGAAAACAGAAGACTCAGAGCTCAACTGACGGCCAATGGACGGAAGTTATCTACAGTGAGAAGTTTGCCTGTCCGCAGCATCCTCAGGCGTCGCTTGAAGAGTTGTCGCCCCGCCTTTTTAGCTTTAATAGTCCCTATGGTGCCTGCGCCGCCTGTAACGGCCTTGGGACAATCCTCGAATTTGACCCCGACCTCATTGTGCCTGATAAGATGGTCTCACTCGAAAGTGGTGCCATTAACGCTTGGCGCAAGTGGGGCAAGAGGATGAATATATTCTATAACAGGCTGATAAAAAAATTCTGCGCTAAATTCGGCATCAGTAAGTCGATTGCGTTTGAGCGTATACCGGCTGAGGTAAAAAGGATTCTGATGTATGGTACGGCGGATGCCGACGTACAGAAGTATGGCGTGTCGTTTGAGGGCGTGATTCCCAATCTCCTCTACCGCTGGGAGAATACAACCAGCGAATATGTTAAGGAGAGATTGCACAGCTTTCTTTCGGAGCAGCCTTGTCGCAGTTGTGAAGGCGCCCGGCTTCGGCCTGAAGCTGTGGCCGTAACCGTAGGAGACAAAAATATACACCAGTTGACCTCTCTGAGTATTGAAGGTGCGCAGAAGTTTTTCACAAAATTGAAGCTCGATAAGGAAAAGTCCTTAATCGCCGCACAGGTCCTCAGAGAGATAAAAGCTCGCCTGAAGTTTATGGTCGATGTCGGCCTCGGTTATTTGACGCTCGACCGGAGAAGCAGTACTCTTTCGGGCGGTGAAGCTCAGCGAATTCGCCTCGCGACGCAGGTCGGCAGTGGCTTGGTGGGCGTCTGTTATGTGCTTGATGAGCCCACCATAGGTCTGCATAAGCGCGACAACACCCGGCTGCTCGGCATATTGCAGCGGCTTAGCCGACTCGGTAATACCGTCCTGGTGGTTGAGCACGATGAGGATGTCATAAAAAGTGCCGACCATATTATCGACATAGGTCCCGCTGCCGGCGCCAACGGCGGCGAGGTCGTTGTACAGGGCTCTTACGAAGAAGTCGCTGCCTGTACAGCGTCGCTGACCGGCGAGTATCTCAGTGGCAGGAGGCAAATAGCGATTCCACCTCAAAGACGCACCTATAGCCTCAAAAGGTGCATTGAGGTCAAGGCGGCGGCCGAGAATAATCTCAAAAACATCGATGTAAAATTCCCGCTTGGGGTCTTTATCTGCGTCACCGGCGTTTCAGGCTCGGGAAAGAGCAGCCTCGTAGCGCAGATTCTGTTGAGGGCGTTGAGGCGACGTCTTTATGAGTCGCGCGAAAGGCCGGGAAAACATAAAACCATTCTCGGCGCCTCCCAGATTGATAAGGTTATCGAGATTGACCAGTCGCCAATCGGAAGGACTCCCAGAAGCAATCCGGCGACCTATACGGGCGCATTTGACGAAATACGAAGGCTCTTTTCAATGACTCGTGAGGCAAAAATCCGCGGTTATAAGGCCGGTCGCTTTAGCTTTAACGTCAGAGGCGGCCGCTGTGAAGATTGCAAGGGACAGGGAACCAAAAAAATCGAAATGCACTTTTTGCCCGATGTTTATGTGACCTGCCAGAGCTGCAAAGGCACCAGATACAATCCGGAAACTCTTGAGGTTACCTACAAGGGCAAAAATATCGCCGACGTGCTTGATATGAGAATCGAAGAGGCCCTTGTCTTCTTTGCTAATTTTCCAAATATACTGCGTTTACTACGGACTCTTGCCAATGTCGGTTTGGGCTATATGACCCTCGGCCAGGCCTCGACAACGCTTTCGGGTGGTGAAGCGCAGCGAGTGAAACTTTCGGCAGAGCTGGGAAAAGCTACCACAGGCCGCACTTTGTATCTGCTTGATGAGCCTACGACTGGATTGCACTTTGCTGATATTCAAAATCTCTTGAATGTATTGCAGCGATTATGTGATATGGGCAATACCGTTGTAGTTATAGAGCATAATCTGGACGTTGTTAAGGTGGCGGACTATATTATAGACCTCGGCCCTGAAGGTGGTGATGCGGGAGGCCGGGTGGTTGCTACTGGTACGCCGGAGGAAATTATAAAAAATAAACAAAGTTACACTGCAAAGTATCTTAAGGACAAACTCCGCCTTGACGGTAAAGCGGCAGGTTGAGGAGTCTTATGATTGTTCAGGCGCTTAGATGGGTTGGGGGCGTTGATGGTTTTTTGGAGCTGATAGACCAAAGGCGCCTGCCGGCTGAATTTGTCAGGCTGCAGTGCAGGGATATTGAGCAGGTCTTTGAGGCGATACAGACACTTGCCGTACGCGGTGCTCCCGCCATAGGTGTTGCCGCCCCTTATGGCCTTGTTTTGGGTATGCAGAAGGCGGTTGGTGGCCTCAAGGAGGCGGTTCGCTGTCTGCAAAAGCACTGTGAGTATTTGGCACAGTCCCGGCCGACGGGAGCAAACTTGTTCTGGGCGATGGATAGAATTAAGCGAAAGGCGGCGGATTTTGTCGCCGCTGAACCATCGGCAGATTTGCCGGCGCTGCGGAAAGTCGTCTTGGATGAAGCGCACGCCATCTGTCAGCAAGATATTGATATGTGCCGTCGCATAGGCGAAAACGGCCAGAAGTTCATAAAGCAGTCAGATGGTATCTTGACGCACTGCAACGCGGGTGCTCTGGCGACTGCGGGGCAGGGGACGGCTTTGTCGGTTATTTTTGAGGCGCATAAAAGGGGCAGAAAGTTTAAGGTTTATGTCGATGAGACTCGCCCCTTGTTGCAGGGGGCGCGATTGACAACATGGGAATTGAAACAGGCGGGTATCGACGTTATTCTTATATGTGATAATATGGCCGGGTGGCTGATGAAGCAGAGACAGATTAATGCGGTGATAACCGGCGCTGACCGTATCGCTGCCAATGGTGATGTGGCAAATAAAGTTGGCACCTACAGCTTAAGTGTTCTTGCGAAAAACAATTGCATCCCTTTCTACGTCGCAGCGCCGTCGAGCACCTTCGATTTGAGCATAAAAAGCGGAGACCAAATTCCTATCGAGCAAAGGGCTGCCGAAGAGGTGACAAGATTTGCCGGTATTCAAATTGCTCCTGACAGCGTCGGTGTATGTAATCCGGCTTTTGACATCACAGATGCATCACTTATCACGGCCATAATTACGGAAAAGGGTGTAATCGAAAACCCAAGTGTCGCCGGTGTATTCAAAGTCTTAAAATGAGCCATGAAAAATGAACAACGAACAATGAACGAAGAATCTCTGCTTTGTTGGCGCAGACGCAATTCGTACTATTACGGATGGCTGGACAGGATTTACAGATTTGTTGTTCGGCCGAACTGCAGGGTCCTGCACGTCGGCTGCGAGTGCGGAGACCTTCTCGCTGCTGTCAGGCCCAGCTATGGCGTTGGCGTTGACGAGGATGCCGCTGCCATAGACCTTGCCAAAAAGCGGTTTGCGAATATGAAGTTTTATACCGCTGACCCTCATCAATTGGAGCTTGATGATAAATTTGATTATGTGTTAATCTGCAATTCCATCGGTCGCTGGCGCGACATTCAGCAGGTCTTGGAGCACATTCGTCCCTTGACCACTGAAAGCACGCGGATTGTGATAACTTACTACAATTATCTCTGGGAGGGGGTTTTGCGACTGGGTGCGTTTTTGAGGATTCGTCGGCCTTATCCGTATCAGAACTGGCTGCCGCCGGAGGATATTGAGAACTTATTGAGTCTGGCTGGCTTTGATGTCATTCGCACCGGCTCTTTTGTTTGCCTGCCGAAACGTATTCCGCCTTTTACAACGTTATGCAATTATTTTCTTTCCCTGCTGCCGGGATTTCGTTTGCTGAATATGGTAAACCTCATCGTTGCTCGTCCGGCTGCTGCTGCCCAGCGCGACGAGGATTTGAGTGTTTCCGTTGTTATTCCGTGTAGAAATGAGCGAGGCAATATCGAGGATGCGATAAAACGGGTGCCGCAGATGGGAAGGGAAACGGAAGTAATCTTTGTCGACGGAAACAGTACGGACGGCACGGTCGAGGAAATAAAACGCCAAATCAGGGAGCATCCCGAACGCAAGATTACTTTGATTCGCCAGGGCGACGGTGTGGGTAAAGGCGACGCCGTCAGGAAAGGTTTTGCTGCGGCAAGTGGCGATGTACTTGTTATTCAGGATGCGGATTTGACGGCGCCGCCTGAGGATTTGCCGAAATTCTTCAGGGCGCTGCGCGACGGCAAAGGCGAGTTCATCAACGGCTCACGGCTTATTTATCCGATGCAAAGGCAGGCTATGAGATTCTTGAATCTTTTGGGAAATAAGTTCTTCGGCTCATTGTTTGGCTGGCTGTTGGGGCAAAGGTTCAGAGACACTCTTTGTGGTACGAAGATGATTTCCAGAAAAAATTACGAGTTGATAGCGGCCAACCGTTCGTATTTTGGCGAGTTTGACCCTTTCGGTGATTTTGACCTCATCTTCGGTGCAGTAAAACAAAACCTCAAGGTGGTTGAGGTGCCGGTAACTTACAGGGCGAGGACTTACGGCGCGACAAACATCAGTCGATTCAGGCACGGCTGGCTGCTGCTGAAAATGAGCTGGGTGGCGTTTAAGAAAATCAAGTGGCTTGGTGGGAAGACGAATTAGGCTGGGAATGAAGTCTTTGGGAAAAAAGAAGAACCCTTGTGACCTGGAAACCGGCGAGGAATTGTCAGCAGGCGAGCCTCCTTGGCCAACACGTATCATTGGCGCTGTTATTTTGGCCCTTCCTTTCCTTGTTCTGTATTGGCTGGTTCCTTTTGTGGGCAAATATACTATCGGAAACGATTACCTGCAGTACTGGATCAGGATGCAGATGTATTTGCGGTTTTCTATTAGACACGGGACCTTCCCGTTGTACGCCCCGGGGTTCAATGGCGGCTGGACAGCCAGCGCCCTGCCTTTTAGCCAATTGTGGCACCCTGTCTCTTGGATAGCTTCTCTATTGCCGGGTTACTGGAATGGTCGGGCCCTCGAGATTGGTACGTTGCTGCGCGTTTTTTCGCTTGGAGGTACGCACCTGATACTGTTTCTGTTTTTGCGGAGGTTGCGCTTGGGGCTGTTGTTGGCTTTCGTGCTCTCTTTTATTGCTGTTTATAACCTGCGAATGCTGGATATGTTTCGTTATGGCCCATCCCTCGAAAACTATGTGGCCTATTTGTCATTGTGTGTAGCGGCGGCGTGGTACTATCTGACACCGACAAAAAGGCTTGGCCCGATGTGTATCGCCTTGTCCTCATGGCTTCTTATAGTTGGCGGACATCCGCAGATGACGTATATTGGTTTGTTGGGCGCAGCGATTGTGACGCTGGTTGTCCCTTTTTATATGGCAGAGTTGTTGCCGGAGGAGGCGGTATGTACACGGCGTAGAGTATTGAAGTATTATTTGAGCACCTTTGCATTTGTGCTGTTGGGTGTGTTTTTGGCGTCCTCGTATACCATACCTTTTTATTTTGAGTGTCTGCGGGACAGTTTTCGCACTGTCGGCACAGATTTTCTCTGGGCGTGCGGTTGTCAGGACACCTTTGGAGGCAGTTTGTGCAATCTATTTAATCCTTTTCACAGTGATGTTACCGGCGCCTTTGGGGGCTCAGCGTTGCTTTTGGTGGCAGTGGCTCTTCCATTGTTGTTTCTCCTGGGGGTGCGAATTGCGGTGCCCGTACTGTTTGTCTGGTTGGTAAGTTTGATTACCTTTGTTTTAATGCTGGGCTCAAATGGTCCTTTGTATTATTACTTCTGGAGATATTTTCCGTTGGCACATACTTTTCGGGTTCCGGGACGTCTGGGTTTGATTTTACCTTTCATGTTTATGTTGCTTCTGGTGTGGATTGTCAGCTGTAAGAATCTTGAGTTAAAACTTTTGAATCGTCGATTGCATCTGCCGGCGGCAGCGCTGCTGGCGCTTATAGCTTTTGTGGTATTTACCGTCCTTAATCTTTTGCCGTTGGATGTTTTCAGGCTTAAGGAGGTATATACACCGCTTAAACTTAATGAGGTTCAGCCGATTTCGATTACGTTGGCCATTATAGGGGGGATGGTCAGCCTCGTTGCGTTGGCCTTTTATAGCAGGCTGCGCAGCTTGCGGCCTGTGGCGGGAGCTGTTCTCGTGGCTGCAGTTTTGTTACAGACCACAGTAATATTGCGTTATGGCACATGGATTGTATGGAAGCCGCCGCCAACACCGACTTTCGAACAAATCTGTAGTTATCAGCGTGAAAAGCTTACCTTCTGGGGGGCTTCAGGGGATTTGTCGAGCACAGAAGTAAATGAGCACCTCAGGAGAACGTTTCTTGAGCCTACGTTGAGTCATATTTCCAGCAAATTTACGGTTGTCAGGACGCATCAGGAAGCTTACGAGAGAATGGCTCGCGAGCGTTCAATCGATGATGTTATAATAGAGAATTATCCTGTTACTGATGTCCAAAAAAACGAGGTCGCAGGTACTGGTCGCATCGAGCTGAAATATGATTCCTTCAACAGGCAGAAGTTCGATGTGATGTGCAGTCAGCCTGCATTTTTTGTGTTTTCCTATCCTTATTCTGTTCGCTGGCAGGCCTATCTTAATTCAGAGCGCGTACCGGTTTATCGAGCCAACGGTATCGAACAGGCTATATGGTTGCCGGCCGGCAGGAGCGAAGTGGAATGGCGATATTGGTCAAGGCCGGCGGCTGTAGGAGTGGGGCTCAGTTGTCTTGCATTAGGCTTGATGGCCTTGTTTCTGTTATGGAATTTGCGCGTTAGATTGGTTGGTCAGGTGGGGATAATCGCGGCGTTTTTTGCTTGTGTATTTTTATTTTTGGTTTGGTATAACAGCCTGTATACCGGCGACAATATAGCCACGAGGTACGTATGGAATACCGAGGCAGGCAGGGAGCATTTATCGTCGCGCTATAATTTGGCCTACGGTAAAAAAACAGCAATGAGTGTCGACTATCCTCCTTGTGAGGAGGATGGCTCTATTGGCGTTGATGGCCTGCGCGATTGGCGATATGGCTTTGATACAAGAGTGGGAGACAATGTTTGGTGGCAGGTGGATTTAGGCCGGAGCGTGCAAATCGCTCAAATCCTGATTTATAAAAGAGCGGATACACATCTAAAATGCAGTTTCCCGTTTGGAGTTTTGGTCTCGACGGATGGTGAGACATGGTTTTTGGTGCAAAGAATTGATGGAAGCACTGACCTGAAACCATGGCTTATTAGCCCGAAGGATGTAACAGCTCGCTATGTCAGGCTGCAGGCGATGGGGCGAGGTCGGCTGGCCCTTGCTGAAGTGGAGGTTTATGGTCAGCAGACAGACGGTTCATCGTAAAAAATCGCCTTTAATCTGTGAAAAACCATGAAACTATGTCACAAGTTGTTAAAATTATGGAATTGGTGAATAAATATGCGGCGTGCATATTTAGTCATGGAGAAAATAGGCCATGAGTAGCCTTGAAATATCTGTTGTTGTGCCGGTTTATAACAGCCAGGACACCCTGAAACCTCTTGTGGAAAGACTGAAAGAGACTCTTTCATCTTGTGCCGATGCCTTCGAGATAATTTTGGTCAACGATGACAGTCTGGATAACAGCTGGCAGGTGGTCGAGGAATTGGTTGATTCTCATCGGTTTGTCAAAGGTATGTGCCTGATGCGCAATTATGGTCAGCACAATGCCTTGCTGGCAGGTGTTCGTGCGGCTCGATACGAAACCATCGTTACTATGGATGACGATTTGCAGAATCCGCCTGAAGAGATTCCAAAGCTGCTTGAAAAACTAAACGAGGGATATGATGTGGTATATGGCACTCCGCAAACAGAACAACATGGCCTGTGGCGCGACCTTGCCTCACGACTTACCAAGATAACGCTCAGGAGTGTGATGGATGTTAAAACGGCTTGCAATGTCAGCGCTTTCAGGGCTTTTCGCACCTGTCTGCGGGACGCATTCTCCGATTATCACGGTGCTCATCCGTCCATTGATGTTTTATTGGCGTGGGGCACCAAGCGCTTTGCGGCCGTTCCCGTTAAGCATATGCCCCGAGAGGGGGGAAAGTCAAACTATACCTTTGTGAAATTAGTCACTCATGCCATAAATATGATGACGGGATTCAGCACTTTGCCCCTGAGAATTGCCAGTTTCCTTGGGTTTGCGTTTACAGTCTTTGGCTTTTTTGTGTTGGTGTATGTAGTGGGCCGATACCTCGTATCCGGTACGCCGGTTGCCGGCTTTCCTTTTCTTGCATCCATCGTCTCTATCTTTTCAGGCGTGCAGCTTTTCGCGCTGGGCATTATAGGTGAGTACTTGGCGAGGATGCACTTTCGTCTGATGGACCGCCCCAGCTATGCAATTCGAGAAAAAAAAAGGCCCGCCGATTCGTAATATAAAAGGGATTAAAGTCAATATGTTCGAGCAGTGCTACGAACCGATTTGCAAAGAGTCGCCTAACCTGGGACGGATTACCTTGTTGCCCTGGGATATAGAAACGTTTGGTTTTGGGGTGGCGGATTACCAGATAGATGATTTCGACTCCGGCTCGCAGGTTTCTTCCAGGATTAGTGAGCACCTGCAGGGATGGGCCGGCAGTCACAATGTGGAGCTGGTCGGCACGAGGGTCCCCGCCTCGGACATCCGGAGGATTTATTTTTTCCAGTCGCTCGGTTTTCACTACATTGACATGACCTTGCTGCTCCGCTACGAGAAGGTTCGCAGCGCCGCGTATCCGCCCGCCGAGCTGATGGTCGAAACGGCAGCGGCGGACGATATGGAACAAGTAATGCAGATATGCGGCGTCGCCTTTCAGAATGGACGCTATCACGCTGACGCACGCTTCCCCAGAGACCTGGCTAACCGACGCTATCAAGAGTGGGTACGTCGGACGTCTTTGCCGGAAAGCCGACAGGTCCTTCTTGTGGTAAAGACAGGAGGAGAGGTGCGTGCTTTTTCGGTCGTTCAGATTGACGGCGAACAGGGCTGCCTGCATCTGTATGCCGTGGCGCCTCAGTGGCAGGGTAAGCGCATTGGAGTTGGCCTGATTGCCTCTACCCTGCGATATTTTCAGCAGCGCAGTGTATCAGTCGTAACCTTGAAGATATCGGCGTCTAACATGCCGGCGGTGAACCTGCATGTCTCTCTTGGAGCAAGGTTTTATGACCCCCAAATCCTGCTGCATTGGCACGCCCCATGGTCTACACACCTTAAAAAGTAGTCAAAAGGGGATGATGTCAAGTGCGTAATTTTAGTTTGAGCAGCACGAGCCGGGGCAATGATGAAAAAGCCAAGCCGATTAATTTCTCAGAGGTTGCGAACAATCTCACTCAAAATGAGCAGGGAGTCTGGTTCTCTGGCGGTACGGCGGCTTGCTCGTATCCGGCAGATGGCCAGGACCGATATTTTGCCATAGAGGATGACTCCTTTTGGTTTCGTCATAGAAATAATGCCATAATCGCCGCCGTTAAGAAGTTTCCACCGGCTGGATTTATTCTCGATGTAGGCGGAGCAAACGGATACGTTACATTAGGGCTGAGAAAAAACGGGTTCGACGCTGTTTTACTGGAGCCCAGTATCACAGGCTTGCGAAACGCAAGAAAAAGAGGGCTTTACCCGATTATCTGTTCAACTGTAGCTGATGCCGGATTTAAAAACAATACGATACCTGCTGTTGGACTGTTTGACGTTCTGGAACACATCGAAGATGAAGCGGGTTTCTTAAAAGAACTCAAAAGAATTCTTTTCCCTGATGGATGGCTTTATCTTACTGTGCCGGCCTGTCAGATGTTGTGGGCGACGGAAGATGAATACGCCGGACATTTTAGACGCTATTCCATAAGCCGGATAAAAAAACTCTTAAAAAACAACAAGTTTGAGGTTGATTACGCAACTTACCTTTTTTCTTACCTGCCGGTTCCGTTGTTCTTTGCAAGAACACTGCCCTCCAAATTAGGGCTAGCTAAACCAAGTACCGATGAAAACGCTCGAAGAGAAAATGTGGTGAAACCAAAGGTAACTAATGTTATTCTATCTTTGTGTCATAAGCTGGAATTGCTGATAATTAAACAGAATATCCCAATACCAATTGGAAGTAGTCTCTTGGTTGTTGCGCATCCGGAGGCGTGATTTGAAAAAGCTGGATTCGGATGTTTCGTCGGTGTCGGCGAACAAGCTTATTTCATAGTTATGTAAATGCGTCGTTTTATTACGTGGGAAACTGAATTAGTTGCAAATAGTAAAAAAGGCAACTGTAAATGAGCACAATGAAAATCCCGTTTAACAAACCGTGTTTTGAAGGTAAGGAGTTGGCTTACATAACTGAGGCCATTAATAATGGTCTGATTTCAGGGGACGGCAAATTTACGAAAAAATGCCACACCTTTTTCGAGGAGTACTTGGGCGTTGCGAAAGCACTTCTGACAACATCTTGCACGCATGCACTTGAGATGGCAGCCATTTTACTCAACATAGAAGCGGGCGACGAGGTGATTGTCCCTTCGTTTACGTTTGTATCGACGGCCAATGCGTTTACACTGCATAAAGCCAAACCGGTTTTTATTGATATCAGGGCCGATACACTGAATATGGATGAGAGCCGGCTGGAAGAACTGATTACGCCGCGCACCAGGGCCATTGTGCCTGTCCACTATGCTGGTGTAGGATGTGAGATGGACGCTATTCTGGAGATTGCCGGCCGGCACGGTGTTCCCGTGGTGGAGGATAATGCGCATGGTTTATTTGGCAAATATAAGGGAAAGTTTCTCGGCACGTTTGGCTGCCTCGCCACGCAGAGCTTTCACGAAACGAAGAATGTTACTTGTGGAGAGGGCGGAGCGCTGCTTATTAATGACCCCCAGTATGTAGAGCGGGCAGAAATTATTCGCGAGAAGGGGACCAATCGCAATCGGTTCTTCAGGGGAGAGGTGGACAAGTACACATGGGTGGATGTCGGCTCGAGCTATCTGCCTTCAGACATGCTTGCCGCTTTCCTCTATGCGCAGTTGCAGGCTAAAGACCATATTCAGGAACATCGTAAACGAGTGTGGGAGTATTATTATACCCATCTGAAGAAGTGGGCACGGGAACATGGTGTGAAACTTCCCACGATTCCGCAGCATTGTGAACAGCCATACCATATGTTCTACATGGTAATGCCCTCGTACGAAGACCGCCAGGCCTTGATAGCTCATCTCAAGTCTCGCGGCATTCTTGCCGTTTTTCATTATCTGCCCCTTCATCTTTCAGGTGTAGGTATTCGTCTGGGCGGGAAAAAAGGTGACTGCCCCGTGACAGAAGACATCAGTGACCGTCTGATTCGATTGCCGCTTTACAATGACCTGACGGAGGCGGAACAGAAAACTGTCATAGCGGCCATCTACGATTTTTACGGCTCTTGAGACGCCGGGCGGGATGAAGTAATTATGAAGATTATTGATTGGCTTAAACTGCCTGAGACAAGGTGCGTAAAAGACCTTGATGACCCTGCCGCGACCTTGTTGCACGCTGAAATCATAAGAAAGAAGCCGTTTCTTAGAAACCTCTATACGGATTTTTACAATCAGCTTAAGGAATCTGTGCCTGATTCTGAAAGGAAATTTCTTGTTGAACTTGGCAGCGGCGGCGGTTTTATTAGGGAGATAATCGGTGACGTCATCACATCTGACGTTCTTGATTTGCCGAATGTTGACAGGGTTTTTTCGTCTTCCAAGATGCCTTTTGAGGATGGCAGTGTTGACGCCTTTTTTATGGTTGATGTTCTTCACCACATTGCTGATTCGAGAGCCTTCTTCAGGGAGGCGTTGCGGTGTCTTAAGGTCTGTGGCAAAGTCGTTATGATTGAACCCGCAAACACGTTGTGGTCGAGATTCGTTTATAAGAACTTCCATCATGAGCAATTTGACTCTCAGGGCTGGTGGGGCCTGGAAAAAAGTGGGCCCCTTTCGCAGGGTAATGTTGCAATTCCATGGATAATTTTCTGTCGGGACCGAGAGATATTTGAGCGGGAGTTCCCGTCTTTACGAATTATGTCGATGCGTAATCATACACCCCTGCGGTACCTGCTTAGTGGCGGCTTGACATTGCGGCAGTTGGTGCCGTCGTTTACTTATCCTCTTGTCAAAGCTGTGGAAGGCTTCCTGTCCCCGCTAAATAACTGGCTGGGTACGTTTCAGACAATAGAGCTTCAGAAAAGCGGTTGATATTTACTTGCCGGAAGGAACTGTTACTGCCGGCGGCAACCTTTCGGCGTTAAGGCAGCAACAGTTCCCGTTGGCACAGGGCGTTTTGAGTCGTGAAGTTCTGCGAAGAATAGCTTGGTGGTTTTCTATGAGCTTTGGAGTAGAGGTCCCTTATGAGGCGATTGATTAATAAGTTACCAATAACCCAAATCAAGATGTTTCTTGGGCGAATACTTTACAGGATAGTGCATCTTCTGTATCAGACCGATATACACGTTGTTGTCCGAGATGGCATTAAGTATGAAGTCGATTTATCAGAAGGGATAGATTTATCGATATTTTTATTCGGGCATTTTCAAAAGCATGTTTCTCAGAGTAAATATTTATCTCTGCCGCCGGATGGTATCGTTTTTGACGTGGGTGCAAACACGGGAGTGATGAGTTTGCAGTTCGCAAAGCTTGTCCCGGCAGGTAGAGTGTATTCGTTTGAACCCACTTTGTATGCCTTCTCTAAATTGGAAAGGAGTATGGAATTAAATCCAGAGCTGGCAAAACGGATAGTTGCTGTTCGAAGCTTCGTCTCTTCAAGCTCCTCACAGAAGCCCCGCATTAAAGCTTATGCAAGCTGGAAGGTTGGAGGGACGACAGAAGGCGTCAGGCATCGGATACACGGAGGAGTGGAAAAGTCTGCCGAGGGGGCAGCAGAGGTGTCCTTGGACGATTTCTGCGAACAGAACAAAATCGATAGATTGGATTTCATCAAAATAGATACCGATGGATACGAACTCGATGTCCTGCAGGGCGGCAGGAAGGTTATCGGAAAGTTCAGGCCTCTTATAATTTTTGAGCTTGGTATGTATGTAATGAACGAGAGGGGAATTGATTTTTCAGATTATTTGGAGTTCTTTGATTCCCTGGATTATTCCTTGTTTAACGGCAAGAATCTTAAGGAAATAAACGTACACAACTATCGTAAACATGTTCCACTAAAGGGAACTATCGACATTTTAGCGGTGTCCGGTACCAAAAATTTAAAAATGAAAACACCCCCTATTTAAGCAATGGCTGAACGGAAGTGGTTTCAGGGGGTTACGGTTAGGAAGAGCATAATGGACAGACTGAAGGTCGGCCGGTCTAAAGGAAAAGATGACCGACGCAAATCGAAAGAAAGGCGTGTTTATGCTGTAGAACAGCCGGACGCGCAAGTGTCTGCCGAACAGGAAAGGCGCTTTGAGTTTTTTGTTGTGGTGGTTTTACTTGTTTTCGGTGCATATCACTCGATTCTTTATTTCGGGCAAAAGGTCGTTCCCACCTCGGATTTCCCTTCTTTTGTCGGAATTGGTCATGAGCTTTTATCCTTTAAAGTGCCTTCAAGTTTCAAACAAGCGCCGGTTTATTGCTTTCTGCTGGCTTGTCTTTCTCATGTGGTTGGCGGACAGTATCCGGATTTAAGGGCGGGCTGGCTGCTTAACGCCATATGGCATCCTTTCAGTCTGGTTCTGTTTTGGGCAGTAGCTAAAAGAGTCGTGGGAAAGTCTGCTCTGTGGTTTGCCGTAATCGCCATACTTAGCCCGTGGGTGATGCGAATGCTTACCGACCCCATTGTGGAAACAACGCTGTTATTTTTCATTTTACTTACTTTCTATTTTATTTTTAAGCGGTCAAATTGGAGTTATCTGTTTGCTTCGATAACGACGGTGGTACGTTATGAAGGTGCAGCTTTGATTATGGCTGCTTTTGTTATGGATTTGATTTCCAGCACGAGCAGACGAGAAAAGATTCGGGCCTTTGCGTATTCTGCTATCGCCTCTGTCCCTCTGGCGATTTGGCTGTTGGGTACTGTTTTAACGTGGTCATCGACATCGAGCAGTCATTATCTGACGCTTTTCGGGCCGCAGTCTTATTACGCAAAGGCGTTAAGCACGCCGTACGAGAGCAATGTTGGTTTTATACTTAATATGAAAGTGCTGTGGCAGACGGGTTTTTATCCTTTGTTAATGCCGTATCCAGCCGCCGATGAGGGTTTCGTGAGGACGCTTTGGGGGTTAAGTAAGGCCGTTGCAGGCGCCGGATTTCTCTTCGGCGCGATTTATGGACTGTGCAAACGTAACTGGAATATACTGGCGATGCTTTGCTTCTTTGTGCCCTATTTTTGGGTTCACTCAAGAATACCTGCTCCACTTATGAGATATCATATGCCTATTGCCTGGATAGCGCTGTTGATATGCTGGTTTGGTTTGCAGAGTACCTGGCAGATTATAAACAGGAATCAGCGGGTTCCGCTGGCCGTTGTAACTGCCCTGCAGATATTGATTTTGGCTGTGGCAGGTATCTGGCTTTTCAGCCTGCTGCCGTACTTGCCTGCAATTTCGGCAATGAGCCCTAAGTCAGCCTCCGTGCCTTATGTATCAGTTGGGTTAGTCGGCCTTCTTTTGGGTGTTCGGGCTTTTGTTTTCAGGTCTAAATATCTTTTCCAAAATCCCGTAAGTCCCGTGAGGGACGCTGCGCGGTATGTCTTACAGCAGGTCGTAGTTTTGATGGTGCTTGCTTTGGTTGTCGTCTCAAATCAGTTTGCGCTTGTTCGCACGCTCGGCGATGGCCAGACAGATAAGGAATTCATCGAGTTGGCTCAGTGGTACTCTAAAAATGCCCAGCCGGGTGAAAAGTTGGTGGTTTATATGGCCGGAGCGGTGAAAATGTTCGTACCAAAAAATGCTGAATGCATAGTTGATTTTCCGAAGGCGGACAGCCCGGCAAAATTAGTTGAAGCCTGTTATAAAGAAAACATTACTTACGTTGTCTGGGCTGCGAGGGAAGGACTGAGTAAAGACCATCCGGGCTATCGCGATGCAGGCTTGGATAAGAACTTGGCTTTATTGGAAAAGCCCAGAAGTATAGGCCCTTACGAATTTATCACCCAGTTAGGCTCTAATCGCGGCTATGTTAACGTCTTTCGTTTGCATAAACCCCCTGCTGGTAGCAAACAACAACCTCCTGCTGAATGACCAGCTGTTTCCCGCTCGGTTTACTTGTAGTGAGCCTGCCTGCCCTGCGTAGTCCCTTAGGGACGAAGGAGGGTCGAACCTAATCAACCGCAATAACTTCTTTCACTTCCGGCACCTGTTCTTTGAGTAGCCGTTCGATGCCCTGTTTGAGTGTCATTAAAGCGCCGGGACAGCCGCTGCACGCCCCCTTAAGCCGGACCTTTACCGTATTATCTTTATCTGTGCCGACCAGTTCCACGTCGCCGCCATGGCTTTGCAGATTTGGCCTTATTGCGTCGATTATTGTTTTGACCTTCTGCTCGAAGGTTTGTTCAGTTTTGGTTTGTCCGCAGCCACATTGCTCGCACATAGCTGGTCTCCTAATTATTGTAAGGTACAAACTGATTAAGAACGGATGGCGACAACCGCCAACCGCAGGTTGCCATTTTATCTAAATTTTGCAGTTGTAGCCAGCTATTCTTGGTACGATTTTGGGGGATGTTTGTTTGGTCAAAACGGCAGCGAGAGGGAGTTAGCCGGACAGGATGTGGTTGGGAGGACAACTGTGTTTTTAGCCCAAAAGGCCGGGATTTGCTCATGCCATAACGTTCATAGCTCCTTATGATTGTGGTGCATTTTATAAGTTCCGATGCTGCCGAAACTAAAAGAGTCGCCAAATGCCAATTCGGCCATCTTGCATTGAACTTTTCTTAGGATACCCTTTTTGGCTTCTCCTTGCATTATCAAAGGGCCCTATGAAGCTGCAAGCCTAAGGCCTCGCAGAAATTCTTTCAAATTCAAGCACATTCTCAGCCTGCGCAGTTTCTTGCTTCAGCGAGTTGGGGTCTTTCTTCAGCATCTCAGCAACTTCTTCGTAATCCATTTCTTTTATTAGCAGTTTTGGCTCTATCTGGTCAACCTTCAAAAAGAGATCGGGCAGAAGCTGCGAACCATATAGGTCCTTCTTTAGCAAAGACTCATCAAAAAATATCCCCAGAAACGTCACACCTTTCACACTGACGAGATTTGCACCGAAGTGGCGTTCTTCTTTGCCGTTTTTTTCTCTGGATATCATCCTATAAGTATTTTTCTGCGTTCCCTTAGATATCGAAATCTCACTATCTTTTGCTTTCCATTTCCCTATCAGCTTTTTCTCAAAGACCAGGTTCTCATTACCATAGAGGGGTTTCTCTATCCAGCGGTCTGTTTCGACAACTTTTCGGGTTTTGCCATCCCAGAAAAGGAGTGCCGACCTGTCCTTTTCCCCCGCGCTCTTTATCACAGCCCTCATTATGACCCTTTTACCATCGGGCGAAATGGAAAATATCCCATTCTTATCATTGTCCAGGTCTGGAACGTCAGAAAGTACAAACACCGTTTTTATTGCTTTGTCTTTTAGGTTCATGCTTTTGAGGCTAATCAACTTCTCAGGACCATTGGGTTCGTTGGCTTCGCGCACGGCAAGATAATACAATGTGTTACCAGTTGCAGAGAAAACCGGATAGACCATATCCTTGGCGTTGGGGTCACGATACTCCTCTGTGCTCCCGGTATCGGCGTCCATAATCCGGAAATCCCCTTCTTTTGCCCAGAGCAGAAGGTGCTTCGAATCTGGGAACCACGTTACTGCCGAGTAGGCAGGCGGTCCCTCACGCAAGTTAAGTTCAAGCCTAAAGTATTTGTGAAAACTGCCGTCAGTTTTTGCTAAAGTTAACAAAACCTTCTCAGGACCGAGTTCCGATAAAGACGCGACCCAATTACCATCAGGTGATACTGCAAGGATGGCTGATGAAACCAGAAGGTGTGCGTACATCTTGCCCGTGTCTATTTCTAAACTGCCTATATAACAGGAGTCGCCAGACCCAATCATCCGGGCATAAAAGAGATGCTTACAATCCTTTGTCCATTCTGGTCTTATCAACATTAACGTCTTTCTATTATCTTCGTTACCCTCCGATTCTATAACTCGCAGAACTCTTCGCTTTGTGCCGTCTGGTCTGGCAATCATTAACTTTACATCAAAAGGCTCTCGCTTTTTGTTTTCTTTATCCAGTTTTTCTTCAGCAAGCTCAAACATAAATGGTGGCAACACCTTGTTTTCTTCACTGAATAGTTTCTCAACGGCTGACGTTGGGCTATTAGGCTGGTCAGCTTTTTTAGTAGTTATTGCCACCGTTGGCACGGATTCGGGTGCGCCAGCATTAGGGTCGCCTTCAGAAGGAGATTTAACTGTCTGCCCGGCAGGTTCCACCCTATAATAAGCGACCCACTTACCATCGGGAGACCAGGAAGGTGCGGACAAAAAGCCGTCTTTTTCAACCTCATCAAGTAACAGCCGTTCACCTGTCGCAATAGCATACGTGAAGATTGCGAATTTATTCGGCTCATCACCTGGGGGGGTTACAAGGATTGCGATTTTAGAAAAATCGGGCGACCACGAAACAGGCGAGACAACACAGGCTATGACATAGATTAAGAAGCAAGAAAATGTTGCTGCCAAAGCGAGCAAGGCCTTATTATAAGTGGCTTTTTTAGTTTTTTGCGCATCCATTTCTGAGCCCTTTCAAAATCAAATAGACCACAGTCTTTCTTATCAGAAAAACTGTTATTGTCACCATACAGAAAAGAAGACATAGCAAGCCCATCAATGCAACTATGACTATAATATAATAAAAATATTGCGACTGTATTGGAAACCAAAAAGGCATAGCATTTAAAAAAGCAAAGAAAGTCCAAAACGAGATTTTTGAAAGCCTTGTATAGTGACCAAATACCTCACCTTCCTTACAGATGATTGAGGCAGCAGGCAAAATTAGAAAAGCGATACCGTTCCCAAAAATCAGACCGGTCCAAAATCGCCACGCTGGCCCAGGGTCGAGAAAATGAAAACCAAACACCGGCATAATCAATAAACTTCCAATATTGACATAAAGAATACTTGATGGTGGCAACCCCTTTTTATACTGACCGCTAAAAAGTAAATAAACAAAGCTGATGCCCATGCCCACATATAATCCCGTGCACCTCTGGCAAAAGGGCAAAAGCTGTCCCCCTATTATAAAAGAACGTGATGAATCCTGATTGCACAAAAACGAAAATATGTAACCGATAGTATTCATAAGTCGTACCAAACAGGTTTACGTGAATATATTGTCGGCTTATTGCTGAGGGGATGGCGTAATCTATTAGCAATATACCTCATTAAGAGTTGAGTGCCATATTTGAATAGCGACTTAAACACTCGCCTGCGCCGACTGTCTCTCATAGCGAAAAACCGCTTCAAATGGGTAATTAACCTATCCAAACGCACTCTAAAAAGCAACTTAAAATACAACCTTTCAAGCTGCTTTGCCGAAAATTGTTTCGTTCTCATAACTGGTGTATGAAAGTTGTAGGCCCTCCAATCGGTAACTTCTACTATTCCGCGTTTGCGAGCATCTTCATAGACTTCCGTCCCCGGATTTGGCGTTAATGGGATAAAGAAGCAGTAGTCCATACTTACTTTGTACTGGTATCTTGAAAGCTCATCAAGCGATTTCTTGGTCTCATCCCAAAGCCCAAAGATAACCGAGCCAATGGTAAATACACTCGGATATTTCGTCCGCAGTATCTCAAAAGCCCTGGCTGTTACATCAGGCCCATTCGAATGCTTGTTCAACTCTTTCAGGCCCGTTTCATCCTGTCTTTCAACACCAATCATAACCTGATTAAGCCCTGCACGGACGGCCTTCTCAAGTACCCCAAGCTTTTCATCTCGAACTATATAATCTGCTCTGACCCAGGCTGTCTGCTTTATTTTTATATTATGTTTCAGTAAAAGACCACAGAACCTGTCGGTCCATTCTGGATCAACGTTCCACGTCGGGTCAACCCAGCCGAAGGTATGTCTATCATAATCACGAACCAACCTGGCGACTTCCTCCACGCTTCTTTCTGGCGATTTACTGCGATAGTAAGGTTTTACGGTCTGGCCATCCTCGGAGAGTTTTCCCATATGCTTCCAGAGGATACAGAAACTACAACTATCTATGCACCCACGACTGTGCTCTATTGAAACCAGACCCGGGTGATTCTTTGACCCAAGGCCATACAGATGCATCGGGACCTTCGACCAGGCGGGCATCGGCAACGTATCCATATCAGTCACAGGGTGCCGCACACAAGTTCTCAAAACTTGGCCGTTCTTCCTATAAGATATCCCTTTCACATTGCTAACATCACATCCATTAGCGGTTACATTGAGCAATTCAGAAAGCGTAATTTCCCCTTCCCCGTGCACGATATAGTCAATTGAACCCGCCCTAAGAGACTCTTCTGCCGTATGGCTAAAAAACACACCGCCGGCAATAACAATTGTTCCGGGATGCTGTTCTTTGACAATGCTTGCCAATCGCATCGCTTCGCGCGATGAAACAGTTTCTTCGCCGATACAGATTACATCGGGCCAGTCGGAGTTGAGTGTAGAAACCAGTGTCTTCCAGCCAATCTTGCTGCCAGGACAATCTATCATCTTGATTTGCCAATCAAGGTGAACAGATTCGAGTTGCCCGGCAAGTGACATAAAGCCTAAAGGTTGCCAGAAAGCACTGGTCTCACTGTTGAAAGGCCAAACACATCTGGGTGTTCTGACAAATACTACTTTCATAGCGACTGACTGTAATAGTCGGCTACTTAGCCCTCGAGCCACGACTTGGGGGTTTACCTTAAAGTATAAATCATAAATTGATTCCACCATATGTTCAAATAATAAATTGATTCCGCCCTCCGCCTTCGGCGGAGGGCCTCCGGCAGCACCGCTCTCAAAAACATTTAGCCCACGGCTCTGCTATGGGTTGCTTTGCCGGAGTTTGCCCACTGAAGATGGATTTTGCAGATAGGTCTTGTGAGTTATTTCTTGAAAAATCCTCAAAGGTAGGTAAAATTGGGAAACAAAAGAAAATAGGAATTATGGCACGATGACGAAAATCGGTGATTGGCCCTGTTTATCAGCCGAGGGGAACCTCGACCAAGCTATACCACGTACCCAGCCACCTAATACCCACCCGCTGAAAGAATGCGAGAAGACTGAGATGTCCAAGCGATACCCAATCTTCACAATTGGCCACAGTAACAAGCAAACCGAAGAGATAATATCTTGGCTTAAGAAAAACAACGTTGAGGTCTTGGTGGATGTGCGAAGTATTCCATACAGCCGGCATGTCCCACAGACAAATCGTGAGGCGATGCAACTTGCGTCAAAGAATGCAGATATCAAGTACGTCTTTATGGGAGACCAGCTTGGAGGACGTCCCACAGACGTTGATGTTAAAGACAACTTGGGAAACTATGATTATTCCGAACTTGCAGTTGCAGACAGATTCCGAGAAGGATTGAAACGTTTGCTTAAATATGCAGAGAAATACACTGTATGTATTCTATGCAGCGAGGAGGACCCAGTGAAATGCCACAGAGGCCTGCTGATTTCACGCGAGTTGGCAAAACTGGGGATTGAAGTGAGGCATATCCGACACGACGGAAGCGTTGAGTCTCAGCAACATTTTGAAAGCAGAATTCCGCCAGTGCAACTAAGTTTGTTCTCGGAGAAATAACAATGAAGCTGTTCACAATTGGCTTCAAGGGTCGTTCTGCGGAGAACTTCTTTAGAACATTGAAGAACACTGGAGTGCAGAAACTTATCGACGTGCGTCGAAAGAACGCTTCGCAACTGGCAGGATTTACAAAAGGGCCCGACTTGCAATACTTCTTGCAGGAGTGTTTCAATATAGCATATGAACACATACCTGAATTTGGTCCGTCTGAAGAACTTCTCAAAGAGTATCAGACACGCCTTGGGGAAAAAAAGAAAGACGATGCGGCTTGGGCTTGTTACGTTGAGAAATTCGGAAATGAGGTGCTTTCCCAAGTAACCATTGAACGCTTCCAAAAGGCTACAGTGGGTTGCGAATCAGTCTGTTTGCTTTGTTCAGAGCAGAACTCCGAACGTTGTCACCGTCGTCTTCTCGCGGAGTACCTCATGAAACATTTGCCTAATATTGAGGTCGAACATCTTGAGAGGAAAAACAAATGACCGAAATCACCATCCTTGCCGTTACGCGTTTGAGCGACGGAGTGTGTGTCGCAGGGATAACGAAGGATGGAGAGTGGGTGAGGCCAACCCGTCCCAATCGAAACAATACTTGGCGTCAACTCGAATACGATGACTGTAAAGACGACTCGGGCAAATGGGTTGTTCGAAAAGGAAATATTGTCAAAATGGACCTCGTTGAGCACATACCGCAGGGATATCACTCTGAAGACTGGCTAATAGGCAGTCGAAAAGCACAATTAGTTCATGAGTTGCCCGACAACAAGTATTTCGATTTTTGTTGTAATCACCGAGAGCCATCCTTAGAGCCACTTGAGCAGACAAAAGCCACGAGGTCGCTAATGTTAGTGCGTCCCGAGAAATTCACCTCTTTCACTTTTCAAATAGTGACATCTTGGGAAGGCAAGCGCAGTTATGTTCCTAAGTGCGGCTTTGTCGTTGCCGGACACCAATACCTTAGTAAACCTATCAGCGATGCCGAATGGAGGGGATATGGACGGAAGTACTTGCATAACAACCAACGTCCTACAGTGAAGAACATTCTCCATGAAAACCAAACCGAGAATTACTGGTTAACAATAGGCCAGAACATTGTAGGTTCGACAGTCTATTTAATGGTGGTAGGCATTCATCTTTTCCCTGTTAGGCATTTTGATATGGATTTTAAACGATAGTAGTAGCTTGGAAATAGGGCAATAGGAACGCCCACTATTTTTGAAGACTCCCTCACCCCTTTTTCAGATGATCCTTGATTTCTTTTCTAACACGCAGCATCCAGTGAGCGCCAGAGACCACCTGCCAGCACTCGCGCATGGCAAAGCTACAAAGAGCGAAAAGAAGCGTTTTTAACGTGAAATATATTTTCGGGTTGCACTTAGTGGGCCAAGTTTTGTCATAAACACCCAAACCCGAAAAGCCCCAAAGAACTAGCGTAACAAGAATCATCAAGATGGCTGTTTGGTAAACGAAGACATACTCCGTAAAGCCCCCCTTGTGATATTTTGATAGCCTCTCAACTTCTTCGGTTTGGAGCAAAGCATTTGCGTTTCCTGCCCATGCAAACGAAAGACCAATAAGAATACCTGCTAATGGGAGCAACACTGTGTTAGCACATGCCTGCAAATCAAGAGAAATCAGAAAGGACAAAACGACTCCTACAGGAATATGTAGAAGCAACCATTTATCCAATATCCTTCGGTAACCAGGTCGCCCACCGCTCCCCCTGAAAAGCCATTCCCAGTAACTTATCAACTGTTTCTCATTCATTACTCAATCTTTCCTCGTACTTTTTGGTAAACCTGTCTCACTTTATCAAGCAAAGTCTTTTTTTGTTTGTCATCGGCCACATCATCTGCTTGTATAAAAACAGGGTTGTCACGCAAACGCATTGTAGTAGGTTTCTGCTTTTCATCGAGTTGTAGGCGAGCTACGGCATCATTCCCTGTTGCTGCTGCAGAATGGGCTAAACCCTCCAGAATTTGAGGCTTTAAATCTTCACCTTCGATTTGCGCTTTGCCTTTTTCGGCCTGAGCTTCCTTAAGTAAGCGGCTAAACGGCATAGTAAAGTCTCTCTCTGAATCAAACGGATTCGGTCTAGTGAAGGTCATCCAGAACCGTGATATGGTATAGGCTCGCCTAAGGTGTGTTACAAAATCCTCTGGATCTTTCAATAAGTCAATTTCAAACTCTGCTTCGTAATGTCGACCTGTGTCCGAATTGCTTAACAATCGAGCTAATCTGTTTGCAATACCTCTTTGAGTTTGTGAAAGTTTTGGGTTCTTTGCGATGGCACAAACTTCTATTGGTATATCCACAACAACATGAGTGTAAGGTGCTTCTTCGAATTCTTCATCTACGAAATTGCCATTCTGGTAAATCCCTCTTTTAGCCTTAGTTATTTTCCCAACTCTAAAGTACAATCCAGTTTCGTCAATTTTAGACACATTACCAACATGCCAAATCATGCCTCTGTGAAATTCAGTTAAAGATGGAGAGTCAAGGGTTTCCAGTAGAATTCCCGATGGTTTCTTGTCCCCACCAAAAAACATTTGTTTCGAAGGATAAACCTTTATACGGAACAACTGAAACTCTAACATTTTGCCCCCTTTCCTTGATACTTAATAATCGTGACCAAGCTTGTAACCTCTCTTCATACACTACCCAAAACCGCAACCAAATTTCACCGCCCCATTTTACCCACCAAATCCGACACTGAAAACCAAAAAATCTATCCCAAATCGAAAATCGCTACCCTGTGAGACGCGATGTCTGCTATCTCATCGGGGCGGCCTCCGGCACCAACAGCGGAGCATCCTTCGCAGGACATCGTCCTGCACCCCACGCCCCGCAAGTATCTGAGAAATACTAGGGGAGCAACAATTTATTATTTATTTTTTGCATCACCTAACGAAACTGGCGGTAAAATAGTCAAAGAGATTTTCAACAAATACAAAAATAAGGGATTATCATAATGGCTGTAAATTCTGCGATAGAATGGACAGAATCGACATGGAATCCTGTAACAGGATGCTCGGAGATAAGCACAGGATGTAAAAACTGCTATGCGAAAAGAATGGCCCTAAGATTGCAGGCAATGGGTCAGCCTAATTATCGCAACGGTTTCAGGGTAACGTGCCACCCGCACCTGCTTAACTTGCCGCTATGTTGGAAAAAACCTCAAATGATTTTTGTTAATTCGATGAGCGATCTTTTTCATGTTGAAGTTCCATGTGACTTTATATTCAGAGTTTTTGGCGTTATGCATCAAGCATCTCAGCATATTTATCAGATTTTAACTAAAAGAGCAGAGCGTCTGGCTGAGCTGACCGACTTGCTGCCTTGGTCTAAAAATGTATGGGCAGGCGTTACCGTAGAGACGACGGAATATAAATATAGAATAAGTCTTTTACGACAAGCAAAGCCTTATATTAAGTTTCTGTCCTTGGAGCCATTATTGGAGGATATGGGGACATTAGATTTGACGGATATTGATTGGGTTATAGTAGGCGGAGAATCGGGTCCCGGCGCAAGGCCTATAAAGACAGATTGGGTCAGAAACATAAGGGAACAGTGCATAGAACAGAATGTTCCGTTTTTCTTTAAACAATGGGGCGGATTCAATAAAAAGAAAAACGGCCGTACCCTCGACGGCAGAAAATGGGACCAGATACCACACAGGATAAGCCAAGAGGTTTGCGCTTAGAGTAGTAGTCATTACTTAATCTGACAAACAACCCCCCTTGCCTTTCGTGCTGTTGCTGCCTGCGGTTTATCCGCCGTAGGTGCGGTTTGGAACCTATTTTTTGCCCTCCGTATCCTTGGCGAAGGAGGACTCCGCATTTTTTATTTTTGCATTTTGATTTTTAATTTTCTTCCCATCGCGGCCTCCGGCAACAACAGAGTCTGTGGTCTGATGTCTGAGGTCTGCGCCGCGCGCAAATTTGCGCAGGGGGGTACTTCAATCACTGTCCAAAACGCATCAATTTCTTGCAATTTTTGCTAATTTCTTGTAATTTTTCGCAATTTCTTGTGATTTTTGCCAATTTTTCTAAATTTTTCAGCCCGACTTGCGCATTTGATGCGAAAATGGCCGAAAATATTGGAAGGTATTGACAGAGCAGAATTGTCTTTGTATAATACCGTTGTATTTGTGTGAAAACACACAAATACAACCCTGAGACGCCCCTAAGGGGTGGTTACGGGATTATAGCAGGGCTTAGACCTTCGGGTTGGCGGGCTGTTTTCCTGATGGAAAGTAGCCGGCTTCTCGGAGCGGCCCGGCGAAACTGTAGTTGTCCGGAATAACGATATAACACGTTTATCAGGAAAGGCTTACAAAATGAGTCCAAAGTCACATTCCTCGGCTCACCCAGCCGGCAAATCTTCCATTAAAACAGGCGCCCAGATAGTTGTTGATACCCTGATTGAGCAGGGTGTCGAGACGATGTTTGGCTATCCCGGCGGTGTCGTATTGCCTTTGTTCGACAAGTTTTACGATGCGCCGTTTAATTTTATTGTTCCGCGCCACGAGCAGGGCGGCTGCCATATGGCTGATGGCTACGCACGTGCCAGCGGCAAGGTCGGCGTTGTTGTCGCAACCAGCGGCCCCGGCGCATGCAATCTGGTTACCGGCCTTGCTACCGCTATGATGGATTCAATTCCGATAGTTGCGCTTACCGGCCAGGTACGCACAGAGCTTATCGGCAACGACGCTTTCCAGGAAGCGGACACCACCGGCATTACCCGGCCTGTTACAAAGCATAACTGTATCGTCAAGGATGTCAAAGAGTTAGCGAAGACCATTCGGGAGGCGTTTTATATTGCTTCGACAGGTCGGCCGGGGCCGGTGTTGGTAGATATACCGGTTGACGTTTCGGTAGCCGAATGCGACACGGTCGGGCCGACCAAAGTCCAGTTGCGGGGCTATCGGATTCAAACGAAAGGCAACGCCAGGCAGATATCACTGGCGGCCAAGGCGATAAATAAATCGCAAAAGCCGGTGCTTTACGTCGGCGGCGGAGTTATTATCGCGAACGCCAGCGAAGAATTAAGGACTTTAGCTGAGAAGTCGCATATACCTGTTACGATGACGCTTCTGGGATTGGGCAGTTACGACCAGAGTAGGCCGGAATCGCTCGATATGCTCGGGATGCACGGCTCGGCTTACGCCAATTATGCTGTGCAGGAGTGCGATTTGTTAATCGCAGTTGGCGCTCGTTTTGACGACAGAATCACAGGAAAGGTCAAGACATTTGCTCCAAATGCTAAAATCATTCATATTGATATCGACCCGACAAGTATAGCGAAGAATGTTCGCGTTGATATTCCTGTTGTAGGGGACGCAAAGCTTGTCTTAGTTGAGCTGATTAAAGAAGTTGAGTATCACGAGAGAAAGCCGTGGTTTGAAAGGATTGCCGGCTGGAAGAAGAAGTTTCCGCTTCGCTACGATAATAATACTTCTGCGATTAAGCCGCAATATGTTATCGAGGAGCTTTGTCGGCAGACCGACGGTAAGGCAGTTATAACTACCGGCGTAGGGCAAAATCAGATGTGGACCGCTCAGTTTTATCGTTTTGGCAGGCCGAGACAGCTTGTAAGCTCCGGCGGGCTTGGAACAATGGGGTACGGTCTGCCTGCCGCCATCGGTGCCCAGCTGGCCAGGCCCGACCAGACTGTTATCGATGTTGACGGCGACCATAGTTTCAATATGACAATGACAGAACTTGCCACAGCGGTTGAGCATAAGCTGCCGATAAAGGTCTGTATCTTAAACAACGGTTATATGGGAATGGTTCGACAGTGGCAGGAGCTTTTCTATAATAAACGATATTCCAAGAGCCATCTGGCCAACCCTGATTACGCAAAGGTGGCTGAGGCGCTCGGCGCAGTCGGGATTACCGTCGATAAGAAGGCGGATGTTCCCAAGGCGATTAAAAAGATGCTCAGCCAGAAGCAGCCATGTGTTGTTGATTTCAAAGTTGAAAGAGAAGAGAATGTTTGGCCGATGGTTTCGGCAGGTAAAAGCCTCAACGAGATGGATGGGCTTGATATACTGGAAAGCATGGCGTAGAAGAAAATTAAAAATTAAAATGCAAAGTGCAAAATTAAGGAGTCGCTTCGCGACGACTGTTATAAAAGGGCAGGAGTTATGAAGCATATAATAAGTGCGTTGGTTGAAAACAAGCCGGGCGTTCTGGCGCACATTGCCGGGATGTTTGCCGCAAGGGCGTTTAACATAGATTCGCTTGTTGTCGGGCGAACCGAGGACCCGGAATTAAGCCGAATGACAATCGTTGTTGTCGGCGACGATAAGGTTGTTGAGCAGGTTCGCAAGCAATTAGCCAAGATTATTCCGGTTGTCAAGGTTCAAGATTTTCTCGGCCAGCCGGTAGTGGCCCGTGATTTGATGCTTATAAGCATCGCGGCGCCACCGGCCAAGCGGCCTGAGATACTGTCACTGATAGAGATGTTTAAAGGCAAGGTAGTGGATATCGGCCAAAAGTTCGTTATGGTGGAGGTCAGTGGGCCTGAAGAAAAGATTGAGGCGTTTATAAACGTTTGTAAGCCCTACGGCGTTAAGAGCGTTGCGAGGACAGGAACAATTGCGATGCGACGACAGGCGGATGCTGAAACATAGAACACAAGGGAATCCGACATCCCAAGACAGCGATACGTAAGCGGCATATCTATAAATAGCTTGCCAGCCAAGCGACTCCTAATATAATTGTGGACATGTGTTTTTGTTGCGAATGTGTAGTGAGAGAACGACGTTTTAGAATATGAGGAGAGTCAAAATTATGGCATTAAAAATTTATTACGAAAAGGATGCGCCGATAAGAGCTTTGAAGGGCAAGAAGGCAGCGGTTATCGGCTACGGCAGTCAGGGGCATGCGCACAGTTTAAATCTGCGAGACAGCGGCATCAAGGTTGCGGTGGCGGAACTGAAGGGTACGGACAATTTCAAGCTTGCGGTTAAGCACGGCTTCAAGCCCGGCGACATAAAGACGGCTATGAGTGGTGCGGCGCTTATAATCATTACGCTGCCGGACGTTATACAGGCGAAGGTTTACGAGAAACAAATAAAGCCGAACCTTGTGGCCGGTCAGACATTAGGGTTCTGTCACGGCTTCAATATTCATTTCAAATACATTGTGCCGCCGAAGGGCAATAACGTGGTTATGATTGCACCGAAGGGGCCGGGACATTTAGTCAGAAGTGAGTTTCAAAAGGGGGGTGGAGTGCCCTGCCTTGTGGCGGTGGCAAAGGATGCGACGGGCGATGCGCTGAAAGTTGCTCTTGCCTGGGGCCGCGGGATAGGCGGGGCCAGGGCGGGCATTATAAAGACGACGTTCAAGGAAGAGACGGAGACGGACCTGTTTGGTGAGCAATGCGTGTTGTGCGGGGGATTATCTTCGCTGATAAAGGCGGGTTTCGAGACGCTTGTGAAGGCGGGTTATCAGCCGGAGATTGCATACTTTGAGTGTATGCACGAGGTGAAGCTAATCGTTGACCTAATATATCAGGGGGGACTGAGCTATATGAGATACAGCATTTCCGATACGGCTGAATACGGAGACCTGACTCGCGGCCCGAGGATTATACCGGAGCGGACAAGGGCCGAGATGAAGAAGATTCTCAAGGAAATAACTTCCGGCAGGTTCGCCAAAGAGTGGATGAACGAATACAGAACGGGGCTGAGGAAGTTCAACAAGCTTTATGAAAAGGATTACAACAGCCAAATTGAACAGGTCGGAAGGAAGCTGCGTAAGATGATGAAGTGGATTGGCGCGAAGGAGGTGTAATACGCCACAGGCGTATAAATCTGAAGGTATTTGTGGTTTGTTTTTGAGGTAAGGATGGCTGCGAAAGTGACGAAATCGGAAATCAGGGATTTTGCCTTTAATCTTTTGCTTTTTGCCTTTGTCTGCGGTTTGGCTGGATGCGTGGCGCGGGATACTGCGGTGTTTCTTACGCCCGAATTGCCGCCGTATAATGATGAAGTCGGCAGGGTTTACGAACGGACGAAGCTTAAGGAAAGTACGTCGGCTGATGTGCTGTCACAGATGCCTCTTCCCAAGCACGAGCTGCTTAGCCAGAGCAAGAGCGTTGTTGCTTCATACGGGCAAAAGAAGAATGGGCGCAAGCGATGGTTCAAGATGGTTGCTTTCGAAGAGGACCAGCTTACGGCGCAGCGGAAGTATTTGTTTATCGAAGACGAGAGGCCAAAAGTTTTGTTTGTTGAACCATGGGAGGGGCTTACGTTTGTCTGTGAACAGGTGTTAACGCCGGAGATACTGGACAAACCATACGCGAACGAGAACGCACGTCGTATTGAGATATTAAAGTGGATGCTGAAGAATTTTCGGAAGGATGTTGGCGAGGTCAGCGGGGACAATAAAGACCTTGAGGTCTGCGGGGCGCTGGTCAATCAGGCGATAGAAACGGTTCTGATCAGGCTGGATAATGCGCCTGCACTGGCGGTCAGGCTGAACGAGGAGCGAGGGATTGAGTTTGAGCATATTAATTTTGACAAGGGCAGGATACGAATGGTTATCGAGGACAATAACGATATTGCCGCTGTCAAAATCGGATTAGGTTCGCAAGTCAAGAAGCTAATTGGTAATGCGCTGTAGGGGGTTTTTAATAAGATGGAGGTCTGTACGGTGTTGATGGTTCGACTTTGCTTACCATCAACCTTTAGCGAAGTCGAAGGGTTGAAAAGAGAAAAGAGTGGGTCAGTAAGCCGAGTTCTGTTTTAGCGGTCATTTATCTAAGGCCGGCTGTTGCCAGCCGGCTCAAGCGACCTACCCGCCGGTATTGTCCGGGCCGGACGCCGGCATATTTGGTCTTGCAGGCGGTGGGGTTTACCCTGCCACCACTGTCACCAGTGGCGCGGTGTGCTCTTACCACACCATTTCACCTTTACCTGTACCCCCCCTGCTTTCTTGCGAAAGCAAGAAGGGGGCCATCGGCTGTGTATTTTCTGTGGCACTGGCCCGCGGGTCGCCCCGGGTGGCTGTTAGCCACCACCGTGCCCTTTCCTGCTCGGACTTTCCTCCCCTGCCATTTTGCTTCGCAAAAGCGGAGCGACAGGGACGACCGCCCGACCCACTCTTTCAATTGGCTATTATAACAAAAGTTTGTTTATTTACCAGCTTTTCAGCGGGTGATTTCGATGTGTTTTTTGAAGTTTTTGTCGTCAGGTTGTGGGAAGTCGCTTCTGAAATGTACCCCCCTGCTTTCTCGGCGTTGGTGTGCGGACTGAGCCACAAGCAGAGAGGTGGTGAGCATATTCTGGCATTCCCAGCCTTGTGGCGAATCGAAGACCTTGTCCATCACGTACCGCTGCCAGAATTTGATAATTTCCTGGGCTTCTTTGAGAGGCTGTTCTTTTCTTGTAATACCGACATTTCGCCACATAAGGGCCCGCAGCGAATTTTCAATATCGGCGGTGTCCAAACGGGTACGGTCTGAATGCGGGATTTGATATTTTACGGGTGGATGCCTGATATTAGAGATATCTACACGTGAGTTTTGTGAGGCGAGTTGGCCGGCCAGTTTGCCAAACACCAACCCTTCGAGCAGGGCGTTGCTGCCGAGCCGATTTGCGCCGTGCAAGCCGGTCGCAGCCACCTCACCGCAGGCGTAAAGATTCCCGATATTTGTCTCGGCTGAGATGTTGGTTTTCACGCCGCCAATCATATAGTGTGCGCTGGGTCGGACGGGTATCAAGTCGCGGCTTATGTCTATATCGAAACTTTCACATAATTCGCTGATGTAAGGAAATCTTTTTGCAAAATATTTTTTATCGAATTTGCGGACGTCCAGATAGACGTGTGTGGAATTAGTCTTGAGCATCTGTGTTAGTATTGCCCGACTAACAACGTCGCGCGGCGCCAGTTCAGCTGCTTCATGACATTCTTTCATGAATGCATAGCCATTATTATCCAGCAGGACGGCACCTTCACCGCGGAGGGCCTCGGTAATTAATGCCCGCGATGCGCCCGCCACGTAAAGAGTGGTGGGATGGAACTGCACGAACTCCAGGTCAGTCAGTACGGCTCCTGCCCGGTAAGCCATAGCGATTCCATCACCGGTGGCGACATCCGGATTGGTGGTTTCGCGATAGAGTTTTCCTGCGCCGCCGGTTGCCAGGATGGTGTTTGCCGCCCAGATTATCTGTGGGCCGCGATTATCGTGGCCTATTATTCCTATGCAGGTATTTTCGTCATTGGTAAGCAGGTCGATGGAGTAGAAGTTTTCTATTATTCTTATGTTAGGTTTTAGACGCACTTTTTTTATGAGGGTTTCGGCGATAATTCTGCCGGTTTCGTCACCGTGAGCGTGGGCGATGCGGGCGTGAGTATGACCACCTTCGATGGTGGTGGCGATATGGCCGTCAACCCGGTCAAAGTCAGCGCCCCACTCGAGCAGTTGTTCGATAAGTTGTGGGCCTTGGCGAACGACCAAATCGACGACGCTTTCATCATTTAGACAGCAGCCGACGTTAAGTGTATCGGCCATGTGCGATTCGAATGAGTCCGCCTTGTCCAGGACTGAGGCGATTCCGCCCTGGGCTTTCCAGGTGTTACTCTCTTGCAGGCTGGATTTGCAGACGATGGTGACATTGCAGTGCTCGGCAGCCTCAATAGCTGCGTGGAGACCCGCAATGCCCGCTCCAATGACCAGACAGTCGGTGAAGAGCTGGTGTGTCGACATAGAATCGATGTTCACAAGGTATCGCCTGAAGTCCGGCCGATCTGTCATAGCAGCTCCATATTTTATCTCTTTATGTTGCAGCTAAATGCATACGTCCTTACACGGGGCATCTTCTTAGCTACTTTCTTATGATACCGAAACACGTTGTTTTTTGGAAGGTGTTTTTCACTGCAAATTTGATTTGCAAAATAGGAGTTAAAAAGCGATTATTGCAGTTATGCAGAGCCAGAAGGCACAAAATAGATTTGCGGAGGCTCGGCGGAGGATGGTCAAGAATGACCTGCAGGGGCGAGATATAATTGACCCTGATGTGCTAAGAGCGATGGCTGAGATTCCGCGAGAGTTGTTTGTCCCGCAGGAGTATCGATTGCAGGCATACTCGGATGGGCCGCTGCCTATCGGAATGGGACAAACCATTTCTCAACCTTACATTGTCGCACTGATGACACAGGAGCTAAAGGTCAATCGTGATTGTGAGGTTCTGGAGGTTGGAACGGGCAGCGGTTATCAGGCTGCGGTGTTGAGTAAGCTGGTCAAGAAGGTTTATACGATAGAGAGAATAAGTTCGCTGTCCGATTCAGCCCGGGTGGCTTTGAGGGATTGCGGCGCTGTAAATGTGGAGTTTTGCGTGGGTGACGGCAGCTGCGGCTGGCCCGGAGACAAGGTTTTCGACAGGATTATCGTTACCGCGGCTGTTCCGAGTGTTCCCGAGTCACTTATAAAGCAGCTTATCGAGGGCGGTCGAATAGCGGCTCCGGTGGGCTCGTTGGGAGTGCAGAGGCTGGTGGTCTGTGAGAAGAAGGCGGACAGGATTGCTGAAAGTGTAATTTGCGATGTTCGCTTTGTTAGACTGTTGGGTGAATACGGTTTTGAGGAGTCGTGAGATAGGCTTATGACTCAATCCGCAGGCACAAAATCACAGAGCAGTCTGAGTTTGTCGATGCCGGTGCAGTTCTTAAAGGGGGTCGGGCCGGCCAGGGCGAAGGCCTTTGCGCAGCTGGGTGTTGAGACAGTTGGGGATTTGTTGGAGTACTTTCCACGGGACTGGGTCTTTGCGCCGGATGTCGTAAAGATAAATCAGATGCAGGAGGGTCAGTCTGCTACTATTATCGGTTTGGTCGAATCCACGGATTACACGCGTTATCGTCATGCTCCATTTTTCGAGGCTGAGATTACGGATGATACAGGAGTGTGCAGGGTGATTTGGTTCCACGGAGGATTCCTTCGCGATCAGTTGAAAGCGGGCCAGGTGATAATGGTTTCGGGTAAGGTTTCCCTGTATAAGCATCATCTGCAGATGACCAATCCCAGGTTCATGGTTGTTGATGAGAAAAGCACCGAACCGGATGAGTATTTCGGAGGCGGGGTGTATCCTGCATCTGCGGAGCTGAGCAGCAGGCAAATCAAGAAGATAATAAGGCCCGTGCTTGGCAGCCTGGATGGGCTTGTGGATGAATTTTATGACCGGAATTTTCTCAGGGAAGCAGAGCTTGTCAGCAGGAAAGATGCTTTTTCGTGGATACATCAGCCGCCGGACGAGAAGCGATTGGCTCAGGCGAATCGCAGATTAAAGTACGACGAATTTTTTTTGATGCAGTTGGGGCTGGCGCTCCGGCGTTTCAGGTGCAGGCATTTCTCAGAGGCGGTGCCGATGCGCTGCAATGAAAAGATAGACAGTAGAATCAGAAAGCGATTTCCTTTTTTGCTTACGCAGGACCAGAATACTGTGATAGCTGAGATTGCGGCTGATATGAGCAGTTCGGAGCCGATGAATCGACTTTTGCAGGGTGACGTGGGTTCAGGCAAGACAGTGGTAGCGCTTTATGCTGCTCTGTTGGCGGTTGCCAATAAGACGCAGGCGGTGATTATGGCTCCAACGGAGATTCTGGCGGGCCAGCATTTTATAAGTATCGAAAGGTACCTGAAGAACAGCAAGGTCAAAAGGGTTTTGATAATGGGTGGGTTGACCGGCCAAAAAAGGTCGCAACTCTTAAAGCAGATAGCGGCAGGTCAGATTGACATTGTCGTTGGTACGGTGGCGCTTTTGCAGGAAGATATAGAGTTTAAAAAACTTGGGTTGGTGGTAATTGACGAGCAACATAAGTTCGGAGTTCATCAGCGGGCACAGTTGCGCAAAGGCGCTGCTGTCCATTGTCTTGTCATGACGGCTACGCCCATACCACGGACACTGGCGATGACTGCATTCGGCGATTTGGATGTTTCTATTATAAAGCATTGTCCGCCGGGAAGAGGGAGCGTTATTACCCGATGGGTCGAGCCCGGCAATCGGCAAAAGGCATTTGAATTCATCCGCGAGCGTCTCAAGGCCAAAAAGCAGGCGTATTTTGTTTATCCGCGGATTGCAAGCACTGAGCAGGACAGTGATATCAGGGCTGCGACCGACGAATGGGAGTATCTTTCGAGGGAAGTTTTTCCGGAATTTACGGTTGGGCTGCTGCACGGTCGAATGCCCTCGGCAAAGAAGCAGCAAGTTATGTCAGAGTTTCGGCGGGGAAGAATAAATGCGCTCGTCTCTACCATAGTGATAGAGGTAGGTGTGGATGTGCCGAATGCGACGATAATGGTTGTAGAAGGAGCGGACAGATTCGGTTTGGCGCAATTGCACCAGCTGCGGGGGCGGGTTGGGAGAGGCGAAGCTAAATCGTACTGCTTTTTGTTCGCAGAGACCGATAGCGAGACAGCAAAAAACAGGCTCGAGGTAATGACTCGGAGTAACGACGGCTTTGAGATAGCAGAATGTGATTTACGGCTTCGCGGGCCTGGGGAACTATTCAGCACGAGGCAGCACGGCCTGCCAGATTTGAAAATCGCAAATATCATCGACGATTACGAGCTGCTGGTTATGGCGAGAAGAAAGGCATTCGATGTGGTCAGCGATGACCCGATGTTGGCGAAAGCCGAACACAAAAATATCCGGCAGGCATTGGTAACCAAATTTGGTGATTCACTGGGCTTGGCAGATGTGGCTTGAGCGATTTTCAATTTTCAATTTTCAATTTACGATTTTAAGACTACAATGGTTTCTAAAATCGGCTTATTTTATTCCGATGGCAAAATAATTTGGGATTTATAGAGAGGCCAGAATGTATGTGATAATAGTAGGATGCGGCAGGGTTGGCTCGGAGTTAGCCAAACTATTGGCCGGTGAAGGTCACAATGTCGTGATTATTGATAAGAACTCTGTCTCTTTCGAACGTCTGGGGGGCACATTTAACGGCCTGACTGTGGTAGGCAATGGCTTTGACTTGAGCCTGTTAAAGCAGGCAGGCATTGAAAAAGCAGATGCTTTCTGTGCGGTAACTAATGGAGACAACACCAACCTGGTTTCGGCACAAGTTGCAAAAAGAATCTTTAATGTGCCAAAGGTTATTGCCCGAGTTTACGACCCATACCGTGCGCATATCTACTCTGCTTTGGGTTTGGATATTATCAGCGGGACCATACTTTTTGCCGCCATGCTCAGAGACAAGATTATTGAAAGCCGTTTTTCAAGCTATCTGATTGAGACAAAGGAGCTGGGGGTCATCGAGATAGAGGTGAAGAACGATTTGGTCGGCAAAACCGTTCAGGAGATAAATGTCCCCGGCGAATTTCTGGCAACGGCAATAAGAAGAGTGGAAGGAGTTTTCATCCCTGACTCTGAAACTATTTTAAAGGACAAAGATACGTTAATGGCTGTGGTGAAGGTGGCGAGCTTAAAGAGGATAAAAGACAAGTTTGGTTTATAGAATTAAGGTGTGATATGTATATTATAATCGTCGGTGCGGGCAAAGTGGGTTATTTTTTGGCCAAACGTCTCTGTCAGAACAAGCATGGCGTCAGCATTGTTGAAAAGGATAAAACTACCTGCGATGAGATGGCCAAGGAATTAGAGGTGCTGGTAATTAGAGGAGACGGCTGCGACCCCCAGATTTTAGAACAAGCCGGCGCAGCCAGAGCAGATGTGGTGGCTGCAGTTACAGGAGATGATGAAGACAACCTCATTATTTGTCAATTAGCCAAGGAACTCTTTCATGTCCAGCGCACGGTAGGCCGGGTGAACAATCCGCAGAATGAGCAGACCTTCTCTGAACTGGGGGTGGACATCCCTATGAATTCTACCGAAGTTATCGCCAAGATTATTGAGGAAGAGGTTTCCTTTTCGGATTTTGTTTCTCTTTTGAGTTTTAAACGGGGCAAACTGGCGATTGTGCGAGTGGATTTACCGAAGGATTCGCCCGTGATAGATAAGCAGGTGAAGGACGTTCAATGGCCTGAAAATTCCGTATTGCTTTCTGTGGTAAGACAGGATGACGTTATTGTCCCTAAAGGAGATACTGTCCTAAGGGCCGGCGATGATGTAATCGCTCTTACTATGGTCGGCAACGAGTCACAACTGTCAAATTTATTAGCTGGTAAATTATGAGGATAAAATCCTTCTATAACGCTGTTCTTGGCATTGCCACAGAAGTTCTTTGCATTTTAGCAATAATATTAGCGGCACTTTTGATTTGCGTTGCGACATATTTTTTAAAACTATGATTCTTAAGCCCCAGTTACAAGACCTCAGGAATATAGGGTACTATTCAGGCAAGATTATTATAGGCATAAGCCTGACAATGCTGGTGCCTATGGTTATTGGTCTGCTGTTTGCGGAGATAAATCCCGCCCTGGACTTTTTAATCGCCGCAGAGATTACCTTGATTATCGGTTTAATTTTGGCCAAATTATGCTTTACAAAAAAAGACCTGAACTGGATGCAGGGGATGATTGTGGTTTCGCTTTCCTGGCTGGCGGCGATGCTGGTGGCAGCAATACCCTTATACTTAAGCGGACACTGGGGTTCTTATTTGGATGCCTGCTTTGAGACAATGTCGGGGTTTACAACAACGGGCCTGACGCTTGTGCAGGACCTCGACCACCTCTCTTACGCTCACAATTTGTGGCGGCATTTCACACCGTTTCTTGGCGGCCAGGGAATCGTGATTATTGCGATTTCTTTTTTTATGAAAGGACTCTCCGGTGCGTTTAAGATGTACGTGGGCGAGGCCCGCGATGAAAGAGTGTTACCCAACGTAATTCATACCTCCCGCTTCATCTGGTTATTGAGCATTGTCTATCTAATTTTAAGCACGCTGGTACTGGGAATAATCGGTATCGCAAATGGAATGAAACCCGTCAATGCATTTTTCCACGGCGCATGTATCTTTATGGCGGCCTTTGATACCGCCGGTTTTGCTCCTCAATCACAGAACATACTCTATTATCACAGCCTGTCTTTTGAAGTTGTCACCATTATCATTATGCTCTTAGGAGCGATGAATTTTAACTTACATTACCGTATTTGGACAGGGGACCGTCGGGAAATATGGAAGAACATCGAGACCCGCACGTTGTGTATCACTATAGCCCTTACATTCCTAATAGTGCTCATCGGGTTAAATCAGGTCGGCAGTTACCCACGCGCGCTTATTATGTTTCGTAAAGGATTTTACCAGTTGATTTCCGGCCACACTACTACAGGGTATATGACTATTTATGCACGGCAATTTATCGATGAATGGGGGAATCTGGCGCTTGTGGGATTAATCTGCGCTATGGCCTTAGGAGGCAGTGCCTGTTCTACGGCCGGCGGCATCAAGATGTTGCGTCTCGGCATCATCGCAGAAGCGCTCAAACAGGACGTAAAGAGAATCATCCTGCCGGAGCGGGCCGTCGTGGAGCAGAGACTACACCACCTTAAAGAAATATTCCTGGAAGACAAACAGGCAAGAGCTGCGCTCTTGATTACGGTATCCTATTTAGTGTTATATGGCATAGGTACATTGGTGGGAGTGTTCTACGGATACCCCTTTTTAAACTCATTATTTGAATCAACCTCGGCGGCAGCGAATGTCGGGTTATCGTGCGGAATTACAACACCCGGTATGGCGGCGGGGTTAAAGCTCACTTATATTGTACAAATGTGGGCCGGCAGATTGGAGTTTATGTCGGTGTTCACCTTAATCGGGTTCTTCGTTGCAGTAATTAAAGGAAAATAATGAAAAGAGCCATCAGCTTGATATTTTTCTGCGGGACGGTCTGTTATGCGCAGCAGGTTTCCAGCACAGAATTGATTAATAATGCCAAAGAGTATGACGGAAAAAGTGTTGTCTATGTGGGCGAGGCCGTCGGCGATGTAATGGCGCGAGGGGATTTTGCCTGGGTAAATATAAATGACGGCGAAAATGCCATCGGTGTTTGGCTGAACAAGGAGTTAGCCGGGGAAATTAAATTTACCGGCAGTTATCAAACTAAAGGGGACCGGCTGGAGATTACCGGGGTTTTTCATCGCAATTGCATCCAGCACGGCGGAGACATGGATATACATGCTCAAGGCATACGTAAGATAAGTCCGGGGAGAGTTGTTGGAGAGGAGTTAGATACAAGTAAAAGAAATTTTGTCTTTATATTGTTGGTGGTATTATGTCTGACGTTTATATTTGTACGCCGCCGGAGAAGTGCGTAGTTTGGTTAGCCCCGCCAATACTTTGGCGGGGTTTGTTGTGCTACAATAAATGGGGTAGGGCCAGTGATTGTTTCATGACATTATTTTTATATATGTACCTATGCTGTGCCAGCAATGTTGGAGGAAATCAGCATAGTCAATAAATATTAAATCCGAAAGCGGTATGATATCTGAAAGATGATCGCCATGGAGGATTTTAATAATGCTTCTCGCGGTCGAGCACCTTTTCCCCCTAGTTCGTATTTTACTTTTTGAGAACTCCTTAAAAACAACCACTTTGCTTGAATTTAACAGTATTTCTTTTAAATCAACGAACGCATCATAAATTGTATGGTAATCTCTTCTGGTAAAAGATTTGACACAATCTGCAAAAGATTTTCCATTTGCCTCTACAATAATATATTCTCTCCCTATACTATCAAGAGCCGATTGAACCTCCTCAGAAATTCCTGCAATATGATCCGAATCAAATCCTACAAGAAATCCTGTTCTTAAACTACGACCTTTCATAATCTCATGGTTTTCATAAAAAAGAGAAGCAAGAAAAAGTTTGTATCTGTTTATCGACTTAAAATTGTAGATATCATGTAGTTCTTTTTGGATTCGTGCATCTCGCATCATTCTGTTGGTTAATTTATCTGCAATCAGATGCCTTTTGAAAGATTCAAAAGAAATAGTATTACTCATGCGAAATCCTTCTTCTAATTTAAGTAAGCGAAACAAAACATCCCATATTTCTATAATAATATGTGGAGGTTTTCAAAATAGCATTATTTCTTGTCAAGATACTTTTCTAATTTACTCATTACAATAGAATCATTTAAATCCTCATCATATTTGAAATACACAAGATTCACCCCATTTGATTTGGCTAGTTTTTTCTTTTTTGCATCTCTTTTTTGCAATTCTTCAAATGCTTCTTCTCCGCCCCAATGAGAGACAGGTTCATAATGTTGGATACCTTGATATTCAATGCCCATATTTAAATTTTCTATGAAAATGTCAAATTCCATATTTTCGAGAAATTGAGGGCGATAATGCCGATGTATGGTGAAGTTGGGGAATAGCGATGTGGCGATATGGTAAAGGATGGTTTCACTAGTCCAAGCTTCACCGATTTTTTTATGATCAAATTTAAGTCTTACCTCATTTTCGATAATATTCCATATTTTCCTATTCTGCTTCTGAAATTTTTTGTATAATGCGTCAGCCTTTTTGAAATCAGAGACTGATAATTCTTGACATATTTTAGGTGTTTGGACTGGATCTAATTCAATAAGTTCAAGAATTTCCAGTGGGCATATATCTTGCATTACATGATTGTTTATAGGAACAATGCCAAACTCATATGCCTGTTTATTTATGTACCAACCGTAATTTTGTTTGAATGTGCCACCATACATAGCTACACAGTATAGAAGAGAAGGAACAACCTTATTGCACTCATGACAAAGTTTGTTTTTAAAGCGGAGGCTTTGAATGATTTTTTCATTTCTTGGGGCCTTAGCTTGCATTAATTCATCGACCAACGAGGCGGGAAAATACATAGAATCTAGTATAAAATTTCTTGAAGGAGATGCATTAGGAGGAATGCCATCACTCAATCGAAATTTAATATAATTTTCTATGGCGACCTTTGAACAAGAACATAGATATACAGGATTGCTTTCCGACTCAGCAAAGCCAAAGAAAGCACCATAAAATCCTGGATAATATACCATATGGAGGGGTAAATTTTCTTTTACAACTGTGTAATCTTTATACGCTACTTCTTTTATAATTTTCTTTTCGCGCATTTTAATTCCGGGGACACCATACGTATTTTTAATTTCTAATTACTCCCAATTTTACCTATTACCCTTTTTTTTCAACAGTAAAATTTCCCGTGTCTTTTTGCAATCCGCGGCCCAAAATCAATCAAAACCGTTGGTATTTGCACACCAAAAATCCATTTTTCCAAAATTTTTTCTATTTCTTTAATCGCAACGACTTAGCCAAAACCGCACCCCAGAAAACACCGGAATTTTCGCATCAAACGCGCAGGTTCGCCCAATTATGAGAGGGAGGTATTATTTCTAAACGCTATGAAAAAAAATGAAGAAACAAAGCACAGTTTTTACTCTTTCCTCTTTACCTTCGTGCCTTTTGTGCCTTTTTGTGGCTGAAAATCAATCAATCAAAAATAACAAATTATGCGAAACAAAGCCAATTTACTAAGAGCCGAAAATGACCTTAAACCATTATATAACAAAGAATTACGAGAACAAACCAGAGCTTTTGACGATGGCAAAACAAACCCAAACAAAGCCAATTGAAGAAACAGAGCGTTTTCGCCGCGGTGCGACCGCGTCGCAACGTGTTTCAGATTTTTCGATATTTTCGCAGCATATCGAGGAGGTTTTGCATATCTTCAGGCAAAGGAGCTTCGAATTTCATTATTTTGTTGGTGGCTGGGTGTTTGAATTCGAGGGTGCTGGCATGTAAGGCACATCTGGCTATGAGGGGGTCCTGAGCGGCGGGTTCGGCGTCCTGAAGCTGCCAGAGATAGACAAGTTTACCGCCGTACATATCGTCGGCCACAATTGGATGTTTTATGTAAGAAAGGTGTACGCGTATTTGATGTGTTCGTCCAGTCTGCGGCGTTAGTTTCAATAGTGAAAAGCCACGAAATTCTTCCAAGACTTCGTAAAAAGTTACAGCTTCTTTTCCTGTTTCCGGCCTAACGGCGTATTTTTCTCTTATCTTTGGATGGACGCCGAGCGGCGCGTTTATACGGTCGGCCGTCAACTCAGGAGTGCCGTGCACTATAGCCAAGTAGTTTTTTTTGACCTGGCGGTTTTGGAACTGCCTGGCGATTTTCCATTGTGTGACGTCGTTTCTGGCGACGACCATAACGCCAGTTGTGTCTCTATCGAGGCGATGTACAATGCCGGGCCTGAATTCGCCGAGGCCACTGGATAATTCGTCGGAGTAGAAGGCAAGGGCGTTTACCAAGGTGCCGTGGGTATTACCACGAGCGGGGTGCACTATCATATCCGCTTGTTTGTCCAACACAATGAGGTCGTCGTCCTCGTAGATGACGTTCAGCGGGATATCTTCAGGCATAATTTCTTTGGAGGGAGGTGTTGGGGTCGTCAACTCTATTTTGTCGCCCTGGCTTAGCTTAAAGCTGGCTTTTACTACTTTGTCGTTGACCTTGACGGCACCAGCGGCAATTTTCTTTTGAATCATAGCGCGGCTGAGATTGGCGAGCCGGCCGTGAAGGTATTTATCGAGTCTGCGCTGTTTAACAGAGCTTCCGACGTGGAGAGTCAGCCGTTCCTCCCCGCCGCCCCGCTTTGCATCGGGAGAGGCGGAGGCAGGGTCTGTCTGCTTTTCACTTTGCATTGGGAATAGGGGAATTTGGCTCGCCTTCGCGTATCTCTTCGGCAGCAGAGCAAGGTTCGATTTGCCCGCTGCCCCGACTTGCGTCAGGAGACTCAGGGGCCAGCGGCGGTGGTGTGGTGGCTGCTGGTTCTGCCGGTATCTTGAAAACCACCTCTTGCTGGTACTGGGCTATTGAATCGAGTCGCATTTTTGCCTGGGCGGCTGCCGTAGTGCATTCAAAGGCGGGGTTTGTGGCGATGTCGTGGTAAATTTGCTGTGCCTGGGCGAAGTTGCCGATTTCTTCTTCGCAGAGTCCCAAGCCGAGTGTGGCTGCCGCGGTTAACGATGGATTTGCCCCGGCCTTTTTGGTTGCTTCGGAGTAGGCTGCTTTTGCGCGGTCTATCTGGGCGATAGCATCCTCTTTGCTTATGGCTGCTGGGCGGGAATGTAATTCTATTCGCAGGATGTCCGCTCGTTTGATAAGTGCCGATGCGGCGACGAGGTCGTTTTTGATATTCTGCGCGGCGGCCTGCAGGTTATCGGCAGTCTGAATGAGGACATAGGAGACGTCCATTCCCTGAGACTGGGCGCGGAGGATTTGTCCTCTCTCGTAGGGCAGTTGGCGGATAAGCGTGGTGAGTTCGAACCGTCTTTTAACTGAGACGGTGTTCTTCTGGTAATAATACCAGAAGGAATAGATTGTGACGACGACAGCGAATGCCGAGACGTAGATAATCGTTGTAAGATTTTGGCGGGCCCATTGCGGCAGGTATTGCAGCCACTCGGCCAGCTCGTTAGTTTTTAATTCGTGGCGATGTTCAGGCTTCATTGTGTTCTCCATTTCATATGATAAACAAGTGATTGTTAGTTCTGGTTTAACCAGCACCGAGCAGCCGATATCCATTGGTGGATTTTAGCAAAATTTCTTTTGTCTTGCAATGGCTGTGTCTGACGGCTAAGATTTGCCGAAACAACATCGGGCTCCAGACATCCGGTAACGACGCCGGAGGTGTGTGGAAGCTGTGATATTTTGCATTTAAGAGGACTTAGTTGGTCGTTACGGAAGGAAAGTTGGGGGGCAATGCTTATGCTAAGACTCTGAGTGAAATACGTGGTTAAATAATAGGCAAGCGATAAAGATTGATAATGAAGTTATAAATGGCTGCAAAGTGCCGAGACAACATCGGGCTTCAGACACGCGGAAATGGTTTGACAGGCTCACCATCCCGAGCGAAGCCGAGGGACAACACCGCAGGTGTCCCGAATGACACGGGGCAACAGACGATATTGGAGAAATCATCCGAGTTTTCAGTCCCGCTGCCTCCCCATGTATTCTTGCCGAAGACAAGAGTAATGGGAGACGCTGGGGCAAGAAAGTTAAAAAGTGGATTCGACAAGCTCGCCACGAGGGGATTTTTTTTATTTTGTCTGTTGGTTTTTGGAGGTTCCCACTGCGGGGCCGGTGAGCAGATCGATAAAAGTAAATATATTACTATCGACGAAGTTCGGCCGGGGATGGATGCGTATTGTCTGACAAGCTATAAAGGCGGGGAGATTGAGAAGTTTGGCTTAGAAGTTTTGAGTGTGGTACGTGGTATACAACCGGGTCGGGACGCGATTTTGGTTCAGGGCACAGATGAGCGTTTCATCCACACGGGTCCTGTATGGGGCTGCAGCGGTTCGCCGGTGTATATCGACGGTCGATTAGCAGGGGCGCTGGCCTTCACGTGGGCTTTCAGTAAGGACCCACTTTATGGTGTGACACCGATTGAGGATATCCTTGAGGTAGGTCAGAGAACAGGAAATCAGGAAATCGGGATAGCGGGAAACCAGGAAATAGGGTTCGCGTTTGATTTTTCCAAAACGGTTGATTTTGCTGAGATTGACAGATGTATCACGGCCAGCCCCCGCGTCTACTTGTCGCAGACAAGCGCGGGGGTTGGTCTTGTTACTTTGCCGTGTCCGTTGATTATCTCCGGATTGCCAACTGAAGTTTGTAACCAGTTGGGTGGCGAAGTTGCACCTTTCGGACTTATAGCTGTTGGCGGTATCGGTGGCGGTGAATCGATGGGTAGCGCTGTCGGTGGCGAGTCGCCCCCGCGTCTTCTGTCAAAGACAGAAGCGGGGGTAAAATTAGCTCCCGGGGCCTGCCTTGCTGTGCCTCTGGTGACAGGTGATATACAGATAGAGGCTATCGGAGCCGTAACCGAGGTTTCTGGTGATAAAGTTTACGGCTTTGGGCACGGCTTGCTGGGTTATGGACAGATAGAGTTGCCTATGGCGACGGCGCAAGTGCACACTATAGTATCAAATTTGTATCATTCCTTTAAGCTGGCCAAGTCAGTCGAAATAGTCGGTGCCTTGACGGTGGATGAATCAGCGGGTGTCCTTGGCCGAGTTGGCAGAAAGGCCAGGATGATACCGCTGACAATAAGGGTGACTCGCTATAATGACGCCGAGACAAGAGTATATAATTGTCAGATTGCCAACAATCGGCTGCTTACGCCGAGGGTGCTTCGGTCGGTTGTGGCAGGGGCGGTTCTTTTTCGTGGGGAGTTGCCGCCGGAGAATACAATTACATATAAGGGGATAATCGATATCGGGGGGCTTGGGCTTATTAGTTTTGAGAATGCCTCAAGCGGGTTTGATTTAACCGAGATGACAGCGGACAGCGTCGGTCCAGTTGCGATGCTTATGAACAATCCGTATGGAGAAGTTGAGATAAGGTCGCTTGAGTTTGATATTCAGATAGCGCCAAGAAGTTCGGTTGCGCATATATGGTCGGTTGATTTGTCCGATTCGAAGGTCAAGGCGGGGCAACCGATAGATGTTATGGTAGTAGTCGAGTCTGTTTTAGGTGGAAAGAAGAAGTATGAGTGCAGCTTAAAAATACCCGACGAATTGGCGCCGGGGCAGTACGATTTGATTGTTTCGGGTGGATATGGTTATGGGGAGTTTCTTAAGAAGGCTGCGCCGTACAGATTTGTTCCTCAAAGTCTGGCGGGTTTGGTCGAGGCGATGAATAATGTTCTGGCGGTCAAGCGAGATAGATTGTATTGTCTGTTGGTTTTGCCGGCAGGCGGTATAGCGGTGGAGAAGGCGGAGCTGCCTGATTTGCCGGCCACAAAGGCGCTGGTTCTACAAGACGGCAAAAGGACGTTAAGTACACAGCCATATTTACACTGGCTGGAGCAGGTAGTCGAAACCGACACCGTTATCGTCGATAAGAAGGTTATGCATATAACAGTCGAGGAGTGAAACCGAGGACCTGAGGTCCAAGGGCGAAAGGAGTTGTAGTTTTGGATAGTAATATTCGAATCTTTTTTTGTATTTTTGTTATCGGTATTATTCAGGGTTTGTTATGAAAGACAGGGTTAGTGTTAATTGTGGTTTAATTGCTGCGGTTGTGGTCTGTACGGTTTTGAGTTTACCGGCGAGGTTGGTGCAGGCAGTTAATAGTAAGATTACGCGTCACAGCAGCAGCGCGGATTTTTTAAAGGGCCGGACCCACGATATCATCATTGGTTCGCAGGGCACTCTTGAGCTCGGCCGGGCCGCTGAGGTGCTGGTCAAAGATTTTAGCACAGCATCTGATTCTCAAAAGGGGGCAAAATGGAGGTCGCAGCCCTGGTCGATTAACAGTATCGTTGTGAGCAAGGAAGCGATTTTTGTAGGGACGAGCCCAAATGGCGGCATTTACAAATACAGCCTCGGCAAACTGACGAGGATTTATCCGCTTGAATCTGGTAACAGCGAAGACGTGAAACAGGAGGGCGTCGAGCCGAAGGATGCTAATGAGGTTGCACGTAATTTGCCTGTTGAGGCGAATGTGGTCGAGACGGAACGGTATTTGTCTAACAAGCACATTTTTGCGATAGCGACCGATGTAGCCGGCAGACTTTTAGCTGGAGTAAGCGGTGAGGGGTGCAAGTTGATACGGTTCGAGAAAGAACGGGTAGAGACGGTCTTTGAGCCAAACGGCGCCAAATATATTTTTGCAATAGCAGTAGATGATGGCGGTGATGTTTATCTGGGCACCGGGCCGGAAGGTAAAGTTTATAGACTCGATGCTTTTTGTAAAAATGCGGAGCTTGTTTACGACAGCCTGGATAAGAACATACTCTCGCTTGCGATTGAAAAGGATGGGTATGTCTATGCAGGCAGTGACAGCAGAGGGCTTGTTTACAAGATAAACCCGCGTACCAAGACGGCGACTGTTTTGTATGACAGTAAGCAAGCAGAGATTACGGCGTTAGTTTTTTCAGACCGAGGTGAGCTGTATGCTGCGGGGACATCGGCTGAGATTGCTGAGACGGGAATGAAATCGCCGTCCAAGCTGTCGTTACCCGGTAGGCCAGAGGTTAGTACAGAGTCAGAGGAAAAAGAAGAAAGTGCTGCTGCAATGCCCGGAGGGTTGAAACTTACAGTTGCTAATATGAACAAAAAGGCTGAGGATAAGCCAGCCGAGAGACATGAACCGCCTCCCGAGTCTGCTAAGCCGAGCGGGGTTAGTTATGTGTATAAGATAACCCCAGAAGGCTTCGTGACCAATATATTTAGTGAGGCAGCGGTTTTTTTCTGTCTGGCGAAAGAGAATAACAGGCTGTTTGTGGGGACGGGAAACGATGGGCAGCTTTTCGCTGTTGAGTTTGGCACAGAAGAGGAGGCGATTATATATGAAGATGAGCAGGCCTCTCAGATAACAGCGGTGGCTGTGTTCGATGGGGAGGTGTATGTTGGGACGGCCAATCCAGCGAAGTTAGTAAGGCTGCACAAAGCTTTCGCAGCAGAAGGCACTTATACTTCCGAGCTAATCGATGCCGGCCAACCTGCGAGGTGGGGGACGCTGCAAATTGAGGCTGATATCCCTCAGGGAAGCAGAGTTATGGTTGCCTGCCGCAGCGGAAACGTCGATGATGTGAATGACCCGACTTTTTCTCAGTGGAGCGAGGCAGTGGAAGTCACTGAGCCGGTGCAACTTCAATGTCCAGTCGGCAGATTCTGCCAGTACAAGCTGGTTTTGCAAAGCCAGGATAACCAGAGAAGCCCCCTTACAAGAGAGGTGACCATTGCTAATACCATCCCTAATCTGGCGCCGAAGGTCGAAGAGGTCAGCGTTAAGCTGGAAGAGGCGGCGGATAAAAAGGGAATCTTCAAAGTCAGCTACAGAGCCACGGATGACAACAACGACAGGTTGGTTTACAAAATAGATTTTAGAAAGGTCGGCAGGAATAACTGGATTGAACTTGAGGACGAAGTCGAAAAGGAGAATTTCGAGTGGGATGGAAAGACCGTGGAAGACGGTCGATACGAAATAAGAGTTACTGCGAGCGATGAACGAGATAATACTACCGAAACCCGTCTACAGAGCAGCAGGATGAGCGAGCCGGTGGTTGTCGATAATACCGGGCCGATTGTCGCAAGATATTTGATCGAAAAACGCAATAAAGGTGTGACATTAAAGCTGAAAGTGTCGGACCAATTAAGCGTTATCGGCAAAGTGGACTACACGGTCGACAGTAGTGCTGAGTGGAAAGGTGCTGTGCCGGATGATTTGGTCTGCGACACGACAGAGGAGGATTTTACGATTGCGATTGAGCAGATAGAACCCGGCGAACATATAATCTCGGTTAGAGCGAGTGATAGCCTCGGTAACACGACGTACAAAACTTTCGAGGTCAATGTTACGGGGAACTGAAGGCTTAAAACTTAAAGTGCAAAACTGTGGAATTTATGATTCATTAGTCTTTAGCTTTAAGCTTTACACTTTACGCTATGGTTGTGCGTTATATTGAATTTGAAGAAATCGCCAAGGCTGTTGAATCGCTTTGCATAGCGGCTGCTTATGAATTGCCCATCGATGTTTTAGCTGCCCTTAGAGAGGCTGCCCAAAGAGAGACCAATCCGGTCGCCGCGAAAATATTGGGTCAACTCATCGAGAACGCTCGCATTGCGAAGGAGGAAAAGATACCGTTATGTCAGGATACGGGTTTGGCGGTGGTTTTTGTTGAGCAAGGCACTGATGTGGCCATTAAGAGTCAAGGTGGTAAGACCTTGGTGGATGCGATTAACGCCGGTGTCGCGGCAGGGTATGAAAAAGGGTATCTTCGAAAGAGTGTTGTGGCCGAGCCTTTAAGCGAGCGCAGCGGTTCGACACGCTTACCGTCCCGAGCGAAGTCGAGGGAGAACACGGGCAACAATGTCCCCGCCATAATTCATTATACAGTAGTGCCCGGTGACAAGTTAAAAATAACTGTTATGGCCAAAGGTGGAGGCTGTGAAAACAAAAGCTGCTTCAAGATGTTCAGACCCACATCTGAGAGAGCTGAGATAATTGACTGGGTTGTTAGTGTTGTCAAGGCTGCCGGCGCTGATGCGTGTCCGCCATTTATTGTAGGCGTCGGCATTGGCGGCGACTTCGAGCTTAGCTGTTTACTGAGCAAAAAGGCGCTATTGCGAAATCTTGGCCAGAAGAACAGCAACAAGTTTTACGCTGAGTTTGAGTCGGATTTACTTTCGGCGGTCAACGCGCTCGGTCTTGGACCTCAGGGGCTTGGTGGTGATACTACTGCTTTGGCTGTTACGGTTGAGACTGCTCCGTGCCACATTGTATCGCTTCCGGTGGCGGTGAATATCGAATGTCACAGCCACAGACATAAGTCTGTGGTCATTTAACAGATAATAGCCGGGGGCTTACGGGTCAGCTTTTTGAGGTTAATAGTTTTTCGCACAGGTTTGCGAAGGTGATGTAGTTTTCCGGCGAAAGCTGTTCGCCGCGCTGACGGGGGTCGATGGAACATTGCTCAAAGATTTGGGGCCAGTTGCTGATTTTCCCTAAGGGACCGGTGGCAAATTTGACGCAAGCCTTTAGCATTTTTCGGCGGTGCTGCATAAAAAGTTTTACAGTCTCGCTGAAAAGTTTGATGTTTTTAATCCGACCTGCCTTTTCCTCTTTGCGGACGAAGCTTACCATTGCTGAGTTTACCAGCGGCTGGGGCCAAAAGACGGTTGGCTTCAAAGTTCTTATTGTTTTTACCTCTCCGGTTGCGCTCAGGAAGATACTTAATGTTCCGTAATCATTGCTGCCGGGTGCGGCGGTCATTCGGTCCGCCACTTCTTTCTGGACAGTTACATACATAGCATCTATGTTCCCGCAAAGCTGGGGCCCTGTAATCGGGCCTGTAACCAAATTTATCATTACGGCGGAGGCGACGCTGTAGGGCAAATTCGCGACTAATAGGAAACGGCCCGGCTGTTTCTTGCGAGCCGCCTGAAGTGATTCGAGGATGGTCTGGCTAAGGGCATTTTTGTTTTTGAGAATATCGGTATTAAGAATGATGACGTTTTTGGCGCTGGTGAGCTGTTTTTTTGCGATTTTTGCAAGGTTACTGTCGATTTCGACCGCTATTATTTTGCTGGCGAGCGGGGCTATTGCTTCTGTTAGTGAGCCTGTGCCGCATCCGACCTCGAGCACGATGTCGCTGCTGGAGATATTTGCTGAATCTACCAACAGACGCATAAGGTTCAGGTCGATGAGGAAATTTTGGCCGAAGCGTTTGTTTGCAGTGATACCTGCGGAGGCAAGCAACTGCTGGATTTGCCGTTTGGTCTGCAACTGAGTTCCCGCAAAGCGGGGTCCCTTCCTAAACTTTCAATTCCAAGTTCTTTTTTGTTGCGGCCATCTGGACAGCCGTTATCACCGCAGATTTCATACTGGCTGGGTCGGCGAGATTTTTGCCGGCGATATCAAAGGCTGTTCCGTGGGCAGGTGAGGTTCTGATAATCGGTATGCCGATAGTGATGTTGACCGCCTGCTCGAAAGCGAGCAGTTTTATGGGTATCATGCCCTGGTCGTGGTACATAGCCACGACGGCGTCGAATTCGCCGTGAGCGGCCCGCAGAAAGAGGGTGTCGGCGGGGAATGGGCCGGCGCAGTTTATCCCTACTTCCTGTGCCAACAGGATTGCCGGTGAGATTATCCGATTTTCTTCATCGCCAAATTGTCCGTCTTCGCCGGCGTGCGGATTTAAAGCGGCTACACCAATTTTTGGATTTTCGAGGTTGAAGTACTCTTTCAATGCGGTGTTTAGTAAATCTATGGGTTCGAACACGCAGCCGATAGTAAATTTATGACGAACTTCGAACAGCGGCTCATGAATTGTGGCAAGTGCAATCTTCAATGGCCCGGCGATGAACATCATTGCTTTTCGAGGGGACTTGCAGCGGTCAGCCAACATCTCGGTGTGGCCCGGCCAGGGTGCGCCGGCTAACTTCCAGCTTGTTTTGCTGATGGGTGCAGTTACCACTGCATCTATTATGCCAGCCTGGGCTGCTTCGATGGCATCCAGACAGAATCTTATGGATGCCTCCCCTGCGAGTTTATCGGGTTCTTTAATCCAGGGCGGGATGGAGTAGTCGTCGTAATCTGCGACAACGACCTTGTAGGGGTAGCCCCTGCTGAGTTTTTCGTGTTGATGTCGGCCCCAGAATGGTTCGATTTCGGCTTTGTCGGCGGCGTAACGAAGCTGTTCGTCCATACCGAAGATAATGAACTTTGCTGTTCGGCGTATGGAGGGTTCGGCGAGGGCCTTTACGATAATCTCCGGGCCGATGCCGGCTGGGTCACCCATGGTTATACCTATCACTGGTTGCTGGCTTATCGAATTATCAAATTTTGTATTTCGCATGCCTATCTTATGCCCCATGTTTCCGGGTGGAGCCGCGATTTAAATAGATGTTTTTTAGAAGCCCAGCTCTTTCATTTTTTTGACGGTTAAGTTCTGTTTTTGCAGTGATATTTTATCGAGCTGTTTTTTTACTATCTTTACAACTATGTCGGTTTCGACGTTGACATAATCGCCGGTTTTTGCATTGCCGAGCGTAGTTTTTTTTAATGTTTCAGGGATTATCGCGGCACTGAAGCTGTTTCTATCCAAACTTGCGATTGTCAGTGATATGCCGTCGACTGCGACAGAGCCCACGGGAACCATCTGGTCAAGTAGTTCCGGGCCGGCTGAGAATTTAATATTGGCGAAATCGCTCTGCCGGTCGATTCGCGTGATAGTTGCGGTGCCGTCGATGTGTCCTTCGACGATATGTCCGCCGAGGCGGTCGCCTGCTTTAATAGCTCGTTCAACATTGACCTGCGAACCGGCTTTCAGCTTGCCCAGAGTCGATTTTCTTAATGTTTCGGGGCTGACGTCAAAGCCAGCGACGTTAGCCGATAGTTGAGCCACGGTCAAACAGGCGCCGTTTATGGCGATACTGTCTCCGACTTTAACTTCATCGGCGAGCCTGCCTAAATCCACGGTTAGCTGCATCGCACCGGCGGTGTATCGAACCGACTTTATTATACAAAGCGTCTCTGTAAGCCCCGTGAACATTTGAAATTGACTATTTCTTAGTGACTGTTTACTATTAGTAAGAGTATACCATCTGGCTACGGCCTGGCGATTGCGCCAAGACGAGAGCACTAAAATCGACACTTCGACTCTGCTCAGTGTCGATGGTGAGCGGAGTCGAACCATCGATTATAAACAATCGGTCATCAATAATCAATGACTGAGTCTGGGCAAGGCAAGGTGTCGTTATGAATACTTTCTGGCTCAAAGTAGTGGGCGTTCTGGTCGTCGTTGTGGCGATAGGTGCTTTTGTTATGTGGGTACGGTCGGGTATAAAAGAAGCACAGCACCCTGAGAGGACTTTCTCCGATATGGTCGAAAAGGACAGGAAAGAGATGCTGGCTGAACCTAACACTAAAGACCTCACCAGCCGATCGGCCCCGTTGCAGGCGCCTACGGTTCCCGAACCTAATAAATCAGCCCAGCCGAGTGAGCCGCAACTACAGAAGGCCGAGCCGGTAACGTTCTACTTTACCCGCCTCGATGAAACCGAGCAGATTGAAGCAGAGCAACTTCTTGCCATGATTCCTACCGGGCGCAGCATTGGAAGGCTGCCAATGACAGGTTACAGTCTTATGGTTGAAACATGCCGTCAAATTATGGGACGATGGCCGGGCAGTATCTACGACTACAAAGCCAGAAGGGCCCTAAACCAGATGCCTGAGCGATTCAGGCAGAGGTACAGGATAACCGACCAGGAGCTTGACCTGACACAATTTACTAAACCCCGGTCCAACACGGCGCCCTACACTATCAAAGAGGAGGACTAATGGCGACATCGACGGTAATTGCCGATATACCGGTATTATTCATCATCGCAAAATCACTGCCGGAGGCGTGGGAGAAAGCTGTTTTGGCTGTTTGGGATAATGGTTTTGAGATTAGGACTCAGTACGACAAGGCAGGAGATCCGCCGAGCAAAGACGCGACAGTTATAATTACGGTCGATAATCCATTTACTGAGCCGAGGATTCATAAGAATTTTCCGGGTGGTCCGGAAGAGCTCGAAGCATATCGACAGGAAGTGGTCAACGGCATCCATGACCATTGGATTGACCCTGCCGGCGGTAAATGGACCTATACCTACCATGAGCGATTGTGTTCTTATTCTCCCGTTGAGGATATAAGATGCGCGCACCCCAAGAGGCCATTCTCTAAGGTTAACCAGATTCAGTATATTGTCGAGACGCTTTCTGGGGCTGATTACAGCCGGAGGGCCCAGGCGATAACATGGATGCCAACAGCTGACCCCAAGACGGCTGACCCGCCATGCCTTCAGCGGATATGGTGCCGGCTGGTTGCCAACAAGGGGGGTGAGCTGTCACTGAATATGAATACCCATTGGCGCAGCCGAGATTTGTATAAAGCTTGGTTTATGAATGTTTATGCCTTTACCGACCTGCAAAGAGTAATTGCCGAGCAAATTTCACAGAGGAGAGGTGAGCCGGTGAAGGTGGGCAGATATGTCGATATAAGTGATTCGCTTCATATCTACGGTAGTTACTTTGACGAAGTAGCATCTGAGGTGGAGAAGATGCGCAACAGTCCGTTTACCAAACGGGCGTGGGAAAGTACGCATCCTGCCTTTGAGAGGATGACCGCTGAGGCAAGGGAGAAACTGTCGGCGGACCCCGACTGGTATGCGAAAGCTAAAGGTTAATAGGATTTGCTGCTCATTGACGGTCAGTTCAAAGTGACAGACTTGTGGCCACGATGCAAATTTTCAAGCCGGCGGAAAGACCTCTTTCTGCAAATCGGCGATGGTTTTTCCCGGCATTAGTTTCAGTCTTATGGGACACTTAAAAAGCAGAAGTTCAGGTTGCTCCGTTACGATTTTTATATTAGATTTTATGTGGTTGTGGTAGCAAATTCAGTATGGGGCTATTCGTCGGGGCCTGAACAGGGGCGAATAAGAGCTTCGCACATTGCGGAGAGAGTTTTGGTGTACCCTCACAAGGGTGCCATATAAGTTTCTTTCCGAGTTGGGCCTTTGCGCCAATGGCGCAGAGGCCTTTTTTACAGACAAGTTATCGGAGAGGACTGTGATTTTTTTTGACTCTTTCCGTTAGTGCTGTGCCCGCCAAAGGTTGGGGGCAGCGGAAATGAGGTTTGACGGCGGGAGATTCGGGTTTGTCGGAAGATTTTCAAGAATTTCTTTGACATACTATATGTTGGGTTTAGAATAGTACATCCGACGAGATGTAGTGTTGGCGAGGGGAGTTACGAACAGGGTTTTCTGTTTTTTTTGGGTGGGCTTTGCTCGTGAAATGTCCTTTTTGTAAGGAGGATTCAGACAAGGTTGTTGATTCGCGTTCAAGCGAGATGGGCAGGGTAATAAGGCGCCGACGTCAATGCCTGGAGTGTGGAAGACGCTTTACCACTTATGAGAAAATAGGTGAAAGTTTTAAGCTCTCTGTGGCAAAGAAGGACAATATGCGTGTACCTTACGATAGGGATAAAGTTATTAGTGGTTTGCAGAAGGCTTGTTACAAGAGACCCGTTTCGGCAGAGCAGATCCAGCAAATAGCTGACAAGGTTGAAGAAGATATTTTTCGTAATTTTGATAAGGAGGTTTCATCTGCCTTCATTGGTGAGAGCGTAATGCGGCATCTTCGCGCTACTGATAAGGTTGCGTATATTCGTTTTGCAAGTGTGTATCGCGATTTCAGAGATGCAGATGAACTGATTGATGAAGTCAGCCAGGCTATTGCGGAGACTGAGCATACGGGGCAGCCGAAGCTGTTCGATGTGTGAGAAAGTTGTTCTTATGGGCTTCGCAGCAGAGAAAATGGAGGCGTGCCGAGTCTTAGGCAGGATTTATCAGGGAGGGTGGCCAAATGAAGCTCAAAGTCGTGAAAAGTGACGGCGTAGCGGAGGAGTATTTACACACAAAGGTGATGGGAGCTATCAGTAACGCTATCAGCGGAGTAGGTGAGGCTGATGTATGTGTTGCTGAGCAGCTGGCAGAGGTTGTGACATACTTTTTACATCAAAGAGAAGGTCCACGATGTGTGACCAGTGACGAGATTTTCTCTATAGTCAAAGCGGTTTTGACGGTCACTGGGTATGAAGACGCGGCGGTTGCCTTAAATGAACATCGTTACAGGCGTCAGCTTAAGCGTTGTCGAGTTGAGGTTGTTTCGGTTGGCGTGAGGGAGATGGATGATGCTGACGCATTCTGTGAGGCGCAACAAGCGGCGGCCAAGTCGCCGTGGAGTAAATCAAGAATAGTCAGTGACCTTGTGAACAAACAGGGTCTTTGCCGACAGACCGCGCGTATGATTGCATCGATGGTTGAAGAAAAAATATTCAATATGGGAGTTACGCTGGTTCCAGCCAGTTTGGTGAAACAGCTTGTTTTGGGTGATACTGCAGCGGTTCTGCGTGCCGAGAGGCAATTGGTGCAAGTCTGAACCTATTGTCTGATATTTTTCAGCAGTGTCTCTGTACGTTGGGAGATTTTTTCGGCTGGCTCTTGGGGCTCGATGTCGAGCCAGTTTACATTTCTGAAGGTTTTGAACCAGGTTCTCTGATTTTTTGCTAATCGCCGAGTATTTTTCTTTATAAGCTCGGTTGCTTCTTCGAGGGTTATCTTTCCGGCCCAATAATCTATCATTTCCGCATAACCGATTGCGCATCGGGCCTGCTGGCTTAGGGGTTTTTCCTCGGCGAGTAGCGACCTGACCTCATCGGCAAGTCCTGCTTCAATCATATTCTTTGCGCGTTTATTTATTCGGCGGCTAATGTCGGTCTTTTGTCTTCTCAGTCCGATTATAGTCCAGTCGTGCAGTGTTTTTTGGGCCTTGAATTGTAGCTGGAAGGAGGAGATAGGTTTACCGGTGATTTTGTACACTTCAAGGGCACGGATTATACGTTTGGAGTCGTTAGGGTGGATGCGCTCGGCTGCGGCCGGGTCGGTTTTCACTAATTGCAGATAAAGCTTTTCAAGTCCTTCCGTTTGTGCCTGTGCTCGAAGTTCGGCACGTATTGAAAGGTCTGCTCCGGGCCCTTCAAACAGGCCGTATAGGAGTGCCTTTATATAAAGAGCTGTTCCTCCAACCGCTATGATGGGTATGTTGCGACGTTTTATATTTTCTATTGCTTCGCAGGCCGAATTGAGAAAAGCGCCAACGCTGAACGAATCGTTCGGCTCAACGATATCGATTAAGTGATATTTGACCTGCTTGCGGGCATCCTGGGGCGGCTTGGCGGTACCGATATCCATCCGCCGATAAACTTTCATTGAGTCGATACTGATTATTTCGGCGCCCAGATTTTCCGCAAGAGCGAAGGCTAATCGTCCTTTGCCGGAAGCGGTAACGCCGAGAATAAGAATCATATCGCGAGCCATATCCTTCTCCGCAGATACTACGAAGGACGAAATTGTCTGTCCCGACTTGTCGGGATCCGCGAGGATAGATATAATACAAATTTCAGGGCTGAGAGGCAAAGCCGAAGATTCCTGAACCGGTAAGGCGGATTTATAGACAAATGGTTGAAACTGTCGATTCCGATTTTGCTATTCAGTTGCGGGATAAACGCGCAATTGTCAATAATACGCTGCGCAGGCTTCTCGCTCAGTACGTTGAAGCCCCCCCACGTCTTCTTGTCGAAGACAAGCGTGGGGGCGATTTGAAAGAGGCAATTAAGTATACACTTGAGGCACCCGGCAAGCGCATACGCTCAGCGTTGGTGTTGTGGTGTTGCGAAGTGGTGAATAGCTCGGCCAATCGCGACGCTGAGGCGGCAGCGGCGGCCATCGAAATGGTGCACACCTACTCCCTTGTTCATGATGATTTGCCGGCAATGGATAACGATGACCTCAGACGAGGCCAGCCTACGTGCCATAAAGCCTTTGATGAGGCTACTGCTATCCTTACCGGCGACGCGCTTCTGACGCTCGCCTTTGAGGTACTCGCTGAGCAAATCTCCGACCCGGCGATTGCCGTAAAGCTCATTCGTCAATTAGCACACGATGCCGGCCCCGCAGGTATGATTGCCGGACAAATGGCTGACCTAAAAGCAGAGGACGGACGACAGAAGACAGACGACAGAAGACGCAGGGCACAAGAACTCGTCCAGTTTATTCACACCAACAAGACCGCTAAGATGTTCCGCTGCGCTGCTGCGATGGGCGCTATCTGCGGCCGGGCAAATGATGTTCAACTCGCTGCGCTCCGCGAGTTTGGCCTAAAGACAGGCCTGGGCTTCCAAATTGCTGACGATATCTTGGATGCCTCTGCTACGAGTGAGCATTTAGGAAAGACTGCCGGTAAAGATATCAAGGCTGGGAAAGTTACTTACCTTTCAATTTTGGGGATGGAAAAGTCAAAACAACTGGCAAAAAAACTCGCCGATGAGGCGGTAGCAGCTTTGGAACCCTTCGGTAAAGACGCCCATATCCTGCGACAATTGGCTGCGGCATTGCTGCAAAGAACAAGGTAAATGGCGGGGTAGGTGTATGAACGTTGGCAAGGTTGGTTTTATAGAGGCGGACTGCAGGCGAAATTTTTATCCGCGGGATGGAAAAACCCAGATAACTTGTTATAATGAAGACACTAAACATCTTTTCCCTGCGTTTTCCGACTTTTGCCCCTTTCCTAATGCAAGACGGGGCGGCGGACAAGCCGGGACAACGGGCCTGCGTTTTTGATTTAAATTTTTGGGTTCGAGCGGCCTGCTGCCTCGTCTTGTGACGAGAGTCGCAGAGGCAAGTCAGAAGGACTTTCGATGGATGGACTATTAGAACAGATTAACAGCCCCGATGACTTAAAGAAACTTTCAGTGGTACAACTGAAAGAGCTGGCCGATGAAATACGACAATTCATCCTCAGCACCGTCAGCAAAACAGGCGGGCATCTGGCCAGCAACCTCGGCGTTGTCGAGTTGACTATAGCCCTGCACTATGCCTTTGACTTCAAAGCCGATAAGCTCCTCTGGGATGTCGGGCATCAATGCTATACCCACAAGATATTGACCGGCAGAAAGGAACTTTTCAAACAGCTTCGGCAAGCTGACGGAATAAGCGGATTTCCCGCCCCAGCTGAAAGTATATACGACCAGTTTGTCGTCGGACACGCGGGAACCTCCATCGCAACAGCTATCGGTATCGCTCTCGGTGAGCAGCTAAGACGAGAGACGAGGGACGAGGGACGAGGGACGAATAAGATAGTCGCGGTTGTCGGCGATGCCAGTATCGTCAACGGGATTTCTTTTGAAGCGCTGAACAATCTTGGATTGGTAAAGAGACAGCTTTTACTGGTGCTCAATGACAATTCGATGGCAATCGACCCTACCCAGGGAGCTGTGGCAAAATATTTCTCCAAGGTCAGGCTCAGTCAGACCTATGAGGACTTGCGCAAGACCACGAGTAACATCCTGGAACATATGCCGGCGATTGGCAAAGGTGTGGAGGAAGTAATCGAGAGGATTAAAAAGAGTATTCGTATGGTACTGCCGGCCAGTCAGCTGTTTGAGAGTTTAAATATCCCATATTTTGGTCCGGTGGACGGATATGACATCGATTCTCTTATACAGCTGTTTCGTGCGCTCTCGTCATTAAATCATCCCGCGATTTTGCATGTTTACACCAAGAAAGGCAAGGGTTTTAGTCCTGCCGGTGAAGAGCCAAGCAGGTTTCATTCGACACCGCCTAACTCGTCTCTCGTGTCCCGTGACTCGTCGCTCGAATTGCGAGTCACGAGCGACAAGCGACGAGCGACGTCCTTTACAGAAGTGTTTGGCGAACATCTGTTGCAGCTGGCGCAAAAGGATGACCGAATCGTGGCGATAACCTCAGCAATGTGTGATGGTACAGGTCTGTCGGCGTTCAGGCAGAAGTTTCCCGACAGATTTTATGATGTTGGTATAGCGGAAAGCGCAGCGGTTGATATAGCGGCGGGAATGGCCAAAGATGGTTTACGGCCGGTGGTCTGTATCTATTCAACATTTCTGCAGAGGAGCTTTGACCAGATATTCCAAGAGGTAGCCCTACAAAATCTGCCGGTTGTTTTCTGTATAGACAGAGCGGGTGTCGTTGGAGCGGACGGCCCGACACATCACGGCCTGATGGATATAGGATTTCTTCGAATGATGCCCAATATGGTTTTGGCAGCACCGGCTGATGACGTCGAGATGAGACTGGCTCTGGAATTCGCCTTGCGACAAGATACGCCGGTTTGTTTGAGGTATCCCAGGGATGTTATTCCTTCCCAGGAGTTTGACAGAAAGGCCTGTACCGAAGACTTCCAGCTGGGTAAAAGTGTCGTTGTTAGAAGCGGGGCGAATTCTTCCATCGCTATTGTTACTTACGGCAGTGTGCTCACGGAGGCACTTATTGCTGCGGGTCTCTTGGCGCGAGAGGGGATTGAAGTCGATGTCATAAATGCACGATTCGCTGCTCCTATTGATAAACAGATTGTACAGCTATTGCGCGAGGGTAAAGGTATTATTACGGTAGAGGACCATTCCTGTGCCTGTGGGTTTGGTTCGGCAATCTTGGAAGCATCGGCTGAATATTTGTCGGGTGGTATTACAAGGCCTATAGTAGTGCTTGGTATGCCGAAGAGACCTATAAAGCATGATTTGCGGGATAAGCAACTGATTGATGCAGGGATAAATGCCGATAGAATATTCCAAGCAGCCAAGGAAATGTTCAGAACAATTGGTTCAGGACCGAGACGATAAGGTGTTTGAGTGATTAAAAATGAGTAGAGCTGGTTTGGTTAAGTTGGTGATTTTTGGAGACCCGAAAAAGGGACGTGTTGCGGAGGCAATCGAGGAATTTATCGGCTTTGTGCGGGGCAAAGCCAAGGTCATTGCGAATTGCCGTATAGAAGAGTGCAAGATTGGTGTTCTGAAGGAGGCTGATTTTGCTATTGTATTCGGTGGTGATGGCAGCATTATTTCAGCTGCAAGAAGTTTGAGTCAGAGCAGGGTGCCGGTGGTAGGTGTGAATCTCGGCAAGCTTGGATTCTTAGCGGAGTTCAGCGTTGGTGAGATTAAAAGATTGTTTGATGACATAATCTCCGGGAAGGCAGCGATAGAACGGCGTATGATGTTAAGCTGCAGCATTGTCAGTGGCGGTCAGGAGAAGTTCTGCTCTGCGGCTGTCAATGATATTTTTGTAACGGCAGGCCCGCCGTTTAGGATGATTGAGTTGAAGATGTCGGTGGACGGCCAAGCTCTTGCCGACTGTGTAGGTGACGGGCTAATAATCTGTACTCCAACAGGCTCGAGCGCCTACAACCTTTCAGCGGGTGGGCCGATACTGTCTGCGAAGATGGAAGCGATGGTCGTTACACCGCTTTGTCCGCATTCACTGAGCTTTCGGCCAATTGTTATCAGGGGCGAAAGCAAAGTGGAGGTTTTTGGTATTCGTGTGAATGAGGGGACAACCGTTTCGATCGACGGACAGGTTTCATGCAAGCTCTCGAGTAATGATGTAGTGAGAATAGAGAGGAGTAAAGATGATTTTCTTATTGTGAATAATCCTCTGCGGACTCAATGGGATACGTTGGCAAGCAAGCTGAGCTGGGCGGAGAAACCGAAGTACGAGGTTATATAAACCGCGATTTAGGTGTGAACATAAGGGGAACTGGGTGGGTATGTAGTAATATTATGAGTAATCGGTCATTTATTTTGGAATGGAGGTTGGTTTGTAGAGGAATGCGGGTGCGTGGTATCGTATTATTTTTGATGTTTTTGGCCACATTACAGGGAGATAGCTGGGGGATTGACAATAATCCTGTAGGGCGTGGGACTGCCCCTGCAAGCGACGCCATTGGTGGTGATGTTGGGTCGGGAAGAGTTCCTGGAGGCACTTATCGCGGTGGGTTAGTTCGCAGTCCTAACCCGATAGATGGAAGCGGCAATTTGATTGTTACCGGTAATGTTCGTGGCGGCAGGTATTTTCGAGGCATCGTACCGTATCAGTCGAGCTATAGTTTTGAGGCGGGTGTACCTTCGTCGTCGTTGGATTCCTTTTTGAGGGATTCGGTGGGTTCAGAAGATATTGGTAGTGCAGGCAAGTACATAACACAGCCATATTATTCCGGTACAAGGACGGTGACAACAATGAGAACGGGCGACGTGGGTGTTTTTCGGCCAGCGAGCGTACGGATTGATGATCGTGCGAGCAGTAAATCTGTTCTGCCACGGTTGCCCGAGCAGGAGACTCCAGTTCGTGCAGACACGGCGATACCTTACACCAACACCAAGCCCAGGCCGTTGTCGATGGGTACTGTGGAGCTGGAAGAGGTGATTTTGGAGGAAGTCAAGGCATTCTCGGGGAGCAAGAAGTCAACTGATGAACAGCATCGGCCACAGATTGAACCGTTGCTTCAGGACTTGCGAACGGCAAGTGATAAGACAGAGGAACTCAAGCGGAGCCTATTAGTTGAAGATAAGTTGTTGCAGTTGCCGACGAGAACCGAATCGGGCGAGGAAAAAAGAAAGAAACTTGAGGCAGGGGCGCCAGAGAAGGCGGTAGGCGAGGGGGTCTCCCAGACGACGCAGGGCAACAGATATCCGGCAACTACACCGGAGTTGTCCCAGTCTCAAGAGGATGCGTTTGGGGTTCCGGATGTGCAGGTCGATGTTTATGAGCAGATGAAGCGGCAGATTGATAGTGTACGGAAGTTTCTTAAACAACCTACTGGTGTGGAGCAGGCCAAGGAAGAAGTTAAAACTACCGATGAGGCAAAGAGGCGTGACGAGGGGTTTTTTGCGGCGGCCGAGGCACAAAGAAAGACAGGTCATGTAGCTACGGAGGAGGAAGGAAAGCAAGAGTTGACCGGTTCTAAAGAATTGCCTCTGCAACCTTTGCCAGAAGATGAGGCAGCAGAGAGGAGTCGTATTTTAGAAGAACTTTTCGAAAAAGAGCCTGTGGATAAAGAGGTGAATTCTGAAACGACGTCGGGCAACAAACATCCGGTAACCACTCCGAAGTTGTCAGGGCTGGAGAGTGCTCCATCCTCCGAAGCAGAGCGGAGGACAGACGTGTCGGCCAAAGCGAGGGAGATTTTGGGTGAGCATAAAACTTTTGCGTCTTTCGCGGAGGATAAATTCAATAGACATATGCGAGCAGCAGAAGAGTACCTGAAGCGCGGGAGATATTATCGTGCTGCGGATGCATACACTCTTGCGTCAATATATAAGCCGGACGATCCACTCGCGTATGCCGGTAAGAGCCATGCTTTGTTTGCGGCCGGTGAGTATATGAGCAGCGCTTTATTCCTTACCAGAGCACTTGAGATTTTCCCAGAATATGCGCAGTTTAAGATTGACCTTGTGGCTATGGTTGGTGACAAGGACAAGCTTGAGAGCCGGATAGCAAACGTTGAGAAGTGGCTGGACGAAAGCGATGCGGCTGAATTACAATTTCTGCTGGGCTACATCTATTATCAAATGGGCAGACAGGCCGAGGCTGGAGAAATGATTAACGCGGCTTTTGAAAAGATGCCTGAATCGCCGGCGGTGGCGGCACTCAAAAAGGCCATTGCAGCCAGCGAGTAATGCGGCAGTGGGATGCCGAGCAGTTTATTCCGAAACAACATCGGGCCCCAGACGTGCGGAAATAACACCACAGGTGCCTGCGGAATCCATAAGATTTTCCTTTTCAATAGTTCACACCGACATAAAATCTTCATATGAGAGTTAATGATGTAATTTGACTTTTTGATTTCCCTGCGATGATGAAGATAAAAGCGTTTTCCGAAACAACGTCAGGTAACGGACATCCGGAAACGGTACCGGAGTTGTCTGCGGGTGGTGTTATTGCGCGGTCTTTTGACGGTTTTGAGCTACGGCCCCAACAGGTTCAGATGGCTGATGCAGTTCGGCGGGCCCTTTTGGACGGCCGGCATTTGGCAGTTGAGGCTGGCACAGGAGTCGGCAAGAGCTTTGCATACCTTATTCCAGCAATTGGGCTGGTGAGAAATAAGATGGGGAAGGTTCTTATCAGCACTTATACTATTACGCTTCAGGAGCAGCTAACCGACAAAGACATTCCTTTTTTGAGCAGGTGTCTCGAACGACACGAGGCAACAGACATCCGGGAACCAAACCGGAGTTGTCCGGGTGGGATATTTACGGCAGCATTAGCGAAAGGCAGGGGTAATTACCTGTGCAAGCGTCGGCTTGAGTTTGCGTTGCGCAGGCAAAGGGAGTTGTTTGATGGATTTGGCTCGGCGTTTGCGGCGTTGAAGAACTGGGGCGGCCAGACTGAGGATGGCTCGTTGAGTGATATTTCATTTGTACCTGAAGCCAGGGTTTGGGATGCGGTTAAAAGTGAGCACGGCAACTGTCGAGGTCGGAAATGTTCACATTTTCGTGACTGTTTTTACCAGCGGGCAAGAAGACGGCTGGAACAGGCTGATATCATAGTGGCAAATCATGCGATTATGTTCAGCGATCTTGTTCTTAAAGAGCAGGGAGTGTCGTTACTACCGGATTATCGGTATGTGATTGTGGATGAGGCACATAATATAGAACATGTGGCAGAAGAGCATTTTGGGATAGACGTCAGCGATAGCGGGGTTAAGCTTCTGCTTAATGGTCTTTACAATCCGCGGACACACAAAGGCCTTTTGGCTTATATGGATGCGGATAAGGCAATTGCTATTGTGGGCCGGACTATGCGAGAGGCAAGGGCTTTCTTCAAAAAGGTTCGGGATTGGTATGAGTCGAATAAGGGTGAAACCGGCGGCAGATGTTATGCCAACTTTGTTGATGACACTGTCTCGGGACACCTGAAAAGCCTTCGGTCGGAGTTGACCAAGCTTGTGAAGAAAGCCGAAGATTTTGATGAAAAGTTTGAGATTATGCGGTTTGTTGACCGATGCGGAGTGCTGGCGGAGGAGGTGGATTGTTTTCTGAGGCAAGGCAAGGGCGATTATGTCTATTGGGTTGAGGTAAGAGACAGCGGAAGTTCGGCGGTTAGCCTCAGAGGCGCACCGCTGAACGTCGGGGAGGATGTGCGAAGATGTCTGTTTGATAGATACGAGTCTGTGATACTGACCAGCGCGACACTAAGCAGCGGTGGTTTAGACGAAAGGAGTGGGTTTGAATTCTTTGCTAAGCGGGTTGGTCTTAGGGACTTTGATTCGCTTAAGCTTGGTTCGCCGTTTGACTACGAGAAACAGGTTACGGTCTATATTGAAAAAGGCCTGCCCGACCCTAACGAAGCAGGTTTTGTCGGTGCTGCGAGTGAGGCGGTGAAGAAATATGTACGACAAACGGGTGGCAGAGCGTTTGTACTTTTTACCAGCTATGCAATGCTTGAAGAAATGGCTGAGAATCTCCGTGACTGGTTAGCTAAAAATGATATCGAGTTACTGCAGCAAGAAGCAGGTGTGGACAGGACAGCACTGTTGAATCGGTTCAAGCGTTGCGAAACAGGCGTTCTTTTTGGGGCAGATAGTTTTTGGCAGGGAGTCGACGTTCCTGGGGAAGCACTTAGTAATGTTATTATTGCACGGCTGCCGTTTGCAGTTCCTGATAGTCCACTGGTGGCAGGTCGACTTGAGCAGATAAGGGAACAGGGGGGCAACCCTTTTTATGAGTATCAGCTACCATTGGCTATTCTCAAATTTAGGCAGGGCTTTGGTCGATTAATTCGCAGCAAGAGCGATGCTGGTATCGTTGCTATCCTTGACAACAGGATAGTGAACAGACCGTATGGTGTGGAGTTTCTGGAGGCGATACCCAAGTGTAAGATAAGGATTGTTCCTGCGGATAAGTAGGCGTTTGTTTTTTTGTGGTGGTGGTTTTTAGAATTCATAGCGTTGTTCCGGTCGATTCAAAGAAAACGTATCCCTTCGACTTCGCTCGGGACTGCAAATCAATCAAAAATAGGGGTGGTGGTACTACAAAAAAAGAGTTTTTAAAAAAATCTTTAGTCTTTTTTTTACAAAGACTTAACCCAGAAATTATGGGCTTGCCACAGGCCTTTTTTCGCATCAAATGTGAAGGCTTCTTCTGAATGTGACGGCGTGAGATCGTGAATAGTAAATGGTGTATCGAGAATCGAATCACGAACCACGAGACCAAAGAAGGGAAGTTGGTATGGGATTTGACCTTAGTATTTTCTCAAACGACATGAGGAAACAGACGTCGGAAAAATCGTCCGAGTTTTCCGAAACATCTGACCAGCAGCCCTTCGACTTCACTCAGGGTGGTGAGTCTGTCGAACCACTACAAGCGGACTACGTTGAGTGGCTCGTAGAGGAACGATGGGCAGCGATTCAGGCACACTTTAACAAGCTGTGGGAATATTATACAAATCGGATGTACGATATAGGGGGGTTGTTCCCGCAGAGTGGGGGCCCGTCTTGTACGTTTGACAGGAAAATAAGCGAATCAGGAAGATGCTATCTGCAGGCGCAAGAGTATGGCCTGCCCGGGAGAATAACAGGACTTGTGCATTCGGCAAATACGGGGGTTTTTGGGGCGAAAGCCATCAAAGACGTGCAGCGAAAAGAAGTCGTGATTGAAAACGATATTGCGTGGCGAATTAACGCTGCGGTGGACTTTTTATTTGGAAAGCCAACAAGTTTTGTTTCTAAATCGCCGGATAGTCGGAAACGTCTTGAGATTGAGTCCATACTAAAGGCTGTGTTTTCGGCTAATGGCGGTATTGGTTTTTTTCAGGATATGGCAGTGCTCGGAAGTGTTTACGGTTTCGTTGATTGTCTTGTCAGGCCTGGCGAAAGAATCGCCCAACACATTTGGGTTCCCGCAAAGCGGGGTCCCTCTTCGGGTTCCCACGCGCAAAAAAGTGCGTTTGGTGTTCCCTCCTCCCTGCAACCTCGTCTTGCGACGAGAGACGCAGAAGCAAGCCAAACTCTCTCATTTGAGGATGTACTGCAACTGGCGCAAACAATCGACCTGGAACTGATTGATGCACCAAGGGCACTGCCTGTTCTGGATGAAGACGACTACAGAAAAATTAGATATTACATTCAACATTTTTACCAAAAGAAAAACGCGGTGAAAAGGAAAAGCACATTCTTATCAAGGCTTCTGGCGCCGAGCAGCAGCGGCGATATTCGCCAGACGACAGCGGTTACAGAGATTATTTCAGCGACAGCATGGCAGAGGTATGAGAACAAGTCACTTGTTGCAGAAGGTGAGCTGCCTTGGGGTTTTCTACCGGTAGTACACATCCAAAACACCCTGCAGCCATTTTATTATGAGGGTATAAGTGACGTTGAGGCACTGATGTCACTGCAGGACGAGCTCAACACGAGGCTAAGTGACAGAGCGAGCAGAATTACATTCCAATCGTTTAAGATGTATCTCGGCAAGGGGATAGAAGGTTTTGAGGACAGGCCTGTCTCACCGGGCAGAATGTGGTACACAGACAATCCGGATGCGGCGGTAGAGGAGTTTGGTGGAGATGCGGCGGCCCCCAGCGAAGAGATGCACATTGCCGAGATTAGAGAAGCAATGGACAAGGCAAGCGGCGTGACACCTTTGGTAGCCGGCGTTTTGAAAAGCAAGCTGGGCAACCTTACAAGCGCGGTTGCCCTTAGACTTACGCTTATGGGGATGTTATCGAAGACGGAACGTAAGAGATTTACATACGGCGAAGGCTTGAAGAGAATTTGCTGGATGGTTCTGGGTATCCTTGATAAGGCGAACATTTACAGAGTCACAGAGGCGGACAGACAAGTGGACACTATTTTTCCAAGTCCGCTGCCGGAGGATTTGATGGAGAGGCTAAAGGAGGCCCAAATCAAGAAGGAATTGGGCGTTCCAACTGAGCAGGTACTCAGAGAATTAGGTTACGAAACCACAAAAGAGAGTTGAGACTTTAAGAAAGGTCGGGAGGTTTCATGGGTCAAATTGATGATGAAAGCATTTTGTCCGAGACGACATCGGGCAACAGACATTCGGTAACGACACCGGAGTTGTCAGAGACGGCAGCGGAACAAAGTGGTGGAGATGGTTTAAAGCTGGTTCCTGTTGGTGAGTCGATTCGCTATCGGAAGAGGGCACAGGGTGCCGAGAAGAAGATCGAGGCCTTGGTGGAGCAATTGGCGCAGGCAGAGTCGCGAGTCTGCGAGATGGCTGAGCATCTACAGAGCCTGCAGATTGAGCAGAAGCTGATGCGCAAATTAGCTGCTGTAGGGGCGGTTGATTTGGAGACGGCTATACTGATTGCCAAAGCCAGGGTAGAAGGCAAGGAGAATGTAGACATGGATGGTGTTGTTGAGCAGCTGAGGAAAGAGAAGCAATATCTGTTTGCGGGACAAACAGGTGTGGGTATGACAGCAAAGAGGACCGCAGGAGCTAAAGACCGGATGCAGAACAGCCCAACAGTTTTGGAGAAAGTGGCTAAAGAAGCAGCTGCGACCGGAAGCAGGACAGATTTGCAGAGGTATCTCAAGCTGCGCAGGAGTTTTGTTTGAAAAGGAAAGGCATAGAAACAAGAGAAAACACAAGGCGAATATTAAAGATAACAAACTCCCGGTTTTGCGGGAGTGACAAGAACGAATAGAAGGAGAATTAAGAAATGGCTTTTACAGGAAAGGCAACTTATTCAGCGGGTACGACTTTGCCGGAATTGGCAGAGGACGTATCGGATTTGATTGGGATAATTTCACCCTATGAGACGCCGTTGCTGGATGCTTTAGGTGATCCGATGCGAGAGGCGACAAGTACACATCATGAGTGGCTTGAGGATGAACTTTTGCCGAACAAGGACGCTGTCAATGATAATACTTTTACCGATCCGGCCACTGATACTGAATTTGATGTAGATAACGGCAGCAGATTTCGTGTGGGCGATCAGATTCAAGTGGAAGGCGGCGAGGAGCTAATACTTGTAACCGGTATTAACAGCAATACGTTAACGGTGATACGAGGATACGCAGGCACTGCGGCAGAGGATATTGCGGACAATCAAGTGATTAACATCCTTGGGAATGCGGCGCTTGAGGGGGCGGATAAACCTGGGGCGAGGTTTACCAATCGCAAACGGTGTGGCAACTACACTCAGATATTTACCGCCACGGTGGAGGTGTCGGGGACCGATATAGCTGCGAGTCAGCTGGGTCTGGCTGATGAGATGGATTACCAAAAACAGGAACGACTGCGTGAGCTGATACGCGATGTGGAAAATACCGTCATCAATGGGGGGCGGCCTGTCAGTAGTCCGGAAGGCAGCGGCGCAGTTAGAAGGTCGATGAAGGGGGTTATTCAGCATCTTTTGACGAATGTTCTCCGTGATGGCGACCCCGGCCATCCTTCAGATGGCAACCTTGATGAGGCCTGTGTCAATTTTATGCTCAGGAAGATATGGGAGAACAGCGACGGCAATGTTGATTTGATTGTTGTCAATGGGTTCCAGAAACGGAGGATTAACTCTTTTATCTCGAGCAGCCGAAGTTATGGTCCAAACGATACAACCTATACCGAGATGATAAGCGTTTATGAAAGCGACTTTGGGATTTGCCGGATAGTTACGTCGAGATGGATGCCTCAGGATGCGGTTTTGTTTTTGGATTCCTCGCGGGCAAGTGTTTTGCCATTGATGGGGCGGAGTTTTTACTTTAAGCCTTTGGCGAGCAGTGGTGACTACGAGTGTGGCGAGCTGATCGGCGAATATACCTTGGAGCTGAAGAACGAAGCTGCACACGGGCTTATTCGGGATTTGACTACCAGCTAATAGAGGGGTGTGATTAGGTACTGCGGTGGAAGGTGCCCAAAAACCGGAAGGGTCTTTGGGCACCTGAAGCTGCCGGTCGTGTGAAAGGAGTGCGGATGTAAATGGCTAAGTTTTCAGAGGATGTCGACATTTTGAGATATGAGCCGATATTGTTCGGTGAACTGCATTTACCGGGACAGGTATTGGCGTGTGGGACAGGTGGAGCGCTGAGCGGGACAACTTTTACGGCAGCCAGCGCAGATTTTGTGAGTGCTCAGGTTTCGGTGGGCGGCGTTATATATCTGCAATCTGCAAATGGTTCTCTGGAGGGGACGTTCGAGATAGTTTCAGTAGATTCGGCGACGCAGTTAACTGTTTCAGTTCTGCGAGCGGATTCAGAAGAGGATGCAATCGCACCGCCAGCGGCTACGGATATTAGTTACAGAGTCAGCACATTTGCGCCGCAGGCAGCGGAAGTGGGTTTTCAGTTGACTGAGTATTTCAGTATTAGGCCGGGGAATCCAGCAAGTGATATAGGCGTCGAAGACATTCTTGATAAGAATGTTTTAAGGTTGGCGTCGGTCTTCGGCGTTATTTCGAGCGTCTACGCGATGTTAGCCAGCAAATCTCAAGACGAGAATTTCTGGAGCAAGAGTTTACATTATCAGAAGCTTTTCGAGAAGGCACGGCAGCGGTGTCGGGTCAGTATTGATGTCGGCTCTGATGGTGTGGCGGATGTCACAAGGATAGGGGCATCAGTGAGGCTGGTGCGGGATTAGCGAAGGTAAAAGAAATGGGTACTACCTTAGATGGACAGAGGCTCTTCGACGAACAGCAGTTGAAGGTTGAAGTCGGCAGTTTAAAGCGAGGTTCAGTTGAGAGAACGATGCCTGGGCTGGATGGAGTGCTCAGCATTGATATGGGCGGCCGGGGCAGGGAGATAAAGCAAAGCGGTTCATTGCAGGCTGGAAGCGTATCGCAAATGAATAATAGAATCGGTGCTATATCGGCTTATATGGATGGCGAGACACACAAATTGGTAACCAGTAGTGGTGAAGAGTTTGACGAGCTTCGTATGGATGTGCTTAGGATTAGCAAGGAACGTCAAAGCGGTGCAGGTTTGTGCTGTGATTATGAAATTGTTTATAGACAGTTAATGGCTTAATAGGGTTATGTCACTTATCAGCAACGGAATAGAGAAAGTAAGAGCGTTTGCGTTGGCCGGGGGTGTTTGGGCGGACGGTGATAGTTACAAGGTGCCACTGGTAGCTTTGGTGAGGTGGCAGTCTTCATGGGATGATAAATTGTATCAGGTTTATGTTAATGGTCGGTATGCCGGTGTTACTGTGGAGATTAACCAGCGGCAAATGATTGTTCTGATACCTACTTCTTTTGAAACGGCGGTTCGGATTGAAGTTTTCGCGGTTAAGGCTGAGGATGCGTATGTTGACTTTAGCAGCGAGTTGGGTTCATCGATTGGCGAGAGCGGCAGAGTGAGAGTCAGGATGTTGCGTGGTCAGAGACTGCTGGCTGGCGGGATAGTTAGGATTTACTCTGATAATGGCACGGGGGAAATTGATTACGGCAATACTGTCAGTGAGGGGCCTATACGAGTTTGGTCAGCTTGGCAGGATAAGGGTGGATTTGGAATGAGCAAGTTCGGCTCGAGCGACTTTGGATATGATGGTGCGGCGGCAGTCGGCTTTGGAATAGGTTGTTTTGGAGGTGGGCTGTTTGGTTTTGATGCGGAGGTATTTGAGTGGGTGAGCCCACCATTAAGCTCCGGCGTTTACAAGTTTGGTATTAGGGTTAGCGACGAAGCTGGCAATGAGAGTACCAGCAGCGAGACAGGTCAAATCGCGGTAATGCCAGCGGCGAGACCTGCTGAAGAACTTAGTGTGTTATCGTACGATAAGCAGACGAATGAGTTAGTTATGAGAATTGACTGACAGGAAGTGAGGGGTCGAGACCCTATATAAAGCGTTGGGTCAAATATTGAGAGGATTGAAGGAGTTTTAACTATGGCGGAAGTTTATCCATCCGACAATGAATTGCTGAATATGCAGTCTGATAGTGAGACTGGAGTCGAGTATATACCGACCGGCACATCTCCTTATTATCTGCAGTTCAGGAAGTTGCTGTACCGGCTGCTTCTTGCGGCAAGGCGGGCAAACGACTTGCGTGTTTACGATGAAGACGGGTTGGACATTGGTGTAAAGGGCGGCAAATTCTGGCTGGGTAACTCACTGGTTAGCTATGCTGGCTCATCGGGCAACACGTTGGCTGATGACAAGGCCAACATATATATTTATTTGAATTCGAGCGGAACTTTGGTAACCAACGAGTACAGTGGTTTTCCTGATATGGGGACCACACCGCATATTAGACTGGCTAAGGTTACTACGTCGAACGGTGACATTGATTCGATAACAGACTGTCGTGTTGGGCATAGTTTTGTGGTTCCCTACGGGGCAGGTGGAATTAGAAAGACCATCGAAGCACATGTGAGCGAAGATACACTTACGGCTGCTGAGTCTGGTAGTGTCCATACGAATTTTGGGGCTGCAGGGGCAGTGAAGCTTACTCTGCCAGCGTCGGCGGCAGCAGGGATTGTATTTACGTTTGCGGTCCAGGCATCGCAAGAGCTGCGTGTCGATCCAGGCACAGCGGCTATTCGGGACGACAGCGGCCAAACGGCGGGTAAGTATAAATCGGCTAATGTAATTGGAAGATGTATTACACTGGTTGCAGATTCGAACGGTGACTGGGTGACAGTAGCTAAGAATGGCACATGGACAGAGGAAGGATAAAAGCCTCGTTTTATAGAAGATGAAGACCGCGTTAGTAAAAGTTCAGCAAAGTCAAATACACAGGTTCACGGCGGATATAGTTGATGAGAAAGGGAGTATAACCGATACAAAGGACGTTGTGCAGTTTGACGTTAGGTTTCCTGAATATCCTGAGTCGCCGACCTACGGCCTTAGAATTGATTTTCCAATTACGGTTCAAAAAATCAAGGATGTGATAAAGTCCAAGGCTCAGCGAGCAAAGGCACAAATGCAAGCTGACGAAGCTATCCGAAGTCAGCTTGATGATGTTTTGGAATTTGAGGTAGATGCGGAATGAGCTGGAAATCACCGTCAGGATATAGAATAAAGGTAACTGGCACTTTAGATCCCAATGCAATCGGTGATTATCTTTATGCGGGTGAATATAATGGTGAGGATTACTATTACAGAGAGGATGGTGCATACTTCCTTTGGCACGAGGGTGGTTACTGGTATATAACAAATCACCTTGGTTGGGGCACTGGTGGATATTGGCTGTATGGGGGAGTCGGAGACCCTGTTGGTAATTATAATCCGGCAGGAGGCGCTACCGGAACTGCCACTGTCTCTGTATTAGATTGGGTAAATGTATCAATGGTGTATGATGAAAATACAGGTACATCTGCATATCGTTCCATATTGAAACAAAGTTGGAGTTCCTTTATCGAATTAGTCGTACTTCCTGCGACATTATGTAATAAGATTAGATTTTACATCGACACATATACCAGCAGTTATATTACGTTAGTTGATGTGGATGTTTACTATGAAGGTGGCTGGCACAATGTTTATAATGGGGCGTTTACTAAAGGCGAATGGAATGAACAGAGCATACCCGATGGGTCATTTGTTGTTTCGAGAGTTAGACTTAGTTTCTACAATAACCATCCACTTACTACCATAAGAGTTTACCTTGATGAATTCGATTTCAATCAGATTGCGGTGCGACCGCTGGTAAATGGTTCTTTGGCTTCAGGGAGTCTTTTAATCGGGAAAGGATTGGCACGATGAGTATGTATTTAGGTGATTTTGCTGAAGATTCGTTGGTTTATTTTTGTTGGACAACTAATGACAAAAATGGTGCAGCAATTACTCGCGCAACCGATGGAGAGATTCGCGTATACAAGGATGATAATGCTGTCCAGAGTACTGCTGGGATAACGGTGCCGAGGACTTTGATAGTGTTACAGGAATTCACAGCTGTAAAATAGATTTGAGTGTGGACGTCTTTTATGCGCCAAGACACGATTATTCCATTGTTCTCGTTGGAGCGGTTATTGATGGCGAAACAGTAAATGCTGTGCTTGCAACCTTTTCGATTGAAAATAGATTTGCCAGCAGTGAATTTTTTGAAAAAGCAGCAAAAATGCTTGTCAATAAGGCTGTGCAGAATAAAAGCACCGGCGAGATTCAATATTATGATGATGATGGCGAAACCGTCATCCTGACGCATACGCCGGTCGATGAGGAGGCAGCGATTACAAGGGTTTCAGGTTGATGGAAACCAAATTTCTAAAAGATGCCCTACTTGTGGGGATGACGTCCAATGCTTTTAAACTGGGGACGGTTTTGACTTTGGGTTGGTTTTGGCCTCGGGTAAATGGATGCGCGGTGCTTTATTGTGGTCTAAGTATCGATGCAGTAGACTTTGATAATATATTGGCTGTAGACGAGGTGGATGCTTTGCAAATTGGCCCGCCTGATTATGTTAGTCATAAAGCGGACACAGCGTATCTTTATGTGGTCCATCGGGCCAATAATTGCGGCAGTGAGGAGCAGAGTTTAGCTGCTGCCGTTAAGGTTGTGATAGATGAGAATGGTGATTTAGCACCGGCTGAACCTAACGACATTTTTCTGGTAAAAGCAGGGCAAATGGAAGGCGGTAAGGTAAAACTCATTTGGTTTTACAGCCCCCTTGAACAGGGGAGTAAACCTTTGTGTTTCAAAATCTATTATGACGGTGGGACGGGACAGATTAACTATCGAAATGCGGTTGCTGTAATTACGTATGCGGGGAGGAAGTTTTACAGCTACCAGACCAACACACTGCAGGCCGGCAGGTATCTGTTTGTGGTAAGAGCCGAAGATGCCGAGGGGGTGGATGACGGTTCTTTTGCGGAAGTTAAGGTTGGAATCTCTGCCGAGCACCCTGCAGCAATAGATATACTGAGTGCTCAGGCGGTGTAGGCTGGGGTGTTACCTTTGTGCAGGATTAAGTGTTTGTTTCAGGGGGTTTTTGATGTCTAATCGGGTTGACTTTTTTCAATCGGAAGAAACAAGCCTTGCGGTTCCCGGCGCTTCGGTCTCGGTTTTGGTTGACGGTTCGTTATGTCCTTATCTTGAGGTTGTGGAGATTGTGCGTGATGATTGGCCGGAGTTTAGCTGGGCGAGATTGATTTATAATCCGGCTGGCTATTCTCAGGGTGAGTTATTTTCTGCCGAGGACATTGAGGCTGAAGTTGGGATGGGTAAAAGTGTTCGCATTGAACAGGTTTATAACGGTTTAGTGCCTGGGGCATCAGCTTTTAGTTTTGCTATCTTTGTCGGGCAAATAGAAGGAATTGAAACCAGAATTAACGAGGATGGTGAGTTTGTTGAGATTATTGTGAGGGATTTTAGCTCACAACTAAGGCGTGTCACTGTTTATGGTCAGCGAATAAGAAGCGGTGATGGCTCGAGTGCGTTTCTTTCCGGTGTGGATACTACTTTTAGCGCGGATGGAGGGGCTGACGCTGCAATCGAGCCGATAGAGCATAATGGCAGGAGTTATACGGTGTTTGCTGTTGAGCCATCGAAGGGTAAGTTATGGAGCTATGCGGAGGTAATTGAATATCTGTTGTGTGAATATCTGTCGGATGGGCAGCTACAGTTGCCGAAAGTTGAGCAGCTCAGAGCGCTGACGGATAATCAGGCAGCCCGCGACCTTGATGTAACAGGTCTGGACTTGTTAGAGGCACTAAGGAGATGTTGTGAGCGAACGGGGTTGAGATTTGAGTTCGTGCCCCGGTTTGTGTCGACGGGACCTGAGCAAGCGGTTGTATTCTATAAGAATGGTACTGGCAGGGTTGTTGAGTTAAATTGTCAGCAGGCGGGTGAGCGGTTTAGTATCTCGAAGACAAACATTTCAAAGCTGCACAGCAGAAAGAACTTCTTTCCCGTGACACACAGGTATATTGGTCAGGGTGACTTTAAGATTTATGAAGCGACTTTTGAATTGGTGAAGGCGTGGGACCCTGGGGATGAAAGTACCAACTACGACACATTCTCACCAACGACGAATCCGGACTTCTATAAGGTCAAAGATGTATATCGAAAATGGGTTCTCAATGAAGCGGGAGACTACAGCGGCCCACCGTATAACCAAGGCGATGCGTTTGATTTTTCGAAAATCTTCGAGAGTAGTAATTTCGTTCAACGTCGAAGACGGTTCTGGCCTGCGCTAACTACCGACAAGCAGGGCAAGTCATTGGGTTATTTTCTGGAGGTGTCTTTTGATAATGGATTGCATTGGTGGCAGTATCTTTACGCCTTTAACAATCTGCTCGATGAGTGCGGCGTATGGCTAAGTAGTGATTTGCTTGATATTGATGCGTGGATTGCGGCGTTAAAGGGGGTGTTGAAGTTTAGGATTACGGCATCGGTGATAAGTGACGAAAGGTTAAGCTGTGTTGTTGCCGATGGGCCGGTGAACTCAGTTATACCGGTTGTCAACTATATTGTTACACTGCCGAGGCAGTTCAAATATCGCAAGGTTTCAAACAGAAGCATCTTTGCCAATTCATCAGATGAATCCCTGGGAACGCCGGATGAGGCTGATGATACCATTGCTTTATATGAATTTTTGCGTAAGAGGGCTGGGTCGGCGTCTGAGATTATCGAGACCGTTGATGTGCAGACGCCCTACCTGGCCTTTGATTACAGAGTTGGTGATGGGGTGACGTGCAGTCCGGAGAGTCGAGACCTGTTGAGTTGCCGAGGTGATAGCCGAAGCGTAAACAGGATTACGCGGGTTCAGATGGATTTTCGAAATCAGTGTACGAATCTAAAGATAGTGCGGCGTAGGAAGGTTGAGGTATGAGCGGGGCCGAAAATGTTACAGACAGTCAGCAGTTTCTTGAGCGGCTGAGCCGGCAGGGTTCGCCGGAGAGCAAAGAAACGTTAGCTGTTACTTCTCCCGGAGCCAGGGTGACGGCTTGGGCTGTTAAGATAAAAAGTTTGTCGTCTTACAATTGGTATAACGTTCGAGCTGTAGAGATAGGTGGGGCGGGTTCACTGCCGGTCGAGTACGGCTCGCAGATGAAGGCGGTGAATTTGGCTGAGTCTTTTCTGCAGGATGGACAACTTCCAGCGGGGACATATGTATTGATGTGTCGCGTGGGCGATAAAAATGTTTTCTATGCACCGGCGTAAGAATGGATGAGAAGAATTTGAAATCCTGGCAGCTTAATCGTCAAATAAATGTTTCAACGTTGATTCAACTGGTGCTACTGGCGGCTTTGATTGTGGGTAGCTGGGTGAACCTGCAACGTCAGCTCGATTTGCTGCAGCACGATGTGAGTACGCTGCTGCAGAGCCAGAAGAGCTTTGAGCAGAAGCTCGAGGCACTTTCTGCTGAAAGCATTTCTTACGAATATCGCATTCGAGCGCTCGAGAGGACTTTAACAAAGTCAGGCGCGACACGAGAATCATTTTAATTGTGAAGGAGAAACGATGAAAAAGATTGTTGCGTTCCTAATTCCGTTGTGTTTTGTGTCAATTGGTTGTGAAAGTTTGCGGCTTGCACCGAGCGAGTCTCAAAAGCAAAATGCCTGGCTGCATAATCGAGCAGCGATAATAACTGCTGAAGCCGCCAGGAGTGAAAATGCTTCGGAAAAGTTGCAGGCTTTGACAACACTTTCTGAGTTGCAAAGCAGGGCCTTTGCCGCCTATTTCGGACTGCCCAATGAATTTCCACAGGCTGAGACCGCTGAGGATATACTTGCGCAATCGAATTCTACACTTGCGAAGCAGGCCTTGGCTGAATCGACATCGCGGCCTGATGTGTGGAAGTTGGCGGATTCGGCGTTTGAACTGGCTATCGGCATCTGTGCATTATTAGGTGGTGTGTACGGAACGAAGGCAGTGGGATTCTTAAGGGAAGCCCAAACCAAATCGAAGGCCTTGAAGGAAATTGTTGAAGGCAATGAGCTATTCAAAAAGCAGAATGAATCCTCTGTGGCTGCCTTCAAGCAGGCCCAGCAGAACCAGTCGCCGGAGACCCGCCAAATCGTCGCGGAAGTGAAGGCCAATTCGAACGGTTGAAAATCTCTCCAGCAAAGCCTACAATATGCAATTATGATGGTAGGCGTGTTGACAACACAGTTGCATTTGCAGGGGGTAAGTTCGCTCAAAGAAAAGCGAAGCATCGTCAAAAGTCTTATCGGCAGATTGAAAAGCAGATTCAATGTATCTATCTCTGAGGTGGACCATCAGGATAATAAAACAAGCGCGGTTATCGGCATCGCCGTGGTCTCCAACAACGGCCGATTCGTAAATGAGCAGTTCGATAAGATAATAGATTTTATGCACAAAGACGGCCGATTCTACCTCGGCACAGTCGAACGGGAAGTGTTTTAGATTCGCTCTCCATTTCCTTTAGAGAATCCTGTCGACGATAAATCTTGCGGCAAGAAATATGTCAACCGCCAGAGTTGAGCAGAGGATAATCAGCCGAATGGCGGCGATACGCAATTTTGCACAGGTTATAAAAAATATGAACAAGAGCGCAATTGTGCCGACTACGTACATTTTTGCGTCTGCCAAAAAGAGCTTTGCGTATTTATCACCGAGGCCTGCAAGCATCTGAAAGAACTTTGTCGCCAATAGCAGTGTTACGATAGAAAGCCCGGCCATAAAGGCTGTACTCACCAATATCCATTTTTTGTCGGCAAAGCCAGCCGAGCAAAGTCCCTGCAGGCCTGCGCCGATAATTACCGAGCAGCACAGCGCAGGAAAGCTAAGCCAGATAATCGGGCTTACGCCGAGCAGCGGTTGACAGGATGCCAATACTATCCCCAGACAAAAGATTGTTAGTACGCTGAATCGCCGAGCGGCGAGGAGCATTGAAAATCCCATTGCAAGTACAGCTATCGGGACATGATAGAACCCGACCAAAGTCACACTTTGCTGAGCCGCGACAAGCGGAGCCACCAGGCTGAGGAGGTCAGCCAAATGCAACTGAGCTTGTATTGGGGCTGCAAATAGTCGGTAGTGAGAGGACACCTGAAAAAACAGTATTATCATTAAAGCTGGCAGGGCTGAAAGCGGTATTCTCAGCCACCTCCAATTTGCTTTCGGCCCGAACGCAGCCGGGCAGAACAGCCACGGGATACTTGCTGCCAGCAGGCCAGCAGTTGGGTGAAATTTAGCCAGTGAGAGCATAAAAGGCCCGAAGCCATAAATGACTCCTGCAAATAATGAGCCCCAGAAGCTCGACACCCACCGCCGACTCAGGACGTAACAGCCAAGCCCCGCGAGGAAGACATTCACCACAAGAAGATACTGTGATGAGTTGAAATTTTTGAAGTGCGGAAGATAAAGGTAGGCAGCGAAACCAATGTAGACAACCATTGCTGCGGCAGACTCGCCGAAGGTTTTATTCATTTATTATTGCCGTGAAAGCGGGAATCCGTATTTCATAGTTTCTTTTTTTATTATTTTAGAACTATTTTCTTGGTTCCTGTTGTGATTCTGCCTATGTTATAGACCTTTTCGCCGTAGCGGGTCAGTTTCTCAGAGATTGAGTTGGCGAAATCCTCGGCGACTATCAGTACAAATCCGATTCCCATATTGAAGACCCTGTACATCTCATCTTCCTCAACTGGGCCATTGGCCTGCAGGAATGTGAATATCTTGTGCTTAGGCCAGCTGTCTTTCTTAAGGACGGCGTCGCAGGTTTTCGGCAGCACACGAGGAATGTTTCTGACCAGACCGCCGCCAGTGATGTGCGCCATACCGTGCACAACCTTCTTGACTTTGTACTGTGACAGGAGTTTTACGATTGGACGAACATAGATTCGTGTTGGCTCCAATAACACATCGCCCAGCATCGCCCCATCGAGTTCGTCTAAACGGTCGGTCATTTTCAGACTTGCTTTTTTGAAGCAGATATTGCGAACAAGTGCGTATCCGTTGCTATGCAGTCCGCTCGACGCCAGACCCAGCACTACGTCGCCTTTGCGAATATTTTTGCTGCTAATGATTTTTCCGCGGTCAACTATTCCGACGGAAAAGCCCGCCATATCGAAATCGTCTTTGGCGTAGGTGTCGGGCATCTCGGCTGTTTCCCCGCCTATCAGCGCACAATCAGCGATTCGGCAGCCAGCCGCGATGCCCTTTATCAGCTCAGCTACTACGTCTAATTCAAGTTTGTTCACCGCCAGGTAGTCCAGAAAGAACAACGGCTCAGCCCCCTGGGTTAGCATATCGTTGACGTTCATCGCGACTAAATCTATGCCGACGGTATCGAATTTCTTGATTTTTGCGGCAAGTTGCACCTTGCTGCCAACGCCATCAGTAGAGGCTACGAGTACCGGGCTTTTGTAGTTTTTCTTGAAGAGTTTTTCATCATAGTCGAGCCTGAACATACCGGCGAAAGCGTTTTTCAGTTGAAGCACCCTTGGCCCGAATGTGCTTGAAACGTACGACTGGATTTTATCCACCATCGCCTCGCCGGCCTCGACATCAACGCCGGATTGTTTGTAGTTGATAAAGCTGGTCATTGTAATACCGGAAAAAGTTTAAAGCTGGGGATGCACTTACTGACCCAGCTCGTTCCAATCGTCAAACATGTGCATTTGATAATGTTCCAGGGCAAATTTATTGAGCGCGATGTCCACCGGTATTCTGTATTTGCCGCTCCAGCACGCAGTGCAATAGTGGTCGCCCGGCAGCATTGCGCAACTAAGCAGTCCTTCCAGTGACATATAACCAATGCTGTCGACTTCAAGGAATTGCCTGATTTGCTCAAAATCACGATTATGTGCCAGCAGTTCCTTTTTTGTTGGAAAGTCAACGCCGTAAAAACAGGGGTGCCTCAGAGGTGGGCAGCTCACCCGCATGTGGATTTCTTTGGCACCAGCCTGGCGAATCGCCCTTATTTTGCCTCTGGTGGTGGTGCCTCGGACGATTGAGTCGTCCACCACGATGACTCGTTTGCCCCTGACGACTTCTTTCACCACAGCCAGCTTGAGTTGGACCTCCCTTTCCCTTAGTTCCTGGCTCGGCGAGATGAATGTTCTGCCGACGTAGTGACTTCTGACCATCCCCATATCAAATGGTACGCCACTCTGCTGTGAATACCCGATTGCTGCCGACGTGCCTGAATCCGGCACAGGCGTAACGACGTCTGCTTCGACCGGGTGTTCTATGGCAAGACGCATCCCTAATTTTTTTCTGAACTCGTGTACGTTTTCACCAAAAATATACGAGCTTTGCTTGGCGAAGTAGATGTGCTCAAAGAAGCAATGGGCCGGTGTCACTGAGCCGGGTTTGACAAAGAATCTGCTGGATAGACCTCTTTTATCCAGCGTGACGATTTCACCTGGTTCGACTTCACGAATGAACTCGGCCCCAACGGCGTCGAGTACACAACTTTCGCTGGCCACGACATAAGAGCCCTCATTTGTCCTGCCGATACACAGGGGTCGGATGCCGTAAGGGTCGCGAGCCGCCTCAATGCGGTCGGCAAACAAAAACAACAAACAGTATGCCCCCTGCAGATGGTTCAGCACGTGGGCCAGCGGGTCAGGTTTACTGACGTGGGTCGGTTTTGCAAGCAGGTGAGTAATTATCTCGGTGTCACATGTTGTTTTGAACAGGCTGCCGTAGGCCTCGTATTCATCCCGCAGCAGTCCTGCGTTTATAAGATTGCCATTATGTGCAACCGCCACTTGTCCACGGGAATACTCAGACAGTAACGGCTGGTTATTTCGAGGGGTGCTGGAGCCGGTGGTCGAGTACCGTACATGACCGATTGCCATCGGATTAGATAGTTTCGTCAGAAGTCCCGATTCTCTGCGGAATACTCTTCCTACCGTACCCATACCGGTGTAGCACTGGATAAATTCGCCGTTGCTGGAGGCGATTCCAGCTGATTCTTGTCCGCGGTGCTGCAGGCCGTATAGGCCGACGTAGGTCTTTTGAACAGCTTCGTCGTCGCCAAAAATGCCGAAAAGCCCACAGTTTTCCTTGGGTCCGTGACGAGTAACTCGTGACTGACGTGTCATCCTTCGACTCCTTTTAGTCGCTCAGGATGACCCTGAGCGAAGTCGAACAGGTCATTTTTACTTTCGCCTTTTTATTCTTTAGTCTTTTACGATAAGTTTAGCGAATTGCTTATGGCAAGTCAAACTTTTGTCTGGTTAGTCATTCAGACAGGGGCTGCCGTTTTGCCCTTCAGGATACAGAAAATCAGGCATCCGCCGAATTTTACCCTGAGCATTTACGCACGCAAGTAAGCTTGAACCCTCAGCCAGAATTGCTTCATTGCCGCAGCGACTGAGCTTATAAGTATGCTCAACTCTGCTCGGCGTTACCTTTGTGCAGGTCGTTTCGAGTTGCAGTTTTTCGTCGTATTTTGCCGGCTGACGATATCTTACGGACAGCTCCACAACCACAAAGAAGACACCAGCGGCCTCGAGGTCTTTGTAAACCAGGCCATTTGCACGCAAAAGCTCTGTCCGTCCCATCTCGAACCACACCGGATAAACGGTGTGATGAACCACGCCGCCCTGGTCCGTTTCAGCGTAGCGGGGCCTGATGGTTATCGTATGGCTCAGAATGGTTGTTCGCCCAGGGAAAGTCATCCTTCGGCTCCTTTTTAGTCGCTCAGGATGACCCTGAGCGAAGTCGAACGGGTCATGTTCGCACCTGTCCTGAAAGATATCAAAAAAACCGGCATTTGCAAGATAAAGCGTTTGACTCAACCGCTTATTGGTGGGATAATGCCGTTTTTATTTTTGATTAGGAAGGATTTTTAACGGGTTTGGCCTGTGAGAGGACAAAGTTATGAAAGGTTACCTGAAGAATTTAACCTGGGTCGTAGTATTTTTTGCCATCTTTTTTATTGGCTGCGAGCCGCAGTATCCCGCTGGAGTTGTTAAACCAATTACTTCTGTTGCACCCCAACCCGAAGCAGCCGAGCCCCAACCTGCAGCCAAACTCCAGCCTGCAGCCGAACTCCAGCCTGCAGTCAAGGCTGAACCTGAGACAGTCGAGCAAAAGCCTGCTTTACAGGAACAGCCCAAAGCGGAGGCTCAGTTGGGCAGTCCCGCTGAAATTGTTGCCGTTACTGTCAATGGCTTCGATATTACTGAAAAAGACATAGAAGAAAGAATTAAGCCTCGGCTTGAACAAATGGCTGCCCGCAACAAACAATTGCCGCCTGTTGTTATCGAACAATTGAAAGCGCGAATGGGAAAGGAAGCCTTGGAGCAGATGATTGTCGAACGGTTGATAGATGAGCAGGTAAAAGCCGCCCAGATAGCGGTCACCCCGGAAGACGTGAATAACCTTATCCAGGAAATGGCAGCCGCTGAAAAATTGTCTGTGGATGATATGAAGGCGTTGATAGAGGCTTCCGGTCAAAGTTTTGAGCAGTGGAAGCAACGGATGCAGCTCGAGAAAAGGCTGGCGTATCAGAAACTATTCGAGTCCAAGTTTGGTAGTGACGTAAACGTTACGGAAGAATACACCCGGCAGTATTACTTGGAAAATCAGCAGCAGTTCGAGATACCCGAGCAGGTCAGGGCAAGTCATATCCTCATAAAGCCGGACACCTCTGACCCTAACGTTGAGCCTGCTTTGGCGAAAGTAGCTGCCAGGGCAAAAGCTGAGGAACTGCTTAAGCAAATTAAAGACGGAGCTGATTTTGCTGAGCTGGCCAAGGCCAATTCAGGCTGCCCGTCATCAGTACGCGGTGGCGACCTGGGCTTCTTTTCCAAAGGTCAAATGGTACCAGCTTTTGAGGAAGCAGCTTTTGCGCTGGGGGTCGGCCAGGTCAGTGACATTGTAGAAACCAATTTCGGCTACCACATAATAAAAATTACCGACAAAAAGGACGCCAGTACTAAAACATTTGAAGAGGTCAAAGACAATTTAGTGGAAATGCTGACGGCAAAAAAGCAGGGTGAACTTGCCGAAAAATACGTCGAATCGCTAAGGGCAGAAGCGAACATTGTTTATCCGCCCGGCAAAGAGCCGAATGTCGCTAGTCCTGATTTGCCGAAGTGACTGCCTTTGGTGTACTCGGTGCACGTTGATTTACTCTGGGCGGGATATGCCAGCTTTCTTTTAACTGGTAGTGTTTGAAGCTGCCGATGGCAAATCATTTTTGAGTTTTTCCATCTTGGCTTTCTGGGCATCCTGCAGCAGGTGCTCGAGTGTCGGCAAAGGCTTGGCGATAACGGCGACCTGATAGGCAAACAGCCCTTTGGAGAAAAAAATCAGGATTCGGTTTATCAGCAGCAGAAAACGTGCCAGCCATCCATCGCCGATTGCCAGCGGAAATGGTGCCGGCAGACCTCGCTTCTCAAGCACCTCATAGCCGTTAATCTCCAGCGTTCTCTGCAGCGTTGAAAAGGTGAACAGCCGTTTGTGGTCCATATCGAGTATTCCTCGGTTGCTGTAGTGGAAACCTCCAAACAATAAGCCGAACCTAACAGGAAAGAATGATACGTTTGCCGTAGTTATAATCAGTTTCGGGTAATCCCTCGAGAAACGACCCCTTAGTCTGCGAAGCAAATTCTCCGGCGACTTAAGGTGCTCCAAGACATCCAGGATGAGAATGAAATCTATCCTGCCAAATTCATTTTCAAAATCATACTGCTCAACATCAGCTTCGACCGACTTCCAGGAGTTTTCCCGCCTTCTTGGCCGAAGGTTTCCACATATTGAGATTGTCTTAGCGTTTTTTGCGGCTAATTTTTCAGGCATCGTATCAGGTCCGCCGCTGATATCGAGCACAGTCGTATCAGGCTGTACCTGCTCTACCGCAAACTGATGGGAACTTGGGTATCCGAACTTTTCCTTGTAACGTGTGTTGGAGTTAGGCTCATAATCGAACTTCGGGTGATAGTAGATACCAAGCTTGATTGCTTGGGATAACAGGCATGAGCGGATAATTCGTATGCCGTATTTTATTCCGTTGACCCTGGAGATTTCGTCACCGTAGAACGTCGGAATAGGAATCTCCCTGACGTGTTTCTGCGTTTGCAGCATCTGAATGATTATGTCGGTATCGAAATCAAAGTAGTTGGAATTGTGCTCAAACGGCACGGACGCAAGGGCCGGCACACTGTAGGCCCGGTAACCTGTATGAAACTCTGACAGGTGCGTTCTCATAAGTCTGTTCTGAATGAAGGTGAGGACTTGGTTTCCTATCCACTTGTACAGCGGCATACGGCCTTTGAGGGCATCCAGCCGGTGTATCATTCGCGAACCGAGAACTACATCCGCCTCACCGCTCAAAATAGGCTTAATCATTTGCCCCACATACTCCGGTGCATACTGGCCATCGCCATGCAACAGTACTACAACGTCGAAGCCCTTCTTGATAGCGTACGAGTACCCGATTTTCTGATTGCCGCCGTAGCCTTGATTCTTGGGATTAGCCAGAACTGTCAGGTTCCACTGTGGGTGTCGTCGGCGGTACCCCTTAGCCGTGTCAAATGTCCTATCTGGTGACTGGTCATCGATGATTAATATCTCTGTGGAGAAACTCTTACTTTCCCAGATATCCTTGGGGATTCGGTCGAGCACTAATTCGATTGACTTCTCGGCGTTATAGCAAACGATAAATATCAAGACCTTCTTGGTCTTGGATGCCGAGACCACTTCGCTGTTGTTTGCGTTGACTTGTTGCATAAAACCTCTGCCTTACAGATCGGATTATCAGTCGGCAAATCCGGGCGTCCTATAAAAGCTGCTGGGTGGTTGTTTAACAGAAAAGATGCGTCAAGTCAAGTTTCTTGGTAGTCGGAGATGAGCGGATGACTCGGCTTGCCTCAGGAATATCAATACTAAAATTTTTGTTAAAATTTACAGCAATTCGCTGGTATGTGCCGATGTTTACTAATAAAATTGTTCTGCGAGGTGATGAGCATAGGTCCTGAGGACCTTTTTCAGGGAAGAAATAAATGCTGCACCAGCCGCGGTCGGTAAAGGTCTTAGTGGCGCTTTTGGTTTCAATGACAGTTGGGGCTATGGTCTTAATGGCTCTCGGTAATAACCCTCCTTCCGCAGGTCCGTTTTGTCTTTCCAGCTATTACCGTCTTGACCGGATTGAGAAGGCCGTCCTTTCGCGGGCTACTCAGTATCCGGGACGCTGGAACTGCATCGAGATTTACTATAGCGCTACCAAAGCCGGCAATGTAGAGCAGTTGGCCTCGCTCAACGGCCTGGTCAGTCCCGACGAGCTGAACTGCCACTTTGTTGTCTGTAATGGTCTTGGCGGCGATGACGGGCAAATCCAGCCGACGGAAAAGTGGCAGAGACAATGGTCAATCATCCCCGGCCGTACCTGGCATGGCACCGGTCAGACCATCCGAATCTGTATCATAGCGGATGGCGAAGCCGCGTATCTGACCGACTCCCAGGTGAAGAGGACTGAGGCACTCGTCGAGGCGCTGTGCAGAAAGTTTGAAATACCACCCGACTCCGTTTTCTATCCGAGTGATTGGCGGTAACCGCAAAGCCCGACTTGTCTGGGCGAAGGTGCCAGCCGGAGTCCGATAAAATCCGCAAAAAGTACGGGGAAAAGCCCACTTTAAGGTTGTTTTGACAAGCTCTTTTTCAACAGTCCGAAATTCTCTTTTTCTGTCAGAACCACCCACGCCCGCCAGTCCTTTTTGTTAATTCGCATCGGCTCGATTGATTTTACCTCCTCCAGCCAGGCCAAAAAGCCGAATCTGCAGTCGCTCCTGCTTTGCCAGTATTCATCGCCGCCTTTGATATGGTGGTTATACTGCTGCTTTATTTCGGTTATTTGTTCCGGCGTTAGGTTTTCGAATTGCCTGACCGCCTGAACCGTGGCGACCGCACATACCGGCCCGCTGGCCAGTTTCAGAAACAGCTTATCGCCCGCTGTGATTTGCCCGAATGGAGAACGTTTAGTCCTGCTAAACCGCGACTCGATGGTCTTCCGTCCTTCGATAATCGCATCCAAATAAGGCTTCCTCAGGATTGCAAGGTGATGATTTTTCATAAGTTAGCTTTTTATAATAAAAACTTTGCCGATAAATAGCAACTGCTTTGACGCCAGCCTGTTAAGAATCTATAATCAACATGGTTTTTTGAAGGGCAGGCGTATGGAACTGATTTTAATTGTTGTAGGTATAGCCCTGCTCGTGGCCATAGGCTGGCTGATAAGCATTGGTTATGCCAACAAAAAAGAGCTAAGAGATCTCAGGGACGCTCAAAGCAAAACCTCCGAAGGCCTGCAAAAGTCGCTGCTTGACGGCCAAACCAGCCTGAATACAAATTTACAATCCAGCCAGCAGGTATTGGGCCGGTTGAACACACAGATAGGTGAACTTCAAGGGACAAATAAGCAGATGCTGCAGCTCGGCACAGATGTAAGACGTCTGCAGGATATCCTGGCAAGTCCAAAGCTCCGGGGCCGGATGGGCGAGTGGTCGCTGGAGAATTTACTGTCGCAAATTTTGCCAAAGGATAGCTACGAGCTGCAATACGCCTTCAGGGACGGCAAAGTTGTTGATGCACTTATAAAACTGGCGGATTTTTCTGTGCCGGTTGATGCAAAGTTTCCCCTGTCGAGTTTTGAAAGATTAGTCAAAACTGAAAACGAGGATGAAAAGGCAAAACTTCGCAGACAATTTATCAAGGATGTTGCGGCGCATATTGATAAAATTGCGTCGGATTATATTAGGCCCGTTGAGGGCACGCTGGATTTTGCACTGATGTATGTGCCTGCCGAGAATGTTTATTATGAAACGATTATAAAATATGATGATGACACAAAGGATATTTTTAAGTATTCACTCGATAAAAAGGTGATACCGGTAAGCCCGAATCTATTGTACACGTATTTGATGACGGTGGTGATGGGTCTGCACGGCTTACAGATAGAAAAACAGGCTGCTGAAATCCGCCAGAACCTGAAAAAACTTAACGCCTCTTTTGCGGATTTTGCCAGCCATTGGGAAGTGCTCGGCAGACATCTGAAAAACGCCTATGGCCAATACGAGGATGGCCAGAAAAAACTCGACCGTTTCGGCCTCCAACTCGACCAGATACAGGGTCAGCAAGAGAACCCAACGTGAAGCGTGCGGAAGGAATAGAATGATTTACGAGGACCTTAAAGGCAAAAAGGTTTTGGTTACCGGCTCGAGCAGCGGTATCGGTGCTGCAACGGCTATTTCCTTTGCAGAGCAGGGCTGTTTCGTCGGTGTGCATTATTTCAGAACAAAATCGGGCGGCGAAAAGACACTCAAAGAAGTCAAAAAATACAGTGATGGTGTTCTGCTTCGGGCCGATGTCCGTAGCGAAAAGCAGGTCGATAGAATGGTTGAGCGCTTCGCCAAAGAAGCAGGCGGCATCGATATCCTTGTCAATAACGCCGGCGACCTTATCGAACGTCGGTTTTTTGAAGTCGCAACGCTGGACTACCACGAAGATATATACGCTACTAATGTCTGCAGCGTATTTCTGGTGACAAGGGCAGCCCTTGCTCACCTGAAAAAAAGTAAAGGCAGTATCGTCAATATCGGCTCGGTCGCCGGTCACGACGGCGGCGGCGGAGGTTCAGGAATTTACGCTGGTGCAAAGGCCGCGGTCGCGACATACACAATCGCTATGGCCAAGGAATTTGCCAGATATGGCATCCGGGTCAATAGTGTCCTGCCGGGCCTTATTGAGACAAGATTCCATATGCGATACAGCAGTGCCGAACGAAAAAAAAGGTAGCTAAGCAGACGCCGCTCGGCAGAAACGGCACCGCTGAAGATATTGCAAATGCGATTCTGTTCCTCGCCAGTGACGCAGCCAGCTTTATCACCGGTGAATATATTGCGGTAAATGGCGGGCAGTATATGCGGGCTTAAACTATTGACTATTTAACGCCGACTACTTACTATTGGCTAAACAGCTTTTATTTCGTGAAAGTTTGAAGACAAATGCAGCTTACGGCAGGGATGCGACAGGGTAGGCTTAAAAGCCCCTTAGGGGCGGCCAGGCAATGGGTTGTTCAGCCAAAGGATGCTCGTTGTGACCAGCTCGCCAGGTCGCTTTCGGTTTCACCTCTTTTGGCGCAGGTTTTAATCAATCGCGGCATAACCGATTGTCAAGCGGCATCAGCTTTTCTCAGACCTAAGCTGACTAATCTTATCGCCCCTGAGCAAATGCCGGCAATTCGTACGGCAGTTGACAGAATAAAACGTGCGGTCGGCAATCACGAGAAAATCACCATCTATGGCGATTATGATGTCGATGGCATTACGGGCGTCGCAATCCTTGTGGCGATTCTAAAGCTATTTGGTGCCGAGGTTGATTATTATATCCCGCACCGCCTTGATGAGGGTTACGGCCTGAATGTCGAGGCGGTTCGGTCGCTGGCAAAAGCCGGCAGTAGTCTTTTGATTACCGTAGATTGTGGTATTGCTTCGTTTGAGTCTGCCGAACAGGCTTCGCAACTGGGTCTTGATTTGATTATAACCGACCATCACCAGCCCGAGTCGCAATTGCCGCCTGCCGTTGCCATTGTCCATCCGGCACTCGAACCTTCTTACGCCAATCAGGACTCATCCGGCTCAATGATCGCTTTTAAGTTAGCCTGGGCGATTGCCAATGAATTTAGTGCCGGCGCAAAACTTGCCCCCGAGATGCGAGAGTTTATGCTGAACGCCACTTCCCTCGCTGCTATGGGTACGATTGCCGACGTTGTGGATTTACGCGGTGAAAACAGGGTTCTGACAAGCTACGGCCTTAAAACCCTGCCCGAGTCCAAACTTTTCGGGATACAGGCTTTAATGGAATCGGCTGGTTTGTCTGGAAAGCGGCTTGATAGTTTCGACATCGGCTTTCGGCTCGCACCGATGCTGAACGCCGCCGGACGAATGGGCCATGCACGATTGGCGGTTGAGCTTTTGACGTCTACCAGCCAGACTCATTCGATGCAAATCGCGGACTATCTCAAGCAGCAGAACGGTCGACGTCAGCAGCATGAGCGGAAGATATTCATCCAGGCCTGCGAAATGATAGACCGGCAAAATCTGCATTTGTCTTCCCGCAGAAGTATTGTTATTGCGAACGAAGACTGGCACCGTGGCGTAATTGGTATCGTCGCCTCGCGAATAGTGGAGAAGTATCATCGGCCGGTGATTATGATTAAGACGACCCAGGGCGCTTCTGCGGGTTCGGCACGCTCAATAGCTGGTTTTGACATATTAAGTGCCATAAGAGCCTGTTCGCGGCATCTAATTGGTTTCGGCGGACACAAAATGGCGGCAGGCGTTACTATCGAGGCCGAAAAAATAGACAAGTTCGCAGCTGATTTCGAAGTCTATGCAAAACAAAACCTTAGTTTCGAGGATTGTTGCGCGAAGCTTTACATCGATGTCGTTGCTCCTTTGGCTGACTTCAGGCACGAGGTGGTCAGTGAGCTGCGAATGCTTGGACCTTTCGGCCAGGGCAACGCCGAACCGATTTTCGCAACAAAAGGCGTACGTCTTGCCTCTGTTCCGCGAAGAGTCGGCGTAAAGGGTGACCACCTTCAGCTTGCGATAACTGATAGCACCGCCTCGGTCCGCTGCGTTGGTTTCGGAATGGCAGAGCTGGAGAAAAAGCTGTTGGAAAATGAATTTTTCAATGTTGCCTATCAGCCGCAGATAAATGCTTATAACGGCACCGAAAGTGTCGAATTAGTCCTGAGAGATATTCGGTTTGAGTAGAGTCTAACGGTAGCGCCATGTCTGTAAATGGATGCTGTACGATATACGCAATTCGCAGCACGAAACTATGACTTTCGACGAACTTTTGACACTGGTTTCTTCAAACAACGCCCCTGCTCTTTGTACTGATTCACGTCTTGCCGAAGCAGGGGGTATCTTTGTGGCTCTCGAAGGTACTGCTTGTGACGGCTACGATTTTATCAACGAGGCTTTCGGTAAAGGGGCTAAGTATATCGTTTCTCAAAAGCCTTACCGTTGCAGGCAGGCTGAGGTAATTGTAGTTGAGGATTCCGCCGAGGCCGCTGCTGCTTTGGCTCAGGCACGCATGGGTAATCCCGCTTCGCGGTTGACCAACCTTGCTGTTACCGGCACGAACGGAAAGACCACCGTTGCCTTTTTTGTTCGCTCTTGTATACAGGCGGCCGGCCGCAAGTGCGGCCTCATCGGCACAGTCATTTATGATACGGGTTCGCAAACCTCTCAGGCGACCCTGACGACTCCCGATTGTTTGACCATTGCTCGGCAGCAATCACAAATGGTCAGGGCCGGCGCTGAATATATGATTATCGAAGCCAGTAGTCACGCCCTTTCACAAAATCGGCTCGCACATATCGGCTTCAAAGCGGCTGCATTTACGAACCTTACCGGCGACCATCTCGATTATCACAAGACCAAAGAAGAATATCTTGCAGCTAAAACAAAACTTTTTACCGCCCTTTCGCCTGATGCAACAGCGGTCTTAAATAAGCAGTCGCCCGAAGCAAAACAAATTGCTGAAAAAACGAGGGCAAAAATCATCTGGTATGCTGTTGATGAGCAGGCAGACATTGCCGCCCATATCGAATCGCTCGATATTAATGGGACTGTTTTCATTCTGGAATATGCTGGCGAAAGACAGACAGTGAAAATTCCGCTTCTGGGCTGGCATAATGTCAGCAATTCCCTCGCAGCGGCGGGGCTGTGCATTGCCGCAGGTTTGGATTTGCAGACGATAGCTGCCGGTTTATCAGCTTTGAAGTCGGTGCCCGGCAGGCTGGAAAAAGTTGATTTCGATGGTAACTTTTCGGTTTTCATCGATTATGCTCACACCGATGATGCCCTCAAAAATGTGCTGACCGCGCTTCGGCCGTTCTGCAAAGGTTCGCTGATAGTTGTTTTCGGCTGTGGCGGCGACAGAGACAAAACCAAACGGCCGCGTATGGCTAAAGTTACTGAAAAACTGGCCGACCTTGTAATCGTTACCAGCGACAACCCCCGAACAGAACGACCGGAAGCTATAATAGAGGAAATTATCGTTGGCTTTGAAAATGGGCCTGCAATACCACATGCAGAATTACGAGGTACGAGCGACAAGCGACGAGCGACGAAGATAATTGAACCGGACAGGAAAAAAGCTATTGAACTGGCGATAGGCAGGGCTACAAAAGGTGATATTGTGCTTATAGCCGGTAAAGGCCACGAAAACTATCAAATCATCGGAACGCAGCGATTCGATTTCGATGACAAAAAGGTTGCTCAGCAGTGCCTCAGAAAGCAGAAATGAAAGAGTTTAAGATTGCAGACCTCGCCCGGATAATAAAGGCATGTCCTCTGCAGAATACGAGTGACGAGCGACGAGCGACGAGTCACGATTATTTTACCGGTGTCAGTATCGACTCGCGTACTATCAGGTCTGGTGATTGCTTCTTTGCAGTTTCCGGTGACAATTTCGATGGACACAACTACGTAACCGAGGCCTTTGCCAAAGGTGCGGCCTGTGCCGTTGTCAGCAGGGACGTTGATTCCGGCGGCAATTGTTTGTTGAGGGTAAGCGATACTGTAAAAGCCCTCGGTGACTTTGCTGCGGAGTATCGCAGAAGGACGAATTTCAAGGTTGTGGCAATAACCGGTTCGGTTGGAAAAACGATGACAAGACAGATTACGTATCACGTCTTGAGCCGGCATTTTCGTGTGATTACCGCACCGAAAAATTTCAATAATAATATCGGCCTTCCTTTAACGCTTCTTCATGCCGACCCCCAGGATGAAATTGTCGTCGCGGAGCTCGGCAGCAACCATCCCGGCGAGATTGCTCAATTAACTCGAATCGCCCAGCCCGATGTGGCGGTTATAACCAATGTTTACCCCGCTCATTTGGAAGGTTTCGGCGACCTGCAAACCATTGTCCGGGAAAAAATGTCCATATCTGAGGGGTTGCAGACCGGCGGCGTTTTTTTTATCAACGGTGATTGTGATATATTACTCGAAGCCTGTCGGGATAAAGGTATCAAATTCATAAGTTTCGGCAAATCGGACAGATGCGATATACAGGCAAGGAACATCACTCATACCGGTTCCGGCTGCCGATTCACCGTTGAGGGCAGGGAAATTTTCCTGCCGCTGCTGGGTGTCGGCAATGTGGGAAATGCGCTCGCCGCATGGGCTGTCTGCAGCCGGTTCGCAATCACCATTGATGATTTTGCCGAGGCTGCGAAGACGCTTCAGCCCCTCGCTATGCGTGCCGAACTGCTGCAGATTGGCAAGTTGACGCTGTTATGCGACTGCTATAACGCGAATCCTGCCTCGATGAAGAACGCTTTGGATATATTGGCCCAGCTTGGCTCGGATAAGAAGGGTCGGCTTGTTTTTATCTGCGGTGATATGGCTGAACTTGGTGCTCAAAGCGAAAAATTTCATACGGAACTCGGCATTTTAATCGCCAAGACTAAAGTGCAGCTTTTGCTGGCGGTCGGTAAATTCGCCAAGGTTGCCGCCGAAGCCGCCAGAAGGTATGCCGATTACGATTTGCAGATTGAGTGTTTTGACGACGTTTCTGCGGTTTGTAATAGGCTGCAAAAATTTATAAAAAATTCCGATATAATACTGGTTAAGGGTTCACGAGCAGCAAAGCTGGAAAACGCCGTTGAGAAACTAAACGAAATTTTTGGCAAACGGATAGAAGAGTAGCCAATGATATATCATTTGCTGTGGCATTTTCGTGAGGTTTTTACCCATCGGCTGGGTTTTTATGCCTACCAGGATGTAATGTTTCGGTCTGTTTTGGCGATATTGACCAGCTTTTCCATAGCGATTTTGCTTGGCCCTAAGGTTATTCGATATCTGGTGCGAAAGAAAATCGGAGATAAACCTCAGTTCAATCATGCCGGCCTTAATGAGCTGACCAAAGATAAAGTCAACACCCCTACGATGGGCGGTTTGATTATTATTCTTGCTGTGCTTTCGACGACGTTTCTGTGGGCAAAGCTCAATAACCCTTTTGTGCAGAAGGCGATTGTGCTTTTGATTTGGTTTGCCGTTCTGGGTGGGGTCGATGATTGGCTCAAGCTCACCAGCCAGGTTCGACACCGAAGCAGAGATGGCCTCAAACCCTGGGAAAAACTCATCTTTCAATTCGGGGGAGCGGTTTTGATAGCGTCGTTTCTATATGCAGATTTTGCCAACATAAAAGACGGCAAATTGCTCTGGCTGCCGTTTTACAAGCACGGCCTGCCGCTGGCCAGCTGGGCGTTCGTCTTGATAGCCATTTTTTACATCTCAGCCACAAGTAACGCCGTTAACTTCGCCGACGGTATGGATGGCTTGGCGGCCGGCTGCCTTGGTATGGTTAGTTTGGTTTTGGTGGTACTTTGTTATGTTGCCTCTGAGGCGATGACAAGAACCAGTCCTGTTACCTGGGCAAGTTATCTCCTTCTGCCGGCTGTACCGCAGGCCGGCGAATTAAGCATTTTTTACTCGGCTGTCCTGGGTGCTGTGCTCGGATTCCTGTGGTATAACTGTCATCCCGCCCAGGCCTTTATGGGCGATGTCGGCTCGTTGCCGCTGGGTGCGGCGATGGGTTATGGCGCACTCGTTACTCGGAATGAAATCCTGCTCTTACTTATTGGAGGCGTATTTGTACTCGAGCTGATAAGTGTCGTGCTGCAAATCGGCTATTTCCGATACACTGGCGGAAAACGCTTATTCAGATGTGCCCCCATACATCATCATTTTCACCTGGCTGGCTGGAGCGAGCCGCAGGTGGTTGTCCGATTCTGGTTGCTCGCCGCTGTCTTCGCCGCTATCGCCCTTGCTACCCTCAAAGTCCGATAAAAACTACAAATCGTGGTATTCCTCCGTGTGGATGCGAACATTTTTCCTGTAGCCGTTCATGGCACCGTGATTTATTCTGTCCAATTTCCTTTGTGTCCGGAAGATTTTAACCCCTGTGCCTATACACCCTAAGCCGGCGAAGGCAAATACAAGCGCCGCCAAAGCGGCGAAAATCTCCGGCAGCGCGATTATAATCACCCCGAAGCCTATCAGTAGCAGGCCCGTTATGAAAATCCATGCTGCCACAGTTCTCGACGCCTGTGATATCGCGTTTGTGTAATAGCGAAAGAACATATTTGTATATGGCGTTCCATGTCTCGTGACCCATATATCAAACGAGCGACGAGTCACGAGCGATGAGCGACGGATTTATCCGCCTGTGGCGGATTAATACATTCCTCCGCCCGGCGGCATCGCCGGCGCCTCCTTCTTTTCGGGAATCTCACTGACTATCGCATCGGTAGTCAAAAGCAGTGACGCAATAGATGCGCCGTTCTGCAGCGCAGCTCTTTCGACCTTTGTCGGAACAATCACGCCGAACTCTATCATGTCTCCATACTTCTTTTGTATCGCATCATAACCGAAGTTTTTCTCTGTGCTCTCCAGCACCTTCTGGGCGATGATTGAGCCGTCCAGTCCCGCGTTTTCGGCAATCTGTTTAATCGGAGCGACTACCGCTCTTCGTACAATATCAACACCGATTTTTTCGTCGCCCGTTACTTTGATTTTGTCTAAAGCAGGCAAAGTTCTTAGCATCGACACCCCGCCTCCCGGCAGAATGCCCTCTTCGACTGCTGCTCGGCAGGCGTGCAGTGCATCTTCTACGCGTGCCTTCTTTTCTTTCATTTCCGCCTCGGTTGCAGCCCCGACATTAATCTGGGCCACCCCGCCGGCTAATTTTGCTAATCTTTCCTGAAGTTTCTCGATATCGTAATCGCTCGTGGATTTATCAATCTCTGCTTTTATCTGCTCGATTCTGCCTTTAATTTCTTCGGTGGTGCCGGCACCTTCGATAATAGTAGTGTTCTCCTTGTCAATTACGATGCGTTTAGCCCTGCCGAGCTGACTGAGCTCGATATTTTCCAGTTCCAGCCCTAAGTCCTCAAAGATAGGCTGAGCGCCGGTCAGAATTGCAATGTCGCTTAGCATGGCCTTTCGCCTGTCGCCAAAGCCGGGCGCCTTGACAGCGGCTGCCTGTAGCACACCGCGGAGCTTATTGACGACCAGCGTAGCTAATGCCTCACCTTCAACATCCTCAGCTATAACCAGCAGGGGTTTGCCCTGCCTGGCCACCTTTTCAAGAAGCGGAACAAGCGATTTTACAGAGTTGATTTTCTTTTCGTGCACCAGAATGTACGGCTTTTCCAGCACAACCGTCATATTCTCAAGGTGGTTAATGAAGTGTGGGCTGAGGTACCCCTTGTCGAACTGCATCCCTTCAACTAATTCTACGGTCGTTTCAAGTGACTGGCCTTCTTCGACCGTGATGACGCCGTCTTTGCCGACTTTGCCCATTGCCTCAGCCATTTTCTTGCCTATCTCAATGTCCTGATTCGCTGAGCACGTCGCCACTTGTTCAATCTGCTTTCCCGATTTTACATCTACAGGGATGCTCATTTTTTGCAGTTCTTTTACGATTTGCTCGACAGCCTTGTCGATACCACGTTTGACCTGCATGGGGTTGGCGCCGGCGGTGATGTTTTTCAGCCCTTCGTTGAATATGCTTTCAGCTAAAATAGTTGCGGTGGTTGTCCCGTCGCCGGCCACCGCCGATGTCTTCGAGGCCACCTCCTTGACCATCTGTGCACCCACATTCTCGTACGGGTCTTCCAGTTCAATCTCCTTGGCTACGGTAACGCCGTCTTTGGTGACGGTTGGTGAGCCGAAAGATTTTTCCAGAATCACGTTTCGTCCGCAGGGGCCCAGTGTTATTTTTACCGCAGCCGACAGTTTTTTTACGCCTTCCCGAATGGCTGCTCGTGCGTCAATACCATAAGCTATCTTTTTAGCCGCCATATTTTCTTCTCCTTATAATAGTGAGCTTGTCGAACCTGTTTCAGCCTGTAGTTCGATAACGAGTTATCAAAATCAATTATTCTTCAATTACCGCCATAATATCCGATTCGCTCATGATTAAGTATTCTTTGCCGTCTATCTTTATCTCAGTTCCGGCATAGCTTGTGAAAAGTACGGTGTCGCCTTTTTTCACCTGTGGCTTTCTTACGGTTCCGTCGTCGAGCGTCTTGCCCTCGCCGACGCTTATAATTTTGCCTCTTTGAGGTTTTTCTTTGGCGGTGTCCGGTAGCACTATCCCGCCGGCTGTCTTGTTTTCAGCCTCAAGACGCTGAACGAGTACCTTATCTGCCAATGGTCGAATCTTCATATTGCTCCTACTCCTTTCAAAAAAAACTTCTCTTCTGATTTTCTGCTTATCTTTGTTAAAAATTACATTGACTCTGAATCACTGTGCGAAGATGTCGCTGTGATATTTTTTAATGAAAAGCCGGTTCAGCTGATTCTGCAGAACTTCCATATTGACCGGTTTGTCAATCACACTGAAAACGTCTAACTGCAGTGCTTTGCTGAGCATCGTTGCGCCGACCTCGCTTGCCAACAGTATACACGGCAGCAGTGGATAGTTCATTCGGATAATCCTTATTGTCATTAGGCCGTCGATTTCCGAGTCCATATCCACAATTGTGGTATGTATCCGCTTTTGTTTGATAACATTGACGAACTCACCTGTGCTGTGGGCCACCAGCAGATTGATGCCTCTCGGCTCAAATATATCGCGCAGCGCCTCCGGCCAGGCCCAGTTCGCCTCACTGGTCAGAATGTTGAACTCACTATGTTGTGCCCGCATGGCAACCATAATATCAGTTAAAGTGCAAATCTCGTGCCAGTGTTCTTATTATAGGATTTATTTATCTAACTGCCTATCATAAATATGGTTGTGTTGAAAACCACGGTTGGCGCCCATCTGCCAAAATTCCACCAGCTTGGTCTTTTCCTGCCAGCCTGGCATATTAGGTAACTACCCTGTTCTAACTATGTACCCCCAGTCTCTTGCGTAGCGCTCAAACCTGCCGGAGGGTTTTGGCGGTTTTTCCCGAGTTTTTTGTGTTGGCTGGAGCGAACATTTTTGGGCAGAAAAAAGTATAGACATATGAAGCCTCTTATCGTACAATAAAGCAATAAATAATGCATTTTAAGGGCTGGGGTTTTCTCGCTTTTCCTCTCCCTCCGCACCCCAGTCCTTTTTTATGCGCAAGGCAAAACACACTTTTTCCAGACAGTCAGGTAGCCATTAGGGTGGGCATTTTGCGCAGATTGAGCGAAACAGGGTGGTGCTGAGGTATCGGTCGCCGCGGTCCGGCAAAATGACGACGATTGTGCCGGAGCGCATTTTTTCTGCCGCCTTCAGGGCACCTGCCACCGCTGCACCGCTGGACATCCCGACAAAAATCCCCTCCTTGGCGGCAAGCAGCCTTGTTGTTTCAAAGGCCTCCTCGTCGCCGATTGTTATCTTTTCATCCAGCATTTGTGGATTGTATATCCTGGGCACTATTGCTTCTTTCATATTCTTCAGGCCCTGTATTGTATGTCCTTCGGTCGGCTCAACGGCGACAATTCTGACCTCAGGTTTTTTCTCTTTGAAGAATCTTTTTACGCCCATCAGCGTTCCTGTTGTGCCCATGCCGGCGACGAAGACGTCGATTTCACCGTTGGTCTGGGCGAATATCTCCGGCCCGGTCGTCTCGTAGTGGGCGAGAACATTATTTTCATTCTCGAACTGGTTCGGCATATAGTACTTGTCCGGCTCATCATTAAGAAGCTGATGCGCTTTTCTGATAGCGCCGTCGGTGCCCTCTTTCGCTGCCGTCAGGATAACCTCCGCGCTGAGTGCCTGCAGGACACGCTGTCTTTCTGTGCTCACACATTCGGGCATACACAGTTTGACTCGATAGCCTTTGGCAGCACCAATCATAGCTAGCGCAATACCCGTGTTTCCTGATGTCGGTTCGAGTATTATTTTGCTTTTGGTAAGCTGCCCGGCCTCCTCAGCTTTTTTAATCATATAGTAGGCGGGGCGGTCCTTGACTGAGCCGCCCGGGTTGCAGCCTTCGAGTTTCCCAAAGATTCTGACCTTCGGTTTTTTGTTATTGAGGTTGGTTAGCTCTACAATCGGTGTATTTCCGATAGCGGATAATATGCTCATAGCGACTTGCCTCCGGAAACTGTGTTTAGCTTGTTTACAGTAGAAGCAAACTGATTCAGCCTGTCTAATTGATTTTAGTCGGATTATTCTATATATTAAGCCAAAGAAAGTAAAGTCCTGCTTGTCCGCCGTTCGTGTGGCGGGCTTGTCCGCCAAAGGCGGATTCAGGGGAAAGTTACGATGGTGACGCGGAAAGAAAATCTCAAAGAAGCGGTGTTGTGGGAGCCTGGCCAGGACAAGAAAGTCCGCTGTAAGTTGTGCTCGCATCGGTGCGTGATTGGCGACGGCAAATTGGGCAGATGCTGCGTCCGCAGGAATATAGATGGCGTCCTGTATTCGCTTAATTACTATAAGGTTTGCTCCGCTAATCCCGACCCGATTGAGAAGAAACCCTTGTTTCATTTTCAGCCCGGAACCAGTAGTTTTTCTATTGCTGCGATGGGCTGTAACTTCCGGTGCGATTTTTGCCAGAACTGGCAGATAAGCCAGGCGGCACTTGACGATGGGCAAATCGATGGCCAGGCAATAACGCCCCAGCAGATAGTATCAGCCGCCGTTCGCAGCGGTTGCAAATCAATCGCTTACACCTATACTGAGCCGACGGTTTTTATGGAGTTGTGCAGCGAGTGCGGACGTCTGGCGAAAGAAAAGGGTCTGCCGAATGTATTCGTCAGCAACGGGTTTATGACTCGTGAGGCAATTGATTTTGCCGGCGATTGGCTTGATGGCATAAATGTCGATTTGAAAGCATTCAGTGAGGATTATTATAAAAGGTTATGCAAGGCAAGATTGCAGCCGGTGCTTGATACGATTGAATACATCGCAAAAGAGACGAAAATCTGGCAGGAGATTACGACGCTGGTCGTGCCGGGTGAGAATGACTCGGACGATGAGATGAAAAAGCTTGCGGATTGGCTCATTGCGAATGCCGGGCCGGATGTCCCCTGGCACATAAGCAGATTCTACCCTCAGTACCAGATGGATGATGCGGTACCTACGCCTCTGAAAACGCTCGAGCGCGCATACGAAATAGGCAAACAGGCCGGCCTGCACTATGTTTACCTCGGCAATGTCCCAGGTGCAAAAACGGAGAGCACCTTTTGTTATAAGTGCGGCAGAATGTTGATAGAACGCGTCGGCTATCATATAGCAGCCAATCATCTGAAAAATTCGTGCTGCCCGGATTGTGGCGAAAAAGTAGCCGGCTTTGAGCTTTGATGTGCTATGAAGATAATCGCGGATGCGAACATACCGTTTGTGCAGCAGTGCTTTTCTTCGATTGGCGAAGTTGAGCTCTTGCCCGGAAGAAAAATAACGCCCCATAGCGCCCGTGATGCAGATGTTTTGTTGGTGCGAAGTGTGACGGCAGTAAATTCACAATTGCTGTCGGCTGGCAGGGTCCGGTTTGTCGGTACCGCAACTATCGGATTTGAGCACGTCGATGTTGAGTATCTTCAAAAGAACAACATCGCCTTTGCGTCAGCACCGGGGTCGAACGCCAATTCGGTTGCCGAATATGTCATCGCTGCCCTTCTTTCGGTGGCAAATAAACACAGGATTGAGTTGGAGGGTAAATCAATCGCAGTTATAGGTGTTGGTAACTGCGGTAGCAGGGTGGCGCAGAAATGCACCGCTTTGGGGATGAAGGTTTTCCTGAACGACCCGCCCCTCCGGAGGAAAACAAAAGACCCAAAATTTCTGCCGATAGAAGCACTTTTCGACTGTGATTTTATAACGTTTCATACGCCGTTGACTTTTGAGGGGCTGGACAGAACTTTTCATTTGGCGGATGAAAACTTTTTCAAGTCACTGAAAGCAGGTTGTGTTTTTATAAATAGTTCTCGCGGCGGGGTTGTTGATACGATGGCCCTGAAGAATATCATCCGCTCGGCGAAATTGAAAGCCGTCATGCTGGATGTGTGGGAAAATGAGCCGAATATAGATAATGAGCTTTTGCGGATGGTTGATATTGGAACACCGCACATCGCAGGTTATTCGCTGGATGGCAAGGTCGTCGGTATGATTATGATTTACAAGGCGGCGTGTGAGCATTTCGGCCTTGAGCCTGAATTTGACGCCGCATCTTTTCTGCCTCCGCCTGCGGTAAGCGAAATCAGGGTTGATGCGGATGCAGGTAAGGAGCAAGACGTTATTCACCAAACAGTTCAGCAGGTCTATACTATTAACAGGGACGACTTTAACACTCGTGAGATTCTGATGACACCGGTTGCTGAGCGCGGCAAATTCTTCGATGATTTGCGCAAAGATTATCCGGTCCGAAGGGAGTTTCAGAATACGCGGGTTGTATTGGCTCCGGCGCAGGCGGGGAAAAGACTTGCAAAAAAGTTAAAGGGAATTGGGTTTCAAGTTTCGTCCAGTTCGTGCACAGGTAAGCGATGACAGGTAGCGGTAAGAATGTTGTTGAGTGGCCGACTGGCAGACTGGATTTCTCCGCGGGCTGTATCGTGATGGGGGTTCTGAATATCACACCCGATTCCTTCAGTGATGGCGGCCGGTTTTTTGATAAAGACAGGGCGATTGAGCACAGCCTGAAGATGGCTGCCGATGGCGCCGCCATAATTGATATTGGTGCTGAATCTACTCGGCCTGGTGCAGAACTGGTCTCGGCTGATGAGCAGATAACTCGTGCGATACCCGTGATAGAAGCGATTGCAAAAAAAACCAGTGTGCCGATTAGTATCGATACGTACAACGCCGAAGTTGCCGAGGCTGCCCTCGAGGCCGGTGCTGCAATGATAAACGATATCACTGCCTTGAGTGATGAGCAGATGGGGCGACTGGCAGCTAAACGCAAGGTGCCGCTTATCTTGATGCATATGCAGGGAACACCGCGAACGATGCAAATTGAGCCGAAGTATGGCGATGTGGTGAATGAGGTGCTGGATTTTTTGTTGGCGAGAGCTAAGAAAGCACAACAATTTGGTATTGAAAAGGATAGAATTTTTGTCGACCCCGGGATTGGATTTGGCAAGACGACCGAGCATAATCTTTTGCTTTTGAAAAGTATTGATAGGTTTGTGAATGGCGGCTATCGAGTACTGGTCGGCCCAAGCCGAAAGGCTTTTATAGGAAAGATAACAGGCAGGGAAAACCCGGCAGAACGGATATTTGGCACCGCTGCCACAGTTGCTTTATGCGTAGCGGCCGGCGTCTCAATCGTCCGCGTCCACGATGTCGCTGAAATGGTCGATGTTGTAAGAGTAACTAATACTGTCTGCCGTGCAGAGTAACTGCTGTCAGCACAGTCTTGGCTCTGAGGAAACCCCCCGGTTCTCATAAGTAAGCAGCGACGTTACTTCGTGGCTCGGCTTGTTTTTTTCACTCGTTTAGTTTGTTTTTTGCCTAAAATCTGCTCGACCTCTTCGGCTGTTTCGGGCGGCCAGTTACCTTGTGACTGGAGCTGTTTTAGTTTGTCTAATTGATCGTAATTTATTATCGTTCGGCATCTGGGAAATCTGTTGCAGCCTAAAAACGGCCCTTTTTTGCCCTCTCGCACTACCAATTCGCCCTCTTTGCACTTGTAACACTTTACCCCTGTTGGCTTGGGCGCCGGCCTCCGTGGCAAAGCGTTGCCTTCTTTATCCAGGTTAAGAATCGTTTTGCAGTTCGGATAATCGCTGCAGCCTAAAAACGGTCCAAATCGCCCGCGTTTCTCGACCATTGGTTTGCCGCACACTGGGCATTTGTGTTCGCTTTCCTTTACCTCAATCATCTTGCCGTCTTTGTCGCAGGGGCAGGTGAATTTGCATTTTGGGTAGCCTGAGCAGCTTAAAAACCTCCCGTTTTTACCGAATCTATAAACCAGCGACTTTCCGCACTTCGGACATTTATATTCGCTCGGCGAGACCTCCGCTTTTGCATGTTTCATCTCCGCCAACGCTGTCTCAAGGTTTTGCTTGAATGGACCGTAGAACTCCTTCAAAATGCTGACCCAGTCGAGATGTTGTTCTTCGATTTTGTCCAATTGTTCTTCCATATAACGAGTAAAGGCAACGTCCATTATTTTTGGAAAGTACTCATTGAGCTTGTCGGTAACCACTTCGCCTAAGTTGGTGGCGCAGAGTTTTTTCTCAATCTGCTCGACGTAGCCGCGTTCTTGGATGGTGCTTATTATCGGTGCGTAGGTGCTCGGCCGTCCGATACCTTCATTTTCCAGTGCCTTGACTAATGAGCCTTCCGTGTATCGAGCAGGAGGCTTGGTGAAATGCTGCTCAGCTTGTATATCGACTGTCGCCAGCGCTTGGCCTTTTTTCAATGTAGGCAGCAATTGCTCTTCCGATGTGGTTGGCCAGATTTTCGAAAAGCCGGCGAAAACCAGGACTCGGCCGCTGCTCCTGTACCAGCAGGTACCAATGGGGGTTTCTGCTGTGATATCCAGAGTTGTTACATCCCACTTGGCCGCTGCCATTTGGCAGGCTGTGAACCGCCGCCATATCAGGTCATAAAGTCTGAACTGGTCGTTGCTGAGAAACGATTTTAACTCTGATGGTGTCAGGTCAATGTCGGTTGGCCGAATCGCTTCGTGGGCCTGCTGGGCGGTTTTCTTTGAGGCATAAACATTTGCTTTCTCAGGCAGATAATCTTGTCCAAAACGTGTCCTGATGTGGTTGCGTGTTTCCTCGACGGCTTCACCGGCGATGTGAGTGCTGTCCGTCCGCATATAAGTGATTAGACCTAAAAATCCCATCGAGCCTAAGTTGATTCCTTCATATAACTGTTGTGCCACCATCATTGTTCTCTTTGCGCTGAACCCCAGTCGGTTTGCAGCCGTCTGCTGTAGACTCGAGGTGATAAAAGGCGGTGAAGGCCGAGAGATGGATTGCTTGGTTTGTAAATCGGCCAATTTAAACTTTGCCTGCTTTAGTGCACCAAATATCCTTTCTGCTTCTTTCTTGTTGGACACCTTGAATTTCTCATTACCGACTCGCGTAAGCTGGGCCTTGAAGGCCTTGTGTTCAGCTAACCATTTGTTTTGTTCTGCAACGGTGGGAGGACCATCCTTTTCGGTTTTAGGTTTCACAAAATCCAGCCATTGCTGCCGATAGTTGTTTTGCAGGTCCGTCGTAAAAACCGCAGGTATCAGCCAGTACTCCTCTGGTTTGAAATTGCGGATTTCTCTCTCTCTTTCGACAATCATCTTTACAGCAACGGATTGCACTCGCCCCGCCGAAAGTCCTCTGGCCACCTTTTTCCACAGCAAAGGACTTATCTGATAGCCCACTATCCTGTCGAGTATTCGCCGCGCCTGCTGCGCCATAACCTTGTCCATATCAATCCTGCCCGGCTCGGCAAATGCTTGTTTAATCGCAGATTCCGTTATCGCGTTAAAGATAACTCGGTAGGTCTTTTCTTCCGGCACGCCCAAAATCTGCGAAAGGTGCCACGCAATTGCTTCACCTTCACGGTCAAGGTCTGTTGCCAGAAACAGCTTGTCGCATCCTTTTGCCGCCGCCTTTAGGCTTGTTACCGTCCGTCTTTTGCCGGGCATAATCTCGTAGGTCGGCTCAAAATCATTTTCTATATCAACGTTGAGACCTTTCGAAGGCAGGTCGCGAGTGTGGCCCATTGATGCCTTTACTTCAAAAGCGGGACCGAGATATTTATTTATCGTCTTCGCCTTGGCTGGCGACTCGACGATTACCAGAGATTTGCTGTTGGACGAAGTTCTTTTTCCCATAGATTCGCCAATATTTAGCCCCACATTTTCGTGGGGTCTGTTATTCATCGGCTCTTTTACGCACAAAACTTAGAAACGGTTCGACCGTACTGAGCAGAGTCGAAGTATGGACAAATACAGATAGATATGGAAGATGTCAAGAAAAAACAATTCCTGGGTTTTCAGATTGCCTGCAAAAGTTTATCAAGTTGTGGCTTTAATTTTCTGATGGCGTTTCCGCGGTGCGATATCGCATTTTTCTCCTCACGGGTCAATTGAGCAACGGTCTTGTTTAGGCGTGGCACAAAAAAAATCGGGTCGTATCCGAAACCATTTTCTCCGATTTCTTTCTCAGCTATGAATCCTTCAAGCCTGCCTTCAGTTTCTATTAACATCTTCTCGCTGCTTGCAAGACACAGGCAGCAGACGAATCTTGCCGTCCTTTTTTCTTTCGGCACACCTTCAAGGAGCCTTAGAACCTTTTGCATATTTTTATGGTCCAGCAAAGTTCTGTTTTTTTCCTTTTCGCCGCTGAATCTGGCGCTTGTTACTCCAGGCAGTCCCCCAAGTGCATCGACTACAAGACCTGAATCATCGGCTATTGTCCAAAGACTGGTTTGCTTTGCATAACCAACGGCTTTCTTGCGTGCATTCTCTGCAAATGTTTTCCCATCCTCCTCAATCTCAGGCATGTTCGGAAAATCCCCCAGCCCCACCCACTCAATGACCCCTCCCAGCATCTCCCTAAGTTCAGCAATTTTCCCCGGATTTGTCGTCGCTACAAGTATTTTTCTCATAGTTTAATGTCGGACTTCAGAAGTCCGTAAATGCAGACGTCGTGCCATTTGCCTGTTGATTTGGCGCGTCTCGCCTTACGTTTCAACCCTTCTTTTTTGAAACCGAATTTCTTCAAAAGGTTTGCCGAGGGCCGATTTTCAATACATACTTCTGCTTGAAGTCGGATTAACTTCAGTTTTTGAAAGGCGAAATTCACCATCGCATCCATCGCCTCAGTGGCGATTCCCTGTCCCCAGTATTTTTCACCAAGCCAGTAACCAACCTCCGCCTTCTTGCTGAAATTGTCGATGCCCATGAAGCCAATCATCCCGACTACCTTACCCGATGGTTTATACATAATGGCGAAATCACGCTGGTGTTTCTCTTTTTTACTACGGCTTGAAATGAATTTTCTGGAGTCTTTTATGTTGTAAGGGTATGGGACGAGAGCAAGATATTTTGATACATTGAGGTTATTCGCATGTTCCGCAATATCTTCTGCATCTTTCAGCGTCGGACGCCTTAAAATCAATCTGGTCGTAACAAGTCGCATCTGTCTTTTGATGGTTAGCTCATCAACTTCTTTAGCAGTGCCCGTTGGAAGTGCAGGCGGTTCTCGGCCTGGTCGAACATAATCGAATTTTCCGACTCGGCGACCTCATCGGTGATTTCAAAACCCCGATAAGCCGGCAGACAGTGCATAATCTTGACGCCGGCCGGCGCACACTTGACAAGCTCAGCATTGACCTGAAAGCCCGCAAAAGCCTTGATGCGCTTTTGCTTTTCGTTCTCCTGCCCCATACTTACCCATGTGTCGGTATAAATAACGTCGGCATCTGCTGCCGCATCAGCCGGGTTATTCGTCTGCCGGACGCTGTCGGCTGATATCTTATTGGCCTCCGCAATCGATTCGTCGTCGAGTTCGTAACCGACAGGCGAGGCAATCACCATTTTCATACCGAACTTCGCACACGCCGACGATAGCGACCGGGCAACGTTATTGCCGTCGCCGATGAATGCGATTTTTATCCCTTCCAACTGCTTAAAGTGTTCGCTGATAGTCAGCACATCAGCCATCGCCTGGCACGGGTGCAGCCGGTCAGTCAGGGCGTTTATCACCGGAACCGTCGCATACTCAGCCAGCTCCACGGCGGTCCGATGCTCAAACGTCCGCGCCACTATTCCGTCAACGTATCGGCTCAGAACCCTCCCAATATCTTTGACCGGCTCTCGCTTGCCGATACCCCCGACATCTTCAGGCCTGACGTAAAGCGCGATGCCGCCAAGGTTCGTCATTGCGACTTCAAAACTTATTCGCGTTCGCAGACTTGGCTTCTCGAAAAGCATTACCACAGTCTTGCCGCTAAGGCATAAATCCCGCTTACCGCTTTTGTATTGTTTCTTCAGTTCACTGCTTTCGCGCAGCAGTTCTTTTAGTAGCGCGACCGGGTAGCTGCTTATGGAAATAAAATCTTTCATTTTCGTAGTGAGCTTGTCGAACTATTTGCACTTTTATCCGCCGGAGGCGGACTCACTCAGAACGCCGTCGAGAATCTCGATGGCCTCGTCGATTTGGTTGCGGCTGGCAATCATCGGCGGCATAAACCGCAAAACCGTATCATTGGTACAATTTATTCGCAGACCCTTCTCAAGACATTTATTGACTATTTTCTCGCCGCTGCTTGTCAGTTGAATACCAATCATAAGACCTATCCCGCGAATATGGTCGATAATCGGATGCTTCTGCTTTAGCTGTTCGAGCTTGTTCTTAGTATATTGACCGAGTTTGACCGCGTTTTCCAGAAGGTTATCTTCCTCTATTGCTTCAATAACCGCAATCGCTGCCGCGCACGCCAGAGCATTGCCGCCGAATGTCGATGCGTGTTTACCCGGCACAAAGCAAGCTGCAATCTCTTTTTTGGCCATCATCGCTCCTATTGCCACGCCGCCGCCGAGCGCCTTGGCCATCGTTATAATATCCGGCTCAACATCAAAATGCTGATACGCGAACCATTTGCCGGTCCTGCCGATTCCTGTTTGTACCTCGTCTAAAATCATAACCGCACCGTTGGCATCGCACAGTTCGCGAATCTTCTCTAAATACTCTGCGGTTGCTATGTTTATTCCGCCTTCGCCCTGGATTGGCTCGACCATCACCGCCGCAACCTCATCGCTGAACGCCGACTCCAGCGCCTCAATATCGTTAAACGGCACATAAACAAACCCCGGCAGCAAAGGCAGAAATCCCTCATGATATTTCGGCTGGGCTGTAGCGCTTACTGTCGCGAAGGTTCGACCGTGGAAACTGCCCTCCGCAGTGATAAATTTGTACTTTTCTTTTGCCGTGTACAAACGGGCCAGTTTCAACGCAGCTTCATTCGCCTCCGCTCCGCTGTTGCAGAAAAAACTCTTGCCTCCGAACGCCCGTTCACTCAATAGCTTCGCCAATATACCCTGCGGCTCAGAGTAAAACGTGTTGTCTATATGCAGAAGCTCACCAGACTGTTTGCGTATCGCTTCGACAACCTTCGGATGGCAGTGCCCTATCCCGCTGACCGCCCACCCGGGGAACATATCTAATATCTTGTTCCCGTCGGCGTCGAAGCAGTAGCAGCCCTCGCCTTTGACAATCGCCCGCGGCAGCCGATGGTAATTGGCTATAACGTATTTATCAAACAATTCAATTATCTCCGCTGTCGTCATATCTTTTATCCGCCTCAGGCGGATTTGTCCCGCCCCCTATCCATCACCTTATTTGTCTTTGCCCTTGCGTTCGTATGGTTTCAATTTGTAGTCTTCCATCTTCTTCGTGTACTCTTCGAATGATTTTTTCACCTTTTCCAGATGCTCCGTTGACCGGTCAGGCTCCTCTTTTTCACGCTTGCGTTCCCTATAGTCCCAGATGCCGTACGCTATCCACCCTATGCCTACGAGTACCGCTGCGATAAGTAGTATTATATATGCCATTGCATTTTCCTAAGGAAATTCCCTTAATTCACTAATTAACTAATTTTGGTATGTCAGCTCAAAGCAGTTCAGGGCAGGGAGTTAATCTTTATTCTCAGCACCTTTGCCCTTGCCTTGCATCACCACGAAGAAGTAAACTATTGCTCCTAAAAAATAGAACCATAGCGACAGAACAATCGCCGCTGCCCATACCAGCCTGTCGTACTCACCGTTTTTTGTCAGGGGATTTGCGAATTTCTTGACTGGCCTTCTCAGGCAGTCTATCAGCATAACAACCGAGAATACCGCTCCCGCTATAGCTAAAACACCGAGAATAATCCTGACGCTGACTATCGGCCCTAAAGGCCAGAATCCTAATCTGCCAATCATTTGAAAAACCTCCTAAAAACAATAACTACATACACGGCCAACACTTAGAAGGTGAGGTAATTTCATATCTCACCTCCTTTATAAAACTAAAAACGCTATTCTAACCACCCCGCTGCAAATAATCAATCATCAATTATAGGGTTGTTTAGCCGGCGTTGGTGAGGCAGGTGAGGCAAGAAAAATTTGCAAAAATTCGTAAAAATTTCAAAAAATTAGCAAAAATTGCAAGAAATTGGTGCGTTTTGGACAGTGATTGAAGTACCCCCTTGCGCAAATGAGCGCGCAGCAGCGCGGACTCCAGACACCAGACCACAGACGCCAGACACCGGACATCAGACCACAGACGCCAGACCACAGACACCAGACACCGGACATCAGACCACAGACAAAAGAGCAGAAGACAGAAGTCGGAGGATGGCGGGCAGCGTGGAGCGGGTAGCGTTTAGCGGACAGGGAAGAAAGAAGGAATACAATACCTAAGATACTTAGGTATTCTTTTATTGTTCTAGTCCTTTTGACTAATCGAAAGGACTACGAGCCTTTTAATAAAGCATGGAGAGAGATTGTTCGGCTTTCGATTTGAGATTTTTGGGGCGGTTGCTCCTTCGACAAGCTCAGGACAAGTAACGCGGATTAGGTTGGGGGCAAGTTAGTCGTTAGTCGCTGGTCGTTAGTCGTTAGTTGGAGGAGTCGCCGGACGGCGGATTTTTTTATTGTGGGTTAGGCCGAGGAGGCATTTGGCCAGCCGGTGTGGACGGCGAGTATCTCGTCAATCTGCTTTACTATGCCCTTCCACGATGGCGATTTCGTCGGGGGGCAGAACGGAAGGTTAAGATTTTAAGAACTTCATAAGTTTGGTAGATAATTTTTTTAGGCTGCGGGTCTGACATTCCCATACGATGAGGACTTTCCAGCCGGCGAGGCGCAGTTTTCTGAGATTGCGTTTGTCGCGATCAACATTTCCCCGGCGTTTAACCTGCCAGAATTTTGCGTTTGTGGCAGGGGTGACCCGGCCAAAACGGCATCGGTGCATATGCCAGAAACAGCCGTGAACAAAAATTATCTTTTTGTGCCTGACCAGCACAAGATCCGGGTGGCCGGGCAGATCACTGCGATGCAGGGCATAACGATAACCCATACGATGAACGAGAGAACGAACAATTAACTCCGGCGAGGTATCCTTGGACCGAATTTGCGACATATTGAAGGAACGCTGCTGTTTATTGTGAACATCAACCATTAAAGGCTTCTTAATGCTTCCGCATTGAGAATACCAAATCGGTCCACGGGGATTTTGATCGTCGCACTCCTACCGCCGGTCATACTGCGACCGCCAGGCTGGAAAACCCAAGATGCAAACTGCGCCATGCGGTCGAAAGTAATATATCGCCATGCGACCAAATTACGTGTGTCTGCGTTATCAATTTCTCTGACCACAAAAAGCGAATGGAGATTCCCTCGTTTAGCAGCATAGTAAGCAAGTTTGACGAAGGGACCAACATCAATACCGAAGAAGTCGCCTATCGAGGAACTGCTTGCCCGCGTCTTCTCCTTAATCTCAATTGGGTAAGTCAGACGTTCACCCCAGAAAAGCCCATCAACATCAGATGGCTCACAGAAATATTTTGAGTTGAATGCAACGCGTGTGGATTCTTTTGAGAACTCGATGGGGACTGACTCGTCAGGGATAGTTGCGACATCATTGTGGTATTTCTCGAAATTGTAAGGACGAACTCGAGCGTTGAAGCCAAGTATGCAATCCGGAAAGACTTGATAGTCTGTTGTGTCGGGCCGTCCCAACTGGATTGCCCGCCAACTTACCAGCGGAAGACCATCACGGCGTTCAATAACCGGTGTGCAGTAATAGCTTTGAATTCCAATCTGATGGAATGTGGCACATATCGTATGGAGGCCAAGTCGAGGCGATGGTAGTTGTCTATTGTGAGGATAATCCGAATCGGCATGGACAGTCTCTGGGAAAAATACCGCTGTATTTTGGCCGAAGTGGTAATCTCCCCTAGCGTCGCTTCTAACAATCCAGCCTCCCTCGGAGACGTGATCACCGAAACCGAGATTTGATACATATTCCCTGAAACTAATCTCCGCAAGCGTTCCGCGTAGTTTGTTTTGATTAACGCTGCTCATAGTCCGAGAGAGATAGGAACGCATCTCGGCTAACGATATTGAGTTGGAATTAGCTGGTTGGGGTGTCATCTTTTTGCCCTTATAATCTTAACTATTTCCAATGCGATATCATGTACAAGTGGAACAACAACTGAATTTCCAAATTGTCTATATGCCTGAGTATCGGAGACAGGTATTTTAAAATCAGGTCTGAGTTGTGTAAAACCCATTAAGTGAGCGCATTCGCGAGGGGTAAGACGACGAGGATTTTTGCCGGAATTCTGGGGGATTAGAATTTCTGCGCCATCTTTATGATACCTGGCACTCATTGTCCTGGCGATTCCATCCAAATCCGTAAGCCCGTACTGAAAACCATTACCCTTTTCTTTATGTTTCTTTGCGTAGGCCTGGAGATAGTTCCATAAATGGTCAGTGAGGGTGTATTTATCGGGGACGTTCTTTTCAAGGATATCCCGGAATTTCGGTCTTTTAACCGGATTGCGGTGCGGGAATTCAAAAAGCACTGGTTTTCGAAAGCCTACAATGAAAATACGTTCGCGATGCTGCGGGACGTAGTCAATAGCGTCGAAGACTTCTTCGTGGACATCATATCCAAGTTCGTCAGCAAGTGCGTGCATTATGACCTGGAAAGTTCGGCCCTGGTCGTGGCGTTTGAGGTGTTTAACGTTTTCAAGAAGAAACGCCATCGGCCTCTTGTCGCGGAGGATTCGTTTTATTTCAAAGAAGAGCGTACCTTGTGTAGGATCGTTGAATCCGTGTGGTTTGCCAAGAGCGTTCTTCTTGGACACACCGGAAATCGAGAACGGTTGACAAGGAAAACCGGCGACGAGGATGTCGTGGTCGGGAATTTCGGAACTTGGGATTTTACGAATATCGCCATGTGGTTTTTCCCCGAAGTTTGCCTCGTATGTTTGTTGCGCAAATTTATCCCATTCAGAGGAAAAGACGCATTTGCAGCCAGCCCTTTCAAAAGCCAAGCGGGTACCGCCGATTCCGGCAAAAAGGTCAATAAACGTAAGTTGTCTGTTTACAGGTTCAATTTCATAGACCCTTTTCGACAAGCGGTTTATGCGGACGATGTCGTCCGGCGAGAGATTGTTTTTCCTTACAAATTCTTTTACCCAAGTCCTTTGTCTGAAAATCTTTTTGTCTTTTGGGATATCAGTATTTATTGTTGATTCCAAGCCATAAACTTTCAGGGTAACAGGTGTGCCAGTACCCTTTTTTGCTGAAGTTTCGCCGAATGAATCTTCAGGGAAGAAATCGTTACCGCAGCGACTAAGATATAAATTGCCATACTTATGAGCGGCAGAGGTCAGTTGGATTGTGCGTGATTCCATTCGGCGTCGGTCTCCTTTCAAGATGTGATTATAACGATTATACGGGAAGTCAGCAACAGGGTTTGGGGTGAAATTTTTGGGGGATTTTCAACCAATACTATTTGGCATTGCAGGCAATTTCTCTGCCATTTTGCTATTCCCCGGTACTTTTCCAATAAAACTTAGAAATATTAGAGATATTGTAACCTATAAAAAAGGGGCGGGCAAGACGATTTAAAATAGAATAGAACCCCCGTCGCAAGCAACGGGGCTAAACAAAAAGCGTTCCTCACATAGTTTTTGACCCCCAACATAAAGTTGGGGGCTAACCGTTTTTACGAGATGCTGAATTCGGTTGACCGCGGGAGGTTAATCTGGGATTATAGGGGCAAATCGGCCCTGATTTTGGGCTATTTCTTGGAACTTTAGGCGGCGAAGTTGGTCTAAATAAGGAGCAAGATAGTGCAGCAAAAGACGGCTCAAACAAGTGAGGATAGCTTCTTAGTGAGGCAGTGCCGAGGAGGCGAGTCCGCGGCGATGGAGCGGCTGATAACCAAGTATCACAGCCGGATTTATAACACGATATTGCGGATTTGTACGAATGCCGACGACGCTGCGGAACTTACGCAGGAGACGTTTGTCAAAGTAATAGAGAACATAAGTGAATTCGAGGGCAGAAGCAGCTTTTATACGTGGGCGTTCAGGATAGCGGTTAATCTGACCTTGAATTACTGCCAGCGGGGTTCGAGGCTGGCTTTCAGGTCGCTGGATGCTGAGAATGACGAGGAAGACGAGCAGGCAAAGGGAGCGTTAAAGGCGATTTTGGATAATGATGATTCGCCTGACCCGGCGACGGTTGCCGCAGATAAGGAGTTGTGCGCGATAGTGTTAAAAGCACTGGATAAGTTAGACGATGCACAGAGGGCGGTAATTGTTCTGCGGGATATTGAGGGTATGAATTACGAGCAGATTGGCGAGGTGCTGAAGGTTGAGCTGGGTACGGTCAAGAGCAGACTAAGCAGGGCCAGGGCCAATCTGAAAGAGATTTTGGGAGAATTAGTGAAATGAAAGAAGAGCTGAATATAGATGAGCTATTAAATAGCTTTCTGGATGGGGAGGCGACGGAGCGTGAACGGATAGAGGTGCAGCGTCTTTTAACTCATGATGCGAAAGTTGCAAAGCGGATGAGGGAGCTCGAGAAGTGCAGAGTATTGGTTAGCTCACTGCCATACGCCGAGGCGCCAGCAGAGGTAATGGAGGGAATAAAGACATCGCTTGGGAAGTCGCCGAAGGCTCCAGAGGTTGTGGAGTTTGAGCATCGCAAGGGCGCCCGACACCTGATGATTCGGCAGGTGTTTTCCGTGGCCGCGATAGTCGCTCTGGTGGCTGTTTTAGGTGTGGTGATTTATACGATTTTGGGACCTGAGGGCTCGAGGAAGCAGCCGATGGTGACAGAAGATTTGAAGCTGCCGGTGAAAAAGATTGCAGTCGAGCCTGAGAGAACCGCGCAGCCAATGGCGACTAAGGCCGGCTCGCCTTCGCGTAGTGCTTCGGCGGAGCGAGAAAAACCAATCTCGCCTGCCGGCGGACAAGTTGAGGTGGCAAAGGAGGTCCTGTGGGGATTCAGCGGCAGACTTGAGTTAAAGACAAAGGCTTTGACTGCGGTGGATGCCTCTATCAGCAGGGCGATTGAAGACTGCGGACTCGTGCAGAACGGTCTTTCCAGGCAAGATGAAGTGGAGCGTGTGTATATTGTTGCCGGCAGCCGAGAGACTGTGAATCTACTTTTGAGTGATTTGGACAGTATTTGGGGTAAGTTCGATTCAGCGACCCTTTTTGTTGAGGCAGGTCGGAGTGGTGAGAGGGTGGTGGTGGATAACGTTAAGACCAGCCAGATTGCCGAGATTCTCAAGCAGGAAGGCTCCGAGGCTTGTATCAAAGTCGCGAAGGACATCGCCTCTTTCAACAGGATAGGAAAGCAGTTGCCCGGTGAAGAGATGTTTGCTGCGATTGGCAACAAAGGTGATGATTTGATAACGATACCGAAGCCGGTTTTGACTTCGCGTGAAAGACCAATTACAAAGCTTGTCAGTGGGACCGAAGCGGAACAGCGAGTGCTTCTGACCATTGTTGTTACAGGCAGCGAATAAGAGGATGCTTGATATTGAAAAGTGCTCTCTGGTGGTCGTTGATGTCCAGGGCAAGCTGGCGCAGTTGATGTATGGCAGGGAGGCGATGTTTTCGAACATTCAAATCCTTATCAAATCCGCAAAAATTCTTGATATTCCCATCGTATGGTGTCAACAGTGTCCGGATGCTCTTGGTCCGACGGTTCCTGAGATTGCAGAACTGCTCAGCGACACAGAGCCGATAGACAAGGTAAGCTTTAGCTGCTGCGGCGACGAGCGATTCATCAGCAAATTGAATTCACTGGCCCGCCGGCAGGTCCTGTTGTGCGGGATAGAAACTCACGTCTGTATCTATCAAACGGCTGTTGATTTGCGCAATAGAGGTTACGAAGTGAACGTGGTGGCAGATGCTGTTTCTTCGAGGACGCTGGAGAACAAGCAGATTGGTCTTGAAAGAATCGAGGCTGAGGGAGCAAGTCTCAGCAGCACTGAAATGGTGTTGTTTGAGCTATTGAAAACAGCGGAGCACCCGCAATTCAAGCAAATTGCGAAACTCGTAAAGTAGCCTACGTTGATTTCTTTTCTGTTTTGGGTTTTGTTTTGTCGGGGGGTTTTGAATCCTCGGCTTTTGGTTTGGTTTTGGTATCGGTTTTGCCGGTAGCGGTTTCTTTGCCTTGCCTGGCCTGTTTTTTGTAGTCTTCACTTCTATAATCGGTTGTGTAGAAACCGGAGCCTTTGAAGATAAGTCCCGAGCCGGCGCCGATGAGACGTTTGAGACTGGTTTTTTTGCAGGCGGGACATCTGCGCAGTGGCCGTGCCTTTATAGTCTGGAACTGCTCGAATTCATATCCACAGTTTTCGCAGAGATAATCATACGTCGGCATATGCTCACTCCGTATCTGTTGATTCGTCAATTGCCTGCTCATCCGTGTCGGGTTTTTCTTTTTGCTGGTCTTGTTCGGATTGCAGCTTGTTGATAATGACTCTGCTCGGCCGGATGACTCGACCGTTGAGTTTGTATCCTTTTTGAAATTCTTCGAGCACAGCTTCATCTTCCTGGCCAGCCTCGGTTTTTTGCATCATTGCCTCATGCATGGCAGGGTCGAACTTTTGGCCTAACGCATTTATCTGCTCTACGCCATGGGCTTTGAGGGCATCGAGCAACTGCTCGTAAATAATTCGGATACCCTCAATGAGGGCGTTGAGGTTTTCGGCTGAGTGTGCGTTCTGGAGGGTGTGCTCGAAATTATCCAAAGTCGGCAGCAGTGTTTTTATTATTTTTTCTTTTTTGTACGCGATGGTGTCGTCAATTTGTTTGGGGAACCGCTTCTGGAAGTTTTCGTAATCAGCGGCAACCCGCTGGAGCTTCTCAAAAATTTCGTTTTTTTCCTTAATCAGGTCTTCGACCTGCTGGTGGAGCTGCTGCAGCTCGTCTTTTTGTGGTGCAGCCTGCTTTTGCTCCTTTGGTTTTTCTTTGTCTTTGTGTTTCATACGTTGTTACCAAAATGTTTTTTTAGTTTTTCGAAGAAGCTTGTTGACTTTGGCGAAACGGTTTTGTTTTCGGTTTTGGCGAATTCTCTCAGTAATTCCTGTTGTTTTTCATTTAGTTTCGTCGGCGTTTCGATGGTGATTTGTACGAGCTGGTCGCCGGTTCGGCCTGTCCGGATGTCGGGCAGGCCTTGGCCTTTTATTCTGAAGATACTTCCGTATTGTGCACCAGCCGGGATTTTAAGCGACTTTGTGCCATTGAGGCTCGGCACATCGATAGTGGCGCCGAGCGCAGCCTGAGTAAAGCTTATCGGGACAACAGCGATAAGGTCGTTCCCATCGCGCTGGAGAAATTCGTGCGGTTTTATTCTGACGTAGCAATAGAGGTCCCCTTTCGGCCCGCCTTTTTGGCCGGGCTCACCTTCGTTTGCCACTCTTACACCCTGTCCTTCGTGCACGCCGGCCGGGATTTTAATGTTGACCGCTCTCTTTTTAGGTATTCTTGCCGTGCCTTTGCATTTTTTGCAAGGATTGGTGATTACCGCTCCGGTTCCTCTGCATTGCGGGCAGGTCGAGACCATTTGGAAGAAGCCGCCGCCTCTTGTGACTTGTCCGTTTCCATTACAGACGGGGCATCGGCCCGGCGTGGTTCCCGGTGCACAGCCGCTGCCGGAGCACTCGGGGCAGGTGTCCTGGCGGGTGAATTCGATGGTTTTTTCAGTGCCTTTGGCAATGTCGTTCAATGTCAGGTCGACGGAGGTTTCCAGGTCGTAGCCGCGAGTTGGGCCGGTTCGGTGTATTCCTGTGCCCATCCCAAAGAGGTCGCTGAATCCTCCGAAGCCGGAAAAAATGTCCTCGAATATGCTGCCGATGTCCTGCCATTTCATATGGCTGTAGTCATGCACACCCATACCGCGGAGACCCTCATGGCCAAACTGGTCGTAACGCTGACGTTTCTCGGTGTCGCTGAGGACCTCGTATGCCTCGGCGCACTCCTTGAATTTGGTCTCAGCCTCTTTGTCGTTTGGGTTCTTGTCAGGATGACACTTGATTGCCATTCGCCGATACGCGCGTTTTATCTCATCGGCGGAGGCGTTTTTGCCAACGCCCAGAACTTCATAATAATCCCGCTTGGCCATAATGTCGTAAAGTGAGCTAAAGTGCCTAAAGTGAACTAAAATGCCTAAAAGTGAAAAAAATAATCCATAACTTTAGGCACTTCAAACTTTAGGCACTTGAAATTTCCTATCTAACTGAGCCCGGTATAGGCTCTTGGTCTTTATCTTCTTCCTTAAGGTCGGTTACCAGTACATTGGTTGTTAACATTAACCCTGCCACTGAGGCGGCAGTTTCAAGCGCGGTCCTGGCAACTTTTGCAGGGTCGATAATGCCGGCTTTGAACATATCCACAAACCGGCCTGTGTTGGCGTCGTAGCCGATGTTATTGTCTTTTTCGAGCTTTTCAAGCAGTTGTGCGACGATGACATCACCGTGGTCGCCGGAGTTGTCTGCGATTTGCATTGTTGGGGCCTTAAGTGCATCTTTTATAATATCGAAGCCGATTTTTTCGTCACCTCTGGCTTTTTGCTTGGCTTTTTCAACTTCGGCAATAGCCCGCAGGAAGATGATGCCGCCACCCGGCACGACGCCTTCTTTGTTCGCAGCTTTTGTGGCGTGCAGAGCATCATCGAGCAGGTCCTTGCGCTCCTTCATCTCCGTTTCAGTTGCAGCACCGGCCTTGATGATGGCGACGCCGCCGGTCAGTTTTGCCAGGCGCTCCTGCAGTTTTTCACGGTCGTAATCGCTGGTTGTCTTTTCGATTTGTTTGCGGATTTGGTCGCAGCGGGCGTTGATATTCTTTTTATTGCCGGCGCCTTCGATTATTGTGGTTGTTTCCTTCTCCACGACGATTTTTTTGGCCTGGCCGAGCTGGGAAAGCTCGATACCTTCGAGCTTGATGCCCAGGTCTTCTGTAATCACCTGCCCGCCGGTCAAAACAGCCATATCCGCCAGCATTGCTTTTCGCCTGTCGCCGAAGCCGGGCGCTTTGGTTGCGCAAACTTTCAGCACACCCTGCAGTCGGTTGATTACAAGTGCAGCAAGGGTCTCGCCTTCGACATCTTCTGCGACGATTAATAAGGGCCTTCCTACATGGGCAATCTTTTCGAGAAGCGGTAAGATTTCACGAACGTTTGATATTTTCTTCTCATAAAGCAGGATATAGGCTTCTTCAAGTACGGCTTCGAGGGTCTCAGCGTTGGTCATAAAGTACGGCGATATGTAACCTTTATCAAATTGCATACCTTCGACGACGGTGAGCTCGTTTTCCATCGCCTTGCCTTCTTCGATTTCGATGACGCCCTCTTCACCTACCTCGTCGAAGGCCTTGGCCAAGATTTCGCCGACCTTTGGGTCGTTGTTGGCGCTGATGGTTGCCACCTTCGCGATGTCGCCGTGACCTTTAACAGGCACACTGACGGATTTGATGTAGTTTGTTACAATCTCAGTAGCTTTGTTTATTCCACGCTGAATGGCCATAGGGTTTGCGCCGGCGGTTACGTGTTTTAGACCTTCGGTGTAGATGGCTTCAGCCAGGACGGTGGATGTAGTTGTTCCATCGCCCACAATATCCGAAGTTTTGGTGGCGGCCTGGTTGACCATCTTTGCCCCCATATTTTTGAACGGCTCAGGCAGCTCGATTTCCTTGCTGACCGAGACGCCGTCCTTTGTCACTTTCGGCGAGCCCCAGCTTTTGTGCAGTATGACATTTCTGCCGGTCGGGCCCAGCGTTACCTTTACCGCAGCAGCTAATTGTGCCAGGCCTTCTTTTAGATGCGTCCGTGCGTTATTGTCAAACATCAATTGTTTTGCCATTTTTATTACCTCTTACTATTTACAGTTATTCATCTGTTGGTTTTTGTCTTATGTTTTTCGGGTTTTATTCTTCAACGATTCCGAGGATGTCGCTTTCCTGCAGAATCACGTATTTTTCGCCGTCGATTTCCACTTCATTTCCCATATATTTGGCGTAGATAACCCTGTCATTTTTCTTTACGTTCATTTTGCTTAGGGTGCCGTTGTCGAGCACTTTACCCGGCCCGGTTGCTATGACCTTGCCGATATGGGGTTTTTCTTTTGCCGTGTCGGGCAGAATGATGCCGCCGGTGGTCTTTTCTTCGGCATCCGATTGTTTTATGACAACTCTATCTTCTAAAGGTCTAAGTTTCATAACTGCCTCCTTAGATTGGTGATTGGTAACTGGTAATTGGTAACTATTTAACCAGTCACCAGTTAACCTTTTTAATTTTTATCTCACATCATATCCATGTCTTCGCCCATTCCGCCGTAACCACCGCCCATTCCGCCGTAGCCGCCGCCCATCCCGTGTGGCATTTCCTCTTTTTTCTTTGGCTTTTCGGTAACAAGGCAGTCGGTAGTCAGCAGCAGAGCGGCTATGCTAACGGCGTTTTCGAGGGCGATTCTTGTTACCTTGGCAGGGTCGATGACGCCGGATTTAAGAAGGTCTTCGTATTTGTCCGTATCGGCGTTGTAGCCGAAGCCTCCTTTACCCTCTTGAACTTTATTAACTACGATGTTGGGGATTGCGCCGGCGTTGGCGGCGATGTAATAACAGGGCATCGTAAGTGCTTTTGCAACGATGTCGGCACCAGTCTTTTCGTCTCCTTCGAGTTTTAACTGGTGGACTGCGTCGATGCAGCGGATAAGTGCCACGCCTCCACCTGGGACGATTCCTTCTTCGATGGCTGCCCTTGTGGCGTGCAGTGCATCTTCGATGCGGGCTTTTATTTCTTTCATTTGAACTTCACTGGCAGCGCCAACGTTGATTTGAGCGACGCCGCCGGTAAGTTTGGCCAAACGTTCCTGCAGCTTCTCGCGGTCGTAGTCGCTGGTTGTGGTCTCAATTTCGCCTTGTATTTGCTTGATTCTGCCTCTGATGGCATCCTTGCTGCCGGCGCCTTCGACAATAATTGTGTTATCATTGTCGATGGTTACCTTTTTGGCCTGGCCGAGCTGTTTGATACTGATGTTTTCCAGCTCGATTCCCAAATCCTTGAGGATTGCCTCGGCGCCTGTCAGCGCTGCGATGTCGCCCAGCATTGCTTTTCTGCGGTCGCCGTAACCGGGCGCTTTGACGGCTGCGATTTGCAGAACACCTTTTAGTTTGTTCACTACCAGTGTAGCCAGTACCTCACTCTCAATGTCTTCTGCAATAATCAGCAGGGGCTTTTTGCTTTTTGCGACCTTTTCAAGCAGCGGCACGAGTCTTGCGACGCTACTGATTTTCTCCTCATGCACGAGTATGTATGGTTTTTCCAGCTCGCAGAGCATATTCTCGGCGTTGGTCACAAAGTATGGCGAGAGGTAACCGCGGTCGAACTGCATACCTTCGACGAAGTCAATGGTGGTTTCGAGGCTTTTGCCTTCTTCGACGGTGATGACGCCGTCTTTGCCGACCTGCCGGAAGGCCTTGGCCATAATCCCGCCGATTTCTCTGTCATTGTTGGCCGAGACTGAAGCTATGTTGATTATGTCGTCGGCTTTAGTAATGTCGATAGGCTTTGCGAGCGAGGTGAGTTTGTCGGTTACTGCTTTTGCTGCGGCTTTCATACCGCGTGCCAGCGCCATGGCGTCCGAGCCTGCTGCGAGGTTCCGGTAAGCTCCCTTGAACATTGCTTCGGTGAGCACCGTGGCGGTTGTCGTTCCGTCGCCGGCGACTTTTGAGGTTTTGCTTGCTGCCTCCTTCACTAACTTTGCGCCGAGGTTTTCGTTTTTGTCAATTAGCTCGATTTCCTCGGCCACGGTTACGCCGTCCTTGGTTACGAGCGGACCGCCCCAGCCTTTATCGATGATGGCGTTTCTGCCTCTGGGCCCGAGCGTTGATTTGACGGCCGCCGCGAGTTTTTCCACGCCCGCCAGCAGCTTGGCTCGTGCATCGGATTCAAATGCCAATTCTTTTACTGCCATAATTGCCTCTCCTATTTGCTTTGGAAACGTTCGGTTCTTAATGCTGTGCCTAATTTATAACAAATTAGCAAAGCAGATACCAGTTTTTGTTTGTACAGAAGTTTACTTGGGTCAGCTGTTTGTAACTGCTTTTATTATAGATGGTTAAAGATTGCAAAATTGCGCATCCCAGGATGTGTGTCTTGCGGTTTTGCCGTTGGCTGTGCAAATTTTGGCATAAAGAATAGGCCAGCCACGCCAACTTGACAGTTCGCTCCTATAGGCGGTGAACAGACGTTTGCCTGAATAGTCGCTTGTTAGTAGTCATACGGCTTTTTGCCGTGCTTTAATCGGCAGTCGTTTTGCATCCGGCGAAGTGTCTGGGTGAGGTGCTCGGCCAGTTGTCTGTCATCCATTTCCTGCACCTGTTGGGCTGTTATGGTTTTGCCGTAACAAACTGAAATTTTACTTCCGGGCGAAAATATCTTCTTATGTCTTGGCCAACACTCAAAGGCACCATCAATGAGCACCGGCACGATTGCAGCCTGGCCTCGCCTGCACAGAATGCCTACGCCGGGCTTAAGAGGTGTAATTTTTCCGTCTGATGTGCGGGTGCCTTCCGGAAAAAGGCAAACACCGCAGCCTTCTTTGAGTTTGGCGATGACCTTCCTCATTGCGGACAAATCCGCCTCGTCCTGCCTGAGCGGTATTGTATTGACCGAAGAAAGTATCCCTGTGAAAAATCGGTTGGTAAACAGCGTGTCGCGGGCAAGGAAATGCAGATGTCTCTTCAGAGGTATTCCGCAAAATATCGGGTCGAGAAAACTTTGGTGATTGCTGACGAGTACAAGCGCACCTCCAGCCGGCACGTTTTGAAGCCCGTAGCTACGCAGATGAAAAAACAAAATGCAAAAGAGCTTGCAGACCCATCGCGCATACCAGAACCACGCTTTTTTCAGAGCTTTCCTGAGCATTTTTCTTTCACATAGCCGAGAAGTTTTTCCACGACCTGTTCTATAGTCAAGTTGGTGGTATCGACAATGATAGCGTCACCGGCAGCTGTCAATGGTCCTACCAGCCTGCTGCGGTCGCTTTTGTCTCTTGCTTCGATGGCTTTTTGTATCTCTTTCAGACTTTCACTGCTTTTTTTGGTTCTCAGCTGGGCTTGTCTTCTTCTTGCCCGTTCGGCGGCGTCGGCGGTCAGGAAAAATTTTATATCCGCATCGGCAAATGCCACTGTTCCCTGGTCTCTTCCTTCGGTAACGATTTTTTCTTCGCCTGCTGCGAACTGTCTTTGCATTTGAACTAACTTCTCACGAATCTTTGCCGCCGATGCAATGTATCTGGCGTTGGCGGTGACCTCGGCACTGCGTATCTGCCTGGTGACGTCGACGCCGTCTATGGAAGCGCCCATTTCACCTGCTTTGGGGAAGAATTCGAACTGTCTGTTTTCCAGGACGTTCAACAGTTTTTGTTCATTGTTTATATCGACGCCGGCCTGCATCACCGCTAACGTAACTGCGCGATACATTGCGCCGGTATCGAGAAAACTCGCACCTAATTTCTGAGCCAAGAGTTGCGCTGCCGTGCTTTTGCCGCTTCCTGCTGGGCCGTCAATTGTAATTATCAGATTAGCCATCTAAAAAACCAGTTGCCATCGCTGCATTTGGGTTCCGCTTTTCTTCAGACCTTGGCGACAACGAGGCTTGTGTCGTCAATCTGCCTGGCGAGTCCAACGAACTTTCTTCTCTCGGCAAGTATGTTTTTAACCATCTGTTCAGCCGGGGCGGTGCTGAATTTTTTCGCCGCGTTGAGCATTCTATCTCTTCCCCAGAGTTGGCCGTCAAAGTTGGCTGCGTCAATCAAGCCGTCGGTGTAGAACAGCAGACAATCACCGCCTTTAAGCTCGATGGTTTCAATTTCGTATTGGGCGTTCTGTTCGACTCCGAGTACGAGTCCGCCCTTTTCGAGGTCTGTGATGGATTCTTTTCTTATCAGCACGGTCGGCTCGTGTCCGCAGTTACAATAGGTTAAAGTTTTGTCCTCGACATCAATAACAGCGTAAAACAGCGAAACGAACTCTCCGTCCCTGCAATCGGCGCACGCCGTTTTGTTGAGCTTATTAATAATTTTATGGATGGCTTTTGGGCCGTATCCTGTCTCAGCGTAGGCCCGCACCGCACCGCGGAACATACTTGTCATAATCGCAGCGGGGATTCCTTTACCTATCACGTCGGCAATCGCAATCGCGATTCGGCTTTGGTCTATCTGGAAAAAGTCATAAAGGTCGCCGCCGACATCGAAGCACGGAATATAGGTAGCCGCGATATCCAGACCTGCTATTTGCGGTGCCTTTTCCGGAATCATTCTTCGCTGAATGACTCCGGCAAGTCGAAGTTGCTCGGCTATGCGTGCACCTTCGAGCGCTTCTGCATAGAGCCTGGCATTGGTTATTGCGACTGCACACTGTGAGCTGATTGCTCTTGCAAGCTCGATGTCACCGTCGTTAAAATGCACCAGCCTTCCGCTATAAAGACGCAAAGCGCCTATCGGTTTATCTCTGAACTTCATTGCGACAGTAAGCTGACTAACCAATTCTTCCTTTATTGTGGCCTCCTTGAACGAGACTCTGTCATCGTCGCGCATATCATCGAGCACTACTGCTTCGCCGGCAAAGGCCGCCTTGATAACGGGGTCGTCCTTTGTGACCACGCCCTTGTTGCGATATTCTTCGCTCAATCCGTAGGTGCTTCGCATCTTCAAATCGCCTGCCTCCTCGTCGAGCAGCCGAATTGAGCAGGCCTTGACGCCGGTAATCCTGACAGCAGCTTCGGCCAGCTTATCAAGCACCTCCTGAAGCGAAAACTTACCTGCTGCAAGCGTGCTGAGCTGATAAATCTGCTCGTCTCGTTCAATTTGTTCTTTTGTTTTTTTTGCCATAACAATCAACCGGTTTATAAGCTGAACGGATTATACTTGACTTTTGCCGCGGGGTGAACCCTAATTTATTTCGCCCCCGTTCTTGCTTTCGCAAGAAAGCACGGGGGCAGATTGTAATGAAAACCGTTACATATTATCATAAGCAACGAAATGACGGATACAGCCAGACATATAATTTTCACCGGCCGCGTTCAGGGCGTGGGTTTTCGTTTTGTCGCTTTTCGCGCAGCCAATCGTTGTCAGCTGACCGGCTGGGTCCGCAATTGCAATGATGGCAGTGTTGAGATGGTTGCTCAGGGTCGCCCTGATGGAATAGACGATTGTATCCGGGACATAAAGGAGTCATTTGCCGGGTACATAAGAGAAACTAAAATCGAGGAGGTGCCGCCGGACCCGAATCGCAAGGACTTCAAACTCACTTTTTAATCGGCTCACATTTCATGGAGATTTTACGATGCCGCCAGCAGAAATTCTCGTTATCGAATTGGAAACAGCAGCCCGGTTCCAGAAACTTCTCCAGGGCAGACCGCAAACGTCTGGGATGCGCTCGGGCAGGGTCTGCTTGCAGTCGGGCGAAAGCTGCGGCCAACACAGCACAAATGACAGAGAGGAAATGCTAATCTTCCTCTCAGGCAAAGGATTGCTGCTGGTCGGCGAAGAGGAAGATTCTTTTGAGGTAGGTGAGGGTAGGATTGCGTATATACCGCCGCAGACAATTCACAACATCAAAAACACGGGAACTGAGCCGCTTGTTTATATTTATTGCGTGAACCCCTTGGTTGTGTAAGAAGTAATGCCCCGGCCACCGGTCACTTTGCGGTTTCACTTTCAAAGACTTTAGCCACTGATTGGCCAATGCTTCGCCCGTCGCGAACGGCGTAGTTGATACCCCTGTCTTGCGGATAAACCTGCGCCATCGTCGCTGTATAAAATCCCTTTATAGGTGTCTGGTTTGCTGGAATAAGGCTGCTGTAGTTGCGCCCTACGAAAGGCTGTGCATGTGGGGCTTTCCATATGTGGTAGCCCAGGACCCACGAGCCGTCAAATTTCGGAAACATCCGTTTGATGTGCGACAGTGCACGTTCGAACACCTGCTCTTTGCTCATTTCATATGGTTCGTCTGTCTGCAAAAGATATTTCGAAAGATAGACGATATGTTTGCCGCCGCAGCTTTCTGTAGACTGAAAATTCGTGTGCTCTATTACGCCCACGAAAGGAAACCCCGCATCATTTACATTGAGCCAGTAAATGTCGGACAGATTATGCGAAAGTTCCAGCACCAGGCACATATTAGCCAGGTATTTTACTTTTCGAAGTCCGGAGGCGTATTCATCGCAGACATAGGGCTCAACCAATTCCGCGATAATCGGCAGGGCCGGTGTCGCTATCACTGCGTCAGCATCGATTGTGCCGTTGGATGTTTTAACTGCTTTGATGCAGCCATCCTCAACGACCAGGCCGTCGGCATTGGTGCCGGTTTGAATCTTACTGCCGGCCGCTCTAATCTGTGCCGCGATTGTCTCTGCGAAAGCGCCGAATCCACCGTGGTAATATACGAGCATCTCGGCGCCGGTTTTACTGCGACTTCCGCCGCGAAGGATAAGTTTGTTCCAGAACCACGCCGCGGAGACCTGCGAAGCGTAAGGCCCAAATTTGCCTCGCAGAAGAGGTTCCCATACTATTTTGTAAGCCTCAGCACCGCACAGTTTTAGTAACCACTGCTCAGCGGTTATCGTGTCCAGATGCTTCCAGTCTTTAACTCTTCGTGCCCGTAAAATCAGCAGGCCGAGCCGAATACGGTTCAGCAGGCTAAGCGGCTTAAATCGCAGAACGTCCATCGGCGTAGATAATTTGAAAAACCTGCGGTCAAAGTAAATCCCTGTCTTTGTTACGCACCGCAAAAGCTCATTCTCACAGCCTAACTCTTTCGCCAGTTTGATGACATATTTGTCGTTATTGAAAAAATGATGGTAGAATTTTTCTATGTGATAGCCGTTTATTTTAAAGCTACCCGCCAATCCGCCGATTTGGTCGTCCTTTTCAAGCACGGTAACTTTAATGCCTCGGCGTGCAAGCTCATAGGCTGCAGCTAATCCTGTAAAACCAGCTCCAATCACGACAACATGTCGTTTTTTGCACTGCCCATCGCTCATATACTAACCGTATGTTCCCTCAGTGCTCTGATAAGTTAGGAAAAAGCCTTTTTTGCGAGTGCAGATTAACTAAACCGAAAGAGCCCGTCAAACCAAAATCGCCGGTGATTGGCAAAGCATACCCCCGGCGCTTGCGAGAAATCACCTGCAGACTACAAGTGTACTCCTGTTGGTTCATTTCTGATTCAGCGTAATAAAAAAGTTGACATTTGCCGGCTTGGCTGCTAATTTGGAAAACCAGAGAACGTTCGGTCGTTCGCTTATTTTTCAGATAAAGACACGCTTTTTGGGAGATGAAAAAATGCGATTCTTTAAAAACTGCTTAATGGTTTTCACTGTCGTTCTTTTCACAGCGCTGGTTTGCCCTGCTTTAGAAGTTGTCACTTCGCCGAACGATACCAATGATACAGGTGCGTCAGCCGGGTTGGCCTTCCCTTATATTGCGCAGATTACCAGTGACGGTGTGTATGTGCGCTGCGGCCCTGGTACGAACTATTACCCGTGTGGCAAGGTAAACGCGACCGATAGAGTTACGGTTGTAGCTACTAAATTCGGCTGGTCGCACATTGTTCCGCCGTCAGGCAGCTTTTCCTGGGTGTCGAAGCAGTATGTTGCTGTCGACCAGAACAACCCGAGTATCGGAACGGTTGCCGGTGATAGTGTTCGTGTTTATGCTGGCAGCGAATATAGAGAGCCTATCCACTGTGATGCCATGCAGTTGCATCTCAGTAAAGGTGATAAGGTCGAATTGACCGGTATAGAGGAAGCGGACTATTACAAAATTGTTCCGCCAACAGGTGCCTATCTGTGGGTGCTTACCGACTATACTCAGCCGTTGGGATCGGCTGAGGGTTCTGGGATAGTTGTTGAGCCGCAGCCTGCCACCGAGCAGGCAGCTCCCGTCCCGAAAGAAAATCCTGTCGAGACAGAAAAGCTGAAAGAATATTATGTTTTGCAGGGGCAAATCAAAGCCGAACTGGCCAAGCCTGCTGCAGAGCAGAATTATGTTGCTGTAAGCGAGGCGCTTTCGGCTATCGCCGACAACAACGATGCGGGCAAAGCTGCTCGGTACGCTCAATTCGCGCTAAAGCAGATACAGCGGTACGAATTGGCTTCTGAGGTGGAAAAAGCGGTTCGCCTCCAGGATGCACAGTTGGAGCAGGTTAGGGAGCGGATAGACCAGGCGCAAGCCGCAAAGCTGGCTCAGGTGCCGGACCTCGGCAAATATACCGCCGTAGGCCTGTTTCAAATTTCAAGTGTTTACGACCCGCAGATGCAGCATCAGACGTACTATCGCATCGTCGACAGCACCGGCAATTGCCTGTGCTACGCTGTTGCGGATGGGCCCATGGCACAAATGGATTTGAGTAAATTTGCCGGCAAGCAGGTCGGCATTACAGGCACAGTTGAGACGCGTCAGCAGACCGGAGATGTGCTGGTCAAATTTACCGAAATTGTCGAGCTGACCCGCTGATGTTTAAGACTTGAGGTATCCAGAATTTAAAAAAAGGGGTGATTTTGGGGGGTGGGTTTTGGGGGTAAAAATGGGGGTTGGTGCGTTAAGATGTAACGATTAGGCAAAGCAGGCAAGATAAAATTCGCATCAAACGCGCAAGTCGAAAGAAAAAATTGTAAAAAATTGTAAAAAATTCGTAAAAATTTCAAAAAATAACAAAAAATTCGCAAAAATTGCAAGAAATTGGTGCGTTTTGGACAGTGATTGAAGTACCCCCCTGCGCATTTGATTGATTTTTAATCAGCCACAGAGAACACAGATTTCACAGAGAATTTTTAGTTCGTAGTTCATAGAGAAATCAGCTACAGGCTGCCTAAGTTAACAGAGATTTTTTGGATGCAGACTGCGCAGAGAGTCTGGCTGTGAAGGGCAAAGTAAGTTTTGACAAAAAGATGGAAGTGATAGAAAATAGGCATGGATTAGCACTATCTTAGAAGGATGTAAGTCGTTTATCCCGCGAAGACATAGATAATTGCAAAAGTTGTAAATAGGAGAATGGCTATGCCCGGTAAATTATTTAGTGTTTCGGTAGAACCCGCCGTACTCATATGGGCAAGAGAAAGTATTGGGATGAGTGTAGATGAGGTCGTCAAGAAGATAAGCGGGATAACGATAAACGCTATAAAAGGATGGGAGACAAAAGGGAGTGCTGCAAAACCCACCTTTGCTCAGATTGAAAAGTTGTCGAAGATCTACAAAAGACCTCTAAGCGCATTTTTACTACCTGCTCCACCCAAGGAACCTCCTTTTCCCAAGGATTTTCGGACACTTCCATCTGAGGAGAAACAGTCGCTCAAGCCCAAAACACATTTAGCTATCCGAAAAGCCAGGCGTTTTCAATACTCTGCCATTGAGTTAATTAAAGAATCAGGTGAAGAGAGCAAGAAAATATCCATAAGGGCAAATCCATCCGACAATCCGGAAATACTGGCAGAAAAGGTGAGGATGCAATTTGGAATCAAAGGATTCCCCAGTCGCGTCTCTTTTACTAAAGAGGCTGCTTTGGATGAGTGGATAAAAATATTAGAAAACAACGGGATATTAGTATTTCAGATTAGCATTACAATGAACAAGGAAATAAGGGGGTTTTCTTTAATTGATGAGGACGCCCCAGCGATTGTCCTGAGAAGGTCCGACGAAACATCAGCCAAGATTTTTACGCTCTTCCATGAGTTGGCGCATTTACTCTTACGGGAGGGCGGTATCTGTGATTTGGAGTCGGATGTATCACACGAAAGATTCTGTAACCACTTTGCCGGAGCATTTCTGGTACCGAAAGATAAGTTGTTAAATCACTCTATTGTAAAAACAAACGTGAGGGTAAGAGAATGGCCTGAGAATTTTCTGAGAGGTATTGCGCAAGATTTCTGTGTTAGCAAAGAAGTTATCTTAAGACGATTATGGATTTTAGATTTAACCACCAGAGAATATTATCTCAAAAAGCACAAGGAATGGAAAAGTAAATATAAAAAACCATTCGGCAGAAAGGATAAAAAAACCGAAATCAAGATTTGCCTCCAAGAGCGGGGTAAAAAATACACTTCTATGGTTTTTGACGCTTATGAACACAAAAAGATTGATGAGATGAGGGTGGCCGATTATCTGGGCGTAACATCTGATAAGATACCCAAAGTTAAAGAGGCGATATAAGTTATGAAACTCCCCTTCGGGGATAGTTATGCTGTCGATAACAATGTTTTGATAACCCTGATGGCATATCATCCTCCTGATAAACCGGCCTACCAGGCCATCTGGGATGAGATAGAATCCCTTATTAAACAGAAAAATATCTTTTCCACAATGGTTGTGTATGAAGAGATAATGAAATATTTGGGTAAAGACGACCGACTAAAGAAATGGGCAATATCGCATAAAAAACGCTTCTTTATTCCAACCAATCAAGAAATATTTAAACTTGCTAAAGGCGTCGCAAAAGATTTTCCAGATTTACTTGACAAGAAGAAATTACAAACAGGCGAACCTGATGCTGACCCCTTCCTGATTGCTTTGGCTAAATCAGAAGGTGCCACTATTATTACCCAAGAAAGAAAAGACCTTCCTAATAGAATACCGATGGTTGCTTTGCATTATAGTGTTAAATCCATAGACCTTTACGAGTTTTTTGAAAAGCGTAAATTAAAATTTATTAAAGAACAATAAGTTATGCAACTAAAAATTTATCAAGGAAACGTGACAGGCCCATTTACACAAGCAAAAGGCACGCAGATTACAACCCCATAAATTTGCTTTCCTACTTTCCGAAACGGCACAGAGAAAAAACAAGGTTAGCCTCATTCTTCGTAGAGATATTTTTAGGGAAGGCCAAAAAATACAATTTGAAAGCGGTGTCACATGGATTCGACAGGCTCACCATAAAATGGACGGTTTGTTATATTACTAAGGCAGATATGGGCATTTCTTTTTAGTCGTTCCAGACCTACACGCATAAGAGGAGAATCGGCAAATTTTGTATCAAAATCGGCCTGGCTCATACTCAAAAGTTGCTGCAAATCGAGATGTGCTCTGTCGGGGTGGAATTTAAAGTCGCTGTTTTGACAGGGCGGGGCTTTTTGGTAATAGGGGCAGGCGTGAATGCATTCATCACAGCCGACGAGGTGATTAGCGATTTTGCAGGCGTAAACATTTGGTATTTGGCCTTCATATTCTATCGTCAGATAGTTGATACACCAGGCAGCATCGAGGAAGCCGTCGGGTTGCAGTGCGCCCATTGGACAGGCGGAGAGGCAACTATTACAATTTGAACAACCGGCTGGGATTGGTTTGTCGGTTTGAAGTTCGAGGTTGGTGATTATTTCAGCCAGGAATAGCTGCGGGCCGAGGATGGGGTTGATGAGCATATGGTTTTTACCGAAGAAGCCTAAGCCTGCGCGGGCTGCCAAGGCCCTTTCGGCAAGCGGGCTTGAGTCAACACAGATTTTGAACTTAAAGCCTGTGCCGGCAAGTGTGCTGATAAAGACAGCCAAGTCGCGCAGCTTTTTTCTTATAAACTGATGGTAATCTTCATAGAGGGCGTAGTCTGCGACGATGCCGCGGGGACTTTTGGATGAAGCTGGTGATGGACAAGAGCTGGCTGGATGATAGTTGAGTGCCACGCAGATGACCGATTGAGCATTTTGCAGATGCCGAGCTGGGTCGATTCGCATTTTGAAATTTTGGTGCATAAAGTTCATTTCGCCGGCATGGCCGCGAGTGAGCCAGCTGGAAAGCAGCTCGACCTGCTGCCGGCTTATCGGTGAAGCATCGGTTATACCCGCAAGATCGAACCCTAACTGTAAAGCCCTGGATTTTATCTCGTCGGGGTAGTTCATGACTGGTAATTATACCACACTGGACAGCCGAATTTTAGGAATATGTTTTTGCATTTCCTACATAAAGGTTTGGCAGGGTGAGTGTCACCCTTACAAATGGTGGCTCCGGATGGGTATTATCGGATGTAATCCTGGATATCTGACCTTGCTATGCCGAAGCGCTACGCGAAGGCGAGTAAGGCACCGATAGGAGCTGTTTTCGCTTGAAATCGATAAGGTTTTTTGGTAAGATACGTTGACAGCTAATCCGGGTGGGCGGAAGACTTGCGATGGTAATTCGGATGGGGTGTTGAAATGAGAAAACCGGCTTTTTTTGCAGTTTTGTGTTTGCTGTTAGTCATTCCGTGCCGAGCCGGCACAATCACAGTAGAACTCGAAACAAACGTCGGGGATATTTTTATTGCACTTTTCCCGGATGAGGCGCCGGTAACAGTGGAGAATTTCCTGATGTATGTGGAGTCGGGCTTCTATGACGGCTTAATCTTTCACAGGGTAATATCGGGCTTTATGATTCAGGGCGGCGGTTTCGACCCGAATCATTATTCGCGGGACCCCTGTGACCCGATAATCAACGAAAGCTATAACGGCCTGAGCAACCTTCGCGGCACGATTGCAATGGCAAGGACGGCGGCGCCGAACTCAGCTACCTCACAGTTCTTCATAAACCAGGTGGACAACCTTTTCCTCGATTGGCAAAGTCCCACTGATGTAGGGTACTGTGTATTTGGACAGGTCGTGGACGGTATGGACGTCGTTGAGAGAATTGCCAATGAGCCGACCGGCGAGGTCAACTTCCCAGAACTGGGCATGATGCAGGATGTTCCCATAGGACCAAACAGCCCTATCATTATCTATACCGCGAATATAGTGGATTCGAACTACTGCACCGGTGAGATTGCCAGCGACCTCAATGGCGACTGCCGAGTCAATTTTGCTGACTTTGCCCTGATGGCGGCCAATTGGCTTTGCCACGAAAGTTCACAGGAATTTCACAAGAATGAAGCCACAAATATTGATACGCATGACCTTTCGGGAGACGTGTTCGTCTGGGAGGAAAGTGATGACATTTACGGCTATAATCTATCTGATGGGAATGAGTTTGCGATTTGTACCAATGTAAAGATTCAGAGAGAGCCTGCTATAAGCGGCCACGTCGTTGTCTGGCGTGATTACCGCAACTATGGCGCCAGCGGAACAGATATTTACGGTGTGGATATTTCTAATCCAGCTCATCACGAATTTATCGTCTGTGCAGCCGCCAAAGGGCAGATGACCCCTGCCATCGATGGTGATATCGTTGTGTGGGATGATTACCGCAACTCAAAACACGATATCTACGGCTACAATCTTTCGACTCACACCGAATTTCCGATATGCACAGAAGGCTCTGCCCAGCAGCCGACCGTCAGCGGGAACATCGTGGTATGGAGGGACAAGCGGGGCAGTGATTATGATATTTACGGTGCGGACATAACTAACCCGGCTGAGCCGATTGAGTTTGTCATCTGTGACGCCAACGGGGACCAGAAGCGGCCTGTTATCAGCGGCAGTATTGTGGTCTGGGAGGACCATCGCGATGCCAACCTCGCAATTTATGGTTACGACCTTGCTACGGACACAGAGTTTTTCATTGCAAGTGGAGAGGTCGCCAATTACGACGTCAGCGGCAATATCGTTGTCTGGCAGGATAAGCGCGGAGGCCAGTGGGATATTTACGGCTATGATGTGTCAACCGCTGCCGAGTTTGTTATTTCGACAGCCAATGGAAATCAGATAGAGCCTGTCATCAGCAATGGTACCGTTGCGTGGCGAGACTATCGCAATCTTGCAAATGACCTGCACTGGTTGTGGCTCTGCGGCGGCTATCTTGTTGGCGACTTGAATGGCGATTGTGTGGTCGACATCAACGATTTTTCCACGCTGGCCATGCAGTGGCTCGATTGTAATATCGAGCCGCCGGAATTCTGCTGGGAGTAACTTTAGCGGCGGACAAATCAATCACTACTTCACCATCTTCGCGTGTGGAATCCAACTGCAGCGCCTTGAAGAATGGTACTCACCCGCTCAAAATACGCCTTTACAGCTTGTAAAAGCTGTTGATGGTCTGTAGTATAGCCCATATTTATTAAAAGGAGTGGTAATAAATGGCTGGTAAATTGGTAGGCATAATAGGCGGCACGGGGCTTGGTGATGCCCTGGCGGAGAATATAGTGCAGGGCGAATTTTGTGAGGTAGAGACGCCGTTTGGCAGGCCGAGCGCCAAAATTATGGTGGGTCGATTGGCCGAAAACAAAATTGCGTTTCTGAGTCGTCACGGCCAGGGACACAAACTCTCTCCGAGCGAGGTGCCGTTCGCGGCAAATATTTTCGCCCTTAAAAAGCTCGGCGTTCACACCGTAATAGCTACCGGCGCAGTCGGGTCGCTTCGTGAGCGGATGGCGCCGGGGGATTTGGTTATCGTTGAGCAGTTTATTGATAAGACGTTCGGTCGGCAGAACACCTTCTTCCGGGGCTTTGCAGCGGTGCACTGTGAAATGGCTGAACCTGTTTGCGGCCGGCTTCGAGACGTGCTTTTGGAAGCCGCCAGCCAAACCGACGTGAAAGTGCACTCTAGTGGGACGTATGTCTGTATGGAGGGCCCGCAGTTTTCTACGCAGGCTGAATCGCTTATGCATCGGGCGTGGGGCGGTGACTTGATTGGTATGACGGCTATGCCGGAAGCAAAATTGGCCAGAGAAGCACAAATGTGTTATGCGCTGGTCGCGCTTGTCAGTGACTATGACTGCTGGCGCCCGCACAGCCAGCAGGAAAACAAGCAAACATTGCTGAAGGAAATTATGGCAAATCTCCAAACGGCGACCGATAACTGTATGGAGCTTGTCAAAGCAATTCTGACAAGTGGACGTCAGCTTGTCTGCGAGGATTGTCGGTGCAGAAAAAGTCTGGAACTGGCGGTGTGGACGGACCAGAATCGAATCGAGCCGGCTGAGAAAGAAAAGCTGAAAGTACTTTTTGAATAGGACGTTACCTTGATTGTAAAACCGATGTTGTTATAGTAACAATCAGATTTTTTCGGCCCGACAAAAAGGGCGTTGTTTGAAAGGATAGCAAAATGGAAAGGATGGTCCGGAAAGAGTTTGTTTTGGCGGTTGGCAGCTGTTTGATTGCTATATTGTTCGCAGGTTGTGAAGAACAGAACCTCGCGACTGTGAAAAAAAGTAAACTTATAGCCTATGAAAACAGACAATTAAAAGAGCAGATAGCTCAGCAGGAAAAGAAAATCGAAGACCAGCGGGCTCAGCAAGAAAAGAAATGCGAAGAGCAACTGGCTCAGCAAGAAAAGAAATGCGAAGAGCAAAATAAATTACTGGGAGAATGTCAGCAGAGGAAAGAGGTTCTGGAAAAGAGGTTTGACAAGGCGGTTGATGCCCGTACAAGTACAGCGATGGAGATTTTTAGGCAGGCAACCGAGCAGATAAAGCAGGAAAATGACGAGCTCAGGGCCAAGGTAGGGGAGCTTAAAGCCCAGGTAAGCAAACTTGAGCAGGAGTTGAAAAAGAGCGAGTCTCCTGCAGAGCCTCAGTCTTTAACTCCATAATTAACTGGTTTGGTTGCACGCTTTCCGGACGGCTTTTACGCAGTCGGGTAATTTGTCATCGGGGTAATGTCTTTGCATCGCGGCAGCAACGAGTCCTAAAAACATAGGCGATGGTCTCAACGGCCGGGAGGTCAGGCAGGGATGGGACTGCGTGCCCATAAAAAATGGATGGCTTGGCAGCTCAAAAATCTGCATAATCGGTTGATTGGGGGCTTTACCGGAGAATACTAACCCGGCTTTTTCCAGAGTCTCGATGTAACGCGGGTCGACCTCGTAGCGATGTCTGAACCGCATTCTAACCGAACCTGCTCTGTCAAAGAGCTTCCACGCGAGTGTTTTTGGTTTTAGCTGAATAACACTTGCGCCTAATCGCATGTTTCCGCCGAGGCCTTCTATTTTTTTCTGTTCCGGCAGTATGTCGATTACGGGCTCGGCGCAGCCCGGCTCAGTCTCGGTGCTGTTTGCGTTTTTCAGGCCGCACACATTGCGGGCAAATTCCAGAACGGCCATTTGGAAGCCGAAACACAGTCCCAGATAAGGCAGGTTGTTTTCTCTCGCGTATTTTGCACAGGCGATTTTGCCTTCAGCTCCGCGGGTGCCGAATCCGCCGGGGACAATGATGCCGTCAACGTCCGCCAGATGCTCCGCAGCATTGGCGTCGGTTATGCCGGTGGTTTCAATCCACTTGATACCGACGTTGCAGCCGAGTGCGAGGCCGGCGTGTTCGAGAGCATTGATTATTGAGGCGTAGCTGTCGCGGACGGAGGTATATTTGCCGGTTATGCCTATAGTGATGCGGCGATTAGCAGAGTCGATTTTGTCGGTGAAGTCGCACCACTTCGCCCAAGCCCTGCGTTCATCGCGGAGGTTGATTCTGTCTTCGATTTTGAGCAGCCGCAGGACCGCAAAATCCAGACCCGCTTCTCTGAGCATAGCGGGAATCTTATAGATACTCGCTGTGTCCGGAACGCTGACTACTCTCTCGAATGGAACGTTGCTGTATACGCTGATTTTCTGCCGGACCTTTTCGCTGACCGGGTTAGTTGCCCTACAGGCGATGATGTCCGGCTGAATGCCGCACTGCATAAGCTGTTTTATTCCTAACTGAGCCGCCTTTGATTTTTGCTCGCCGAGCGTTTGCGGTTCGAGTATGTATGTTAGTGCCACGAAGCAGCTGCTGTTGGGGCCTTCTTCGTAGGCGAGCTGGCGGATTGCCTCGATGAAGTATGCGTTTTCGAGGTCACCGACGGTCCCGCCGATTTCGACAAATACAATATCTGCTTGCTCCTGCATCGCGAGCTGGCGAAGTTTCAGCTTGACCTCGCCGGTAACGTGCGGAATCATTTGAACGTCCCTGCCTAAATAATCGCCGAGTCGTTCCTTGTGCAGGACCGAGCTGAAAATCTGGCCGCTCGTTGTAAAGTTCGCCCTGCTTAGATTCTGGTCGAGCATCCTCTCGTAGGTGCCGAGGTCCATATCGCATTCCATACCGTCGTCGAGTACGAACACCTCGCCGTGCCGGAATGGATTGAGGGTGCCGGAGTCGATGTTCAGATAACCTTCGAGTTTGATTGGGGTAACTTTCAGGCCTTTATCCTGCATCAGCTTGGCTAAGCACGATGAGAATATGCCTTTTCCTAAGCCGCTTATCACGGTGCCAAGCACGAAAACGTACCGCGTTTTACCCTTTTTATAGCCATCAGGTATAGGCGAGAAAAACTCACTCTCGCTTGAAGTGTCACTGATAGCGGCCAATAAATCTTTATCCTTCGACATCACTTTCGCCTTTTATTCTGGGGTTTCACTTTTGATTCGTACCGGATTACAAACTCGGCATACTGCTGTGGTGTATCAATCCCGTTGCAGAAGTGTTCAACCTTTCCGACGAGTATTTCAAAGCCATTTTCAATCGCCCGCAGTTGCTCAAGTTTTTCAATCTGTTCGAGTTTTCCCTGCGGCAGTTTTGTAAACTTTAGCAGGAAATCCTTTCTGTAAGCATAGATACCAAGATGCCTCAGATAACAGGTTACCGGCCCGACGCCGTTTTTTCCCCTGTCATACGGTATTACCGACCGCGAAAAGTAAATCGCTCGGCCCACATCGTCGCTCGTCGCTCGGCCCTTGTGACTCGTAACGACAACCTTAACGATATTAGGATCCGCGATTTGGTCGGCGTTTTGGAAATCGGCGGCGAGTGTGGCCATCGGATAATCGGGGTTATCCATCAGAATCTCTGCTACATAATCAATATTTTTGGGGTCTATTTCGGGTTCGTCGGCCTGTAAGTTCACAACAATATCAACATCAATATCAGTAACAGCTTCGGCGATGCGGTCGGTGCCGCTTGCGCAATTTCGGCTGGTCAGTATACAATCTGCGCCGAAGGATTCTGCGGCTTCCGCGATTCTTTTATCGTCGGCAGCGATTATTACCTTTTGAGGCAGTTTCGCAAGGCAGGCCTGCTCATAAGTGTGCTGGATAAGAAATTTGCCGGTATCTTTGGCGAGAACTTTCCCTGGGAATCTGGTAGAGTTGTAACGAGCAGGTAAACAAGCGTAAACTATCACAAATTAACCTTCCCGGCAGCAGCTTTTTGAAAATCGCCTTAAGACTACTGCCGGTGCATATTAAGTCAAAGTCGGCCGGTTGTCAACGGAGCAAAAAATTTCTTCCTGGAAGAATACCGCTGCTTTAGGGACACGCTTGCGATGAATAGCGGAATCGGTATACTTTGTTGATAAACGATTTTTCAGAGTTATCCGCGATGAGAGTTTAGGAGTCGCTATGGTTAACGATAGCAGCCGTCATTGGTACAGATACGTGGACAACGGGTGTATTTTGGGGCTTGTAGTCAGCGTTTTGCTTTTGGTGAATCAGTGTATTTCCAGTAGCATGGAAATGTTGGGTGTGTACTCCGGCATACTGGTGGGTGTTTTAGGAGGAGCAGCAATCTTTATGATTTGGTGGCATTCCGCGAAAAAGGGACGATTTATCTTAGGTGGCGAGGGTACGTTTAGGTTTCGTATTTGGCACTTCGGCATTCTCTTCATCCTGGGTGCTATTATAGGTGGGCCGATTTTGGCTAGACTGTCTGAGAGACGTCCGGAAATTAACATTCCCAACTTAATAACAACTTTTCTTACTTTTTGGTTTGTAAGTTTTTTCTCGGTAGGGGTTCTGGGAATATATTCGCTACAACAGCATTATGGCAAGAGATTTTATCTTGAGGGGCAGTAAGGTTAAGTAAATGTTCCTGGGAGAACGGTATAAAAGGGGTTGGGGCTCAAGGGAGTAATTGCCATGCAGGAAATTCGGCCGCAAGTAAGTTCAGAGCGTATTATCTGCGAGGAAACGCCCGCTCCGCCCTGTGCAATGGTTGTCTTCGGAGCATCCGGAGACCTGACAAGCCGCAAGTTGATTCCCAGCCTCTTTGAGCTGGCTAAGCGAGGATTGCTCAGCAGCCAGTTCTATCTGTTGGGGGTCGGACGAAAGAAACTTTCAGATGAAGAGTTTCGCCAAATCGCACAGCAGGCAGTGAGGCAATCCTTCGGCAGCATTACAGAAAATCAGACACAGAGTTTTATCAATAAACTGTATTATACAAGCGGCGATTACAGCAGCACTTCATTTTACAAAAGTATCAAAGAGAGGGTTGCTGAATTAAATACAAAGCATAAGGCCGGTGATAATCTGGTTTTTTATTTAGCGGTTCCTCCGATTTTATACGCAGCGATAGTTGAGTATCTGGGTTCATCGGGATTGTCGTGTCCGATGGATTTGGCAGGGTCACGAAAAGCCAGATTGGTTGTTGAAAAGCCGTTCGGCAGGGATTTGAAAAGCGCCGCCGACCTGAATAGGACGATTCATAAGTGCTTTGATGAATCTCAGGTTTATCGCATTGACCATTACTTAGGCAAAGAGACCGTTCAGAATATTCTGATGTTTCGCTTTGCTAATGCGATATTCGAACCGGTTTGGAATCGTGATTATATTGACCATATTCAGATTACGATAGCCGAGTCGTTGGGTGTTGAACATCGCGGCGGCTATTATGACAAGGCTGGTGCGCTCCGCGATGTGTTTCAAAATCACATGCTTCAAATGCTTTCACTGGTAGCGATGGAGCCGCCGGCATCTTTCGAAGCGGACCGTATTCGCGACGAAAAGGTCAAGCTTCTGCGTTCGGTTCGGCCGTTTGTTTTGGAGCCATGGTCGGCAAACCTCGTGAGGGGCCAGTACGGTTCCGGCAGCATCGATGGCAAAGAGGTTGTCGGTTATCGCGATGAGCCGGGCGTAAGCCCGGATTCTAAAACCGAGACTTTTGTCGCCGCAAAATTATTCATAGACAACTTGCGGTGGAAGGATGTTCCTTTTTATCTGCGGACCGGTAAAAGACTTTGTAAAAAGGACACGGAGATTGCAATCTTCTTCAGGAAGGTACCACATTCAATGTTTGTCTCAGCGGGCCTGGCGGATATACCGCCGAACGTTCTCATATTGCAGATTCAGCCGGAGGAAGGAATATCGCTGAGCTTCCAGGCCAAAAGGGCGGGCTCAAAGATTTGTATGAGCACGCTGAATATGAGTTTTAGTTACAAAAGCGTGTTCGGCGTTGAGATGCCTGAAGCTTATCAGAGATTGCTTCTGGACTGTATGCTCGGCGACCAGACGCTTTTTGACAGGTATGACAGTGTTGAACTTTCCTGGCAGTTATTAACTGCTGTCCTTGATGCCTGGCAGAATGAAAATTCAGCGCCCTGGTCGTACGCCGCCGGCAGCGAGAGCTTCGCTCAGGCCGATACCATTATCGAGTCTGACGGCAGGGCCTGGCGAAAACTCGGAGGAATCTGACCGGTTTCGACGTAAGGTAGTTACATACTTTAACGCGCTTCGATAGGTTAAAACCAGCGGTGTTCTATGGGTGAACGAACTGCTCAAATTAAGCGGATACTGGACGGGTTGTACCACAGGTACAACCGCCACGACTTGATAAAGCCTGACCCGTTGCAGTTTGTATATCGGTATCCAGACCGGGGGGACAGGGAAATTGTTGCATTCCTGGCTGCTGCCCTTGCGTATGGCCGGGTGCAGCAGATTGAAAAAAGTTTAACAGACCTGTTGGGGCGTATGGGTGATTGTCCCTTTGAGTTTGTGCGGCACTTTGACGAACGCCGCAGGGAAAGGCTGGCTGATTTCAAACATCGTTTTACGACTGGTGCGGACATCTCGGATTTGCTGGAGTTGCTCGGCGGAGTCTTCAGAGAAAATGGCAGTATAGAAAATCGTTTTTTGCTCGGCTACAGCAAAACCGACGAGAGCGTTTTACCGGCACTATCGAAGTTTTGCGATGGGCTCTTGGGAACGTATGCAAAGGCGCATAGAGGACACACCCATCGTGGTTTAAGGTATTTGTTGGCCGGCCCCGCTAATGGCGGCGCCTGTAAAAGATTGAACCTTTTTCTGCGATGGATGGTACGTAATGATGATGTCGATACAGGATTGTGGAAACGCATTGATAAAGCTAAGCTGATTGTGCCTGTTGATATTCATATGAGCAGGTTGTGCAGAATCCTGGGGTTTCACAACCTCAAGACGGTTTCGCTAACTATGGCGGTGAAGATAACAGAGACCTTTAGGGAGATAGAACCTTCTGACCCCGTAAAATATGATTTTGCCCTGAGCCGGATTGGTATAGTGGAAAACTGCACAGGCCGGCACCGCAGCGGCTGTGAGCTTTGCGATCTGTTTAAGTTCTGCTCGCATAAATAATTGGATGTATTTTTATGGAGTTACTTCGGCGGTTTAGTAAGATGGCAATGGGCGGACGAAACGGCAGATAGAGTATTATTAAAACTTAAGAAGATTTTATATCGAAGGGAAATAAAAATGAAAGCGAAAGGTTTAGTGTTGTTAGCGGCGATGTTGATGATTACGGTTGTGCTTGTCGGGTGCAAGAAGAAAGAGCAGCCGGCACCCGCGACGCCCAAAGCGAAAGCGGCAGCATCTGCGGTGACAAAAGCCGAGCAGACCACCTGCCCCGTAATGGACGGCAACAAAATCAACCCGGATGTTTTTGTCGAGTATAAAGGCATTAAGGTTTATTTCTGCTGTTCCTCCTGCAAGGCGAAATTCGAAGCAGATCCCGAGAAATACACGGCTAATCTTCCGCAATTCAAGAAGTAACGTGTAGAAGAGGTACAATACGAGCTGATGCGTCATGGATGGAATATGGCCGTAAAAGGACAATTAGTCTCGGCATTTGCGTTTGCTTTTATAATTTTGCCTCAAATTGTTCGGGCGGATAATTTTTATAAAGAGGCGAGGATTATCGGCGGCTACTCTAAGAAAGATAAGTGGGTCGGCGGCAGGGGCGAAAGCATGAATTCGCTGGGGTTTGAATACTATAAGAAATTCTCCAATGAATACGGCGATTTTCTTACACTCGACCTTCAGATGCGTGTGGCCTATGATTCTATGGCCAGTTCGAAGGATGCCTTCGGGGTTGAGATTCATAATGCCTGGCTCGAGCACAAGCTTGGCCTGGGAGAATCAATCAGGGCAGGTCATTTCGCACCGGCATTCGGTCTCGAGCCTGTTTTGGATACACATGGTACTTTGCTTCAAACTCTTGCCTCGCAGAACATAGGCTTTAAAAGAGACTGGGGTGTTGATTACAGGGGATTACTGGGCGACTATGATTATGAATTTGCCGCCCAGCTTGGTTCGGGCATGGGAATACACAGAAAAGACGGCAGCTTTCTTTTGACAAATAGAATAAGTACGCCCAAAACAGGGGAAACTGTGGTTGGACTTTCTTTTCTTTATGGCCAGACACTCGAAAGCGTTCAGCCCTGGACTATTCCATCGCCTGACTTAGTAACTGATAAAAGCACAGTAAAAAGAAGGATAGGGCTGGATTTGCAGCGGCAATTGGGGATTTTTGATTTTAAGGCTGAGGTTGCAGCAGGTGACAATGACGGCACAACTGTGGCAGGTGGCCTGACCGAGTTCGGCTATACTGTTCCGCAGCAGCAAAACTTAAAGATTAAAATGCAGACTTCATACTGGTCGAATGATTTGGGAGAAAAAAGTGAACGTGACTTGACCTTGTCGCCGGTAATCGAATATAAGATTAATACCTCATCAACTATTAGTTTGGGTTATTTTCATGACATCTATTCAAGTGGTGACAAGGACAGGATGATTCTGCTGCAATTTTATTACTTTGGATTGTAAGGGAGATGCAAATGTACAGAAAATTAGCAGTGGCAATTTTGATAAGTTTGGGGGCCGTCCAGAATTTATATGCCGCGATAGGATGTTCTTTGACCGACCCTGACCGTGACATAAAGCGATTATTTCCAAATGCAACGAATTATAAAACCGAGTTTATTACTATTGCCGAGCGTGGCGGCAAAGAATTGGCACAGAGAGTAGAAGCCAAGCTCAAAGACAAACTTGAACCTACATACGAGGCCTTAGACGTGCCGTATACATATTATACTGTTCTAAAGGGCAAGGAGACAATCGGATATGTGCATGGTGTAAACCAGAAGGGAATGTTTGGTGTTATGCAGTTGGTTGTCACTATGGACCCCAACGGTGTAATTATGGATTTCTACTACCAGAAGATAACTTCACCTGAATCCCAGAAGTTCAGGGACGAAAAATTTACAAAGCAGTTCGTCGGCCTGAACCTGGCAGACTTTTACACCGTAGATATGAAAGAAAGGATAAAAGACCCGAGCGAAAACAGCAGGGATGATTATATCGCTACCCTGCGGGGAATAAAAAAGAATCTTATTCTCACCGACGAGTTCAAGTTGAATAACAAATACGACAAATACTTCTACTCGGACAAAAACAAAGATGAAAGGGAAAGAAAATGAAAACGAAAAACAAAATTAATTATGTTTTGCTTATAGTTGCGGCTTTGAGCCTGATTTTAACTGTTTATGGCTGTGGTAAAAAGGAATCGGGAAAGTATGGCCAAAGTATTTCCAGTTACACTCTAACAAAAATAGATGCCATACTAAAAGATGCCAAAAGTTTCGAGGGCAAAACTGTAACCATAGAGGGGAAAATCATAGATGAGTGTCCGGCAGGAGGATGGTTCGACATAAAAGACCAAACCGGTATGATTTACGTTGACCTGCATCCTTCGGACGTTGCAATTCCGCAGAGGGTCGGCGGCCGTGCAATGGTTGAAGGAAAAGTTTTGATTCGTGACAATAAGTCGATGATTGTCGGAACAGGAGTTGAATTAAAATGAACATCATATCAATTGCATACAAAAACCTGAGACGAAAAAGGATTCGTTCCATTCTCACTATAGGCGGAGTCGCGGTTGCCGTTGCTGTGCTGGTGAGCCTGCTGGGTTTTGACAGAGGATATCGGCAGTCACTGACGAGCAACATCGACAAAATGGGGTATCAGCTTCTGGTGACGGCAAAAGGGTGTCCCTATGAGGCAGCTACGATGATGCTTAAAGGCGGCGGCGGTCTTAGATATATGGAGCAGAATGTTTACGAAAAGATAAGCAGTGATACCCGTATCGATAAAATAACACCCCAGCTTGTTGCAACCGAATACGACCCCAACAGGGGAGACGGCCAGGGCGGATTTGCCCTGTATATGGGTATTACAGACTCGTATCTGACGCTTAAACCCTGGACTAAATTTAAATCAGGCGGGTGGTTTTCCAGCGAAACGGCAGACGAAGCGATTTTCGGATATGAAGCGGCAGAGTTTGAGCAGCGTCTGGTAGGTGATAAGATATTTATTCCGAATATTAATAAGGTCCTGACAGTTGTCGGGATTTTTGAAAGAACAGGAACGCAGGACGACGGCACTATTTTTCTGCCTCTTAAAACCACCCAGACAATATTTTCTCTTCCGGATAAACTGACCGGCATCGGCATAAAATTGAAAAATCTCAGCGACATCGCTGATTTCGAAGAGAGTTTATACAACGTACCAAGCATTCAAATCGTCAGTATGTCACAGGTCAGAGGCACAATTCTTAACCTTGTATCATCTGCTAAAGTTCTGGCAAACTCAATTGCCGTCATTGCGATATTTATCGCGGTCATCGGGGTCGTTAATACCATACTGATGTCGGTATTCGAACGCACAAGAGAAATCGGCGTTATGAAGGCAATCGGGGCTTCCCAACTGGATATTTTTAAATTGATATGGACTGAAACAATCCTTGTCTGCACCTTTGGAGGGGTTTTGGGAAGCATCCTCGCATTCCTGGGAAGCAGCGTCGTAGAGAGAATTATAAAGGGGATATTGCCCTACGCCCCCAGCGGCCAATTGGTGCTGATTAAGCCCAGCCTTTTGCTGGCGGCTTTCATTGGGGCGATAATTTTAGGGGTCGTCTCCGGCATTTATCCCGCCTGGAGAGCATCGTCAATGAGACCGGTTGAAGCAATAAGAACAGGAGAATAGCCAATGAATACACTGATTGTTAAAGCAAAAAAATTAACGAAAGTATATAAGCTCCTCGCGGAAGACATTGCGGCGGTTAACAACGTCGATTTGGAAATAAGTCCGGGTGAATTTGTTTCGATAATGGGGCCCTCGGGTTCCGGCAAGACGACCCTCCTGGATATGATAGGCTGCCTCGACAGTATAACAAGCGGTCAACTCGAAATCTTAGGCAACGATGTCTCCAGGAAAAAGGAAAGCAAATTAGTCAAAATCAGACGCGGGAATATCGGTTTTATATTTCAGGATTTTTCTCTTATACCGAGTCTGACTGCCCTCGAAAATATCCAGCTTACTTTGTATTTTGCGGGCATTAAGCAGGAAACGCAAAAATCAATCAGCCTCCTGGAAAAGGTTGGCCTGGGGCATCGTATTAACCATTTGCCTAAACAATTGTCCGGCGGGGAAAAACAAAGAGTAGCAATAGCCAGAGCATTGGCTGCCGAGCCGAAGTTCCTCTTGGCCGATGAGCCGACCGGACATTTGGATACGGAAAATTCGCAGGAAATTTTCAACGTCTTCAAACAGCTTAATCAGGAAAAAGGGCTAACCATAATTGTGGCTACGCATGACACAGAACTCGGCTCGCAGGCCAAACGGATAATATATCTGCAGGATGGAAAAATAGTTTCACAATAACTTGGGGCCGGTGCAAAATGAACCCGCAACAATTGGAAAAATACAGTTCGGCAATAACGCTTTCAGATATGGAAATCTTTGTGTTTCCAGAGCTGATGCACAGCCTGGTCTTGGCCAATATTATGAGCCCGATTATCTGGAAGTGGCGACAGTTAGACTGTTTCAAAAAGCTCGAAGGCAAAGGCAGCTATAAAAAGCTGATGCGGCTGAGACAATTTATAATGGACGAATACGATTTCAATCTTGACCTTGAAACCTGGGGGCTTACCAGCAGGACTAAAGAGCTTAAGCGTTTTGAAGAATTCATCCCGCCTGAGGTAATCGCCCAAAGCAATGCGCTGTTTGGTTACGAGGGCGACAAGTACTACTTTGATGTGGACATCCGTAAGCACTTCGGCCTGGATAAGTACGACAGTGACATTATTCCATACTGGAAGACCGAAACAGTCGAGGCAATGGATGCCTTTCAGCATAAGAGGGGTTATACAAAAGGGGCCGGCGAATGTGTTTCATTGGCTGCGCTGTATGTTGCCGCCGCCTTCGTTGTTTGTCAAATACCGCTGGAAGATATCTATATGATACTTACCCCGCTTCATTCGCAGAACTTTATCGACTTACAGGACGGCGTCCTGACCAATAACAGAAGACTTCTCACCAAGACAATGTGGTTTAACGGCACAGCCATTTCCGATAAGGCCCAGCGGGCACTTCGCAATGAAAACGTTACGATTGTGGCACACTCATCTGGGTATGTGCATTGTGTTTACAGGGATGCCACCATAGACAAAAAGGTGTATGAATATTTTGCCGGTCGGCTCGATTCGTATTTATTAACAGACCTCACTTTGCAAACCTTTGCCAGCTTTCTGCGCTCCCATCAGAATTATCAGAAGTACTTTCAGACCTGCCGCGATTGCAGGGGACAGGCAAAGTTTATAAAGGCGGAGGCACTGTTCAGTTATGAGTTCGGAAGCAACTGCAGGATGTCTGATGCGACACAGGAAAAGTTGTTCTCTGAGGTTTCCGAGGAGGATTTCGTCTCTTATCCGTTGCCCAGCCGAATCCGTTGTGATGTGCTTGAGGAATTTCTCAAAAAAGAAAAAATTGACCCGGGAAGCGAAGCAGGCAGGTCAGTTTTGAAAAGGTTTATCGAGCCGGTCATTCCTGAGCCCGAGGCGCAGCGGTTTGTTGACGAACTGGCTGATTTTGTTCATCTGGAGCCGAAGCTGCCGGCCTTTGAGAAAAATTACCTGCCGGGCGAACCTGTTAAAATCGGTGTGGAGCAAAGCAGGGAGCAGATAATTGAGTGTCTGCAGGAAATCCGGCGTGCCAATGTTACTGCCGACCTTGCCTTTTATGCGTATCGCGATATGCAAAGCTGCGATTGGAGGCCTTTCATCAAGGCGGCGGTGGAACGCAACCCTGTCAGTATCCAGATGGTCGGTTCAAAGTCCATCGAAGAGGTTTATCGCTGGCTTCAGCAGATGCGCAGCGTCTCGATTTATGATGGGGCGAGGCTGGCTCAGCCGGACGAAGTGGCTAATTATGGAACTGGTGACGGTCTCGAAAAAGCCTTTCTGCTGGCCAACGTTATTCGCCAAAGAAGCCCCCAACAGGATATTTGGATAACGGTAGATAATGATGATGTGGTATTAAAAGAGGGCGGGGAGTATAGGTTTGCGTCCGACAAAGGTCTTCAAAAAGCCGTTCACATTACGTCCGCTGGTATTATCAGTATAACTGGATAAGATGGGTATTTGCAGGGATGGGTTAAGAAAAAAGGAAATGTTTATGAAAGAACGAAATGGCCTGGTAACGATGAAGGGCAAGCCTTTGACCCTGGTGGGCAACGAAGTCAGGGTTGGTGATGTGATGCCCGATTGCGAGGTTGTCGGGAAAGAGCTGGTACCCGTAAAGCTTTCCTCTTTTGGCGGCAAGGTATGTATTATTTCATCTTTTCCGTCACTTGATACCTCGGTGTGCGATATGATGACGCGAAGATTCAACGAGGAGGCGGTCGCGTTGGGCAATGATGTGGTGGTGCTGGCAATTAGTATGGATTTGCCTTTTGCTCAGGACCGCTGGTGCATAGCTGCGGATGTCAGGAATGTCAATATATTCTCAGACCACCGCACGGCGTCGTTTGGCCGGGCCTTTGGTGTCCTTATAAAGGAGCTGCGTCTGCTCGCACGGGCGGTATTTGTGGTGGATAAAAAAGGGGTTGTGCGGTACACGCAGATAGTTGACGAGTTGACCAATGAGCCGGACTACGACGCTGTGCTGCAGGCGGTAAGAGAGCTGGAAAAATGATGCAGTTAAGACCGAACATTTATGCAGTCGGCGCAATTGACTGGGACAGGCGCCTGTTTGATGAGCTGATACCGCTGCCGGACGGCACAAGCTATAATGCTTATCTGATAACCGGCAGCGAAAAAACCGCGCTTTTAGACACGGTCGACCCTACAAAAACAGCCGTGTTGATAGATAATCTTGTCGGGGTCGGGGCTGGCAGAATAGATTATATTATTGCCCACCACGCTGAGCAGGACCATTCCGGCTCCATACCGGATATACTGATGCTATATCCCGATGCAAAGGTGGTAACAAATCCTAAGTGCAGGGATATGCTCATCGACCTGTTGAACATCAGTGAAGATAAGTTTATCACAGTTGATGACGGCCAGACGCTTTCTTTAGGTGACAGGACCCTGCGGTTTGTTTATATACCCTGGGTCCACTGGCCGGAAACGATGGGCACATATCTGCAGGAAGAAAAGATATTTTTCTCCTGTGACTTTTTCGGCTCGCACCTGGCGACGAGCAGCTTGTTTGTGGAGGATGAGGCAGTCGTTTATGAATCAGCCAAGAGATATTACGCCGAGATAATGATGCCCTTTAGAATGGCTGTAGCAAAGAATCTTGAGAAAATAAAGAATCTTCAGATAGATATGATTGCCCCCAGTCACGGCCCCGTTTACGACAAGCCGGGGTTTATTATCGATGCTTATAAAGACTGGGTGAGTGAGCGGGTAAGCAATGAAGTGGTTCTTCCGTATATCTCGATGCACGGCAGCACCAGAAAAATGGTCGAGTATTTCGTGGACGCCCTGATTGAAAGAGGTATCGCGGTTAAGCAGTTCAATCTGGCGGCGAGTGACATCGGCAAACTCGCAATATCGCTTGTCGATGCAGCTACGGTTGTGGTCGGCTCTCCAACGGTCCTGACCGGCGCACATCCATTGGTTGCGTATGCCTGTATTTTGCTGAATGCCCTTAGGCCCAAGACTAAGTTTGCATCGATTATCGGCTCTTTCGGCTGGGGCGGCAGAATGACAGAGCAGATTACAGAACTGATTGGTAACCTCAAAGTGGAAGTCCTTGAGCCGGTGATAGCGAAGGGCCATCCTGAGGATGATGATTTTAAGGCACTGGATAGATTGGCTGATAGGATTTTGGTTAAACACAAAGAACTCGGAATTGCATAACATCAATTTACATGAAGGGGAAATATTATGGCAAAGAAACTTGAAATCTACAAATGTATGCTGTGCGGCAATATCGTTGAAGTTCTTCATGGCGGCGACGGCGAGCTGGTCTGTTGTGGTGAGCCGATGAAAAACCTTGCTGCGAAGACCGCTGATGAGGGCAAGGAGAAGCACGTGCCCGTAATCGAAAAAATCAGCGGCGGCTACAAGGTAAAGGTCGGCAGCGTTCCTCATCCTATGGAAGAGAAACACCATATCGAGTGGATTGAGCTGCTTGCAGATGGATTGGTTTATCGCAAGTGCCTAAAGGCCGGTGATAAGCCGGAAGCAGTATTCAACGTCGAAGCAGGCAAAGTTACTGCGCGTGAGCACTGCAATATCCATGGATTATGGAAAGGATAGTAAAAATGATAAGTAAAAAGATGGAGAAAGCTCTAAACAGGCAGATTAATGCGGAGATGTATTCGGCAAATTTGTATCTGTCGATGGAGTCGTATTTTAGGTCACGTAATTTGAATGGTTTTGCCATCTGGATGAGAGTCCAGGTTCAGGAAGAGATGATGCACGCAATGAAGATTTACGATTTCGTAAACAAGTGTGGCGGCAGGGTTATATTGAAATCCATAGCGGCTCCTCCGACTGGATGGGAATCGTTGTTAGCCGTTTTCGAAGCCACATACAAGCACGAGCAAAAGGTTACAGGACTGATTAACGAACTCGTAAACCTGGCCGTTAAGGAAAAGGACCACGCAACAAATGTTTTCCTGCAGTGGTTTGTCAGTGAGCAGGTCGAAGAGGAGTCATCCGCTGAAAAAATAGTTCAGCAGTTGAAAGTGATGGAAAAAGCGCCGGCAGAGATGCCTAAGCTTGACCATGAATTAGGTCGGCGGGTCTTTAAACCGCACGCAAAGACAGGAGAATAACGATGGGTATTACTTTTAACGCACTTGAAATTTTGGAAATGGCGGAGCAGATTGAAAGAAATGGTGTAAAGTTCTACCGCAAAGCGGCTCAGACCGTCTCTGACCGCCAGATGCGACAACTGTTTGAAGGCCTTGCCGACATGGAAGCAGAGCACGAGAAAATTTTTGCCGGTATGAGAAAACAACTTTCAGAGGAATCTCAGGCAACAAGGGTCTTCGATCCTGAAAATGAGATGGCTTTGTACCTGCAGGCAATGGCAGACGGCCACGTCTTTGACTTGAGACGAGACCCAAGTGAGCTGTTAAAAGGCACCCAGAGTGTAAGGGATATTTTGAAACTGGCCATCAGTGCAGAAAAGGATTCTATTGTTTTCTACCTTGGCCTGAAGGATTTCGTTTCTGTCAAGGCCGGCAAAGACAAGGTGGAGGCAGTCATCAAGGAGGAGATGGGCCACATTGCCGTTTTGAATCAAAAATTGTCGGCTTTGAAATAGTGAAATAAGGCGTCCGCAACCGGCCGCTCACAGCCGAATCTGCTCAGGGGGTGCAAATGCTGGATTTAGAGTCGCTGTTTAATTTGAGTTATGGTATGTGTATAGCCGGCTCGAAAAAGATTGATAAAATCAACGGCTGTATCATCAATACCGCATTTCAAATCACGCCTGAGCCGCCGATGCTGGCAATCAGTGTCAGCAGAGAAAATTTGACCTACCAGTACATTGCTGAGAGCAAAGTTTTTGCCATATCCATTCTTGCTGAAGGTACTCCCATCGAATTTGTACGCGGCTTTGGTTTTGGCTCCGGCAGAAATGCGGACAAATTTCAGGCTGTCAATTATAAAATCGGCATAACTGGTGCTCCGATTGTTCTCGATAACACCGTGGGGTTTATTGAGGCCAAGGTTACAAATGCCATTGATGTTGAGACGCATACGCTCTTTATCGGCAAAATTGTGGCTTGTGAGACTATTGATGCCAACAAAATACCGATGACATATACGTACTACCGCGATGTTAAGGGTGGTAAAACACCGCGGACAGCGGCAACTTATATTAAAAGGAAATCGCAAGGAAAACCGGTGTGAGGAGACAAAGAAATGAAAAAATACAAGTGTTCAATATGTGGTTATATTTACGACCCTGCTGTTGGTGACCCTGACAACGGCGTTGCAGCCGGTACCGCTTTTGAGGATTTGCCTGATGATTGGACCTGCCCGGAGTGCGGGGCCGGTAAGGATGATTTTGAGCCGCTTTGATAGACAAAACAGATTAAAGCATTCATTAAAACCATGCCCGCGAGCCTCGAAAAACGGCCTTGAGCAGTGAAAAAAGGCGGTTTTTCACGTTCTTCTGAGATTTTTTGAAAAAAACAGTTTTTTCCTTGAACAAACTGCCATATAAGACTATAATAGTCTTAGATGGTGATAACAATTTAATCAGGTAGTGAAAGATGGATGTATTACGTAGAAATACAGATTATGCGTTGCGTATGATGGTGAATCTGGCGAGCCATTTTAACGGGGAATTTATTTCGGCCCGCCAGTTGGCCAGTGAAGGGAATTTCTCGTATCAGCTTGGGTGCAAGATACTGCAGAAGCTTCACAAGGCTAATTTAGTTAAAAGCAATATGGGCACCAATGGCGGATTTACCTTGAGCAGGAAGCCATCAGAGATAACTTTAAGGGAAATTGTAACCGTTATGCAGGGCGGAATCAGGCTGAACAGGTGTTTACTGGGTGGTAAGGGATGTGAATTTGAGCCCATATGTGAAATAAATACTAAGTTGGCTTGTCTTCAGCTCTATGTGGATGGTTATCTTGGCGGGATTACTCTGGAGGAAGTGCTGGGGAGCCGAAGCAAAGCGATGAATGGAATTCCGAAGGGAGAAAAATGAACCGTGCCAAAAGAGACGCAAGCGCATTAGATGCCTGTATGGGAAAAAGTCAGGAACTGGCTTCTCTGGTAGGGTATTCACATGATTCGATAGTCAGCAAGATGGTACTGGATACGCCGGCCGGAACTATTACTCTTTTTGCCTTTGATAAGGGGCAAAAATTAAGTGAACATACCGCCCCTTACAATGCGGTTGTTCAGGTTCTCGACGGGTCGGCTCACTTAACAATAGGCGGCAAAAATGTAAGTGTTCCGGCTGGCCATATTATTATAATGCCGGCTAATGTACCACATTCCGTTGTTGCAAAAGAGAAATTTAAAATGCTGCTTATTATGATTCGGGCATAACCGGAAGGAGATTAAGTTAGATGCTCAGATGTCCCGGACAAGACCAAAGGTTTTGGAAGCCGGAAGACATTTTTGATGTAAAGTGTCCCGGCTGTGGCCGCTCTGTAGAGTTCTTTAAGGATGAGCCGAAGCGGAAATGCCGAAACTGCGGGCAAACGGTGGTTAATCCAAAGATAGATTTAGGCTGCGCCCAATGGTGTCAATATGCTGAACAATGCCTGGATATTATGAAAAAATCCGGTACTCAGGTCAAGAGACCGGAATCTTCAAGATGAGGGGACTTGAGATGGCCGTGCGAAACATTGTAAAGATAGATGAAGAAAAATGTAACGGCTGCGGCTTGTGTGCGAAGGCCTGTGTGGAAGGTGCAATAAAGATAATCAACGGCAAAGCTAAACTCATAAGCGAGACCTACTGCGACGGCCTTGGCGCTTGTATTGGCCACTGCCCCCAGGATGCCATAACCATCGAAAAGCGGCAAGCCGCAGAATTTGATGAAGAAGCGACTAAGGCGCATCTTGCGAAACAGCAAAAGGCTCACGAGCAGAGTGGTTTTGTATGCCCCGGCACAATGGCCAAAACACTGCGGGAAAAGTCGAAGAAAAAAAGCGGCAGCAAAGCAGTGATTTCTTCGCAGTTGAGTCACTGGCCGGTCCAGTTGAAACTCGTGTCCCCGCAGGCGCCGTATTTTGCCGATTCTGATTTATTGTTGGTTGCGGATTGCGTGCCGTTTGCAATGGGCGATTTTCACAGCAGATTCTTGAGAGGACATAGTGTTGTTGTAGGTTGCCCGAAGCTGGATGACGCAGAGTTTTATGTCGAAAAGTTGGCAGCCATATTGAAATCCAATAAACTCAGCAGTCTGACGGTTATTCACATGGAGGTTCCCTGTTGTTTTGGATTGACGAGTATCGCAAAGGATGCTATCGTTCGGAGTGGATTGAAAACGGCCTTTGAAGATGTTACGGTGGATTTGCACGGCAATGTCAGCCGGACTGAGACAATAGAAGTTTGACACCTGGTTTGCAAACACCAATTTTTATTGGGCAGGGAGCAAATGATGACCAAAAGACCTCGCAGAACCAGAGCTAAGCGTAACAGGTGGTCTCTGTCCACCAGAGCGATACACGCCGGCGAGCCGAGGCAGAAGTATGCAGATTCGCTGACGACCCCCATCGTTCAGACTTCCACGTTTACGTTCCGCGACAGCAGGCACATCGAAAGTTATACCAAAAGTGGGAAGGGGCATTTTGAGTACGGCAGATACGGCAATCCCACGGCCCAAATCGCTGAAAGGCGCCTCGCTGACCTCGAGGGTGCCGAGGATTGTGTTGTTTTTTCCTCCGGGATGAGCGCCATAACCACGACCATTCTTACCCTGGTCAAGTCAGGCGACCATATTGTTATTACCGACGACAGCTACAAAAAAACGCTCGAGTTCTGCCAGTCTTATCTGAAACAATTTGGTATCGAGTGCACTATTGTGCCGTTCGGAGACTACAGCGTTCTTGAGAAAGCGATTAAAAAGAATACCCGTTTTATCTTTTCTGAATCGCCGACCAATCCATATTTGAACATCTTTGACCTTGTCAAACTCAAAAAGATTGCGAGAAGTCATAATGTTCTGACTCTTATAGACAGCACGTTCAGTACCCCCTTTAATCAAAGACCCCTCGAATTCGGCATAGACCTTGTTCTGCACAGTGCGACGAAGTATCTTGGGGGGCATAATGATATCTTAGCCGGTGCGGTACTGGGCAAGGAAAAACTAATTGAAAAGATACGCGACCTGCATAAGTCGATGGGGGGCCTTATCGACCCACATTGCTGTTATCTTCTTCTTCGCGGCCTCAAAACATTTCCCCTGCGCGTGAAAAAGCAGAATGAGACCGCATTGAAGATTGCCGAATTTCTTGAGGGCCATCCGTGTGTGAAAAAAGTCTATTATCCGTTTCTGAAAAGCCATCGTCATTATAAAGTGGCAACTGAGCAGATGGCCGGCGGAGGCGGGGTTGTTACATTTGAAATAAAGGGCAATCTCAATGATGCAAAGCGATTTTTGGACGCCTTGAAACTATGCTATATCGGTGCGAGTTTGGGCGGTGTTGAAACGCTGATAACTCATCCGGCGATGGTGAGCTATTATGATTACTCGCGAAAACATCGGTACGAGTTGGGAATCACCGATAATCTTTTCAGACTTGCGGTCGGAATCGAAGATGTTGAGGATTTGATTGATGACTTGGACCAGGCCTTGAGGAAGTAAGAATTGTTTTTGCATTTAATGGGGGTTGGGCCGGAGTTTGAGTGGCGTTATTTGCGTTTGTTTCGGTATAGGTGGTGTTTACTATGGCTGCTTTTGCGTGGTCGATATTGATTAATTTCTGGGCTACAGTCGTTGAGATGTCGCCATATCTATTGTTTGGTTTTTTTGTAGCGGGCATTCTTTCGGGTTTTCTCTCGCAGGAGCTTGTGGAAAGGCATCTCGGCGGCTCCGGCATTTGGCCGGTAGTGAAAGCTTCAATTTTCGGTGTCCCTCTTCCTTTGTGCTCGTGCGGCGTCATTCCGGTATCAATGTCGCTGCACAAACGCGGAGCAAGTAAGGGCGCCACGATAGCATTTCTGTTGTCGACGCCTCAGACCGGCGTTGATAGTATTTTTGTAACGCTCAGTCTTCTCGGCCCTGTCTTTGCGATTTTTCGGCCCATCGCTGCGTTTGTAACTGGTATTGTTGGCGGCATTTTTGTTGATATATTTGACCGAACTGCGAAGAGCGGTCAGTCACCGCCAAAACGTACCGACACCTGTTGTGCAGGCGGAAAGACCGGCAAAGTTATCAGCGGATTAAAGTATGGCTTTATAACGCTGCCTCGTGATATCGGCAGGGCAATGCTGGTGGGGCTGGTTGTTGCAGCAGGGATTTCAGCGATTGTGCCGGATGGTTTCTTTGCCGACAAACTCGGTACCGGCATTGTCCCTATGCTCGTTATGATGGCCGTGGGCATACCGATGTATGTTTGTGCGACGGCCTCGGTGCCCATAGCGGCAGCGCTCATCTTGAAAGGGATAACGCCGGGGGCAGCGATGGTATTTCTTATGACCGGCCCTGCCACGAACGCCGCATCATTCGTAACCATCTGGAATATTTTGGGAAGGAAAACTGCGATTATCTATCTGGCAACCGTCGCTGGATGTGCTCTTCTTAGCGGCATTTTGCTCGATTATATCGCAGCCGGTGTCCATTTTGAGATAGTTACCCGCCCCCACTGGATGTTGCCTCAGGCTGTCGAATACGCATCGGCTGTGGTGCTTCTAACCATCTTGATATCTGCGACGCTCCGTAAAAAAGACAAGTCAGATAGCGCAACACTCAGAACTTGAATTGGTCCTTGAACACAGCCTTGAAATCATAGACGTCGTTGAAGTCGTCTATGGAATCGGTAGGCTGGGCGCTCATCCATTTGTGTTTTATCAGCAGATAGACGATTTCACCGAAGTCGCGTGTCGTTTTGATGTTCCAGTTAGCCAGAACGAGCATCGCCAGTCTGCCCCATTTTTCAATCGCTAATTGTTTTAGTCCCTCGCAGAGGGTTTGCCCGCCGACATGACTGGGTTCGTCGACGATTTTTTTTACCGTGTAGCCGAGCCCATCATAGACAAAGTGCACAGCACCAGGGCTGAATCGACCATCGCTTCCGGCAATTTTTTCGAGGCTTTCTTTCATCAGCTGACTCTCTGGCCGGGTTTTGCTCCCGCGTCCGCCGTAAGTATAAAGATGTCTTTTCCGCCGCTGCCTGCTGCAAGTATCATACCTTCGGACAGTCCGAACTTCATCTTTCTCGGTTTCAGATTGGCCAGATAGATTACGATTTTGCCGACCAATTCATCGGGTTTATATGCCTGGGCTATGGCAGCCAGCACGCTTTTGCGCATTCCACCTGCATCCAGTTCCAGACGAAGCAGTTTATCGGCACCCTCGACGGACTCGGCCTTTGCCACTTTCGCAATTCGCAAATCAATTTTTGCAAAGTCGTCTATCGTACATTCGGGCGCTATCGGCTCAGCTGGAACTGTTGTCGGTTGAACTGTTTTGGCTTCTTTACTTTCTTCCATCATTGCATTCACCTGTTTTTCATCAATTCTTTCAAATAATCGTGCAAATTTATTTATCTTGTGATTGACTAAGGGTTTTTCCACGTCTGCGAACGTCAGGGTCTCGACGTTTAAAAACTTTTGCACCTTTTCGGCAAACTTGGGCAGTATGGGTTTTAGGTAAATCGTAAGAATGCGTACAGCGTTTATCGCAGCCGTAAGAGTTGTTCTGGTTTTCTCCAAATTAGTTTTTACAGTTGCCCAGGGCTGATTCTGTTCGATATATCGGTTTGCCTCGTCGGCCAGGGCGTTAATCGTTCTGACGGCAGCAGCGTAATCGAGGGTCTCATAGTTTTCCATAATCTGTTTTTTGGCAGCGGTGAGTTTATTGATTAGTTCTTTGCCCTGCTGGTTTAGTTGACCGAGCCTGGAGTCAAGATTTTTTGTCAGCATCGGGCCGGAACGTGAAGCCAGGTTGGCGAATTTGCCGACCAAATCCGCGTTGGTTTTGCTCAGGAAGTCGTCCGTGCTTAGGTCTATATCCTCGATGCTGTTGGTCAGTTTACTTGCGTAGTAGTATCGCAGGTACTCGGGTTCGAGGTGCTTTAGGTATGCGTTGGCCTTGATGAAGGTTCCGCGGGATTTGCTCATTTTTTCGCCGTTTACGGTCAAAAAGCCATGCACGAAAAGTTTGTTGGCGGTCCTGAAGCCTGAGCCAATCAGCATCGCCGGCCAGAAAAGGGCGTGAAAATATGTAATGTCTTTGCCGATGAAGTGATAAAGCTCGTATTCGGGGCCGTTCCAGAGCTTGTCAAAATCCAAACCGTTTTTGTCGCAGTAGTTTTTTACAGAAGCCATATATCCGATGGGAGCATCCAACCAGACGTAGAAAAACTTGTTTTCTTCGCCGGGTATTTTGAAGCCGAAGTATGGCCCGTCGCGCGAGATGTCCCAGTCCTGCAGACCAGCCTTGAACCACTCGTCAAGTTTGTTGGCGACTGATTTTTGTGTATATCCTCCGGCGATAAGGTCTCGCAGCTGCCTTTCGTAATCAGCCAGTTTGAAGAAGTAGTGCTCAGATGTCCGCAGGGTCGGTTTGTGCCGGCAGGTTGCACAGCGGGGATTAATCAATTCGGTCGTGCGATATGTTCCACTACAGACCTCGCAGGAGTCGCCGTATTGGTCCTCGGCGCCGCATCTGGGGCAGGTGCCTCGAATGTATCTATCGGGCAGGGACATCTTGCAATTCTCGCAATAGGTCTGTTCAATGTCCCGTTTGACAATTGAGCCGGCTTTGTTGAGCGAATCGAAAATGAGCTCGCTAAAGTGTTTATTTTCAGGTGAATGTGTTGTGTAATAATTATCGCATTCTATGAAAAAGCTGTCGAAGTCTGCTTTATGCTCTATATGCATGCGTTCGATTAGCTGTTCGGCGGTTATGCCGGCGGCCCGGGCACTTATCATAACGGGGGTGCCGTGAGTGTCATCGGCGCAAAAGTAAAGGCACTTATTGCCGCACATCTTCTGAAATCGCACCCAGATATCGGTCTGCAGGTATTCGACGAGGTGCCCCATATGTATGGGGCCGTTTGCGTATGGCAGAGCCGATGTTACGATGATTTTGCGAGGCATGACGCACCCTTAAAGATTATTACTCCGCCTTTTCTGTTTCGTCCGGTTCGGTGTCATCATCGGTGCTGTCCTGCGGTGTTACCAGCGGGGGGGAAAGTACCTCCACCTGCTCAACACCGACGGCGGTTCTTGCCCCATTCGCGTCTTCGACGACAACAAGCTGGGTCAGTATCTGCGTATCTACTACTTTGCCTTCACCGTGCGGTGTTTTTACCCACGTATTTTTTCTCGGCAGCTGTTTCTTAAGTTCGGTATAGGTCTGGTCTTCGTATCGCAGGCAGCATTTTAATCTCCCGCAGTAGCCGCTGATTTTTGAGGGGTCGAGGGTCGCCTTTTGCATCTTCGCCATTCGCATATTGACCGGTTTTAACGCCTTGAGGAATAGCTGGCAGCAGCATTGCTGGCCGCAGCTTTCCACATCACCAAGCAGTTTGGCTTCGTCTCTCGAGCCGACCTGTCGCATTTCGATTCTCGACTGATATTCGTTCGCAAGTTTTTTTACCAGCTCGCGGAAGTCAACACGTCCGTCAGCCATAAAGTAAAAAATAATCCGTTCGCCGCCGAATATGTTTTCCGCGTCGACTATTTTCATCGCAAGCCCCAGCTCTTTTGCGAATCGTTTGCAGCACTCTATTTGTTGTTCCGCGATTTTTCGCAGATGCCGTTCTTCGCTTAAGTCGGCGGCTGTTGCAAAGCGAACTACTTTGCCGGCCGGCGCAACGGAAAGCTCAATTTCACTTTTATCGAAGTATTCTTTAACCTGCTCAGGGCTTAACTTAAACTGTCCTCCTTTGTAACACACCTGGCCCACCAGATGGCCTAATTCAAGTCCTCTTTCGGTCTTTATCACGACCCGCGTGGGCACTTTGGGTATATGGGTTTCGTTGTGCTCAAAAAAACTGAGCGAATTCATTCGGCCGTAGCGAACCAGCATATACTTTTTACTTTTAGCCGGCTTGGGTTTTGTTTCCTGTTTTTCGGTCATTTAAGTTACCTGAAAGGGTTCGCTCTTTGCGAGTCATTACAGCAGACCCGGTTAAGCATCTTGTTAGGCTGTACGACTTTTAGACCTTTATTTTACCAGAAACGGCGAGGTTTAACAATAGCTGTTCGAAAATAAGCTTCTCATTGACGCTGGCTTCGACCCACCGAAGTGTTCGAAAGCACTCTGCTATCTTCTCGGCAGCGTGCTCAGGGCCGAATCGGCTCGCCAGCTTCTTTATCTGTTCTTTCTGCTCGAAATTGGTGAGGTCTTTTTCCGGATTGATATTTAGCTGCATCGCGTCGCTCAGGGCGGATATGATTATGCGGATAAGGGTCTTCGAGGCCCTTCGGTTTATATCTGTTTTGCTGGTGGCTTTATCGAGGCCAGCCCACGCATCGGCTATCTCTTTGCTTTTGTCTATGAGCCATTGTGCTCGCTCCAGCGCATCGGCGTATCGACAATCACACAGTGAGCTGACCAGTTCTTTCTTGGTTTGGTAGAGATTTGCGTTGGCAAGTTCAAGCTGTGCCCACCGCACCGCGGTGCCTAAGCTGCCCTCGGCAAGCCTCGCAAAGTATTGGGCCTTTTTTTGTTCAAGGCCGACTTCTTTTAGCTTCTCGATTATCCTTTCTTCGTCTATCGAACCGAAACTTATCGTCTGGCATCTCGACTTGATGGTCGGCAGCAGCTTTTCCATCCGGGTGCAGAGCAGAAAAATAAAACAGTATTTGGGCGGCTCTTCTAAAACCTTCAGCAGACAGTTTTGCGACTCGTTATTTAATCGTTCTGCCTCACTGATGACGAAGACCTTTTTTCGCGACAGCGTTGGTCTTGTCGATACTTTTTCGATTATAAATTCCCGGACTACGTCAATCGCCAAGTCAACGGGTGTTTTTTTGTCTTTGTTGTCTTTCGTAAATTCGAGCAGCTCTTTGTAAACAAGGTTGAAATCGGGGTGTGAACCTGCTTCGAATAATCGGCAGGATTCGCACGTACCGCAGCTGTCGGCAAATTTTTTTTCTGTAACGGGTTTTTCGCAAAGCAGCAGCTTGGCCCATTCACGAGCCGTCTTGAATTTGCCGACGCCTTCGGCCCCGCTGAAGATATATGCGTGCGGCAGCTTGTCGCCGGCCAGGGCCTTTTGCAGAATCGAAATCGCCTTATCCTGGCAGAATACCTCTTTGAGTGACATTTATCTGAAGTCCGTTTGCTCTATTACTTCCAGTATTTTTTTGTGTACCGTTTCAATATTGCTTGTGCCGTCTATGACAGCGAAATTTCTTTGCTGCCTGGCAAGCTTTAGAAAGCCCTCACGCACCTTTTGATGGTAGCCGTCACCTTTGCTTTCCATTCTATCAGGGGTTCGCTTCAGTCGCTTTGCTGCGGTTTCAAGGTTCACGTCTAAGATGATGGTCAAATCAGGCCAGGGTCTTTCGAGGCAGTCCGTCGCAATTTTTATGACGTTATCCATACCGAATCCGCCAGCGTAGCCCTGATAGGCACAGGTGCTTGACAGCCATCTATCGAGTATGACGCATTTACCTTTTTTGAGAGCCGGTGCTATTTTTTCTTCCCACAGTTGGGTGCGTGCAGCCATATACAACATAAGTTCGCTGCGAGTACTCATTTGGATATGTTCGGGATTGAGCAGGATTTGCCGAATCTTTTCGCCGATGGCTGTTCCACCGGGCTCGCGAAAGGTCTCAACCGCAACGTCCTGCTCTTTTAGCCAATCAACCAGCAGTTTTGTTTGCGTAGTCTTTCCGCACCCGTCCGGCCCGTCAAGAACTATAAATTTACCAGATAATTCATTTTTCAAAATGACACCATTTAAACTTTTTTGAGGTTTTACTTTGCCAGTTGGAAGTTTTCTTCGCCTACAAGTTGTTGCATCTTTCGGCAGAAGTCCACGTCCGGATTGACGGAAAGCTCCCTGTCGGCGGCGGCATACACTCTGCCCTTGTCGGTTCTTACCGCTATGTAAACGGGGCTTTTACCTCGGTGACTTTGGCAGATACTTTTTATTTCAGCCACTTTTTCTTTTGTAACATCTTTGGCGTCGAGTCTTATTCTGACCTTGGAGGCTAATTTTTCGGTTACCTCATCCAGTCCTACAATCTCCTCAGCAAGAATGTTGGGTTTTTCTCTTCTGAAGTCGACCCGGCCCTTTACGAAAACAATTTTGTCCTCATCTAAGTAATCGGCATATTTATTCAGCGTATCGGGGAACAGCACCACCTCGACCTGTCCCTGCAAATCTTCAAGGACCAGGACGGCCATCTTTGCCCCGGCGTTTCGCCCCTTCCGGGTGATATGGTATCTTTTCTTCGCTATCACTCCACCAATGACAATGACCCTGTCCTGACCGACCTCGGCCAGGACAGACGTGTTTACTGTGGAATAGAAATTTATTGTCTCAGCGAAATGGCTTAACGGGTTGCTGGTTACATAGAATCCGAGCACCTGTTTCTCGTAGTTTAGCATCATAGCCTCCGGCCAGGGATTGACTTTGGGCAGTCTCTGTGCATCGTGTGTGTAGTCGGGCTCCTGTGTCATTTGGCCGAAGAAGTTCATTTGGCCTTTTTGTTTGTCTGCCTGAGTGCTTGCGCCGATTTGCATAGCCCTTTCAAGGCCGGCAATCATTTGGGCCCGGTTTCCGCCCAGTCTGTCGAATGCGCCGGCTTTTATCAGGGCCTCGACAACCTGTTTGTTGGCGGCCCGTGGGTCGACATTTTCGCAGAAGTGGAACAGACTTTGGAATCGCTCAACTTTTTCGCGGTCTGCGATTATTTGTTCGACGGCTTTTTCGCCGACGCCCTTGACCGCAGCCAGGCCGAAACGTATCACACCCTTTTTGTCCGCTCCGTGGCCCTTGTAGAGAGGGGTAAAGTCGACACCGCTTTCATTAATATCCGGCGGCAGCACCTCGATACCCATTTTTTTGGATTCGTTGATGTAGTCGACGACCTTATCGGTGTTGCCCATTTCATACGTCAGCAGGGCCGCCATAAATTCGATGGGCCAGCAGGCCTTCATATATGCCGTCTGGTAAGCGATGATAGCGTACCGCGTTGAATGGCTTTTGTTGAAGCCATAGCCGGCGAATCGTTCGATAAGCTCGAAGACCTGCTCAGCCTGACTTCGTGTCAGGCCCTTATCGACACAGCCTTTTACAAATCTCTCTCTTTCTTTGGCAATGGTTCTGGCCTTTTTTTTGCTTATCGCTTTGATAAGGCCGTACGCCTCACGCAGCGGGATGTCGCCGAGCCGATTGCAAATCCGCATCACTTGTTCCTGATAAACCATAACACCGTATGTTTCGCCGAGGATTTCGGTCATGATTGCGTGCGGCAGGGACCATTTTGCGCCGTGTTTTCGGTCGATGTAGTCCGGGATTAGTATCATAGGCCCCGGCCGATAGAGTGCGTTTGCGGCGATAAGGTCTTCTATTCGGTCGGGCTTCATTTTCATTAGTAAATCTTGCATCCCGCCGGATTCAAATTGGAAAACGCCTTTCGTTTTTCCGCTGGTGAAAATCTGGAAGACCTTTGGGTCAGCGAGGTCGATTTTTTCCAGGTCAATGTCGTTGCCGTGAATCTCTTTAACTAATTGCCTGGCCCGCTCGAGAACGCTGAGTGTCTTTAAACCCAGAAAGTCCATCTTCAATAGGCCTACCTTTTCGACCATAGGTCCTTCGTACTGGGTTATGATATCGTCTGAGTTGGGTGCTTTATAAAGAGGTATGAAGTTTGTCAGGGGTTCATCTGCGATTACGATGCCGGCGGCGTGAACGGAAGCGTGGCGGGTAAGACCTTCGAGTTTCTTGCAGATGTCAATTACTTTTCTTGCCTGCTGATTTTTTTCGTATGCCTGTTTTAGCTGCGGCTCAGTTTTCAGGGCCGTATCGAGTGTTATCCCCAGAGACTCCGGGATGAGCTTGGCTAATCTGTCGGCCTCGGCCAGTGATACGCCCAGCACCCTGCAAATGTCGCGAATGACCGCACGCGCCTTCATTGTCCCGAATGTTATGATTTGTGCAACGTGGCCGTATTTTTGGCGGACATACTCGATTATCTTTGCCCGGCCGTTCTGGCAGATGTCAATGTCAATGTCAGGCATCTCATTGCGCTGTGGGTCCATGAAACGCTCAAAGAGCAGGTCGTATCTAATCGGGTCCACATCGCATAGTCCCAAGCAGTATCCTGCGAGTGTTCCTACGCCGCTGCCCCGGCGCCGACGGGTATATTGTTTTCGTGGGCGTGCTTGCAGAGGTCCCAGACGATGAGAAAATAGCTCGCGAAGCCCTTTGATTTGATTACGTCCAGCTCTCTGTCGAGTCTTTCTTTGACCTGTTCGGTAATTTTGCTGTACCGTTGTTTTGCGCCTTCGTAGCAGAGTTTGGTCAGGAATTCTTCGGCTGTTGAGCCATCGGCAGGTTTGAAGCCGGGTGCACGACGCTTTTTTAAGTCAAGCTCTACGTTGCAGCGCTCGGCGATCGCTAAAGTGTTGTCGCACGCCTGTGGATTTTGTGCAAAAAGCTCTCGCATCTGTTCGGGGCTTTTCAGAAAGATATCTTTTGGGTAAATCATTCTGCCGGGGTCGTCAGCGTTTTTGCCGGTGCTTATGCAGCACAGGCAGTTATGAGCTTCATAGTCATCTTGCTCTAAAAAGTGTACATCGTTGGTTGCTGACAGAGGCAGTCCCATCCTATTCGCAAGGTCTATCAATGCCTGGCAGGTATCTGCGTTGCCGTCTTCGTGCTTTTGGATTTCGATGAAGAATCTGTCGGAGCCAAATATCTTTGCGTAACTTTCCACCGCAGCGACAGCCGCTTTTTCGTTGCCCTTGGCAAGTTCAGCGGCGACCTCACCTTTTAGACACGCGCTGGTGGCAATCAAACCGGCGTTTAATTCAGCCAGGATTTCTTTGTCTATTCTGGGCCGATAGTAAAAACCTTCGGTGTAACCGATACTCGCCAGTTTCAGCAGGTTTTGATAGCCGGTATTATTTTCAGCCAGGAGTATCAGATGGTATGCGGCATCGCTGATATTGTTTTTTTGTCTGTTGAATCTGCTGTCAGGGGCGACGTATGCCTCCATACCGATAATCGGTTTGATGTGGGCGGCCGTCGCACTTGTATAGAACTCAACTGTGCCGAACATATTGCCGTGGTCGGTAACGGCCACGCAGTCCATCTGTAGTTGTTTGCAGCGTTTCAGCAGCCCGTCAAAGACTATAGCCCCATCCAGAAGCGAATACTGACTGTGCAAATGAAGGTGCGTAAACCCTTTATTTGCCATAGGTTATCTCGTCCTTTAGAAGTTTCGTTAAAATATAATAGAACTTACACCTTTCGCTGTCAACAGCATACCTTCATAGCTTCCGGCAAACCTGTCTTTTTTTTAGTGTCCGAAAAACAGATTAAAAAAATTATAAAAAATTTTCTTGAATAAAAAGAAATTCTTTGTATATTGCACGGATTACGCAAAACGGGACACAAGCACAGAACTGTGCCTTCCTGTGGTTCCCGATACCATCTCTTATGGTATTTCCCAACATTGCGAAATGATAGCGGTTCGCTACGGAAGATGTGTATTCTTTCGAGGGAGCTGCAAATGTATAAAAAGTATTTGGAGGTTAGAAAAACATGTTTGCAAAGAAGGGTTTGGTAAATCTTGCGATTTTGTTAATCGCAGGGACTGCACTTCTGAGCGTAGTATGCTTTGCCGCTGAGCAGACCCCAGGGGTGGAGCAGCCGAAGACGACCAAGGTGCAGGGGGTTGTAAATGTTACCAAGGACGCAAATGATGTAATCACTAAGGTAACGTTGACAACAAAAGATGGGGTCGCTTATAACGTAGCACTGAATATAAAGGGTCGGGAGCTCGGCAAAGAAATGGCCGACAAAGAGGTTGAAGTGGAGGGAGTTGTTTCAAAGATAGGCGATGAAAATCGGATAAAGGTACAAAGCTATAAGCCGGTCGAAAAGACGCCGCCCAAGACTGAGTGAACCACAAAAAAGTGTCCCGACGACAAAAGTAGGGATTGAACCGCTGTGAGGATTTATTCCCTCATAGCGGTTTTTTTATGTGGATAGTATGAAACTTTTTTGCGGATGGGGCTTATCTGGGATTTTACATGTCGGTGTGTGATGCCTTTAACTTGCTGCTTTTTTCCAGGAATTTCGCTGGGTTGTCCGCAGCCCTGAAATAACCGTAACAATCAGCATAACTGCGAGCGTCACGGTCGTGAGCCAGTTACCCCACGTTGAGGTCTGGAAGTGAGCTGTTTTTATCACCACTATCCCGATGGCAAAGGACTGCAGAAGCATTTTTATTTTGCCTGAAAAGGTAGCGGAGAAGTTAACACCCCGGCCTTCGGCAATATGACGCAATATGGTAACGTAGGCTTCTCTTAAAATGATAACACCGGCCACCGACCAGCGGATTATGGCCATTGTGGCGGGGTCGAAATCGAAAAGTTTTGGCTCGCCGATTATCGCAAAGCAAACAAAGGCGCCGCATACAAGAACTTTATCGACCAGCGGGTCCAGCATTCGCCCGAATCTGCTGGTGACGTTTAACTTCCGGGCTATGAGGCCGTCTATCGCATCGGTCAGACCCGCGATTAAAAAAACCATAAGCGCCAAGTCGAGAAAACCTGGAAAGGAGCGTCCGCCCTCAGCATAGAATCGCGGTGACAGCAGAATCATAAGCAGAAAAACAACCGTTAGAATAAGTCGTCCGAAGGTCAGTATGTTGGGAATTTGTTTAACCATACCGACAAGTTTACTCCTGTTTCTGATGCAGTACAACACTAAATTTGCTCGGTGACCAGGTCATAATCTTTTGTGTCGATGACTTTTGTGTTGATAAACTGGCCCATCTTGGCGAGGCAATTCTTTATGATACAGATGCTGTCGATATCCGGTGCTTGGCCGTAGAAGCGGCCTTTGCCTGTGCCTTTTTTATCAACACAGTCAACTATGCAGATAAGTTCAGTGCCGATTCTTTTTTTGTTTTTGCCGAAGGCGATTTCCTGCTGAGTGAGCATTAGTTCTTCAAGACGTTCGTTTTTTATGTACTCGGGCACCTGTTCAGGCATCTCGGCAGCGGCTGTACCGACCTCCGCATAGTATTTGAAGCACCCCAAAGCGTCAAATTCGGCCCATCTGATAAAATCCAGCAGCTCGGCGAACTGCTGCCCGGTTTCGCCGGGAAAGCCGACTATCACGGTCGTTCGCAGCACAATATCGCTGATGGCCGAACGCAGCTTTTCAATCAGCCGCTGGATGTGTTCTTTGCTGCCGGGCCGATGCATATCCTTTAGAATTTTGTTGTTTATGTGCTGGATTGGAATGTCGAAGTAGTGGACGATTTTATCACTTTTCGCGACGGTTTCGATTAACTTTTCATTGACGCCCGCCGGCGATAGATACATCAGCCGAATCCATTTTAGCTCTGGGGTTTTTTCGAGTTCAGCCGCCAGTGTCGCCAGGCCGTTTTTTATTTTCAGGTCTCGGCCGTACCATGAAGTATCCTGTGCGATTATGTTTAACTCCACGGCACCGGCAGAGACTAATTCCGCAGCTTCAGCCAGAATAAGTTCTCTGGGTTTGCTTCTGAATGGCCCCCTTATAGCTGGGATTGTGCAGAAAGAGCACCTGTGGTCGCAGCCCTCACTGATTCTAAGGTATGGCCGGTGATTTGGCGTGATGAGCATTCTGGCCCTGTCATCATGGATAGTTTTGCAGAGGTGGTCGAGGTAGATGGCAGGCTGTCTTGAGTTGAGGGTTTTTTCGATTATTTGCGCTATCGCATCTCGCTGGCCAAGGCCGACAATCGCATCGATACCATCGGCCTCCTCGAAAAGTTTGGCACCTAATCTTTCTGCAAGGCAGCCGGCTGCTATCACTTTTTTTACGCTGCCGCCGGCTTTGCACGCCACAGCCCGTTTTATCGCTTCGAGGGCTTCGGCTTTAGCCGGCGCAATGAAGCCGCACGTATTGATTACCACCACATCTACATTGTCAGGCTCGGCACATACTAAGAATCCTGCCCGCGCTATTTCAGCTAACATCCTTTCGCTGTCGACTGTATTTTTAGGACAGCCCAGGCTTATGAAGCCAACAGTTGTGGTTTTTTTGCAATTTTTACCTGCCATAGCACGCCAAAAATAGCAAAAAAACGCCGTGTGGTCTAACGTTTTAATTCAGCAATACTCAAAGATTTCGGCTTAGATAATATGCTTGGCAGATAAAACAAGAGCAAGTATACTAAGGTCGAAGCCCGGAAGGCTCAAAGGTATGTAAGGTAATTGGTAACTGGTTAAACGGTGAATAATTACCATTCACCAGTATTTTTAGCGGAGAATTATATATGGATAACTTTGGCAAAAGTAACGTCGGGGGCGATGCCGAGAAACCCATTTCCCTTGATGATACAGGCAGTTTGGGCGTATCGCACGCACCTTTGAATATGGGTTCCGGCACGGCTAAGGCGCCTGCCGGCCCAGCGGCTACATCGGTAAAGCCGACCGTAAAAGTGCCGACGACGGCAAAGGGGGGTTCTTCGTCCGACAGGGTCACGGGGGTTAGAACGTTCTTTGCGAAGCTGCATCCGGGTGCTATCAACTTTCTTGACGAGCAAATCACCAATTGGCTGAAGGAAAATCCAGGCATCACCATCAAACGAACCAACACGGTTACCGGTGAGATTCAGGGCAAACAAACCGAGCCTAACATTATAGTTTCCGTCTGGTATTGAACGGCTTCTGCAAAATTAAGAATTGAAATTATCCAAAATTTCAAAAAAATGGGGGATTTCAGGGGGTAAATTTCGGGGGTTCAGATGTTAAACTGTAACGATTGGGCAAGGTGGGCAAAATAAAATCTCGCATCAAACGCGCAAGTCAGGTGAAAAAAATGCAAAAAATTGTAAAAAATTGGTAAAAATTTCAAAAAATTTGCAAAATTACAAAAAATTGCACGAAATTGGTGCGTTTTGGACCGTGATTGAAGTACCCCCCTGCGCGAATTTGCGCGGCAGCGCGCAGACGCCAGACGCCAGACCACAGACACCGGACTCCAGACGACAGACGACGGACGACAGAAGACAGACGACGGATGACGGAAGACGGACGATGGATAAACAGCGAACGTCGAACATCCAACATAGAACACAGAACGAAAAACGGAAGGCAAAAGGAAATTGGGGCATCAGGGGATTGGTGAATTGGTGATTAGTGAATTAGGAATTTGTGAGTTGTTTGGCCGCTGGTTTCACTGAGGGCAATACCTAAGATACTTAGGTATTCTTTTTCTAAAGTCTAAATCTTAAAAGTTTTCGCTAAATTCAAGTAGCGCACAACGTTCAGCGGACAAGGGGCTACGCCGAGGTAATACGCCAGAGGCGTACAAGGCGGAGGGCAGAAGACAGAAAACAGATAGCCAGCAAAACTAAGGATATTGTGGATAGAAAAAGATTCGAGGCAAGAGAGACAACATACAAGTGAGTGAGGGGAACCAAGATACAAAAGCAGAACCAACGGCGATGCCGTGGGCTAAACAAAGCGGAATCCGTAATAAGACTGCGGAGCTGAATTTTTCGAAAGCGTTGCTGCCGGAGGCAGCAGGTTGGTAAGTTCGCAGTTCATAAGCATTGATTCGCCGAGAGTAATACCTAAGATACTTAGGTATTCTTTTATTGTTCTAGTCCTTTTGACTAATCGAAAGGACTACGAGCCTTTTATATATCGAATGGTTTTTTAGTGAGGGATTTGTGAATTGGAAGGCTGGGTCCCCGCCAATGACATGCGGGGATCTGCGCTTCGCTACGAGGATATGCGCTACGCTCCGAGGGGCGATTTGGGGCGGAGGAATTTTCCTTTTGACGGATTAGAAAATTTTGGGTAGGGTATAGCCACAGAATACGGAAGACGGACGACAGAAAGCAGAAAGTGGAAGGCGGAAACGCCAGCCCGCCTCGCCTACGGCGAGTAAACTCCGGCGGGTAAAAGGTATACAAGAATGACTGAGAAGGAATTGCTTGAGATTATAGAAAAAGCAGCCAGAGAGAAGGCAACAATGCTTGGTTTATCCGGTAAAGGCATTAAAGAACTGCCTGCAGAGATAGGGCAACTAACGAACCTGACGCATCTTTTTCTTTCCAATAATCAACTTTCCTCACTGCCCCCGGAAATAGAGCAACTAACGAACCTGACGTATCTTGATCTTGCCTATAATCAATTTGCCTCAATACCCCCGGAGATAGGGCAACTAACGAACCTGACGACGCTTTATCTTTCCAATAATCAACTTTCCTCACTGCCACCCGAAATAGGGAAACTAACGAATCTGACAGGGCTTTATCTTTACGTCAATCAACTTTCCTCACTGCCCGCGGAAATAGGGAAACTAACGAACCTGACGCAGCTTTATCTCGACAATAATCAACTTATCTCACTGCCTGCAGAGATAGGGCAACTAACTAACCTGACGGAGCTTGTTGTTCTTTCTGATAATCAACTTACTTCACCGCCGCCGGAGGTGGTAAAACAAGGGACGAAGGCGATATTAGCATACCTGCGGGAGCAGTTAAAAGAGAGAAAAAGACAGTGGGTGTCGAAACTATTGTTTGTGGGCGAAGGAGGGGTAGGAAAGACATCGTTATTGCGGGTGCTCAGAGGAGAAAAGTTTATAGAAGGGCTGGAAACCACACACGGAATTGGTGTAAATAAATTAAAACTTGTGCACCCAAAAGAGAAAAACATAATGATGGAGTTAAATGCATGGGATTTCGGGGGGCAGCAGATATATCATGCTACGCATCAGTTCTTTTTGACGAACAGGGCATTATTTGTGCTGGTATGGGATGCACGGCATGGCTGGGAGGCAGGTAAATTATATCAGTGGTTAGATAGGATACAGGCGAAGGCGCCAGAATCGCCGGTGATAATTGCAGCAGCACATATTGATGAGCGGGATGCGGATTTGCCGTTAGAGGATTTGAGAAAGAAATATCCTCAGATTAAAGGACACTACAAGATAAGCAATAAGACGGGTGCAGGGGTAAAAGAATTTAGGAAGGAACTTGCAGAGGTTGCGGCGGGGTTGCCGCTAATGGGAGAGGAATGGCCGGCGGCGTGGTTAGATGCGGCAAATGAAATTCGGGGAAGGAAAGAACATTATATATCGCCAAAAGAACTTTACAAATTGATGAGCAGGCACAATGTAACGGCAGAAAGCGCGGATGTTCTGGCACAATGGCTGCACGAACTGGGGGATGTTCTGTATTTTAAAGAGGATGAAGAACTTAATGATTTGGTGGTTTTGAATCCGCAGTGGGTGACGGAAGCAATCAGCAAGGTTTTGGAGAGCGAAGAGGTTATCGGCAAGGATGGGGTTTTTACACAGCAGCATATGGATGAAGTCTGGTCGGATATAAGACAAGATATTCGGGAACATCTTTTGCGTTTGATGGAGAGATTTGACCTTTCGTACAGGACATTGGAAAACAGGGAAATCAGTTTAGTGGTAGAACGGCTGCCATTGGATGCGCCGGATTACGAGCAGAGGTGGAACGAGATTAAGAATAAAAAGGGCTGTAAAGAGATATCGATGAAGTTTGAGTTAAGCAGTGTTCCGGCAGGGATACCAACGTGGTTTATCGCACGGTCGCATCGATTTACGACACATACTCACTGGCGAATGGGGGCATTGTTCACGGACAGCAAAGAAGAACGTCATTTAGGTTTAATAGAGGCGTATCCGCATGAGCGATATTTGCGGCTGACTGTTAGAGGGCCGGTACCGAACAACTTTTTTGTTCTTTTGCGCGACGGTCTGGAATTGACGCTGGCGAGATTTCCGGGGCTTAAGATAGAGAGGACTGTTCCGTGTCCTGGGCATGATGGGAAAATATGCAAACATGAGTTTGAGTTTGCAGATTTGCAAGAGGCTATCGCTACAGACGAACCAGTGCTGGAATTCCAATGCCCTAAAAGCCGTAAATTTGTTTCTGTTCCTGCATTATTGTACGGTTTGGATATCCTGACACAGAACGAGGTAATGAAACGTCTCGATGCTCTTTACGCAGCAGTAATAGCAGGTGATGAAAGGATTATTACGACGATTCTTACTGAATTTGCAGAGTTAAGAGCTCTGACGCAACGTGGGTTTACAAGCTTATTTAACGCACAGCAGGGGCTTGCTGAATCGCATTGTCCGAATGTGTTTGCGGTACTGCCGAAAGACGAAAAAGGTTGGTTGAAGAATATAGTGGGGGAAAAGATGGTATTGCAGCTATTTTGTCAGGCGCCGGGGCAGTGGCATCCGGCGGTTGGTGGGGTCAAGGGTGGCCGATACGAGATAAAGAGGCCAGCAGAATTCTTGAGAGATTTGGGGCCATATATTCTGAAGTTAGCGAAGGTGATTAAGTACGCTGCGCCGGTGGCGGGAGCGGCGGCAGGTGCATTTGCAGGGCCGGTTGGCGCGGTTATGGGGGCAGGATATGCAATAAAACTGGCGGGTCAGATTAAGCTAATGGAAGAGCTGGCTATGAAACTTAGCGAGAGTGATTATTTAGAGGCGGGACTGCTGGAGCGAACGGCTGTGGGGGCAAAGGCAGAGCGGATTGAAGGGGCGGAGCTGCGGGCCTTGCGGAAACTGCTGGATGAGGCGGACCCGAAACAAGAATGGGGAGGGTTGGAGAAGGTGTTGACGCCGGAAGGACATTACCTCTGGTTGTGCAAGGAACACGCGGCGGAATATAAGAAGTGAACGGGGGTGGAATCGATTTGCGATTTTCGATTGAAGAATTTCGATTTGGACCCCCGGGCAGCAACCCCCTGCAATGCAGGGGGCTAAGTGAAGTGGAAGTCCGCCGTCCGCCTTCGCCAGGGTTACGGCGGATAAATGCCGGCGGACGCTAAACGAAAAGGAAGCCGCGATAAAAATAAACCCCCAACGTAAAGTTGTGGGCCAACTAAATCTAACGACAACCCCTAAATAGCACTGGACTTAATAGGAATCTTCGGATAAAATTCCTTGACAGAAGCTTTAGTTTGGATTAATGTCCAAACTTAATCCGCCGCAGGCGGATAAATTAGAGTCAGGAATTTGGAGGTTTTTGTGGCTAAAGAGCTTGCTCGTGAACTAATTAACGCAGGGGCGCATTTTGGACATAATGTTAGCCGATGGAATCCAAAAATGGCGACCTTTATTTTTGCCAAGCGCGGCAAGATTCATATCATCGATATTAAACAGACCATAAGATGCCTGCTAATAGCAAAGAAACTGCTGGCGGAGATAGTTTCATCGGGGAAAGACGTTGTCTTCGTGGGCACGAAACGTCAGGCGCAAAAGGCTGTTGAGGCCGCCGCCGAGAAGTGCGGGATGCACTACGTGTCCGAGCGGTGGCTGGGCGGAGCGCTTACCAACTTTCGAACCATCCGTTCCCGGCTTCAGCGATTAGAAGAGCTGGAGGCCATGCAGACTGACGGGGCATTAGAGAGCGAGAGTAAAAAGCAGGCTTCGAAATTGAAACGAGAGATGCGAAAGATAAAAAGCAATCTGGAAGGTATTCGCAAGATGTCTCGTCTGCCGGGCGCTGTCGTCGCAGTTGACGCCGGCAAGGAATACCTTGCCTTGCATGAGGCCAAGAAGCTCGGCATTACAGCGATTGCGATTATCGATACGGATGCAAACCCTGACACGGTGGATGTTGCTATTCCGGCTAATGACGATTCCATCAGGGCCATAAGCCTGATACTCAACGAATTGGCGGACGCGGTAGCGATTGGCAAAACGATGGTCGGTGCCCGCGAAGAGGCGGCGCCAAGGCCTAAGAGAGTTCGTTCGAGAAAGCCGTCCCTTGCGCGTGCCGGCGGAGAAAAGTCTAAGGAGGCATCTGCGTCGGCGAAGCCTGCCTCGCCGGCAGGCGGCGCAGGGCCCGCGGAAAATACAGAACCCGCTTCAGTGAAAAGCGAAACCGGGCAGGAACCGCCGGGGCAGTCGTAAAGCTCTGCAGAAACTTCTATGCAGTATGCCTGCCGTAGGGCATCCCTTACGGGATTACGGCAGAAGAATAGACATATGCTACTCTGCGAAGTAGCGATTCGCTACGTAGCACGAGTCCGTTTGAGATACACCAGAGGCGTACAAGTTTGTAATTAAAGCCGACATCAAATACCGGCATTTATGTACGACGATAAAAAAGGAGCATCCGCCGCAGGCGGATAAAAAGGAGCTTTCAGTATGGCAGATGTTCCAGCTTCAATGGTGGTGAAACTGCGGAAAATGAGCGGACAGGGTATGATGGACTGCAAAAAGGCCCTTGTCGAGGCAAACGGCGATATGGACAAGGCGATGGAGATTCTGAGGAAAAGAGGGCTTGCAACTTTAGTCAAACGGGCTGAAAGGGAGACGTCAGAGGGGATTATTGTCAGTAAGATGAGTAAAGACGGCAGGGTTGCCGCGATGGCGACGCTTTGTTGTGAGACCGACTTTGTAGCCAAGAGCGATGATTTCGTGGCGGCAGCGGAGAGACTATCCGATTACGCGATGGCTACCACTGCAGACAGCGGCGCAGAAAATGTCCTCGAAACAGCAATCGACGGGAAAAAATTCAGGGACTGCCTGACCGAGCTTGTCAGTAAGACGGGCGAAAAAACTCAGGTTGGGGATTACGTGAAATACAAGCTGGATGGGCCGGGAGTTGTAGGGGTATACATCCACTTCAACGGAAAAGTCGGTGCAATGGTTCAGATAGACGCCGGCAGCGATGATATGGCAGCAGCGGACACGCTGAGACGGACGGCTGCTGATATGGCGATGCACATCACCGCGACCAATCCGCTTGCGCTGGATAAAGATGGAGTTGATGCCGAGACGATTGAGCGGGAAAAGGTTATTTATGCCGAGCAGGTAAAAAATAAACCCGCAAATATTGTCGATAAAATTGTCGAAGGCAAGATGAAGAAGTTTTACACTGAGAATTGCCTGATAGAGCAGTTATTTGTCAAGGATGACAGCAAGACCGTTTCGCAGGTTTTGGCCGAGGCCGGCAAGCAGGCCGGCGGCACGGTAAAAATAAAAAGATTCGCACGGTTCGATGTCGGCTGACAAACAGCGGACAGCGTTTAGCGTACAGTAAATGGCAAAGAGCAAATACAAGCGGGTCTTACTGAAGTTGTCGGGGGAGAGTTTTTGCAGGCCTGGGGAATTCGGAATTGACGGCCCCTGCCTTAATTCGGTTGCCGAGAGGATATCGGAGCTGGCAAAACTTGGACCGCAGGTTGCTGTTGTGGTCGGTGCCGGCAATTTTCTGCGTGGGGAAGAGTTCTCGCAGCTCAGCGGCATACCCAGAAACACCGCTGATTATATGGGGATGTTAGCCACGATTATAAATGCCTGCGCACTTCAGGAGACGCTCGAGAAGTTGGGCCAGCCGACCAGAGTTCTAAGCGCGATTGAGGTCGCTGCGATGTGTGAGCCGTTTATTCGAAGAAGGGCTCTTCATCACCTCGAGAGCCAGAGAATCGCCATACTGGCTGGCGGAACAGGTAATCCGTTTTTTACTACCGATACGTGCGCAGCGCCTTGCGCAGCGGAGCTTGAAGCTGATGTCCTTATAAAAGCCACAAAGGTCGAGGGGGTTTACAGCGCCGACCCGGAAAAAAATGCGGACGCCGAGCTCTTTAAGAAATTGTCCTACAATGATGTGCTGAATAAGAATCTGCGAATAATGGACCACGCCGCAATAAGTCTCTGCAGAGATAACAACATTCCCATCATCGTCCTGAACATTTTCAAGGTCGGCAACATGGCAAAGGCTGTTTGCGGTCAGCAGGTGGGCACTCTAATCAGTTAGGCGGGGAGGAAAGCAAATGCCGCTGAATAAGCTAATCTCGGAAAATGAAGCGCACATGAACAAGGCCGTGGAGTTTCTGCATAATGAGTTGAAGTCCATTCGCACCGGCCGGGCATCGACGGGTCTGGTTGAGAATATAAAGGTCGACTACTACGGCACACCGACACCTCTTAAATCGCTGGCGTCTCTGTCGGCCCCACAGGCTGATATGATTGTGATTAAACCGTTCGACCCGGCCTCGGTTAAGGAAATCGAAAAGGCAATTAAAAACAGCGATTTAAGCATTGCACCTATCGTCGATGGCAAACTGATAAGGCTCGGTATCCCGCCGCTCAGCGAGGAAAGAAGGCAACAGCTTGTCGGCCAGGTCAAACAACTGGGCGAGCAGGCGAAGATAAGTATCCGAAATATCCGAAGGGACGCCAACAAACAGCTTGAGAAGCAACAGAAGGACAAAATCATCACCGAAGACGACTTCGAGGTTGGCAAAAAACAAATCGACGACATCACCAAGAAGTACACCGAAAAGGTCGATGCAGTTATCAAAAGCAAGTCCAATGAGATAATGATGGATTGATACGCCGCAGGCGTACAAGTTTGCAATCCCGGTTTCAGATGGGGGACGAAGTGAATCAGGCAAAAGAGAACAGCGAAGCCCGGCCTCCCGTAAAGAGCAGGACAAAAATTCTCAGATGGGTTTTGGCAGCCGGAATCGCAGTGGTTGTGTCAGCGGTCTTTTTTATACCGATGTTCGTATCTTCCGGGACGGGGAATAAATTCATACTGGCGGCAGTCAACAGATATTTGCCCGGCAAGGCGGATTTTGGCAGCCTGTCGATGAGCTGGCTCAAAGGTATCGTCGTTACCGACTTTGGTTTCAGGGATAGTGCCGGGCAGACGTCAGTCCGCATAAAAAGAATTGCCACAAAGCCTCATTATGTCCCCATTATATCAGGGGTCCTATCATTCGGCCGGACCGTAGTTGATGAGCCTGTGGTGGAGATGATGTCCCCAAAGGCAGAGAAAAGGATAGGGGCCGACATTGAAATCATCGAGCTTTCGGCGATAAATGCGAGGATAAATATAGCGTCTGATACGGCCATGAAGACAATTGCCGTGAGCGGCCTGCGGCTCAAAAGTCATCAGATAGAGATTGACGAGGGTAGCTTCAATTTGGTTAGCAATCGAGGTAAAACCGACCTCGAAGGGCAGTTCAATTACGTATACGACTGGGCGACGGTCAGCGACCTTGTCGGGGGGTTTTTGCCGAAGGGTTTGAAACTGAAAGGCAAACGCGGGGGTAAAATAAGTTTTTCCAGCGAATATCCGAGCAACGAGATGGACAAGTTCTGGGCAAATCTTAGCACCAACGTCAAGGTTGGATTCGAGCAGGCTGATTATATGGGCTTGATTTTTGGGCCAACCGAAATTGATGTCAAGGTGGAAAGAGGATTGCTGACGGTTGAGCCGTTTTCTTCAAAGGTTAATAACGGTCAATTGAATTTTGCCGGCCGAGTCGATTTCAGAAATGAACCTGTGCTGTTGAAGGCAACTGGGCCGCTCCAGATAGCCAAAGATATTCAAATTACAAGTGATATGACGGAAAGGTTTTTGATGTACCTCAATCCGGTTTTTGCCAAGGCCGTTAATGTTGGCGGCATTGTGAACCTGGACTGTGAAAGGCTTGCCATACCGCTGAGGGGCAGCAAAAATGACATCGAACTGGCAGGAGTAATATCTGTGGAGCATCTGCAACTGGAGGCGTCGGAACTGTTCGGCCGGATTCTCGCAGCAGCGAATGTGGCACCGGCCCGTGATATTACCATTCGTCCAACGAGATTTGTTCTGCAAAACGGCCTGCTGCGATATGACGATATGCAAATGGATGTCGGTGGTAGTCCTATCAATTTTAAGGGCGCTATCGGGCTGGATAAAAGTTTGAATATGACCGTGACCTTGCCTTATACTACCAAAGGTGAAACAGCAAAGCTCGGCAGAGAAACCCGCGGCAGACGCATAACATTGGTCCTGAAAGGGACACTCGATAAGCCGCAGATTGACGTAGGCAGAGTGCTCGAGGAGCAGTTAAAGCAGGAATTGGAAGGGCGGCTCAGGGAAAAGCTGTTGGAAGGTCTTGATAAATTGCTTAAGAAATAAGCAAAAGAGGTGCGTTAGTTAATCCGCGTGCGGCGGATTGTTTTGAAAGGAGACACGAATGCTCGGCGAAATTTTATCCACTCCGACGGAGCAGGTCGGCAGGGCCGGTCGCTTCGTCATCACCCAGCTTAAATTGTGGTCGCACTGCGCAAGGCTGCTGAAGAAGAACCGTTCGGGCCAGCAGGCTGCGGCCCTTTCGTATTACACCATATTCGGCATTGTCCCGCTGGCGATTGTGATGCTTTTGGTATTTCAGTTGTTTCCGGCTTATCAGGAGTTAGGTGAAAAGGTCAAGGTGCTGGTCTATGAGCAGCTTCACCTGTCAAAGATAGAATACTCTAATCCCGACCCGACAGCCGAGCAGAAAAATATCCTGCTGACAGAATACCTCGATGGGATTGTCGGCGGCTATTTCAAGGGGCTGCACATGGGCTCGGTTACCATTATCAGCGCGGCACTTACCATTTGGGCGGCGCTGGCGCTTCTATCGACAATAGAGAAGGCGTTTAACAATATCTGGCACGTCAGCAGAGGCAGAAACTTTTTCCAGAGGGTAATCAATTACTGGGCGATTTTGACGCTTGGCCCGCTGCTTCTTGGGGTCGGTGTTTACATTACCACAAGATATACGACCTTCGGCCAGTTGCAAAAGACGGTCTTGTCGTATCTTGGGCCCGCTGTTTTATCTTACATAGTTGCGGCTGTTTGCTTTTTCCTGCTTTACTTTGTTTTGCCGAACACAACTGTTCAGGCAAAGGCGGCTATCTGGGGTGCGGTGGTGGCGGCCCTGGTATGGACCCTTGCCAAATGGGGCCTTCGGGTGGGCGCTATAAAGGTTATTCCTTACGGTGAGGTTTACGGAGTTCTGGGGATTGTGACGCTGAGTGTTTTCTGGATTTATCTAAGCTGGCTTATAGTTCTGTTCGGCCTGCAGTTGACATTTACCACTCAGCATCTCAAGAGTCTCGATGCCGCCGAGATTGCCGCCGCCAGAAGGACGGAGGAGTATTTCATAGCCGACGATTTTACGGTCATAAATATCGTCAGAGAAATAGCCGCTGCATTTGAGGCAGATATGGCGCCGATTTCGTCGGCGGTCGTATGCAGCAAGCTGGATATACCACCTGAGTTCTGCGATAAGATTCTCGACCACCTTGTTAGTGGCAGGATTATTTTAAGGACCTCTGAGCCACGAACGGGCTTTGTCCCGGCGAAAGACCCGGCGAATATTAGGCTGTCTGAGATTTCCGAGGTGGTTGCCGCCGCCGGTTTCGGCAGGCCTACAGCCGAGTCGGCAGGCGCACTTGAGCGCATAACTCAGGCGCAACGGGATGCCCTCGCCCAGTACAATATAAAGCAAATCCTCGAATAGACAGCCTCAAATAGCGGGTGATTAAATATAACGATATAAGCTGTGCCGCCGGTGGCTAAATAGTATTAGCGCAGAGATATTTTTTGTGGTTTGTGTGCATCGCGGTACGACTGAACTTCCGCCGCAGATATTGCTGTCTCTATGTACTCCTTGTTTAGCCTGTCGTCGGTCTTTGTTATTTCGAAATGGTCGAGGACTTGGCCATTGATGTCTATGGCGTCGAAGGTGATTTTGCCGTCTTTGATATGGAACAGGCAGAAATGATGTAGTTTTTTTGCATAGGCATGGTAGACGGTGGGCGTAACATCATATAGCGGCCCACCTCCGCCGCCGGAGGTAATGTAGGTTACAAAGTTGCCACCGCGTCCCCACGTCTTCCTGTCGGAAGACAGGCGTGGGGGCAGACGTGGGGGTGCGACAGGACGAAATCGTTCGTACTGGTGCGAGTGCCCCGTTATTACAAAATCGGCACCGGCTTCGGCAAAAACGCTGAATACCTCCGGCGAACCCCAGTTTGACCAGTAGCCGCCTAAATTAAGACTCGGCTTATGGTAGCTTATGAATTTCCATTGAGCCTTGCTGTCCTGGATGCTGGAGGCAATCTGTTTCAACAATTTTTTGGGGTCTAAGTTTTTGGCCACATTGTCGGCGCAGAAGTAGTGCACCGGCCCATAGTCGAAGGCAAAATTATTTTCCTCTCCGGGCGGAATCAGCAGTTTTTCAAAGTTGCCGCTGTTACCTTCGTGATTGCCTTTGGCGATATAGACAGGCACGGATTCGGATAGGCCTTTCAGCGGCTCGAAAAATTGTGGCCACCACTGGTCATAGTCATTGCCGTGAGTTACAAGGTCACCTGTGTGGACAACGAAATCGGCGCCCTTTTTTATTATTTGTTCAACTATTTTACGGTGTATTTCAGGGTTGGTTCGACTATCGCCGTAAACGATGAAATTTACCTCGTTGGTGTCGGAGGGAACTGTTCGAAAGCTGTAGAACTCGCTTTCGCCTTCAGAGTCAACGATGCGATAGAAATAAGGCCGGCCCGGCTGCAGGTTCTCAAGCCAAGTTTTATGAATGAAAACCGTTTTTTGCACAATGTTGTTAGGCTCCTGCTGGCTTTCGTATTGCATACTCTGCGGCCTGGTAACGATACGGTTTGGCTTTTCTTTTACATTGGTACTATAGAGCAATTTTCCGTTGCCCTTTGTGTCGGTTTCCCACATTACTGCTGCTCGATTTTGATATACGCGAAGCAGGAACGGCCCTTTTGTAATTCGGGCCAGCACGCTGTTTGCCGGTAGGACGACAAGCGAAACCAAAATCAAAAGTAGAACCGGCGAATTTTTTCGAATCTTGTTCGTGCCCACGTTGAGTTCCTTCGATTGCGGTATTACCTGGGGGTTTTTCGGCACTGTTGGCAGAATCCGGCCATCAACATCATTGCTTTATTCAGTCTTTCGCTCGAACCATCCATTTTTGCGTAGGCGTCAACCAGCTCTAATAAGTCGGGGTCAGGGGTAACGCTGCCGTAATGGTGTGCAACATTAGCAATGGCGGCATCAAGTCCGTACTCCATTGCCTTGGCGACGTAGGCCCTGCAGATGCCCGTTTTTCGGGCCGGCAAATCACGCGCACAGTTGCTTATACCTCCTATGAAATGAACGCCCTTCATTTGAGGGTCGTTTTTTATTTTCTTTATGGCTTCGAAGGTTTTGTAGGTGTAACTCGGCTGGCCCGGCTCCATCGGCATATCTACGGCTAATGGAAATATGGTCGAGTCGAAGAATATCTCCTGGGCCTTAAAGCCGAACCTGCCGACCGCTTCATTGAAAATTTCCTTGGCCAGCCGGTAAAGTTCGTCAACCGAATGTGATTTACTGACCTGGTCTATCAAAAGACCAACGAAGGCGTAGTCATAATCTTTCTTCAGCGGCAGCATATTATTCAGCGTGTAGACCTTGATTGAATTTAAAAGCGGCTGGGCGACTTTTTGGTTTGTGTCGAACCATTCCTTCAGCCCCGCTTTCAGCACGTCGTCATTACTGCTGTCGATGCAAATTGGTATACCGCTGCCCCACTTTCGAACCATCCTGACGTACTGGCGCATCATATCAATTGCAGTCTGCGGGATGTCCTCGCCAAAGGCATCGAGATTGACCGCAATATAATCGGCGCCCTCGGAGACCTGCGACTCAATCAGGTCCTTTATATAGTTCAGCTCCACCGACGGTTTGGTGAAGGCATCAGGGCCGAGTTCAGCCAGACTTTTCATTATCCGGCCCGTCCTGGGAATTGAGGCGTGAATTGATTCACCGACAACGATTAACGAATTCTTCATAGTCTGCCCGACCTTGCGATGGGCGTTTCAGCGTTTATGAGTAGTAATAATACACAAATAGCGGCGGTCGGATTCGAACCGACGACCCTGGGCTTATGAATCCCATGCTCTAACCAACTGAGCTACGCCGCCAGAATGCTTTAATCGTTTATACAATAGCAATTTCCGGCAGCGCCTGTCAAGTACGCGCAGTAGAACCCACTCCAGACCCAGGTGTCCCTTGTCTTTCCGCCTGTGTCAATAACAGCAGGATATTCGTCCTATATTATCGCTGTTATAAAGGCAGTAAACTGCAACGCTGAAAATTTTTCTGATACACGGACTTTTGTATGGTTTTTGTTAGGGTTTTTATCCGCCTGTTACCGATGGGATATTTGGTATAGGATTGAGCAAGATGAACGGTGGCACAAACAAACGAATTGAGCCTGTATGTAGATTCGGGCCGGGAGGCGACTTTTTCTCTGTCTGGCCGGAGCCTCCGGAATTACAGCCGCCTTCGTGGAAGTTACAGTGTGCGTTTAAGGATATAGGGACCAAAAACCGTTCACACCGGTCGTCAGCCGCCGTCAGTAAGGGCAATTCGTTCTCTTCGGAGCAGCCAATGTTGTTTCCCGATGACCGAGCCGGCCCGCAGGCTGTGTACAGGCCGACGCTCCGGACTCAGGCACGTCGAAGAACTACAGAAAAACGGATTCGTGTCGATACCGCTGAACAGAACCTGCTTTTTACAGATGATATAAGAATCGCAAGAACCGCTTAATTGATTCTGACATTCATCCTTTGCAGTACTGCGAATAATGGATGAATTCAGAAGCCAAATATTCCAAATTTTCAAACCCATCCCTGCTTTTTACTCATGACGAGTTCTGGAGCACGGATGTGGGGTGTTGTGCGTATTGCGCGGGTAAAATTCACCGCCTCTGGAGGTCAGCTATTTCTCTTGCAAAGCAGTGTTACTTGCATATACTTACTTTACAATTCAAAAGCCTGATAAGAGTATTTGGGTGTCCGTCTTGCGGGTCACTGCAAAATGAAGCCCTATAAATTTGGAGCGTAAATATGAGTCTAATAAAGTGGTTTCGCAAGTATAACAGGAAAATAATGGCCGTTGTGGTTATTGTCATAATGCTTGGGTTTATCGGCGGCTCATATATTCGTCATCTTAGTCAAAAAAGAAGCGGGCTGTACAAGACGGTGGCTTATTTCGAGGATAACAAAAAAATAACAAATTACGACCTGATGGTGGCCCGCCGAGAGCTGGAAATTCTCAGGTCGATGCGGGCGGATAGTATGCTGAGAAGGCTTAATATGTCGCAGATTTCTTTAACGGATTTATATCCTCTTCTCTTGGCGGAGGTGCTTTTCGCCCAGCCGGCAATTTCTCCCGCCGTCAGCCAGCGCATAAAACAGATTGCAATGGAAAGCCAGTACGCTATCAGTGACAAACAAATCAATGATATTTACAAACTATCCGTGCCATCCGATATATACTGGCTGATGCTGAAAAAGGAGGCGCAGCAGGCTGGAATCGCATTCTCTAACGAAGATGTGGGTAGACAGCTTGGAGTGGCGATACCCCAGTTGTTTGATGGCGTGACGTATTCACAGCTGATTGGCTCGATGGTAAACCAGCGAGATATTGCGGAAGAGGAAATATTAGGGGCGTTCGGCGAACTGTTGGCCGTTCTGGAATATGCCCGAATGATTTGCTCAAATGAAGATGTTACTACACCGCAGATGAAGCATATAGCAAGCTGGGAGAGTGAAACAATTGACGTTAATTTTGTCAGGTTCAATTCCGCTGTGTTTGCTGATGCGCAGCCCGAGCTGACGCAGCAGGAACTAACCGAGCATTTCGAGAAGTACAAGAGATATTTTGCCGGTGAACTTAGCGAAGAAAATCCTTATGGTTTCGGATATAAGCAGCCGGACAGAGTGCAGCTTGAGTACATCGTGGTAATGCTTGAGGATGTCGCCGCGACCGTCTCGCCGTCCACACAGCAGGAAACCGAAGGATACTACCAAAAATACGCAAAGCAGTTCACCGAAAAGGTGCCGTCGGACCCGAATGACCCGAACTCCCCAACGGTTGAACGAACCAAAAGCTACACCGAGGTGGCAGATGAGATTTCAAAACAGATGTTTCGAACGAGGATAAACTCCAAAGCTGAGAGAATACTGCAGCAGGCAAAATCGCTCACGGAGGCCGGCTTAGAGCAGGCGAAGGTCAAGCCTGAGGAGCTCAGCAGCGAGGATTTTAGCCGGTTGGCTGGTGATTACGCCTCCGCAGCCGAGCGGTTAAAACAGGAGTACAAAGTCGATTTGTATGTGGGCCGCACAGGCCTGCTCAGCGCAGCCGACATCCGAGAAGACCAGTACCTCTCGAGGCTGTACCTGGCAAGCCCGGGTTATACACCAGCTGAATTATCAAGGATTGTGTTCGCCGTAGATGAGATTGGAACCAGTGAGCTGGGGGCTTTTGATATCCCGAAGCCGAGACTGTATGAGAATATGGGGCCGTTAAAAGATGTGCTCAGTCGGATGATGTTCCCAGAGATGTCCGGCCAAATAATGGCGGTTGTCCGAGTGGTGAAAGCACAAAAGGCTTCTGAGCCGCAGAGTATAGACCAGAGCTTTAGTAAGCACTCTTTAAGACTCGGTGGTTCGCAGGCGGAGGATGCTAACGAAATTTATTCTGTGGCTGATGAAGTTTCACTGGATATGAAGAGGCTGGCAGCGATGGAGACTACCAAAGCTAAGGCTGAGGAGTTTATCGGCTTGGCTGCAAAGGACGGCTGGCAGCCAACCGTCGATAAGTTTAATAAGCGTTACGGCCGGTCCGCTACAACGAAAAAGGAACAGCCAGATGTGTTTGAGCTTTTGGAGTTAGCAAACCAGCGCATAATTCCCGAGAGAGCAGTGGATATATTGGCAGTCCAAAGCCAGACAGATCCGATGGGCCAGTTTCTTCTTAACGACCTTCAGAAGCAGCGCCGACTTATAGACCTGTTCTATTCCCTCGTGCCGCCGGGAAAACAGACCCCTGAGACACTGCCTTTGGTCGTGGAGTTTAAGCCCAATATGAGCTACTGCTGCATAAAGGATATTGCAGTGAAACGTCTTGAGCAGAGTAAATATGAGAAGGTTAAGTCGGTGTGGGCGTGGAAGGAGGATATCGCTCAATTCCAGAGCCTTGCTGTAGTGCACTTTAACCCTGCGAACATATTGAAGCGGATGAATTTCAGGATGCTCAAAGAAGAGAAACAAACCCCCGATGTCAATGCGCCATTGCCGACCTCTGCTCCTGCCCCCGAGGAAGACTAATGGCGGCTCGTCCGAGGGAAAACCAGATTCCGATTTTGATTTTTGTCGGCCTGCTGAGCTGGCTTGTGCCGGGGGCAGGTTATTTTTGGCTCAAAGAAAAAAAACGCGCCCTAATCGTATTCACGACTATCGCGGTAACATTTTGGCTTGGTATTTATATCGGTTCTATTGGGGTGATTGACCCTGTTTTAGCCAAGTCTTGGTATGTTGCGCAGATTATTAACTCACCGGCAGTGGCACTGCTCGGCCACGCAGCGGCGGGCGGCAGTTTCCCTGTATATGGCAGGCCAAACGAAGTCGGACAGATTTATACCGGCATCTCCGGATTACTTAATCTTTTGTGCATTGTCAATGCTGTTCATTTAGCCCACGTGCGGGGGGCCCGGCGGAGCGGAGGTTAGAATGTTTACCGAGGTCGTGTTTCTTGTTGCGAGCTTGACCGTGCCCGAAGAGATTGGGACAACTCCGCAATCGATGCTCTGGCTGCTGCCCTTGGCAGCGGCCATCGCGGCGGTTTATAAAGCCACCAAGCTGCCGGAAATCACCGCTGCCGGCTTCCTGAAAGAAACAGCAGCTTTATTTGTCTCCATCATTCTTTTTGTAGCAGCAACCGCTTTGGTCTTGCACGTTGCAGCGTGGCTTATTAGTGGCTGACAATATAAATATTAGAGGCGTGTGTCGCCGCAGCTTTAATCATCCGCCCGCTGTGAAACTGGCGGGATAACTCCCAGTTCGACAAGGGCGTTGAAGGCGGCTTTCTGCTCAGCCTCTTTTTTGTTCGTCCCCCACGCACCGGCGAAGCGACGTGCTCCGATAACCGCTTCAACTTCAAAGCATTTATCGTGGTCCGGTCCTTTTTCGTCGAGCAGCTCATAGATGGGGGTTACATTAAGGTGCTGTTGAGCGTATTGCTGAAGCAGAGATTTGAAATTCCCGCGAATCTGTTCCGCATTTGCCTGCTCGATTAAGGACTCGAACATCCTTAGGACGAAGTCGCGTGCCGCCTCGAACCCGCCGTCGATGTAGATGGCTGCTACAAGGGCCTCCATCGTTCCCGCTGCCAGAGAGCCCCCCAGAGCCCGGCTTTCGGCCATACCTTTGCCCACCCTCAGAAATTTCTGCAGGCCCAGCTGTTTGATAATCCTGGCGCAGGCCCTGCGCGAAACCAGCGAACTTTTTATTTGAGTCAAGTCGCCTTCCGCGTACAGTGGGAATTTCTCGAAAAGATTTTGGCATATAATCAAACCTAAAATGGAGTCACCCAGAAACTCCAGCCTTTCATTGCTGAAGAGACGATTGTCAACTGCGGAGGAATGGGTGAATGCCATGTACAACAGGTCACGGTTGGAAAATTTGTAACCTATTATCTGCTCGATTTGCTGCGAAGTTTCTTCGTTCATTCGCTGATACCGTATTTTACAAACGCCTTGTGAGCAGATTACGAAAGCCGCCATAGCTGAGGGCCTTCGTAGTCGGCTCAACAGGCAAAATTCTCAGAATACATTATATATAATCGACAGGTCGTTTGTCAAAGGCTTATGTAGAGAAAACAGGCGGCGGTGGGAGTCGAACCCACGAATAACGGTTTTGCAAACCGTCGCCTTAGGCCACTTGGCTACGCCGCCGGCACGGAAGCTCTCCACAAAACACCGACGACAAAGTTCAATAATCGCACAGGCGTAAATCGAACTTTGCCGCGGACGAAAAATGGAGCCAACAGGACTCGAACCTGCGACATCTTGCATGCCATGCAAGCGCTCTCCCAACTGAGCTATGGCCCCAGAAGATAACGTACAGCGAATAGATTCCTGCTTCCGCAGGAATGACAACACTAAACCACAGTAATTTTAGCATATATGACTGATATCGGCAAACAAATTTTTCTGCTCGTAGTGTATGGATAGTTTTGCGTGACGCACCGATGATTGTCATTTTTCGTATTATAAGATAAAATGGCCTTTCGGACTTTTCTTAGTGGCGCATATCGGCACTGTTTAATAAAGGTTGAGTGTCTTGATTACCAGACAAAGGATATCTATAACTGGCCGCGTGCAGGGGGTCGGTTTTCGACCGGCTGTATATCGGCTGGCTAACCGGCTGAGGCTTACAGGCTTTGTTTACAACGATGCAAAGGGCGTAACGGTCGAACTGCAGGGACCACGGCAAAACATCACTGAATTCTTATCTTGCCTGCGGTCGGGAGTGGATAAACCACCGCTGGCGGAAATAAAATCCCTCGAATCATCTGATGTGGTAACCGTGGAGTCTGACGATGGATTTGTTATCCGCAAAAGTGATTACGAAGGGACGGTTTTGTCCCAGGTAACGGCTGATATTGCCGTCTGCCGGGACTGCCTCATTGAACTGGCTGACAATGAAGACTTTCGGTATAGGTATCCCTTTATAAACTGCACCAACTGCGGCCCGAGATACTCGATAGTCAAAAGCATTCCTTATGACAGACCCAACACCACGATGTCGGTTTTTGCGATGTGCGATAGGTGTGCCGCTCAATACAAAGACGTTACTGACCGGCGTTTTCACGCCCAGCCCGTTGCCTGTGCTGTGTGCGGACCGAAAATCTGGCTGACCGACAGCAGGGGAAAAACTGTAAAGACACAAACCGACAGCGTAATCGCTGAAACTGCCCGACTACTTCGCTCCGGAAAGATTGTTGCCATAAAGGGTCTCGGGGGGTTCCACCTTGCCGTCGATGCGCTTAACGACCACGCTGTCCGAAGGCTCCGACAGCGCAAAAGGCACGACCATAAGCCGTTTGCGATGATGACCGACAGGATTGAAAAGATAAAAAAGTATGCGGTTGTGAGTGAGTCTGCCCGACTGCTTTTGGAAAGCCCGCAAAGCCCTATCGTATTGTTGCCGAAAAAGAAGAATTCGGCTTGTGGTGAACCTGTCGAATCCACAATAGCGGCATCAGTTGCCGATGGTGTCAATATGTTCGGCTTTATGCTGTGTTATGCGCCTCTGCATTATCTGCTCTTTGCCGAGGGTTTGGAAGTCCTCGTGATGACCAGCGGAAATATCTCCGATGAGCCGCTGATTTGCAAAAATGAAAAGGCCCTCGAAAAATTATCTTGTGTCGCTGATGCTTTTTTGATGCACGACAGGGAAATTTATCGTCAGGTCGATGATTCAATCGTGCATTTTATTGACGATGAGCCGGTGCTTCTTCGGCGGGCGCGTGGATATGTTCCGACGCCCATTCTCACCGACGAAAATCCGCCGCTGGATATATTTGCCGCAGGCGCTGATTTGAAAAATACCTTCTGCTTCGCAAAACAAAATCAGCTTATATGCAGCGAGCACATAGGTGATTTGGAAGACGCCGAGGTTTATCATCACTACGTCAATTCCATTGAGCACTTTCGCCGATTGTTTGAAGTTGAGCCGAAACTTGCTGTCTGCGATTTACATCCGGGTTATTTATCAGCGCAGTATGTTCTTTCGATACCTGATATAAAGGTTGTCCAGGTTCAGCATCACTGGGCCCATATTGCATCGGTTCTGGTTGAGCACGGCCTGAGTGGGCCGGTGATTGGGCTGGCCTGTGACGGCACCGGCTACGGCACGGACGGAAAAATTTGGGGCTGTGAGTGTCTGATAGCTTCGTTGGATGATTTTGAGCGATTCGGACATCTCGCTTATTACCTGCTGCCCGGTGCCGACAAAGCAAGCAAAGAAGCCATAAGGCCTTTGCTGGGATTGCTGAAAAAAACTTACGAGGATGATTTTGAGTTGGAAAAATTCAGATGGCTGCTTGAGCGAATTGAGCCTGATACAGATAAGCAGCAAATCATATCGGAGCAGCTCGACAAGCAGATAAATACAGTAGAAACTTCGAGTCTTGGACGCGTCTTTGATGCCGTCGCCGCCATGCTCGGCCTGGGCAGCTACAATCATTTCGAAGCACAGCTTCCGATGGCGCTGGAGGCAACCGCCGCCGAAGAAATTGAGGAACATTACGATTTTGAACTTATCAATAGTACAGGCAAACCATTACAGCTTGATTTAAGTAAAATGATAAGACAAATAATCGACGACATTCGAAAGGAAACAGAGAATAAAATCATCTCGGCGAAGTTTCATAACACCGTTGCTGCCGGCCTGTTAGAGCTGGCAAAAGCAGCGAGAGAAAGCAAAAAGTTAAACACGGTTGCGCTAAGCGGCGGGGTATTCTGCAATCGCCACCTGATGACTCGGCTGGTCAGGCTATTGAGGAGAAACGATTTTTCCGTATTATTTAATCGTGAGGTTCCCTCCAATGACGGCGGAATATCCCTGGGCCAGGCTGCAATCGCCGCCAAACTCAGGGCAGATAAATCAAAAGGTCGTGCACTTGTGAGCCTCCTCAAAAAAATTTGACGAGTCATGAGCAACGGGAGACGAGCGACGAATTATGTGTTTAGCGATACCAGCAAGAATAGTGGAACTGGAGGCAGATAGAGCGGTTGTTGATGCGATGGGCAACCGCTTCCGCGCAAAAACTACGCTTTTGCCGCAGGCAAAATTGGGCAGTTTAGTGCTTGTGCACGCCGGTTTTGCCATCTCGCTTGTGGACGAGGAAGAAGCGAAAAAAACCTGGCAGCTTATTGCGGAAATCAACGATTATGATAGAGAGAATTTATAAAGCACAGACTCTTATAGACTCGGCCTGCAAGGCGTTAGGCCGCCAAATCAGTATAATGGAGGTCTGCGGCACTCATACGGTTTCAATCTTCAGAAACGGAATAAATACAATCCTGCCCAGGAATTTGAAACTTCTGTCAGGACCGGGTTGTCCGGTCTGCGTTACTGACCAGGGCTATATTGACGTGGTTCTGCGACTGGCGGAAAGGGACGATTGTCTTATTGCAACTTATGGCGATATGGTTCGCGTCCCCGGCAAAGACGGTTCGCTCGAAACAAAAGCTGCAAAGGGAAACGTCAGAGTCGTTTTAAGCAGCGAAGATGCCCTGCAGTTGGCAAAAGATAATCCGGGAAAAACCGTTGTGTTCGTCGCAGTCGGTTTTGAGACGACGGCGCCGGCAACAGCAGTGGCCGTCAAAGAGGCAGCAGCGGAGGATATCAAAAACTTTTGTGTTTTGAGCGGCCACAAACTTGTCGTGCCTGCAATGCGGGCTCTTCTATCAGGTGAAAACCATAACATAGATGCGTTTCTCTGTCCGGGACATGTCAGTGTTATTATCGGCTCCGGTGCTTTTGCCGGGATTGTAGAGCGATTCGGTCGGCCGTGTGTGGTGGCCGGCTTCGAGCCGATGCAGATTATCGAAGGACTCGCCGAAATCTGTCGACAGCTCGCCGAAGGCATTGCTGAAGTAAAATCAGTATACACGGCAGTCGTAACCGAACAAGGCAACACCGTCGCACAGAAAATTATTGCCGAGTGTTTTGAGCCGGTGGATGGCTATTGGCGAGGTTTGGGGAAAATTGAAAAAAGCACACTCAAACTGAAAAATAAGTATAGTCGCTTTGATGCTTTTAAGCGGTTCAACATAACTGAAGTGCCCACTGAAGACACAAGCGGCTGTCGTTGCGGCGAGGTTCTGTGTGGCCTGATTGAGCCGCCGCAGTGCGAGCTGTTTGGAAAAAGCTGCAACCCAGATAGTCCTGTCGGCCCGTGTATGGTGAGTTCCGAAGGCGCCTGTTCAGCCTGGTTTAAGTACAAAAGAAAGGACTCTGGGCAATGAAGTCGGCTAAGAAAGACAGGATATTGCTTGCGCACGGAGGCGGCGGCAGATTGAGCAACGAGCTTATCAGACAGCTCATTCTGCCGAGCTTTCGCAATGATATTCTTGCTGAGCTGGCCGATTCCGCTAAACTAAATCTCGCTTCCAGCTCGATTTGTTTCACCACGGACAGTTACGTCGTCAAACCTCTGTTTTTCAATGGCGGCGACATCGGTAAACTCGCTGTTTGCGGCACCGTCAACGACCTCGCTGTCGCAGGGTCGGTGCCGGTCGCCCTGGCTTTGTCGCTGATAATCGAAGAAGGTTTCGAATTTAAGCTGTTGGAAAAGATATTAAGCAGCATCAGCCGGGCCGCTAAGGACAACAACGTTAGTGTCGTCACCGGCGATACAAAGACCGTCGAATCCGGCGCAGCAGATAAAATCTTCGTCAACACAGCAGGTATCGGCGTGAGGTTAGACGGTGTGAACTTGGGTTTTGACCGAATCGAAGTCGGCGATAAGGTCATTATCAGCGGCACAATAGGCGACCATGGGATGACCATCATCTCACAACGGGAAGACATTAAATTCCAATCCCGATTAAAGAGCGATTGTGCCGGCATAGCAAGTTTGACCTGTCGGCTGCTGGAAAACACAACTGGAATAAAATTTATGCGGGACCCGACCCGCGGCGGATTGGCCGCTACGCTCAATGAGATATCTAAGCAGAGCTGTTTGAGTATTGAAATTAACGAAGCGGATATCCCTGTAAATCCGACGGTCCAGGCGGCAGCGGATGCGCTCGGCTTCGATGTGTTGACAATCGCCAACGAAGGTAAATTCGTCGCGATAGTCTCGCCGGAGTCGGCAGATGATTGTTTGAATATCTGCAGGAAGCACCTGTTAGGTAAGAAAGCAAGTATAATAGGTGAGGTTGTGGAAGCAGCCGATGCACCCGTTGTGGAAATGGTGACCAAAATCGGCGGCAGGAGAATCGTCCAGATGCCGTACGGACGGGAATTGCCGAGGATATGCTGATGCACGAAACAATGGTTGCTCAAAGTCTGTTTTCGATGATTTCAGCCGAGGCCGCCAAACGCAGCGCAAAGCCCGTCAGCGCCAAAATCAGTTGTGGTCTGCTCAATGCCGTTAATGATGATGTGCTTTGTTTTGCGTTTGATTCAGTTGCCAAAGGCACGGCCTGCGAAAGCTTGAAGCTTGAGATAGAACACAGGCAGATGCAGGGGCGGTGTAAATGCTGCGCAGAGGTTTTTGAAGTTGAACTTTCTCAGCCCCGCTGTCCAAAGTGCGGCAGCGAGGATTTTGAATTGCAGCCTGATGCGCCGCTGGTGCTGGAGGAGATAGAGTTTTCGACGGACTTGTCCTGAGCGAGGCCGAAGGAGTGAGGATATGTATAAAGTTGAGATTGGCAAAAAGATTCTAAGTGCAAACGAAGAATATGCCGCAAAAAACAGCCGATTGTTTGCCGAACAGCGGAAATTGTGCCTGAATATGATATCCTCCCCGGGCTCCGGCAAGACAACGATTCTGGTCAGAACGATAAACGAATTGAAAGATAAAATTAAAATCGGCGTCATTGAGGGTGATATTCAAACCGACATTGACGCTAAAAGGATACAAGCAACAGGCGCACCGGCTGTTCAGATAAATACCGATGGGGCCTGCCATTTGTCGGCGGCTCAGGTCAGCGATGGTTTGAAAAAGCTCCCCCTTGCTGATTTGGATTTGGTTTTTATAGAGAATGTTGGTAATCTCATCTGCCCATCTGCTTTTGAATTGGGAGAGACCGCCAAGGTAGCTGTTCTTTCGGTGCCGGAGGGCGACGACAAGCCCGCAAAGTACCCCGCTATCTTCGCTAAGTCAAAGGTCCTGCTCATAAACAAGGTCGATTTGCTGGATGCCCGGATGCAGGTGGATTTTAGCCTCGAACGAGTGAACGCGGACGCCCGCAGACTAAACAAAAGTATCGAAATCTTTCCACTCTCAGCCAGGACCGGAGAAGGGTTTGCCCGTTGGTGCAACTGGCTGCTAAAGGCAATGGAAAAGCTGCGTTAGAATGTTGTCCTGTACAGCTTGTGTTTGCGGATATACTCGGCGACGGATGGAGCGAGCGTACCGGTTACATCCAGACCGGCGGCCAATCTGTTTCGTATCCGCGTGCTGCTTATGTCGACCAGGGGCGTTTGGATGATATTTCGCTGTAGTTTCTTAATGCGTTGTCGGCCCCAGAGGGTTTCGAATTTCGCAAAGTCAGGCGGTTTGCACCCGCCCCTGTACATCACCGACAGCTCGCATTCGTCAATCAATTCCGTAATTTTGTACCAGAACGGCAGCTCATCAATCCCGTCGGCCCCCATAAGCCAGTAAATTGTGGTATCACCGCCGAGTTGCTCCTGAAAGTTCCTCACCGTCTCCAGTGTATAGCTCGGCTCAGATTTTTTCAGCTCGCAGTCACTTACTTCAAACCTCTCATCGTCGGCTGTTGCAAGGGTTATCATTTTCAGTCTGTCACTTTCGCTTGCTTTCGGAGAGGAACCTTTCAGTGGTGAGCGCTTCGCGGGAAGGAAGATGACCTTTTCCGCATCAATCTGTCTTGCTGCATCCGCAGCGACAGCCGTGTGACCGAGATGAATCGGGTCGAACGTGCCGCCAAACAACGCTATTTTTCTTTTGGCCATAACAAACTAACAGACAAATTGTGGATTTTTTAAAAAAATATTGAAGAAAAAAATAAATTTTTTTTTACTCATAAAAAGCCCTGACAAACCACAGGAATCAACAAGGAAACTACTTGGATTTTATCTTTGGTTACAATTTTTTGCAGACCCAAAGCAAATATAAGTTGACAAAGAGCAAATTTTCTTCCGACACCAGAAGCCGCCAAGCAAGGCTATAAGTTCAATAAAACGCATTTTCAGCGAGGAACTGCAAAATCAAATTTCCGGAGTTTTGCAAAGACGAAAACTGAAACTGAAGGTTGAGTAAAAACACTGTCGCAGCAAAACACCTTCTTACCATTATATCAAAAGGTATGATAAACAATACCAGAAGCTGTGTAAAATGTGGATAGTAAAAAATTTTATGAAGGATTTTTAAACATTTGGACGATAAAAATTGTAGCAGGTTATTAAGTTTTGTATGATTTGCTTAATGATATCTTTGGAAATTAGTTATGTTGAGATGTTAATTTGAATGTTGATGATTTAATCAATCGAAAGGCGGTGATAAAATAATGGCAAAGAAAAGAAAGAAAGCAGCAAAAAAGAAGAAAGCAACAAAGAAGAGAAAGAAGAAAAGATAGTTTAACGAGTTAGCCAACAATTCAGTATTGCAGCAACTTATGATAAGATGGAAGGCTCTGCCATGGCGGCGGAGCCTTTCATCTTTTTTGTTGACTATAGACTCGATTATTGATTATTGAATATGCATTATGGATTGCTTCGATTACAAAAACGGCAGGCTGTTCGTTGAAAACGTAGAGGTTGAAAAAGTTGCCGACAAGACGGGCACCCCCGTCTATATCTACAGCAAGGCCACTTTCATAGACCATTTGCAAAAGATTCAAAAGGCCTATAGCCAGCTTGATACAACAATTTGCTATTCCGTCAAGGCCTGCGGCAATATCAATATCCTCAAATTTATAGCTGGCGCGGGCAGCGGATTCGACATCGTCAGCGGCGGCGAATTGTATCGTGTCCTGCAAGCAGGAGGTGAGCCGTCAAAAATTGTTTATGCCGGCGTTGGCAAAACCGACAGGGAAATCATTGAAGGACTCGATGCAGGTATCGGCTACTTCAACGTCGAGTCGCAAGCTGAGATGGAAAACCTCATTCGCCTGTCAAGACAGCAGGGAAAACAGCCCAAGGTTGCTGTGCGAGTCAATCCTGACGTTGACCCGAAAACGCATAGATTTACCACTACCGGCAAGAAGGAAACCAAGTTCGGCGTCGACATCGAGCGAGCGAGAAAGATTTTCGCCGACTATGGCAGCAATGATTCGGTTGAGCTTTGCGCAATCCACATACATTTAGGCTCTGCCGGAAAAACCGTTGAACCATATATTGAAGCGATAAAAAAAGTATTGTCGCTGATTGAGCAATTGCGCAGCGATGGATTTACTATCGAAGCGGTTAACATCGGCGGAGGATACGGAGCCGATTATGTAACCGCTGAATCGCCGACCGCGGAAGATTATGCCGCCGCCATTGTGCCGTTGTTGAAGGGCAGGAATCTAAAAGTTATTCTCGAACCGGGCGCAAGTATTGCTGCTAACGCAGCGATTTTGGTAACGCAGGTTTTATACCTGAAAAGCAGCGGCTCGAAAAAATTTGTTATTGTTGATGCAGCAATGAACGATTTGATTCGTCCGCCGTTGTATGGCGCATTTCATTTCATTTGGCCGACAAAAGTCGATAAAAAATTCGTACCGATCCGACGGGATAAAGACCTGCAATTAGCCGGCACCGACGTTGTCGACGTGGTCGGCCCTATTTGTGAAAGTACCGATTTTTTTGCACAGGATAGGGCCTTGCCGCCGGTAAAACGCGGCGATTTGCTCAGTATCTTTACCGCCGGTGCTTATGCTTTTACTATGGCAAGTAACTACAATGCCCGCCCACGCGCCGCCGAGGTACTTGTCGACGGCAGCAGATTCTCCATCATCCGAAAACGCGAATCCTACGATGATTTAATCGCTCTTGAGAAATGATTCGTGGCTTGGGTAGCCATTCATTTATGGCTAACAAAATGTTTTCTACTGGTGCTGTGTTCTTGCTGCTCGTCTTTGGTGCGGCGATTTTAAGAATAAGGACTGGATTCCCGCCTTCGCGGGAATGACAATCGTCACTCGACGATTGTCAGAAATGCCGTTCGACAAAGCTCGTATCAACTTTGCCTTTTGCAAACAGGTTGTGGGAAATAATGTCCAAACAGGCGGGTATCGTTGTTTTGATTGGCTCGATGACAAATTCGCCCAGTGCCCTTTTCATCGTGGTTATCGCATCTATCCTATTGGGCTGATGGACTAACAGTTTACATACCATCGAATCATAATTTGACGGGACGGTGTATCCCTGATAGACGTGTGTATCGACTCGGACGCCGGGCCCGCCCGGCTGGATATATCTTGTAATTGTGCCGGGGCAGGGAGCAAAATTATTCTTCGGGTCTTCAGCGTTGATTCTGCATTCAATCGCGCAGCCGGTATGTTTGATATCGCGCTGGTCAAGATTAAGTTTCTCCCCCGCGGCAACCTTTATCTGCAGCTTAATAAGGTCGTGGCCGGTTACTAATTCGGTAACAGGGTGCTCGACCTGGATTCGGGTATTTACCTCGATGAAGTAGAACTTTTTCTCCTTGTCTAAGAGAAACTCGACGGTCGCGGCATTGACATATTTGGCCTCTTTAACAAGCCGCAGGGCGGCCTCGCATAGTTTTTCTCTGTCATGCTCATCCAGAACTGGGCAGGGTGATTCCTCAATCATCTTTTGATGCCTTCGCTGGATGGAGCAGTCCCTTTCAAAAAAGTGCACCGCGTTGCCTTCGCTGTCGGCCATTATCTGCACTTCGACGTGTCTGGGTTCAGCGACGTACTTTTCCAGATATAGACTGCCATCGCTGAATGCCGCTTCGGCTTCTGCCTTAGCTGCGGCAAATGCTGAGCGCAGGCTCTGGTCATTATGCGCGACCCTCATACCGCGTCCGCCGCCGCCGGCCGCAGCCTTTATCATTACAGGATAGCCTATATTGTTCGCAAGTTTTACAGCCTGCTCTTCTTCGACGGCGATCTCGGAGCCGGCTGCTGTTGGTACCTCGACTTTGTTGGCCAGCTCGCGGGCACGCACTTTATTGCCTAATAGCTCCATCGCTTCAGCCGGCGGGCCGATAAACGCCAGTCCGCAGTCCCGACATATCCGCGCAAACTCTACATTCTCAGCTAAAAAGCCATAGCCCGGGTGAATCGCCTCGACATCCATAACTTCGGCGGCGCTTATGATGGACGGGATATTCAGATAGCTTTCAGCAGGGTTGGCCGGCCCTATGCAGACCGCCTCGTCGGCAAGTTGCAGGTAAGCTGCGTCCTTGTCGGCCTCCGAATAAACGGCGACCGCTTCGACGCCGAGTTCATGGCAGGCGCGAATGATACGCAGCGCTATTTCACCGCGATTGGCTATCAGGATTCTTGAAAACATATTCTCGTATTGCGTATTGGATATTTTTTCACGCCGTACGCACAACGCACGACAAATCAGTCCGGCTTGACCTTGAAGAGCACTTGGCCGTACTCGACAGCCTGGCCGCTACCTACTAATATCTCGGCTATTGTCCCGCTGATTTCGGCTTTTATCTCGTTCATTACCTTCATTGCTTCGATAACGCAGACGACCGTCTGGGCATCCACGTGTGAGCCTGATTCTACAAATGGGGCTGAATCGGGGCTCGGCGAGGCATAAAAGGTCCCCACAAGGGGTGATTTTATCAATGCCAGGTTATTTTTCTGCACTTGGCCGACAGCTGTTACTTCACCGGCTGAGGTTTGTGTTATATCCACAGTGGGTGCAGTTGTAGTATTCGCCCCTGCAGCCGGAACTGCCGGTTGTTCCGGCTGGCGACGCTTCAGTGATATCCGGTCATCGCCGTGTTTTATCTCCACTTCGACCAGGTCGTTTTGTTTCATTATTTCAATAAGTTCGTTTATTTTCTCCAAGTCGCCGTTTTTTAGCGCCATTGCTGCATCCCTTCCCAATAAAAGTGTCAATTAAACCCATAAGTATAATCGCACAAGGCCTTTTTGCAAACAATTTCTTGCCCACGTTGTTGGTGGCCTGAAGGGTTGGTGAACTTTATCCGCCGTAGGCGGAAGTTTTTGCTTGCTGTGCTGCTAAAGTATTTCGAGGCCGACCATTGTGATGTCGTCAACTTGTGGTGAGATTGTCGAATCCATTCCGGATGTTTTGGGTCCTCGATTCTGGATAAGACCATTGAATTTCTCCGCCATATCAGCGATTGGCAGATTTGTAAGCCGGCGGAAATCTTCTGTGAAATTAAAGCTGCCTGCGTCGTCAAAGGTGCCGATAAGAGGCTCGGCTCCATCGGAATACAGCAGCAGTTTGTCACCCGCCTGGAGTTGTATGGTTTGCTGAGTATATCTGGCATTCTCAAAGATGCCGAGTAGTGACCCCTGTGTTTCTAATCGCTGCGGCCCTTTGTTCGGCCTTATGAGAATCGGGTACGGATGTCCTCCACGTGCATAGGTCAGCTCGAAAGTTGCTGTATTCAACAGGCAATAACAGCAGGTGGCGAATCGATTGGCGGAAAGTTTCTGGTCCGTCATTCTCGAGTTGAGGTTGGCTATGACTTCCGCCGGCGAGAATATCCGGTATTTGCTGCCGCTTGTCTGACGCATGACCAGCGCCTGTTTTATAAAAATGGTCAGAAGCGCAGCCGGCATCCCGTGGCCGACCACGTCGGCTATGTAAAAACCTATGTGCTGCTCGTCGAGCCGCGCAACGTCGTAGATGTCGCCTGAGACGCATTCAGCCGGCAGGAATATCGCCGCCCACCGCAGCCGCTCGTTGTCCGGCAGTTGGCTCGGCAGAAAATCCCGCTGTACCTGCCCAGCCATCCGAAGCTGTTCGGTCAGACTGCTCGCAACAGCCTTATCGCCTGCAGGATTTTCAGGCAATTCAACGGCAGTTGCCTCGGCTGTTGTCGAATTACCGCTGACTCTTCTCATTTATAGGACTCCGAAACAATCTGTAGGTTCCGCCATAAAAAATTCGGCTTATTGGAGTCGGCACTTTGCGTTTTTTCTGGTTTTTTTGCCGTTTGTAGGGTTAATGTATTAACCATCCGTTGGATTTTCTTTTGCATCGGAAATTATCTTAAAGACAGGGGGCTATAGCAGTGCCGCAGGACAAGTTTTTTAGGTCTTTGGTTACTATAACTTTCGTATGTCCGGGACAGGCTGATTGTAGCTCGCGGTCGACATCAACCGGCGAAAATAGCTGAGCCTATGCGAAGGATGGTGCTTCCTTCTTCAATGGCGATTTCGTAGTCCGAGCTCATCCCCATACTCAGTTCGGTGAATTCCGGCCCGACTATCTTCTCGCCCTTCATCTCCATAAACAGCTCTCTGGCCTGGGCAAAACACGCTCGAACTATATTCTTGTTATGCGTCAGCGGCGCCATTGTCATAAGACCGACTAATTTCAGATTCGGCAGTGTCCCTATCTGTTCGACCAGGTGCATCGCCGCTCCTGTCGGAACGCCGTACTTTTGCGGCTCCATAGAAGTGTTGAGCTGCAATAGTACCTTGGGACACAGGTTTGCCCTGCCTGCCGAGTTATTTATCTCTTCAGCCAGTCGAAGTGTGTCCACCGAATGAATTAAAGAAATGATGGGTAAAACCGCCGAGACCTTATTTCGCTGCAAATGGCCTATCATATGCCAGTTGACTTTTTTAGCTGTAGCGGCTCCAGCCTCACCACGCTCCGGAGATTCAGCTATCTGAGCGGAAACCTTTTTCAGCCGCTGAACGTGATTCTCACCGAGTTCGGTTAGCCCCAGACCGATAACTTCCTTTACGGCCTCAATATCTGCCGATTTGGTAACGACGACAAGTTTTATCTCGCTCTGGTTTCTGCCGGCACGGCGGCACGCGTGTTCTATGGTATCTTTTAAGCGGGATATTCGCTCTGAAATCGTCGCCATAAGATAACTGTTGAGAATTTAAGTTACAGAAATTCAAACCGCTAAACTGTCCTTAAAAAAATATCAGGTTGCAGATGTTTTCGCCAGTGTAAAAAAGCGCTAAGGCAGAAATTTTGAAATGTTTTTTAGTTTGGCGGGCAGATACTCGTTGACCACAAAGTCCAGACCGTGCTTGGCGAACGCCTGCTGCTCAACACGAACGCCCATCTTCAGCATCTGGTTAATCGCATCCTGCCAGGGCTTGTGATATTTCACAAATGGGTCGTTGCGCAGTGCGTCCTTGGCCCTTTTTATGTCAACCTCTTTTAGCGGATGGGTCGGCAGTTTATAGGTTATGATATCCTGTGGCGTTACCCCTAAAAATCGCGAACTCGGCACGCAGAAGTACTTGTTCAGATGTGCTGCATTACCCGAGCCTGCTTTCAGGGTCCTGTAGATATTGAAATAACCGTAGGGGTCTCCGTCGACAAAGGCATAGACTGGTATCTTCAGATGGTCGGTTAATCTTCTTATGAACCTTCGGCAGGCGCGCGTCGGCACGCCGCCCATACTGACAAGGATGCAGTTGGTGGTCTTCCAGTAGTTGTATTTGACTAACCTCTGGAACATCCCCGCCGTCTCAATGGCCAGAACAAATTTCGCTTCGCTCTTGAATCGCAGGTTCTCGACGTCCGTCGGCACAGAATAGGCGCCTGAGCCGAATTTGGTACAGTCGATTTTTATCTTTCGCCCTTTAGCATCGGCGTCAATAACGATAAGCCTGCCGGCGATATCACCGCCTTTTTCCTCAGGTATGAATTTCATCTGTTCGCGGTTGATGCCGAACATCGCTTCAATATCGTCCATTATGCTGTCGGACTCCGCCTGTTCGCTGAAGCCGGCCTTGCCCCAGTTCTTCGAGATATAGTAGGCCTCTCGTTTTGTGGCCATGTCGTCTTTGTCGACGAGTTCTTTGGCGAGGGACATCATCTTGAGGCTCTGGGCGAAGGTCTTTACCGTGCCTACCGTCAGGGTACGCTGTTTGTTTTTGCCCAGCATCTCGAAGTAGCCCACCTTGGCCTGATATTTGACGTTCTGCAGCGAGCGAATTGGAGAAGACAGTGTTGGGCTTTTGTTGTTCAGAATCTTCGAGTGGATATTCTCAGCGGTTCTGACTATCTCTTTTGCTACTGCAGGAGTTTTTTGTGTTGACATCGTAAAGCTCCCAAAACAGGGTTTTCATTCGTCCGTTATAAATTACGCCGGAAAGCCCGAATATTCAAGCTATTTCGCTTTGTTGAACCGGCTTCGCGGTCGGCTTTTGGCCCCCACAAAAAAACCAAAAAAACAGCGATTTTTTGCTTGCATTTTATTCTCAGAACTTGTATACTAATAACTAATGTATGGGTGGCTGATTTCCCAGGAGGCAGATATATTCCCAGATTTTGGTTGACAGATTTTTTGTTGATGGTTAATCTTTTTACCTTTTGAGCTTGAAATAAAGCTGCTTTAGCAGCCTATGGACCTCGGCGAGGCAGCGTGGCCCACCGGTTTCCCCCCCAGCCGGTTCCACCACCTCGCCATTTTTTTGCGCTTATGGAGCAAGTCCTTGGCGGATTTAGGAGCTGGAGTCCGGCTTGGATCCAACCAAACTCTTGCGGAAAGCAAGGAAGACGGCAACAGCGACAAGAGCTGCTGCGCCGCCGAAGACGAAGGTCGCAGCGGGCGAGATATGCTCCCATAGAAACCCCGCTGCGAGACTTGCAGGAAACGCCGCCAGTCCTGTTACGGTATGAAATGTTCCCAAAGCGGTCGCTTTGAAGCCGCTGCCGGCCAAGTCGGAGACAAACGCCCGCCCAGTGCCGTCAATAGCCGCAAAGACCACGCCGTAAAGTGCAAACAGAACAACAAAAAGCCACAGCGAATTGCAAAAAGCAAAACCGAGCGACACAACTGCAAACAGGCCGTAACCGAAAATAATGACCGCCCGACGCCCTGTTTTATCCGAAAGAGTACCCAGTGGCACAGCCAGTACACTGTAGAAGATGTTGAATAGCACGTACAAAAGAACGGGGGCGGCAATCGACCATTTGCCGGTAAACAGATGCTGTGCCCTCATAACAAAGAACATATAGCTGAAATTGCCTAAGGCAAAAATCCCCGAAACCAGAATGAACAATTTCAGAGGTGCAGGAAGCATCGCGAGCCCGATTCTTAACTTGGTATCTTGCCGGCTGACCTCCGGCTCTCTGACAAATCGAAGCGGGGCCAGTGCCGCCAGACCGGTAACACCTGCGACAAGAATGATTGTTCGGATTTCTAACCCGCCAAACCAAAGCAGCAAAAAGGCCGAGGCTGAACCAAGAATCGCGCCGGTCGTATCGAGGCCGCGGTGAATCCCAAATCCCCTGCCACGCCGGCTGGTTACCGATTCGGCTATGATTGCATCGCGCCAGCGGTCCGCAGACCTTTGCCCACTCGCTCCAGGGCACAGAAAACAACCGCACCGGGCCATGTTCTGGAAATGCCCAGCAGCAATTTGAAAACCGTTGAGACGCCGTAGCCAAGATATACGAAGATTTTTCGTTTGCCGGTCTTGTCCGACCAGTAGCCGCACATCACTTTGAGAATACTGGAAAGGCTGTCCTGTAACCCGCCCACCAGACCGATAATCTGGCCGGAAGCGCCGAGTGACTGCAGAAACATCGGCAGAATCGGCATTATCATCTCGCTGCTTAGGTCATTGAGGAAACTTACAATGCTGAGGATGATGACGTTACGAAAGCCTCTTCTCTGGCTGTTGGCCCCCATACCTCTACTCCCCGCGGACCTGTACGAATACTTTTCTGCTGCGCGGGCCGTCGAATTCGCAGAAGAATATCCCCTGCCACGTCCCCAGTGCCGGCCTGCCGTCCTTTATAAGGACCTGTTTGCTGCAGCCGATTATCGAGCTTTTGCAGTGAGCGTCGGAATTGCCTTCGCTGTGCCGGTACCCCGACCTGTGTTCAGGTATAAGTTCCGAAAGTGTCAAAAGTATATCGTGCATCACGGATGGGTCTGCGTTTTCGTTTATGGTTATCGCTGCTGTCGTATGCGGGCAGTAGATTATCGCATCACCCTCAGTTATACCTGCTTGACTGACAATCGCCTCGACTTTACTTGTTATGTCGATTGTCTGGTTACGCTGTTTGCTGCTCACGCCGAAATCTTTTGTAATGATTTTCATTGCACACTGGCTCCCTATAAGCACGCGACATCACATCGGCACTATCGTGCCGTTAGCGGGCGACATTGCACGTCCCACTTGCTGTCAACCCGGTGCTCTTTCCAAAAATCTCCCTCGCCGGACCACTGAAGTAGCATATACTGGGCCCAGGCATGGCAAAACCCTTTGGCAGGCTCAAGGTCGGTATCGATGTGAAACGCTATGAACCTGCCATCGGTGCTGCCAAAGAAGGCATTCGGGTCATTGGGCTTATGCACAATCGTTCCTGAAATATCGACCGGCACCCATCCGGATTTCTCGACGAAGAATTCTGCCATCACGTGATACTGCCCGTATTCGTCGGTCTGCGGGATTGCCCAGCGCCCAAACAGCGTACGGGCCGGAATCTCGTTGGCTCGCATCACCGCCACAAATAGAAGCGCAAACCCGCCGCAGTCGCTGGCGAGCGACTTACACACACGCGAAGGACGCCGTGCCTCATAATTAGACGTGTCGCCGCCGAACTTCCCGTTCTCGATAAAGTGCGTAAAGACCCGGTGGGCGAACCGCATTGTATCCTCATCCCCTCGTTGCTTGAGCCCTTGCTCATTCATCCATCGCAAAAACTCCGGGTTGTTGCAGTCCATCGTCGCAGAGGGCGTCAGGTACTGGTGCCGTTCGTATTCCGTAAGCTCCGCTGCAGCCTTTGGTGCCTTGCCCAGCTTCAGAGTACGCGCATAAAGGGTTCCTTTGTACTCAAGACGCAGAGGGATGCCGGACTTGGGAGATAATTCGTTTGAGTCAATGCGCAGCCTGAGCATCGGCCTCTTACCAATGCCATCCTCTACCATTTCCTCAGCCTTCAGTTTATCGTTCTTGGAGACCAGCAAACGTGTCGATACCTTCCTTTGCCCGGGAAGTTCGGGCAGCACCGGTGCAAACACATTCAGCGTGCCCTCACCGGCATTAGGACAGACCCAGTTTTCGGTCAAAGTTGCTTTGAATGCGAAAACCGGCTTTGCCTCGACATAGAATGTGCCATCTCGTGGCAGGACGAATCTCGGCGCGTCGGCACGAGTCGGTAATACGCAGCCGAACAGGGGCAATACAACAAACAGAAAGAATAATAAGGCTCGTCTCATGATAACTCTCACGGCCCCCTACATCTGCTCGACCACCTCGATGCCCAGCAAATTACTTAAGCCGTGTTTTATTGTCTTTGCCGTCAAATCACAAAGTAGTAACCTCGTCGGCCTTTTTTCAGGCCCCGCGTCTAAAACCGGACAGTTTGTATAAAACACGCTGAACTTCTGAGCCAGTTCGTATAGATAAGAGGTTAAATAGTTCGGCCTGTAATCGCCCACGGCAGCCTCTATCGCTTCACCGTAGCGAATAAGATGCTTCGCCAAATCCAACTCGCTCGATTCGGCCAGTGAAACCGACCTCAATTCGTCAATTTCCTTATCAACCGCAATTCCCCTCTCCTTACCTTTATCCTTAATTGACTGCACTCTGGCATAAGCGTACTGCATATAAGGTGCGGTGTTGCCGTCCATCGCCAACATCTTATCGAAGCTGAAAACATAATCGCTCGTGCGATTATTTGAGAAGTCCGCATACTTGACTGCACCGATACCGACCGCCTTTGCGATTCTGTCTTTTTGTTCTTCCGGCAAATCAGGATTTTTTTCTTCTACGATTGCCTTTGCTCGTTCAACCGCTTCATCAAGCAATTCTTTTAATTTTACATTCTCACCCTCACGGGTTTTCAGTGGTTTGCCGTCTTCGCCCAATACCGAACCGAAGCTAACGTGAACTAATTCTGTCTTCTGTCTTCCGTCCTCTGTCCTCTGTCCTCTGTCTTCTGTCTTCTGTTTTACATCCCACCCAGCCATTTTTGCTACCGCGAAGACCATCTGAAAATGTAATTGCTGCCGCGCATCGGTTACATAAATTATCCTGTCAGCCTTTAGTTCATTCACACGATACCGAATTGCCGCCAAATCCGTCGTCGCATACAAATACGCACCATCGCTCTTTTGTACGATCACCGGCAGCGCCTTGCCCTCCTTATCCTTAAACCCTGGCGGAAAAACGCAAATAGCTCCATCAGATTCTTTAGCAAGCTTTTGTTTTTTCAAATCTTCAACTATATGAGCGAGTTTGTCGTAATAAAAACTTTCACCACAAATATCCCCCTCTTCAAATACTCCTCCCAATAAATTGTATATTCCAGAGCAGGCCTTAAGAGTTATATCACGAGCTTGATACCAAAGGCTAAATACCTTCTTTTCATCACCATTCAATTTTATGTTGTTCTTTGATTTTGTTACCGCATCTTGTAATTTTACTGTCATATCCCTGTTGAGTTTAGCTGCTTGAGGATCATTTTTTTCCTCCAGCAAACCTTTTTTGTAGTAATGTTCCAAGCTCTCTAAATCAATCTCAGCTTGGCCAATACCATACGCACCTATAGTTTCATGCATTTTCATTACAACTATGCCCATCTGCAAACCCCAGTCGCCGATGTGATTTTGGCGTTTGACTTCGTGCCCCTCGAATTCTAATAGTCGGCAGATACTGTCGCCGATGATTGTGCTTCGAAGGTGCCCGACGTGCATTTGCTTGGCGATATTCGGCCCAGAAAAATCAACGGCAATGGTCTTTGGCTTGTCGGCCTTTTCTATGCCGAGCCGCTCGGCATCTCTATTTATTTGCAGAAGGTTAGCAGCGACAAATTCCGGCTTTAACCTCAGATTTATGAACCCCGGCCCTGCAATCTTTGGTTTTTCGCAGATATCGTTAATTTTCAGGGTTCTAATGATCATTTCAGCAATCAGGCGAGGATCTGTTTGTAATTTTTTGGCGAGCGCCATTACCCCATTGACCTGATAATCGCCAAACTTCGGGTCGGTAGCAGGTCTGACGATAGCGGGGGCCTTTTGGGCCGTTGCTTTCGTCATCGCCGCAGAAATTCGCTCTTCCAATATGTCAATAACCGGTTTCATTATTCAATAGCCAATTTTTCTGCGTCTCCCCAGAGAAGTTCAAGGTCGTAATAGTCGCGATATTCGGCATCGAAGATATGGACCACGACGTCAATAAAATCCAGCAGAATCCATCGGGCCTGCTCGTAGCCTGCCCTTCCGAATCGCTGCAGGCCCTGTTCTCTCGCCGCCACGCAGATTTCATCGGCCACGGTACGCATCTGCCGGTCGCTTGTACCGGTCACGATTACGAAGTAATCGGTCGCAGGCGATTTGCCTTTCAGGTTCAGAACCACGATGTCTCTGCAGTGCCGCTCGGCCGCTGTTCTGGCCGCCACCAGCGCAAACGCCTCTGCCTCTGAGATTTTCCTCTTTGCCAAATCACTCCCTCATTTTATACGCCGTAGGCGTATTCAATAAAAAAACGGGGTGGCCCGAATGGACCACCCCGATAGATTACACAACAGGCGAACATTAGTCAACCGGCGGCGACTAACGCAGATGCAGCCATTGCTCCACAGTCGGTGCAAACTTGAGGATTACGCCTGTGAAGACCAGCGAAACCATACTCATCAATTTGATAAGGATGTTCATACTCGGCCCGGAAGTGTCTTTGAATGGGTCGCCGACAGTATCGCCTACGACAGCCGCCTTGTGAGCGGGTGAACCTTTGCCGCCGAGATTTCCTTTCTCAATAAACTTTTTGGCGTTGTCCCAGGCACCGCCTGAGTTGTTCAGAGTAACGGCCAGGGCAAAACCGCAGGTCATAGCACCCGTCAGAAACCCCAGCACGCCAGGGATGCCGATTACGATGCCGGCGGTTACCGGCACAATAATCGCCAATAGCGACGGCAGAACCATTTCACGCTGGGCACCAGCGGTAACAATCGACACGCACCTGGCGTAATCAGGCTTGGCTTTGCCTTCCATAATGCCAGGGATTTCTCTGAACTGCCGGCGGACTTCCTCGACGATTCTGCCGGCGTTTCTGCCCACAGCCTTCATCGTCATTGCACAGAACAAAAACGCCATCATACAACCGATGAAGATGCCGGCAAGCAGTCGTGGGTTCATAATCGTCAGGTCATAGGCTGCAAGTAAATCGGAAATGTGGGCCGTCGCGACATTGACCGTACCTTCCACCTGCCTATGCGGCGCACAGAAGATAATCTTCCCGACCTTGTAAACCCCATCCGGACTCTCTGCAGCAAGCCGGGCTATCCAAATACGAATCTCTTCGATATTGGCGGCGATAAGGGCCAGAGCCGTCAGGGCTGCTGAGCCGATTGCAAAACCTTTGCCCGTCGCAGCGGTCGTGTTGCCAAGTGAATCGAGTGCATCGGTCTTTTTGCGAATCTCAGGACCCAGGCCAGACATCTCGGCGTTGCCGCCCGCGTTGTCGGCAATCGGGCCGTAAGTATCGGTCGAAAGCGTAACACCCAGCGTGGCCAGCATACCGACCGCAGCAAAGCCGATGCCATATAACCCCATTGCCATATCGGTAAAGCCGCCGGCAAAGGCATAGGCGGCAATGATGCAAACAGCTATGGTCACAACCGGCAGAGCCGATGACATCATACCATTCGCAAAGCCGGTAATGATGACCGTGCCGGCGCCCATTTGGGCCTGGTCTGCAATCTCGCGGGTCGGCTTGTATTCATCGGAGGTATAGTACTCGGTGAACTGACCTATCAACACTCCTGCTGCCAGACCAACCACAACAGCACCGAATATGCCCCACGTTATCCAGCCGACCATAGCAAGAACCGCCAATGCCACAACCACGAGGATTGAACTTGTCAGCGTCCCGGTAAGAAGCGCTCGTAGTAGGTTCTTTTGAGATGCGTCCTCTTTGCAGCGGACGAGGAAGATGCCAAAGATTGAGAGGACCGTACCGAGGCCGGCCACAACAAATGGTGCAAGGACCGCCTTAAGTGGGTCTATTCCCCTCGAAGCCAGAACCTGTGTCGATAGCGCCGCACCAAGTGCCGCCGCGGCCAGTATCGAGCCGACGTAGCTCTCAAACAGGTCAGCGCCCATACCGGCAATATCACCGACGTTGTCGCCGACGTTATCTGCGATTGTTGCGGGGTTGCGCGGGTCGTCTTCAGGGATACCGGCTTCGACCTTGCCCACGAGGTCGGCTCCAACGTCAGCAGCTTTTGTGAAGATTCCGCCGCCGACACGCGCAAATAACGCCTGCGTTGAGGCACCCATACCGAATGTAATCATCGTCGTGGTAATCTCTGTCAGCTTGTACGCCGGGTCCATACCGGCCCTGACTAATGTCAATCCCCACAGTATCAGGCCGTCTCGCATATGCTCAGGCGTATAAACAAGCCGGTCGAGTATCCAGTACCAGATTGATATGTTAATCAGGCCGAAACTGACCACCAGCAGGCCCATCACAGCGCCGGAACGAAAGGCAACCTGGAGAGCCCTGTTTAAGCTGTGGATTGCGCCCTGGGCAGTCCTGCTGGATGCCTGCGTGGCCGTCTTCATCCCCAAGAAGCCCGACAGTGCGCTGAAGAAGCCGGCGGTAACAAACGCGACCGGCACAAACGGGTTCTGGATACCCCAGTATGCGAGAACCGCAAAGATAACAAACAGAATCAGGAATATTAAAGCAACTACTTTGTATTGGCGGAACAAATATGCGTATGCACCCTCGCGAACATAAGACGCGATGGCTTCCATCTTTTCATTACCTTTGGGAGCGCTCATCATCGCCTTGTAGAAGTAGTAAGCAACGAATAGACCCGCCAGCGAGCCAAGCGGGGCAACCCACCACAGCCATGGTATACTGCCTTCTGTTACAACAGCGGCAGTCGCCGATTCCCCCTCAGCCGCAAGGCACGTTGTGGCGAATACCAAAAGACATCCTGCAATTCCAATCCTCTCAGCTTTCACGTTTTGTACTCCTTCTCAATTTTATCCGCCTGTGGCGGAAACACCTTAATGTTTATGCGGGAACGTCCGCCGAAGGCGAGACCTCGCCAAGGGCGGGTAAAGACGTAGAAGTTTAATAAAACCAGCAGGCTTTTCAAGTATTTTCCGAACAAATCTGCGTTATGTGTGATAGTCAGCGTTGATTGTCACGTATTCCTTGCTCAGGTCGCAGCCGTAGCAAAAGTCGCTGTATTTGCCGACCCCAAGGTCGACCGTTATGGTATGGCACCTCTGAGAGACAATCCTGCTTGCCTTTTTGCGGTCGAACTTCGTCGGCGAGCCGTTTTTGAACACCACCAATTCGTCGAGTTTGCAGGACATCTTCGCCGGCTTGAGCCGTACGCCGCATGAGCCGGCCGCGCAGATTATCCTTCCCCAGTTCGGGTCACCGCCGTTTACCGCACATTTGACTAACGGATAATTGGCTATCGCCCTCGCCGCCTTCGCAGCATCAGCCTGTGTCGCAGCGCCTTTGACAACGACCTCGAACATCCGCGTCGCACCCTCAGCGTCAAGCGCCATTTGCCTCGCTAAATCATTGCACATTTCTGTTAGCGCCTTTGCAAACTTCTTATATCGCGGGCATTGGCTGACAATCAGCCGATTCCCTGCAAGGCCGGAAGCGAGAATTATCGCCGTATCATTTGTGCTTTGATGGCCGTCAACAGTCAGCTTGTTCAGCGAACTGCCGATAGCGTTTTTCAATGCCTTAGCCAGTAGCGGCTTGGTTATCGCTGCGTCGGTCGTAATAAACAAAAGTGTCGTCGCCATATTCGGCGCAATCATTCCTGCTCCCTTGACGACACCTGCTATCGTCATCCTCTTGCCCGATATTTCGATTCGCCGACAGGCGGTCTTGGGTTTTGTGTCGGTGGTCATTATCGCCTTTGTGAAATCCATCCCCGCGGAGCTGGAATCTGAAAGCTCCCCTATCGCGTCCGCAATACCCGCAACGACGTTCTTCATCGGTAATTGTTCGCCGATAATTCCGGTTGATGCGACAAGAACCTCGTGTGGGTCAACCACAAGGTGGCTGGCCGTTTCGGAGCACATCCTGATGGTATTCTTGACTCCACGTTCGCCTGTGCACGCGTTGGCGTTGCCGGAATTGACAACCACCGCATAAATCGTTGCGCTTTTGATGTGTCGTCTGCTGACCTCGACCGCCGCTGCCGTAATCTTGTTGGTCGTAAACACTGCTGCCGCCTTTGCCCCGCCGGGACAGACAATCAGCCCTATGTCCTGCCTGCCGGACCTTTTTATCCCGCACTTTACCCCCGCCGCCAAAAATCCTCGCGGAGCGGTAATACTGTTATTTGCCATATATGGTTCTCCGGATGTATTTTCTGTGCTTTTATCAGGTGCAAGTTTAGATGAACGAAGGTCTATTTGCAATCGTATAAATATAGGGGCGGATCGGGGCTGATTCCTTCCTTCCCTCCTTAGAGTCTCGGTCCGCTCCTTGTCTTTATCCGCCTACGGCGGATTTATTTTACGCCCAGCCGAAACCAGCCTTCATAAAGTTTTTCTATTGTGTGTCCTCGAATCCTCTGTAGATTTTTCTGCATTGCTGAGTTTTCCGGCTATCGCCATTTCTCTGAAACCCGCCATCGGGTCGTAAAATTTCTGGCTGAGGTCCATTGTATTGACCATTATTCCTGTACGGTTCTGCCTTAGCTGTTTTACTATCACGCCATCCGGCGCAATTATGCACGATGGATATGGCGAGTAGAAACCACTTGCATTGGACATACTCACCCAGAAATGGTTCGTCGCCGCGTGGCACTGCATAGTCTGTCTCATAATATGAGTATGTACGCTTGGCCCTTTCTGCCGGGCGTTGTAAAATGATTGAAAGATGCAGTTTACTTTTTGCTTGTACAACTGCCGGTAAAGTTCCGGAAAGCGGGCATCAAAACATATAAGCAGAGAACATTTTACGCCGTTGATTGTAAAATTCACGAATCTATTGCCCGGCGTATAACGACGCAACTCACCTTTCAGACAAAATCTTTTATCGTATCGGTCGACAATTTTGCCTTCGGGGCCTATTAGATACAAACTGTTGTGCGGCCTGTTCGACTCAGCCAGTTTGTGTGTGCTGCCCAGAACAACCCACAGGCCGAGTTTGCCCGCAAGAGCCATAATCTTTTGTGTTTCTTCTTTTAGCAGCTCCCAGTCGTAATTGTCAAAATTCGGAAAGTCCGCCCCTATGTACCCGCTTAGTGCGCATTCCGGAAAATGCACAATGTCAGCCTTGGCTTTTTTTGACTTATGCAGGAGTTCGCTGATTTGCCGGGCGTTTCTTTTTATCGAAGCGCCGACCGAAAACTGACACGTCGCAACCCTCAGGACACCTTTAGCCATCATTGCCTCTACAGCAGCCCGTTGGTTTCTTCCAGGCCGAATATGATATTCATATTCTGTATCGCTTGCCCGGAGGCGCCTTTTACTAAGTTGTCAATCGCGGAGAAAACCACGATTTTGCCCTTCACGCAGCTAACAAAAATATGGCAATAGTTCGTCCCCGCCACATCTTTGACCGCAGGGGCGTCGTTGCATATCTGCACAAAAGGCTCATCGCGGTAAAAATCCTTGTAGAGCCGCGATAGTTTTCCGCCGCCGACTTTACCCTTCGGCTCGCAATACACGGTCGAGAGTATTCCCCTGTCGAAAGGCCCTGCGTGCGGCTGAAATAATATATTGACATCCGTGCCGGCGATTTCACCGGCGATTTGCTCCATCTCCGGCATATGCCGGTGTGTGCCGATGCCGTAGGCAAAGATGTTTTCGTTCATATTCGGAAAGTGAAATTTGCTCGAAGGGTTTTTACCCGCTCCGGATATGCCGGTTACCGCATTGACGATAATCGAGTCTGTCTCGATGAGACCTTCTTTCAATAGCGGTGCCAAAGCCAGCAGCGCTCCGGTAGGAAAGCACCCCGGATTGGCAACCAAATCAGCGTCTTTTATCTGCTCGCGGAACAGTTCCGGCAGACCATAGACCGCTCGCTTGAGATTGGTTGTGTCGGTATGTTTTACCTGATAGAACTTTTCGTAAACTTCCACATCTTTAATGCGGTAATCCGCGCTGAAGTCAACGACCTTTAGTCCCGCCTCCAGAAGTTTGGGCACAAATCCCATCGACACTTTATGCGGCAGACAGCACAGCGCAGCATCTGCTGACCCCGAGAGCTTATCGATATCCAGAGGCTCAATTTGTAGATTACATCGGCCCTTGAAACGCGGAAAAACTTCCTCAACCGCCCCGCATTCTTCGGGCAGTGCACTCAGGTAAACGAGCTTCGCCTCGTTGTGGCGCAGGATTATGTCTATTGATTCGGCTCCGGTATAACCGCTTGCTCCTATTATGGCAACCTTTATCATAATTTTCCCTTTTGACAAAAATAGCCGCTGAGATTTTTCTGAGCGGCTATTGTAATAATCCCAAAATCAGTTTGCAAATCAGCGCTTCGAGAACTGGTATCTCTTTCTTGCGCCGCTCTGACCCGGTTTCTTTCGCTCGACCATTCTGCTGTCTCGGGTAAGGTGCCCGCTGTCACGAAGAATCTGGGTGAAACCATCGTTGTAGTTTTTCAGTGCACGTGCTATCCCAAGCAAAGACGCCCCCGCCTGTCCGCTTGTTCCACCGCCTCGGACGTTGATGAAAATGTCGAACGCCTTTTCCGCCTCAACGGCTTTTAGTGGAGCCATCACCGCTTTCCGGTCCTGGTCTCTCGTGAAATAATTCTCAAGTGTCCTCTTGTTTACCGAAAATTTTCCGTCGCCGGGCCTGATACGCACTCGGGCTACCGAACTTTTTCTTCTGCCCGTGCCCCACCAGTACCCGCCCTTTTCAGTTTCCTTATTGCCGGATTTTTGTGTAGGCTTCACACTGCCTGCTTGTGTCTCTGCCATTTCTGTATTCTCTCTTAACTAATTTCCATCTTTTCTGGTCTCTGGGCCTGATGGGGGTGCTCCGGCCCGCGATAGACCTTTAATTTTGTCAGCATTCTTCTGCCCGTTTTGTTTTTCGGCAGCATCCGTTTCACAGCCAACTCGACCACCCTTTCCGGCTTCTTCGCCATCATCTCCGCGAAGCTGACGAATTTGTGTCCGCCTGGAAAAAGCGTGTAATAATCATACTCTTTGACCTGTGCCTTTTTGCCGGTAACCTTTATTTTCTCGGCGTTCACCACAACCACATAATCGCCTGTATCGACGCTGGGCGTATATGTGGGCTTGTTTTTGCCCATCAGGGCGGTTGCGATTTTTGTTGCCATTCGGCCAAGAATCGCACCCTCGGCATCAACGAGCACCCATTTGCTGCCGGCGTGGACCTCTTTCATCATAAAACTCTTCATAGAAAGCCTCTGACTAACCCGGAAAAACCTATTATCTTAAATAGTTTGGCCGATTTGTCAATCGCTTTTTTGGCGAAAAACTGGGGGCAATTCGCCTCCAGATGATTGAGCTCAAAACCCTGTCGCACGCAAAATCCTGTGTGCTCTCAGGAAGCCTGTTGGCGGGCCACGCCTTTACCGTGTTCTTCTAAGTATTTAAGCCAGTTCAGCCACGCCTTTTTGTATCGTTCGCTCGAAACCAGAAAACAGTCATTATGGCTGCCGGAAATCTCAACAAATTCGTTCGGCTCATTCGAAGTCTCGTACAGCTCAAGACCGAACTCGAACGGCACAATCTCGTCGTTGCGGCTGTGGATTATCATCACCGGACAACGAACCGCTTTGATATAATCAATCGTGTTGTACCGAAACCTCGCAAACCACCGCACCGGCGTATAGGGGTAAAATTTCCTGCCGATGTCAACGTACAATGTAAAAGCGCTTTCAACTGGGATCTTCCCCATTTATTGCATTTATTGCCGTCCAATTAATGAATGGTTCGACTGCACTTACCATCTTGAGTGATTGGTGAATTGGTTAATCGGCCCTATTTTACTACCTTCTAAAAATTATGCTCTTACAGACATTGCATTAAATATATTGTCTATAAGTTCATTTGCTTCATACTTTGCTCTATTTATATTAACTGAGATTTCATCGCCATTTAACTGAGCAAGCATAGTCGAGCAATGTCTTAAAGTATGATAAGCCCATTAATGGTAATTCTATACCGCTACCGGCAAGAACTGTGTCAGTATTAGTCCTATCAAAAACAGGTTCTGATAACATATAAGGGTTGTAAACTGAAGTCGATTTTTGGATTAGCCTTTCGATTTCGTTGGGCTTGTGACTGAGAAAGCTGTCAGCTTTTACCAGTTTATAGCGATTTACCCCAAAGAGACGGGAAAATATCTCGCCGAAATCTTTCATAGTTAACGGCACCGGGTTAGTAATATGATAAGTACCGGAAATGCCGCCACTAATGATATAAGAAGAAACTTTCGCAAAGTAATCTACCGGTATAATATTTTTTGTTACGTCAGGTTTGGTTGTGACACGGATACAATTTTTCCCCAAGCGTGGCACAAGGAGAGTCAGAACGCGCAGATAATCATATAATGAGGTAAAATGTACCGTTTTTCCATACTGAGAATCTCCCAAAACGATACTTGGCCGCAGAATAACCGTCGGCAGAGAATTCATTTGCGTCCATCCGTGAACGAGCATTTCTGACCTGCATTTTGTGTCCTCGTAAATGTTATTAAAGGATTGGCCAACATCGATTTCATCTTCCTTTACTATGCCGGTTCGTTTACCGGCGATATAAGCGCTGCTGACGTGAACTAATGGAAGAGACAGCCGGCCAGCCAGTTCCAGGACATTAAGTGTACCCTGGACGTTCATCATTTGATGAGATTTGCCGTCGTCACCTAAAAATTTTGTGCAAGCCGCACAGTGAATGATTTTGGAAAGCCGTTTCAGATTCTTCGCATTTGACTTAAGCTCGAGTCCCTTCTTGCAGATATCCCCATGAATTATCTCTATATTGTCTTTGAGGTCTCTGCCTCCTGCAATATCGAGTATCCGATTGAGTCGCCTGGCTGCATCTTTGTTGTTCTGGTCTCGCATCAGCGCTAAAACTTTTTTCCCATGCCGCAACATTTCTACGGCAAGCCAGCTTCCAAGGTTACCGGTTATTCCGGTCAATAAAACAGTGTCTTTCGTATTTTTCATATGTTCAAATATTAACCGGGATTTCCCATATACCCCAATAATACTGCTAAGACTTCACATTCCATTAGGTTAATGAACTTCTCCCCGTTAAGCAACAAAAAAGTTATGGAATTTTTGCTAAGTAGAAACACAAAAAGATTCATTGAGTCGCCCATAACTGAATATCCATAAGTCATTGTAGATTATAGAGCGTTATTGCCTGCCGCAGGCGGTCGCACGCCAAAAGAATAAAATAAACGCGGTGCTGTTAATTGATAATCCAACATTGCTCTATTACAATCTATGTTGTTAAGTTTACCTCTGCGGCTAAGACAAGTAACAAAATCAATAATCTGATAGAAGGTGATGCAAAATAAAATTTCAAGCAATTCTATTTGATCTTGATGGCACGCTACTCGACACGCTTGCCGACCTTGCAAACTCAATGAACGCTGTTCTGACGCGGTTCGGCTTTCCGACTCATCCGACCGACTCCTATCGCTACTTCGTAGGCGAGGGTATAGATTGCCTTGTCAGGCACGTCCTGCCGAAATTGATATCTCGCGAGAACTTCGGATACCCCCCTGCCGATTTTTATATCTTGGCGACTCAAACATCGATATGCAAACCGCCAACTCTGCCGGTATGTATGCGGCAGGCGCTCTTTGGGGTTTTCGCACCGCTGAAGAACTGCTTGCAAACGGCGCGAAGACACTCATAAGAAATCCACAAGACGTACCGAAGCTTTTCGATGATAACCAGATAACCCGTTCCTGTCAGTCAAATCACCGCTAAGAGGCGTATGTGCGGCCAGCATGGCTTTTATGCTTTTTTAAGGATTTCAGCCACTTCGTCCAGGCGCTCTTGTAAGTCTCGCTGGAGACCAGAAAGCCGTCGTTATGGCTGCCGGAAATCTCAACAAATTCTTTCGGCTCATTCGAAGTCTCGTACAGCTCAAGACCGAACTCGAACGGCACAATCTCGTCGTCGCGGCTGTGGATTATCATCACTGGACAGTGTACCGCTTTGATATAGTCAATTGTGTTGTATCTGAACCTCGCAAACCACCGCACCGGCATATAAGGATAAAATTTCTTGCCTATGTCGGTGTAGGACGTAAATGCACTCTCGACAATCAGCGATTTCGCCGCCACCTTGCTCGCCAATTGTGCTGCGATGCTGCCGCCGAGCGACCTGCCGAATATGATAATGTTACTCGGCGAAATCCTTTTCACGTCAACCAGCCAGTCGTGTGCCGCTCTCGCATCCAGATATGTCCCTTCTTCGCTTGGGCTGCCTTCGCTTTTGCCGTAGCCGCGATAGTCAAAGATAAAGCAATTCAGCCCCAGATTATAGAAGATATTGATGCTGTCTAAGCTGTGCATCATATTGCCGCCATTGCCGTGGCAGAACAGAACCGTTATGTGCGAATTATTTGCCGGAACATACCAGCCGTTTAGTTTCAGACCGTCCGCACTTTGGAAAACCACGTCCTCAAAGTCCAGTCCCAATTCATCGGGCGTATAGGTAACTTCCCGTACTGGACCATACAGAAACTGCGGCTGCATAAAATAAAGTATCACACCCAGACCACAGTAAGCGACAAACAATACCACCGCGATGGATATCAGCATCGGTTTTATCCTTCTTGTCCGCCTATGGCGGATTGTTCCAAATCAAAACTTCTTTCCAGGCACCTGAACCCCCACGCCTGTCTTCCGATAGGAAGACGTGGGGACCGCGTATTTTAATTTGCTCACGGAAATAAAACAAGCTACAATTTACGGACGCTGAACCCGTGATATGATTAAAAGAAGAAAGACAATAATCGTCCGCGTCGGCCCGGTTAAAATCGGTTATTCATCGCCGATTGTCATCCAGTCGATGACCAAAGTGCCTACCACCGACATCGCCCGTTGTGTAAGACAGATTCATCAGCTTGCCCGCGAGGGCTGTCAACTGGTGCGAGTAGCCGTCCCAACGCGGGCTGATACTGCCGCCTTCGCAAAGATTGTCCAGAAGGTAAACATCCCTTTAATCGCTGATGTGCATTTTAGCCCCGCTCGGGCGATTGAAGCCATCGAAGCCGGCGCAGCCAAGGTGCGGCTCAATCCCGGCAATATAAAAAATCCAAAAGACATCCTGCGAATCATAGACGCAGCGAAAATGCACAAAACCGCTGTTCGTATCGGCGTCAATGAGGCAAGTATCCGAGACCTGAAAAAGCAGATTGTCCCCCTCGAAAAACGCACTTTGTTGATGCTGAACGAGATGAAAAAGTACGTTCGGCTTTTTGAAAAACGCAACTTCACGCAATTGGTGCTCAGTGCCAAAAGCAGAGACTGCCTGCGGACAATCGAAATCAATCGTCGTATCGCCGAGACCTTCGATTACCCCATCCACCTCGGCCTGACGCACGCGGGCCTGCCGCAAGACGCCCTGATACCTTCCGCCGTTACTCTGGGCACGCTGCTCACCGAGGGTATCGGCGATACCATCAGGGTAAGTGCCGCTGGCAGTCCAGTGATAGAGACTCGCATCGCAAAGCAGATTTTAATCGCGCTCGGCCTTTATGAACGTATGTGTCCGGAGTTGATAGTTTGTCCCACCTGTGCACGGGCCCAGCTTGACGTGGTCGGCTTGGCACGCCGAATTCAGAAAGCCGTAGCAGGGGTTGATAAGCCCCTTCGTATCGCTGTCATGGGCTGTATCGTCAACGGCCCCGGCGAGGCCGCCGATGCTGATATAGCCGTCTGCACCGCCAAAAACAAGGCTTACATCTACCGCAACGGAAGAAGAGTCTCGATAGTACCGCCGGCCAAAATCATACCCGAACTGCTGAGGCAGTTGAAAAATTAGAAGTCGGCTTAACGAAGCCCAGAGTGTGAGCAAGGGGTTGCAGGAACGATGAATACAACCCTCAAGCGATTTTGCATTGTTATCGTCTTCGGCATTGCTTTTGCATATATTGAAGCCGCCGTCGTTGTCTATTTGCGAACAATTTTTCATCCCGGAGGTTTTACTTTTCCTCTGACCGAATTTGGCATTAGCCCACTCTGGAAACGCCTTCTATTGACTGAGGTCGGCCGGGAAACCGCAACGCTGGTCCTGATGGTTACAAGTGCATGGCTTTTCGCCGTAAATCGTCAGCAGTGCTTCGCTTACTTCGCCACAATCTTTGCCGTCTGGGACATCTTTTACTATGTCTGGCTCAAAACCCTTATTAACTGGCCAACCTCGCTCTTCGAATGGGACATACTCTTTCTGATTCCCTTTCCCTGGGCAGGCCCTGTTCTTGCACCGGTCATTGTCTCTATCACGCTGCTTGCGTTCGCGACGGTAGTTCTCTACCGCTCAGCAATCACCAAAGCCGTAAAGGTCTCTGTGCTGGAATGGTTTGTTTTTATTCTTGCCGGCTTAGCCGTCGTTGCCTCGTTCTGTATTGCCGGCTGGCATATACATGAGCCCAACTTTAAGGAGTATTTCTATTGGCCCTTATTTGTCCTCGGTGAGTTGATAGCTGTCGGGTTTTTTGCCAGGTGCCTGCTCAAATCAAAATAGTACCGCACCTGTTTAATTTTTGCGCCTCCGGGATTATTTAAGTCCTTGGCAATCACTCTTTTTTACCGAGAGCGCACTTTTTAAATAGGTGCGGGTACAACTCAATCTTGAGCACTTTTTAATATCCAGCTGCGGTGTCTATTCTTTTTCCGTTTGGTCGGTGCCTGTTGTTGTTTCTGTCCTGAGTGTATCCTTCGAATTTCCCGAAAATCATTTTGCCTGCCGAGGTCTGCAGTGAGCTGGTTATATTGACCGTTATCTCTTTTCCGATTTTGTCGCGTCCGCCCTCAACGACGACCATTGTCCCGTCGGGTAGATACCCCACGCCCTGCTCAGCCTCTTCGCCGGGTTTTACAATCTTAACATCTAGGGTCTCGCCGGGCAGCGCTATCGCCTTTAGTGAGTTAGCCAGGTCGTTGACATTGATTACGTCGACCTCTCGGACCTGTGCGACCTTCGTAAGATTATAGTCTGTCGTTGCCAGCCGGCCGTTGCACATCTTTGTAAAGGCCACGATTTTTTGGTCTACTCCCCGAATGTCTTCGTTCTCCGCAACGGCAGTGTCGTCTATTTCAATGTCGATGGCGGAATTCGACTGCATCTCCTTGATAATATCCAGCCCGCGCCTGCCGCGATTGCGCTTGAGTCTGTCCGATGAATCTGCTATTATTTGAAGTTCATTGAGAACAAATCGCGGTATAACTACCGGTGCGTCGAGAAACTTGCTGCCGCACAAATCCGACACTCGACCGTCGATGATTACCGATGTATCCAGAACCAGTGGCCGAGTGCCCTTTGTCTGTTTGGCAAATTCCACATACGGCACCACAAAGCGAACATCATCTTTTGTCCGTATCACAACGCTGATGGTAAGATAGCATATGCATATTCCCAGCATCCACTTGATTGCCGTAACCGCTTCACCAAGCAGATGAAGTCGGTACGTATCTGTTATCATATCCACCAATGGTGCCAGTGCCCCGCTGATAAGAAGGCCGACCAGCAAACCGAAGAAAACGCCCGCCAGGGCGCTGAGCTTCCGCTTCGGTGTAAAAAAGTCCAGCAAAAACACAAATATTGTCATCCCAAGACCCGAAAAGACCACCGCCCAGAAACTGACCGAGTTCTCTCCTTTTGTAATCGTCTCCGTACTGACACTGACAAACAAAACCGACAGCACAATAAGCATAAAGATAGCTCTGAAAATCCAAAGCAGCATGGTTATGAACCTCCCAAAATATGATACCGATTCCGGTCTTTCGACTTATGACTTCTGATTATTATATCGACCATTCAGACCCTCATCTATAACTATATTGGGCATTCGTATAATATGCACTTGTCGAAGCTGTTTTCATCTGTCGTTTTTCAGCTTCTGCCCAAAATACCCCCTCAATACGGAAAAATCATTTCTTTTTTTCGGTTGCTACGACGGTAACCGGTGCAATTCCTTCCAGAGACCCTTTAAGTGCGTCGGCCTGGCCGACAACAACCACGACCAGCTCGTCAGGTTTTATTGTTGCACCCACCAATTGTTCACAGTCGTCACGTTTTGTTCCCTCAACGCCTTTAAGAAGCCGCTCGAGAAAATCCGAACCGAGCCCCTGAGATTCTATCAGCCACAGGTCATCTGCTATCTGCTGCGGCGCCTCTCGGTCTCGCACGAAGCTCCCTAATATATATGATTGGCTGTTCGAAAGTTCTTTGCCGCTGGGACCTTCTTTCTTTAGCCGTGCAATCTCATCAAGAACGGCCTTGACGGCCTGAGAAGTCGCCTCTGTTTTGCTGAAGGTACCAACCTTGAACTCGCCGGCGAAACGCCGAGCCGTGAAACTGCCCCAAATACCGTATGTCAGCCCTTTTGCTACTCGGACACTTTCGTTTAATCGGCTGTCGAAACCCCACCCGAAGTAGTTGCTTACTACCCGGCTGGAAGGGTACATCTTGTTGTGACGCGTAATACCGCGCTGACCTATGCGTATCTGGCTTTGTATGCTGCCGGGACGGTCCACAAGATATATATGTGTACGCCCGGATTCGCACAGCTTAGGTAATTTCTGCCCCACGCTGTCTTCTTGCAAAAGCAGGAAGTTGGGTGTCGCCGCTGCACGCCACTTGCCGAAAGTTGATTCTGCCAGTGCAAATGCCTTCTTCTTATCGATGTCGCCTGCAAAAATCAGCACCGCAGCATCGGGCCTGACGAATTCGCCCCACCAATGTTTTAGGTCGTCGACTATAAGTGCGTTGACGTCCTCAACCTCACCGACAGCCGTTCTCGAATACGGATGTTTGCCGTACAGTCTTCGCCGGAATTCCCGTTCCGCCGCATATTCAGGCTCCGCGGATGAAATCGCCAGCGATGTCAGAACCTGCCGCCGCAGTTTCTCGAATTCTTCTGCCGGAAAATTCGGCTCTAATGCAACCTCGCCGAGCAGTTTCATCCCTCTTTCGATGTGCTCTGTCAGACAGCTCATATTGACCGTTGACGTGTCCATTGCTCCGTTGCCGGAAAGGCCGATTGCGTAGGTCTCCAGTTCGTCAGCCAGCTGCGCCTCGCTGTGCTTGCGTGTTCCCTTGACGAGCATCCTCATAGTCATCGCCGCTGTTCCCGGCGCCTCTTCCGTCCACGCACCTGCCAGAAGCCCCAGCTGAACGGTTACGAAAGGCACCTCGTGGTTTTCAACCACAAAAACTTTAAGCCCGTTATCTAAAATTTCTCGGCTGTACTTCGGTGTTATCTTCGCCGCGGAAATCTTTCCGAACGGCGGCTCCTTCGGAAAATCTTCGCCTCGCTCAAGCCCAGGCCGACCAGGCCTCGGCGCAACCTTCTCAATCTCAGCGGTAATAGGCGCCTGCTCCTCTGTCTTTTTTTTGTCTGCCACAGCCTCGGGCAGATTACGCTCAACTTTGACCCTCACCTCACGCTCAGGTATCAGATACTTGTTCGCAACGCGGACAATATCGTCCGCCGTTACCTTGCGGATGTCATCCAGCCAGCGGTTGACATAGGAAACGTCGCCGTATTCCACAGCGGCACTGCCTAACATCCTCGCCTTGTTTTCAATCTGCAAATTCTGTGTCACCAGGTCTCTCAGCATCTGGTTCTTTGCTTTCGTCAGCTCACGTTCGCTGACCTTACTCTCCCGCAGCCGGGCGATATGGTTCTCAATAATCCCGCCAATCTGTTCCGCATCAGACCCCAAAGGCGGCATCATTGCTCCTGCTCCGAACAATCCATCCTGCTCCAGCTCCCACGTCTCAGCCTTAGCCGCCACAGCCAATTGTTTTTCCGCAACAAGCTCTCGATACAGTCTGCTGCTGTTGCCGCCGCCTAAAATCTCCGCCAGCAGTTCAAGCGCAATCGAATCCTTGTCTTTTATCGGCACCGTCCTGAAGACCACCCCCACACCGGGCGCGGGGGCGTTATCTTCTTTTAAGGTCACCGACCTCGACTCTTTAACCTCCGGCTCACGAACGCTTACCTTCGCCGGTTCCTCATAGCGGGGTATCCAGCCGAAATATCGTCTCGCAAGCTCTTGTGCCTTTTCGTGCTTGACCGCGCCGACGATAATCAGCGTCGCATTGCTCGGCACATAATATCGCTGCCAGAAATCCCGCAGTTCCGCTACTGAGCTTGCACGCAGATGCGCTATATTTCCAATCGGAGTCCACCGGTATGGATGAACCTTAAAAACCTCCGCCAGCAGATCCTCCATCACCGTTCCATAGGGTTCATTTAGCCCCATTCGACGTTCTTCTTCCACGACTTTCCGTTCGGTATCGAACGACTCCTGGTCAATCTTCAGAAATGTCATTCGTTCCGCCTCGAGCCACAGTGCCAGCTCAATCTGGTTGACCGGCAGTGCTTGGACATATACCGTCCGGTCGAACCCAGTATAGCCGTTCGCCGTGCCGCCTACGCGATGAATGAAACTGAAGTGGTCTGTCGGCCCGAGTTTATCCGTGCCGCGAAACATCATATGCTCAAACATATGGGCAAAACCCTGCCGGTCAGCCCGTTCATTTTTCGAGCCGACGTGATACCATAGCTGAACCGCCACTATCGGACAGGAAAAATCCTCCAGCGTTATCACAGCCAGACCATTCTCAAGCTTAATATCCTGATAATCAAACCTCGTGCCGCTGCTGTCTTTTTTTGTTCTTTCGGCACACGCATTTTGACAGCCGGCCACGCTGATAGCCAGTGCCAGCACAAGAAAAGATGTCAACACTACTGTGACTCTACTGTGTTTGATATAGTCCATTACCACTCTCATTTTTATTATCCATTCTCCTGTAATTGTTCGATAAGCCCCAAAACTACTTTTCTTCCTTGGGCTTCAGTAGACCTTTCTCGATAGTCTCTAAGATTCCCTTGCCTTTCTCGGCGGCTGCCTTGCCGACGCTTATGGTTTTGCCAAGCGTTGACTTCATTGTATTGACCATTTGCGCTGGCAGAACTTCTACGCCCTGTTCAGCTATTCCTTCCGCAACCGCGAGCATGATTTTGCCTGCCAGTATTCCTGCGTCGAGTTTGTTATCGCTGCCTAAATTCTTCATTCTGATGGGAGCTAAGTTCAGATTTACAGTATCAGCTTTCCCAGGTATCGGAAGCAATTTTACTTTGATGCTGATGCCGTTGATTTCAAGCATGTCGATGTGTAGTTTTTTGCCCGAAGGCTCCCCCGTCTCGGCCTTCTTGCCCTTGAGTGAACCTATAACGTCCTGCAGATTGTTCGACAGCATCTTTTGTTCAAGGGTCAAATTTAGGTTGTCTAATTTGAGTTCTTTGACGCGCACCACATCACTCAGCAGCGTTCCAACATCAGCACTTATCGTACACTGGCCCAGCACGAGCAGGTCCTTATGGGTATACCCCGGCGGGTTTTTAACCACAAGGTCTGTAATTCCGATTGTGCCTTTGAGTATCGAAAGCTGCACATCACCCACCTCCACCGGAACACCGAGCGCCTTTGTGCCAGCCGTCTCGATGCCTGTTTTTAACAGGTATCCTCCCAGCGAATAAAGAACAACCCACAAAACCAGCGCCAGAATAATAATGCATAAAACGATGATACTTATTGTTTTACCTCTTATTCTCATTGCTAATAATCTCCTTAAAACCGGATTGTTTTAGATATTTTGTAGACCGCCCACAAACACTAAAAAAAGCGGGCGAGCGGATTCGAACCGCCGACGTCCAGCTTGGGAAGCTGGCATTCTACCACTGAATTACGCCCGCAATAATTTCTTTACGAACAAGGCTAACCTCATTCTACAGAAACCGCCGTCAAACTGTCAACTATTTCCTCTTCGCATCGGTTGCCGCCTTCAGACCCCAAAGACCGATGAGTTGATTGTTGACATTTGTGTCGCGGCCGTTGTATAGTACGCCGGGAATCGGTTATTTGGTTTCAAAGCAAAAGAGAGTTCGCTCTGTGGCTTTGAGGCACAGTCGATTGAGGGATTATATGGACCCTGCTATCTTTAAGGCGTACGATATTAGAGGGCTTTATCCGGACCAGATTGATGATGAGGTCGCCTGGAAAATCGGTTATGCCTCAGCACGGTTTCTGCGCTCGATGCTGACTGGCTACGAACGCGGACAGGCCAATACGCGGGCACTTTGTGTCGGCCGTGATATGAGAAACCACAGCCCACCGCTGGCAGCGGCCCTCATTGAAGGTATCAGGGCCGCTGGAACAAATGTCATTGATATAGGTATGATTGATACCCCACAGTTGTATTTTGCTGTCAATCACTTTGGAACCTGTGGCGGCGTCCAGGTAACTGCCTCGCACAACCCCGCTAAGTATAATGGTTTTAAGATATCCGGCCTCGGCGCTAAGCCCGTCGGCGTTGATACAGGCCTCAAAGACATAGAGTACATCGCCGTCGCCCTGATACACACCAAAGGCAAAGCCACGGGCTCAGTGGAAAAACGTGATTTGACCGACGAGTACAAAAATCACGTCCTCAAGTTCTTGAAGTCTCGGCTCAGACCCCTGAAAGTCGCCATCGATGCCTCAAACGGAATGGCGGGTAAACTGATACCTATTGTCTTCGGCGATTTGTCAATAGAAATTGTCCCGATAAACTTCAAATATGACGGCACATTCGAACACGAGCCAAATCCCCTTATCGAAAAGAATCTCGCCGAAATAAAGGCCGCCGTTAAAAAACAAAAATGTGATTTCGGCGTCTGCTTCGATGGTGACGCCGACAGACTTATGATGGTCGATGAAAAAGGCAGAACCATCAGTTGTGACCTCCTGACGGCACTGATGGCTGCTTATTTTCTAAGTAAAGAGCGAAAATCAACCGTCGTTTACGATTTACGCAGTAGCTGGGTCGTCCCAGAGGAAATTATCAAAAATGGCGGCACGCCTCGAAGGGAACGCGTCGGCCACGCCTTTATGAAAAAAGCTATGCGCGATTCTCACGCCGTTTTCGGCGGCGAGCTCTCAGGCCACTTCTATTATCGCGACAACTACTACGCCGACTCAGGTCTGATTACTCTCTCACACGTCCTGAACATCGTCAGCGACTCCAAAGTCCCCCTCAGCCAGCTCTTAAAGCCGCTCCGCAGATATTGCAGCAGCGGTGAGATAAACTTCAAAGTCGATGATAAACAGACAAAAATGAATGAGCTCGAAAAAAGGTACGCCGATGCCGACATCGACCACCTCGATGGCATCACCGCACGTTATAAAGAATGGTGGTTCAATTGTCGCCCGAGCAATACTGAGCCGTTGCTCAGACTGAATGTCGAGGCAAAGACTAAAGAGCTGCTCGAAGAGAAACTTTCCGAGATTAAAGCTCAGCTCGGAAGACCCGTATCACATTGAATAGACAAAGAATAGAATAAATAATGGAGATACACACAAAAACATATCAGACGCCCAACGGCCTTGTGGAAGGCGTGCAGACTAAATGGGCCGGCTTTAATATACTCTTGGTGGCCGGCTCAAAAGGCTTTTTAGCTTGTCCCGCTATCGATGTCAAAGCCTGCGAAGGTTTCGGCGTCGCCGCCGCAATAGTTGAAAGCACCCCCGATAACCCCATTGGAACCCTTGACCGTTTCGCAAATCGTAAAATCACAAAGGCCAACGCAAAGGCAAAAGCGCTCGGCATCAAAGAGGGTATGTCCGTCACCGACGCCTTCGCGCTTATCGCATAAAGTCGTATAGACCCCTGTGGAAGTCTTGAAAGGAAGGATTATGAAGACCGAAAAATATTATCTCGTTTTATTTGTTGTTGGAATTTTATGCGTCCCTGCTCTGGGCGCAATAGAGTCTCTCTCGTCTGATTATACGCCCGCATTGCCTGATTTGTCAGCTTCAGCGGGGGTGGTGGTTATGATTTCGCCGGCCGCATCGAATATAGAGGGCCTGCCTTGGGGGGAGCTCGTAGACAAAGTAAATCGAAAGATTACGGAAGCAGCTATTAAAAAGTACTCTGGACCTATTCGTGGCAATCTTATGTCCTCAAATTTGCCTATATCGATTCTTAGAGTCGACATAGATATGTTGACGCTCGACAATTTACAACAATATGTGCTGCGCATTCAAACATCGTTGGCTGCCGATGTTTCTTTGGCAAATGAGCCGGAACGGCGTATGAAGGCTGATGTCTGGTGGACCGAACCGGCTATGCAGGTAGTATCCATCAAGGATATACCTGCTAAAGTGACCGAAGTAGTATTGCGTCAGGTTGATGAATTTATTAAGTTTTACCTCGCAGCCAATCCGCCCGGCACTCGGGTCAGCAATGTCAGTGATGCCAATGTTGTTCCAGAGACGGGCGCTGCAAAACGCCCCGCCAAAACCGCCGAGCAACCCTCAGCCGAATATCAATTCGTCGCGTCGAGAATTAGTGATGTCTTCCATAGACCGGATTGCACCTCAGCGAAAAAAATAAAACCGGCAAATCTGGTCAGCTACAGCAGCAGACAGGCCGCGATAGAGGCCGGCAAAAGACCTTGTAAAATATGCAAACCCTAATTGATTTAGTGTTGAGTGACCGTATAGACAATTGATGGTGAGCTTGCCTGCCCTGAGCATAGTCGAAGGGTCGAACCGATGAACTTTTTAACAATCACGGTGATAGCCGTTTCTTTGGCGATGGATGCCTTTGCAGTTTCCGTCGTCAGCGGTGCCGCCTGCCGCCACTTAAAGGTGCGACACGCTTTGCGAATCGCAATTTTCTTCGGCGGATTCCAGGCTCTTATGCCTCTGCTCGGTTCGCTCGCGGGACTGGTCATAAAGGAGCTCATAACCGGTTACGACCACTGGCTCGCCTTCGCGCTTCTGACCGCCGTCGGCGGAAAGATGATTTATGAATCATTCAAATTCGAGCCTACGAGCCGTAACTTTAATCCCGAAAATATTTTTGTCTTGCTGACCTTGTCCCTCGCAACCAGTGTCGATGCCCTCGCTGTCGGCGTAACACTTTCCCTGTTGGTTACATCCTTAGCGACAGCCGTGATAATCATAGGCTCGGTTACCTTTGTCCTTTCTTATCTGGGGGTATGGATTGGCAAAAAATTCGGCCACTTTTTTGAAGCTGCCGCCGAAGCCTTCGGCGGACTTGTGCTCATCGCCCTCGGCCTCAAAATTCTCCTTCAGCACACCCTCTTTTAATTAAATTTGTTGCATAATTATCAAACTTTCGTTTGTATTTGAAATCCTTTGTGATAAAATTGTCGCTATGTCCTTGGGCCAGATAATAAGAAAAAAACGCGAGCAGTTGAATTTGACACTCGATGAGGTCAGTAGTCGCACTGGCTTTTCCAAGCCGTATCTTTCCACCATCGAAACCAGCAAGGTAAAAAATCCTCCAAGTGACGAGCTGCTCAGAAAGCTCGAGAGGGTGCTTAATTTCGATCCGGGCCTGTTGCTTCATATCGCACATATGGAGTCTTTGCCCTCTGATATCCGCCAGGAATATGAATCTGCCGAAGCCGAGATTCTGAAATGGCGACAGCTCATCAGAAATCTGGTACAGGCAAAGGGCGATGCAGCTCAGCTCGGTAGTCTTCTTGACCGAAGCAGGCTCGACACCGAAGAAAAAGAATCTCCTCCGATTGCCGCCGGCCGACTGGTTCCCGTCATAAACAAACTTGAAGCAGGCTACCCCGCCGATTTCGACGACCTCGATTATCCGGTCGGCATAGCCGATGATTATGTCCGCTGTCCCGATGTGCACGACCCGAACGCCTTTGCCGTCCGCGTAGTTGGTGATTCGATGGAGACGAGGTTCTGCGAAGGCGACATCGTGATTTTCTCACCTGCCGCCGAGGTCCACAACGGCGACGATTGTTTCATCCGTTTCTCAATGCCGCACGAAACAACCTTTAAGCGTGTCTTTTTCGAGCCGGACAATAAGGTCAGGCTTCAGCCTCGCAACGAAAAATACTCGCCCCTCATCGTAGAAGGCTCACGCATCAACGGCCTATACCGCGCCGTCATAAAATACGAAAAACTGTAGGTTTTCTATTGTTTAGCGGTCGCCGGCACGGCGACCCTTAGACTTGCAAAGGCGTAACAAAATCCCAAGATTGGGCAGGAAGACCGGCGGAGGCAGGATTGGCTTGAATATATTCAACAGCAGCCAAAAGTGCTTCGGTGTCCGTAATGAAGACCTTCCAGCAACCACGACTCCAGGGAGTTTTCTTTGGTTTCAGAGCTGCTGTAGCAGCGCCTTTGAGTTGATTGACTATATATTCGATTCTGTGCTTTGAACGCGGAACAGGTATATGCACATAGTCGTTCATTATTGCACAGGCGGGAACCTCTATACTCAGTCGTTGAACAACCGTTTCAAAAGCGTCAGCAATAATCGATCGGGAATTGTCATCGATGAAAAATGGTTGTCGGTTAATACACGGCGTTGCAACAGTCCAGAATTTCATTAACAGGTTTTTAGCTGGTGATGGATTTTGCCGACCGTATTTGATACCGGCCAACGCCTCCAGTTGGCTGTTATAAATTTCTTTTGAATATGAGCCTCTCGGGTCATTTGGCAGCCATGTGCCGTATGTGGTAAAAATGGCGTGATAGGCGATAATCATCATTAATTTCTTTATTGTTTAGCGGTCGCCGGCACGGCGACCATTGAATTTCTCAAAAAGGTTGTCGTTCCGACAACCGCTAAACGTTTTGCCCGGCCACGGCCAAAACCAGCGCATAAACCTTTGATGCCCCCGCCTCTTTCAGAGTCTTAGCGCACTCATTCAATGTCGCACCGGTCGTCTTAATATCATCGACAAGGCAGACCTTTGCCCCCTTGAATTTATGTCGTCGCCGCACCGCAAATGCGCCGGCTACATTTCTCGCACGAGCAGCAGCGCTTGCTGTTGTTAGTTGGGATTTCGTTCTGCGGATTCGAGCAAGCTCTGTATTTATCTTTGCTGATGCGTGTTTTAATTCCTTGGCTATTATCAGCGATTGGTTATACCCTCGCCAAAGCCTTCTTGACCAGTGTAGCGGAACCGGCACAAAGAATTCTATCTCGTTATAGAACGGACTGCTCTGTAGCGCAGTATTGCCTAAAAAACCAAGTACCGAATTCAGTTCCGTTCGCCCCGCCAACTTAAAAGCGAGTATCATTTCCTTTAGCGCCTCTGCATACACGCCGCTTCGTGCTATCCCGTCGAAATGAATCTCTCTGCCCTGACAATCGGGGCAGGCCCCTCCCACTAAAGCGAATTTGCTTACATCCTTGCCGCATCGCGGGCAGTAGTCGCTGCCGCTGCACGATAGTATCTCTTCCCAGCAGCTTGTGCACAGGTCTTTGTCGGTTTCGCAGATATTCGCACGGCAGTTGATGCACACCGCTGGCCAAAGCAGATGATTCAGACTTTGCAACGCACAGCCAGCGCCCTGTTTTAGCTTAATCCTGTCCACCTCGCCGATTATACAGACCTCGACGCCGCAAACCACTTTATTTCAAATCGAACAAGCTGTTATCTATCGGCTCGAACCAGCCTAACATCATATCACTGGATTTGACACCATAAGCATTTTTCTCTTTGAAGGCGGCCATTTTTTCAGAACTGATGTGGCCGTCGGCCCACCCGATATTGGCTCTGTCACGATGCCTGAAGTGAATGGACGGCGATGCATATCCCCAACTTATAGCAGGTTCGCCATTGACCACAAAGTACGGCGGTTCAGCAAACGAGTACTCTAAGTAGTAAGGACTGCCCTTATCCAGCTCAGCCATCGCAGTATCTGCGAACATCAGAGTTAGCCTCGGCTGTCTGACTTCAACATCTTTTGTAGTTGCTTCGTAAGATTGCTTTGTGTAGCCGCTACACCATATCCGTGAGCCGATGTACGTCATATTACAGCCGTATCCGCCGCAACCGTCTTCAAAGTCCCACTCCCACGGCTCACCGTGGCGAAAATTAACCTTCTGTGGGCATTTCTTTACGCACCCATCAGCCAAATATGCCGCCAGTGGGCTTCTGAGTGGTTCAAACGGTTCATCGTGACTATCCCTTACGCCGTGCCAGCGATGCAAATTTTTTCCACCAGCGTACATATCGCTCGCAGCCGGCGCATAAAAACCATCGTTTTCGGTAGCATAACCGATATTGGCCAGAAGAAGCTGACGGATATTACTCTCGCAGACAACCTTTCTGCCTTGTGACCTTGCTGCGGCTAAGGCCGGCATCAATATGCTCATCAGAAGGCCGATGATTGCTATGACCACCAGCAATTCAACCAGCGTAAAAGCTTTTTTTCGTAGGCATCGCATTGTCTTTTCAGTTCAGCTTTGTTAGGTGCATCATTGCTCGCTGATTAACCATTCATCCACAAACCTTGCAAAATCCAGCATATCAATGACGTTGTCTGCCGGCTCGGAAATGTCACACCACCTTTTCCAGTTTTCATCACCTGCCCGACTCAGATAAGCCGATAAAAAGATACTGTAGTCAGAAAAATTAACGACTCCATCATTGTTAAAATCTGCCAAAAGTGTTTTTTCATGAATTACGCCTACCGCATCCAAATCGAAGCCTCCCGTTGAAAAAGGAGTCGGCCAGGGGTCATTTATTTTATTGCCCAACGAATCGTAGCTGGCGTATTCATCCTCAATACAACCTACAACGTCAATAATACGAACATGCGTAATGAAGTTGATGTCTAGTAGGGAATTAACGTCAGCGAGTTCTTCTAAGTCGAAGGGGGTACCGTAGCCTTGGCAGTATTTACCGGCAAGGTTGTGCAGATTAGTCGTGTCCAATGTACCAAAGCTGCCAACCTGAGTGTTCGTTGGGGTTAGTGAAACCGAATTAAAACGGAAGAAGTTGTTCCCATCGCTGCTTACCTCGACAAATGCAAGTTCAAGAAAATCTTTACTGAAACTATTTTCAAACACAGCAAAATCATAACCCGGACCATTTGTTATTGGATATTCGAAGGTAACTGTAGCTGTCCCGCCGTCGCCGAGGCTGATAACATCGTATGAGTCACCTTCTGCCTTTCCGAGTGCATTGGAATCGTTACCGTATGATACATAGCCCAGGCCGGGCTCATTTATATCAACGTAACCACGCTGAATGGTAACTCCTGTGGCCCACGCTACAAAATTAGGGTCATCCTTAGAAATCGCCGTGGAGTTCGGCTCTCCGGCCGATGGAGCATAAGGGCCGGCTAAGCAGAGTGGGACCATGCCCGTCCACAGCGCAATGACCATCAATAAAGCTATTTGTCTGCTCATTTTTGCTTGTTTACCTCTTTCTCCTGCGAATCAACAATCCGCCAACACCCAGCAGACTAATTGCCGCCGGCTCGGGAACGCAATTTAAGTCATCCATCGCAAAATACGCCGGAGTATTCATACCGAAACTGCCGACATCACTGGAACTAAGGCTAAACTCCAGACTCTTGACTACACCCAAAGAGCTCAGGTCAACGTATTCCCATGTGTTGACGATGTAATCCTGGCTATTGTTTGCAAAGCGGTAATCGGCTAAGTAAAATTCAACGGTGCCCGTTGAAGCCCCGACGGCATCTTTGCCTATGATAGTCAGCAGGAACCAGTCAGGGTCATCACCGCTCGAACCTCCGAACTTCTTGGCGGGGGCATCGTTGCCATATTTCATCGAAAGATATGCATAAGTGGTATTGGTAAAATACGCGCCGGCTGCCATATAGCCGTCTGTAAAAGTTAGCGAGGTGGGAATCGGCTCGTATGTTCCTCCCGTAAAGTCAAGTGGAACGTAGGAAAGGCCGTAATTGTTAGAGTTGAATCCGCCGCCGGTTGTAGCGCTGTACTGATTGGCGTATCCATGCGTTGTTGTATCGGTCGTATTGGAATATGCCCACCCGTCCCACGAGTAGTAGCCGCTGCCCCAGTCTGTGTAGCTATTGTTAAACCATGCCGGACCGCTCTGGAAGCCGTCTGAACCATCTGAGCCGTTCCAATAGGATTCAGGTGCCAAACTCAAGTCGTCAAAATTAGCGATGTCGGCGCCGGCAATGCCGGCGATTGCAAATGCCAAAATTAAACTCATCAATCTCCTCGAAGCCATCTTTCTTCCTCCTCTTCTAATTCAAAAAATCACAACCTTTTCAAAAACTCTTTCCTGTATCCTAAACGCTATACGCTAAACGCTGAATTCGCCTCCTTTCACATCATCCAGCCCTTAACGCGAGGGCCGGCCAACAAAAAAAACCGCCGTTCCCACGAAGGAACGGCGGCCTTGATTATCAATCTTGTACGCCTCTGGCGTATTAATCTCTCATCCGGCAATTTGGCCCCTAAGGTAACCAGCCGGACGGCTACACCGTGTCCCGAATCGCGAGAACACTGTATATCTTCTGCTAACGCAGGCAGGTTTTCTGACTTGCACCTTACCTCGAGACGCCTTCCCATCCATACATTGCGGATAGTGGCTGGGGTTCCCAAACGCTTCTTTTCGCGTTTTGGGAACGCCCAAAATGTCTCTCGGACTTCCGACCCACGTTCTTGCTTTCGCAAGAAAGCACGGGGGCGGAGCAGACGCTCACAGCGGCGCGACCGTCCCGGTTTCTCACCGGATTCCCGTTTGACTATCCCAAAGAAAAAACTTCAGGACCTGATGTTAGGTTATATCGTTTTCAAAGAGCACACCCTCGAAGTTTTAGCGAGGTCCTTGGCGGTGGTCAATTAAAAAAATAAAATTTTTTATTGTCTCAGGTAAACAATAATACCGGCAAGCACCAGAATCACCAGCACACAGACGGCTATCGAGGTTGCAAACATCCACATTAAGCGCTTATTTTGCCTGGACATAATGTATTTGAGATATCGGTCGCTCGCCGCAAATGTCCTGTTCATCTGGAGGATGCTGTTGGTCTGTTCGGAGTTGTTCCGATTTAGCTTGTCTAATGTCTCATTAAACCTGTTAAAACTTTCTGCCATTTGCGCATCGGCGTCGGCCGCAGCCGAAAGCTGATGGTCGATATCGACCAGTGCGTCGGTCTGTTTGGCGGTCTCAGTCGGAATTCTTTCGACAGTTTCTGTAAACTGCTGCTGGCTGACGACTATCGTCTTTAGCTGTTCGAGCGCCTGTTCCGTCAGGTATTTTTGGCTTGCCACTGCCGCAGGGAAGCTCTCCAGCAGTGTCGGCAGCTTCTCCATTCGCGACAGCAGGTCCTCCTGCTGAACCACCTGCCGGTTGAGGTGTTCATTGATGCCGCGAAGCTGCTCGATGAGTCTGTTGAAGCCCTGCTGTAGTGTTTCTAACGATTCCTGTTTGTCTGACGACTGAATGCTTTTGACTAAAATCCGCTTGTCTTCGGCCCCAACAGTCTCCGATTGCGGCTCAGCAGCTTGCTGCGAATCAACCTGTAGTGAGCCTGCCTGCCCCAGAACGTCGCTATCTGGGACCTGCACTGCCTGCCCTGCGTAGCCCCGCTGTTTGGGGCGAAGCGGGGAGCTTTGTTGAAGTTTCGAATCTACCTCCGGACTGATTAGGCCTTCCTCGTCCAGCTCAGGCGGAGGCTCTCGCAGACTGCTCAACTTGTAAGACCGCAGCCAGTTATTTGTCTTTGACAGTAAATCCTTCAAAGCCATTTTTATCGCTCCGAAAAATTTTCCCATTCTGGTTTTTTTAATCGGATGCCGCTCAAACATATTTATACGCCTGTGGCGTATTAGAAGCCTTTTCTGCTGGAAATTCAAGTTATTTTTGTTAGCATTTAGAACAGCTTATGAAGCTTATTACCTATTCAAAAGATGATTCGATTTCCTGCGGCATATTGACCGATGATTTTATTATCGATATTCCCTCAGTTTGGTCAGTGCCGAATCCGCCTCGCTCCGTTAAGGAAATCCTCGAACGAGGCCGCCCCTGCCTTGCAGAACTCGCCGAGTTAGCGGAGCCAGATAAGGCTTTAGTGCCGCGTGATTCGGCCAGGCTTCTTGCCCCCATTCCGGACCCGGCCAAAGTCATCGCCCTCGCTGGCAACTACAGCGAGCACATCAAGGAAGCCGGCTTGGCGCTCGGCCTGTCTGATTCGCCGCGAAAGACAACCCTCCCAAGACCATTTCTAATGCCGCCGACCGTCATCATCGGCACGGATGAAAAAATCCCCTGGCCTGTCTACAGCGAGCAAATCGATTATGAAGTCGAACTCGCCGTTGTCATTGGCCGAAAGTGTAAATGCGTCAAACCCGCTGACGCACTCGATTATGTGGCTGGCTACACAATCGCTAACGATATATCCGCCCGCAGTGTTACTTTTGCCAAAAATAGAACCAAGCGCCCCTGGGACGAATTCTACGATTGGCTCAACGGCAAATGGGCCGATGGCTTCTTGCCGATGGGCCCATACCTTGTTACCGCTGATGAGGTCGGCGATGTCCAGAATCTCAATCTGACGCTCACCGTTAATGGCCGAGTCCGCCAGAGTGCCAACACATCGCAGATGATTTATCCTGTAGCTGATATTGTCTCATTCTTGAGCCACATAATGACGCTCGAACCTGCTGACGTCATTGCTACCGGCACGCCTTCCGGCGTCGCAATGGCTACCGGCCAATTCCTCCAGCCCAGTGATATCATCGAATGCAAAATCGAAAAACTTGGCACATTAACCAATCGTCTCGGCCAAAAACCCAAAAAATTCTACCAACCTCTTCAATAAATATTTAGCTCATTATCGTTTAGCCCCCAACTTTATGTTGGGGGTTTATTTAGCCCCGACCCCGCGTGGCGGGGTCTTGTTTTGTTTAGCGTCCGCCGGCACGGCGGACTTCCGCTTCGCTTAGCCCCCAGCTCCGCTGGGGGTCAAAAACTTCCCATGCTTATTTACGTAATCAACCCTCGCTTTTAAATCTTTCTCGCTGAAACAAAACCGTTTGTCATATCCACTCGTCCAAATCTTCCCTTTAAATCCACTCTTTTGTAGTGCAACTCGTCCGGCATTCTTGCAATAACCCGCTAATACGCTTATTGGAACATCAACATATTCTGCGACTATATGCACATGATTTGAACGCACAGCTATCGCAAGTATCTTCTGCCCGAATCTCTTTGATGCCTCGACTATCGCTTTGCCGACTATTGTCCTTTGCTCTCGATTCAATTTTACTGCATTGTCCTTGAGATTTCTGACATTGCTTCTCATTAGCGCAGGGTTCGCCCCGCGTACCTTCCCATCTTTAACAAATCCTTGCTCTCGTCCTTGCAGCCAGGTTCCGTATGTTGTCCAAGTAATCATATACCCGAGCGTTTTCGCCATATCAGGATTTTAACCCAAAACCGCTGGCCTCGCCAGCGGCGTATTTAGCCCCGGTCTCCGGCCGGGGTTGCAATCGCGAGGTTTGCTTTATGTCTCCCCTTCAACGCCCACCGTCTGGGCGTTTGTATTTACCCCTGGGCTTCACCTATGGGTGCAGGCGCTAGGTTCGCTTTTATTTACCCCCGCAATTTTACTGCGGGGTTTCCTTCTCACTTTTTAACCAAACCTGTCAATCCCACAACTAACAACGTCGTAAGTATCCAGCCGTGCAAATATGACCCCACATATACCAGCGTATAAAATCTCCCCTGATACGAAAGCTGCATTTCCTAAAACTGAGCATCTCCGACTTATTTGCATCCGGCAGCCAGTATTTTGCCATACGCAAATCAACCACCGGCACAAACATCTCTATCGAATACACAAAAGTATTAAACTTAGGATACCCCTCTCGAAGTTGCCCTCCCTGCCCAAAAACGTATGCTTCCCTCTCCGCCGGCACAATAACGCCCGCCTTATATCCGCTCCCAAAAACTATAAATCCGATTAAAATAAATGCTCCTATAAACCACAAGGCCCGCCAGGGCCGATAGCCATATCCAATAGTAACTCCTAAAATACCTCTCCCAAACCTTCTCAACCAACCAAAACCGCTCTGCCTTGTTATCTTTTTTTCTTTCTCAATAAGAATCTTCTTCGCATCTTCACTGCGACCCATTTTATTAAGCACCTTCGCAAGTTGCTCATAAGGCCCAGGCCGAAATTGCTCTTCACCCTGTCTGTCTAACCACTCAATCCTGCTTCTGGCGTCCTTTGGTGCATTATCATCTATATGCTCATAGACAAATCCATCCAAAAATAAATTTCCCTTTTTTTTAGGCCAGCTTTTCTCATCATCCCACAATACCCCTGCCTTGGCATTCCTCAAATCAAGTATTGTCTCTTCAGTCAGGTTAACACCCGTCCAAACAAGACCACCGCCGAACTTCGCATTGGTGAAACTTATAATCCCTTCTGCCTTAAATCTATCTCGCAAATATGCATGGCCCTTTATCTTAATTCCATCTGCCGAAATCGCATCTCCCTCCTTGTTGATAAATTCACCTTTCTCGCAATCAAAACCTCCGCCTATCGTAGCTCCTCGAAAACAAACCTCCCCTTTGGCCTTAAAACCCTTGTTCAAAAACACGTTACCCTTTATGTCCATCCCGTCTGCCGAAATTGCTTTACCGTCTTCATTGATAAACTCACCATTCTCGCAAACAAAATATCCGCCTATCGTAGCTCCTCGAAAACGAACCTCCCCTTTAGCCTTAAAGCCATTATTCAAAAACACACTACTCTTTACGTTCATCCCGTCTGCCGAAATCGCGCTACCATCTTTATTAATAAACTTACCATTTTCGCAATCAAAACCTCCGCCTATCACTGATCTGCAAAAGCGAACCTCCCCTTTAGCCTTAAAGCCATCCCGCAAAAATACACTGCCTTCTACCTTAACTCCATCTGCCCAAATCGTACCTGTATGTGAACCACCCAGATTAAGAAACTTTATCCTCGAATGTTGTATGTTTATTTCTTCAATAAAAACACATCTGCGAAAAACCAGAGGAAAGGAAATCTCTGCAAAACTAAGGTCAACTGTCCCCTCAATCTTTGCCCCTGTAACCTGTGTACCCTTATCTGTTACAAGTTCTTTCGCATTTTTGTCGCGGCACAGCCACTCAATACGGCTTGCCTTTATAATCCGTCTCTCTCCCCAGCTACCTGCATTCTCGATTTTATCTTTATCTCCTCCCTCTGCATAATCAGCGAGCTTACCATCCGCCACAGCAGCAAATAAAATCCCATCCGCTTCGCCAAAATCTTCAAATTTTTCCTTAGCCAGCTTGATTAGCTTTTCTGCATCACTCATATCAGTCCCCAGTTTTTTATCTTAAATCTGTGGTCTTTGTCCGCTGTACGATATTTGATATTTTACCCACCAAATCCGACACTGAAAACCAAAAAATGACCTTGTCATCCTGCCTGCCCTGCGACTTGTCCGCCTTCGAGTCACGTGGGCCGAGCCACGTGCGACGATTATGACCTGTCCGCCCTACGCTGAACGCTGCACACTAAATCAAACCCCCAAAATCGCCATCGTTAAAAAATCCGCCCTCGTCGAAGCAAAAGTCCAAACGAACTTTCAATCGGATTTGCGAAGATGTCTGATTCGTGCTCGCAGAAAATACCCTAACCCAACTCCAGCCAATGATGCTAAGTACCAATACAACAAAAATAATAATGTCAATAATATGTTTCTGGCGGACCCAGCACCAAACGGTAAAAAGATAAATGATGTCAATATCACAAGGTAAAGCCCTGGCGCAATACCAATCAGGCCCCATTTCGTGTTCAGTAAGGGATAGCTGAGAAAACCGGTTACGATACTACCCACCAGCAGTGAAATAGGCATTATGATTAGAAAGGCTGGTCCCATACCCGCGCAGCCTCCTATATGTAGAAATTTTTCTAATACATAAAAACAAGTAAGTATATAAACTACAACACTTACAACCATTCCCAGCAAGACAAACGCAGCTACTTTCATATTATGCTCCCATAGGTAGAATAATAACTACTCACCACAATCCCAATCTGCTAAATACTAATGACCGAATACTTATCACCTGCCCTAAGGATGCTTTTTCTCCGCCGTTGCTCACCCAATTTTACCCCATTTTCTACATTCACACAACCGTTTTTCGCTTTTCGTTCTTTCCCTGTATGCTAAATGAAATCCCCAAAATCGCCCAACTTTCAACAGATTAATCCGCCGCAGGCGGATAAACTTTACCCCTCGTAGCGAAGCGCATATCCCCGCATGCCTGCCCCAGCATGTTGTAGGCAGTGGTGTGGCTAAAAATAAAAAAATCTCCACCTCAAATCCCCCATTCTCAAACCCTGATTCTTAAACCCCTCATTCTCAAAGCCATGATTCTTAAAGCACTCCATAAGTATATACGCATATACTTATATACTTTCTGACGCTGGGCGGTATTACCACCTACTGAATTTCTCTCCCATGTCTTCCCCACAACCTCTCACAACTTCCTTGCCTATCTGTGCTAGGTGGCATTGACAGATAGTGCCGCATATTTTTAACCATCGTTTAGAAATAAGCCCCGCGAAGCGGCTCCACATTTTTTATTTTTGCATTTTGATTTTTGATTTTCTTCTGGTCGCGGCCTCCGGCATCAACAGCCAAGAAGGAACAGCGCTTTCAACACTTGATATTCGAATCTTGAATTTGTTTCGGATTCAGAAAAGAATACCTAAGTATCTTAGGTATCACCCATGGCAGTTCAGCAGCATTACATCGAGTCAAAAAAGCCCCTGCGGCAATAAAAAATCCGCCGTCCTCTGTTTTCTGCCTTCTGTCGTCTGTCTTCCGTCTCCTGTATTCTGACTCTTGACTTCTGTCTTCTGCTCCTTTGTCTGTGGTCTGATGTCCGGCGTCTGGAGTCTGTGGTCTGGTGTCTGGAGTCCGCGCGCTGCTGCGCGCTCATTCGCGCAAGGGGGTACTTCAATCACCGTCCAAAACGTGTCAATTTCTTGCAATTTTTGCTAATTTTTTGAAATTTTTACGAATTTTTGCAAATTTCTTACATTTTTTACCATTTTTTTCACCCAACTTGCGCAATTGATGCGAAGTTTTATCCGCCGCAGGCGGATTTATTTTGCCCGGCTTACCTAATCGTTACAACTTAACGCCCCAAACCCCCATTTTTTACCCCCGAAATCCCGGCGTTAAATCGAAAATAACGTTTCTTATGCCTTCTGCTCTTATGCACTTTGTAGCACCCCCCTATCCCCCCTGCCCTTCACGTCTTTGTATTTCTTTAACTTCTTGCAGCACAAGCACTTATCGCCACAGCCCCTCTCGTTCTTTCCTTCCCTTCAGCCACCCTGCCCCTCCGATATCCTGCCAACCCGCCAAAGTTCGTTATATTTACAACTAATCAATACACCCCCCTTCTCCTTACGAGCATAGATGCATAAAGACCGTACATTACAATTTTATTTTTCAATGTTTCACGTGAAACATTCCTGTTGTGGAAAAATCGTTATAACTTGCGCCCCCTTCTCGTTCTGCAGGGAAATATAGGATAGGCTTTGAATTCCGCTGCTATCGAAGGTAACTGGCAACCAGCCTGTAGTAATCATGGGAGTGACTAAAAAGATTAGGCCAATCTGTAAGGAAAAGGGGTTTCTGCTAAAGCCGGGGGCGGTATAAGCCTTTGTTGTAGGTAGTTACTGGTCTGCGGTGCTGTGGGTGTAGTGCCCCGTGCTACGCAGCCACTTCGCAGACCCACCTGCCAGCAAGGCGGGGTGGCGGCTGCTGTATCGGCTATGCATTGAAGTGTGATGCAATTTGCGGCCGGACGTTTTTCCCCTTGTTTCACGTGAAACATTTTTTTGCAAAAAGCGTCTTTTTTAATTGGCAATACTGCAGAAAATTCGGTACAAATTCCGAAGTATTAGTTAGGTAAATGAATTAATATCGGCGGATAAAAAATAAGGAAAACTGATTCTGAAGGAGCGGTAATATGGACACCAAAAAAAAGGAAAAACCAAAGCATCTCGGCAGGGGGCTGGCATCGCTTTTAGGTCCGATAACATCGGCACGAACCGAGGCCGAACGGATACTGGACAGGCCGGCCGAAGTCACTAACTTCCCAATAGATAAGAACTTACAAGAATCCTTTAGGGAGATTAACATCGATGTTATTTCTCCGAATCCCTATCAGCCGAGGACAGTCTGGGACCAGCAGGAGCTGATGGCCCTGGCTGAGTCCATTAAAAGCAGTGGCATTGTTCAGCCGATTATCGTCCGGCCGACCACTGGGGGATATGAGTTGATTGCTGGTGAACGGCGGTTGCGAGCTGCTAAGCTGGCATCCCTAAAGACTGTTCCTGCTTTGGTTCGCCAGGCTACTGACGAGCAACTGCTCGAATTGGCACTTATCGAAAACATTCACCGAACCAACCTGAATTCTATCGAGCGGGCAAAGGCCTATCAGAAGTATCTACAGACCTTTTCACTGACGCAGGCCGAGGCGGCTCAGCGGCTCGGCGAAGACCGGTCGGTTATCGCTAACTATCTGCGTTTGTTGGACTTGCCGGATGAAATAAAACAGATGCTGATTGAGGGCCAGCTCAGTATGGGTCATGCTCGTGCGATACTGACGCTGCCCACAGACGAACTTCGGCGCAAGCTTGCGAACAGGGCGATGGCGGGCCGGCTGAGTGTCCGGGAAGTCGAGAGGTTAGTTCGAAAGTATCTCACAGGCAGCGGAGAATCCAAAAGAGCGGTCCGCAGCAAGCCGCCTCATATTGTTGACCTTGAGCAGCAGCTAAGCAGGCAGTTCGGCACAAAGGTGGCTATAGAAACCCGCAGGAACGGACAGAGAGGTAAAATAATTATTGAATTTTACTCGCTCGAGGAGTTCGACAGAATTATGGAAATTGTGGGTATGGGTTCGGAGGATAAGTTATGATTATAGAGGCAGATAGGGCAGCTTCGATAATTTCATGTGACTCTGCGTGTGCCAAGTCTGCGGAACATTTGGTATAATGCTGCAGGCAGGTGGATTGAAGCCAGTTAAGAAAGCAGTTAACTCTTGATTTTGGGAGAAATAGTTATGAAACGTTTGGTTTTGTGGGGATTGGTGTTGTCGATTGGGCTTTTTGTTGCAGGACAGAGTTTTGTATCGACGGCTAAGGGTGCTGTTGATATAGCTTCAACGGCGGAAGAATTGCGCATAGCAGAGACCGTAAAGAGCGGGGAAGAGGCAGCAACTCCTAAAGTGAAAGCAGGCAAGGTGAAAGATGCCAACGTCACAGGTGCCGGCGAGGAGGCTGCAAAAATCGGCAGCTCCTCTGAAGGTGTCGGTGAAGCCAATATGGGTGCGGGTTCGACAAGCTCACCACAGGATGTTAATACAACGGCAGCCGACGTCAATGTCGTAAGAGAGCCGAACGAAGAAAACCTGAAGGCCGGGATGTCAGAAGATTTAGAGAATGCTTTTGCGGAGGTCAAGCGTGGCGGCCAGAGAGAAGGGCGTGAATGGCTGAAGTTCAAGGCTGAACAAAGAATGGGTTTAGCCAAGGCGATACAAAGTCAGGTACTGGATGAACTCAATGTGCTGCGGGGGATTGCTGTCGAGGGAAATGCGATTAAGACGACGGCTGCAATCGATATACTTATTGCAGACCGAGAGGAGCGATACAAAAAAGTACTCGAGCGGATGGAGTCGGAAGACGAAAAGGCGCGTCGCCAAAAACAACTGCAAGATGAGCGGAGTCGTGACAAAGAGCCGCGACGGAATGAACGGCCGGTGCGGAACAGAGAACTTCCGCCCAGAAGGGAGACAGGGACGGGGACAAATGGAGGTTCCAGTAATTAGATAAAGCCGTTATGTGCGGGCGGCCTTTGTCGAGAGAATGACTCCGAAGACAGAAGGCGGAAGGATTTGTTGCTTGTCAGATTAAGTAGTGACTATTACAATTTTTTATTGAGACGTCGAGATTAACACGTTCCGATGGGGCGAGGTTATTTGGGGGATTTGAGGTTGAGGTTGTCAGAAAGGCGTCGGCCGGCCGGGGAGAGAAAAGTGGCCTGCAATATGTAGTTTTGCTGTGCTTTAGGTTCAAAATCGAGATTGAATTCGTAAGCCCTTAAAAAGTCCTTCCAGTATTGGTTATTTTTGTCGGCGTCGGTCAAGTCGATGTCCGGCCAAAGAATAATTCTCTTTCCCTTCGGCTCAGCGGAACGTAAAACTCCCTCATACAATTCGAAGCGGAAGACGCCGGGCGATTTCATCTGACAATTGAACGAATCCAGCAGACTGATGTAGACCTTTAATTTCGAAGAGCCCTGGGCGTGTGGAGCGAGAATGAATTCGGTCAACGGCATAATATCGACCTTTGCCGGCATATAGCCACTGTAATCCTGTGCGTCAGGGGTTTTGTCGATACGGGTGGGCGATTTAATATCTACTTTTGCCGGCTCACAGCCAGTGTAAATCAATAGATTCGACAGGCTCACTATAAAAAGCGAAACGCGCAAAAATGTCTGCGATATTGTGGCGGCTGTTCTCATATTGTATCGTCTCTAAATCGTACCCCCCATGCTTTCTTGTGAAAGCAAAGCTGGGGGGCGTCAGCGGGATTATAGTAAGGTTGGATTGGATTATCAATACTACAATGTTCATAGTTCATTGTTCATAGTTTATTTGAGAAACAGATGAATGAAGCAGATGTTCTTTTGAAGGCTTATTATGAAGCGCTGCATAATAAGCTCAAAACCAAGAGGCATATTCTTATAAGGGCGGCGGAAAAGCTGTTGAAGGAAGAGATTGCCGGGCGGGGTTTTGAGTCCGCCTTCGGCGGAGATGAGGACAAATACGCAGCTTATCGGGATGCGTGCGTTGCGTTTATCGATGAGCGGATAGAGACGTACAATCCAATCGGGGTTCAATATACATTCGAACGTATCAGGGCGAGGGAGGCGTTTGAGCTGGAATTGCAGCTTGACTGGTATGACAGCAGGGCGGAGTTCGAGGCATTAACGGAAGCGGTGCGGGAAAAGGCAGCCTCGGCATGGATTCGACAGGCTCACCACAAGATAAGTGAGCAGCGGATATGGCAGTTGGCTGAGGAATTGATAAGGCAGGTGGGGGCGTTTCCGGATAAGAGCATAATATCCGGCTATGAGGCGGCGCCAGCCCTTAAAAAGCTGCCGGACTATGTTGTGGCGCGGACGATTGAGGGGATTATTCGATAAGGGATTTTGAAATTCTAAACGCCGGCAAAGGCGGTGTCCCAATCTTTCCAAACGGGTTCGAAGCCGGCCTGCTTTATTACGGCGGCGACCTGGGCGGGGCTGCGATTATCGTCGATTTCAAATTGTTCAATCGCTCTGCTGTGGCCTGAATATCCACCCGGGTTGGTTTTGCTGCCGGCGCTCATTTTGGTTATGCCGAGATTGAGAAGGTGGTCTCGCAGGTCGGCCCGTTCACGGGTTGAGAGCACCAGGCCGAGGTCGGCAAAACATAATCGAAGTGCTGTTATCATTTGTACGAGATTTTTATCGCTGAGCAAATGGCTGAATTGTGAACCTTCGACTTCGTGGGCCGGCCGAAGCCTCGGAAAAGAAAACGAGACGTAAGATTGCCAGTAGCGCTTGATTAAATAATGGGCGTGCTCGGCAAGAGCGAGTGTCTCAGTCCGCCAATCCATCAGGCCGAGAAGAACTCCCAAACCAATCTGGCGCATGCCGGCGGCGGCGATGCGGTCCGGGGCATTTAGTCTATCGTCGTAGTCGGACTTTGGCCCGCCGGGATGATAATGCTGGTAGGAGCGGCGGTCGTAGGTTTCCTGATAAAGTGTAACGCCCTCGATGCCGGCTTTGAAGAGCTGGGCATATTCGGTCTGGCTCATCTGATATACTTCCATCGAAATTGAGCTGAATTTATTCCGCAATTTACCCGCAAGCTCGGCAAGATAATCGACGGTAATAAACTTTCTATCTTCGCTGCTGACAAGCAGGATGTCCCTGAAGCCTTCGGATGCGATTACTTCGGCTTCTTTGAGTGCGTGGTCGATGGTTAGTCTTGTCCGCTCGAATTTGTGCTGCCTGTTGAAGCCGCAGTATCGACAACTGTTCGAGCAGTAATTGGACAAATACAAGGGGGCGTAAAGTCTGATGGTTCGTCCGAACCTCTGAAGGGTAAGCTGATGGGCCAATTGTGCCATCTGTTCGAGATAATTTTCGGCGGCGGGCGAGACAAGTGCGACAAGTTTTTCGAGATTATAAGAACCAGCCGGCCCAGACAAGGCCCTTTCGACATCAGCCGGCCTAATTTTCTCCAGCCGCTGCAGCCATATTTCTTTTCCGGAGCCGTCGAGTCCCCTGTCGGCCAGAATTGTCTTTATATCTGTGCCCGTATGCTTTTTCGTATCTGTCATATCGACCCAGCAAAAATCAGTCGAACATTTCTTCTGATATTGTGCCCTCAAATACCTTCGTCACCGGCCCAGTCATTCGTAGCGAGTAATCTGTGCCTACGACAATGTTGATGTCTCCGCCGGGCATATGCACGGTTACGTCATAATCGCAGAGGCCGAGGCGATAAGCGACTGCGGCCGCTGCACAACTACTGCTGCCTGACGACAAGGTGTAGCCAGCGCCCCTTTCCCAGATTTCTATTCTTAAGTTATGGCGGTCCATTACTTCCATAAACTGCACGTTGGTTCTGTTGGGAAAACGCGAATAGCGCTCGATGAGAGGCCCCAGGCGACGCGCCTGCCCGACAGAGGCGCGATTACACAGAACTACGCAATGCGGATTGCCGATTGTGACAGCGGAATATGTTATGGCTTCACCTTCTATTTCCATTTTTTCGTTAATTACCTCACGCGGGGGGCCTGCGACAGGGATTTTGCTGCTATGGAAGCTGACCCGACCCATATCGACAGCGATGTTGCTCCCGCCTTCGTGCACCTCGGCTTCTACGGGGCCTCCTGCTGTAATGATAGAAAACCTTGTTTGCCGTCGGGCACTATTCTCCCAAAGATACCTTGCGAAAATCCTGAGGCCATTGCCGCTTTTTTCCGCCTCGCTGCCGTCGGGATTAAAAATGCGTAGGATAAAGACACCTTGCTCGTCGCCTGGGGCCCAGCATAGAATCCCGTCAGCCCCAACTCCGTAGTTACGGTGGCATATCCTGCGAATCTGCTCTTGAGTCAGCTTAATTGCCGGCCCAGCTGAATCCAGAACGATATAGTCGTTGCCCAGAGCGTGGTATTTCGTAAATCTCATACAGTTTTTCATTCGTTGTCTCTTACTCATTTCGCAGAAAGCCGGTAAGAGGGCTTGAGGCGCTTGCTTTTTTTGTTTCGGCGGCAGCGCCTGAAAGATAAGCAGTTCGGCCGGCTTCAACCGCCAATTTGAATGCTTGCGCCATCGCAGGCGGGTCATTTGCTGTTGCGATAGCTGTATTGACCAGGACGGCGTCCGCACCCATCTCCATTGCGTCGGCGGCGTGCGACGGCAGGCCCAATCCCGCATCAATTACAACGGGGATATTGGCCTGTTCAATTATAATTTCGAGAGCTGCACGAGCTTTGAGGCCCTGGTTCGAGCCGATGGGACTGGCCAGCGGCATCACGGTTGCGGTGCCTGCGTCCTCGAGTTTTTTTGCGAGAACCGGGTCTGCATTGATATAAGGGAGCACGACGAAATTATCTTTCACCAAAATTTCGGCGGCCTTGAGGGTCTCTATGGGGTCTGGCAGCAGATAATAAGGGTCCGGAGTAACTTCGAGCTTTACCCAGTTAATGCCGGTCGCTGCTCGCGCCAGTTTAGCCAGTCGCACAGCCTCTTCGGCATCGCGGGCGCCGGAGGTGTTTGGAAGCAACAGGTACCTGCTGCGGTCGATTGCGCTGAGTATGTCGTCGTTCTCGTTTTCTATGTCAACCCTGCGAAGAGCGACGGTAACAATTTCAGTGCCGGAGCGAGCGATGGCCTCAGCCATAATCTCACACGAGGCAAACTTGCCCGTGCCAACTAAAAGCCGAGAATTAAAAGACCTGTCTGCGATTATCAATTTATCCATAACTTAACCGCCTCCCGCGAAGCGAATCAGTTCGATGCTCTGGCTGTTTGAAACTTTTGTCTGCGCGAAATTTTGTCTTTCGACAATTCTGCCGTCGATTTCAGCTACTACTGTCGCCTCGTTTATACCCAGCTCTCTCAGCAGATGGGCAAGTGTTTGCGGCAAGCCTGCGGGAAATTGCTTTTCAACACCGTTTATTTTTAGTGTTTCCATCTACAGTCCCGCCAAAACAAAAAGCACCCCTGCAAACGGGAGTGCTTCGTATTACTATTTCAGCCTCCCTTCGCAGGTGTTAACCTGATCAGGTTCGTAGGGTCTCCCGATTCATCGGGATTCTCAGCTTTCAATGGGCTATTGCCCAGTTAAGCTCCCCTGGCTTATTCAAATTCTTTGGGGTATATTATAATACATCAGGATGTCAGCAGCAATTATTTTTGTTCATTCCGAAATATAAGATTGCGATGAGCGAGGAAGATAAAAGATTTGTTATACAAGAGCATACTACAGGCTCTGACGTTCACTGGGATTTTATGCTTGAATGGGAGTCCTGCGAGGCTCTGCAGACCTATCGCTTAGACAAGGCTCCGCAGCAGTTACTACGCGGTCCCGCCAATGCCGCAAGAATCTTCGACCACTCACCCAAGTTCCTCACATATCAGGGGCCGGTAAACGAAGGCCGAGGCAGCGTTCGCATCATTGAGAGCGGTACATACCGGCTTGTACAAAATGAGCGAGACCATATTGGACTGAACTTAGCGGGGCAGATTCTCAAAGGGAAATTCACGCTCTGCCACGTCAAAGATGACAAGTGGCAATTCGGCACAGCTAACGCGGATGGCTGATAGCATAAGGGCCGATTTCAAACGGGCAATGGAAAAAAGTTTTTGAGAAAGTACAATAGGCTTATTATGAATGGCAAAGAAAGGGATTTTGTGGAAGGCGGAAGGTGGGACTAACTGAGGAACAAATAGAAAGATACAGCCGACATATAATGCTGGGGCAGGTCGGCAGAGACGGGCAGGAGAAGCTGCTTTCATCGAAGGTGCTAATCGTTGGTGCAGGCGGTCTTGGCTCGCCAGCGGGGCTTTATCTGGCAGCGGCGGGGGTCGGGACGATTGGAATCGTTGATGCCGATAAGGTTGAGCTCGCTAATCTTCACAGACAGATAATCCATCACACCGCCGACGTAGGTCTCGAAAAAGTCAAATCCGCTGAAACTAAGATGCGGGCGATAAATCCTGATGTAACTGTCAGGACTTACAATCGGCGGGTGAAGGCTGACAACATCCGGGAAATTATCAGGGGATATGATTTTGTAATTGATGGTACGGATAATTTCCCTGCCAAGTTTCTGATTAACGACGCCTGCTATTTTGAAAAGATACCGTTTTCTCACGCTGGGGTTCTGGAATTTTACGGCCAGTTGATGACGGTCATTCCGGGCGAGACGACGTGCTACCGCTGCATTTTTAATGCTCCGCTGCCTGCCGGCGCAGTGCCTTCAAGTTCACAAACGGGAATTCTTGGAGTACTGCCTGGTGTTATTGGTTCGCTGCAGGCGACTGAGGCTATAAAATATCTGCTCGGAATCGGCGAATTGCTGACGGATACATTGCTGACGTATGATGCGCTCGAAATGGAATTTCGCGCGGTAAAGGTGAGCCGTAATTTGAATTGTCCTTTGTGCGGCAAAGAGCCGCGAATCACCGAACTTAGGGACGAAGAGCCACCTGTATGAGCGGTTCAGGTTGGCATACCCTTCGACTCTTTCGACTGCGCTCAAGACAGGTACGCTCAGGGCAAGATTTGGAGGATTTGAAAGATGCGTATAGCAAAAGATATGACAGAGTTAATCGGCAGGACTCCATTAGTTTGGCTGAACAAAATAAGCCGGGACTGCAAAGCGAGGATAGCCGGCAAGCTGGAATTTTTCAATCCCGCCGGCAGTGTCAAAGACCGCATCGGGGTAAGTATGATATTCGCTGCGGAGCGCGAGGGCAAAATCAAGCCGGGGGATACGCTCGTTGAGCCTACCAGCGGCAATACCGGAATCGCTCTTGCCTGGGTTGCGGCTGCGAGAGGTTACAAGCTGATACTTACGATGCCCGAATCGATGTCAATCGAGCGAAGAAAGATACTGAAGTTTTTCGGTGCCGAGCTTGTGCTGACGCCTGCTGAAAAGGGGATGACCGGTGCTGTTAATAAAGCCAGCGAAATTGCAGAGACAACGGAAGGTGCCTTTATGCTGCAGCAGTTCAAGAATCCCGCTAATCCGCAGATTCACAGGGAAACAACGGCGGAGGAGATATGGAAAGATACCGACGGGAAGGTGGATATTTTTGTTGCCGGCGTAGGTACCGGCGGAACGATTACCGGCGTTGGCGAGGTTCTGAAGTTGCGAAAGCCGGCGGTCAAGATTGTGGCAGTTGAGCCGGCGGACTCGGCCGTACTTTCCGGCGGCAAGGGCGGCCCGCATAAGATTCAGGGAATCGGTGCGGGTTTTGTGCCGGATGTGCTGAACAGGAAAGTTATCGATGAGGTGATTCAGATAACGAACGGCGAGGCGTTCGATATGGCAAAACGATTGGCTAAGGAGGAGGGCATTTTCGCCGGCATATCATCCGGTGCTGCGGCTGCAGTAGCAGTCAAGGTGGCTGGGCGAAAAGAAAATGCGGGCAAACTGATTGTTGTCGTATTACCTGATACGGCTGAGCGATACATCAGTACAATACTGTTCGAGTAGGACTATCGAGATGACGGTCGGTAAGTGGAACATAAAGTTGCTGGGGCCGACCCTTTTACCGTGGCGGCCCAAAAAGGAGACCGGCAGGCAAATCGCGGTGCTGATGAGCGGAGGGGTCGACAGCAGCGTTACAGCTTTCCTTCTGAAAAAGCAGGGTTGGGATGTGCTGGGTATCACAATGAAGATACCTGTTTTGGGCGATATAGGTAAGCGGAGTTGTTGCGGAGCCGATTCTGATGCTGTTTTTGTCTGCAATGAATTGTCTATAGCTCATTATTTTGTCGATGTTACGGAGGCCTTCGAAGAGATTGTAATAGAACCGTTTCGCCAGTCTTATGCCGGCGGCCAAACCCCCAATCCCTGTGCTGACTGTAATACATTTCTGAAGTTTTCACTTGTCTGGGATTTTTTAGAAGAGACATTCGGGATACCTTATCTTGCTACAGGTCATTATGCCAGGATTTGTAAGGCCGACGGGCGAACGTATCTTGGCAAAGCAAAGGACAAGGCCAAAGACCAGAGCTATTTTCTGTATGGCATAGCTCGTGAAAAACTTGCGAGGCTTATCCTACCTTTGGGTGAGTTGACGAAAGAAGAGGTTCGCTCGATTGCAGCCAAGCTGAATCTGCCGGTTGCTGAGAAGCCGGAAAGTATGGAATTATGTTTTGCCGGCGAAGGAGACTATCGAGACGCTTTAACTGATGCCGGGTCTGCTCAGGGTGGCGACATAACAGATATGCGGGGCAAAAAAATGGCCACCCATAAAGGGATTGCTAATTATACACTCGGCCAAAGAAGAGGTATTGGTTTTGCGGGGGGCAAGCCACTTTATGTAGGCAGAATAGATGCCAGGACAAACACTATCGCACTCGGCACGAGAGAAGAGGTGAGCAGCCGAACGGTCAGGGCAGAGAAGATTAACGTCCTCATACCTGAAGAGCTTGTTGTGGGTTCGGCAAGCTCACCACAGGTGGGCGGGCGATTCTTCGGGAAGATTCGCTCATACGGCGAATCTCATCCGTGTAAACTCATTGATGTAAATGAAACCACTATGACGGTTGAATTTGACCAGCCCCAATTCGCTCCCTGTCCCGGCCAAAGGCTTGTGATTTATAACAGCGATGACAATATCGTTGTGGGGGGTACTATAGGTACTATATCAGTGGAATCAGTCCCCCCACCCCCCCAATAGAACCAAACAGACAAATCAATATCCTGCCAACTCCTGAATTTTCAGCATCCTACTCTCCGAATCAGCCATAAACAGATTTTTCCTCGGCGAGTCAGCTTACCAGTACCTCAGGCACCGGCGAACCATTCGAAGCAGGTGGCCCCATATACTTTTTTTCTCCTTCCCTACCGGAAAACCCCCATTGCATTCAAGATCGCATCTGAAATCCAATATCAAGGTTTTTATCGGTCTAATTGCAGAAAAGGCAGGATAGGATATTCCTAAATATGGGCTTCGTAAAACCCTATTTATGAAGAGGCAAAAGGATGGTGTCGTCCGGCAGCAGTTATGGTTATTGTGGCTGTTTACGGGGGTGAAAACGGTGTTTTTGTGTTGTTGTAAGGTCTTTGGTCCGGTATACTTTAAGTCTCTAATGAGGTTAATCCTTCGCGGATGGCATATTTAGTCAGCTCTGCTGTGCTGTGAACATCCAGCTTTTCCATGATTTGGCGGTGGTTGGCCTCCACCGTCTTGGGGCTTACGTGTAACTCCAAAGCAATCTGTTTTGTGCTTTTACCCTCGGCCAGGAGTTGAAGTACCTCGTGCTCCCGCTCCGTGAGGATGGATAATGGCGAGTCCGGCGGCGTTGCTGACAGGTACTCCACGTAGCTGTCCACCACTACGCCCGTTATCGTGGGGCTAAGATAGCGAACCCCTGCAGCTACGACACGGATGGCCTGGACAAGTTCATCGGACAGACATTCCTTCAAAATATAGCCGGACGCGCCTGCCTTGAGCATATCGGCAACAAATCGCCTGTTGGAATGGATTGACAAGGCAATAACCTTGACTTTGGGGAACTGGCTGGTGATTTGGCGGGTAGCATCAACGCCATTAAGGTTCGGCATAGTTATGTCCATAACGACTACATCCGGCATCAGTTTGCTTACAAGCTCAAGCGCCTTACGGCCATCCTCAGCCTCACCGACTACATCCATATCGCTTTCCTTATTGAGTAGAAGCCGCAGCCCCTCTCGGACAATTCCGTGGTCGTCGGCTAATAAAATTTTTATACTCATTTTTGTTTTTCTTTGGTACTTTGCCGTTTTAGCGGCGCCATTATTGTAACCCTGCACCCGCAGCGTGGGCTGGATTCAATCTCAAGATGACCTCCCAGCTCTTCCAGCCGCTCCCGGATACTGAAAAACCCGAAACTACCTGCTGCGGCTGAAGTCGACATGACTTCGGCAACATTAAAGCCAACTCCATCATCTTCGACTCTGATCTGTATCTGGCTGCCGGCCTTTCGTATAGAAACTTTCACTTTCTTTGCTTTGGCGTGCTTGACGACATTGATAAGCAGCTCTCGCACATCACGGAACAAAAGGATACGAACATCGTCATCAAGCGGCTTGGACTGTTCATCGTCCTCAAATTCAGATGCGATACCATATTTTTCCTGGATTTGTTCGACAAGCCATGCGGCCACCGCCGCCTCAAAACCTAATTCATAGAGTACGGGGTAACTAAGGTCCAACATCAGCGACCGGATGTCCTGAATGGTCTGAGAAAGCGAATTGCTGATTTCATTTGCTTTTTTGGCGAGGTCCTGGGAAGGTACAGGTGAGCGGAGCGTATCCAGCTTGCTTTTTGAAATGGCCAGCGACTGAGCAATTTGGTCATGGAGTTTTACAGCAATGCGGCGTCTCTCTCGCTCCTCAGACAAGGTCAACTGCGAAGCGAGGGACTTAAGCTGTGCCTGGTACTCCCGAGCCCTTTTTTCCGCGCCTTACGCTCGGCATTTTTCGCAAGCTTCCACCTGCCTTCCTTCTCGATAATGGCCAACTGATGGTTATTGACCACATCTACAATTTCGGATGTTCCGCATTTATCGAGGCAATACGTGCAAACAGCAATTATCGGTAATCTGTTGATTGTCTCATTTGTCTGAGCCTCATACTTGATGAAGCTTTTCCAAAGTCCTTCATCAAGCCAAGCTGTGTTACCGGTCATCCTCGTGCCTGCATATCCATTGCTTAGAGCCAAGTTGAGTTTACCCATACATCCTTTTATCACCCGTTTCCTGTCAAAAACGCCCTTGTCAAGATACCACTGGTCATAGGGAAGGATTTCTATTTGCCCCTTTTTCAAATATTTGTCGAAATCGGGCATAGCTTTTTTCAGGACGTTTTTGGCTTCCGTCGGGTCGAGAGGGTCGGAAGTAATCCACATACAGAATTCATTATTTTCCAGCCCTGCTTTGAAGTAAGGAACGAGAACATTAATCAGGTCTTGTTTTGTCCTGTAAAACAGGCAAACATGCGTGCCCCACAGGACGCTGCCTAATACATCAATTCCGCTTTCCCTAACGAGTTGTTCTGTTTCTTCCATCAGCTATCGCCTTTCGTTTTAGAGAAGCTGTCATTGTAACCTTACACCTATAGCCTGGGTCGAGATATTTCTGCGATCTGTCCTTTTCGGCTTTTTAGGGTTTCCACAACCTGCTTGCGAGTGACTTTGGTACTCCCAAGCTCAACCACGTTCGAGTGTGTAACCCCCGTTTTTTCAGAGTTTTTTTTTGCTTGTGCAGGGATGTTGCATCTTCTTTTTTTTCTCCCCGCATGCGGAGAACGTTCACCTTGGCTGCCCCCATACCCCATCTTATCTGCTCCTCTTTTTATATTTCCGACCAGACCTTTTATTACAATTGGCTGAATCGCTCTTTGAGAAGCAAGCTGATTGCCGACTATAATATCAAGTCAATTTGTAAAAAGCGACATTTTTTATTTTTTTTATCGGCAGGTGTTAATATGGGGGGATGGCGTATTTTGTGTAATTGGGGGCCTTTAGGCTGAGGTGATTCCCATTTTTCGAGGCAGAGCGGTTGTTGCACGCGGCGAGGTTCCGCTTTTTCTGTTTCAAGCAGATGGTTTGATGGCGTTTTTGTACTTGAGTTCTTTCATCGAACTATACAGGACTGGCACGATAAGCATTGTAAGTATCTCAATAGTCATCCCGCCAAACGACGGTATCGCCATCGGCACCATAATATCGCTTCCTCGCCCCGTGCTGGTCAACACAGGCAAAAGCGCCAAGATAGTCGTCGCTGTTGTCATCAGACAAGGCCGAATCCGCCGCGTCCCGGCCAGAGGCTTGTACTTTATAACAGCGATGATAATGTCGTTGCGGGCGGTGTTATATCAGCGGAAACAGTTCCCCAACCCGCCGAAGGGACTAAGTAGACAAAATCAATACCCTCCCGTATGAAGGGTACGGGTGGTATTCTCCAATAATATCCAGGATTTGAATCTTATAAGGTGCCAGAGAAAGATATGTCCAAGTTAAACGGATGGCCCTTAAGGGGTCTCATAAAACGCGTTTTACAGTTCGTGGAAGGCCTTTTTATGGCAATTTTTAGTCGTATGTGCCTTAATCTTTCAAATTTCAAGGGGATATGCGAGTTCTATAGGGCACCCAAAGAAATCTTAAATCTGTATATAAATTCCTTGACTTTAAGCACTTAGTTTGATAAGATGCTGTTCTATATAGCTTTGTGTTACAGTAGGAGGAGGTGGTGGTGGGTAAAGCCTTTGGGGTTTTGTTTCAAGCTTTCTCATCCCATTGTTGGGAAAAAACAAGCCTTTCTTTCTCTAAGAAAAGCAGTTCCGGAGTCCCATATTGCGCACTCTTAGTTTAAGTAAATAAAGCAGTTGGAATCATCAGCCGATATAGGCTGATGGTTTTTCGCTTTCCATTTCACGGATGAAAAGGCTGGGCAGATTACAGCAAAGTCCAGCCTATCTATTTACCAGGCAGGGATGTATAGGCTGGGTACGCGCATAGGGCGCAGCCGGCAAGAAGAAAATTTATTTATCTGAAAAATCTGTGGAGGTAAGGGTGATGAAACGGTTTTTAACAACGGCAAAAGTAAAAACAATGGTTCATCTGTTGGTTTTGTGCGCAATAGCAGTATTTGCACTGCCTATTGACACACACGCAGCTACTACGCTGGCTGAATTGCAGGCAACACTCAAGGCGAATTACCCCGACGGCCTGCCGAGATATTTAACTCCTGAAGAAAAACAGTGGCTGCTGGAAAATCCCCAACCACAAATCAAAGCCCTTGAAGGAGAAATAGGTCCTCTTAACGTGCTGCCGGGGACGGTCTATACACCCGCCGAATACGAGGCGGTTTACGGCCCAATAATTGCCTGGGAGGGAGCGTCAACCGATCAGCGGACTATACTAACTGACTTCATCGTTGGGGTTACTACCGACCCGAATATGAATTCGCTGGTGTTTATAGGCGTCGCGGATGCCGCCCAACAGACATCTTGTACCTCTTCATTGACATCTCACAGTCCGCCTGCGGATATGGACCGTGTCAGGTTCTTCTATTACAACTTCGACTCTATCTGGATTTGCGACGGCGGCCCAAGATCTGTCATCCAGAATAGCAACACCCCGGCTATCATAGACCATAAGTATAACCGTGTCCGTCCGAATGATGATGCATATCCTGCTTTTTGCGCAACTAGCACTGTTCCATATCCTGCGGTTGAACCTTTAGCCAATTTCGGCGGCACCTCAGACGCTACCAGCATTATCCACGGCGGCGGAAACTTCCTTAACTTCTCCAATGGAGATGGATTCTCCAGCCATTTAATTGTTGACGAAAATCCCACCAGAACCGAGGCCCAGATTATACAGAGCTTCCACGATTATTTTAATACTACCCAGACAATTTTCCCGAGATTGATTTCAACCATGGACTCCACAGGTCACATTGATATGTGGTTTATGCCGATTGGAAATAATAAAGTTGTAATAGGACAATTCCCAACCAGTAATTATCCGACCTCAAGAACTACAACGGAAAATGCCGCAACCGCTATGGCGGCAAGGGGTTATACCGTTTACCGTACCCCCTCCTGGAGTTCCAGTGGTAACGAGACAGGCAGCGGCACTCATTATACCTATACAAACATAGCCATCATAAATAAGAAGGTATTCGTTCCGACATATAATCACGCGAATGACGCCACCGCACTGGCCACCTATGCATCGGCTATGCCCGGCTATACAATTGTTCCTCTTGACTGTTCTGGTGTTATCTCTTTAGCCGGCGCCATTCATTGCATAATGAAACATGTTTACATCCCGGTAAGCCCGTATGGCGAAGTTCTTAAACCCAATGGCGGCGAAACAGTGGCGGCCGGCCAGCAGCAACAAATCAAGTGGATTGCCAACGACGATGTGGGTATTACAAGCGTTGACCTTTATTATTCCACCAACGGCGGCACAAATTGGACTACAATCGCCACAGGCGAGCCGCACGATGGTTATTATACCTGGACTGTACCGAATACGCCTTCTACAACCTGTCGAATAAGAATTGTCGTCCACGACGGTTCAGGAAACACCTATGAGGACACTTCTAATGCCAATTTCACCATCCTCGAACCCCAGGTTGTGTTCGTCGCAGCCGGAACCGCTCAGTCTGGCACAGGGGCGATTACCGTCGCCTGGCCGACGCATCTGGCGGGCGACATTGCGCTTCTTTTTGTTGAGTCATGCGGAGGTGAGGCGGTAACGCTTACGACATCGGCAGGTTTCGCGAATGTAGATAACAGCCCGCAGGCAACTGGAACGACAACGAGCGGAACGCGTATCACCGTGTTCTGGTGCCGGGCGACGTCGTCATCAATGAGTTCGCCGACCGTGGGTGACCCGGGAGACCACGTCTACGGAAGGATACTCACCTTCCGCGGTGTTACCACAACTGGCAACCCGTGGGACGTAACGGCAGGTGGAACGAAAGCAACGGCCTCAACCACTACGACATTCGGAGCGGTCACCACAAGCGTCAATAACGACTTGATCGTGCTTGCGGCATCAAGAGATAACGACTCAACCTCAGCAGCGTGGTCAAGTTGGACGAACACAAATCTCTCAAGCCTCACAGAGCAATCGGATGGAGGAACCACCTCGAGCAACGGCGGAGGCATAGGAGTGGCAACAGGCCTCAAATCAACTGCCGGAGGTACCGGTACCGGTTCGACTACGGCGACGGTAACATCAAGTGTTGACGGACATATGACCATTGCGCTCAAGCCTGAAGGGGGCGTCATCAGCCCACCCGGACAGGCAAGCAGTCCTGTCCCGTCCACTGGTGCAACAGATGTCAGCCGGACACAGGACCTAAGCTGGGCGGCAGGCAGCGGTATCGTAACTTCTCGCGATGTATATTTCGGCACTGTAACTCCACCGGTAACCAAGGTCATTGCTGATGGGACAGTTTTAACCTATGACACCGGGACAATGGCTACAAGCACTACATATTATTGGCGTGTAGATGAAAAGAACGCCGGCGGCACTACAACAGGCATAGTCTGGAGCTTTACTACTGTTCCTCCTCCGCCCGGTCAGGCGACTACTCCAACACCGTCCACTGGCGCAACAAATGTCAGCAGGACACAGGACCTAAGCTGGGCGGCAGGCAGCGGTATCGTAACTTCTCGCGATGTATATTTCGGCACTGTAACTCCACCGGTAACCAAGGTCATTGCTGATGGGACAGTTTTAACCTATGACACCGGGACAATGGCTACAAGCACTACATATTATTGGCGTGTAGATGAAAAGAACGCCGGCGGTACTACTACAGGCATAGTCTGGAGCTTTACGACTGTTCCTCCTCCGCCCGGACAGGCAAGCAGTCCTGTCCCGTCTACTGGCGCAACAAACGTCAGCAGGACACAGGACCTAAGCTGGGCGGCAGGCAGCGGTATCGTAACTTCTCGCGATGTATATTTCGGCACTGTAACTCCACCGGTAACCAAGGTCATTGCTGATGGGACAGTTTTAACCTATGACACCGGGACAATGGCTACAAGCACTACATATTATTGGCGTGTAGATGAAAAGAACGCCGGCGGTACTACTACAGGCATAGTCTGGAGCTTTACGACTGTTCCTCCTCCGCCCGGACAGGCAAGCAGTCCTGTCCCGTCTACTGGCGCAACAAACGTCAGCAGGACACAGGACCTAAGCTGGGCGGCAGGCAGCGGTACCGTTACATCTCGCGATGTATATTTCGGCACTGTAACTCCACCGGTAACCAAGGTCATTGCTGATGGGACAGTTTTAACCTATGACACCGGGACAATGGCTACAAGCACTACATATTATTGGCGTGTAGATGAAAAGAACGCCGGCGGCACTACTACAGGCATAGTCTGGAGCTTTACGACTGTTCCTCCTCCGCCCGGACAGGCAAGCAGTCCTGTCCCGTCTACTGGCGCAACAAACGTCAGCAGGACACAGGACCTAAGCTGGGCGGCAGGCAGCGGTACCGTTACATCTCGCGATGTATATTTCGGCACTGTAACTCCACCGGTAACCAAGGTCATTGCTGATGGGACAGTTTTAACCTATGACACCGGGACAATGGCTACAAGCACTACATATTATTGGCGTGTAGATGAAAAGAACGCCGGCGGCACTACTACAGGCATAGTCTGGAGCTTTACTACCATTCCGCCGCCACCCGGACAGGCGACTTTTCCGAGTCCGACCAGTGGGGCGGCCGGCGTCGACGTAAACGCTGATATTAGCTGGTCAGCCGGCTCCGGTGCTACATCGCACCTTGTCTATTTCGGCACAAATCCAACGCCTGGCGCAGGTGAATATAAAGGCGAACAGACAGGTACAACTTACGAACCCAACACATTAGCCAACGGCACAACCTACTATTGGCGTATCGACGAGAAAAACACCGGCGGCACTACTACAGGCATAGTCTGGAACTTTACTACTATTTTCAGACGGTCATTGACAACCTCGACTACGACGGGTGGTACTGTAAGCACACCCGGTATAGGGACCTACTGGTATAACCATGGAACTGGTGCCAATATCGTTGCATCAGCAAGCACTAATTATCATTTTGTTAACTGGACCGGAGATACCAGCACCATCGCCGATGTGAACGCCGCTGTCACTACAATTACGATGGATGCAAACCACTCTATCGTAGCCACATTCGCACCAGACCAGTATACGCTGACTATCAATATCGTCGGCAATGGTACGGTAACAAAGGTGCCGGATCAGGCTACATACACGTACGGTACGGATGTGAACCTGACAGCCAATCCATCGTTAGGCTGGTCGTTCGACTCCTGGAGTGGTGGTCTTACGGGCAGTGAGAATCCCAAGACGATAACGATGACCGGCGA
>CAWHAL010000001.1:0-735616 GCA_963827315.1 uncultured Planctomycetota bacterium | reverse complement strand
AGAATGTGTACACGCTGACCATCACGAAGGTCGGCAACGGCACGGTGACTGCGGATAAAGCGGCCCCATATCATTACGGAGATGTGGTAACTCTCAGCGCTGTGGCAGATGTCGGCTGGACATTCGCCGGCTTTGATCCCGGCGCAGTTGTCACGATGGACGATAATAAGACGGTCACCGCCACCTTCACGCAGAATGTGTACACGCTGACCATCACGAAGGTCGGCAACGGCACGGTGACTGCGGATAAAGCGGCCCCATATCATTACGGAGATGTGGTAACTCTCAGCGCTGTGGCAGATGTCGGCTGGACATTCGCCGGCTTTGATCCCGGCGCGGTTGTCACGATGGACGATAATAAGACGGTCACCGCCACATTCACGCAGAATGTGTACACGCTGACCATCACGAAGGTCGGCAACGGCACGGTGACTGCGGATATAGCGGCCCCATATCATTACGGAGATGTGGTAACTCTCAGCGCTGTGGCAGATGTCGGCTGGACATTCGCCGGCTTTGATCCCGGCGCGGTTGTCACGATGGACGATAATAAGACGGTCACCGCCACCTTCACGCAGAATGTGTACACGCTGACCATCACGAAGGTCGGCAACGGCACGGTGACTGCGGATATAGCGGCCCCATATCATTACGGAGATGTGGTAACTCTCAGCGCTGTGGCAGATGTCGGCTGGACATTCGCCGGCTTTGATCCTGGCGCGGTTGTCACGATGGACGATAATAAGACTGTCACCGCCACATTCACACAGAATGTGTACACGCTGACCATCACGAAGGTCGGCAACGGCACGGTGACTGCGGATATAGCGGCCCCATATCATTACGGAGATGTGGTAACTCTCAGCGCTGTGGCAGACGTCGGCTGGACATTCGCCGGCTTTGATCCCGGCGCGGTTGTCACGATGGACGATAATAAGACGGTCACCGCCACCTTCACGCAGAATGTGTACACGCTGACCATTAACAAGGTCGGCAACGGCACGGTGACTGCGGATATAGCGGCCCCATATCATTACGGAGATGTGGTAACTCTCAGCGCTGTGGCAGACGTCGGCTGGACATTCGCCGGCTTTGATCCCGGCGCGGTTGTCACGATGGACGATAATAAGACGGTCACCGCCACCTTCACGCAGAATGTGTACACGCTGACCATCACGAAGGTCGGCAACGGCACGGTGACTGCGGATATAGCGGCCCCATATCATTACGGAGATGTGGTAACTCTCAGCGCTGTGGCAGATGTCGGCTGGACATTCGCCGGCTTTGATCCCGGCGCGGTTGTCACGATGGACGATAATAAGACGGTCACCGCCACGTTCACGCAGAATGTGTACACGCTGACCATTAACAAGGTCGGCAACGGCACGGTGACTGCGGATAAGGAGGCCCCATATCATTACGGAGATGTGGTAACTCTCAGCGCTGTGGCAGATGTCGGCTGGACATTCGCCGGCTTTGATCCCGGCGCGGTTGTCACGATGGACGATAATAAGACGGTCACCGCCACGTTCACGCAGAATGTGTACACGCTGACCATCACGAAGGTCGGCAACGGCACGGTGACTGCGGATATAGCGGCCCCATATCATTACGGAGATGTGGTAACTCTCAGCGCTGTGGCAGATGTCGGCTGGACATTCGCCGGCTTTGATCCCGGCGCAGTTGTCACGATGGACGATAATAAGACGGTCACCGCCACGTTCACACAGAATGTGTACACGCTGACCATCACGAAGGTCGGCAACGGCACGGTGACTGCGGATATAGCGGCCCCATATCATTACGGAGATGTGGTAACTCTCAGCGCTGTGGCGGATACCGGCTGGACATTCGCCGGCTTTGATCCCGGCGCAGTTGTCACGATGGACGATAATAAGACGGTCACCGCCACCTTCACGCAGAATGTGTACACGCTGACCATCACGAAGGTCGGCAACGGCACGGTGACTGCGGATAAAGCGGCCCCATATCATTACGGAGATGTGGTAACTCTCAGCGCTGTGGCAGATGTCGGCTGGACATTCGCCGGCTTTGATCCCGGCGCGGTTGTCACGATGGACGATAATAAGACGGTCACCGCCACGTTCACGCAGAATGTGTACACGCTGACCATTAACAAGGTCGGCAACGGCACGGTGACTGCGGATAAGGAGGCCCCATATCATTACGGAGATGTGGTAACTCTCAGCGCTGTGGCAGATGTCGGCTGGACATTCGCCGGCTTTGATCCCGGCGCGGTTGTCACGATGGACGATAATAAGACGGTCACCGCCACGTTCACGCAGAATGTGTACACGCTGACCATCACGAAGGTCGGCAACGGCACGGTGACTGCGGATATAGCGGCCCCATATCATTACGGAGATGTGGTAACTCTCAGCGCTGTGGCAGATGTCGGCTGGACATTCGCCGGCTTTGATCCCGGCGCGGTTGTCACGATGGACGATAATAAGACGGTCACCGCCACCTTCACGCAGAATGTGTACACGCTGACCATCACGAAGGTCGGCAACGGCACGGTGACTGCGGATATAGCGGCCCCATATCATTACGGAGATGTGGTAACTCTCAGCGCTGTGGCAGACGTCGGCTGGACATTCGCCGGCTTTGATCCCGGCGCGGTTGTCACGATGGACGATAATAAGACGGTCACCGCCACGTTCACGCAGAATGTGTACACGCTGACCATCACGAAGGTCGGCAACGGCACGGTGACTGCGGATATAGCGGCCCCATATCATTACGGAGATGTGGTAACTCTCAGCGCTGTGGCAGATGTCGGCTGGACATTCGCCGGCTTTGATCCCGGCGCGGTTGTCACGATGGACGATAATAAGACGGTCACCGCCACGTTCACGCAGAATGTGTACACGCTGACCATCACGAAGGTCGGCAACGGCACGGTGACTGCGGATAAAGCGGCCCCATATCATTACGGAGATGTGGTAACTCTCAGCGCTGTGGCAGATGTCGGCTGGACATTCGCCGGCTTTGATCCCGGCGCAGTTGTCACGATGGACGATAATAAGACGGTCACCGCCACATTCACGCAGAATGTGTACACGCTGACCATCACGAAGGTCGGCAACGGCACGGTGACTGCGGATAAAGCGGCCCCATATCATTACGGAGATGTGGTAACTCTCAGCGCTGTGGCAGATGTCGGCTGGACATTCGCCGGCTTTGATCCCGGCGCGGTTGTCACGATGGACGATAATAAGACGGTCACCGCCACATTCACGCAGAATGTGTACACGCTGACCATCACGAAGGTCGGCAACGGCACGGTGACTGCGGATATAGCGGCCCCATATCATTACGGAGATGTGGTAACTCTCAGCGCTGTGGCAGATGTCGGCTGGACATTCGCCGGCTTTGATCCCGGCGCGGTTGTCACGATGGACGATAATAAGACGGTCACCGCCACCTTCACGCAGAATGTGTACACGCTGACCATCACGAAGGTCGGCAACGGCACGGTGACTGCGGATATAGCGGCCCCATATCATTACGGAGATGTGGTAACTCTCAGCGCTGTGGCAGATGTCGGCTGGACATTCGCCGGCTTTGATCCCGGCGCAGTTGTCACGATGGACGATAATAAGACGGTCACCGCCACGTTCACACAGAATGTGTACACGCTGACCATCACGAAGGTCGGCAACGGCACGGTGACTGCGGATATAGCGGCCCCATATCATTACGGAGATGTGGTAACTCTCAGCGCTGTGGCAGACGTCGGCTGGACATTCGCCGGCTTTGATCCCGGCGCGGTTGTCACGATGGACGATAATAAGACGGTCACCGCCACCTTCACGCAGAATGTGTACACGCTGACCATTAACAAGGTCGGCAACGGCACGGTGACTGCGGATATAGCGGCCCCATATCATTACGGAGATGTGGTAACTCTCAGCGCTGTGGCAGACGTCGGCTGGACATTCGCCGGCTTTGATCCCGGCGCGGTTGTCACGATGGACGATAATAAGACGGTCACCGCCACCTTCACGCAGAATGTGTACACGCTGACCATCACGAAGGTCGGCAACGGCACGGTGACTGCGGATATAGCGGCCCCATATCATTACGGAGATGTGGTAACTCTCAGCGCTGTGGCAGATGTCGGCTGGACATTCGCCGGCTTTGATCCCGGCGCGGTTGTCACGATGGACGATAATAAGACGGTCACCGCCACGTTCACGCAGAATGTGTACACGCTGACCATTAACAAGGTCGGCAACGGCACGGTGACTGCGGATAAGGAGGCCCCATATCATTACGGAGATGTGGTAACTCTCAGCGCTGTGGCAGATGTCGGCTGGACATTCGCCGGCTTTGATCCCGGCGCGGTTGTCACGATGGACGATAATAAGACGGTCACCGCCACGTTCACGCAGAATGTGTACACGCTGACCATCACGAAGGTCGGCAACGGCACGGTGACTGCGGATATAGCGGCCCCATATCATTACGGAGATGTGGTAACTCTCAGCGCTGTGGCAGATGTCGGCTGGACATTCGCCGGCTTTGATCCCGGCGCGGTTGTCACGATGGACGATAATAAGACGGTCACCGCCACCTTCACGCAGAATGTGTACACGCTGACCATCACGAAGGTCGGCAACGGCACGGTGACTGCGGATATAGCGGCCCCATATCATTACGGAGATGTGGTAACTCTCAGCGCTGTGGCAGACGTCGGCTGGACATTCGCCGGCTTTGATCCTGGCGCGGTTGTCACGATGGACGATAATAAGACGGTCACCGCCACCTTCACGCAGAATGTGTACACGCTGACCATCACGAAGGTCGGCAACGGCACGGTGACTGCGGATAAAGCGGCCCCATATCATTACGGAGATGTGGTAACTCTCAGCGCTGTGGCAGATGTCGGCTGGACATTCGCCGGCTTTGATCCCGGCGCGGTTGTCACGATGGACGATAATAAGACGGTCACCGCCACGTTCACGCAGAATGTGTACACGCTGACCATCACGAAGGTCGGCAACGGCACGGTGACTGCGGATAAGGAGGCCCCATATCATTACGGAGATGTGGTAACTCTCAGCGCTGTGGCAGATGTCGGCTGGACATTCGCCGGCTTTGATCCCGGCGCGGTTGTCACGATGGACGATAATAAGACGGTCACCGCCACCTTCACGCAGAATGTGTACACGCTGACCATCACGAAGGTCGGCAACGGCACGGTGACTGCGGATAAAGCGGCCCCATATCATTACGGAGATGTGGTAACTCTCAGCGCTGTGGCAGATGTCGGCTGGACATTCGCCGGCTTTGATCCCGGCGCGGTTGTCACGATGGACGATAATAAGACGGTCACCGCCACCTTCACGCAGAATGTGTACACCATTGTGGCGTCGGCAGACCCGAATGGCTCAATTGATCCGAACGGCAGCATTGTTAAGACTTACGGCCAGGACCAGCAGTTTACAGCACACCCCAATATCGGCTACACGGTGGACAAGTGGTCTGTGGATGGCAATGATGTTCAGACCGGCGGCAGCAGCTACACGCTGACCGACATAACAGCTGATCATACAGTTTTGGTTACATTCAAACAATTGCCCTCGGACAATTTCAATGATAATAGGCGAGGTGCGATGTGGCGGACATCCACAGATGATCCTGAGAGTACCACAGTGATTGAAGATGTTAATCGGTTGAACGTCATATCTACCGGCGGTTTCAATATGGCATCTTCCTGTGTCGGCCATTGGAAGATGAACGATAATGCCGCCAACAAGATTGTGGCAGACAGTTCCGGTAATGGAAATCATGGAACCTTTAATGATGCCAGCGGAGACCCCAACACACAGGCACATCATGTCGGCAGCGGCAATCCGCCGAATTTGAACGGTGCGTTAACGTTTGATGGAAATGATGATTTTGTAAATGTTGGAAATGTTATAGGTACCGGGGCGTATACAAAGGTTGCCTGGGTTAAGAGAACTGGCGGTGTTCAGAACAATATAATTTCTGCGAGCACCTGGTCCCACGCTCTCTGGGCACCACAGGAAGCTTCATTTAAGCTTTCGGCGGGACATAATTACGGCCAGCCTGGCGGCGGTCTTTTCCTGGTACAGGATAGCGAGCCGTTGCAGACCGGTGTTTGGTACTTAGTTGCAGTTACTTTTGACCCCAATGTGGAATCCGGGAAGATGGTTCTGTATAAGAACGGCGTTAAGGTAGACGACGCGAATAATGTTCCAACGCAGTTGCCCGGCACGACTTACATTGGACGGTTTTTAACAGGTTATAACTTCAGCGGCTCCATCGACAATGTGATGATATTCAACAAAGTATTGTCCCAGGACGAGATAAGTTATTTATACAACAATGGGTCTGGGATGGAGATTATTCCTACCGGTGGTGGTTATGGTTCTGCCTTCTATGCAGCCAATGGGTGGAAGTTTGATGTTGCAGGGGATTTCGGGGCGAAGGTTGACTTCCACTACAGTGATACCAGCGGCGGCGACGGCTGGGTCGAGATGGCTCTCGAAGGTGCCGAGGATAATTATGTTTCGCTCTCAGCCGGCTTTGATGGCAGCCAGGCGTACTACTACTATGAGAAGGCCGTTGACGGCAATGTGGTGTATGAGCAGGCCTCGCGAGCCTCGAATGACGGCACGCTGTACATATCGTATAACGCCAGCGTGGATGAGTTGTATCTGAGCTTTACCGGCTATGGCTCCGGCAGTGCCTGGCGGACTATACCAGGTTTGTTGGCTGGTCAGTGGTCTTCTGAGGCGGTCAAGATAGCAGTTGGCGGCGGTTCAGAACTTGTGGAGCTCAAGGATGGTGAGGCTTATCTCGATAACTTTGAGGTTAATTCCGGGCTGCTTCTTGGCTGGCCGCCGGCGACCGACCTTGACAGCAGTGGATTTATTGACTGGAGTGATGTTTTGATAATCAGTGGGAACTGGCTGACCACAGGTTCGGACGTTCCGGGTGACATTGTTGGCGATGATGACATTGTGAACTTCCGGGACTTTGCTGAACTTGGTTTGGCCTGGTAGGCCAATAAAAGTTTAAAGCAGTAGAAAGCGAACGGCCTGCAGGAAATCCTGCAGGCCGTTTTGTTTGCTGCGCTGGCTGTTTTGTCCCAGTTACCGGAGGGGGCGTGTGGACTTCAGAAGCCCAAGACCTTTACACAGAAAGATGTGGGAAGCAGCCTTCGCGTAATATTGATAATGACAAGGCAGATTAGTATTGTAAGTGTAACGACAACAAATTGATATAACGGCTGGAAAGAATAGATTGTGCTGCTTTTTTGGACGAGGTTGACGACCTGATTAAGAACGGGTACGTGTATGAGGTATAAGCCAAAGGAGTAATTGCCGATGGTAGCCAAGAGTTTTGGTTGATATTTGAGACGCCTTCTTACATGAAGAAAAACAATTATTATACATACAGAATACAAAAATGTGGAGTATTTCACCGGAGAGATTGCAAGGTACAGATTGTTGTATTTGGACAGTAGTACCATTGCTTCAATCTCTGAGAGCAGCAAGGAAACCAATGCAGCGGGCAAAATAAAAATATGTATATTTTTAGCATCGATTATTTTATTGCGACGAGTTCCCATCAATAAGCCAATCTCATAGTAAATAACCCATGAATAGAACGGCAGGTAAATTGGTAGAGGCCAAATAATGATGTTAAATACTCTCGAAAGATACAGAGCTAAATAGCTCACTATACTGAAGATAAGGACCAATATTAGCCCATATTGCTTACGATTGATATACTGTAGAAGTGGAGTTATTATGTAAAGCTGGGTGATTGCTATTACAAAGTAATAAGGATAGCATGCCCCTCCTGTTAAAAGTTTGAGTATTATTTTGTCCGGATTAATTTGCTGGGTTTTGATGGCACTATAGCCGAGTATAACAAGCGACCAGAATAAGTATGGAATGAGAACCCGTGACAGTTTCTTTGTCAGAAAAATCCTGTAGTCCTGCAGCGAATTAATAGGCCTTTTGGCTGACCAGTATCCGGTCATAAAGATGAGTGCGGGGACGGTAAAAAGCAGTATTTGCACATAGGCCAAAAGAAGAAAGAAATTCCACTTGCTGCCAACCGATGAATATCCCTCCGAAAAGACGGTGCCGGTTGTGTGGGCTGCGACGACAGCGGCTATTGCAAGCCCTCGGAATGCATCAAATGACACGTCACGGTTTTGTTGCATATAGGTACCTTTTTCAATGATTAGGGGGTATTTGTCAAAAATTTCAAGTTTTTTCCGAAAAAGTTAGCCGAGTCGGCCGTTGGCAGCCAAGCCGGGGTTTTTTAACTAAATGGTCTGGGGAAGCAATAAACGCCTGTTTTTTGGTTTAATAATGGCTTGGCAGGAGGAAATTATTGTGAAATCCCGACGTAAAACTTTGGCCATTTTACGCTTGCATCAGGGTACATAAGGTGTTATAATTACCCCCAGCCAGGAGAAGGGAAGCTCAAAAGCTATGTATTATCGGGCGTAAGGAGTCTGCGCGTGATGCTATAAGTGCAACGGGCAGAAGAATACTTTCGAAGAAACTATTGTATTATAATGGGTTTGGCGCAAAAATCGACATTGAGGTTGATTGCGATAAGTGTGGCGTTATGGGGTTGTTTGTCAGTTCGAGCGGCGGCTGATGGGCCCGTTAAGATAATGCCTCTGGGCGATTCTATAACCTACGGTGTGGGCTCGACAAACAATAATGGCTACCGCAAGCCTTTATATCTGGACCTGACAGCCGCAGGTTACAACTTCGATTTCGTAGGCAGTGTAACTCAGATTAATGGTGATTTTCCGGACCCCAATCACGAGGGACACAGCGGCTGGCATGCCGATGGCTGTCCACTACCATATCCTCCTGGAGACGTGTTAGATTATGTCTATGACTGGCTTACAGCCAATCCCGCCGATATCGTCCTGCTGCACATCGGAACAAATGATATCACTTACGGTGGACAGGATGCTAATGAAGTAAGTGACATCCTTAATGAAGTTGACAGATTCAGCACCGATATCAAGGTTATTCTTGCTCTTATAATAGATCGGCGAACCCACAGCCCGGCGACGACACAGTTTAACACCGATGTTAACAATATGGCCCAGAATCGTATCGCCGCTGGTGATGACATCATTATCGTGGATATGGAACATGCGTTAGACTACAATGATACGAACGATATGGCTGATGAACTGCATCCCAACAACTTCGGCTATGATAAAATGGCTGACGTCTGGTTTGGTGCTCTGAAAAGCCTTTTAAGTCCTTTGATTACTTCTGAGCCGATAACGAGTGTTACTGTTTCCCAATTGTACAGCTATGATGTTAATGCCAGCGGTTATCCGGAGCCGACTTATGCACTAACCACCTGTCCTAACGGCATGACGATTGACCACAATACAGGACTGATTGAATGGCTCCCTGTAGTTGCCGGTGATTTTAACGTTACTGTTGAGGCCAGCAATGGCCAGCCTCCGGATACGAATCAAAGTTTCGTCATCACAGTGTCCTCCATCATCAGCTTTGACGCCGCCAGTTCTAATTCCAGCAGTTCCGACGGCAATGTACTAAGCTGGCGACATACAATCGGCGGCGGCGACAAGCGCATTCTCGTGGTAGGCATCGCAGGAGAAGACGATAATGAGAATGACCTGGTGGTAAACAGTGTCGTGTATAATGATGTTAATATGGCTCTGGTAGAAGGCTCCAGTGAAACTGTAAGTTCCGATGGCTATTATATGAAGACGGAGTTATACTGCCTGCTGGACGCCAATTTGCCGTCCCCGCCCGGGGATTACAACGTTACGGTAACCTACGATGGTAATGTTGGGAAAAGATGTGGCGGTGCCATTTCGCTGGCTAACGTGGAGCAAGAGGTTCGAGAGGCCGTCGCTACTAATTCAAGTGTTGGTCAGAACACCATCTCCACCAATATCACTACCCAGACCAATAACGCGTGGGTGGTTGATGTGGTGGGTTGTGGCAACAGCGGTTCTTTCCTTACCAACACCGGTGGTATGACGGAGCGGTTTGATGTCAACAGCGACAGTAGTAGCGCAGCCGGCAGTACCAAGCCAGTGGAGTTGGCACAAGAGGTTACGATGAGCTGGACCCATTCCGGTGCCAATCAATTGGCACACTCAGTGGCGGCATTTGCACCTTCATCGCGTATCATCGCCGGCTGCATTAGCGAGCCTAATGGCACACCGGTTGAAGGTGTATTGGTTTCAGCGGATGCCAACGGAGGCTCCAGCATAACCGATGCTAACGGCTACTATGGGGTGTTGGTGCCCCCCGGCTGGTCGGGGACGGTCACGCCAAGAAAGGATGGACGTTTGTTCGAACCTTCTGAACGGACGTATAGCCAGGTAATTGCCGGTTTGTTGGGTCAGGACTATAAAGATGTCGGTCTTTATGATCTTGATGGTGATGGGTTTATCGGCTGGGGTGATGTTAGGATAATACATGAGAACTGGCTTTTTAGCGGTCCGAATGTTCCGGGTGATGTGCACCATGATGAGATTGTGAACTTTCTGGATTTTGCCGACTTTGCCCTCGTTTGGTAGACCAGGTGAACGGCGGGAAAAGGATTAAAAGATAATCGGCCTGCAGACTTTTCGCTTTTCGCAGGTAAGGTTACGTATCATTTCATGGAATTAACACCGCTTGTGTTACGATTTCATCGAGCGTCGGGTTGTCAATCCAATATTGTACGCGTGGTGTTTGTGCTCTTAGCTAAGTAAGTCGATGATTGTTGCGTTTTCAGCCAGCGTATTAGGAACGTCCCAACCTTAAACTTTTGTAGTTACCTTGCCATCTTACCGAAAAAAACTGAAAATCTTTTAAAAAATCAAAGATTTTTGTTGAACATCCGGTCACATGTGACTACATACGACTATATGGTCGCATTTAAGATGGGTGAGTCTGTCAAAGAGTGCAAGACGCGGTCGCAGAAAAGAGCAAGGATTGCTCGGCGATGGCCGCCCTTAAGAAAAGCCTTTGTGAGGAGTTTATGTGTTTTCCCGGGGCGAGAGTGATACTCTTGCACTGTGATAATTTTTCACTTTTTTAAGGAACATGAGTCATGGATGGAATATGTAATACTTCTGAAGTCAAGGAGCAATCTGATGAACCTCCTCTCCTTTTACTTCAAGCTCGACCAAGTTCTGAAAAATGTCCCACTAGTTACAAAAGGGGTGGCATTAGAGAAAGTAATTGCTGGAACAACTGGAAGTGGCAGATGGGCAATCGTATTCGGGACATATCTCAACTGCTTACCTTTTTTCCCGAATTCAAAAAAACATCTGTTGTTCTTTCACCCGTAATTAAAAAATACCCCTTGGCTATTACGCCGTATTATGCTTCTTTAATCCGCCGTCTTGATAATTCAGACCCGATTTTCGCAATGTGTGTTCCTCAGCTCAAAGAGCTGGATGACCCCGGCTGTCTGAGTGAAGACCCTTTGGAGGAAAATGAAGACATGCCGGTGCCCGGTCTTGTTCATCGATATCCTGACCGGGTCCTATTGATTGCGACGACTACGTGTGCGACCTATTGTCGGCACTGCACGCGCAAAAGGGTTGCCGGCACAAGAGAAACCTCAATTTCTCAGGGCAGATTAAGACAAGTAACTGATTATCTCACAGCGCATCCGGAAATTCACGATGTCATTGTTTCCGGCGGCGACCCTTTGACGATGGACACAGAAATTTTAGAGCGGGTTTTAAGAACTTTGAGGGGTATCCAGAGTATCCAGATTATTCGAATCGGCACCCGGACACCCGCTGTTTTGCCGCAGCGAATTACTGATGGGCTGGTCAAGATGCTGCGCAAATATCATCCTCTTTGGATAAACACGCATTTCAACCACCCAAGTGAACTTACCCAACAGGCTGCTCAGGCGTGTGCCAAACTGGCTGATGCGGGTATTCCGCTTGGCAACCAGTCGGTATTGCTTCGGGGTGTCAATGATACACCTCAGATATTCGAGCAGTTGTGTCGCAGGCTGGTGCAAATGCGTGTAAGACCATATTATCTTTTCCAGTGCGACCTGGTAAAAGGGGTGGAGCACTTTAGGACTCCTTTGAGCCGGGGCATAGAAATTATGGAGTATCTGCGAGGCCGGTTGAGCGGCCTGGCGATTCCAAATTTTGTTGTGGATGCTCCGCACGGGGGTGGGAAAATCCCTATTTTGCCAAACTATATCGTTTCTGTCAGTCCAACGCACACGGTACTTCGCAACTCCGAGGGTATGCTGGTAAATTATCCTGAGCCGTCAGTTAGTAACGCAGCAAAGCCGCAAGTATCTGAGAATTCTTCAAAATGCGTTTGGGAACTGGCCAGCGGAAGGGCGTCAGCAATTGTTCCGGAAAACATCAAGCGTTATCAAAGACGCAAAAGTATCCCAAAGGAAAATGGTACCTCAGGCGTTCGGGAGAAATTCTGATTCATCTCTGATGGGGACGGATGAGGGATGTGTAATGATTATTGGATTGGCGTATGATTTGAGAGTTGATTACAGGAATCTGGGCTATGATGAAGAGGATATAGCCGAATTTGATTCAGAAGAAACAATTTCAGCTATAGACGAGGCCATCAGACGCCTGGGATATGAGACTGATAGGATTGGCAATGCGCAGTCTTTGTGTTCCCGCCTTTCAGCAGGAGACAGATGGGATTTGGTTTTCAATATTGCAGAAGGTTTGTCAGGCCGTTGCCGGGAATCGCATGTACCAGCGATGCTTGAGGCATATCAAGTTGGCTATACGTTTTCAGACCCCCTTGTTTGCGCAATAACGCTGGACAAAAGCTTCGCCAAACGCATTGTAAGGGATTCGGGGTTACCCACACCTGAATTTAGAATAATAGAGTCGCAGGAAGATATTTGCGATGTTACCCTGAAGTATCCTCTTTTTGCAAAACCCATAGCTGAAGGAACCGGCAAAGGTATAGACCATAACAGCCGGGTGGAATCTTACGACCAGCTAAAAAATATCTGCGAATACCTGCTGAAGCGTTTTGCCCAGCCTGTTTTGGTCGAAGAGTTTCTGCCTGGGCGTGAGTTTACCGTAGGGGTTTTGGGCAGCGCAAATGACGCTTATGTGCTGGGGATTATGGAGATAGAGATACCATCCAGGCCAAAAGATACTATATATTCGTACGTTGCAAAAGAACAATGTGAACAACTGGTAAACTATTTACCATATCGCAGCGGACCGCTGTATGAACAACTTGGGCAGCTTGCTCTTAAATCTTACCGAGTGTTGCAGTGCAGGGATGCGGCACGTGTTGATATTCGCTGTGATGGAAAAGGAGTACCTTATTTTTTAGAAGTGAACCCCTTACCCGGTCTTCATCCGACTCATTCTGACCTGCCAATGATTGCGACCCAGGAAGGGATGAGTTATGAAGAATTAATCGGCACAATAATTAATAGTGCCCTTAAAAGGCTTGAAATGAATGGACAACGACTGCATGACAGGCGATATCCTGGTAATCCATAACACTGTGGACGGAGAAATTGCAACCGAGGGCAAAGTTATATTCAGAGAAAGCAACGCTGCCCTTATCGGAGAGGTTGCCACGGTTACTGATGCACTTGAAACATTGGGGATAGGCTACCAGGTCAAAGTTATTAGAACACTTGAGCAGTTGCCTGATATTCTCATCCGTAACAATCGGGGCATCATTTTTAATCTGGTTGAAGAGCTGCCGAGCAGTATTTTGCATGCTTGTTATGTTCCTGCGATTTGTCGGGCGCATGGCTGGAGTTGTACGGGAAACGATACTCCGGCTTTGCTGCTGGCTCAGAACAAATGGCAGACAAAGGCGGTTCTTAAAGCAGCTAATGTTCCGACTCCGGATGGTGCAATCGTGCCAGTCGAGCAGGGAATTTCTCTGAAGTATTTGCCTCGCGGCAAATACGTGGTAAAACCTGTTTTTTCCGATGCAAGCGAGGGAGTCGATACAGATTCAATTGTTGATTTCCCGAGCAAAGCGTTGTCCAAAGCGATTAAACGAATTCACGAGAATTTTAATCAACCAGCTCTTGTCGAGCAGTTCATACCTTGCCGTGAGTTAGAAGTTTCTTTACTTCAACAAAATGGTAAAGTTAAAGTCCTGCCCATTGCTGAAATTGATTTTAGTGCTTTTGATAAGGATAGACCGCGGATTGTGGATTATTCCGCCAAGTGGGAGGTTGATTCCTTTGCCTACAATAATACTCCGCAGATTATTCCTGCCAAGTTATCTAAAAAGGCGGCTGAATTGGTAAGGCAATATGCGTTGGCTGCCTGGAATGCCACGGGCTGTCAGGATTATGCACGTATTGATTTTCGTATGGATGATAACGAGCAGATTTTTGTGCTCGAAGTTAATCCGAATCCTGACATTTCTCCGGATACCGAATTTGCGGCTTCTCTTACTGCAGCGGGAATAAGTTATGAACGGTTCATAGAAATATTGCTGGATAATGCATCAATGCGAAGTTCTTGTAAAAATTTATTTTGACCACATACGGGAAATAAGTATGTGCAGTAAACCATTTACCGCAGGAATACGTCGAGCTCAGGCAGAGGATAAAGTGTCGGTTATGACTATGCTACGGGGGACGAAATTTTTCAGGCCGGAAGAACTCAAGGTGGCGGAGGAGGTATTTGACGATGCACTCGCATGTGGTCCCGATGGGGATTACCGGTCTTTCGTTGCCGGGGATGCACACAAGACAATTGGATGGATATGCTTTGGTCCAACTCCTTGTGCAGCAGGTACTTTTGACATCTACTGGCTGGTAGTGGACCCGGAAAGTCAGAACTCCGGTGTTGGAACGTCTTTGGTTCAGTATGCAACGACGTGTATTAAGGATTGTAATGGCCGACTGATTGTAGTGGATACTTCGGGAAGCCCACGTTATCTCCCAACTCGCCAATTCTACGAAAAACTTGGTTATAGCAGAGAAGCCTGCATTAAAGATTTCTACGCGGTAGGGGATGACAAGATTGTTTATGTTAAGCGAATATAGTTTGGTAATTGGTTAAATGGTAATTAGTTGCCATTTACCAGTTACCATTCACCAAATTTATGACCAAAGACCTTAAAGATAAGACTCTGGCTGAGCTTGAGGAGATTGTGATTGGTCTCGGGGGACAAAAATACTTAGCCAAGTATATTTTTAGTTTCATTCATTCGCTGATGATTAGCGATACAAATAAAATCACGCCGCTGAGCAAAACCTTTCGCAGTAAGCTGGTAACTAATGGCTATTTCATATCGCAGCTTAAGATTATCGACAAGCTCATTGCTTCCGATGGTACTACCAAATATCTGTTTGAGCTGCATGATGGCAATCGTATCGAGACGGTGTTTCTGCCCGGCAGGACAAGACATACCGTTTGTGCCTCAACACAGGTCGGCTGTTTAATGAATTGCCTGTTCTGCGCCACCGCCAAAGTAAAGTTCAAACGTAATCTAACTGCCGCTGAAGTTGTTGACCAGCTAAACACCGTTGCCAAAGACATCGGCGGCAAGGTTACGAATATAGTCTATATGGGAATGGGTGAGCCGTTGAGTAATTATGACGCGGTGTTGAAAGCCGTCCGAATTTTGAATTCCCCTGATGGTAAAAACATAGGTATCCGCCGCCAGACTATAAGCACCTGTGGGAACGCTGACGGCATACGCAGGCTGGCAAATGAAAGTATCCATCCGCGTCTGGCGATTTCTTTGAATGCTTCCTCGGATTCCATACGTGCTAAACTTATGCCAATAAATGTTAAATATCCCATATCGAAGGTGCTGCAGGCTGTCAAACTCTACCAGACGAAGACCAAAATGCGCGTAACGTTCGAGTATGTTCTTATAAAAGGCTTGAACGACAGTATCTCTGATGCGTATGCGCTGACTAAGTTATTGAAAGGGCTGATGTGCAACGTTAACCTCATTGAGTATAACCCTCATCCGGGCTGTAAGTTAACAGCGAGCAGCTCTGCGACGGTCAAACGGTTTGCGGGTATTCTTGAAAAGGCTGGCCTTGAGACGTCGATTCGTTTCAAAATGGGCCGAAAAATTAAAGCGGCGTGCGGCCAGCTCGGTGCAGACTTGAAATAACGCCGGTGTAATTCTCAAAAAACACCGAGAGTGTATCTGAGGCAGTAGTAAATGCCAATCAACATAAAAATAAAGCCGGTTACACGGCGCATCCATAGCTCAAACTGGCTGACTCTGTGAAAAGCTTTGGCCAGCGAACCCGCGCCTGTTGCAATCAGAACCCCGAATGCGAATACCGGAAGTGCTGTGCCGATGCCGTAAATAAGCGGCAGCAGGATTGCGGAGGAATATTTAATCGATAGCGGTACGAGGCTTCCAAAGAATAATGCTGCTGAAACCGGACAAAAAGATAGGGCGAAGACCATTCCCAAGAACAGCGTTCCGATAAGGCCGAACTTCTCTGCCCGCCGTTGACACCACTGGCCGAGATTGCTTCCTTTCGTGCTGAACTGGAACATATCGAGCAGCATCATTGACACGATAATCAGAACCGGCCCGAGCAGTCGATTCATATATTTTTGCAGCCAGTAAGATACAACTGGCATCGACAGCAGGCTTGCTGTCAATAATGCACCGAGGACAACGTAGGTGATGGTTCTGCCAATAGTGTAAAGTACCCCAGTACATAGAGCATAACCCGGCCGGTTGATTTTTCGGCCTATGAAGGATATGGCAGCGATATTAGTCGCCAGCGGGCAGGGGCTGATGGATGTCAGAATGCCCAGCCAAAGCGCCCCGCCTAAGCCAATAATCAACTCGCTCATCACTGCTCATCCTTGAGAAACTTAGTGATACTGTCGCGAATATATTCAAGATAACCGTCCTTGTCCTGTACCTTTTGCCATATCTGGTCAAGGTTTTTCCAGGCAACCTCTTTGCCGTTTACAACGTCAGAGAGAACAACCGATTTAGTTACCAGTTGATAGTCCTTGACAAAGTGTTCATTGCCGGGTCTATCAATGTTGGTCGGCTTCCATTGTATTTTTCCAGCCGCAAGGTCATCGGCAAAATACGCATCGAGTGCTTCTTTGGCGTACTCTTCGAGTTTATGACAGGTGGGGCAGCGAATATCGCCGTGAAAGTAGTAAACGATGAGTTGTTGATTTGGTTCGGCTTGTCCGGTGTCGGATAAGGGGACGGCTTGTGGTTGTGATGGAGGCGGTGGGGCGTTCTGAACCGGCGCAGAGCCAGCTTTATTCTCGCGGGCAATCATATAGCCCAAACTGCCGACAACGAATATCAGCAACACTGCCGTAATGATTTTCTTACCATTCATTTGTTGATCTCCCGATTACATCAGTAATTGTTTGATTTGTTCGGGCGAGGGAACCTTGCCAACGACTTTTACCTGGCCGTCTATGGCAAGAGCCGGTGTCATCATTATACCGAATTTTATAATCTCGTTGATGTCGGTAACTTTTACTATTTCGTATTCAATACCCAAATCTTTTGCTGCAGCGTCTGCATTTTCGGTTAGTTTCTTACACTTTGGACAACCAGTGCCAAGGATTTGAATTTTCTTCATTTTTTACCTTATTTTTTGACTAAGCTTTAGCTGTTTCAACGGCAGGTATGACGAACCAGTTTCGGGTTTTTAAACATATCTTTACCAGCATAAGCATCACGGGGACTTCAATAAGAACGCCTACAACCGTTGCTAAAGCGGCTCCAGATGATAAACCAAACAACATCGTGGCAGTGGCGATAGCGACCTCAAAGTGATTGGATGCGCCAATCATAGCCGACGGTGCCGCATCCTGATATGTAAGTTTCAAAGGCTTCGACAACCCATAACCAATCCAGAAGATAAGATTGGTCTGAATAAACAATGGTATTGCAATCCAAAGAATGGTCAGCGGATTAGAAATGATAACCTCGCCCTTGAAGGAAAACAGCAGCACCAAAGTTATCAGCAATGCGACAATCGTTATTGGCGTCAGCACGTGAAGAAATTTTTCTTCAAACCATTTTTGGCCTTTATGGGCGATAATCCATTTGCGGGAAATAAATCCTGCCGCGAGCGGCAAAGCAACATATATTGCTATCGATAATACAAGCGCCTGCCAGGGCACAGGCAGTCTGCCGACACCAAGCAGAAAACCGCCGAGCGGCCCATAGAGAAAGAGCATGCTTAGCGAATTGATGGCTACCATAACCAATGTATGGCCATCATTGCCTTTTGCCAGATAGCCCCAGACAAGTACCATCGCTGTACAGGGTGCGATTCCCAGAAGTATACATCCGGCCAGATAGCTTCGCCACAGAGGAACTTCCAAGACTTTTGTGCCATTGGCTTCAATTACTTTACCGACACCGTAAGCTGCACCGACGGGCAAATCCATACCAAATGGCATCTTCACATGGTCAACGGCATCCGGGCCTATGAAATTATAGAAAAGTGTGCCGAGAAATAATAACGCTATTGCGTACATCGTAAACGGCTTTATCGCCCAGTTGACAAATAGGGTAAGACCGACGGGTTTTATGCTTTTGCCGGCCTTTAGCACCTCGGCAAAATCTATCTTGACCATTATCGGGTACATCATAAAGAAAAGACAAACAGCTATTGGTATGGAAACTACCGGTGCACCACTGGCATATATTGCAAGCCCGTCGAGATATTTTGCAAAGCCCGGCGCGACTTTACCTAAGACGATTCCGACGAGTATGCATACCAGGACCCAGACAGTCAGATACTTTTCAAAGACATTTAATTCTTTTGTTTGAGCCTGTTCTGCTTTTTTGACTGTCATATCTGAGATCCTTTCGAGTGTCGTTTCATCATCAAAATTAAAGTTTTTCAAAATGTTACCAGAAAATAGAAGCCCGCAATCAACAGGATTACCCCTGAAAACCATCGAATCGCAATATCAGCATTCCTGGCAACAAGCGTCGTCTTACCCAGTGAAACACCCAATAAAACAGCCCCTAATGGGAGACTGAAACCAACGGCAAACATCGCCAATAGAAGTGTTGCCCATATAACGTGACCCTGTAAAATTGCTGCGCCAAGAACAATAAATATCCCCGGATTGCAGGGAAGAGAACTTACTGCGACAATGCCGCCCATGATAATTCCCGCCAGAACGGTCCCGATTTTGCCGGAACTATGTATGGCTTTTCCATAGTTCCCAAGGGAGAGCTTGAAGGGCAGCAATTTAAGGGTAGCCAGTCCAAAGAGTACCGCCACGACCCCGGCAAAGATTTTCCAGTATCGGCCCAGCGAGTTCTGCGCAATCTGGCCGACGAAACCGGCGATTCCCCCAATAATCATTAGAGAGATGACCGTTCCCAGAGTAAAGAGCAACGCAGAACGGAAAACGTCCTTGCGACTGACCTCTACCCTGGTTCCTGAATACCCGACAAGCATACCCAAGGCAGGTAATGTGCAGCAGGCGCTGGTGGCGGCACTTACCACTCCAAGAATCAGGGCAAAAACAAGCCCCAATGGTTCTGAAGCCACTTGCTGCAATGTGTTTGTAACATATTCGAGCATTATAATATCTTTATTTACAACCTAGGGCCTGGGGCTGGGGCTGAAGGGCCACAACCAGCTGAACCACCACCAGAAGGACAGCAGCCACCTGCGCGGGAGGATGCAACATAGGCCTGCAGCAGTTTCGTTTCTGTTATCTCTCCAGACACAGCTCCTATGCCGCGACCTTTGCTCATTACCAGAATACTCGGCAATGTCAATTGAGCGGCAATATTGGCATATTCCGGTGAACCGGACTGTAAGGTATATAAGCCGATGCGTATGCCGCTGGATTTTAATTTTTGCTCGGCAGATGCTATCGCATCTGTGGTTTCCTTCTTGACTGTTTCGTTTCCCTTGGCAGGGACAAAGACAAATACAGCGTCCTGATTGATAGCTACTTTGTTCAGTGACGCAAGTGAATCTATGAACTCACCTACCTTTTTCCTGCCCTCGACCGATTTGACTGCAAGTTTCAGTTTGTCGATAGTCGGGACCGCTGTTTCCTGGCCGTTTATCTGACTTGCAATGGGCGCGGCAAATGCGGTTTCTGTGATAGCCGGGGTACTCTGTTTTGCACTCTTTGCTTTGTAAACAAAAATGCCGCATATCGCCAGCAGCACTATCAGGCATATTAAGGCTTTTAGTTTTTTGCTCCCTGAAGGTTTACCGCAATTACATCCCGGCGAGCAAACTTCCAACTTTATCTTTTTCATGACTATCTCCTGTGTTTTGTTTCATTAATTATACGCTTTTAGAAGAATGCTCCGAAAAACATTCCTGATATCGTCGCCATCACAACCACAAGCGATACATAGACCACGGTTTTCTGCGTGCCCATAATACTTCGAAGTACGAGCATACTTGGCAGTGACAGGGCCGGGCCTGCGAGAAGTAACGCCAAGGCAGGACCTTTGCCCATACCGGCATTCATCAGACCTTGCAAGATTGGCACCTCTGTAAGTGTAGCAAAATACATAAATGCTGCGACTATTGATGAGAAAAAGTTCGCCCAAAGGGAATTGCCACCTACAAGTGCCGTTACATAACGCGAAGGGATAACGCCTTCATGGCCAACACGACCTAGCAGGAATCCTGAAACAAGCACTCCTACTAACAATAACGGCAAGATTTGTAAAGCAAAGCCCCACGTTGCAGAAGTCCATTCTTTTAGCTCATCTTTCTTAAACCACCTAAACAAGATAATAGCCAAACTAAGCAAAGAAAACCCGGCGATCCACCATTTATACTGATAAATTAAAGACCACAGACCATGATCGCCTTCAAGAGGTTTGCCCCAGTTTGCAAAAACGAGGAATGCAATCATCGATCCGAAGTAAAGAACAGTTTGACCCAAAGACCGATTTTCTTTAACTTCGCCTCTATTAAAATCGCCGTTTGCATAACGCGCTCTTTCTTCCTTTAAGAATATCAGATGCATCAATAAACCAATAATGACGCTAAACACCACTGCACCTATTGCTCTTGCCAACCCCAGTTGCCAACCCAGAATGCGAGCCGTAAGAATTATAGCGAGGACGTTAATGGCAGGCCCTGAATACAAGAAAGCGATAGCTGGTCCAAGCCCGGCTCCCCTGTTGTAGATACCAGAGAATAAAGGTAAGACCGTGCATGAACAAACCGCCAAGATCGTCCCGGATACCGAAGCAACGCTGTAGGAAAGAAGCTTATTTGCCTTGGCGCCGAAATATTTCATTACAGATGCCTGACTTACAAAAACCGATATCGCTCCGGCAATGAAGAAAGCTGGAACAAGACAAAGCAGAACATGCTCCCTAGCGTACCATTTGATAAGAATAAGTGATTCATTGACCGCATTATCAAATCGCGGCACCCCTATCGGCAAATAATATATTCCTAAAAAAACACCTATGATTAAAACCAGTTTTTTCCATTCACTTTTGAAATCCAAAGCAACACCTCTTATTCAAGGGTTGTGAGCAGCCAACTATTTTCCTTTGCCTCGTTCTTCAGAACGCCCGATATGCAGGTAAAGAAATCGAGGATGCAGGGACATTTGAGCTTATATATCACCCAAAGCCCTTCCTTCCTGTGGTCCAGCACACCTGCTGAAACCATTACCGAAAGATGGCGGGAAACGTTGGATTGTTCTGACCCGATATGTTCGGCAATGTCGCAGACGCATTGTTCGCCGTCTTTAAGAAAATCCACAATCGCAATCCGTATGGGGTGAGCCATAGCTTTTACAATCTCTGCCTGTTTTTCAAATAATAGTTGTTTTCTTTTAGTTAGCATTCGAGTTCTCCGCTAAATTACTATATGATTATTTACTCATATAGTATAATAATTGTTCGCACGAAGGCAATCTTTTTCATTTTTTGTTGTTGGATGAGCCTAATAATGGTGAAGGGTACACATTAAGTTAGTTATTTGTTTTAGTTATTGGTCTAAGAGGAGTTGGCCTTTCGACATTCGGTTCGACAGCCCAGTGTGCGGATTTACCCTGAAAGGCGGGTATCCTTAACTCAAGGGCTTGGCGGCACTTAAGTTAAATAGCGGAGGCGGGATTCGAACCTTCGACCTCGGTCATCACAAACCCCCTTTTTATGAGCGGGAAATCGCGATTTTGGAAAGCCGACTCAAAACGGGTAATCGCGTGTTCGTGTTCGAACAGTGTTGACTTGTATGAACAAAGAGTATAATTTAAAGTTTTAAGGCAGGTTGTTTCTGAGGTTGTAAAAATGGCTAAATCCAAAGGAAAAGTAGTATTGGCTTACAGCGGCGGGCTGGATACCTCTGTAATACTGCCCTGGCTCAAAGAAACCTATGGCTATGACGTGATAGCTTTTGCAGCAGAGTTAGGCCAAGGTGATGAATTAGCGGGGATAAAGCAGAAGGCCCTCAAATCCGGAGCTGTCAAGTGCATTATTAAAGACCTGCGAGGCGAATTTGTCGAGGATTACCTCTGGCCGATGCTAAAAGCCGGTGCCGTTTATGAGCACGGCTATCTATTAGGCACAAGTATCGCCCGGCCGTTAATCGCAAAGCACCAGGTTGGAATCGCTCATGCTGAGGGTGCCACCGCCGTGGCGCACGGCGCAACCGGCAAAGGCAACGACCAGGTGCGGTTCGAATTAACCTATATGGCGCTCGACCCAAAGCTAAAGATTATCGCGCCCTGGAAGGACCCGAAGTTTACACTTACCAGCCGGGAGGCTGCTGTCGATTATGCCAAAAAGCACAAAATCCCAATCGAGCAGAGCAAAAAAAAGATTTACTCCCGCGACCGCAATCTTTGGCATATCAGCCACGAAGGGGCCGACCTCGAAGACCCGGCCAATGAGCCGAATGATACCTTGTTTGTTATGTCCCAGCCGGTTTCGAAAACGCCGAACAAACCCGATTACGTTACGCTGAGTTTTCAGCGGGGCGTCCCCGTAAAACTTAACGGCAAAAAAATAAACGGCGTAAAACTGATTGAGGTTCTGAATCGGCTCGGCGGTAAGCACGGAATTGGGCAGCTCGACCTGGTTGAGAATCGCTTAGTCGGTATGAAATCGCGCGGCGTGTATGAGACGCCGGGCGGTACGATTTTAACCATTGCTCACAATTGCCTCGAAAGCCTGACCCTCGACCGCGAGACGATGCATTACAAACAGCAGGTCGCACTAAAATACGCTGAACTGGTCTATTATGGCCAGTGGTTTTCACCGCTGCGCGAGGCGCTCGATGCGTTCGTCAATGTCACGCAGCAAAATGTTACCGGCGAAGTTAAGGTCAAGCTTTTTAAGGGCCGCTGCAGTCCCGCCGGCATAAAAAGTCCAAACAGCCTATATCGGCCTGACCTGGCAAGCTTTAAAATGGGAGCAGAATACCAGCCAACGGATGCAACCGGATTCATTCGCCTGTTCGGTCTGCCGATGAAAGTCGCAGGAGCAATTAAAAGGGGCAAAAAGAAATAAGTTAGCTTCTGATTCTAACGCAAAGGAGGCGTTGTGGCAGTGCTGCAATGGATTTGGCTTGTCTTTATTTTCGCAGTCGGCTGTTGCGTCGGGAGTTTTCTGAACGTTGTCGTTTACCGTTTGCCTCGTGACAAATCGATAACAACACCACCTTCTGCCTGTCCTGCGTGCGGCAAGAATATTCGTTTTTACGATAACGTACCGTTGATTTCCTGGTTCGTTCTGGGCGGAAAGTGCCGGCATTGCAAAGCCCCCATATCGCCGCGATATTTTGTCATCGAGCTTCTGACAGGTCTGGTTTTCATCGGCCTTTTTATTTTGTACTTTCACGCCGGCTTGCGCCACGGACTGGAAACCCCCTTAAACGGAGGCTGGTTTGTTTATCTGCTCCATATTATTTTATTGTCTGCTCTGATTGCCGCCTCAGCTATTGATTTGGAGCGCTGGGTTATCCCGCTTTCGATTTGCTGGTTTGTTACCGCGGCCGGGCTGATTGGCTCAACGCTCGGCGTTTATGTAATAGACCTGGCAAGAATTAGCGGTTATTTGCTTTTGCCGAGCGCTTCGGCGAGCGTTTCCTCTCTGGCAGCCGGCGCAGCAATAGGACTGGCCATATCCCTTGGCCTGCTGGCAACTGGTTTAATCAAAAGAAGTTACGAGACTGACGATACTTCCGCAGACCAAAATGAGCCGCAAGCCACAGGATACGAATCACGAATCAACCACCGCGTGGAGATGTGCAGGGAGATTATCTTTTTGCTGCCGATTATCATCTGCTCGGCGGCGGCTTACGTGGTTACCAGAGAAATCCCTTCCGTGCGGAGCTGGTGGTTAAATTTTTCGCAAGTGCCTGTCATTGCAGGGTTTTTCGGCGGCCTGTTCGGCTATTTTGTCGGCTGCGGCGTCGTCTGGGCCACGCGCATCTTAGGCACTCTCGGCTTTGGAAAAGAGGCGATGGGCCTCGGCGATGTCCACCTTATGGGTGCTGCCGGCGCAGTTATAGGACCAGTTTTCGTGGTCGTGGCCTTTTTTGTCGCACCATTCTTCGGGCTGGCCTGGGCGGCGTCTCAGATGCTTTTCAAAAAAATTCGACAAATTCCTTATAGTCCCTTCTTGTCTTTGGGTATACTTACTGTTATGATTCTACACGATTGGATTTTCAATTATCTAATTGAAATGTTTTATCGCTAAAACCAAACAATCAGATTTGATTTAGGAGGTATCAAATGCGAACCGTCAACAAAAAAACACTCACTTTGATTGCCGCTCTCATATCAGTTTGTTTTTTTATCGGCTGCACTAACTGGCAGAAAAAATACAAGGCGTTAAATGTGGAGCATGAAAACTTAAAAGGGCTGCTGGACCGTGAGAAGTCTGAAAAAGGCCAGTTAGCAGAGCAGGTTACACAGGGCCAGCAAACAATCGAAGAACTCCAGAAGAAAATTGCCGAGCGCAAGCAAAGCCCGGCTGAGGCCTCCGGTTTCGGCCCAGGATATGACGTCTCATTTGACGCCTCGACTGGCACAATTACGGTAACACTGCCCAATACAATACTTTTTGATTCTGGAAAAGCTGTGCTCAAAAAGACATCGAGTACCGAGCTCAATCATATCGCCTCAGTTCTGCAGAGCCAGTATGCCGGCAGGCAAGTAGACGTTGTCGGCCATACCGATTCGCAGCCCATAAAGAAATCACAATGGAAAGACAACTGGGAGCTTTCCTCTCAGCGTGCCCTTTCGGTCACAAGATATTTAGTCCAGCAGGGGATTACTCCGGAGAAGATTCGAGCGGTCGGCCGTGGTGAAAGCCAACCCATCGCCTCCAATGCGACCCCCAGCGGCAGGGCGAGAAACCGAAGGGTTGAAATCGTCGTCCATATGAAGTAATGTCCCGTAGCCTCTCGCTCCGGTCACAGGTCAGGCGTAGAATACGTTTTTATCCGGCCGTCTTTGTCGATGTAAACGGCAACAGCGCCATCTCTGGGCGTATAAAATGTCTTCGCATCACCCGCAGGGTCGATTACCTGCTGCCTTTCGTACCCGCTTTGGCCGCAGTTGCATATCAAAATATCCGCATCGAGACTTTCGAGAAAATGCTGGTCGGCTGTTCTTCTTGAGCCATGATGTGGCACAACAACCACATCAGCTTTAAGGCTGGGATAAATTCGCAAAAGCTCCGCTTGGGCAAATTTTTCAATGTCGGAGCATAAAAGCACTTTTCTGCCGGCAAATTCAATCAGTGAAACTACCGACTTGTCATTATTGCCAACGTCTGGGTCTTGAGATATCCCCTCGCTTGGCCAGAGAAGTTTTATCTTGGCGGCGCTGTTTAGACGTAAATCTTTTAAGCCTTTTATCTTAAGACCATTCTTACTCAACAAGGTTTTAAGGAACCTTGCCGCGCCGTTTGGGTCTGTTTTCATATCTGTAAAAGCATCGTTGGTATAAATATCATTGACGTCGCAGCATTCAACAATCTCAGGTATTCCACTGATGTGGTCCATATCGTTATGGCTGATGATAATCGAATCGATTTTATTTATCCCTCTAAACTGCAAAAACGGAATGACAACGCGTCTGCCGACATCGTTTCTATCGAGCGAACCTGCATCGAACAAAACGTTGGCCTTTCCCGGAAGCTGGGCTACTATCGCCTGGCCGTGACCGACATCCAGACAAGTCATAATCAGGTTGTCACGATACGTCCTCTGCCATTTCGTAACACCAAGGAATATTACAATCGCTAAAATCATCAGTATAGAAATTACCCTTTTCACAAAGGGACGCTTAAAATGAATAAAGGCTATAAACAAAATGGTGCAGTAGTAAAAAGCTATCGGCCAAATTATCACATGGCCTATAAGCGCCTGCGAGAAATCCCTTTGTGCTATATGTTTTACAAGCCAGATGAGCCAATTTGATAAAGGTTTTATTGTTACATTTAGCATTGAAGCTGTTGTTGGCAGAACCAGGCCGATAAGCAATTTAAGATAGCCGACAAATGAAATCACTGCTATAAACGGCGAGGCAACTACTGTCCAGATGCTTGTAAGGGGTTGAATCGTATAAAAGTTATACAACAGGATACCGGCACTGGCCAGCCACGCAGCGAAGCTTACAGCAAATAATGAGCGAGGGTCAGGAATTATGCGGAGGAAACCTTTGGTCTTTTGCCTCTCCTTAATCCTAAACCAGTCTGTTCCTTTTTCGTATATGAAATTCTCAATTCGGCCTGTAAAAAGTATAATCCCGAGCACCGACGCAAACGATAACTGCCAGGAGACCTCAAAAAGGTCTGTCGGTTTTATAATCAACAGAATAACCGCTGCCAAGGCCAGTGAATTGGAAGGATTACTCTGCCGACGAAAGAAAAATGACAAACAGAAGACAAGGCACATAATCGCCGCCCGAAATGCCGGCGGGTTCGGAGGAACTACCAGCACAAACATCGCCGCTGCAATTATGCAAACAAGCCGCCCGGGCTCGTTTCATCAAACCTGCTGCCTTGCACAACCACCAAATCATCCCCACAAGAATACCGAAGTTCATCCCAGATAGGCACACAAAATGCAATAGTCCCGTCTTGCGAAACGCCTCATAAGTGGCGGCGTCCATGCCTGCTCTGTAACCCAGCACGAGCGCCTGCAGCAGACCTTCGCTTTCATCCTGCGGATATGGGCTGCCCAACAGCGACTGCACAGCTATTTCTCTTGCCTTTCTTTTTATCTTCACAGAAAGATTAGTAGTATCCGCACCGTTTTGAAGTACTTCAATAGCATCCCGAGAATCAACTGTCGCCGCGACAAAGACGTTCTTCCTCGCCAGATATTCAGCTATATCGAACTGGCCCGGATTTGTCGGCGGACTGAACCTGTCCAACCAGCAGTACATCTGAACGTAATCGCCAGCCTTCAAATCCAGCACCGGCTCATCAACCTGCACCCGCACGGTGCCGCTCGCCTTTGCCCAGCCTGTGGCAGTTTCAACCTCGCATATATCCAAATAAAAACTGCTGCCGACGTCACGAGGTACAAATTTTGCAAATTCCCACCACTCGTTTCTGTCAGTATATGGCTGCGTGATGATACTGCCGCGAATTGTTGCTAACGTGCGCTCAAAGCCGACCAGATTGCGAATGTCATTGGACTGAGGTTTATAAAAACCTGTCAGGCGAATGCCGCCGAGGCAGGCAAAGCAGATAAGAGCACAAAAACTTAAAAGCAAAGGTCCATAAGAAGCAAGTTTGCCCCTCGTATATGCAGCAAAGAGAAATGCCGTTGAAGCTGCACATACCGCCAGTACGACCAGCCAAATTGATATCGGTAAATCAGAAACGTTCTGCAGTAGAATCCCGATTATCAACCCGACTGCTGCAAATGAAAGTGGAGTGGTACTTATAGTTCGCTTATAGGAGTTTACGAATCCCCCCTCGAGCTGCTTGTCAATCAGTTCTAATTTCCGCTGTATATCATCCATCTTCGGCGGTCGATTATATGGGGTAATCGACTACCATTTCAAGTTGTTCGGATATAGTTTGTGGCTCAGCCTGCCCTGAGTAACATATCGTATTCGAGCTCGAATCGGAGTTTATGTTTGACCTCTTCCTCCGCGATGGCCAATAGCACCTCTCGCGACCCCTGTTCGTGAACGGTCCCGATGAGAGTAACATAGGTCCGGAACGATGCCTCCTCCTTTTCCATTCCCAGAAGAAGCATATCTTTGTAATCCATATCCAGCTTAGGCCCGGAGTTTTGCCATACCTGCCCGACACCCCCGTTTTTGCTTTCGCCTGCCCCCGCGTCTCCCGACGCGAGACGGGGCGGCGGGCAAGAAAGCACGGGGGCTGACTCATGGTTAGTCGATACCGCCCTTCCTGTCTTCATAAGCTCCAACTCTAATTTGGCCTTGTGCTCCAGTTCTTCCTTCGCTAAATCTTCGAAGACCCTGCGCATCTCGGGATTATCTATTCGCTGTGCCAGTGTAAGATAAAACCTATTGGCATCAACTTCCCGGGCAATAGCAAATTCAAAGACCTCGATGTCGGTGTCAACTTCCGCCATTACCTGTCCTCCTAAATAGTTCAGCAAATAAGTTTATGAACCGCTCTCTATCTTCTCTTTGCCGTTCATATACAGCCGCAGGACATTCGGTATCGTTATCGAGCCGTCAGCGTTCTGGTAAAGCTCCAGAATTGGTATCAGGATTCGCGGTGAGGCAATCACAGTATTATTCAGTGTATGACAGAAAAGGGTTTTCTTCGTCGCGGGGTCTTTGTAACGAAGATTCATTCGCCTCGCCTGGAATTCGTAGAGTTTACTTGCGCTGTGCGTCTCGCAGTAGCCTTTGCGTGACGGCATCCAGGCTTCAATATCGTATTTTTTGGCCTGGCCACGACCCAAATCACCAGTACAGACATTTACAACGCGGTAAGGCAGCTCCAGTGCAGCCATCACGGCCTCGGCGTTGGCCAGGATTTCCTCGTGAAACCTATTGCTTTCTTCGACGCTGTTTTTGCAGATAACCACCTGCTCAATCTTGTCGAACTGATGGATTCTGTAAAGGCCGTATGTATCTTTGCCGGCTGCTCCCGCTTCACGTCTAAAGCAGCTCGATAGCGCCACATATTTTTTCGGCAGCTCCTCAGCCTTTAATATCTCGCCCATATGGTAGGCTGTTAGCGGCACCTCCGCGGTTCCTGCCAGATTAAGCTGGTCTATTTCCATTCGGTATGTCTGGTCTTCAAAGCCGGGGAAAAAGCCGGTTCCTGTCATTGCCTCATCTTTCATAAGAACCGGCACCGACATCGGCACATATCCTTTGCCGACCATTTGGTCCATCGCGAACCGCAGCACCGCCCAGTGCAAAAGTGCCCCATCGCCCTTTAGAAAATAGTTTCTCGTACCGGCTAATTTGACGCCTCTTTCGATATCTATGATGTCTAAAGCCAAACCTAACTGTACGTGGTCTTTCGGCTCAAAATCAAACTGTCTAACCTTGCCTTCTTTTCGTATCTCAACATTTTCGGTATCGTCTTTCCCAACCGGCACATCATCATCCGCTGGCTGCGCCACCGAAAGCATCAATTCATCAAATTTTGGCTGCAATTCTTTGAGCTTTTCATCAATAGCAGAAGCTTTTTGTTTTAGCTCGGTGAGCCTGCTTATCACGCCCCGTTTTTCTTTATCCGAAAGATTAGGTACTGACTTGCCAAGTTTGTTAATTTCAGTAGTGAGTTCCTGTAGTTCTGATTTGCCTTTTCGCAGTCGGGCATCAATTTCGAGAAGCTCATCTATATCTACCTCGAAGTGCTTATCTTTCGCGGCTTTTTTGAATCTTTCCGGATTTTCGCGTATTTGCTTTATATCTATCATGGCTTAATTTTCTTCGAAACGCTTGATAATCACAACATTATTTTGCCCGCCGAAGCCGAATGATTCGTTCATTACAATATTGACCGGCATCTTCCGGGGCTTGTTCGGAACATAATCCAAATCCAGTTGTGGGTCGCGGTCCATAAGATTCGTTGTCGGCGGCACTATATTATCGCGTATCGCAAGAACACAGGTAATCAATTCCGCTGCACCTGCTGCGCCGATTAGATGTCCCATCATACTCTTGACGCTGCTGGCAGGGATATTTTTTGCCTTTTCTTTGAAGACCGCCTTTATCGCTTTGGTCTCAATCAAATCGTTCTCCATTGTACTTGTGCCGTGGGTATTTATGTAGTCCACATCCCTATAGCTTATACCGGCATCGGCCAGTGCGGCGACCATCGCCTGGACAGCACCTCTGCCTTCCTCGTGCATATCCGTAACTCTGAAGGCGTCGGAGCTGCTGCCGTAGCCGATGACTTCAGCCAGGATTTTCACACCTCTTTTTTTCGCGGACTCCAGCGATTCGAGAATCACTATCGCTGCGCCTTCGCCGAGTACGAAACCATCTCTGCTGGCCGAGAACGGTCTTGATGCGGTTTCGGGGCTGTCGTTTCTTGTCGAAAGTGCCGTCAGGCGGTTAAAGCCCATAACACCCAGCGGATGTATCATCGAATGGGCGCCACCTGCAATTATTACATCCGCATCGCCTCTGCGGATTATCATTGTCGCCTCGCCGACGGCCTGTGTGCTGGCTGCACAGGCAGTAAGGCAGCTCCTCGCCGGCCCGCGAGCGCCGGTGAGCATCGCGATATGAGCGGCCGGCATATTCGGCTCCTGCTCCAGTTCGCGCATCGGGTCCATCCGGCCGAACGCCACCTGCGACCATTTGCCCCAGTCCATCCGACAGTTTTCATCGTCCCAGGCCTTAACCAGCGAATCAAAAAAGACATCATTGTCGATGGAACCTTCGCCTGCCCCAAGATAAATCCCCATCCTGCTGCGTTCGATTCCATCGGTGTTCTTTTCGGTTTCGATGTTAATCCCCGCCTGCCTGCAGGCCTGGGCTGTTGCGCCTAATACAAAGCCGGAGCCGCGATTACTGTGTTTGTGAAGTTCCTTGCCTTTGACGTATTTTATATAGTCATAATTTTTGACTTCGGCACTAAATGTGGACGGAAATGTCGATGCATCGAAGATTGTGGTTTTAGCCATTCCGCTTTTGCCGCCCATTATCGCCTGCCAGAGGCTTTCCACATCGTGACCCAGCGGGCAGACAATGCCCATCCCGGTTATTACAACGCGTTTACTTTTATTGCTATCAGTCATCTGGTTTTAAGATTCAAACTTCTTTAAGATTACCGCCGCTGTTTGTCCGCCGTATGTATAACTGCAGCACAGGGCGTAACGGATTTTTTTCTGCAGCGGCCGCCTTACGATATTCAGATTGCAGCCATTGGCCTTTTTGTCGCAATTTTTCGCAGCTGGTATCTTTCCTTCCTTCATTGCACAAACCGCAGCTATAACATCAAGCGCTCCGCTTGCTGTGCCCGTGTTGCTCAGCATACTTTTGGTCGGCCAAACAGGAATTTCGCGAGCTGCTTTACCTATGGCTGACTCGATGGCCTTTGCCTCAGCGAGGTCATCAGCTGGTATCCCTGTGCCGTGCGGAATAATCAAATCCAAATCCGCTGGCTTTATCTTTGCGTCCGCCATCGCTTTTTCTATCGCTATCTGCAATCCGAAGCCATCCGGCTCAAGCCGTTCGTATGTCGGATTTATGCTGTTGCTCTGACCGGACCCGGCAATCTCAGCATAGATTTTCGCACCCCTTCTTTTGGCGTTCGCGATATTCTCCAGCACAAGCATCCCAGCTCCCTCACCGAAGACGGAGCCTTTTGCGTCGGCATCAAAAGGCCTGCACGAGCCGGCAGGGTCGTCATTGTTTTCGGTCGTCGCCCTTTTGAGCAAACATTGCCGAATCATAATTATCGGATTTACTTTTGCCTCGGCGCCGCCGGCAAGGGCGTAGTCGGCGTCGCCGCGAGCGATAATCTGTGCCGCTTCACTTATGGCGATATGGGCAGCCGCTTCAGCACAGGTGATGGTGTTGCTCGGGCCCTGAATGTCGTGGATAATACCGATATGGCAGGCCAGCATATTCGGTAGATATTTCAAAAGCCACAGAGGTGTTACCAGTTCGATGCCTTTTTTGCCCCACTTATTGATATCGAATTTCCCGTCAGTAATACTTGCCGCCACCGCCGGCGCAATTTCGACCAGGTCACAGCTTATAATGCCAGCGCCCAAATTGATTGCCATACGTGTCGGCTCGATGTTGACATTCTCGGGGTCGATACCTTTTGTGACAAGTCCGCTGCCGACAAACGCTTCGTTCGCCGCTATGACCGACAGTTCAATATCTCTCGACATTAACTTGGTGGATTTGCGAACAGTTTTCGGCACATACTGCTGAATCTTATAATCCGGCACCTGCCCGGCCAGTTTACAGCTAAAACCGACTGGGTCAAAGGCGGTAATTTCGCTAATCCCGCATCGGCCGACAAGCAGACCCTCCCACATATCAGAAACAGTTAATCCGAGGGGACTTACCGCACCAAGGCCGGTGACTACTACGCGAGAAGAAGTCATATTTACTATTGATTTTCCCTGCTGATTATTTATCGTTTCCCAATATTTTCCGCGATTATCGATAACCAGCGGTCAATAGTCAATAGTCAACTGCTGAAGGCGGCTCCCCGCATCAGCGACTTGAATGTATCGGTGAATACGAAGTTCTCTTGAGGAAATTCCTTACCTGCAAGGTTTTTGTCTATATGGCTGAACATCAAATCTATCTCGGCGATTAGCTTGTCATCGCAGCTGATTTTGCCGGTTGTACTTGCAGCCTCGTCTGCGATGGATTCAATTTTGGCTTCTAATTTTATTGTGTCGCCCGGCCTGACATAATCAAAAAACACCGCCCTTTTGACCTTCGCAAGGATGACCTTTTCCTCGAAATTTTTCGCTTCGCCGACAAGTATACCTGCCGTCTGCGCCATTGCCTCGATGCACAGCGTCTCCGGCATAACGGGAAAACCCGGAAAGTGGTCGTGCAGATGCTCCTCCGCGAGCGTCACATTCTTTATCGCCACAGCACGCTGCCCGCTTTGGAACTCAACAAACTTGTCTATCCATATCCAGCGCATTCGAGTATTATGGTCATTATAGTGCACAGACTGTATGTAATTTGCATCGTCTGTGATGAACAAAACTACGCAGAGTTCAGCTTGCCCTCGACGTAGTTTACGATTGCCCCGACGGTAAACAAATCACCTAATTTGTTGATATTAGGGTCGTCCTCAAAACCGGCCAAGTTGGTATGCGGCATCTTCTCCCGCAATTCACGCAGACCTACCTCGGTTAATTTGCCGTTATTGACAAATTCGGGATTATTCATCAGGCTCTCAGCCGGAAACAGCTCCTCACGCGGGATTTTTATCCCGAACGCCTTTTCCAGCCGAAACACTATATCCAGAAAGTCGATGCTTTCCGCTCCCAGGTCTCCCATAAGAGTTGCCTCATTGCTAATCTCATCATCATCCACCCCTAATGCATCAACCAGCACTTCCTGAACCTCCCCGAAAATTTCATCCCGACTCATCGCCATTGTTCTTTACCTCCGGCATTTTTACTTGCTTTGTCTATGAACTACCAACTACGAACTATCTTAGCAGTTTCCATCGCTTCCTCATATTTTCGATTATGCTGGCATCTACCGCCGCCATCGTTGAATCTTCATCAGCCAGATTAAAGTGCCTCAGGGCGAATTTTGCTTCCACAATCTGCTCGCCGTTCGATACGCCCAAGCCGCTGAAGCTGCTTATGTTCTCCTCTATTGTCCTGGCCGTAACGGTATATTCTATTCTTGAGCCCGGTGCCAGAAAGCTTTTGTATTTTACATTTCTTGCCTCTTCAAGCAATACCATACTGTGAGCAAAATTTTCTGTTTCTCGAACGAGCCACGATGCCGACTCAACCAATCCTTCCAGCAAAAGCACGCCCGGCAGCACCGGAAATGCCGGAAAGTGGTCTGCAAGGTATTCCTCAGCCAAAGACACGTTCTTGACCGTCTTTATTTCCCTGCCCGCCTCAAGCGAAATAACCTTATCTATCAGTATAAATCTCATAATTCTGTGGTTTTCTTCTTTTTCTAAACGCTATACGCTGACCGCTGAACGCTAATTTTCGCCATTTTAATAATATGCAACTGTTTTTCCAGCTTTTTTTACTTTTTATCTTGCCCTGAATGCCGGAACCTCTGCTGGTTTATTTAGAGGAAAGGTGTTTTTTGACCACCTGCCGAAGGAGTTTCAGTCTCTGGCGAATAGGCAGCTTCTGGGTACAGGTATCTTCGCATTGGCCGCATTCGGTGCAACCCTGCAGGAAATCATCCCCAAGCTCAAAACCCCAATGCATATCCAGACGCTGAATCACATCGGCTATCTTGCTTGCGAGGACATAATGATTGTAGGAATCCATAAGCTCGGGCACGCGTATACCCTGCGGACATTTGTCGCAGTATCGACAGACGGTACAAAGCTCATTGAAGGATTTATTCAGAGCCGCACGAATCTTTTTGATGGTTTTTTGTGGTATCGGCTTATACCCATCGACCGCGCTGACGGCTTCCCTGATGTGCTTTTGTTTGCTAAAGCCGACAAGCCCAACTGTGATGCGGCGGTCATTGAGTAAGAATCGCAGCGCCCCTTCAACCACGGTTTCTCCAGGTCTGGTTTTTACGAAGGCGAATCTTTTGGGGTTTTGAGGTATTATTCCGCCCCCAAGGGGGTTCATAATAACGACACCGAGATTGAGTCTGGCGGCCGTCTCAAGAGCAGCCTCTCGATATGCAAAGTTCATAACCGAATAGCCGAGCAGGACGCCTTCGAATGGATAGTCTCGCAGCATTTTGCCGATGTCGGGGCCGGTCATATGAGTCGACACACAGATGTGCCTGATTAGACCTTCATTTTTTAGCTTTTCAAACTCCTTAAGGACGCCCTTAGCTTTCCTCCGGCGGTATTCATCGAGCGAGAGGACGTACCAGAAGTGATAGAAATCAATGTAATCGAGGTTCATTTTTTTAAGCGATGCTTCGAGGTCTTTGCGAACCTGTTGGGGCTCATCCTTCAAACTTTTTGTGGAAACATAGAAGGGTCTTTGGGAGCGGGTCTTTTTCATTTGTTTAAAGGCGGCGCCGAAGATTTTCTCCGATTCGCCGTAGCCCGGCGCGGTGTCAAAATAATTTATGTCGGCATCGTATGCAGCCTTGACCAACTCTGCACAGGAGTCGAGGTCCTTTTCATCGAAACGCATTCCACCAAAGCCTATGGCGGAAACTTCAATGCCGGTTGAGCCGTATGTGCGATAAATCATAATTCCAGTACCCTGTGTTAGTTAAGTAAATCATCGCAAACCATAACACCGCAGATATGGTAAGGCAAATTTACATCCGGGTCAAAATAAAACTCACAAACACCGAGACAGGTTATCCCGACAGGAAGGTTTATTAGCTTGACTGACGAGGGTTTTTCAGTACATTCTGTCTTACGTATGAACATCGAACAGGAGGCAATTAAGACAAAGGCAGACAAAGGACCGTTTGAAGCAATTGTCTACAGCCATAAGCAAATCAAGGGGCGATTTTTTCGGCTTGGACTTGAGTTTACCGGTGCCGGTGTAAAAGCCTTCTCGCAAGCCAGGCCGGGACAGTTCGCCCAATTAGACCTGAGCGAGGCAGTCCTTCCGCCGGCGGAAAAGATGCCGGAAGATTTGGCCGATACGGCTCAGCGAAAAATACTGCTGCGACGACCATTTAGTTTCTGTGATATTACCGCCGATGGCAATAAGACGGCTGTGGAAATTTTTTATCGCGTTGTCGGGCCGGCGACTTTGCGGATGTCAACACTGGCCAAAGGCAATTCGGTCAGCGTAATCGGGCCGCTGGGCAATGGCTTTTCGACGCCTGCGGATAAAAAGACGGCCCTATTGATAATTGGCGGAATGGGAGCCGGCCCTTTAATCCACCTCGCGAAAGTTCTTACAACCGATTGCCCGACTACAGAGGTATTTGCGTTTGCAGGTGCGAAAACAAAGGATGAACTGCCCTTTGGAAAGCCACTGGACAAACTTGCGCAGGGAGTCGGGTTTTCATTGGCGGAGTTCGCTGGATATGGCATACAATCATTTATGGCGACGGACGACGGCTCGGCAGGCTTTGCAGGCCCCGTTACCGAGTGCTTTTTGGATTGGCTGAAGCAGTGCGGAGTAACCGCTAAGGACACGATAATTTATGCCTGTGGCCCTGAGGCGATGCTGGCAAAGGTGGCTGGAATCGCACGCGACAGGAAAATCGATTGTCAGGTCAGTATGGAGCGTATGATGGCCTGCGGAATCGGCCTGTGCCAGAGTTGCCCCGTTGAATGCAAAGTCGAAGGTTCAAATGAAACCATTTATAAATTGTGCTGCAAAGACGGCCCTGTCTTTGACAGTAAGGAATTGGTGTTTTGTTCATAATTTGCAGTTAGTAGTTTATGGAAGAAAAAACTGATATTTCGGTTGATTTTGTGGGTTTGAAATTGGCAAATCCTGTGTTTGTCGTATCGGGAACGTCCGGGTACGCCGATGAATTAGCTGGCTTTACCGACTTAAGTCAGCTCGGCGGATTTATCACCAAAAGCATCACGCTAAACCCGCGAAAAGGTAATCCACCCGAAAGAATTGTTGAGACCGACTCGGGTATGCTTAATGCAATCGGATTAGCTAACATTGGATTGGATAAATTCGCAGAAGAGAAATTGCCCATTATTGAGAAGCTGACGGTTCCGGTTTTTGTCAACGTGGCAGGTGAAACAATCAGCGAATATGTGGCAGTAGTTGAGCGCCTCGCAACGGAAAAGGCAATAGCAGGGTTTGAGCTAAATATCAGTTGTCCGAACGTTAGCAAGGGCGGCATCAGTTTCGGCACCGACCCGGCTCAGGTAACAGAAGTTACCTCGGCGGTAAAAAAGGCAGCAGGTACAAAGCCCCTGATGGTCAAACTCTCACCTGCTGTTACGGATATCAGTGTAATTGCCCGTGCGGCTGTTGAAGCCGGTGCCGATGCACTCAGCCTGATAAATACCTTTACCGCAATGGTCATCGATATTGAGACCGCCAGACCTGTTTTAGCCAACAAAACAGGCGGACTTTCCGGCCCAGCTATAAAGCCAATAGCCGTGTATCTGGTTAATAAGGTTTATAATGAGGTTGCCAAGGACCGCGGCATACCGATTCTGGGCATAGGCGGCATCCGAACGACCTCCGACGCCGTCGAATTTATTATCGCCGGCGCCTCGGCGGTCGGCATTGGGACTGCAAATTTTATCGAGCCGGGATGCGCGGTTAAAATCGCCGAGGGCATAAAAAAATACTGCATCCGCAAGGAAATAAAAAGTATCAAAGAGCTGACCGGTAGTCTCAGGATGTGATGAAGATGGAAACCTTGAAGTTATTGAGAGATTATTTTCCGACAGCGGTTTTTACAGGCAAATGCTTAGTCTTTATAAGCGAGGACTGGCGCGTCGAGCTTACCGAACACAAAGACAGCAATTTCAGCAAGGCCGCTGCCGAGCCATCCATCATAAGGGTCAGGGTCTTCAAGAAAGCCCTGAACGGTGAATTTGTGCCGGGCCATTACGAAGACTTTCAACTCGCGTCATTAGGTGAACTCGCGGAGCAGATTGAAAAATATGTGCAAATGGCCATTGGTGCAAACCTGCGGGAAAACCTCTAAGCCGGCACAAGAACCACAGAGAAATGTCTGATTTGAAGATTCAAAAAGTCGAAGGGGGTGTGGTCTTTTCGGTGAAGGTCGTACCAGCCAGCAGCAGGACAGCCGTCAGCGGTCTATTGGATGGGACAGTAAAGATTAAGGTTTCAGCCCCGCCGCAGAAAGGCAAGGCAAACAAGTGCCTGATAGACTTTTTGGCCAAGCAACTCGGCGTAAAAAATAGTGCTGTCAGCATAATCACCGGCCAAAATAATCCCGTCAAGAAGATACGGGTTTTGGGTTTATCAGCGGAGATGGTGGTTAGGAAACTAACTCTGGGAGTTTGAACTTTCGTCTTTTGCGAGTGTAACAGGGACATCGAGCCAGAATGTTGAGCCTTTGCCGGGCTCGCTTTCTAAGCCGACACTGCCTGCGAGTATAATTGCCAGTTCCTTGCTGATGGCCAGTCCCAGACCGCTGCCGGGCGACTGTCGGGTTATCGAGCCGTCGACCTGCCGGAACTTTTCGAATATCTTTTCTTTGTCGGCCTCGGCGATACCGCAGCCGGTATCGGTGATGGCTATTCGGGCGGTTTTCTCGTCGGGCATCGTGGCACGAATCTCAATTCTGCCGCTCTTGGGGGTGAACTTGACGGCGTTGCTTAGAAAATTATAGAGTATCTGGCGGACCTTGCCGACGTCCGTATTCAAGACCGGCAAATTGTCGTCCAATATTGTTTTGACCTTGATTTTCTTCTTTTTTGTCAGAGCTGAGAAAGCCCTGACAATCGCGTCACAAAGCTCCTCCACGGTTGTTTTTTCGATGTGCAGTTGCATTTTTCCGGCTTCAGCCTTTGCCAAATCCAACAGGTCGTTGAGCATATTAAGCAGGTTCTTGCCGCCGGTAATTATATTATCAGCGTACCTTTGGATTTTGTCACTGCCGAGCCTGGCGGGTTTTTCCCTCAATATCTCCGCAAATCCGAGTATAGCATTCAAAGGTGTTTTGAATTCATGACTGATGTTGGCTAAGAACTCGCCCTTTACCTTGTTGGCCTTGAACAGCTCGATGTTTCGTTCGGAAAGCTCTGCGATTTTGTCATCGAGCTGTTTATTTGCCTGCCGGAGCTTTTCCTGGGTTGCCTGCAGACTGTCGAGCATGTGGTTGAAGGCGTTTGCAAGTTTTTCGTATTCGTCGCGTGTGTTAATCGAGCTTCGGATGCCGAGATTGCCGTCGGCAACGTTATTTGCGAGTGCGCGAAGCTGACGAATAGGGCTCAGTATCACCCGCTGAGTAATCCAGTAAAAGGCAACGAATGCGCCCGCGCCGCCGATTAAACCGGCTACGATTATCCAGATACGGTTCATCAGAATCGTCTTGCCGATTTCGCCGCCGAGGCCGCGGGACTGGATAACCACTGCACCGATAGGTTCATTTCGGCCAAATGGACTGGCTGGCCCCTGCGGATTATGGCAGCTTATACAACTGTCGGTTGCCTTGAAAACTTTTACATAATCGCTTCTGAGTACACCGTCCCTTTTTGTCATCAGGATGCGGTCGTCTCTTGCTTCGTCGGTTTTAAGAAGCTCTATCATTTGTCTCTGCTCGTCGGTAAACTGCTGGAGTTGTTTCTGACCCTGCTCTGAGAGGCGTACCCATCTGACTTGGGGATTGTTTACGTCCATTATGGCGCCGGTACTGTCCAGTGACGGAAGTGCTGATTCACGCGGTTGCTCTGTGGAAAAGTGTCTATTGAGCAGTGTTTGAGCCATGGCGCGCCCTGCATCGAGACAGGCCTTTTCGGTGAGCTTGCCCATCCAGATGTACGGCAAAAGCAAAGCGATTGCCAGGATAAAGACAACAGCGGCACCGAATGCGATTCTGCACTTTTCCGCCAGCGAAAGCGGCGACAGATGCAGCAGCACCAAAATCCTGTGGTAGATATTATGTACGTATCTTCTCATAAAATCGGTTTTGAAAACTGCCGGCAGTTATTATTTTTTCTCTTCGGTTTTTTGTTCGATAGCCTGCAGGTGTTTCTGCGTTCGCAGGTTGAGCTCATCCAGTTGTTTCTGGTCGACTTCGCTGGGCGCATCGGTCAAGAGGCACTGGCCTCGCTGAGTTTTGGGAAATGCAATGACGTCTCTTATGTTATCCGTACCGGTCAGCAGCATAATCAGCCTGTCGAGTCCGAGGGCGATGCCGCCGTGCGGCGGAGCGCCGTATTTCAGGGCCTTTAGAAAAAAGCCGAACTGTTCCTCGGCCTGTTTCTTTGAGATTTTCAAAAGGTCAAAGACTTTCTGCTGGATTTTCGGGTTATGGATACGGATGCTGCCGCCGCCGATTTCGCTTCCGTTGACGACAATATCGTATGCCTGCGAGCGAATGTTTGCCGGGTCAGAGTCGAGCTTTTGGAGGTCTTCGGGCACTGGTGCGGTAAACGGATGGTGAAGCGAGTCATATCGCTTCTCATCCTCATTCCACTCGAACAAAGGAAAATCGACTACCCACACAAACTCGAAGGTATTTTCGTCGTAGAGTTTTAACTCTTTAGCCAGTCTGCAGCGGAGCGGAGCCAGGGCCTTATTCACGTTTTTCTCAGTGTCTGCGATAAGCAGAATCAGGTTGTCATCCTTTGCATCAAACCGCTCGATTATTCGGCTGAGCTGGTCGGGATTGAAAAACTTGGCGATACTGCTTGCCAGTATTAGTTTGTCACCCTGTTTTTGGGTCTTGAACCAGACCAGTCCCTTTGCTCCGTAATCGGCGACAAAATCCGTGAGGGTTTTTTCGATATCACTCCTCGAATATCTTTCCGCCGCCGGCGAGCAGAGTCCTTTTACGACTCCCCCTTTTTCTATGGCAGAGGTAAATACCTTGAAGCTGCTTTCTTTCGCGATGTCGGAGATATCTTTTAGTTTCATATCGAACCGCAAATCCGGCCGGTCGATACCATAATCATCCATTGCCTCTTTGTAGGTCATCCGGCGCACAGGTATGATGACATCGACGTCAAGAATCTCCTTCCAGATTTTCGCTACTAAATTCTCGTGGATGCCTATAATGTCGTCGCTGTCAACAAAGCTCATCTCAACATCAATCTGAGTGAATTCAGCCTGCCGGTCGGCGCGGGGGTCTTCATCACGAAAGCATCGCGCTATCTGAAAGTATCTATCGACGCCGCTTATCATCAGTATCTGCTTGAACAACTGCGGCGACTGCGGCAGCGCGTAGAACCGATTTTTGTATAATCTGCTGGGTACAAGAAAATCTCTTGCTCCTTCCGGTGTGCTTTTAGCCAATATCGGCGTCTCAATCTCCCAGAAACCTAATTTGTCGAAGTAGTCGCGTGCAATCTTGGTTACTCTGTGGCGGGTATGCAGTTTCTGCTGCATTTCGGACCGACGCAGGTCAATATATCTATTGGCCAAGCGAAGCTCCTCGCTGGTTTTTCCGCCGGCGTCGATATCAATCGGCGGGGTCTCGGCAACGCTGAGAATCTCAAGCTTTTCGACGGCGACCTCGATTTGTCCGGTCTGAAGCTTGGGATTTTCGAGGCCTTCGCCGCGAGGCTGAACAACACCCTTTGCAGCTATGACCCATTCGCAGCGAATGGTTCTTGCGAGCTTGTGGGCCTCGGACCGGGTTTCAGGGTCGAAAACCAATTGTGTGAGTCCCTCTCTGTCACGAAGGTCAAAAAATACCAGATTGCCGTGGTCGCGGTAGGACTTGACCCAGCCGGCTAAGGTTACTTCTTTGCCGGCGTCACTTAGACGAAGTTCACCGCAATTATGTGTTCTCTTAAGCATAACAAAAATCTCTCTAAAAAAGGTTACACATTCGCCAGGATAGTGTCCGGACAGCGTAGGATAGCCTATGCAGGCTGTTTAGTCAATAATGCGGCCTAATTATCGGCTTTCAGCACCCAAAAGGCTTTAGCCTTGTGTATGGAAATCGATGAAGCCGGGCCAGACAAAAAGCACTGTTAGACCTGAGAAAATCATCTTTCTTTCCACGTGTGGCCGCAGTCGTTGCATTTGTATGATTTTCGAGGCAGGGGCAGAGGGATCCTGAAGAATAATATACCCAGGTAAAACGCCGTTTTTGAAAATCTGCGATACTCTATGTCGTCACTGTGACATTTGGGACAAAGACCGCTGATTGGTTCGGGTATTAAATCATTGCCGAGTGCTTCGATATTGGCCTTTTCATCGTTTCGGAGGATTTCCAAGGCTCTTTTGGTATCAGATTCTTTGACCTGCAGTTTAACGCCGCCGGCAACGGCTGAGCAGAGCCAGTAGATTCCGATGAAATTTTTGCCCGAGAGGAAGCACTTTATGCCTTCGGTCTCCAGTTTGATTTTTGCCAGTTCTGCCTGCGAGACAGGGTCGGACGTGAAGGCAAAGTTAGCGATTGTTACAAGCCTGTCGGGCATACTTTAACCATTTGTTAGAGGTTTCTTGCCGTTTTAATCTTTGAAATTGTATACGTCATCTCCTGTACCATATATGCCGTCCCAGCCGGCGGAAATAAGGATATATGAATCCTTATTGTAAGGCCGCCGAATGCCAGATTCCTCCTCCAAGGTCTTATCGAGTGTATTCTTATAGAATTCTTGGCCCGCGGGGTTGGTGAGTAATTTATAAAGCGGCGGCAGGGTAGTCGGCTCCCACGGCAAGCCCAAGCCAAGGAAATCCTGATTGTCTTTGTAATTGTAGATATTGTCCGGACTACCCGGAGTGTCAACATCATGTGACATCTTCGAAGTATCCGCTCTGTAATATAATACAGGCATACCTATTTTCTTCCCGGTAGTTTGAGTTCTCACCGAGCTAAAGACATCACAAAGCAATGCCACGTTATTCGGCTCGCTGAACGTCGACCCCGGATTGACGTACAAGTCCTTTAAGGAGCATATTTGAATATCTTTGCGCTCCAGATATTCCTTTCTGCTTCTTAAGTTCTCCAGTTCCGTCTCATTATAAGGTGAAGATACACAATGATATAAGGCAGTTCCACTAGTTCCAGCGGCGTCCCTACCATTAATGGTAAGTCTCGAACGGAGATGGAACCCCAGGCCGTCCTGTCCAGCCATAACCTCACCGAGTTTCATTGCCCCGCAATAGAGGGCGCCGTCGGCATCGTTGGCGTCTGAATCAGGATATTCGTCGAAATCACTTTCGAACATTTGCAGACCCGTGCCAATATTGCGAAACTGGTTCTTTTGTGATACGACCCTCGAAAAGCGCTTCACGGCATTTAGTGAGGGCAAAAGCAGACTTATGAGTATTATGATGATACTCATAACGGTCAGCAATTCCACGATGGTAAAGGCGGTTTTTTTACGTTTTGTTTTCATAATAGTGCCCCTTATAATACAAAGCAACAAATACAGTTTACCTTAAACAGCGTGGCCTGTCAAGCGATTTTCGCACCTGCTGTAACTCAGCGTACGAGGATGCAGAGAGATTTTTCTGAACATGCAGGAGTTATCCGTGACGGCCTTGTTTGGGCTGCGATTTTGGCTGTATAAGGCATTTTAGTTATGGTGATGTGGACCAGTTGGGTATGAAATCGCGATTGGGTGGTTCGAGACCGATTATTTTTTTTCTGGCCGCGAGGCCGAAGTTTTTGACGGCGGGCGCAGCCCCCGTCCTGGTTGGTTCGGCACTGGGATATGCAGTCACGGGAACTTTCAATGTGGAACTATTCATACTGGCGGTACTGGCGATAATGGCACTGCAAGCCGGCAATAATATGGCCAACGATTACTTCGACCATACCTCGGGAAATGACTGGGTCAATCTAAACATCACCCCCTTTTCCGGAGGTAGCCGGTATATCCAGCAAGGCACTCTTTCGCCGAAGCAGGTGTTGACCGCTGCGCTCGTTTTGCTGGCCGCAGGTTCGGCAATCGGACTTATTATTTTCGTGCTGACACGCAGCGTCTTTATCTTAATTCTCGGTCTTGTCGGTTTGCTGGGTGGTTACTTTTATACCGCTGCGCCTGTTCGGTTTGGCTACCGCAGTATCGGTGAACTGGTCATTTTGTTTCTGTTTGGCCTGCTTCCGGTATACGGGGCATACTTTTTGCAGACAGAGGCCGTTGATATAACCGCGCTGCCGGCCGGCCTGATTGTCGGCCTGCTGATTTTCCTGGTCATCTTGATTAATGAGTTTCCTGACATTGCAGCCGATGCAGCCGTAAATAAAAAGACTTTGGTGGTTCAGTTCGGCATCCCGGCGTGCATCCGGATATATCGAATCGCGCTTATAGGCAGCTACGTTGTTGCGGCGGCGATGTTGATTTACCAGCCGATGTTTTTTGCGGGTCTGTTTTATCTGCTTACGCTGCCGATTGCGGTTTTGGCCATCAGGTTCGCAAATAAGAAGGATTTGGCTGAGCCTGGCCGATACTACGCCAATCGGATTACAGTTCTTCTACACACGGTCGGTGCTTTGGCCCTTACAGCCGGTTTTATCATATCCGGCCTGCGGAACGCAGCTGTGTAAGCGGGGGCAAAAACTGATTGACCTGTCCGTATTTGGGGTTAGACTTATTGGCGATGGCCAGGCGAATCATAATAAATGCGGATGATTTCGGGCTTTGTAAAGGGGTAAACGAAGCTGTAGCGAAGGCTCATGAGGTGGGCATCCTGACCAGTGCGACGCTTATGGCCAATATGCCGGCGGCAGAAGAAGCAGTTGAAATAGCCAAAGCTCGGCCCAGCCTCGGCGTCGGCGTCCACCTTAATTTGTCCGAGGGCAGAGCCGTATCGAAGGAAAGCTGCGTTAATTGTCTGCTTGACAGCGACGGCCGATTCGCTTATTCGCCGTTGAAACTATCGGCTATGTGTATAGCCCTGCACGCAGTAAGGCGTGCTATTGAGACCGAACTGGCGGCTCAAATCCAGTGGGTTATTGGCAGAGGATTGGTGCCGACCCATCTGGACTCGCATAAGCATATTCACAGCTTCCCTGTAATATTTCCGATTGTCTGCAGGCTTGCCAGCAAATTCAAAATCCCTGCCATACGCTGGCCTTTTGAGCCCAAGGCGGTCTGCCGAAGTCCCTGGCCGCTGCTTACAGAAGACGGCCGAAAAAGGGCGGCGATAGTTCGGACAATGGCAAAGATTAATCACATTCAAAACAGTGATTTCTTGAGAACAGAGGGACTTTTTGGTATTGCACATACGGGCAGGGTCGACGTAAACTTCTTCAGAGCCGTCGCACTTTACAGCTCGGTAGCAACTGCAGAGGTTATGACCCATCCGGGTCTGGCTGACGGTCTGGATCCCGCCCAAACGAGACTGGTGGAACAGCGAAAGGTCGAATTTGAAGCGCTCTGTAATGAAAAAACAAAACAGTGTTTTAAGGACTCAGCAATAAAACTGGTGCATTATGGACAATTGTAGCCAGGCGGCTATTGACTGCTCGGTGGTGGTGCCTCTTTACAATGAGGGACAGGTGGTGGCCGAGCTTTACGACCGACTAACCAAAACGATGAACGAGACCGGCCTTCGTTATGAGCTGGTCTTTGTTGACGATGGCAGCAGTGACAATACCCTCGAGCAGATAAAAGATATCGTCAGCAGAGACGAAAAAGTGGTGGTGGTGGAGCTTCGCCGAAATTTCGGCCAGACGCCGGCTTTGGCTGCGGGTTTCGATGTGGCAAGGGGACAGGTAATAGTATCAATGGATGGTGACCTCCAGCATGCTCCTGAAGAGATACCGAAGTTTCTCGAAAAAATTGAGGCTGGCTACGACATCGTCAGCGGCTGGCGCAAACGACGTGTGGACAATCTGATAATGAGAAAAATCCCTTCGAGAGTGGCTAACTGGCTGGCTTCAAAAATAAGCGGCGTGGATATCCACGACTTCGGCACCACCTTCAAGGCATACAAACGTCAGATTATTGAGGAGCTGAATCTTTACGGTGAGATGCACAGATTCATACCGGCACTGTTGTCACGCAGCGGCGCCAAAATCATCGAGATACCCATAAAGAACATCGTTCGCCCCAGTGGCTCCAGCAGCTATGGGCTATCCAGAACATTTAGAGTTGTCTTCGATTTGATAACACTTCGGTTTTTGCTGGGCTATGTTACAAAACCGCTGCACTTTTTCGGCAGAGTAGCGATGTACTGCATCGTAGCCAGCGTGTTGATGACTGCTTATATACTGTATGACAAGTTAGCGTATAACGTGCCGGTTCTTGTCGCACACGGACCGTTAGCAGGACTGGCGGCGGTGCTCTTGCTCATCGGATTGCTCTTTGTGGCCACGGGCCTGATAGGCGAAATGATAAGCAGGGTTTACTTCGAGTCGACCGGCAAAAAGACATACTCGGTGCGCAAAGTACATCGCAGAGAAAATCCCACAGAGGATTAACGCTATGAAGAAAAAACGCTCACCAGGCGGCCTGATTATTGCTTTGCTGATAACAGCGGCGGCGATTCTGCTGGTTAGGCACTTTCATATCAAGAATTTTAACACTGTTGAGCCGGAGGTGCTTTACACCAGTGGACAACCCAGAGGTATGGACTATACTCGCCTTCTCTATAAATACCATATCGCCACAATCATCAACCTCCGCTCGCCGGCAGAGCACCGCGAGAGAAACTGGTATAATGAGGAAATCACCTGGGTCCGCAGCAACGGCGTCAAATACTTCGAGATGCCGTTGGACAGAAACCCAGACAGCCCCGGTCAATTCCCCGATGCGAATATGCGGGAGCGGTTTCTCACCATAATGACCGACAAGGAGAACCTCCCTGTTCTTATTCACGACAGCAGCGGCAAAGAGAGGGTCTCGATGCTGGCCTCGGTGTGGCTGCGAAAAACCCGCGGCTATGGCGTTGAAGATACGGTCCGGCTCGTAGAAAAAATCAAAGACCAGCCCGTAACTACAGCGGAAAGAGGATTCATCGAAAGCCTGCGGTGAGTAAAACCGCAGACAGCTACGGTTCTTTTGCGACAAAGGGGGTGGATTTGTGGAACAGCGCACCGGGGGCGTCCTGCTGCCATCTGCGTTCGGCTTTCTGTTTGTAATAAACCATTTTCATTTTGCCGTCCGTCTGCAGCTTTTCGAGATGGCCAGCCGTGGCAACAACCCAATCACCCTGTTCGTAGCGATTGTACAGCACGGACTTATCCATTATTTCCGGTATCACCCTGCCAAAATATTGTACCGACCTGTTGGATATATATTCGTAGGCGATTAGATTGTCCGACTGCGGCACTATTTGCGCCAGTCTCCTCGAAAAATCCCGCGAATATCTTTCGTAATCCAGCGGATTCAAAAGGGTCACATACCCTATCATAACTAATACGACAATACCCCCGAAAAGGGTGCCACACGCGACAGCAGGTTTTCTTTTCACAAATAATACGGTCGTAACTGCAGTTATGGCTATCGTTACCATCCCAGCTATTATTGCACTGGTGATCAGTTGAGGGTTAGTTTTTACTTCATAGACCAACTCGGTAGTAGCAGCGGTTATTATGTGCGATATCAGTTTTTCTTCTATAAAATTTACGAAAATGACATAAGCAATGATAACCAAAACAACAGTACCGATGAAAGTTGCACCGCGCGCGACAGTGGGTTTTCTGCCCGCAAATAATACTGCAATAAATGCAGTTACGACTATCTTTGCTGCTATCGTTGCTATTATCGTTACTACTATCCTCGTTACTATCCTGAGAATTGTTGTGCTGGCAAGTAGTTGAGGGTTGGTTTTGGCTACATAAATAACAACCGGCCCGATAATAGCAAGGGGGACTATAACAAAAATATGATTTCGCAGAACATCCTTTGCGTATTTCCACGTGTAGGCCTTGCGAATAAAAGCCATATCTTCAATTAGGATACCGATAAGGATGGCTGCTGCCGGCATCAAAGGAAGTATATAGTGCTGGCGTTTGCCGCCGCAGACAGTCAAAAATACAATGCCCACAACGAACCACAGCCACAGAAACTGCATCAAAGGCCGTTTCTTGTTCCAGACCCTGTAGAAAGGCGCAGCCAGCGCCATCGGCAGGAAAACGACCCAGGGTATAATGAACAGAAACATTATGAATGAATAGTAATAAAATGGCTTGCCTCCCGGCCTGTATTCGCCGAGGAAACGGTCGAAGAATTCTGTTTTCCACAGCCTGATGTCCCAATTCAATTTGTGGGCGATAGCCAGCGGCCACGGCAGAACAACACCCAAAAAGACGAGCGTTCCTATGATTGGCAGTAATCTCGGCAGCACTTTCCACTTTCTGAATATCGCGATATAGAAAAATAAAGGAATCAAAACAAGCGGCAGCGGTGCAGGCCCTTTGGCCAGGTTTGACAATGCAAAACTCAGCCAGAAAACAAGTGCGTATGCGATTTGCCTTTTTCTGCTTTGAGTAATGACCGCGCCGTAGAAGCTCAAAAAAGCCAGAACGATAAAAAACGTCATAGCCATCTCGGGCCGGGCGTTGTGTGCATAGCGGATGTAATCGAGCGAAGTTGCCCAGACCGCAGCGCAAATAAGGGCTGCCCTGAAAGACACGAAGTAGTTTACAAAATAAATGATGGTGGCCACAGAGAGCACCGCAAAGATAACGCTGGGCAGCCGGGCGGTAAACTCATCGACTCTGCCGGTTATCTTGGCCAGGCCTGCCACGAGCCAGTAGGACAGCGGCGTTTTCACAAGGCGAGGCTGACCATTACAGGTAGGCCAGACCCAGTCGCCGCTGGCTAACATCTCGCGCAGTGATGGAAACGAAACATTCGTGGTTGCCCAATGTCCCTTCCGAAAGCGTCCATGAGGCGTTTACCGTCGCAAGAAGCAGTACACCACATACCAAGAGGATTTTTGTTTTTTTGCTGTTTTTGCTGTTGTTGGCCATTGGCGAAGTATTGTGTCGCTAAGCGTCTGAAGAATCAACTGATTATTTTGATTATTTCATCAAGGTTGTTGGGTGCTTCCATTGGCGGATTGCTGAACTGGCCCTGCTTTTGTTTATGGTAGTTGACGGTTACGTCCGGGTCTTTAAGTGCGTGGCCGGTCAATACACAGGCAACCCGTTCGTCGGCGTCGATGACACCTTCAGTCCTAAGCAGCTTCAATCCCGCGATTGAAGCCGCAGAGGCCGGCTCACACCCTAACCCGAATTTGCCGACAATCGCCTTTGCGTCGCAAATCTGCTCGTCGGTTACGGCCCGAACGACGCCGTTGCATATATCAATAGTCCGCAGACACTTTTTCAGGTTTACCGGCCGGGAAATCTCTATCGCCGAAGCGCAGGTGTGCGGTGAAAAATTCCGGGCGGTCAAATCAGCGTAATAATCGTCAATGACAGACTGGTTGACCTTACCGTTGTTCCAGCGGAGCTTTTTGCTATTGACAAGGTGAGTTAGAGTATCGGCACCGGTGGCATTGATGATTGCCATTCGCGGTATTCGTTTAATCAGGCCGAGCTGTTTCAATTCAAGAAATGCCTTGCCGAATGCGCTGCTGTTGCCGAGATTTCCGCCGGGTACTACAATCCAGTCGGGCACATCCCAGCCGAGCCCTTCAAGAATTCTGTACATTATCGTCTTTTGGCCTTCGAGTCGGAATGGATTTAACGAGTTGAGTAAATACAGGCCGAGCTTCGTGCAGACATCCTGAACCTGGCGCATACAATCGTCGAAGTCGCCGCGTATTTGAATGGTCTGGGCGCCATAGTCCATCGCCTGGCTCAGTTTGCCGAAGGCAATCCTGCCGGAACCGATAAAAACGGTGGATTTCAAGCCGCAACTGTGTGCGTAGAGGGCCATCGAAGCGGAAGTATTGCCGGTCGATGCACAGGCACAGGATTTTGCACCGACCATTTTTGCGTGACTGAAAGCGGCAGCCATCCCGTTGTCTTTGAATGAGGCGGAGGGATTAAGCCCTTCGTACTGCAGATATAAACAGCCCGGCTTTATATCGGCGTATTCGGCCACCGCATCATTTTGCTGCAGAATTGTCTGGCCCTCACCTATAGTTACTTTGTATTTATCCGGACAAAAATTCAAAAGCTCCCGAAATCGCCAGACACCCGAGAAATCAAGAGGATTTCTTCTGTTTGCCCATCGTTTGGCAAAATCGCTCAATTTATCCGGAACGGCAATTTTGTCCCAGTCATACCATATATCGAGCAGGCCACCGCACTTTGGGCATTTGAACATCGTTTGGCCGCAGTCAAACTCGGCCCCGCAAAGGGGATTGATACACTTTTGACAAGCAGCGTCAGTTTTATTCATACACGAAATCCCTTATCGATTATTTATCGCAAAGCCGCAAAAATTATAAACTAAAGCCGGAGCTTTTTGTAGAAAAATCAGGTTTTCGGTTCCGCCTCAGAATTGTTGCCTTTCTTGCGTCGCTGCAGCGTTGATTTTTTCTATGAGAGCCGGCAGTTCGCAGAGCCGATTTATTTTGCAGACGCCTTTAGGCGGCTTTTTGCCGGCGTTGGTGTACGCCGCTTTTAGAACAGCGCGCATACCGCTTTTTACCGCAGGGATAATATCCTTGTCGATGCGGTCTCCGACGAACAATATATTCCCAAGCATCTCTCCAATCCTGTCAGCGGCGACTTTGAAGATTTTGCTGCTCGGCTTTCTAAAATCAAACTGACATGAAAAAAGTCTGACCCCAAAGAAGTCCAATATCCCTAACTGCTCCAGGTGTTTCTCAAGGGAGCTGGCACTTATGAAGGTATTGGAGACTATGCCGAGCTTAAGACCGCGGGCCCGCAGCTCACTGAGGGTCTCGATGGTATCCGGTTCGATTCGCCCGACCCTGCTCAAAGGTTCGTACCACAGCCACGCACAATGCTGCCATTGCTGCTCGCTCAACTTTATTCCTTTTTTTGTCCCGATTTTTTTAAGCACCGTCAGCGCATCAAAGTCTTTGCCGCTCACACTTGAAAGCCAGCGATGGACACGAAGCGATATAAGGCTTCGCAATTGGTAGTGCCGGAAACCGCCGACGGTCTCGTCCTGGCTTTTGAGATAGTCGTACGACAGTCTCGCGCCTTCGCGGAAAAGGGCGGCGGTATCGACTTCGCCGAAATACAGCAGAGTTTCACCAAGGTCAAACAGCACCGCTTTGATTCGTCCCTCGTTCCTCGTCCCTCGTCTATCGTTCATCATCTATCGTCCATCGCTACCGCCGTGACGGTAAGGTATCACCGAAGGCTTCCTTGACCCAGGCAAACATCTCGTCGTCGGATATTGCCGAGACCCTGTTCTCTGCGTATTCAGCGTCAATTTTCTCTTTTATTTTGGCAACACGAGGGTCATGTTTTGAGATTTCGATTTTGAATCTCGCCTCTATCCAGTGTTTGACACCCGCGGCGCCGGCCTTGTCGGTAATGGCAACATACACCGGTCGGTTAAGCAGCCTGTTAGTGTCGAAGCAGTTGTAAATCTCTTCGTCCTTGAGCAGACCGTCGGCGTGGATACCGGCCCGGGTAACATTAAAATCATCGCCAACCAGCGGATAATTATTCGGGATTTCAAAATGCAGTTCCTTCCTTGCATATTCGGCCAGTTCAGTTATCGCTGCGTAATTAACGCCGGAGGTATGCCCCTTGATTTGCGCGTGCTCAACGACCATTGCCTCCAGAGGTGAGTTTCCGGTTCGCTCACCGACACCGAAAATGGCGGAGTTGGCGGCGCTGCAGCCGTAAAGCCACGCTGTCGCAGCGTTCACCTGCACCTTGTGCAGGTCGTTATGGCCGTGCCATTCAAGCCACTCGGATGGAACGGAAATTTTACGCAGCCCCGCGATTAGTTTGGGGACACTGCGGGGAAGAGCCACGCCCGGCCACGGCAGGCCAAATCCGAGGGTATCACAAAGACGAATCTTGACCGGTTTCTCATACCTCTCAGCAAGTTTCATCAGCTCAGCAGCGAACGGCAGGACAAAGCCCTCGTAGTCCGCCCGAGTTATGTCTTCGAAGTGACATCTCGGAATAACGCCGGCGTCGAGTGCTGACTTTACTATGTCCAGATACAAACTCATCACCTGTCCACGGGTCTTTCGCAGCTTAAGGAATATGTGATAATCGCTGGCGCTTGTCAGAATACCGGTCTCCGCAAGACCCATCTGGGCGACAAGTTTGAAGTCAGCCGTGACAGACCTTATCCAGCCGGTAATCTCGGGAAACTCGTAGCCCCGCTCTCTACACATCTGGACGGCTTTTCTATCACGCTCTGAATACAGGAAAAACTCACATTGCCGAATCAGGCCGCTGCCGCCGTCTATTTCGTGCAATAAATCGTAAATCCTGAGAATCTGCTCAGGTCTATAGGGCGGACGAGCCTGCTGGCCGTCGCGAAAAGTCGTGTCTGTTATCCAGATTTTCTCCGGAATATCGTAAGCAACGGTCTGGTTATCAAATACTACCTTTGGAAATTCAGTATATGGAAAGGTCTCACGATAAAGGTTAGGTTTTTGAACATCCGCAAATTCAGGATTTTTTTTCGCCATGCTTTCTCCTGTTATTGGTTAAATGGTAACCGGTTAAGTGGTAATTACCAATTACCACTCACCAATCACCAACACTGGCCGAGATGGGAGTCGAACCCATACGCCCTTTTCGGACAGGGGATTTTAAGTCCCCAGCGTCTGCCATTCCGCCACTCGGCCTGACCTAACAGGCTAATGGATTTCTGTCGATTTTGCAAACTGTTTCAGGCGCAGAATATGACCTGCGAAAAGACGTGGAACCAAACGCCTGCCTGCCGCAGGTCGAGGTGAATGTTAGCGGCGGCGGACGCGATGCGCCGTATGGGAATTTGGATTTGAGTCAAACCGGGGACGGAATCTGCCGACAAAATCCGCTATACGCTGTGTCGCCTGAGCAAACCGAACTTTACGGCGGATGGCTTTTAGCTGACAATCCTCACCCGCATAACCCAGCGCCTTATTAATCCTATCTTCAGCGTCGGCTAATTTTCCCGTCTCTAAGTACAGCTCAGCGGATGCCCGCAGAGCGCAAATATGGTCAGCTTTTATATCGAGTGCATGGCTGAAAAATTCCGCAGCCTCATTGTATCGCCCCTTCTGAATACTGGCAAGACCGAGCCAGTAGTATGTGTCCGCGCTGGCAGGCTCGATATCAGTGGCTCTCAGCAGGCAGTTTATACCGAAATCGGTGTCACCGACCGCCAGAAACATCGAGGCCATAGAGAGCAAAACATCAACGTTTTCCGGCACCAGTTTCACCTCCGAAGCCAGGTATGCCTTTGCCTGTCGGCACGTGCCCGCGACACCTGCGGAGTCGTTACCGCACCGCCGTAAGGCGTCCCCAAGCGGAGTCTGGGGCCCGATGTCTTCTCGGATAAGTGCGCATTGGGCAAGTCGATAACGTGGCCCGGGCAGAGAACCATCTTTTTGCAGCGCCTCCTCAAACAGCTTTACCGCCTGTTCATAATCGGAATTGTTAAAAGCAATCTCACCCAAATAAAAAACCGCGGGCGCAAAATCCGGGTTAAGTTCGAGTATTCTGTTGAATTTTTCCTTCGCACCTTCGACGTCACCAAGTTCAAGGAGAAACAGACTGAAATCAAAAATCGCGTCGATATCACCGGGATTTGTGCGAAGCTCAGCCAAAAAATGTTCGCGCGCGCGGCAATGGTCGCCGTCAGACCAGCAGGCTTGAGCGATTCGATAGTGGATTTGCGGATGTGTAGGTTCGAGCTCGGCGGTCTTCAGCCAGCAGTGAATGGCTTTTTTGTACTGGCCACGAATAAAAAGACTGTTGCCGATATTGTAGTAACACAATGGGCAGTCAGGCTGTATCTGCTGCGCAAGATAAAACATCTGCTCAGCCATATCGTGCTGGTCCATTTCGGTATAAGTTATTATGCGGTTGCAGTAGCACGGCTCGAATTCGCCGTCGAGTTGCTGTATATGTTCGAAGGTGTCTATGGCAAGGTCATATTGGCCTGTGCGGGTATAGTCGACGGCCAATGAATTTAATATCTCCAGGTCATCAGGGTTCATCCCCAGCGCAAGCTCGTATTCGGATATCGCATCGTCAAACTTGTTCATCGCATCGAGTGTAAGGGCCTTGTTGAAATGCCACGAGCTGTTGCACGGATTTATATCCAGAGCAGCATCGAGATGCGAAAGAGCCTGCGGCATTTTGCCGTCTTCGTATAGCTCGAAAGCCTTTCGCGCCATCCGCTCAGCTTTATCGTAAGGTCCAAATTCGACATCATCGAAAGGCACGTTGTTTATTAAACCTCCTGATTTAAGACACTAAAGAAGAACAACCATTGGCGTTTCGGCGATAAAATACACCCCGGTTAGCGGATTTTTTACTGGTGCCAGCGTCTTTGTGGATAAGCAAAAATTTCGCCCGTCTCGACGACCGTAACATCTTTTATTTGCAATGGTTAGGTCGATAAAACCCCCGCTCCTGTCTTCCGACAGAAAGACGCGGGGGTTCTTTTTCTGGAAAGTGCTCGGCAATAGTCTTATAATGCGGAGCTGGTACGTGAGGAATATCTGTTACAGACAGTTACATAAACGGTGCTTGATTTCGCGGATGTGGATGTTTTTGAGGAGTTGACAATGACCCGTTCGACTTCGCTCAGGGTCATCCTGAGCGACTGAAAGGAGCCGAAGGATGATTAAAGAAACGAAAGGCCAAGTTACTGCCGGCAAAGGCAAATACGCTATCGTGGTCGGCAGATTTAATGAATTCATAAGTGCCAGGCTGCTTGCCGGCGCAACAGATTGTCTGCAGCGTCACGGTGCCGCTGAGCAGCAGATGTCTGTCGTCTGGGTGCCGGGGGCGTGCGAGATTGTGCAGGCCGCAAAAAAACTGGCACAAAGCGGCAAGTACGCAGCGGTGCTTTGTCTCGGCGCGGTTATACGCGGCCAGACAAGCCACTATGACTACGTATGTCAGCAGGTAGCGCGGGGTATCGGCCAGCTCAACTACGATTCGACGGTCCCCGTGGTGTTCGGCGTGCTGACCTGCGACAGCCTCGAGCAGGCGGTCGACAGGGCCGGCACCAAGATGGGCAACGCCGGCGCTGATGCGGCACTTACTGCTATGGAAATGGCTGATGTGCTAAAGCAGCTTTAGGCTCTTAATGCGGAATTGGACCAGGCAAGAAAAACCCGAGGCCGCCAGGTGGATAAAAGAACAAAGGCCAGAGAGCTGGCAATGCAGGGCCTGTATCAGCTCGACGCTCAGGGCTTAGACCTGCTTGAACATCTCGATGAGTTCTTTGTAGATAGCAGCCCCGATGATTTTGTTCGCAAACTCGCTGCCGATTGGTGTAAAGGTACATGGGAAAATCTATCTCAGTGCGACGAACTGATAACAGCATCGACGATAAAGTGGCAGATATCCCGCCTCTCATCTGTCGACAAAAGCATACTAAGGCTGGCGGTGTACCAGTTGAAATTCTGCCCTGATATTCCGCCGAAAGTTGTGATAAACGAGGCCATTGAGCTTGCGAAGAAATTCAGCACCGCCCAATCGCCTGCGTTCGTCAATGGCGTACTCGATGCGGTCCTCAAAAAAATTTATACGCCGTAGGCGTATTAAAACCGAAAACTCAAAATGAAGGTGGCACCTTGAGGGTAATTGCCGTATTAAATCAGAAAGGTGGAGTGGGTAAGACCACAACGGTGGTCAATATAGCCGCCGCACTTGCCGCTATGGGGCTGAAGGTTGTGGTTATCGACCTCGACCCACAGGCGCACCTGACCATACACCTCGGTCTTGAGCCGGAAAGAGTCGAATCCGGCTCATACGGCGTGCTGACACAATCAGCGAAATTTGAAGAAGAAGTTGTATTTATGCGTCCCAATCTCTGGCTTCTCCCCGCTAATATCGACCTGGTCGGAGCTGAGAGTGAGCTGGTGAGTGTGGTCGGCAGAGAAATCATTCTCCGGCAGGCAATCCACACATTGCAGGAAAAATTTGACTATTGTTTTATTGACTGTCCCCCCTCGCTGGGATTGCTGACCTTGAACGCCCTCGCGGCTGCCGATGAAATCCTGATTCCGCAGCAGCCGCACTTTCTGGCCCTGCAGGGATTGGGCAAACTGCTGCAAACGGTCGAGCTTGTCAACAAAAGAATCAATCCGAAATTGAAAGTCAGATGGATTTTATTATGTATGTTTGATAGCCGGGTATCGCTGCCCAATGAGGTCAGATCTGATATCCGGCAATTCCTCGATAGTGCCCGCGGAACCGACTCCCCCTGGTCGCAGGCTGAGGTCTTGCCTGTTTATATCAGAAGAAACATCAAGTTGGCCGAGGCCCCCAGTTACGGCCAAACCATCTTCGAATACGAACCCTCCTGCCACGGTGCAGAAGACTACAAAAAAGTGGCTGAGTTGATAGCTGGCCGAACGCATCCAGAAGCAGACATAAACTCCGGCACAACCGGCGAAAACCAATGCCAGCCGCCCATCGAAATTAAAGAGGTTCACTTATCCAGTCTGGAGACAGAACCTTCGGAAGTTACACAAACATCAGTAAATAAGCCTGATTCTGAGCGTCAATAGTTTTGACAAGTTTGAAGTCAAGTCAATTGCGTTTATCTATATAGGTGTTCTTCGCGTGTTTGCTGGAACTGTGTGATGAAGAAAAGGGCTTATCTCGATATCGAGACAACGGGCTTAAGCAGAGATTACTGCGATATCACCGTTATAGGCATCGGCCGCGAATATTGCGCAAAAGTTGAGGTCGTTCAGTTAATAGCACCAGATATTTCTGCATCTAAACTAATGCGAGCACTGAAGGGGGTTGAAGAGATTTACACCTATAACGGCAGCAGGTTTGACGTCCCCTTTATTCGCGAAAAGCTCGGCATAGACCTGAAAAATGAGATGGTTCACACCGACCTGATGTACGCCTGCTGGAAACACAATCTCATGGGCGGCCTGAAAGCCGTTGAGCAACGACTGGGGATAAAAAGGAAACTGACCGGCATCGACGGGCGGATGGCTGTCAAACTCTGGTGGCAGTACTATAACGAAAACGACCGCCAGGCTCTTAAAACCCTGCTGGAATACAACGAGGAAGACGTCGTCAATCTGCGAGGACTCAGGCAGAAGCTGCACATACCGTGATGGACTTGGCCATGCCTAACGGCAGGGCATCCCAAAAAGCCCAAGGTTTATTAAGCTGTATCCGGATAGTTTCCACACCGAGCAGGTCAAAGAAAACCTCGAAAACCTGCCTAAGGGGAATTGAAGTGGGTACACCCCACGTCTCCTATCCTTCGGCAGAAACGCTCTAAAAATCGCAAATTGTCAATCTTGATTGCCTCTTGCAAATTATTGGGCAGGGCTTACACTGATGGCCTATGGGAAAGAAATCTAAAGCCAATTCCAAGAAAACTCCGGCGAGCAGCAAACCATCAAAGCAATAGAAAAGGTTTTGAGTTAAAATTGAAAGCCAAGTAATGTATCATCTAACAAATAAAGAAATAGAATTATTGCGTTTGCTTGTAAAACATGCAGAAAATGAAGAAGTATATTGGTATTTCGATGGTGTAACGAAAGAGATTCCGCTTAATAAACAAGAATACGATACCATTATGCGCCAATTAGAGAATTATGGAGCTATCGAGGCACGCGGTGATACTACAGACGATCCTGTCTATGCGGTAGATTTTACCATTAAGCCGGGAGCAACCCAGCTATTGCGAGATTTAGAACACCAAAAAAAACTTCAAAAAGATGAAAATAGAAAAGTATGGTTAAAGAGAGCTGAAAAATTAATTTGGATGTTAATAGGTGCAGTCATTACGATAGCTATAATGTGGATTAAACGCAAGCTTGGGTTAAGTGAATAACCGAATGGGCTAAAAGTTCAACCTACAAAATAATGTATGGACTCCCGAAAGCCGCCAAGACACAGAGAAAAAAAGCTGAAACCAAAAAAAGCAGAATTCATGGTGGCCGCAGAGGACACTGAGGTTTCAAAGGGGTGATTTCTAATTAGTATGACCTTGTGGCCTACTCGGAACAAACTATACGTCCTCTGGTTTCGGCCGTACGCCAGGGCCATCTTTTAGCTCTGGATTCGTCCGGAGCATATCGAGAGGCATATCCAAATCGCTCCGGTCTTTTGCGTAAACGAATCGTTCCGCCCAAATCACCTGCAACGAGTTTACAAACTCCACATTCTGGGGAGCGTTTACCATAGGGGCACCCTCCATAAGAGCATGAGAAAAGCTAACGGAGAGTTCGGGCGTCTTGAGTGCAGCATTAGCCAGTATGGGGCAAATAGCATGAAATGTAAGCTTGGGCGATAGTGGCATATAAACCTCAATGCCATCATTGCGTAAACCGAGGTTCCCCCTTCCCCGCCGCTCGACCATGTTATGCATAGCTACCGCATTGTCTGAGATAACATATTGCGGCATACGTGAGGCTTCGTCCAAAATCCATACCTTTCCCTGCAATAGCTTGGCAAACTCCGGGACATCGCGAAAAACCATAAGAGAACTTAATTTCGCGTCTTGGGGGCCATACTCTCCCACTGTCTTGGGATCATCGGGACTGACCCTAATGTCTGGTCCCCACTTATGGATTATGGTTTGACGGAAGTTTTCCATATCGTTGCGCGTCATTGGCGTACGGAACATCTGGGTTGAAATAAAGTACGATAACCATATACGGTCTTCGTCCGAAGAAGGCAGTTTACAGTTCGATATAATGCGAGCTATAATTCCCGCGCCCTTGGAATCAATTTTCTGCATCAACTCTTCCGCCTCGATGTCTCCAGCTTCACCGTGGTACTCGTAGAACTGATTCTCGTGAGCTACGTCCCGGACGGAAGACTCATATACCTTCTCATTGCGTTTGTCCAAGACCCATACTGTAGCCTTGCTATTATGCCCTGTGGTGAAGTTCTTCAAAAGGAACTGCGGTACGTAGTGCTGTTTTTTTGGTTTACCCATTTGCGATCAATCACTTCTAATAGCCGTAAACGCGAAACCCAGATTGCTGATGTAATATATACTCGCAAGGGCTGGTCAGGACAAGGGAATTCAGTAATAGGGTCTTGCAAATTGCACCTTATTGGGTAGACTAACAGCCTATGGCAAAGAAAAAAACGGCGGAAGCAAAAGCGGTTGCAGTATCAGGGAAACCATCTTCTCTGGTGGATACGAGGGTTATCTACTGCGGGGATAACCTCGACCAGTTGAAAAAATTCCCGGATGAGTGCATCGACCTTATTTATATCGACCCGCCTTTTAACTCCAACCGTAACTATGAGGTCTTCTGGGGCGAGACAAAGGAAAAACGTTCCTTTGAAGACCGCCACGCCTCGACGCAGGCTTATATCGAATTTATGCGGCCTCGTTGCGTCGAATTGCACCGCGTCTTAAAGAAAACCGGCTCGTTCTACTACCATTGCGACTGGCACGCCTCGCACTACGTCAAAATAATGCTCGACCAGATATTTAGCGAAAATAGTTTCCAAACCGAAATAATCTGGAAGCGTACTAGCGCCAAAGGGCTTGCTTTTAGGTCATTCCCAAACAACCATGATATAATCTTCTACTACACAAAAAGCGATGACTACACTTTCAATAGGCAATATCTTGCACACAATGAAGATTATATTAAAAACTTTTATAAATACGTCGAACCTGAGACCGGTCGACGATACCGATTAGATAATTTGGCTAACCCGAATAAAGACCGGCCCAATCTAACGTACGAATTTTTGGGGGTACACCGTGTTTGGCGGTGGACAAAGGAACGTATGCAGGAGGCTTATGAAAAAGGCCTTGTTATCCAAACCAAACCCGGGGCTGTACCTGCACTAAAGAGATACTTGGACGAGCAAGAAGGTACACCTATTGACAGCATCTGGATAGATATTCCACCAGTTCAGTCACATGCTGAAGAGCGTCTTGGCTATCCAACACAAAAACCGCTTGCACTTCTTGACCGCATAATAAAAGCAAGCTCGAATGAAAACGATATTGTTCTCGATGCTTTTTGTGGTTGTGGTACTGCACTCGTTGCCGCTGAAAATCTCAACAGGCAGTGGATTGGCATTGATATTTCACCGACCGCCTGTCGTGTGATGGCAAAGCGGCTGCGTGATGTCTGCCATCTCAAGGAGGATGAGAAACTCTGGCATGTTGGACGTGGTTTTGTTGTTCGTGATCTTCCTTGGAGCGAAAAGCAGCTTAGAGAAATTCCGCCGTTTGAATTTGAGAACTGGGCAGTCATTGCGCTGGGCGGTGTGCCCAACGTCGCCAAGGTGGGCGATATGGGTATTGACGGCCGTATTTATCCCATCTCTGCTATACCCAAAAAGAAGGCGGATGAGCTTGAATTTATGGATGTGTGGTACCCGATTCAGGTCAAGCAGAAGGACAAGGTTGGCCGACCCGATATCGATGCCTTTGAGGCGGTAATGATGCGCGAAGACCGCACAAAAGGGTTCTTCGTCTCATTCGATTACTCTGGCGATGCTATGTCTGAGATACAAGCCTTTTTCAAAAAAACCGGCAAGAGCATAATTGCCCTGACTGTCAAAGACATTCTCGAAGAACAAATCGCCTACAAGCTGGCCTGAATCAGCGTCAATCTGCGTCTAAAAAATTCCTCTGACGACATACGATATACAGTTTACCCTGAGCCAAGTCGAAGGGCACCACACAATACGAAATAAATCCATGTCAAAAGAAAACCAAAAACACTTGCGCATTTGATGTGAAAAATTCCTTATTTTGCCTGCGCGTTCGGTGCGAAAATTCTCTTATTTCGCCTGCGCATTCGATGCGAAAACTTCTCCAATTCGCCTGCGCGTTTTATCCGCCTAAGGCGGATTGTTGCGAAAGCCTCCGCGGCGTTTGAGCGGAGTCAGTTCAATCATTTGCGCAAGGGTCTGGCGCAATCAAATGCGCAAGTTTTCCCAGCGCGCAAATTCGCGCAAGGGGGTACATCAATTGCTGTCCAAAACGCGCCAATTTCTTGCAATTTTTGCTAATTTCTTGAAATTTTTACGAATTTTTGCAAATTTCTTACAATTTTTTGCATTTTTTTCACCTGACTTGCGCGTTTGATGCGAACTTTCTAACGCTTTTGCCAAAAAGCCCAGCGATGCTCCGCTAAGTCAATTGCCGGGGGTTTTGCAATAGTTCTTTGATAAGACTCAGGAATTGGGCGGCGTAATCGCCGTTTATAACCTTGTGGTCAACAGCCAGCGAAAGACTTACCATTTTTCGCGCTGCTGGTTTGCCGTTTAGGGGAATAACCTCGTTTATTACATTGCCAACCGCTAAAATGGTGCTGGTGGAGGGTGGTACGATAGCCAAGAAAGAATCGATGCCGTACGGGCCGAGATAACTTAATGCTATTGTTTGGCCTTCGAGGTCGTGCGACGTAAGTCTATTACTGAGGGCAACTTCGGTGAGCGATTTTTCGAGGCGGGCGATTTCAGCGAGCGATTTTTCGTCGGCGTGCTTAACTACCGGCACGACAAGGCCTTGCGGGGCACTGACGGCAAAGCCGACGTTTATGGAATCGGGGATTTCGAGGCTATCGCTATCGCTGGTAAGTCTTGCGAGCATAAGGGGATATCTCTTTGCAGCCAATGCCAAGGCGCGGACGTAAAACGCACTTGTCGTTATCCTGAAGCCCAATGATTTTTTCAGCTCATGGCGAAGCGACATTAGCTCAGTTACGTCAGCCTTTAACTCGAGGTAGAAGCAGGGTTTAGTGCGCTTGGAATCCAGCATCCTTTGGCCGATGAGCCTCTGGATACTCGTTAGCGGGATTGACAACTGTTCGGACATGCCGGCGTATTTAATGCAAAATGGGGAATTTCACAAGGATTTCTTTGGCTGGTCTTCGAACAAAATCGAACACATTTTCGCAACGAATGCGCAAGCGAAATAGAAAAAACTTCATATCAAACGCGCAAGTCGCGTGAAAAAAATGGTAAAAAATGTAAAAAATTTGCAGAAATTTCAAAAAATTACAAGAAATTTGCAAAAATTGCACGAAATTGGTGCGTTTTGGACAGTGATTGAAGTACCCCCTTGCGCGAATTTGCGCAGGCGCAAATAGACTTAAGACACCAGACACAAGACCACAGACAAAAGAGCATAAATGCAAAAATCAGAAGACAGATGACGGACAACGGAGAACGGACAACATCTGTAGTGCAGTGGATATTGTGGATAGAAAAAGATTCAGGGCAAGAGAGGCGGAGTACAGAAGGGGGAGGAGAGGGGATGCAAGGTAAGGGGGGAGGAGGGGGGCGGAGGGGAGTGGGAGATGGCGGGTAGCGGACAGCGTGCGGCGGATAGGGGACAGGGGATAGAAGTTTAAAGTTAAAAGTAAAAAGGCAAAAGTGCGGAGGGCTACGCAGGACAGGCAGGCTCAGAATGGTCGTGGACAATGTTTCGCAGTTTGGGTAGAATTGGGAGGCAAGAGGAAATAGTAGAGAAACAAAAGTGAGACTATCATAATTATGTCAGGACTAACACTACAAGAGACACAAGCAATAGCAGAATTAGCATCAGCATTGTATAGCTTTCTCCCGGGGTCAACTTTTGCACCAACAGGAGTCAAAATTGACTTTGGAACTGTGGCTCAATCTGTTGGTGTAGGGCATTTATGGCTTGGCGGAAGCAAAAAACCAGCTATCGAAGCACTTTTAGAAGGAGTCCTGCAAACAAGTAGGGACAAGTTTTGTCCTTTGATGATTAGGATTGTATCAGAGGGGCTTAAATATCGAAATAGGAAGAAGAAGCCAGTCACACGGGAAGAGATCAAAAAAATAAATGATATGGTTGCTCAATTACGGTTCAAAATACCTGAGCTTCATGACCCAAAATTTATCGAAAAACTACCTTCAGATAAGTCGGCTGAATCAACAAATAAAGAGAAAACAGAAGACCAAGCTGTTGCAGTTGAAAATATTACTCAGATCAAATCTCAATTTATGAACATTAGTCAGCTATCTCCACAAGAAAGGGGGTATGCTTTCGAAAAATTTTTGCACAATCTATTTGAAATTTACAATTTTAATCCCAGACCAGCATTTCGGATTCAGGGAGAACAAATAGATGGAAGTGTCGAATTTGAACATGAGATTTATTTGCTTGAAGCCAAATGGCAAACTGAGCCAATAACACAAGCTGATATTTTGGTTCTTGATGGTCGCGTACAAGGTCATTCTACGATTGGTCGAGGTATCTTTATCACCGCAGGATGCTTTTCATCAGATAGCGTTGCGTCTTATCAGCGTTTGCGCCCTTCTTCGATTTTCGGCATGGATGGACAAGATTTATATTTTATACTTGAATATGGCTTAAAACTTGATGAAGTCTTTCGTCTTAAAATACGTAGGCTTGTTGAAACGGGATGTTTTTACTGTCCAGTAGGTGAACTTATTACACAATTGAAACGAAGATAAAGCATGATGGAGATAAAAAGTTTAAAAGAGTTGTTGGCTATATCCGAATTGTCCCCAAGATATGCTTTCAGAGGCCAAGTTAACAAAAATTGGTCACTTATATCATCCTTTGAAAAGGCAAGAACCGGTATTAGATGGGATGGTTGGGGCGAACTCGAACAAAAGATTATGCTCGAATTTAAGAGAAGAGCCCACCAATATCTTCCAATTTTACCTAGTAAAGACAGCCATCTCGAATGGTTGGCCTTGATGCAACACTACGGTTGTCCAACCCGCTTACTTGATTTTACAAGGTCTTTTTATGTTGGAGTATTTTTTGCGGTTGACGGAGCAGAATCAGACGCTGCATTGTGGGCGGTAGATACATCTTATTTTGTTAATTCAAAAAAGTCTATCCTTAAAGAACATTTAAGTTCATCATACGATGAAGATACAGAACAAGAAGTTAACGAAATTTTAGCAGTTACAGCTACTGATAAACAGGATACCGGCATAATCGTTGTCGAACCCTTGGAAATGAACAAAAGGATTTCTATACAGCAGGGAGTATTCCTTTTCCCCAAAAATTTATATAAATCGTTTGAAGAAAATATTTGTGCGCCGCTTAGTGTGAAAAACTTTGAAGAATTCGAGAAGCAAGACAAGAACAAACAGGCCCTAATAAAAATAGCAATTCCCAAAAAATTGCATACCCAGATTGCTTATTGGCTTTCTACTATGAATATTACAGCAGCCACATTATTTCCTGGCCTCGAAGGTTTCGCACGCAGCCAAATGACGCATATCAGATATGCAGAGTACGGCGAGAAAGTTTTGAATGAACTGATAATAGAAGCGATGAAGACTGATTATGAAAGTAAGATTAAGGCTGCATTTGAAGGAATGAAACAATGAGTAATTATTCCAAATCTGACCTGATTGAGCAGCCGGCGACAAACCTTTTTGCTCAACTTGACTAGTATGAGAAAAAAGGCGTGGCGTAAATATGCCCGATAGAAACGTTAAAACAATCCGTGATTTAATTTACTACCAGTATGCCAGGATAATTGTGAAACGACTGGACCCCAGATAAAAACATTCTGGGGTCTGCGCTTCGCTACGAGGAGCTAAATACAGGGTTGATATTGGCATAAAGGCAGGATAAATCCGCCGGAGGCGGGACATAATCGTCGCTCGTATCTCGCCGGAAAACCCTCGCAATAACCCCCGACTACACATTCGAGGGCAGGCAAGCAAGAATGTTGACAATTTATTTCCGGTAAAGTAAACTCAAAGTGGCGGTTTTGTTCCAAAACGGCTGGTTTTTGCGTTGCTCGTATTGCGTATGTCGTATTTCGTTTTGTTGAGGCCGACGTTGTCGGCGATTGTTCAACAACAAGTCCGCCAAATGAGCGGCGGATAAATCCGCCACACGGATTGGCGGATAAATGTTGTATATTATTATGTTAGGTTGCAAGAACCAACGTCTTGTGGCTTCTCTGACATCGAAGAATGGACATACTTGACGATATCGACACGCTGTTTCAAGAGGCGAAGGCAGCTGATGAATTCGAATTCTGCTGCACCATTCTGCGCGTCCGTGGTCTCGAAGGGCCTGGATGGGATCCTCTGCAAGAAAGCATTTGCCTCATAGATCAGCTTGTGGGCTTGATTGGCGCCCCAATTCAGGACTCGCTCAAAACGCGTCTGATTTTGCTATTGTACTGCCACGTGACGGAGATGAACGATTTGTACAACATCATCGGAAACCTCGTCAGGGTAGCGTGTCACAACGATCGTTATTCGATGCAGTTGTTCCCACGGTCTCGATATCCCCGAGAGAAGATAGCGGAGATTCAGCAGTGGGCAAGCGGCACATCCTTTGAATGATTGGCCGCCGAGCTGGAATCGATGCTTGTGAGCCAAGTGCGAAACGCTTTTTTTCACTCCGATTATGCATTGACCGCACAATCCATAAACCTTCGCAGCGGTCAGTTTGTCGAAATCAACGGTATCCGACAACAGTCCGTGCCATTAGAATGACTGCAGCCTAAGGTCGACGCCGCCAAGTTCTGCGCCAGCTATCAAAGTAACATCGCTGGTTACATATTTTGCAAATTCCTTGCCGAGAGCTCTCAGAATATCCGGGCAGGTCTCAAAGAGATATTTACCAAGGTAATATTTGCTGCGTTTGCCGCTGCGAAGGATGAAGTCGCCTTCGAGATACGCGGTTTCTTTGATGCGTTTGATAAGCTCTTGTCTGGTCATAGTTCGATACTCAATGCTCGATGCTCGATTTATACTTTCAGTTCCACTTTTCGGCTCAAGTGTCTGCGGTATCTTCTTTTTATTGGTGTTACGATTTCTTTTATGAATTTATTGACCTGCTGGGGGGCAAGGCCGATATAGTTTTCGGGCCAAAGCACCCGCTCAAAATCAACCTTTCTAAATGAGATATCGGCCTTGAGCCTGCTAATGAGGTCGTTTGACCTGCCGAAATGCTTTACCTGTGCTGCGGCGGCCATTGAATACAGTCTTATTTTCTCGTGCAGCTCCTGCCTGTTGCCCCCGGCCTTTACGGCGGCCATCAGGATATTTTCGGTCGCCATAAACGGCAGTTCCGCTGCGACGTGAGAGGCGATGACCTTCGGATAAACGACGAGGCCGTCGAGGACGTTGATGAGTATTTCGAGGATGCCGTCGACGGCGAGGAACGCTTCGGGGATGACGATTCGGCGGTTGGCGGAATCATCGAGCGTGCGTTCAAGCCACTGCTGCGAGGCGGTTACAGGCGGACTTGTGGCAAGCGACAGGACAAATCTTGCCAATGCGGTTATCCTTTCGCACCGCATCGGGTTTCGCTTGTAGGCCATTGCGGATGAGCCGACCTGAGATTTTTCAAAGGGCTCTTCAATTTCCTTTAGATTAGCGAGCAGACGAACGTCGTTGCACAGCTTATGAGCCGACTGCGCAACCGAAGCCAAGGCATTTACGATAAGGGTATCAACTTTACGCTGATACGTCTGGCCGGTGACGGCACAGATATTTTTGAAGCCGAAAGCCGCAGCAACCATTTTGTCGAGTCGCTCGACCTTATTGCGGCTGCCATCAAACAGCGCAAGGAATGAGGCCTGTGTGCCGGTAGCACCTTTGATGCCCCTAAACGGCAGCGTATCCAATCGGTGTTCAACCTCTTTTAGGTCAAGTGCAAATTCATAACACCACAACGTCGCTCGTTTACCGACGGTGGTGAGTTGCGCAGGTTGATAATGTGTGAAGCCGAGAGTCGGCAGCGAACGATACTTTCTGGCGAAGTTAGCCAGAAGATTAATAACAGTCGCAAGTTTTCCGGCGATGAGCTGCAAGGCGTCACGGATGATAATCAAATCGGCATTGTCGGTAATGTCGCAGCTTGTGGCGCCGAGGTGAATGATGGGCGCTGCCTTTGGCGCGGCTTCGGCAAAGGTGTGAATATGGGCCATAACGTCGTGGCGGAATCTTTTTTCGTGTCGGGCAGCCTTTTCAAAATTGACGTCGTCGAGATGCCTTGCCATTTGGCTGATTTGAGTCCGGGTGATTTTCAGGCCGAGCCTCTTTTGGGCTTTTGCGAGTTCCAGCCAGATTCTGCGCCATGTGCTGAATTTTTTCTGCGGGCCGAAAAGCTCGGCCATCTGCCTTGACGCATTCCGCTCAACCAGGGGACTGGTATATAGAGTTTTGTCATTTGCCATTTATTTTTTCCTGCCGCTTTTTTAATAACTGCTCGATTTGTTCTATATCTTCATCCGCCAGCTTCCGGTCGGCGGCTTTCGCAGTTTCTTCGATTTGGTCGGGTCTGCGTGCGCCGACGATTGCAGCGGTTATTTCAGGCCGGCGAAGCACCCAACTAACCGCCAACTGAGCGAGGGTTATGCCATTACGCTCAGCCACAGGGCGCAACTCGTCAACAAGCTGCAGAGTCGCGGTAAACCGCGGTTGCTGGAAGTCAGGGTCCTTTCTCCGGTGGTCATCGAGAGCAAGAGCAGCGAGACGCTGCCGATTGAATTTACCAGTAAGCAGCCCTTTCTCCATAGGGCTATAAACAATAATGCCGATATTATTTTCCACACAAAAACTCAAAAGCCCATCCTCGACTTCGCGATGAAGCATACTATAAGGCGGCTGAAGAGAGGCTACAGGAGCGATTGGCTGGATGCGTTTGATTTGCTCGACATTAAAATTTGATACGCCTATGTATCGCACCTTACCTTCTTTAGCCAATCCGGCCATTGTTTCCCAAGCCTGCTCAATATCTTTCTGCGGCTGCGGACGGTGCATTTGGTAGAGGTCTATTTCGTCGATGCCGAGTCGTTTCAAGCTCGCCTCACATTCTCGGCGGATACTTTCGGGTTTGAGAGAGCTTACTTTTTCTCTTTTTTCGTTCCAGAGCAGACTGCATTTTGTGGCGATGATGGGTCTGGTTTTAGTTTGTTTGAGCGCTTTGCCGAGCAACTCTTCGGAATGGCCGCAGCCGTATATTGGCGCGGTATCAATCCAGTTAATTCCGAGGTCGATGGCCTTAAGCATTGCGTTTATGGCCTCGTTGTCGTCCTGCGGTCCCCAGCCGAACTGCCACGGCCCACCAATCGCCCAGGTTCCTAACCCGACGGTGGTCAGCTTCAAGTCCGTAAAGCCTAATTTCCTCTTTTGCACAGCGTATGTTCCCGAAAGTGTCGGTTTGTTGCGTAACAGCATATTATTATTTTAACTGGTCATCAATATTTTTATGCCTCCGCTCGACGCTCCCCTACCCCATTTTCAAGACCATTATTAAGCAACCCAAAAAGCGAAGATTAGCCGGTAACCTCTGTATATTAAATCTGAATCCCCTGCTCGCGCAACTGCTGGGTTTTTTTCTGCGAACAGAACTCACATCTGAATTCAGGAGCAGCTTTGGTTTTGTCATAATTTACTGTCTTAACTAAGCGGTACCCCCTTGCCACCTTGTTACAGTCACAACATTTAACATTGTCCTGGACTTCCCATCGGGCTTTGAGCAATGGGGTGGTAAAAATAAACTTATCCACCCAGAAAAATATCAACCCCCCTATCAAATTGGCCGCAACTGTTGCAGCCAGTTTGTTCATTTTTGCCATAATAATCAGAGCAACCGCCAATATTGGGGTACTCAACTGCCATCTAATCAGATACACAACGTACTGTTTATAGTTTGTTTTCATACCTGTACAAGCCATAAAATTTTTGAAATATACAGGCAGCAGTATAAATGACACAATCGTGCCAAGTCAAGAGATTGACCCGGCCTTAAAAAAGAGTCAAGCGCAAATGGCAATTGCCTAAGGCAATTAAACAAATCTACAATCACAGCGATGCTCCCGACACATCGGTTTGCTGCAGAATGTATTCAGCACGCTCAGGAAATTGTTCCAGTACGGTCTTGGCATCGGTTCGCTCGAGGAAATACAAGCCCTGCTGGTGCAGAATTCTCCTCATAACTCTGTGTTGGCTGTCGAGATAGACCGTCTCGGAAAAACCGCGGCCATCCAAAAACTCCATTTTGAAGGCGAATTGGGCCTGGTCTTCCAAGTCGGCTGTATCTTCAATTTCAATTTTTGAAATCAGGGTGGGGATGATTTTGCCCTGTGCCTCAACCAAATCCACTACGATTTCCCGACAGTCATCATCGAGCATTTGGCTTAGAAGGCAATCAAAAAGGAAGTCCGGTATCGCCGCTGGGCCGAGCTGGTAGTCCCGGTGGTAAGGTACAGGGGCGAGCAGCGTAACAGTCATCACGCCCGTCTGCTGCGCTGCTATCTCGGCGGCAGTTGCACCGGCGTAACTGCTGCCCTCATTCTTCCAGAAAAACTCATCAAAACTGTTATTGCATTCGAAAATGGAAACCTCTTCCTGCTGGTATCTGCCTCGGACATAAAGTAGGCTCGCCATCTGTATATCCACCGACGAGACTATCGAATCATCACTCGTCTGGGAGGCCCGCTGTGGGAAAGAAAAAACATCCATTGTAAAACCAATCAACTGTTCTGAGGCATCTTTGATGAGGAAAAATTCCCGGTTGCCCTCGGCCCGGCCAGTAACACCCTTATCCGAACTTTTTTCAGTGGGGCGATGCAGAAATTCATTGAGACCTTTATCTTTGATTTGCGCGACGACCTGGCCACCAGCAGCCAGCAGAGATGTGTCCTCGAATTTCAGGCTTTCAACAACACCCATAAAAACACGTCTTGCCCGGCCGGTATCGCCTGTAGCTTCGTGCAGCTCAATCTCGAACTGACGTTCATTCGGCAACTGAACGGTTGCGAAAAAGACTGTGCGCTGTGTCGGCTGCTGTTTTATTTGCACCCAGTAAACAGTAAGGGTATCCATCTGTGGATTCGACAGGCTCACCACGGGAAGCGAGCCTGTTTCTGCGATTTCGCCGCCAAGAACATTGGCCTTTTGCTGAAATTGAATATCGGTACCGGCCTGGGAGGCAGCTAACAGATAACGGCAATGAACGGTAGCGGTCGGCCTGCGTGAGACAGGAAGAAAAACACTACTCAAAACAAAGGTATTTTCGCGGTACTCCCACTGTTTTCCCGTTCTCCAGCCATTACCAGACGGCATCGATACCGACAAGCCGGTATAGCTCAATCCGATCGGCTCCGAAAACACAAGCGTTGACCTCGAGGCCGTTATGAACTGCGCTATCAACAAAGAAAGAGCAAAAAAGCCAAGAAGGGCTATGGCCCCATACTTTCCTGTTTGATACCTGTCCAGCATATACGCAGAGCATAACCGAAAAACGCAAAAGGTAAAAGTGAAAAGCTAAAATCATTCGATGCTGTTGGATAAGCGTTTTTATTGTGAGAGGGGATTCAGGAAACAATGGGGTGCTCGGCAGGCTGCAACTGAACGGTTCTTTTTCGGATTACCTTGTAGTACAGCCACTTGGCAAATCCGTATGCGGCAAAGCCACAGAAGATAAAGACCAGAACCGCCTGCCTGCTCCAGATAATCAAGCCGAGAAAGACCAAGGCCCGAACAAGATGTGCAAACGGCTTTTTGCCTTTTATGTATTGATTCAAGATATGGGGGTATCGAATTCTGCTAATCATCAGGACAGCCACGCCGAGCATTAAAACTGGGAGGGCATAAACGATAGCGTTTTCACAGATGATGTAGGCCTGTGTACTTTTGGCAGAAAGGTCAGGGAGAGTTTCCTGATGGAAAATGACAAGGCTGACGATGACGCCGGCGGCGGCCGGGGTGGGCAGCCCCATAAAGCTCATGTGTGAGGACTCATCCTCTTCATTTTCGACGTTGAACCTGGCCAATCGAATGGCGGCACAACTTAAATAGGCGGCAGCCGATATCCAGACAAAATGCCGCAGGGAACTCTCAACGGCGACACTAAATTCCGCCAAGTTGGCGAGCTTGTAGTCGAGGACCTTCAGCATCAAAAAAGCAGGAGCAACACCAAAACTGACAATATCGCAGAGGCTGTCGAGCTGACCGCCGAAGCCGGAGGTTGTTTTACTCATTCTTGCAAGTCGACCGTCGAGCATATCGGCTACCATGGCCAGCAGTATCATATATCCGGCCATTGCGAAATATGGCAACTGCAGTCTGTGATATGAAAACTCATTGGTGCCTGCGACGGCACCTTGGCTGGCAAGCGCGATGGCGGCAAAGCCGCACACGCCATTAAGAATCGTTACCAGCGAGGGCAGAATCGTGATGTAGTTTAACCTCTGCCTTCGCACACGGCGCAACAAACTTTCCTTAGCTGCTTCGGTTCTGAACCTCGCCATTATCCGTATCCTGCAATTCGTATCTTATGAGCGGCGTCAGGCCCGCCTTGACTCTGTCACCTACCCTGACCAGGATTTTTATATTTCCACCAGCGGCAACGCAAAGCTCCGTTCTTGAACCAAACTTTATCATACCGAACTTCTGGCCGCCAGATAATTTTTGACCCTGCTGAGCACAGCAAACGATACGGCGTGCGATGGCCCCGCTTATCTGGCGAACAACAAGTCTATCGCGGGGATGGTCGGTTCGGCACAAATCCAGTTCATTGGATTCATTGACCTTGGCAGAACAAGCCCTGGCGGCATTTTTGTATTTGCCGGGCCTGTACGTAATCTTTTCAACCGTGACGCTGCAGGGGGCACGATTGATGTGCGCATCGAAAATGCTCAGGAATATCCCTATCTTAAGAGCACGGCCGCCCCCCCCTTCTTGCTTTCGCAAGAAAGCAGGGGGGTCAACGGTCTCAACGTCGGTTATCCTGCCGTCAGCAGGAGCCAACAACAAACTTTTGTCAACAGGAGAAACCCTGTAAGGGTCGCGAAAGAATGACAAAACCCACATCAAAATAATCGCGAGAATTGCCTCAACCGAAGCAACCATCCAAGCGGGCAAATAAACTCTGCCAAGGGCAAGACAACCAGCCATTGCCGCGAGCACTATCGCCGGGAAAATAATTATCTGCGGCCAGCCATATTTAGTCAGCGCAAATCTCATAACAAATATGATAGCCGTTGGCCTACGGCCCGGCAATAGGTACACAACAATTTAACCAACAAAAACAGCCGAGCCCACTCCCTCTCCGCAATAATTACTACTAAGGACGAACGTACGGCGCAAACACCAAATCAGGCCCGGAAGATGAAATTTTTTGTAAAGTTCTTGTGTCAGCGATACAAGATGGTATATTACCCAGCTTATGCAAATATACGCCGCAGGCGTCCGCCTTGGCGAGTCGAAGGCGAGACAGGCGTATAAAATTCCGAATAGTCTATAATAAACACTGACTCAATGAAGCTAACAGAAATAATGCAGCCAAGCGGGGTTAAGGTCCCGTTAGAAGGAACAAACAAAGAATCGGTAATAACCGAGCTGGTCGATTTGCTCGATTCAAACGGCCTGCTGAACGATAGAGACGCCGTTTTAGATGCTGTTATGAAACGTGAGCAAACCAAAAGCACCGGCATCGGCTCCGGGATAGCTGTTCCGCACGGCAAGTGCGATGCGGTCAAAGAGCTGGTTATGAGTATGGGCGTTGCTCGCAAGCCGATAGATTTTGCGAGTGTGGACGGCAAAGGAGTAACTATTGTGGTTCTGTTAGTTTCACCTCTTGACAAGACAGGCCCACACATCCAGGCATTAGCGAAGATAAGTCAATTGATGTTAGACAAGCAATTTAAAGAGACTGTCGAAAAAGCAGCGTCGGCTAAGAAGCTCTATGAGCTTATCAGCACCAAGGAGGAGAATGAGTAGGTGCCGAATCTTTGTTCATAGTTCATAGTTTATTGTTCGTTGTTCATAGTTCTTTGTTCAACAAACTCTGAAGCACTATTTTACGCCTTCCCAAAGAATCAAGCCAAGCTCATAGGGGTCAATTATATCATCGTGTTTAGGCAAAATCCGCAGCGCCAGGCCCTGCCGACCGGACTTCCTGCAGGACATCACGCCTGCAAACCAATGCTCACCATCCTTCCCCAAAACCTCTTCATGATTCATTTTGAGAGCTGAGCCATCTTTTATATCGCCCCAGGTGTCAACAGGGCCATAGTAAAGCTCAACCGAAACATCATTCGGTCTGACTTTGCCGAGCGTAACCTTTGCCTTGATATTCAGTTGAGAACCAACGCGCAGCTGGGATTGTCTTGGGTCGAACTGGACGCGCTGCTCGCCATTGTCGAGCTCTATATCCACGGCGCTAACGGCGATTTCGCGCCAAGCTGCTTTCATATTTGATTTCCACTTGGCCAGTTCCTTAGCCTTGGACATACTTTCAGTCATCAAGTAGGACCATTTGCTGCTGGCGGGGGTGTAAAACCGGCTCATATATTCGGTGGCCATTCTGTGCGTGCTGAATCGGGGTGATATCCACTTGATAGAATTCTTCGCTCTTTTTATCCAGGCCCGCGGGAGATTGTCGGCTGAGCGTGTGTAATACAGAGGAACAGCCTCATTCTCGAGCATATTGTAAATGGCCTGGGATTCCACCATATCCTGATAGCCTACATCCTCATAGTTTTCGCCCGAGCCGATAGTCCAGCCAATCTCAGGCTTGTACCCCTCACACCACCAGCCGTCCAAAGTGCTCATACTAAGGGCGCCATTAACAGCCGCTTTCATACCGCTGGTACCACTGGCCTCCATCGGACGTCGGGGATTATTAAGCCAAATATCGACGCCCCGGACCAAAACCCTGGCTACATTAATGTCGTAGTCCTCAATAAATACGATGCGGCGTCTGACCTGATATTGCGAAGCGAAATGAATAATCTGACGAATAATCTCCTTGCCTTCGGTATCTCTGGGGTGGGCCTTGCCGGCAAAGATAATCTGCAAGGGCCGAGCAGGGTCGCTGAGCAGTTTTACGAGGCGCTTGGGGTCCTTCAATAGGAGATTACCTCTCTTATAGGGTGCAAATCTTCTGGCAAATCCAATTGTCAGGGCCTCGGGGTCAAGGACCTCCTCCGCCCAGTTCAGTTCGGTATGGTAGGTGCCCCGCCGCTGTATCTGCTCCTTGAGGCGTCTGCGAGCAAAAACAACCAGATTCTCCTTGCATCGCTGACGCACCCGCCAAAACTCCTCGTCCGGAATCTGGTCGATATTTTTCCAAACCGACTCGTCGGTACTCTGCTCAGCCCATGTTGGTCCGAGGTACCTTTCGTATAACGAGTCCATCTCCGCCGACAACCAGCTTTTGATGTGTATGCCGTTCGTAATCGACGTTATCGGCACCTCATCGACAGGGACATCGGGCCAACACAGCCCCGCCCACATTCTGCGCGAAACCTCGCCATGCAGTTTGCTCACGCCGTTTCTGTAAGCGCTCAGCCTAATCGCCAAGACCGGCATCTTAAACGACTCCTTCTCGTCCTTAGGATTAAGCCTGCCTAACCCCAGGAATTCGTCCTTGCTTATGCCAAGCGCGGGCAGATAATCAGTGAAGTACTTATCCATCATCTCCACAGGAAACTCCTCACTGCCAGCTTTTACCGGGGTATGCACTGTAAAAACACTACTTGCCCTAACGGCTTCTAATGCTTCGCTAAAACTTACACCATACGTCCGGCGCAATTGACGGATTCTTTCCAGTACAACAAACGCGGCGTGGCCCTCGTTAATGTGGCAAACAGTCGGCGAAATACCCATGGCGGTAAGAACCCTCATACCGCCAATGCCGAGCATGATTTCCTGACAGATTCGGATCTCGCGGTCACCGTCATAGATGCTGCCCGTAATCGCACGGTCCTGCGGTACATTTGCAGGGATATTGGGGTCCAACAGATACAGTTTTACCCTTCCAACCGATACAGCCCAAATCTGGGCCTGTACTACCCTGCCGGGATATTCGACGCCGATGGTAAGCGGCTGACCATCCTTCTGCCGGACCATTTCCATCGGCATATTGTAAGAATCAGCCTCGATATAAACCTCCTGCTGCCAGCCGTCAACGTTCAGGTACTGACGGTAATAGGACTGGTACAACAGACCAACCCCTACCAAGTCGATGCCGAGGTCGGATGCACTTTTGAGGTGGTCACCAGCGAGGATGCCCAGTCCGCCGGCGTAAATAGGTAGACTCTCGTGAATGCCAAACTCGGCACTAAAGTACGCAATCAGAGGCTTAGCATCCTTCGACTGGGCCGCCTCAGACCATTGCGGCCCCTGCAGGTAAACCCTAAGCTTTTCGGCGGCTCGGCCAAGCTCAGAAACAAAGCCGCGGTTTTCGGCCAGAGCCTCCAAACGCTCCTGCGAGACGGTGCCTAAAAGCTTGATGGGATTATGACCACAGGCCTTCCATAAGTCGCTGTCAATACGTCTGAAAAGCCCTATAAACTCGAGGTTCCAGGACCAAAACATGTTCCTGGCAATAAAGTCCAGCTCCCTGAGAGGCTCCGGCAGGGAAGGCAAAACGACGAAGCTGCGGACGTTCGGCGACATTGGCGTCTCCAACTATAAACGATATCATCTTGGGTAATGCCCAGACTTTGTACCGACTCATATAATCGACAAATCCATTTAGCGGCTTAACCGCAAAAACAAGGCAGATGTGCATCCCGACAGGAGGATATAGTCCGATATTACCGGCCTTCCGGCGACAAAAAAAATAAAAAAGGCCTGCGTAAACAGGCCTTTTATTAGCGAGACATACCTCCACTGATGCCGTAAGAAAGCATTTGAATAAAACCCAGTATTTCCAGGTGGGTAATCGTTGCTTGTGTCCAAAAGTCCTATCGAGTAGGCATTTTTGAGCCATCAAGGCCCGATTTCCCTGAGTTAGGGTTATCGGTTTTTTCAAATCTTAACTTTTTTTACGCACATCGCAGGGGTCTGCCCGCTACTATCCTTATACCAGATTTCGCAGTACAAATCAAGTAAATATTGACAAAGCTGCGATTTTAAACCAAAACCCCCCATTTACAGCCCGGTTTTAGAGCTTGACAGTTTAATTATCCTGACTCTGCTGCGACAAGACCGACTTTCCCGAGCTTGACGCCTTTCTGGCTCAGCATATTCTCGGCCATCTTGTTTATTTCAGCCACTTTGCCTCTAAGGACAATCACCTCCAGACAATCGTGCTCGTCAAGATGGATATGCATAGAAGAAATGGTCCGCAGCAAATGGTAGTGTTGCAGGTCGGTCAACTTTTCCATCAGTTTGGTGGAATGGTGGTCGTACACCACAAATACCGCAGCGACCGCTTTGGCTTTCGGGTCAGCCAGGCGTTCGTCGCTCATCTGCTGACGGATGAGGTCGCGGATGGCCTCGGACCGGCTCTGATAACCTTTTTTTGCGATAAGCTTGTCGAACTTCGAAAGCAACTTCTTCTCCAACGATACTCCTATTCGCTCGACTTGACTCATTCTTTGTTCTCCTGTGACAGCAATAAAACCACTATGCCGGTTTCTGACCGGCTAAGAGCTATCCAGATCACGTGAAATTAATGCAATTGTTTTCTTTTAACGCAAAATTACAAAATTAAGTATCGAACCTACAACCATGCTTACAGCTATCATTATCAGAGTTGCCTTAATTAAATATTTTAAACCCAATTCTTTTAGCAGGACTACAAATGTAGCAATACAAGGAAAAGATATAGCAAGCAATGTTACTGCAATAAACAACTGCTTGGCAGAAAGCGCCAAAGGCATAAGCATGCCCACAGCAACATCTTTTCTTAGAAATCCGATTACCAAAGCAACCACTGCTTCTTTTGGTAAACCGAATAAGCCTTGAATTACTGGCGCAAATATGCCGGTTACAAAATCTAATAACCTAAAGTACAAAAGAATATTGATTGCTAAAACACCCAATAAAACAATCGGCGCCGCTTCTATCAAGAAACCTTTTATGCGAAAATATAGTTTCTTTCCTAAAATTAGTAATGGGGGAAACCTATATGGCGGAATCTCCATTAAAAGTTCCGGACTATAGCCAGACAAGACGCGATTCAAAATTATACCTAATATTATCAATATGGAAAATAGAACAAGGTAAACTCCGCCAACATAAAATCCTCCAAAATTACCCAGTAGCCCAAATATCATCGCCTGTAAAGGTACACAAGGCACGCCAATAGATATAAGGGTTGAAGCAATAAACCTCTCGCGTTTTGATTCTAAAACACGCGTAGATAAAATCCCCGGCACATTACAACCAAGGCCAAGAAGCACCGGAATAATTGCATAACCGTGCAGCCCGAGCCTATGCAGTAAATTATCCAATAATATTGCCAGCCGTGGTAGATATCCTATGTCTTCTAAAAGGCTTAATATAAAATAAAAAGAAACTATGTAAGGCAGAACCATAGCAAATTCAATATAAGGCGCTGTGGTAAGCACGCCCAAAGACTGCTTAAAGTCAATTTTTCCGTTGATTAACTCTCCAATTAATAAATGATGAATAAAGCCCTTTTGTCCTAATGCAAGGCTTAAGCGCTCTAAAAGGGGCAGATAAAGATCAAAAAATAAAGGGTCAAATATTTTATTTATTAATACCTCACCCAAGAAACGCACAATTTTAAAAGATGCATATATAATTATGCAGGACATAAGTAGCCCGCTTAAAGGCTTTACCGAAGCATCCTCGAGTATTTCTCTTAGGGTATGATGTCTATGGGTGAGACGCTGCACAGTTTCTACTATCTTTCCAATCTCTTGCCAACGTGCCTCGTGGGTAAGTTTATTTTTAGGACTTGGATGGGCCTCTTTTATCCTTTCTATCAATAATTTGATGCCCACACCTGTTACAGCGCACGTAGAAATAACCGGCACTCCCAAAAGTTCTTCTAATCTTTCCACATCGATACGAATTCCCCTGTGCGTTGTATCATCCCACATATTTAAACACACAATTACACTAAAGCCCTCTTCAATTAATTGCAAAGTCAAAAACAAATTTCTCTCTAAATTAGTTGCGTCGAGAATATTTATTACCGCACCCTTGTCTTTGGGATATTCTTTCAGCAAAGAAACTGCCACCTCTTCTGCTTTGGAAGTCGACTCTAAGGAATAAGTTCCGGGCAGGTCAATTACTTCAATCTTTTCTTCACCTATTTTTAAATACCCTTTGGTAATCTCAACAGTAGTCCCTGGGTAGTTGGAAGCAATCACATGAACCCCAGTTAAGCGTGAAAATACCACGCTTTTACCAACATTAGGATTGCCTAATAAAAAAATCTTTTCTATCATTCTATTTCTACGATAATTTTAGCAGCTACGCCGTAGCCCAAAGCTAAGACGCTCCTACCTACCCTTACAGTCACCGGACCTCTTAGGGCAAAATGGCTCAGTTTCGTAATCTCTCTGCCAGGATAAATACCCATACTCATCATTTTGTGTTGCAGAATTCTACCACCAGAAATTTCCAATACTTTAGCCTTTTGGTTTTCTTTCAGTTGAATTAATGATAGTTTTCTCATGGTGTTCAATATTATACTTTCTAAGTATCAATAAATCAAAGGAAGAAGTAGGCTTTACAAAGTTCCTCCCCTCCAAAGGTTTGTCCGTTGGCTCTCAAGCCCTACACACCAGAAGCTCAGCATACCGCCTTCAAAGTGGCTTCGAAGACGCGATGCCTGTAACCATTAAGACACCCATGAGCCAGTTACTTGACTTCCAAAGTTAAAGCGGGCGCGATGAGCACATCCTGCCGGCCTATCAATCAGTGGCACCTGTGCTCACTACAGGCGTTCTCTACGGTAATCTCCTCAAAGCTGCCATCTTTCCACTTTTCGATTGTTTCTTCAACCGTTCCCCCAACTACCCTATATACCTTTATCCCGCTTCCGTTAAGTCCTGAAACAGCTCTCGCACCCATGCCGCCACATACCACAGCATCAATATGTTTGCTATTTAGCGCTTCCAGGGGATGACATGTTCCATGAGCATGATGCTGGTTAGAGTTGTCAATTACTTCGAATGCATCTTTTTCGCTGTCATAGATTGTAAAGTACGGGCGCTACCGAAATGAGCATATACTATTGCTTTCCGCCCCACGTCGGTTTCTGTAGGTATACATATTCTCATAATTTTTTACTCCTTTATAATGTTCAAAGACGATTAGCGACTGTATTCGCTACCAAGGTCTACCACAACGGCCTCGCCCTCTGCCTGCCCTAGCATAACCTCTATCCTCTTCTGCTCTGTGAATATTTTTGCTTTCACACTGGGGACACTTCTGCGGCCTACCTGTCCCATAAGGGATATCCCACTCATGTTTGCAATCGTAACAGTTGAACTTTCGCATTTCTGCCATTTTATAAACACCTCCTTCTATTCTTATTGCCTTTACCTTTACTATTGCCTCAGCAATTTTTTTGTGCGCAGAATTTATGATGTTTGCAAATGTCTGCCGTGAAATCTCCATTTTTTTCGCGGACTCTTCCTGATATAAACCCTCCAGGTCAGCAAGCCTGATTGCCTCAAATTCATCTACCGTCAAATTAACCTCTTCAAGAGTAGTTAGAGGAATACCTCTTGGTTTGAAATAATTCGTTCCTGGCATGCACCGTACACATCTGCATCTGAAAGGTCTAGCCATCGGACACCTTCATAGTTATTAGCATATGCTAATAACTTAAACCATTGCAGCCCCTCTGTCAACAACAATTTCCGTAAAAAATAAGATTTGCCAATCTATGGTGAGTGACAAAAACCCTACGGTCAGTCAGAACAGCAAAAGGCAACCAGACCTGCCTTTGGCTGGGCAAAGACAGCTTCTTATCTACCGACACCCCTATTCGCTCAATCTGACTCATTTTCGTTCTCCTGTAACGGCAGCAGAGCCAACATACCAATTCCAATCAGTTAAAAGCTATTTTATCTGATAAAGATTTTTTTGAAAGAGCCAAATTTTATATTGACTTGGTAGCACGATTAATATATTTTTATGCGCAAACTCAGATGCCATTTCCGCACAGCGAAGGAAGAAATATGAAAAAATATGTATTTTTTAGCATTACAACCTTGCTGGTATTCGCAGAGATCTGCCGATCTGGCAGCGAACAGAACCATATCCACGACATCCGAGAAAGAAAGACCCTGACGGATGGTTTTTTCGGGTTAAATGACAGGCTGGCGGATAAGGGTATAGAGATAAACCTCGGTGTTACAAATATCTATCAGCAGAATCTTCGCGGCGGCATCAGCACACACCGCCGGGCAGGACGTTTTTCAGGCAGCTATGATTTGGAGCTTTCAGCAAACCTTCAAAAGCTCTTGGGTGTTGAAGGTGGCCGCTTATATATACTTACTGAGGGGAAGTGGTCAAAATCCGGTGGCATCAATGCACCCTCTGTAGGCAGTGCATTCGGCGTAAATGGCGATGCTGCCCCCAGACGCACCATGGATATTACCGAATTTTGGTATGAGCAGGTTTTCGCAGATGAAACAATTCATCTAAGAATTGGTAAGATGGACCTTACCGGCGGATTCGAGCATCACAACTGCCCCGTCTCATTTGACTGCAGTAGCTTCGCCAATGACGAAACCACTCAGTTTCTTAACGGGGCGCTTATCAACAACCCGACCATTCCCTTTCCTGATAATGGTCTTGGTGCAGCTGTTCATTACAGTCCGGTCGGCCCTTGGTACGTTTCAGCAGCCGTAGCCGATGCCCAGGCCGACTATAGGGAAACCGGCTTTAGAACAACATTCTGCGATGAAGCCTATTTCTTCTATATCTTTGAAACCGGTATTACCCCAAAGCTGGATTCAGTTAATGGCCCCTTGCAGGGCGCATATCGAGTGGGGCTTTGGAATGACCCACAGCCGAAGGCAAATTCAGACGGCGCCAAGAAATATCGTGATGATGTAGGCTTTTATCTTAGTTGTGACCAGATGTTGCTTAAGGAGAACGACGACTTGCAGGACAGCCAGGGACTCGGTGCGTTCTTCAGGTACGGCTATGCTGACAGCAAGAGAAACGATATTGCCAATTTCTGGAGCTTTGGTTTTCAGTATCACGGTCTGTTGGAAGGTCGTGATGACGATGTGCTTGGTGCAGGTTTTGCTCAGGGCTTCTTTTCCGATTTTGCCAACTTGACCTATACGGAAGATTCCGAAAGCGTACTGGAAGTCTACTACAACGTTCAGGTTACACCCTGGTTCCATTTAAGTCCTGCCATTCAGTATGTAGCTAATCCGGGTGGGTCTGGCTCAGCCAGCGATGCGGTTGTTCTGGGTGTACGAGCACAAATCTGTTTTTAAGGTTTTACCAATTTGCTTGAGAAGTGCGGCGATAAGAGTTAATTAGTGACAGGAGGATTTTATTATGCATATGGCCAACGAATTACTGTCGGTGCCGGTTGCGGCGGGGACACTGGCAATAGCCGGGGCTGCCCTGGGCCTTATATGCAGGAAGGTCAGGCAGATTATCACGTCAGATAAGTTCGCATTGATGGGTATCCTCGGGGCGTTTGTTTTTGCTGCGCAAATGGTCAACTTTCAGCTTCCCGCAATGCCCGGGACAAGTGGACACATGGTCGGAGCAGTGCTGCTGGCTATCATTTTAGGCCCACACGCCGGAGCAATCGTGATATCCTCGGTGGTGATTATTCAGTGCCTTATTTTCCAGGATGGCGGCCTCCTTGCTCTGGGGTGTAATATCATAAATATGGGCCTTGTCCCGTCTTACGTCGGTTATTTTCTGTATAGGGCAATAACCGCCGGGCGGTTCAGCAGTTTGCGGACATACACCGGGGCCATGCTGGCATGTCTGCTTGCCGTCGAAGCAGGCGCGACTCTTGTCCCGATAGAGGCAGCACTATCCGGTGTATTGGTAGTTCCATTCTCAACTTTCCTGATAACGATGATTGGCGTCCACTTTCTGGTCGGCACTGTTGAAGGTCTGATTACTCTGACGGTGCTGGGATACCTGCAGCAGGTCAGAGGCGATATGATTGTCGGCGCTTCAGCTGGTAAAGTCAGATTAAGTAAAAAAGCGGTGCTCGTAACATTCGTGGTCTTTACTATTGTTACTGGTGCGGGGCTTTCTTTACTTGCCTGCGGCCTGCCTGACGGCCTGGAATGGAGCTATGCTGAAAGACCCGACCAGCCAGACTTCAAGCCGATTGTATCCAATGAAAATTCCACAATCGCCGCTGTTGACCAATTGCAGTCAAAATACGCGCCGCTGCCTGATTACTCTGTGCGGGGCGCGTCGACCGTGACTTCGAAGGGCTGGACAAGCTTTGCGGCTGTGGTCGGCTCTGCGGTTACGATGGGGTTTATCTGGCTGACAGCATCGATTCTGAGAAAAAATGGTCTCCGGAAAAAATGTGAGATATGAAACATGCATCACGCGCACATTGATAAATTTGCCTATCAGGACTCAATCATTCATCGACTCGACAGCAGGGTAAAGTTTCTTGTTACACTTGTCTTTACCGTGATGGTTTTATCCCTGTCCCGTACTTCAGTGAGCATTTTGACCTGCTGTGCAGTCGGACCTTTTACGGTACTGGTGCTGGCTAAGATTCCGCTGCGATTTGCCTTCAAACAAGTACTGCTGGTTAGCCCATTTGTTTTAGTTCTGGCGTTAAGCTGTCCGCTGTATGATAAAAACCCCCTCGTTGTCGCTTTTGGCCCGCTTGTTTTGCAAACTTCAGTCGGCTGGATGCGATGCTTCGCCATTCTTGGAAAGTTTGCCGTTACAATGCTGGCTCTGATTGCTCTGGTTTCCACCACTCGATTCGGAGATTTACTCACCGGTCTGGGCAGGTTGGGAGTGCCGAAGCTATTGCTTATTCAACTTGGCCTGCTGTACCGTTACATATTCGTCCTCATTGACCGGGCCGGCCGCATACTGCGGGCGAGAGCAGGACGAAAACTGCGAAATCTCGGCCTTAAACCTGAGCTTAAAATCGCAGCCGCTATGGTTGGCTCGCTGCTGATACGCAGCATAGAGACGGCTGAACATATAAACATTGCGATGCAGGGCCGGGGTTTCGATGGGAACTGGCACAGCCTTTCAGAATCACGAATCCATCACCGCGACGTATGGTTTGGCTTCGTCGCCGTATCTTTCATACTGCTGTTGTACTTTTTTGTGAGGCCGATTTTGCAGTAGGATTCTTTAATGGCGAAAGCGATTGAAATAAAGAATTTTTCATACAAGTACCACGACGGCACAATAGCCCTGAGCGACATAACTTTAAGTGTGGAACACGGCCAAAAGGTTGCTTTGATAGGCCCTAATGGAGCAGGGAAATCGACACTGCTTCTTGCGATGGGAGGGTTCTTGAAAGGCACAGGTAAAGTGCTAATTAACGGGCTGGAAGTCACTAAGAAGACTTTGAAACAGATTCGTACAATGGCAGGCTCCTGTCTTGAGGACCCCGACGACCAGCTATTTATGCCAAATTTGTTCGAGGACGTAGCGTTTGGCCCATTGAATATGGGGCTTGAAGCTGGAGAGGTAAAATCCCGCGTGGCTGATGCGCTAAAAACGGTTGGCCTAACTGATATGGCTGACAAAGCTCCTCATCATCTCTCGGCCGGCCAAAAACGCGCAGCGGCGATAGCAACTATACTCTCAATGAGACCCGAGATTATTACTCTTGATGAACCCGACGGCGGTCTGGACCCAAGAAACCGCAATAACCTTATAATGCTGCTCGCCGGCTTACCTCAGACGCTAATCATAGCGACCTGCGATATGAATTTCGCAGCTGCGGTTGCCGAAAGGGCTGTTCTTCTCGACAACGGGCGCATCATCGCCGACGGCCACAGCCAAGAAATAATGTGGGATTCAAAACTGATGGCCGACCACGGCCTCGAAGTACCCGCAAAATTCCGGAGCGGTAAGTAATGTTTAATCCAAAAGCCCGCCGGTTTATCCGGCGGGTTCTCAAGAATGTTTAGCCCCGTCATCTTGATGACGGGGTTTTGTCATTGCGAGGCCGAAAGTTTACCCTGAGCGAAGTCGAATGGGCGGCAATCTCTTCTGTCATTCCTGCGACACGAAGTGAAGCGGAGAGCCCGTTTCGGAAAGCAGGAATCCACGCGAGATACACTTCACGAGACCTGTCCTGAGCGTGTCGAAGGGCTGTACGCTGTTTCAATGTTGACAATTTATTTCCGGTAAAGTAAACTTAAAACGACCGGATTTTTCGTCGTGCGTATCGCGTATATCGTATTTCGTTGTATGCTGTATTTCGTTTTGTTGAGGCCGACGTTGTCGGCAATTGTTCAGCAAAAATGGTGGATATTGTTATGTTAGAGGGCACATAAGATATATGTCTCAGATACTTGATTATCTCAAAAGGCTTCACGACTCATCGGTAGAGCTTACAAAAAGAATACGTTTTGATAAACGTGTTCCAAGCCAACTCTATCTCATAGGGCTCTATATAAGCCTAATCGAGTTGACAAGTTGCATTGTTACACTGGTTGATAAAAGACGATTTGCTGGCATTCCGGCTTTATTCAGATCTTTTCTTGAAGCTTTTGTTGATTTTAAAAATATGAGTTGCGATGAATCCTACGTGAACTACATGCAAGCGAAATTTCATTACGAATGGATAAAAGTGCTAGACCAAGCAAAAAATAACTCGAATCCTTTTTTGTCCCAATACTCAGAATGGAAAGATCTGGATTCTGAAATAAACGAACACAAAACCGAACTAGATAGGCTAAAGAATAATGGGTATGTTCCTTTAGCGGTCTATCAGCGTTTTGAAAAGGCAGGTATGGCCCATGAGTATTCATCACTGTATAATTTCTTATGTAGTGAAGCCCATAACGATATTCGGGCATTAGTGAACCGTCATATAGAAATAAATCAAAGTTGCGACGACTATTCGGTTGTTGGATACAAAAACCAGTCTGTATCGGATTTTGCAGTGCATCTTGATTCCACAGCTGGCATCTTGCTTGAATCATCTTTAAGGATTCAAAGTTTCTTTGGTAATGATAAACCTGAGGAACTAAAACCATTTGAAGATGAGTTAAATCAACTGAGGAATGAACTCTAACATGCGGTTCCACATAGACGCCCTGAAAGCCGCCGGTTTGATATTGGTATAATGGCAGGATAAGATCAGTGGAAACTTGTACCATAGGTATCGTGTTGTATAATAATGTTGTGCGGGAGAAATACTATGGATACTATGGCAAGCCAAAAAGGAAAGCTAAAAGTTCTGGGGCTTTTCGCATTTGGTTTTCTGGCCGGTGCCATTTTATTCGGCGGTCTGATTGCGTGGCGATACTCCGTAATGTTTCGGGACCAATACTACTTACGAATCCTTGATGTGACCAATACCGCCTTCATGATTCGAGCTGGACGTGAAGAAGAGCTTGTTAAGAACGCTGAAGCCAGTATCCGGCAGTGTGTTGCGGCTGCTGATTCCCTGTGGGGTGATACCGAAGCCCGTCTCAGTTCATTTTGGTACGTCCAACGGTACTATGAAGAGTTCGGCTTATGTGTACCTGCTGAAATCCAGCCAGTATTGAATAGTCTCCCCCCTCGTCCATTGACATCTTGTGAGAGGAGAAAGCTCCAAGAGGGAGAGACAAAAGCCAATAAGGCAGAACCAGAAAATCCGCCGGTCCACTGAGATTCCCGTTATGCATTGAATTGGACGAGGGATTGGTGTCAACCCCCAAGACGTGGCTTGGGGGCTAACCGTAATGATGACCCCTGGGATAAACCCAAGGGCTTTTGGATTGAGTAGAATTGGTGGGGCCCCCGACTACGACACTCGAGGGCAGGCAAGCCCCAGCCTACATAACTGTCGCATACGTTACATTTTTTGTGATTTTACGCACTATTAACCTTTTGGTTGCAGTCTGGTTATATGGATTACCATCACTTAACGCGGCCACGAAGGGAAAATGGAAGGCGATTGAGGCATCTGCCGTGAGGTCATTAGATTTGCCGAAAAATGGTAAAAACACTTGCTTTTTTCACGCAAGTTTCGTAATTTAAGGGACGAGATTGATTGAATTCAATGAGACTAATGGTAAATGAGAAATCCCGGATAAACGTATTCATATCGGAGACTTTATGACGGAAGGCAGTTTGGATATCGAATATACTCCCAAAAGGGAGGTCAGAACCTACAGGGTCAATAGGGGAAGTCTTTATACTCAGACGAAACAATACGACAACGAAGGAAATTTAGAAAAAGAAATATGGGAGAGAGACACTATTGAAGGACTAATCATCTTAGACGACGCAGCATATATTTCCAAGAGAAAATACGAGGAGATCAACAAACTTGACCTTTCCGAAAAAGCTGACCTTTCTGAATTAATGAAAGCGGCTAAAGATGAAGCGTATACTGGTTATAAAGGATTGATATTCATGCTATTCCAGGGAAAACCTTATTATAGTTCTGAGGTTATTGAGATAGACCCTCCTTTTGGAGAAGAGTATCCTATTGATGCTTAAATTTTTTCAAGTCTTTCTATCGAAATTTTGACCGTTACAGTTTTCGCACTCGGACATTCAGCCCTTCGACAATGCCCCCAGCACCAATGGAGGCAGCATATAATCGTCGCACGTCGCTCGGCCCTTGTGGCTTGACGGAAAACCCGCGCAATAAATTGCGGGGTGGGGGCTAAATAAAAAGCGTTCCTCGCCCCGATGGGATAGCATACGACGCATCCCACAGGGCAGGCGCGGGCACCCCTGGGTGAAACCCAGGGCTAAATAGAACAGAGAACCCCCAGGGCAGGCCTGGGGGCTAAATATTTTTGAGATTGCACCGAAGAATTAATCTTTGCTTGTTACGTAAATTACCTGCTCAGCGAGCAGATTGGGGGCGAATTTTACCAAGCCGAGGCGCATCTTGCCCAACGGGATTCTCTTTTCCACTTTGACAGATAACTCTTCACAGAAGCGGTCAAAATCCTTCAGCGAAAGAAAATGAATGTTCGAGGAGTCGTGCCAATCGAAAGGCAAGTGTGGAGTAAGCGGAGCCCTGCCGAGGAAGAACAGCTGCATCCTGCAACGCCAGTGCGCAAAATTAGGGAAACTGACAATCACTTTTTTGCCGACACGCAGCAATTCGGTAAAGACCTTTTTGGGATTTTTCAAGGTTTGCATCGTTTGCGACAATATCACATAATCGAAACTTTTATCTGCGTAGTTTTCCAAGCCGCGTTCGACGTCACGCTGGATAACAGGTTGTCCCCGATTTACGCAGGCCAAAACAAGGTCCTGGTCAAGCTCAATACCTTCAGCCTTTATGTTTTTGTCCACAGCGAGATTGGCCAACAACTGGCCATCACCACAGCCGATGTCCAGAACCCTGCTGTCAGGCTCTATCAGCGATTCTATCAACTCATAGTCGAGGCGGACGTGGTGAAGCTGCTCTGCAACTATATGCGGCACATACTGCCGCTTTATTGCGGGCTGATGTGTGGCGTCGAGAAAGCCGCTGATAAATGAGCCGAGCGTTTCCGGCTCCAATAAGAATGCGTCGTGACCGTAGGGCGAAGCGATGTTGCAATAGCTGACATCTTTGCCGACGGCAGCAAGTGCATCGACTATTGCCTTGGACTGCTCAGGCGTAAAGAGCCAGTCACTTGCAAAGCTGATTATCAGGAACCTGCTTTTGGTACCGGCAAAGGCTTCGGCTAATGAGCCATAATCTTTTTCGAGGTCGAAGTAGTCTGATGCCTTGGTTATATAAAGATAACTATTGGCATCGAACCTTTCCACGAAGCTTTGGCCCTGATAATCGAGGTACGTTTCGACGGCAAATTCCGAATTAAAATCGTAACTATACTGGTCAGAACCCCGGAGTTTCCGGCCGAACTTTTCGCGCATACCCTGCTCGGACAGGTATGTTATATGACCAATCATACGAGCTATGCTCAGGCCTCTGTCGGGAGACTTTTCATCATCATAATTTCCACCGCTAAAATTGGGGTCTGCCAATATCGCATTTCGACCTACGGTATCAAAAGCAATCGACTGAGCACTGAGGTGAGTTGTAGTTGCGATTGGCAAAGCAGCCCTGACGAAATCGGGGTATCGAATCGCCCAGTCGAGGACCTGCATACCGCCGATTGAGCCGCCGATGACTGCGAGGAGTTGTTTTACACCGAGCTTATCCAGCAGCAGCTTCTGGACCCTGACCATATCGGCGACGGTTATAATGGGGAAGTCCAGGCCGTAAGGTTTGCCTGTCCTCGGATTTATCGAAGATGGGCCCGTGGTTCCGCTGCAGCCGCCGAGGAAATTCGAGCAAATAACGAAATACTTATTTGTGTCAATACCTTTGCCGGGCCCAATCATAACGTCCCACCAGCCGGGCTTTTTGTCGTCGGGGCTATTTCGGCCAGCGACATGGGCATTGCCACTGAGCGCATGACAAATCAAAACGGCATTGTCCTGTGCATTGTTAAGTTTTCCGTACGTTTCGTAGGCCACGTCGATGGGGGCCAGCGTTTTTCCACACTCCAGCTCGAGCGATTCATCCGGCTCGACAATCCGTATGGTTTTTGTCTCAACAATACCAACTGAATTTTCTTCAATCTCTGCCATAACGGTAATCGAGTATATCAGAAAGGCCCTGCTTGTAAATACCGCGACGAAGCAGACTTCGGCAAAACTCTTGACAATTCCGCCGGTTGGCATTACCTTTACGCGAGGTTTTCTGTAGTGTTATGTCCCAACAGCACTGCGCTTCAGTCAAGGAGAATAGCTTTGCGTGTTCTGTCCGGCATACAGCCGACCGGCCGACTTCATATCGGTAACTATTTCGGCGCAATGCGCCAGCACCTCCAACTACAAAATGAACACGACTGCTTCTATTTCATTGCCGATTTCCACGCACTTACAAGTAATCCGTCGCCGGCCGACGTTGCCAAGCACAGCCTAAATGTGGCGATGGATTACATCGCACTGGGCTTAGATACCGAGAAAACCGTTTTCTGGCGACAATCGGATGTGCCGGAGGTAACCGAGCTTGCGTGGCTGCTTTCCTGCATTACGCCAATGGGCCTATTGCAGCGGTGCACGAGCTACAAGGACAAAGTCGCACAGGGCCTGAGCCCAAATCACGGCCTGTTTGCATATCCTGTCCTTCAGGCAGCCGATATCCTCATCTACGAAAGCGACCTTGTTCCGGTGGGGGCTGACCAGAAACAACATATTGAGGTCGCACGAGACATCGCCATCCGATTCAATAACAGCTACGGCGAAACTTTCACCATCCCGAGGGAATACATCATCGAATCCGTAGCGGTGGTGCCCGGCATCGACGGTCGAAAAATGAGTAAAACATACGGCAATACCATCGAGATATTTGAGCCGGAAAAAAGCATCCGAAAAAAGATTATGCAAATTGTTACCGACTCCACACCGGTCGAAGAACCCAAAGTCCCGGAGAAATGCAACGTGTTCGCGCTCCTGAAGTTAGTTGCCTCACCGGAAGAACTAAGCGAGTGGGAGAACAGATACCGCAGCGGAGGTATGGGCTACAGCGACGCAAAGAAGCGCCTCGCAGAGCTGACGATTGAGTACTTCAAGCCATTTCGACAGAAAAGAGCGGAGCTTGAAAGTAATATCGACTATGTCAAAGAAATTCTCGCCAAAGGAGCGGCACGGGCAAAAGCAGTGGCATCCAAAACACTCGCCCGTGCGAGAAAGGCCGTGGGATTGGGAGTCTAAGCGTGGCTGACTATCGTGTAAATCTTGAGATATTCGCCGGGCCGATGGACCTGCTGCTATACCTTGTCCGCAAAGAAGAAGTGGATATCTATGACATCCCCATCGCCAAGATAACCGACCAGTACATCCGTTACATCGAGATACTCAAGAGCCTTGACATTGACCTGGCGGGCGACTTTCTGGTAATGGCGGCGACACTGATGCAAATAAAATCAGCAATGCTGCTGCCCAGAGCTGAACTCGACCAACTCCAGGCTGACGAGCTGGCTGACCCGCGTGCGGAACTTATCCGCCAGCTTCTGGAGTACAAGAAGTTCAAGGATGCCGCCAATCTGCTGGGCGACGCCGCTGAAGATGCGAGTCATCGCTTCTCGCGGCCTGCCACCATCATAGAACAGCTTAAACCAAACGCCGAGCCTGCGGTCGACATTGAACAGGTCAGCGTATGGGACCTGCTGGAGGCCTTTGACTCTATTATGAAGGCCACCAGCATAAATATTGACATAAGTCATATTACCGATGAGACCCCCATCGACCTGTATCAGATAGAGATTCTGCATCGGCTTCAAACCGAAGGTGTGACAAAGTTTGAACGAATCTTCGAATCCAGCGAGAATCGGGTGGTAATGGTGGGACTATTTTTGGCAATTCTTGAACTGGTTCGAGAAACGCTGGTAACGGTTGAGCAGTCCGGGACATCCGAGCAGCTTTATCTGCGGGCACTGACCGATGAACCGGCTGAACAGGCTGTCCAAAAAGCAATCCTTGCCTCCGCTGAAGCCGATAATGTGCGGGGGGCTGCCCAAACCCAGCAACAAAAGCAGCCGCCTGTGCCAATCGCCGAGCTGCCGGCCGAGAAAAAAACCGAACTTTTGCCCCAAGAACAGAAAAATACAAATTCGGGTTTGACATAGGGGGGTTTCATAGATAGAATACCTTCGCTTCTCAATCGCTGCTTTGGAAAGGTAAGGATAATGGCTGGAAATGCAATTGAGCTGACCGACGCATCTTTTGACGAAGTTGTTCACAACTCTGATATACCTGTTCTCGTGGATTTCTGGGCGCCTTGGTGCGGGCCGTGCAAGATGCTGGCGCCTATCATCGAGGAAATTGCGAATGAATACTCAGGTAAAGCAAAAATCTGCAAACTCAATACCGACGAGGCCCGCGACAGCGCTATCGAGTTCGGGATAAACGCAATACCAACGACTATCCTGTTCAAAGACGGACAGGTGCAGAAGAAATGGGTCGGCTTAACCAGCAAAAAAGACCTCACTGCCGCCATCAACAAATTACTCTAACCGCCGACTTAATTTTGGTATCAACTGCTCTACCAGCTCCCCGGTTGAAGCAAACCACTGACGGGCTCGTTCCACCATTTCGGGTCTCTGAAATAGTGCCTTAGCATCATAGCGGCTGTAACGCCGTCGGCAACGGCTGTTGCCAGCTGCATAGCTGCGCCTATCCGACAATCACCTGCAACGAACACGCCCGGAACACTTGTCCGAAGATAGCCGCAGTCGCACCTGATGAATCCGTTTTCGGCCAACTCTACAAAACCCTTCAGAAAGCCGGTATTCGGCACCATACCAATAAATATAAATATGCCGTCGCAGGGATAATTCTGCTCCTGGCCGGTTTTAAGGTTTTTGAGCGTAATGGACTGGACTTTGTCTTTGCCCCGTATAGCGGTTGCCACGGTGTTGTACTTTGCAGTCAGGTTAGAATCGCGCTCATTGACTTTTTTCAAAAGCTCCTCGACCACCACTCTGGTCGCTCTGAATTCATCCCTGCGGTGTATCAGTGTGACTTTATCGGCATACTTTGTCAGGTGCAGCGTCTCTTCGAGGGCGGTATTACCGCCGCCAACAGCGACAACTCGCTTACCCTTAAAAAACGGCGCATCACAGGTTCCACAATAGCTGACACCGGCACCGGCGCTGTGGAATTCCTCTTCGCCCGGGACGCCGAGTTTTCGGTAACTGCTTCCGGGTGCGAGAATAACAACCCTTGCGATATACTGCTCAGCATCACAAAAGACAGCGACACCGCCGTCGCGGCGTTTCTGAAGTTTTGTGACCTCGGAACCGGTCTTTATTTCCGCGCCGAAACTGGCGACCTGCTTTTTCATTTTTTCAATCAGGCCCGGGCCGTCAATTTGTTCGATGCCGGGGTAGTTTTCGATTTTGTCGGTGGTGCTGATTTGGCCGCCAGGTGAGAATTTTTCGAGTATCAATGTTCTGAACCTGTCGCGTGAGGTATAAAGACCAGCGCCAAGCCCAGCTGGTCCGGCACCAACCACAATACAGTCATAACTCTCGGACATAATACAAGCTCCTTTTTCAGAGTCTGGAACTGAAATTCCCCGATAGCTGTGCTTCGCTATTACACCGATAGCATAATCACGCCAAAGCGCCAAGCCCATTTTTTTGAATGTTTGCACTTGACGAGATGGTATTTTAATTGATAATTGACCGCTGCGGCATGTGAGGGATAATACACACGTCCGCAGAGACTTACGACTCGCAGTTTTCAGCGGCGGGTTGTGAAGGTGTTTTTAAGTCACTAAAGTATTCTGCGTTGGTTGAAAGGAGGCCATTATGGCAAGAACAATTCTGACCGTAGTACTTATAGTTTCCCTGCAGGTGCTGGTCGGCTGTTACGGCCCCGACAGCGGGCAAGGCAAAGTTGTACCCCAAGGCGAAAAAAAGTTGCTCGCACCCGCTCCAGTAATCCAGCCCCAGACGCCGGCTGAAACCGATATTATCGAACAGGTCGCGACTAACCGCGAGGCGTATCGCCGAACTCTTAAAGCGCTCGTAGACCACTACACCAATACCGGCAACGATATGAAGCTGGCCTGGGCCCAAAAAGAACTCAAAACGCTCGACAAGACGCGACAATACCACTATATCATTGAGGCGAGTGTCGCCGGGCCAAATCTAAAACCCACGGCCTCCATCGAGATGGCGAACTATCTGTATGACGATGCAGTGCGACGAGAAAAGCTGGCAAAAAGATTTATTATCATTATCGATGACGACCAGTTGCGGGTAGCGCTGGGGAAATACAATGAAGTGATAAAAAGATACCCCACAAGTGACAAGATAGATGACGCTGTATTCAGGGCCGCCGGTATCCATGAACACTTCAAGGATTATACGATAGCCCTGCTATACTACCAGAGGACGTATCAATGGGACCCGCAGACGCCGTACCTGGCCGAGTTCAAGGCAGCATATATCCTCGACCAGCATCTGTCGCGCAGAGGTGAAGCCCTCGAGCTTTACCAAAAGGCCATCAAAAAAGGCGGTCTGACCGAGGACGAGAAAAAATTTGTCGAAGAACGAATTGCGATACTAAGCAAAAGCGAATAGAGCAACTAACGACAGGTAAAATTTACAAAACTTCGCGAAAAAATTTCTTAGTTATGGTTTCGGGTCTGGCTAAACGTCAGGCCCGTTTTTTATACGCCACAGGCGTACAAGTATGAAGGATGTTAACAAGATTTGAGAAAAACATAGCCGGCTTTGCGAAAAAAAATGGGCTCTTTTGCTCTGGAGACAAAATCTTACTGGCAGTTTCCGGCGGAGCGGACTCAATTGCCCTTCTGCACACGATTCAGTCGCTAAAAACTGAAGGGCTTTTCGAAGGTAATTTTGTCTGCGCACACATAAACCATCAACTACGAGGGGCGGAAGCCGACGCAGACGAAAAATTTGTTATCGAAGAAGCCCGGCGCCTAAATGTGCCGGTAGAGACGCGGCGGATTGATGTGCGAGGCTTTGCCCACAAAAATAAACTGTCAATTGAAACCGCAGCCCGACAGTTACGGCTGAAAAGCCTGCTCGATATCGCAAAGGCCGGCAACTGCAACTGCATAGCAACGGGCCACCATAAAAATGACAATGCTGAAACCATTCTGCACCGGCTGGCCCGGGGGACAGGCTTCCGCGGACTCGGCGGGATTTGGCCTACACGAGTTTTTGCCGAGAACATCAGATTCGTAAGGCCCCTGCTGTGCGTCAGCAGAGATGAAATTCTTCAGTATCTGAATAAGCGGAACCTGAAATGGCGTGTCGACCACACAAACTATCAGTGTACCTACAGGCGTAACTTCATCCGGCATCGGCTGATGCCGGCTCTGCAGCAGGAATGCAAAAATAGTATTGTCGAACAATTATTCCGCCTGTCACAATCAGCCAAGCGATTTCACGATTTGGTCTGCGAAGCAGCAGAAAAGGCCTGGCCGGAACTTGCCGAGTGCTACGGTGATAAAATAAAGTTCGACCTGGAAATTTTTTCGAATCAGCCGGAGCCGGTAAAGATTGAGCTTGTCCGCAAAGGTCTAACCTCACTCGGCAGCAGTGAAAGAAATCTAACCCAGCAACATTACGAAAAGATACTGCGATTAGCAAAGCAAAATATCAGCGGCAGAAAACTCGAACTTCCCCTCGGATTTATAGTCCAGCACGAATACGGAGCATTGATTTTTGAGCGTCTCCGCCAGACAAACGGCAGACAAGCTGAAAGAAAGACCACAACAGCCGAGCATATCAAGGGGGCTGTCTCGCTGAAGATTCCGGGAAAGACGAGATTCGGCAATTATCTGATAGATGCAATCGTTTCCGAGGCCAACGATTCTGATATCAAAAAATTCAAGGCAGAGAAGAATAAATCCATCGAACGATTCGATTTCGATAAGTTGAAACTCCCTTTGACAGTTCGTTCCCGAAGGGCCGGTGACAGATTCTGGCCATTGGGACTTGCGGGCGAAAAAAAACTTGGCAAATTCGTAACGGCTGCAAAAATACCACAGCAATTGCGCCAGAAAATGCTCGTTATCGCCGACAGTGAAAAAATAATATGGCTCCGGCCTATCAGAATAAGCGAAAAGGCAAAAATCAGCAGCGAAACTCTACGGATCCTTCAACTGCAAATAACCGACGCCACCTCAGCAGGGCAATGATGAGTAGATGCGTAGATGTGTGGATACATGACCGCATTCACTCATCGTACTCCTCCGCTCATTAACGCTTAACTATAGCGTATCTCCTTGCGGCATAAATGGTTACGAACGTTTTCAAACTACCCCTAATCGCCCCCGAAAAAATCTCAAAAAATTCCTAATTTTTTGCAAAATACTCTTGCATCATCTCGGCAAATAATACATAATGTACTAATGATACTAATACACCTTTGCCGACAGAAATGATAAGCAGCTGTGAGATAAACAATCCGCCACAAGCGGATAAAATGGAAAGTAGGTTCCAATGGCACTTTGGATACAAATAACGCCCGGTTCTGACGAGCCTATCTACGTGCAGATTGTCGAACAGGTCGGCGAGGCGATGGCCAAAGGTCAGCTTGTCGCAGGCGACAAATTGCCAGCCGTTAGAAAGCTTGCTTCTGAGCTTGTCATAAACCCCAACACGGTCGCACGCGCATATACAATTCTCGAGCAAAGCGGATTAGTCACCACAAAGACCGGCTCAGGAACCTTTGCCGCCGACCCGAAGCTGCGAAGCAAAGACGCAACCGACGTTAATATTCTTGCCGAGCGAATGGACACGCTCATCGCACGTTCGCTAAACTTAGGCCTGGGGCCCGAAGAGGTAATCTCGATGTTCAAAAGCCGACTGACAAAATTTACAAAAACCGGAAAGCAGAAAAGAGGAAAAAATGACTGATATGGTTTTGGAAACACAGGGACTTACCAAATATTACGGCAGCACACTGGCGCTGGACAATATGACAGTAAAAATCCCGCGAGGATGCATCTGCGGCTTCGTCGGCAGAAACGGCTCAGGCAAAACAACAGCAATAAAGATTATGCTCGGTTTTTTGAAACCGACCGCCGGCTCGTCAAGTCTGCTCGGGTGCGACTCTCGGAATCTGACACCGGCGATTCGTCAGCGAATCGGCTACGTATCCGAGGGTCATCGGCTGATTCGCTGGATGACAATCGCCGAGGCAGCGAAATTCCAGAGCACGTTTTTCCCCGGCCAGTGGGATGAGGGATTCTTCGGGGATATGATTGAATACTTCGGACTGTCGAGAAAACAAAAGATAAAGAACCTTTCAACCGGCGAGCGGGCACAGGTTTCATTGGCACTTGCCCTGGCCCCAAATCCGGAGCTTCTGATAATGGACGACCCAACACTGGGGCTTGACGCTGCGATAAGGCGGCAGTTCCTCCAGGGAATGATTCAGCTTATTATGCACCAGGGCAGAACCATCTTTTTCTCAAGCCATATCCTCGGCGACGTCGAGCGTGTTGCCGACAGAATCCTGGTCATTGACAAAGGAGTCATAAGAGCCGACTGCTCGCAGGAACAATTCAGATGTGCAGTTAAGAAGGTCAAACTTGTTTTTAGCCAGCCACCGCCCACAAAAGTTGATATCGATGGACTGCTGCACTGTAAAACCAGTGAAAAGGAACTTGAGCTGGTTTTGGTCGGCACTACGGATGAAAAAATTGCCGAATGGTCAGCCTCAGCAGGAGTTTTGGACTATCAGGCAGTGAATATGAATCTCGAAGACCAGTTCATCGAATATACCGCACCGGCCGGCCAAACAAAACCATTCAGATGGGAGGAAATCTAATATGAGATTCCTGGCGTTACTGAAAAAAGAGCTTCGTGAATGCCTGCCGTGGGCGGTTTCGGCGGCGGCACTTTTGCTGATTTTCGGCAGTCTTATGCTTCGGCCTGGCCCAGAGTACCGGTTAGAGTATCAGTATCGGGTTTTCGAGCGTTATTCGGAAGTTTATGGCTACGACTTCGTAAAGTATCCGATTGGTGATGTTGGTGGATTGGTATTTATCTTGGCTGTAGGGCTTGGACTTGCGCTTGGTGTGCGCCAATTCTGGGTTGCCGACTTTAAGGGGACGTGGGGTTTCACTTTACATCGTTCAACTCGGAGGACAACGATACTGGCGACCAAAATATGCGCAGGTCTTATATCACTCATCGCAGCTATCGGTCTGGTTTGGAGCTATCTGTACTGGCGTGCTAATTTGCCCGATTGCCTGCTGGTACCCCCGTCTAAACGGCACTTCATTGAGGGTTGGCTGACAGTGGGTATTGGGCTTATGTTTTATCTGGGGGCCGGCCTTACGGGTCTGAGTAAAGCCAAGTGGTATACAACTAAGGTGATGGGACTCGGTTTTGCACTCTGGATGCTCGTTACCTTTACGGTGCAGTGGACACTTGGATGGAGTTTTGGCACGCTGGCAATTGCTGTTGTTGTTTTGCTCTATTTGATGTGGGAGACGTTTCTGAAGAGGGAATTTTAGTAAAGGGGACCCAAAAATGGAGAAAAGAAACGTTTTAGAATACGTTACTCGACCGATAGTGGCCGTTATCACGCTGATTTTGATTATGTTTATTGTGTTCTTTGCGCAGTTTCTTGTGACAGAGTTGGTGTGGCTGTATATGTACAAAAAGCCATCGCCCCCCAAATTCCCTGATGACCAGCAATGGAGGATTCATAAAGCAGACAAACCTTTCCTTCCAGATGGAACGATGCATCTTGTGCGCAGGATAGATACACAAGATAACGGCGATTACACGAAAGAGGAAATCACAGATGTAAACGGCAACGTTCTGTGGCAGGGGATTCGCAAGGAACAGCCATTTAAGTATCTCGACTGGGGGTCATCGCCGCGAGAGTACGCAGAGTTTTTTGGCGAGCAACAGATGAGAGGTATGTTCTCGTTGATTCCTAAGTTATCAGGCGTTTTGGAGGTGCCTGTCAGGGTCGGGGGAGAAGTTAAGGAGGTCTGGCGATACGACTTTGAAGGCAATGTGTTTGTGGGGTATAAGGTTGAAGGTGGTTTGATAGGTTATCTGGGGGCTGATGGTTTTGTCAACTCGAGGGCACAGGCACAGCCGCTTGGCGAATTTAAGGGCTTCACGTCGTGGACGGACGAAAATCCATCCTCCATCGTGATGCTGTGGCAGACAAAACGACGGCTTTATCAGATTGATTTCCGCGGCCGTAAAGTCGAAACGGTTTTCGACAGCAGCCAATCCGCCTTCGCCGAGGCTTCGTCGGACAAGTCCGATATCGAATCTATACGGTGGCATCAGTGGAGGCCGACGAATCCCAAAGACCGGGATATTTCCGATATTCAGTATCGACCATTGATTGACTGCCAAACAGCCGACCACAAGCACCATCTGATAATGCGCGAGCCAAACCAGATACTCACAGTGGAGCTGCCTGAGCAAATGCGGTCAAAGCGGACGTTTGGGTATTGGGCGTCTAAAGTGGATTTCACAGCCACCAGCAATGCTTTGTTTTTGAAGTATCATGAAGGGCACTTCAACCCGCCGGCATCGTATAAGCTCCTGGAACAGTATAAGCGTGAATATAACAGCAAGCCACAACCGCAATCACTGCAGCTTTACAAAGTCATAGACGACAGCAAGCTGGAACTTCTCAGCCGCTTCGACTGGACAAAACCTGTCTGGGAGGCACCGTATCCACCAGACCACAGGGAAACAATTATGAGGTGGGTAAGCGAGGCATCGCCGCCGGTATTCGATTTGCTGTGGTCTCTGTTTGGCGACAGCTTGTATAAGTTCGGCCGCGAAGGAATGGGTATGATGCAGGGGTACGCCGTTATAATCACGAACTTGCGACCGTGTTATAGTTCCCTTAACTATGTATTGAGCACCGTGATGCTGGCATTTGCCCTTTGGCACGGCTGGGCGAGAAGGACATCCTGGGCGAAGCTGATTTGCTGGCTCATTATCGTCGGGGCGTTCAATATAGCGGGGCTGCTGACTTATCTGGGGCTTAACCATACGCCGGTAATAAAATGCCCAATTTGCGGCAAAAAACGAGGGCTTGAAAGGTTCGACTGCATACGGTGCGGCAATCCGCTTCCCATCCCGCAGCGAAGGCCAACCGACCTGATACTGGCCGATTAGCCGTTAACCTGGGCCATCTGCTGCTCCACCGAAGCTGGTTTACGCCCTATCCTCGCCTTCCCAAAAGAAAAACGCAATTCCCTTGACAAAAAAGCCGCTCGAAAATACATTATTTTGTTTGCGTCCTCCGGCTGGTCGGGGTCAGGACGCGCGATTGCACAAATAAATCCGCCGCAGGCGGATAAACTTTCTAATATCAGCAGGAAAAGGAGATTTGGAAAATGGCAACAAAGGTTGGAATTAACGGATTCGGACGAATCGGCAGATTGGCGCTGCGGGTTATGGCACAACAGCCAAAACGGTTTCAGGTTATGGCAATCAACGACTTGTTTGACGCGGATATGCTGGCCTATATGTTCAAGTATGACTCCACCCAGGGCAAATACAAGGGCAAAGTAGAGGTCAAAGGCAGTGCTATCGTGGTCGATGGCCGTGAAATACCGATTCTGAATGAAAAAGACCCGTCCAAGCTGCCGTGGGGCAAGATGGGCGTGGACGTAGTGCTCGAATCCACAGGCAAGTTTACAAGCCGGGCTGCTGAGGGCAAGGCCGGTTACGATACTCACCTTCAGGCAGGCGCAAGAGAGTGCTGCTGTCGGCCCCTGCTAAAGACAAACCCGATGCAACGATTGTGCTGGGCGTCAATGATGACCAGCTCAAGGCCAGCATGAAGTGTATTTCCAACGCCTCATGCACTACTAATTCGTTAGCTCCGGTCTGCAAGGTGCTGCATGAAAAAATTGGTATCGTCAAAGGACTGATGACAACCATACACGCTTACACCAATGACCAGGCAATTCTGGACATGCCGTACAAGGACAAACGCCGCGGCCGTGCCGCCGCCCTCAACACCGTACCTTCAACCACAGGCGCCGCAAAGGCATTGGGTGAGGTAATACCTGCATTGAAAGGCAAACTGCACGGCTATGCCCTGCGAGTACCGGTGCCGGACGGTTCGATTACGGACTTGACGTTCCTTGCCGCCCGAAAGACCACAGTTGAAGAAATCAACAATGCTATAAAAGCCGCTGCCGAAGGCCCGATGAAAAATATTATTGAGTATAACATTGAGCCGATCGTCAGCAGCGACGTTATCGGCAACCCCGCCAGCTCGATATTTGATGCCACTAATACTATGGTATTGGACGGTGATATGGTCAAGGTGACTATGTGGTACGATAACGAATGGGGTTACTCCTGCAGGAGTGCAGACCTCATCGAAAGATTGGCCAAGCTGTAAAAAGTCCGGCAGAATGATATACAAACCATGATGAAAGTGAAAGAACTATTATGGCCAAGAAAACAGTTGCGGATATAAGTGTAAAAGGTAAGAAGGTTCTGATGCGATGCGACTTCAACGTGCCACTGGATGACAACTGCAACATCACCAGCGACGACAGAATCGTAAAGGCCCTGCCTACGATAAAGCATGTACTGGCCGGCGGCGGAGCACTCATCCTGATGAGTCATCTGGGCAGACCCGGCGTAGAAAGAGATGAAAAACTGTCGCTGGCACCGGTGGCCAAAAGACTATCACAACTTCTGGGACAACAAGTCATCTTCACCGACGATTGCATCAGCGACCAGACAAAAGCAAAGGCGCGGGCACTTAAAGCCGGCGACGTGATGCTGCTTGAGAATCTGCGATTCCACAAGGCTGAAACTATTAAAGACAAAGCTGCAAAAGAAGATACTCAGCTTCGCAAGGCAAAAGATAATTTCGCAAAACAGCTCGCCGAGCTGGCGGACATCTACGTTGACGACGCCTTCGGCACAGCACACAGAGACAATGCTTCAATGTATACAGTCCCGGTGATGATGAAGGGAAAACCCCGAGTCAGCGGCTTTTTGGTGGAAAAAGAGCTGAAATTTCTCGGCGAAACCATCAGTAAACCACAAAAACCTTTCGTGGCGATATTGGGCGGAGCAAAGGTCTCCGATAAAATAGGCGTGATTGAGAACCTGCTCGACAAAGTCAACAGCATACTGATTGGCGGAGCAATGGCCTATACCTTTCTGAAGGCCCAGAACCAGACCGTCGGCAGCAGCCTGTGCGAAGACGATTTTCTTGACAAAGCGACCGACTTACTCAAGCAGGCCAAAGACGCAGGCTGCGAAATCGTCCTGCCGGTGGATACGGTAGTCACAAAGCAGATAAAACCCGGCGCTGAAAATAAGGTTGTACGCGGCGATATTGAAGCGGATTGGCAGGGTGTAGACATCGGTCCGCAGACCCGCAAACTCTTTGCCGAAAAGCTCAGCGGTGTCAAGACAATAGTCTGGAACGGGCCGATGGGTGTTTTTGAGGTGCCGCCCTTCGACGAAGGGACAAAGGCCGTTGCACTGGCTGTCGCCAAAGCGACAGATAAAGGTGCCCGCAGTGTCATCGGAGGCGGCGACAGCGCAAGTGCGGTCGAGAAGCTCGGCCTGGAAAACAAGATAAGCCATGTCTCCACCGGTGGCGGAGCATCACTCGAATTCCTCGAAGGCAAAAAGTTCAAATGCATCGAAATCCTCGATGAAAAATAGTTGGGGGATTAACTGATTCGCAGGGCCCGCTTAAACTTCAGGGGGCCTTTTTTGTATCAGGGCTTAAGGATGTGTAGCCGCCCCTGTTCGGAAAGTGCCATCTGCCTTCCAGAATGACCTGCCTGCGGCACTATAACAAGCTTCTGCGTCTTCTTAATCTCAGGTCCAAACTCATCTATCAGATGCATGTAATAAATCCTGCCCCTTTCCAGCCGATTCCTGCCCTGGAGCATTGCCGAGGGATTTGTACTCATCGACTCATCGGGGGCGTAGTCTTTTTCACCGAGCATATATATGATGTTCCTTTTGGGATACATCTGTCTGATTTTTTCAGCCGTCAGGCCTTTCGCCCTATGATAGACATAGAGTTTTTCGAGACCGTAACCATACTGATTATAACCGGGATTATCTTTAACCTGCTCCGGTGTGGGCACAGCAAATACGCCCTCTGACCCCTCAACATATCTCTTTGGACTCAGATAAACATAGGAAGACGGATTCATTACGATATATCTGCACTTGATTCCGGCGGGTCTTACAGCATCGAACTCAATAGTATTGGAGGCAGCGAATCTGTTTACTAACTGCCCGCCAGCGGAATGGCCGAGTATGGTGATTCTCTTGACGTTTGGAAACGTCTCTTTGGTCGCGACCCGCGATATAATGTCCTCAAGTATGGTAAAGGCACTTATTCCCAGGTCCGTCCCTGAGCCAGCGGTTGTCGAGACAGAGGAACCCCGGAAAGGGTCAACTTCCCAAAACAACAGGTTTGGGTCGTTAATATCCTTCGCGTGCTCCTTTATAAGGAACTGGGGGGCAATAATTAGCGTCCTGCTCTCTGCGCCGCTCTGGGATTTAAGCAAAGACAGGCAGTCGTTGAACACCATTCGGGCATCATAATTGGAACTGTGGATGGCCAATATAACGTGTTCGATGCTGCTGTTTTTTCTGTCAAGGGGATAGCTGGCAAGATAAGGGATACAGCAGTCATTGCAGCCGATGACCGGGAGTCTGGTTTTTGGGACCTCCAGAGCATACAAATGAGCGGCGACCGCAAGGATTATTGCTGGTATCAACTGTGCAGTCTTTATAAAAGACATATGCGTCTCATTACCAAATACGAATCCACTTATCCGCTTGCAGCCGTAAGAAATCAGAGCGGCAAGGCAAAAATTTTCCAGTACAATCGCACAAAGTACAATTTTTTTCTATCGGTTCCGTTTTTTTGTTAATATAATCTGCCGGAATATAACGTGACGAGTTTATTTGTTCAAGGAGTTTTCAAGTGCAACTGCCAAAAGCGGGTACGATAGAAATCGCGCCATCGATATTAAGCGCTGATTTTGCGAGGTTAGCTGAAGAGATAGCCGAGATTGAATCAGCAGGTGTGAATATGGTGCACTTAGATGTAATGGACGGTCACTTTGTGCCGAACATTACAATAGGCCCGCCGGTGGTCGCCAAACTGCGGAAGGTAAGCAAACTGTTTTTCGACGCCCATCTGATGATAAGCGAGCCGGCCAAGTACGCCGGGGCGTTCGCCGAGGCCGGTGCCAACCACATAACATTTCACTGTGAAGTTGCCGACGAGCCGGAAAAACTCATCGACCAACTACACCAGCTTGGGTGTACCGCAGGTATATGTATAAATCCGGAAACACCCGTCAAAGCCCTGGAAAAGGTTGCCCCGCTGTGCGATATGGTTCTGGTAATGACCGTTCGTCCTGGTTTCGGCGCCCAGCAGTTTATGCCGGAAGCGGCGAGAAAAATTGTTCGAGTCAGAAAAATTGTCGGCCCTGAAATTCGTGTCGAAGTCGACGGCGGCATAGACCCTCAAACCGCACCAATTGTAGTTTCATACGGCGCAGACACCCTCGTAGCAGGCAACGCGATATTCTCAAAACCCGACCGTGTCGCTGCAATCAACGCCATCCGCAATGCCTGCCGATATCCGCCGCAGGCGGATAAAATTACCTCGTGATTCCCCATCCCTTTTCCGAAAAACAACCATCGCCGCCAAAAATTTGTTGACAAAGCAGGATGTTTTGGTATAATTCGCTCCATTCTGGCGAATTGAGGATGGAGGTGGAAAATGGGTGCTGGTGAAATTCCTGCGGCAGTGATTTTATTATTAATGGACACTGTTAATGGATGGGGCGTGTTCCGGAGGTTAGTCGTGGTCGTGAAAGGTTTGCTGTTGTAAGGGAGATAATTATGCTTATCAAACACAAAATTAAAAAGTCAATTAACTTCATAATACTAATGACGGCATTGCCTGTGTTTATGTCTTCTAATTCCATTGCAGGAGTGAATGATGCGTACCAGCATATCTATGAGATAATGGATAGATACCATCAGACATTCGATGTATATACCGATTTGTCTGCCGCGGGTAATCACTTTGTGACCTACGGGGCAATGGGAGATGTAGATAAGCTCGCAATTAATCCGGGCTGCAAGATTTCCCCTCATTCCGGAGATACATGCTTTGAGAATAGCTTTACTGCCGACGGTAACAACTGGGGCGGATGGTACTTTATGAACGGCGTCTTAGAAGGGGTGGAAACACAACCCAAGCCCAATTGGGGAGAGTACTCCTATGCCGGAGTCAACCTTACAGGCGCCACACGACTTACCTTCTGGGCTCGAGGCGCAAAAGGCGGAGAACAGGTAGAGTTCTTTGTGTTTGGCGTAGGCAGAAACGCGACAACCGGAAAACCTATCAAACCTTATCCCGATTCCTCGCCCAAGATTTCGCTTGGTTACCGAACTCTCAGCAAAAACTGGACACAATATACAATAGGCTTAACCGGTCGCAATTTGAGCTATGTCCTTGGCGGTTTTGGCTGGGTTACCAATGCGCCTAAAAATAATAACAAGAACATAACATTTTATTTGGACGATATCAGGTATAATAAAAAACGTCTCAATGAATCCCGCTTTCTGGTTAGCTACGAAACTATCCCCTCCTCTAACGATTTTGATATGGTTTTGAAAAATGTTGCCTTCACTTACGACAATGCTCTGGCTCTCATTGCTCTGCTCGCCAGAGGAAGAGCGGAAGATATAAAGAGGGCTCGGTTAATAGCAGACGCCTTCTTATATGCCATCGATAACGACCGCTTCTTTACGGATGGCCGATTGAGAGACACTTATCAGGGCGGCGACTTGGTTTTGCCTCCCGGATGGACACCTAATGGAAATGAAGATACAGTCAGAATGCCTGGTTGGTGGGACCCAGATGATAACACATGGTATGAGGACAAGGGGTTTGTCGGTACCTCCACAGGAAATCTAGCCTGGGCTATGATTGCACTCCTTTCATATTATGAACAAGTCGGTGACAGCAATTATCTGGATGCGGCAAAAGTTCTGGGTGAATGGATAGAAGCCAATACAAGGGATACCAAAGGTGCTGGAGGTTACATTGGCGGATATGAGGGCTGGGAAGCTACTAGTAATAACCCCCAGGGCCAGACTAAACTCCCCTGGAAATCCACCGAGCACAATATCGATGTCTATGTTGCTTTTATGAGATTATACGAACTCACAGGGAAACCGAATTGGTTAAGTGGAGCCCTTCACGCACAAACTTTCGTAGAGGCAATGTGGGATGCAAACGAAGGTCATTTCTGGACAGGAACACTGAATGACGGCATTACCCCAAACAAGAGTAATATACCTCTTGATATACAGGCCTGGGCGGTAATGGCAATGGACGGTTATGATTCTGCTCTTAGCTGGGCAGAAAACAATTGCTACACTGAAGCCGATGATTTCAACGGATTCGACTTCAACAATGATAAAGACGGGATCTGGTTTGAAGGGACTGCCCAGATGGCCGTTGCCTACCAGATTAACGAAGAACCGAATAAGGCGGATTTCTGCCTTTCTGAACTGCGAAAGGCACAGAAATCAGCGACCAACAATAATGGTAAAGGCATAGTTGCGGCATCTCACGATGGCGTTACGACAGGATTTGACTGGGAGTATTTCAGCCGTTTGCATATCGGTGCTACGGCCTGGTACATATTTGCTGAGATGGAATACAATCCTTATTGGGGCGCAGAGACCGGCTCGCTTCAGGTAACTATCAGTCCGCAGGGAGCCATCAACGCCGGTGCGCAGTGGCGGCGTAAGGGAATCACGACATGGCGTAACAGCGGCAGCACAGAAAGTGGTATTCCAGTCGGCTCCTGCACAGTTGAGTTCAAAAACGTTACTGGCTGGAATAAGCCTGCCAACCAGACTGTGACGATTGACAACAACAAGACAACCAGTATCAGCGGGACCTACACACAGCAGACCGGCTCGCTGCTGGTAACAATCACTCCTTCAGAGGCGATTACCGCTGGGGTGCAGTGGCGAGTGGATGGTGGGACATGGCGCAACAGTGGTTACACACAGGCTGGTCTTGTGGTTGGTCAGCACACAGTAGAGTTCAAGGATATCACTGGTTGGAATAAGCCTGCCAACCGGACTGTGACGATTAACAACAACAAGACAACCGGTACCAGCGGGACCTACACACGACAGACCGGCTCGCTTAAGGTGACGATCAGTCCGCAAGGAGCCATCAGCGCCGGAGCAAAGTGGCGAGTGGATGATGGGGCATGGCGCAACAGCGGTTACACACAGACTGGTCTTGTGGTTGGTCAGCACACGGTGGAGTTCAAAGCTGTTACCGGCTGGAATAAGCCTGCCAACCAGACTGTGACGATTAACTATAACAAGACAACCAGTACCAGCTGGACCTACACACGATAGACCGGCTCGTTTAAGGTGACAATCAGCCCGAAAATCCGTATCGAGGTCGATGGCGGTATCAACGTTAAGACAACACCCATGGTGGTCGGCTATGGAGCTGACACCCTTGTCGCCGGCCGCGCAATCTTCTCGAAAAAAGACCGTATTACCGCAATAAACGCCATCCGCAATGCCTGCCGATAATTATCTCTGGAAAACCGCCCCTATCTTTGATAAAATCACCGGCGACCAGCCGATATAATTGTTATGCCTATTATGGCAAAAGAAACAAAATCAAAGTGGAACGGCTTCTCGTTAAGGCGGCGAAAAGAGATGCCCGACGGGCTGTGGACGCGGTGCCCAGCGTGTGAGCAGATGCTCTACAAAAGCGCGGTCGAAAATGCCCTCAACGTCTGCCCTGAATGCGACCACCACTTTCGCATCGACGCCGAGACCCGAATCAGATACCTCGCCGATGAAGACTCATTCCAGGAAGTATTGAGCGATTTGACTACCAACGACCCGCTCGGCTTTAAGTTCAAAGATACAAGTTACAAACAGCGTATCAAGGCCGATGAGAAAAAAAGCAGCTCCAAAGAGGCTATGCGAATCGGAAAGGCCTTCATCAAAGGAAGGCCTATCATCCTGGCGGTGATGGAGCCGAACTTTCTGATGGGTTCAATGGGTTTTGTGGTCGGCGAAAAACTCTGCGCAGCGGTCGATATGGCAATGGCCGAGTCGCTGCCATTAGTGGTGGTCATCTGTTCCGGCGGAGCGAGATTGCACGAAGGCGTTGTTTCACTCGGCCAGATGGCAAAAACTTCCGCAGCGCTGGCTAAATTCGATGAGGCCGGCGGTCTTTTCATTTCAGTCCTGACTGACCCGACTTCTGGCGGAGTTACCGCAAGCTTCGCTATGTTGGGCGATTGTATAATAGCCGAACCCGGCGCGTTTATCGGCTTTGCCGGACCTCGAACCATCGCCGAAACAATAAAAGTGGAACTGCCGGAAGGATTCCAGACAGCCGAGTTTATGCTTGAACACGGCTTTGTCGATGAGATTGTCCACCGAAAAGACCTGCGCAGCGAAATCGCGCGACTCATCGACTACTGCAAAAAATGATTTGTGCTGCGCCGTCCGCAGGAACAGGCCTTTGACTAACGAAATTTCGCACGAAAAGAAATTTACTCGGTCGGCACAGTTCGTCCTAACCGTCCAGACAGTGCGCCATATACATCACGATTAAACGCGGTGTCAAATCCACTGATCCAGTTACCAGTATAGTAGTCCGCGAGCCATTGCGCTTCCGTTCTTACCTCCAGTTTATTGCACTGCTGGCCTCCCGGGAATTTAACCGTCAGCCGGCCGCGATATTGATTATACACCCCACCGCTGATTCCATAAGTCCACGCGGTCCGAAGATAACCGCTTTCTTTATCCATCATTTCGATGTCCCAATTTCGTGCTACCGTATCCACAGTCGTCTGCCACGCCTTTTCGCAATCACTATTCAGGCCTTCACGCACCTCGATGACTTTCCAGCCTGTACTGCCTCTGACAAACGACGAGGGGGCACCACAACCAACACACATAAGTAATGCCACCGCTACCGAGACGATTCTCAGGACTCCATATTTTTCCTTCATTGCAACCGCTCCTTTCTTACTCTGCAAAAAAACACCTTGTTATCCCATACGTCCTGGCCAAATTGTAAACAGTACCGACCTTTTTGCCAGCAAATAATGCGTCTAATACGCAAAAAAATTACCTCCACTATATCGAGGGTTTCCGGCAGCAGCATCATACTGCGAATACTGCTAAAATCACCCTTTCACTTTCGGCCAAATATCCGTATAATCAGCGAAAAATAGCGTACAGCGTATAGCGGTCAGCGGATAGGAGATGGGATTCTTTGCACGCAATACGAGATGCGAGTAAGTAATGGGATATTTTCGAGAAAATATTGAAAAGGCGGAGGGTTATCAGCCTGGCTTTCAGCCGGCAGAAACCGGTGTGGTAAAACTCAACACCAATGAGAATCCCTATCCGCCTTCGCCGGCTGTTATGAACGCAATCCGCAATATATCCCAAGAGCAGTTGCGTCGATACCCCGACCCGCAGGGCAATAAGTTCCGCAAGGCAGCCTCAGAGGTGCTCAAAGTCCCCTCAGATTACATAATTTGCTGCAACGGCGGCGATGAGCTGCTGAAAATGGCCTTCTGCGCATTTTGCGATGAAGGCCGGGCCGTCGCATACCCTGTTCCCACATACTCGCTTTATCCAGTACTGGCAAATCTGCAGAACTGCGAGGCGATTGAAGTTCCATTCGGCAGTGAATTTAATCTGCCGGCTGAAAAATTAGCTGCGGCAGGCGCTGCCCAAACCATTGTCTGCAATCCAAACGCACCGAGCGGGACATTCATACCAAAACAGAAAATCAGCCGGCTCGCAAAAAAACTAAAAGGGGTACTGCTGATTGACGAGGCATACGTCGACTTTGCTCAGGAAACCTGCCTTGAGCTTGTAAAAGATTTCGATAATGTAATCATACTTCGCTCGATGAGCAAAGGATATTCGCTCGCAGGACTGAGATTCGGTTTTGGCATCGCAAATGAGAACCTGATAAAAGGACTGATGAAGGTTAAGGACTCCTACAACGTTGATTCCATTGCAATTGCCGCGGCGACGGCTGCCATACAAGACCAGGACTACTTCAGACAAAACGTAAAAAAAGTAAACGCAGAACGAGCCAGACTGACCCAGCAGCTAAGAGACCTCGGCCTCGACGTACCGGACAGCAGCGCAAACTTTGTCCTGGCTAAATGCAAAACCCCCAAAGCATCGGAAATCTACGAAAAGCTGATTGAACAAAAAATCTACGTAAGATACTTCGATTATCCCAACCTAAATGATAAACTTAGAATTACCGTTGGAACGAGCGAGCAAAATGATAAACTGCTCTCCGCTTTGAAAAAAATCTTAGCAAAGTAAGGACATCGCTATGAAACAAAGGACTGCCAAAATTAAGAGAAAAACCAAAGAAACCGATGTTACGGTTAAGCTCAATCTCGATGGTGTCGGCAAATACGAAATCGACAGCGGCATCGGTTTTTTAGACCACATGCTTACACACCTCAGCAAGCACAGCAAAATCGACCTAACGGTAAAAGCCAAAGGCGACCTCGAGACAGACGCACATCATACCGTCGAAGATATAGCAATATGCCTCGGCCAGGCGCTGGTCGAAGCACTCGGCGATAAAAAAGGCATCGCCCGGTACGGCCACAGCTCCGTCCCGATGGAAGAGACGATCGCAAATGTTTCGGTGGACCTATCCGGCCGGCCAAGCTGCGTATATAACGTTGACTACCACACCGACAAAATCGGCGACTTCGACGTCCAGTGCCTCGAAGAAATGGTACGCAGTTTCTCCAACACGGGAAAGTTTAATCTGCATATAAACGTGCCGTATGGGACAAATAGTCACCATATAGCTGAGGCGATTTTCAAAGGGCTCGGCCAGGCGCTCGGCGCAGCGGTGAAAATCGTCGGCACCGACATTCCGAGTACAAAGGGTACACTGTGATTGAAGAGCACGACCACGAATATCGAACAGGCATCGGCACCGACATCCATATCGTTACTGAGGGCAGGAAGCTGATGTTAGGCGGAATCCACATACCCAACGCTGACGGCTTAGCTGGCCACAGCGACGGCGATGTCGCGCTGCACGCAATCATCGACGCGCTGCTCGGCGCAGCAGCTATGGGCGATATAGGTTCATTATTCCCTGACACCGATCCGAAATTCAAGGACGCCGACAGTAAAGAACTCTTACGCGACGTAAAGCAGCGCATCGAAGACCAGCGATGGCAGATTGTCAACATCGACCTGACGATACACGCTGAAGAGCCGAAATTAGGACCGCTCAAAACACAAATGAAAAGGGCCATTGCGAGTCTTTTAGGAATCGACTTTAACGCCGTCAATGTCAAAGCGAAAACAAACGAAGGAGTCGGCGAAATCGGCGCCGGAGAAGCAATCGCCGCTACCGCAATAGCACTGGTAAGAAGAAAACACAAAAGAACGCTGTGAAATGGTTCGACTTTGCTCACCATCCCGAGCGAAGTCGAGGGAGTGCAAAAAGTTCGTTGAAGGCGTTTGCTGATGGGACTAAAACTTTATAACAGTCTGACGAGAAAAAAAGAGGAGTTTAGGCCGGTAAAAAAAGGCAGGGTTGGAATCTACGTTTGCGGGCCGACGGTTTATGGGCATGCACACTTGGGGCACGCTAAGAGTTATGTGAGTTTTGACGTGCTTGTGAGGTATCTGCGGTACTTAGGATACGGTGTAACTTATGTGCAGAACATCACCGACGTGGGGCATCTGACCGACGACGCTGATGAGGGTGAAGACAAGATTGCAAAGGCGGCGGCGAAAGAAAAAAAGCATCCGATGGCACTGGCTGAGTTTTATACCCGCAGCTACTTCGAGGATATGGACGCATTGAACTGCGTTCGGCCTGATATAAGCCCGCGAGCAAGCGGACATATCGTTGAGCAGATAGAGCTTGTTAAGAAACTTCTGGATAAGGGCTATGCCTACGAGGTAAATGGCTCGGTGTACTTTGATGTGTCGAAGTTCGATGAGTACGGCAAACTATCAGGCCGAAAGGTTGAAGATATGCAGGCAGGCGCCGCGTGGAAGTATCGCCGGATAAAAAACATCCGGCGGATTTTGCACTTTGGAAGAAAGCCGAAGCCAACCATATTATGCAGTGGCCGAGTCCGTGGGGCGCAGGATTTCCCGGCTGGCATTTAGAGTGCTCGGTTATGAGCACAAAGTACTTGGGGCAGCCGTTTGATATTCACGGCGGCGGAATAGAAAATCAGTTCCCACATCACGAATGCGAAATCGCTCAGGCCCAGGCCGCCGCAGGCGTGCCGTTCGTCAAATACTGGCTGCATAATAATATGGTTACAGTTGACGGCCAGAAAATGGGCAAAAGTCTGGACAATTTCATAACCCTAAAGCAGGCCTTTTCCGGCACACACCAGAAGCTGACACGCAGTTACGACCCGTTGGCTATAAGACAGTTGATTCTTAATAGTCATTACAGAAGCCCGCTGGATTTTTCAGATGCTGCTTTGTTCGCAGCCCAGAGCGGCTATGAAAAAATAAGTAATGCAGTTATAAAAGTGAGGCAGATTTGGAACTCTGCGGCTGAAGGTGAAATTGACAAAAAGGTTGAAAAGCAGCTAACTGAACTAAAAGAAAAATTTGAAACTGCTATGAATGACGATTTAAATACCTCCATCGCATTGTCTGTCCTGTTTGAACTGGTTCGGTTGGCAGATGATCTCCTTGCACAGGGGGATGGAACAAAGGCAACCTTCGACGCCGTGGATGGCCTGTTTAGACAATTGGGTGGGGATTGTCTGGGAATCGTAAAAGAAAGATATGACGATATCACCTTAGCAGAATTCCTAAAAAGACTTATTGAACGCCGCAATGAAGCTCGCAAACGAAAGGATTTCAAATTAGCTGATGCCACTCGCGCTGACCTGGATAAAATTGGTATCGTGTTGGAAGATAAACCCGACGGAACTACCTGGAGACTCAAATGAGGATTCTCGGCATTGACCCGGGTTTGCAGACATGTGGATATGCCTGTGTGGAAGCAAGCGGTGACAGGTATAAATTGATTGAAGCAGGTATTTTCAGAACTGACGGCAGCTTGGCGATTGAGGCAAGGTTAAACAGTGTTGCGGAAGATACAGATTCGCTGCTGGGAAAGTTTAAGCCCGATGTTGTGGCGGTGGAGGAGTTGTACTCTCACTATGCACACCCCAAGACGGCGATATTGATGGGACACGCAAGAGGTGTTATATTACAAAAGTGCGCACAGGCCGGTGTCGAAGTCAAAAGTTTCAGCGCAACGCGGATAAAAAAATCCCTTACCGGCAATGGCCAAGCATCGAAGGAACAGGTGCAAAGGACCATTCAAACCCTTCTGTCGCTGCGTCAGGTGCCGGAGCCGGCCGACGTCGCCGATGCAGTGGCTGCTGCACTATGCTGCGCAAACTCTGCAACGGTGGAGACGGTGGGTTAAAGTTAACAACCCCTAACCGAATATGATTGCGAAGATTGAAGGAAAACTCGTCAAGCTCGATTCCGATACGGCGCTGGTGCAGGTGGGTAACATCAGCTATGAAGTGATGCTGCCGAGCTACTGCGTAAATGCTCTGGCGGACAAAATCGGCTCCGATATTGTTCTATGCACCATGGAATACTACGAAGGTTCTTTAGGCGGCGGAAATCTCATTCCGAGAATCGTGGGTTTCCTGAGCGACACTGAGCGGGACTTTTTCGAGAAGTTCACCAGCGTAAAGGGCATCGGAATCCGCAAAGGGCTGCGCTCGCTGAGTATGCCGATAGCCAGTATCGCCTCGGCGATTGAAGCGGGTGATGACAAGATGCTGATGGCGCTGAATGGTATCGGCAAAAGGACAGCCCAGCAGATTATCGCGGAATTGAAGGGCAAATTGGGCAGCTTTGCAATAGGTATCGAGCAGGCAGCGGCGAAGGCGGCGTTTCGGCCATTCCAGGCGGAGACATTAGAGATTCTTATCGCCTGGGGCGAAAAGAGAAACGAGGCGATTGAGCTGGTTGAGCTTGCGTGCAAAAAACACCCTGACATTAAATCTGCGGAAGAGCTTGTGCCGTTGGTGTACAGATTGAAGCAGGGAATTGAGGTATAGTCAGACCCAAGACAAAAGACTAAAGACTCAAAACAAGATTGTATGGTGATAGACAGGGTAATAAGCAGACAGTCAATTAACGAGGCGGAAGAAGGCTTCAACGTTTCGCTTCGCCCGAAGCACCTGCGCGAGTGCGTCGGCCAGCAAAAGGTCATCGACAAGCTAAAAATTGCGATTGAAGCCGCCAAGCGAAGGAACGAGCCGCTGGAACACATACTGTTTTACGGCCCGCCCGGCTTAGGCAAGACCACCCTGGCCCACGTAGTCGCCAACGAAATGGACGCAAATATACGCTGCACGTCGGGGCCGGCGCTGACTAAACAGGGTGACCTGATGGGGCTTTTGAGCAATATCGGCACGGGCGAAGTATTATTCATTGATGAGATACATCGTTTAAGCACTCCGGTAGAGGAATTTCTATATCCTGCGATGGAGGAGTTCAGGGTCGACTTCACCGTGGATAGCGGCCTGCACGCAAAGACCATAAACTTTCCGCTCAAACGTTTCACTTTAATCGGCGCAACAACGCGTGCCGGCCTACTAAGCGCACCACTTAGGGGAAGATTCGGGATGCTCTACCATCTGGATTTCTACAACCCCGATGAGCTTACCGCAATCCTCAAACGCTCAGCCAGCCTACTGCAATTGCAGTGCGCTGACGGAACTTTGGAACTGATTGCAAGCCGCAGCCGTGGGACGCCGAGAGTAGCAAATCGACTCTTAAAGCGTGTCCGTGATTACGCCCAGGTAAAAGGCACCGGCACCCTCAATACCGAAATCGTCGAGAACGCCCTGAAGATGGAACAAATCGACCCGCTCGGCTTAGATGAGTTAGACAGGGCATTCCTGCGGGCCCTGGCCAATGTTTACGAGGGCGGCCCAGCGGGTATTGATGCCCTCGCCGCCACTCTTGGTGAAGAAAGGGACACGCTCGAAGATGTGGTAGAGCCTTATCTTTTGCAGAGAGGCTTTGTCAGGCGAACAAAACGAGGACGGGAAATCACAAAAGCCGCCTGCCAACATCTCAACCTGAAACTTGCCCGGAAAAAACCCGGCCAGCCAGAACTCTTTCAATAAGCCTATTTAACCGGCACTTCGGCCGGCGTTTGAATTCCAAAAAAGTGGGAGAGCATTTTGTGCTCTCCCAAGACTTCTGTGGCTCTTTCCTTTACTCTGTTAGCTATCTCCTGCTATGCCCGGATTTCGCTCTGACCTGTGTGCAGTTTTGAGAAATCGGCATTACAAGGTCAAACTAATCATAGCCGAATTGGCCATTTTCCAGAGCCACCTGATTTCTTATTTGCTATCAGGCGCATCGGCATCCCGCTCTGAAAATCTTGAATTTTTTGCGGCCACCGGACCAGGGAAACTACGCCGAAGTTCAGCGGGCTTAATAGTTTGCGCACCTTAAAAATCTTTTCCATTTCTTATCGAAACTCCCCAGGTTATCACAGGGATACACGGAAGATGCTATTGATTATCAAGTGCCGATAACGTATAGTGCAGCTCAAGGAGGAAATTAAAAGGCACGTAAGCAGATTCGAGGTTTGCAGATGAATGTACTGCTAATAGGCAACGGCGGCAGAGAACATGCAATAGCTTGGAAAGTGCAGCAATCGAAAAACTTAGGCAAACTTTACATCGCACCGGGTAATGCCGGCACAGCAGCCTGCGGAGAAAATATACCAATCGGCGTTAATGACACGGACAAATTAGTGAAGTTTGCCAGAGACAATAAAGTGGAGCTTGTGATAGTAGGGCCTGAAGACCCGCTTGCTGCGGGGGCAGTTGATGTGTTCGAGGCCGCCGGCATAAAGGCGTTTGGGCCGAGCGGCGGTGCGGCACAATTGGAGGCAGATAAGGCCTTTGCGAAGCAATTGATGCGGTCGGTTTCGATGTCCACCGCAGAGGGCAGAATTTTCGACAGGTTCAGCGACGCCAAGGCGTATATCGCAAGCAGAGATGAAGCGGTGGTGATAAAGGCAGCCGGCCTTGCGAAAGGTAAAGGCGTTTACGTGTGCGATGACCCTGCGGACGGAATTCTGGCTGCTGAACAGATAATGTGCAAAAAGATATTCGGCGCCGCGGGAGAAAAAATCATTGTCGAGGATAAACTGCTGGGTGAAGAGGCCTCGATACTGGCGTTCGTGGATGGTCGAAATATCTATGTGATGGAATCTTCGCAGGACCACAAACCCATAGGCGACGGCGACACAGGACCAAACACCGGAGGGATGGGCGCTTACAGTCCGGCACCAGTGGTTACCGACGAGCTGATGAACCAGATAACGCGCGAAATTCTTGTGCCGGTGGTTGACGGAATGAATCGCAACGACACAACCTATAAGGGCGTTCTGTACGCCGGGCTTATGATTACAGCCGGTGGACCGAGGGTGCTGGAATTCAACGTTCGGTTCGGCGACCCCGAGACACAGCCGATTCTGATGCGGCTGAAAAGCGACCTGCTCGAAGTTTGTCTTGCGGTGTGCGAGGGCAGGCTCGATGAGGTTACACTCGAATGGGACGAGCGGCCGGCGGTCTGCGTTGTGATGGCGTCGGGCGGATATCCGGGCGATTATGAAAAGGGTAAAAGGATAACGGGCCTGGATGAGGCCGGTCGCCTTGAAGATGTCGTGGTATTCCACGCCGGCACCGCCATCAGGAACGGAAATATAGTAACCGACGGCGGCAGAGTGCTGGGGGTGACAGCATTGGGACAAACCATCAGGCAAGCAAAGTCAAAGGCATACGAGGCCGTTGAAAAAATAAAGTTTGAGGGAGCTTATTTCCGCCGTGATATTGCCGACAAGGCGATAAAAAAGCTAAAAACTTAAAACTTGAGATTGCGGGGCATTCGGGAACATACCAAGGCAGGACGGAGCATCAGATAGATGCTTAAAAGCTGGCGTGAACATGTCAGGGGTGCGGCGGAGAGAAAGACCCTTCTCAGCCGACTGCCGGAATTTGCCATTCTGGCGGTGCTGCTGTTTCTGCTTTTTATCTTTGGTGGCCGAGCTCTAAAAAGCATAGCAATTGCACAGATTGCTGAGCTGACCAATACAAAAATCAGGACGCGGTCGGTTAATTTTAGTATCAATGGTTCTGTCGTTATCGAGGGGCTCGAAGTGCGGCCCCACCGCAAGTCTAAATATGACGATACAATTATCAGAGCCAAAACGGTGTACGCGCGTTTCGGGGTTGGCAGTCTGCTGCTGCTGCGGCCTCAGCTAAAAAAGATAAGCGTTAAAGATTTCGTCTTCAACGCACAATACGACGTAAACAGCGGCGAATGGAATCTGACAGGAATGAATATCAGGCCTCCGGGAGGCGGCTCCGGCAAAATACCTCTGATTCGTCTCAAGAGGGGCATAGTAAAATATAGCAAAATCTCCGGCGGAGATGAAAGAGTAATCGCAGCGATTCCGCTCGATGTCGAGCTCGGCCCCGCAGGAAAAAAAGACGCGGATTACAGCTTCGAGGTAAAAACGGCTGAGTGGGCACATCTGTACAAAAGCAAACTTGAGGGGACATGGAAGCCGGGCAGGTTTACAATCGCCGGCGGGATTTCGTCAGCAGATGTTCCCGGATTCGAAAGATTCTGGTCCGTATATTCATTAGCGGCTGACCTGCGGTACGACCACAACAATGACTACTCAATGAAACTTCGGATAAAAGACCTGGTGGGTGAGCAAAGAGTCAGCAGCGAAACAGCGGCAGCCGACAGCAACGAGTTTCTGCAAAAAATCGGGGCTCTCGCCAGTCTGCAGTGGTTTTTTGACAGATACAGGCCCTGCGGCCGGATTGATGTCGAACTCGAAGCACAGGGCAATTTGGGGCGCTTGAGTAAAAGCCAACTGGCAGGACAGCTTTACTGCAAGGATGTTTCGATTAACGACCGCGGATTCCCATATCTTATCGAGCATCTGCAAGGCCGAATAGATTTTACCGAAAACGGTGTACTGCTGAACGACCTGAAGGGCCGGCACAAAGATGTCGAGCTGACCATTAAGGGGCAGTCCGACGGTTTCGGGGCCGAGTCGAAATATCAGGTACAAATCGCAAGCGACAATATGGCGTTGGACAATGATTTGTACGATGCGCTGAGCGCAACAAAAAGAGCACTGGCAGGTTTTTTCCCCGAGCGGCGTTGCGGCGATAGATTACAGTCAGTGGCGGCAACCCGGAACGAAAAGCAGATACATCCTCGCAGTCAAACTGCTTGATGTGGAGGCTACATGCCGGCACTTTCCTTATCCTTTAAGAAACCTCAGAGGTGAACTGCTGTTCGACCAAAACAATATAACGGTCTCGGGGTTGGTTTCCGATGTCAATGACTGCAAAATAAGTTTGGAGGGCAAGGTGACAGACTATGATACAAACCAGCCGAGGTACAATATCATAGTAGAAGCACAAAACGTCCCGCTGGATTTAGCCCTGGTGGAGGCGCTGCCAGCGGCACAAAAGCAATTTTGCCGTCAGTTCAAGACAGCCGGCCTGGCAGATGGAGAGATTGAGATTTCTACCGGTGAAGACGGCCTGTCTGATTTTGCGGCGAACGTATTTTTCAAAAAAGCCTCTTTGGGTGTTCCGGTTTCGTGGGCACAGTCTGACACCGAGCGAAAAGAAACAGCAGCCGGTGCGCTGGTTATTCGTGACATATCCGGAAACGCGGTTTTTACACGAGACTTGATAGAGATTAAAGACTTCAAGGGCTGGTACAAGGAAGGCCAAATCTCACTGGCAGGCCGAGTCTGGCCCGGTGAAACAGCGGAACAAACACGTCTGCAGTTGTTACTGAATGCAGAGCAGACTCAGCTAAGCGAAGAACTGTTTGGCCTGTTTCCTGAGCCGATACGAAAATCCATAAACGAATTACAGCCGCAGGGACAGATGAGTTACACCGTCGAAATGGACAAGACCGACAACAAAGACCAGTCCGCTTATACGGTAAACATGAATCTTCGGGGCGGCCGTGTAAATTTTGAGCCGTTTCCATATCCTGTAAGAGACGTCAGGGGCAAATTAATATTAAGAAAAACCCGCGACACAATTGGAATAACTTTGCAGAATATTACAGCAATCGGTGCCGACAATGTGCAGGTAACACCAAGCGCATCGGCTATAAAAATAAACGGACAAATAGATTTTACAGATAATGCCTTCAGCAACGGATGGTTTGCTATCCTGGCCAACGACATTTTCTTAGACGAACGATTAAAGGCAGCGCTTCCTGAAGAACTCCGGCAGCTTTATTCGGAGCTGTCGCCTACCGGCCGATTCGACATTGAAGCAGAAAACATAAACGTTTTCAATTCCGATGACGGCAAAAAATATCTTGATTTTGCGGGAACAATCCGGCTCAAAGACTGCAGCTTTGGCAGCTCCGGCACCGTAATGGGATTAGATGGCGTGGTAACCGCAAAAGGCTTGTACAAAAGCGGCGAAGGTTTCTGCGACGGACAGGCTTCCGTGGCGGCAGAAAAACTGAAGATTAAAGGCAAATCTTTAAGCCGATTGTGGGCGGATATCGGCTACGACCACAACAGGCGCAGCTGGTCAACGAGAAATCTGACCGCCGATTGCTATGACGGCAAACTGGCAGGTAAGTTTGAATTGAGCCAGCGGGACGACGGGGCATTGGAATATGTGATGGAAATGGGCTTCGACGATATTAACCTCAGACAATTTCTCCTGCCCTCACGTCTGCTTGTCGCAGACAAGCGCGGGGGTGAAGACGCAGAGAATTCGGATGATAGCGGCACTACGACGGGAATAATGGATGGGACGCTGAGCGTCAGTGGGCAGCTTGGCGACGACAGCCAGCGCATAGGCAGATGTACATTCCGAATAACCGATATGGAGGTCGGCAGAGCCTCGCCGATGGCAAAACTGCTGGATGTGTTGAAACTGACCGAGCCGAGAGATTTTGTCTTCGAGCAGATGCTGATTGATTCTTATATTAAACGCAACAGGCTGTTCTTTGAGCAGGTTGATTTATCCGGCCGAACAGTCGCCTTCAACGGCTCAGGCTGGATGAACCTGGATAACCAAAATTTGGACCTGACTCTCACGGCACGCGGACGGCGGATTGCAGGCACTGGGCCTTCGATTTGGCAGTCGCTGACCGAAGGGCTTGGCAGCGCTGTTGTACGAATGGAGGTTACGGGGAATGTTCACGACCCCGCAGTAACGACCAGAACACTGCCAGTCATAAAAGATACACTTGAAATTCTCGGCACAAGGCCATAAAATCGTCTCTCGTCGCTCGTCCCTCATACTTCAAGGGACGGGGCAACAGAGACCAAAGGATTGGACCCAAATGAAGAATACCATAATTGCAAAGGCCAGGAGAACGCTTACTTCGGTACTGCCGGTCTCAAGGGATAGACGAGGAGAGTGTATCGACTGCGGCGAGTGCTGTAAGCTGCCGACAAAATGTCCTTTCTTAAGACACAAGGCGGACGGCAGCAGCTATTGTCTGGCCTACAAGTTTCGTCCCTTGAATTGCAGAAAATATCCACGAACGAAATCGGAATTTCTTACAGCGGATACCTGCGGGTTTAGATTTGAAAAGTAGCCGACTTTCTTGGGGGTTCGTTTAGCAGCCGCCGGAATTTATCCGCCTGCGGCGGATTTATTCTGCCATATTAGAAAAGGACGCTTGCTCCGTCACACTCAGTAACCTCCAAAACGATGATAGACACATGCCATGTAGTAGAGAGCCGCCAGGATGATACAACCGACTCTGACAGAAGTTCTATCGCCCGCTTTTGTCGTCAAACAAAGAAGGATATTCACCGGTGCGATATAGGTCATTGGACTTGCTCCAACCTTGTTGAGCCACCACCAGTTCTGAGGATTGGCACACTTGTCGTTCGGGATCAGCAAAAGAATCGACAGGGCCAGCAGTACGTAGTGCGTTTCCTTCCGGACGCTTTCCTCAGAGGAAAGAATCAGAAGGAGTATGATCGCAGGAATGATGAGATACATGTCCAAAGCTTTCGCGGGGGTCTCCGTCAGCCAACAGCTGAAAAGGCTGCCAAGGAACGCCGTGACAATCAGAGCCTTCCTTGTCTTCGTCACTGTCAAAGAAGGACCGCAATCATCAGGGTGCACGAGAACAAAGATGTTGAGCAGCGAGAAGACCAGCGAAAAGGCACAGATGGCTATCACCGCACGTAATGGAAACCATGAATGGGCCGACTCAGGCCCAAAGTTAAAAACCGCATCATACGCAAGCTTAAGCCATAATATCGTCAACAATAGAAATAGAACGCACCGCAGCCATCTCGAAGCATTTGCTCTAACTGCCGATTTATCAGTTTCCTGTTGCATAGCTCTTTCAGAATTCCAGACGCCCTAACTAATAATCTACAACACGATTTGTTAGCAATTTAGTTTATTGGAAATAAAATGTCAACATAGAAACAGCGTACAGCCCCTCGACTTTGCTCGGGACAGGCGTTTAGCGTGCAGCGTTTAGGATTTACCTGAGAAATCCGGAGGCGCCTCCCGGTCGCAATAAAATAAAGAGATTGTTTGACAAAGCCCAATAATGTGGTATAAATAATACAACACAAAAGATTAGAAAATCTTTAGGCCGCAGAGGAAGACAACTAACCTTTGTGGCCTTTTTTGTTCGGTGCTTTACCTAAAGGGGTAACGATGAGAAAACCACTAAAGACTTCGGCTGAAGGCAGGAAATGCATGTTTCCGCTCTGCAAGCGTATCTTGAGTATCTATAACCATGAGGTTTACTGTCATGTACATCGGGATCAGATGTCTCAGGAGCAAAGACTTAAGATTTTAACTCCTCCTGCTGTTGCATAAACCGAATAATACAGATACTATGCAGTGCCTTTTTGCTTTTGGCAAATCCTGGTTAAAATATCAAAATCTAAATTCGTGTAAATCAGTATTAATCCGTGTCAAAGAAAACCAAAAATACTCGCATTCCAGTCCTAAATTCACAGCGACGGCTAAGGTTGCTGTACCCTGAGCATGTTAGACTTTATTTTTCTTAGTTCCGGAACAGGTTTTCAGCCTGCAGGACCACGCTTTGGCCGATAACGGGGGGAGTGAATGGTACAAAGTTGCCATTTTTATATTGCAGCCATCGCAGCGAAGGGTCCTCGAGGGCAACTACAAAGGTAAAAGCTGCCTCCGCTGGCCGGCCATCGCCGGTCAATTCTCTTATTTCAACTGTCATACCTGTCAGCTCCACCCGGTCCCCAACGGAGAAAGGATGTTTCCTGTCGCGGAATAGTGCATCAAACACCGCTGCGTAATAGCCGTACTGGGGCCGAACGACAAGAGTATTAGCATCAGGACGGTATATTTTTACCGGAAGGCCTAAACTCGATGTGAGAATTCTCAAATGGCGAGGAATCGGCTGGCTGTTGCTTTCCCAGACCAGAGGAGATTGCATAACGAGAAATGCAAGAGGCGGATTGACGATAACAAGGTCCTGATTTTTAACAGAATTATCCAGCGGCCCACTAATCATAAGCTTATCAGTAAATTTTTTCGGCATCATCGGATATGCTGCGCGGACCGGCAAAACCAGCGGAGCAATTATAAAGTGTACCAATATAAATATTGCAGCGAGCATAAGGGCAGGGATACGCCACAGAATCAATTTCGGCCGTTGCTCGGTTTTGCCAAAGACAAAAGAAATAAATTGAGCAACCAAACCCATTGCTCCAATGCCAACGAATGTTAGAAGACGGTCACAAGGAAAAGTCGAGCAGATTGGCAGTATAGAAAGCAGCATCCCCAGCATCCAAAACCGCGCAGTTCTATCCCGTCGAAGCAAAGGAATTAGAACTACTATCAACAACACCAGAAAAACCAAAGCACTGCGCCACAGCAAAATCCAGTACCTGGGAGGGAGCATAATAGATATATCTGATGGCGGCAGAGCCCACTGACCTAACAATAAAAACGGGGCATTGTTTTTCACTGCGGATATGAAACGCAACGGCTCAATAACCGGGTCAACGTAAACGCCAATGTTTTCAATTCCATAACCCAGATGTGTCCACAAAAGCCGCCAAACTACAACCACGGCAGCGTAGGGAATCATGGCTACAATTCGCTTACGCCAGATGCCTCGGTCAATAAAGAGCATGTGTGCAGCCAAATATGCGCAAGTAGAAATTCCTGCTTCTGCTGATAGTAGACTTGCCGCCAGGAGTAAAGGGCCCAAAGCTATGCCAGCGTGCCAGTTGTCCCGCCGCCATTTGTCGTGAGCTATAATTGCCAAGACGCCGAAAAATGTTGCCATTAAGGCATTGCGATTTGAGATTAAACCGGCCGGCATCCCGTGAGCATCGTCGATGGCGTACAATAACGCAGCCAAACCTGCAATCCAGGCGATGGTCATGAATCTGCGGTACAGAAAAGCTACTGCCATTGCAAGAGCGCCATACCACAGAAGATTGTGTAGATGCATCAGTGGGGGACTATTCGGCCAAATAATATAGTCGAGCCAGTGAGTAATTGAAGCTAAAGGTCTCCAGAACGCCCCTTTTGCCTTCTCGTAAGTCCACCACGGGAAAAAACCGTAGTCTATTATTTTGGCAGTACGCTTTGGGTCGCCATCAATGAACCGAAACATGTCAATTGGTGAATTCAAAAGCCTGATTGGACTTTTGGAGCCGGACATTAAGAGCTTATGGTGATAGTCATCAGCAATCAGTCCTGCTTTTAGAGATGTCAATGTCAGAATAATAGCTACGATTGCAACGGAAAATGGGAAAAATCGGTGACTTAGCACTTTGCAGATAAAGTTCTTAAAACCAGCACCAGAATCTTTTGTTTGGACGTCTTGTATCATTGCTGTCTTAGCCAGGTGGCGAATTTTTTCAGGCCGGCCTGGATGGTTGTCGAAGGTTTGTAGCCAAGTTCTCTGGCAGCTTTTGTTATGTCGGCGTATGTACGCTCGACGTCGCCAGGCTGAGGAGGTAGATATTCTTTGACAGCTTTTTTCCCGAGCGCCTTTTCGATTTCAACGACTAAATCGTTGACACTTACAGGTCTTGATTCGCCGAGATTGTAGATATTAAAGCCGGTGCATTTCTCCATTGCTGCGACTGTGCCGTCGATTATGTCATCAATGTATGTGAAATCCCGCATCATAGTGCCGTCGCCATAAATGGGTATGGGACTGCCCTGCTCGATGAGCTTAGCGAATTTGTGGATGGCCAAGTCAGGCCTCTGGCGTGGGCCGTAAACAGTAAAGAACCGCAGGCATGTTACCGAGATTCCATAAAGGTGGTGATATGTGTGGCAGATAAGCTCGCCGGCTTTCTTGGTTGCGGCATAAGGTGAGATGGGAAAATCCACGTTATCATTTTCAGAGAAAGGGACTTTTTTATTGTTGCCATAAATGCTTGAGCTTGAGCCGAAAATGAATTTTTTTATTTTGTGTTTTTTGGCAGCCTGCAACAATACCACTGTTCCGTTAACGTTGACATCCGCGTAAAGAACAGGCTGCTCAATCGAGGGTCTCACGCCGGCTCTGGCAGCCAGGTGTACGACTATTTCAACGTCGTCAGTAACTACCTTATCCATAGCAGCGATGTCGCGAATATCGGCTTCAATGAGCTGGAAATTTCTGTTTTTGAGGCAGCCTTTGATATTGCGGCGTTTGATTTGGGGGTCGTAGAAGTCGTCGAAATTATCCACGCCGACGACGATCCAGCCGTCATCGAGGAGTCGTTCACTCAGATGCGAACCAATGAAGCCAGCAGCACCTGTTACCAGCACTTTCATTCAGAAATACCTCAAGCTGAATAAATAATTACCACCCCGATGGCGAAAGCAACCAAAGCAAAAAGGCGAAAGACAAAAAGGGACTGACTCTGATACCAGTCAACAATGGATTTGACCCTTTCGGGGCCGAGCACAAATATCAACAACCCTGATACGAGGAAGAGAATACCAAGGAAAATTATCACTGACGTATAGTCACATTCACGAGCAGCCAGTAAAAGAACGACCGCCAGCACAAGCCTTATCAGCCCCGCGAAATATATACGCTTGCCTTCCGTGAAAAATTCCATCAGGCTTTTCATAACATCGGGCTTCAACAGGTAAACAATCGCAAGAGCGACAATAGCGATGCCTATAATTTTAACAATGACTTCCATAATTTTTCTCCTTACTTTGCAGCCTGCTTGTGCAGGGAGCAGTTTACATCATTAGCTTCTCTTTCGCAAACGCTTATTAACTTCTTCTGCAAATCACTCAGCCGGATTCATTATCCTGCCCATAAACAATACGCTTCTCGAACGATTATCTTTAATAATAAAAATAAATGGATGGTCGACTCGGAAAACCACAGGAAATTCAATAGATTTTACAATCACTACTGCGGTACCTGCTGCTGCCTCGGTGCCTTCCTCATTGACTTCAATAAAGGCCTTGTGGAAAATGGCCGAAATCCATATATGGCCTATACCATTTATACCTGAAAAATCAGCTTCTTCGGGATTAAAGGCATCCCGCATTCCCAACGCAATAAAAGCTTTATTTAAAGAAAAAGTCCCCCAGACAATCTTGAATTTGGGGAAATATACATCGACTTTTGTATCCTTCATTTTTGGTAGTAAGACGTTGAGGGTTTCGGCTGTAAGTGTGTTTTCGATTTCCTTAAGTCCTTCTGTTTCTTTCGGCAAAAGTACCAGCATACTTAGCTCATCACTTTTATACGGCATCTCAAGAACCTGTAGTTTTTCATCCTCGTAGTATTTAAAATTTTCTTTTAGATGCATCAGGGGAACATTGACCTTGTCCTTTGCTGATATGGTAAAATCTGCACGTTCAGTGTCTCTTTTTTCGAATTTGGTCTGCCATTCGCCTTTGAAGTAGACGGCATTGGTAAGAACAAGCACCACCTCTGGGGTCACGCCCCCCCGCGGGATTAACTCTTTAATCTTTTCTTTCGTTTTCTCCTCAATCCAGGAATTGATTATTTGCCGGGATTTTTCCGTCTCATTGACAAAATCAAGCAAACTAAAGCCTGCCCCATAATAATACTTATTTAAATCCAAAAATTCTTTCAGGAAAGTTTCGTCTTTTTGGAGCCAAAGGGCGTTTGCCAGTAGGAGTCGGTAACCACGCGACTTATCTTCTTGAATAAGCTGCTTTTGCAAAGCGCCGAATGCAGGATACAAACGTGGACCGGGCAATGTAAAATGTAGGGCCATTGCCATTTGTTTTTCTGTGTTGCCGCGGGCACCTGCATAAGTCATCGCAAGAGCAGTTGAAATACTATATGGTGAAAAGAATAAATTACCTTTGGGTGCGGTTACGTTTGGGTCATCCTTCAATTTGCCGTACAGGGCAAATGCAAAATTGGTATTTCCAGCTACTGCCTCCTTTATATCATTGCCATCAGCGGTATGATTTGGGTCAACTGCTCCGAAACAATTGATACCCGTTACACAACAAACCAAAAACAATACAAATATAATCTTCTTCATAAATATTTTTCTCAGTTATTGTTTAATTCTATGTCTGAGAACCATCCTTGTCCTTTCAATCTGTAATTGTCTAAGGCATCAATTCCCAAGTGCCAAATAGCTTCATACAATGCCCAATAGAGATTAGGCTGGTTTTCTTCCGATACTGTAATATTCGAATCCTGCCTTTTTGACCACATCCGGGTCGTACAGATTCCTTCCGTCGAAGATGACGGGTTTTTTCAGCTTCGCGGCGATAACTTCAAAATCGGGATTTCTGAATTCCTGCCAATCGGTCAGGATAACGAGTGCATCGGCGCCGGCAAGCGCATCGTATCCATTCTGGAAGGTCTCGATTTTGCCGTCCAGGGTGGCAAGAGCCGCTGAGGCTGCTGCGGGGTCATAGGCCTGTATCCTCATTCGGCACTCGAGAAATTTCTTTACGCAGTAAACGGCCGGCGATTCTCTGATGTCGTCGGTTTTTGCCTTAAAGGCAAGTCCCCAGACAGCCAGGGTGGTTTTCTCCTGTCGGCGTGCAAAATAATCCGTAACGCGTTTTGCAAACCGCTGCTGCTGTCTTATATTTACCTGCTGGACCGATTTAGCTACGGTCATTTCGACTCCGTGCTCGTCGCCGGTGCGAATGAGCGCTCGGACATCCTTCGGGAGGCAGCTTCCGCCGAAGCCAATACCCGGAAAGAGAAACGCCCTGCCGATTCGCGAGTCACTTCCAAGACCCTGCCTGACTAATTCGATATCCGCACCGAGTTTCTCGCACAGAGCTGAGATTTCATTCATAAATGAGATCCTCGTTGCGAGCATAACGTTTGCTGCATATTTGGTCATTTCAGCAGAGATTGGGTCCATAAATAATATGCGGTTGCTCTTTCGCATAAACGGGCTGCAAAGTTGCTCCATTGTCGCCCTGACCTGCGGATTACTCGTGCCGATGATTATTCTGTCCGGACGCATAAAGTCCTCAACGGCAGCACCTTCCTTAAGGAACTCGGGGTTGCTGACATAATCGAAAGGCACCTTCGTTCCGGATTTTATTGTTTCGATTACCTTTTTGGATGTGCCGACGGGAACGGTACTCTTCGTTACAATAATTCGATAGTCCTTAAGGTAAGAGGCGATATCCGCAGCCACCGAAAGAATCGCTGATATGTCGGCTGAGCCATCGGGTGCCGAGGGGGTGCCGACCGCAAGAAATACGATGAACGAGTTGTCAACACCGAACTTCAGGTCAGTTGTAAAGCAGAGTCGGCCGAGCTTCTCGTTGTGCTCGACCATCTCGGCCAGGCCCGGCTCATAGATTGGTATGCGGCCGGTTTTGAGCCATTTGATTTTGTCGGCGTCGTTATCGACACAGATGACATTATTGCCAGCCTCAGCCATGCAGGCTGCGGTTACCAATCCGACATAGCCAACTCCAACAACGCAAATCTTCATCCCAACATCTCCCGTTACTTAATACGTGTTTATCAGACTCCTCAAATTCGTCCTCATTATAACGAACTTTCTTCCTCAACGGGTTCAATTAAATCAGTATCTATCTCGACACTTGCAGCCTGCCCGAGCATATCTATCTGCAGGACCAGACGTGTGACGGTTTTTGTTTTCAGCACAACCCCCTGCAGGTCCGCCAACGGTCCAGCCAGGACTCTGCACCGCTGACCTGCCTTTATGTATTTATGCGGCGTCAGAACAACCCCGGCCCGAAGGGCCTGCTCAATATCCAAAAGCTCACTGAGCAGTTTTTCCTGGTCTTTGACTGCGATGAGGTTCGCAACACGATTGGTTCGCAGCACCTCCAACCGCTGATTTTCGTTGCCGCAAAAGAATAGATAGCCACTAAAAAGCGGCAGAAGCGAACGTATCTTTCTGCCCGTTCGGCGGGTAACCCTCCAGCTCATCGGCAAAAAATAGCTGATAGCTTTGTTGATAAGGTCGTGAGCGAGGGCCTTTTCATTTCTGCTTTTTGTGTGTGCAACCCACCACAGACCCGCAAAATCGGCGATGGGTTTTTCGTCCGGCCAGGCAATCGGCGGGTTTTCACTCTGTTTGAGCACTTTTGCTTTCCCGGTTGGCTGCTATTCAGCCTTACCTTATACTATGCTTTTACAATTTTTTTGCGGTTTTTTCCAACAGCAACAGTTGATTTCCCCTTCCCATTCTTTCATAAGTCACACTTTCACAATTATGACCGGTCCGCCTGAAATCCCGTTAACGGCAGTGAAACCGCAATGATTCAACTCAGAAACAATAACTGAAGCGGTACTTAATCCCGGTCAATTAGTCAAATTCAGGTGATTAGTTTAGAAATATACGGTCTAAAAGTCAAAGAAATTGGCAACTAACAAATTGACTATTTTGATGCGACGAGCGACAATAAGCTATATATTCTATACGAGAAGGTCGGCAATGGCTAAATCGGCATCCGCCAGTACGAGACGATTGAGTGTTTTGCTCACCTGCATCGGGCGAAGGGTCTCCCTGCTCGAGAGCTTTCGGCGAGCAGGCAGGCAGCTAAAGATAGACCTTTCGCTGCTCGGCACCGATACCAACGCACTGAGCTCCGCTCTCCAACTGTGCGATAAGGGCTTTCTGGTCAAGCCGACGGGACACGCGGATTATATCAAGCAGCTGCTATTCATAGTTAAGGCCAACCGGGTAAAACTGCTGGTGCCAACAGTTGATTTGGACCTGAAGATTCTGTCACAAAACAAGATGAAATTTGCCGCGATGGGCTGTCGTATACTTGTCTCAAGCCCGCAGGTGATTGATATCTGCCAGGACAAGAGAAAAACATACCGCTTTCTCGTTAAGAACGGTTTTGACACACCGGTTACGATGAGTATCAAATCTGCATTATCGAAAAAGAAACTCAACTGGCCGTGTTTCCTTAAACCCTGGGACGGCTATGCAAGCAGAGGCAACGCTGTGGTGAATAATCGCAGTGAACTGCTATTGTTTGGAAAAAGAATACCGAATGCCATTTGTCAGGAGTTTGCCAAAGGCGTCGAGCATACCTGCGACGTATATGTCGACTTTAATATGAAAGTTCGATGCGTTGTCCCGCGAAAACGGATTGAGGTTCGTGCGGGCGAGGTAAGCAAAGGACAAATAGTAAAGAACCGTCACTTAATGAGCAATGGTGCAAAACTTGTCGAGGCACTTGGGGCTGGGCCCGGCGTTATAACTTTGCAATTGTTTTTGTCCAACAATGGCAGGATAAAATTCATCGAGATAAATCCCCGATTTGGAGGCGGTGCGCCACTTTCAATCAAGGCAGGTGCAGACTTTCCCAAATGGATATTACAGGAACTGCTCGGAAGAAAGCCGAGGATTAAATTCGACGGCTTCAAAGATAAGCTGATTATGCTTCGCTACGACAGCGAGGTTTGGCTAAAAGGTGGTCAATAGTAAAAGGGTTGGGAATGATTTTCGATAATATAATCGGGCCGAATCGACCGATTACGTGGATATTACATTTCTGGCCTGTACTGGCAGCTTCACTTATCAGCTCCCTCGCAGCCACAGCACTATGCAAGAAAATCGCCATAAGATTTGGAATTGTCGACCGGCCCGACGACCTTGTCAAGACGCACAAAGAGCCTATTGCGTATCTGGGTGGCGTGGGTATGCTCGTCGGCCTAACAATCGGCATATTAGCAAGTCTCAGGTTCCTGCGAAGTGAAGAACCCTCCGGCCTGGCGCTTACATGGCTGTTAGGAATATTGGGCGGAGGAGTAATAGCGTGCCTAATCGGACTTGCCGACGACATATTCGACATAAAACCCAAACATAAAATCTTCGGCCAAGTCCTCGCAGCCATCGCTTTACTGTTGGCAGGCGTAACACCGAACCTGCTCCGTACCACCAATCAATTAAATTTGTCACTGCCACACAATGTTGGGACAGTGCTGGAAGTCGTGATTGTGATAGTTTTCGTACTCGGCGCAACAAATTCTTTAAACCTGCTTGACGGCCTTGACGGGCTTTGCGCAGGGGTAACGGCAATTATTACCATCGCTATGCTGGCTCTGTCAACACATCTTGCGACGTGGACATCCAGCGAGATCGGAGACCCTGTTCGGATTATAATCTGTCTTGCGATGGTGGGCGGGGTGTGTGGTTTTTTGCCCTTCAACCGATATCCAGCCAAGATATTTATGGGTGACGCAGGCAGTATGCTTCTGGGCTTTATGATGGCCACGCTTATGATTCTGTTTGCTGAACAAATTCCGAGATGGTGGATGGCATCTATCGTCGTCTTTGGACTGCCCATTCTCGATACCGCCGTGGCGCTGGTTCGCAGGGTCCTTAATCACAGACCGCTTTTCGTCTCGGACCGCGGCCATATCTATGACCAGATGATTGACAGAGGAATACCTTTGAAAAAAACGGTGGCGATTTGTTATCTGCTTGCCGCCGCCTACGCGGCGATTGGCGTGATGATGAGCCAGATAAGAACCAGATACGCTGCAGTTGTGTATGTTATCGTTTTTGCGGTCTCAGCTTTGATTGTGTGGAGGAAGGGCTATCTAAAGATGGAAGGACTGCGAGGCGCCGTTCGCAAAAAAATCATTTCTTCTCAAAATGATTAGTTGCAACCACATAGACGTTACTTGCAATACCGTGACTGTCGATTCGTCCGACAAGGTCAAAGCCAAATCTCTCATACATTTTGTTTATCGGTTTGATATCAACAGCAGCAAGTATTTTTAGCCTTTCAACTCCCCTTTGTGCACACTCAGCAAAACCTTTTTTAACCAGCATTGTGGCCAACCCTTTGCGTCGTGCTTCCTCAGAAATTACCATCGAAAGAAACTCCGCTGAAGGAAAATTTGTTTTTTTTGTTCGAGCCAAATAAAATAGTATTTCGAATACCTTTTTTATTGTCCTCAATGAAAACATTCTCCACACCAGCAAAAAGGCAAACCTCAATCCGTTTTTGAAAATCACAGACTTATAAAGGGCGCTCAGGTCTGTTGCAAAAGCTGCAAACCCTATGACTTTATTATCCTTTTCGGCCACGAGGCCAAAACCATATTCACTTTCTGCAATAGCCTCATACAAAGCCGTTACAAAATTAACGCCCAGAGAGCTAATAAATCCGGTACTTATGCCGGATATGTGCAGTCTTGCCACCTGCTGTGCATGTTCGACCGAGAGTTTCGTAATATTCACGTCTTCCATATTTGATGCAGCGATAATCTTAGATTCCTACAATGAAACATACGTTTGTTGTTGCAGTACCCCCAATATTTAATGTGGCCACCCTTTTTGCGCCATGGATTTGATAATCGCCAGCGATTCCCGCTACCTGTTTGTAAGCGTCGAGTAACTGTCGCGCTCCTGTGGCACCTATAGGATGTCCGCAACCGATGAGCCCACCCGATGGATTAATCGGAAGCTTGCCTGTCATTTCTATAACGCCATCTTCTATGGCCCTGAAGGATTCGCCGGGTTTGGTAAGCCCAAAATGATCGATAGCCATATATTCTGAGGTCGTAAAGCAATCATGAGTTTCTATTACATCGAGATCCCAACAATCTGATATACCAGCCTGACAGTACGCATCCAATATCGCCTTACGGGTTAATGGTAAAATATACCCATTCTCAGCCGCGTCTTTGATCTTTTCGGCAAATTCCATCGGTGCCGTTGTATGACCCCATCCCAAGATTCGCGGAATTTCCTCAAGAACAAGCCCTCTTTCTCGGGCATACTCAACAGCAAATTGTCCGGAAGCGAGGTACATACACACCGCTCCGTCCGTTACCTGAGAACAATCAGTAACCTTAATTCTCCCACTGACCTCGGTATTGTACTTACCCTTGGTGTTTGCATGTTCAAAACTCATAAACCAATTGCGTGTTTGAGCATTTGGATTATTCTTAGCATTGGCGTAATTAATCGCTGAGATTTTGGATAGGTATTTATCATCAAGCCCATATCTTTTGTCGTACTCATCTCCGAGCTTTCCGAACAGTTTTGGGAAGGGAAATTCTATTCCCTTGCATTCTTTTTCATACCAAGCAGCGGTACCTAAAAAATCTCCTCCCTTAACCGAATCCACCGTTTTCATCTGTTCAACACCAATCAAACACACCAAATCATAGATACCAGCCTGTATATGGGCCATACTTGACAGTGCAGCTACAGCGCTGGAAGCACAGGCAGCCTCAACACGGCTGGTGGGCAAGCCAACAAAGCGCGGGTCAAAATCCACAAAAAACGCTCCCAAGTGTCCCTGCTTGCAATATAGTTCACTCCCAAAATTACCAATAAAAGCAGCTTTAATATCACCAGGATCAATCCGGGTAGTTTCAAGACTCCCTTGATATGCTTCACGCATCATCGCGACAATATGTTTATTTTCCCTACTCCAGTTTCTGGCAAAATCTGTTTGAAATCCACCTAATATATATACTCGACTATCTTTCATCCGCTACTCCTCTATGAGACTTACCTGCTTAAGAAGTATTTTCCCGCGTTAGAAACCTGGCACGCTGATTCACTGGCCTTTGTAAGGGAATCCGGCACCTCAAACCCTTTCTTTTCCAACAAATCTAAGACGTATTTCTTGCCACCAAACATATTTACTATCAGACTTGGCGGCGCCCAATGATATCCAAAGGACATCACTTTATCAATTCCGTCTATACCAAATTCTTCCCTGGTAACTTCACCAATACGTGCATAAGAGTACGCGATGTATGCACAAAGAATATCCGTGACAATATCAGTTTCTTTGCTACGACTCGTCTTTACGATATCAAATGCTTCCCGATACTTTCCCCAGTGAATCATATACTCTGCTGCTTCAACAAATTCAATATGCGGTTTTTTTGCCGGCACATAATCAAGGGTGTTAGGATTAAAATACAAACAATTTCCGCTTGTATCTTTCCTGTGGAAGCCGCCATTATCAGGTGTCTTATTACCTAACGCTCCGCTACAAATCATTTTATTAATATAATCTGGCAAAATAAAGGAGTTATGCATCTCATCATTCGTATATTCATACAAATTCTCAATAATCGCTTTGTAAATGTCCACTCCGACCAAATCAAGAGTTGCTAACGGTGGCATCAATCTGCCGGTATACGGCCCAATGAGATAATCCATCATCTCAACACCGTACTCTGCCGCCAATGTCGTAACCCGATTGAAAAGCATAAAAGCAATTCGATTGCCCGCAAAGCCTGCCGTGTTCCGGACTGGAATAACAACCTGATGAAGTTTAGTTTTGAGAAAATCCACCATAAACTTTAAAATTTTGGGGCTGGTATCAGGTGTACCGGTTATTTCACATGCCAACATTTTAGCAGGGGGATTGTAAAAATGTGTGGACAGAAAGTTCTTTCTGAAGTTCTCAGACCTTCCTTCCGGAAGACTCGATAATGGTAAACTCGAAGTCATAGAACTCACTATAGCATCCGGCTTTCTGTACTGGTCCACCTTTTCATACATCCCCTGCTTTATTGTAAGGTCTTCACTGACACATTCGATAATCCAGTCAGCTTCTCCCAAAGCATTTCCCAGCAACGTATCGTAATCTCCACAAACAATATTCCGACTTATCACTTCCGAGCGTGCCTGAGATATAGCCCTTTCCAAGCCGCGTTTTGCGCCGGCTAATGTTCGGCTCAAAAAGTAAACCTTTATACCACTCTGGGCAATTAAACCACCTATCAAACCACCTATTGTCCCACTGGCACCTAAAACTACAACGGTTCTAATAGAATTAGCCATATAAATTCAGCTTTTCTGATGTTTATTACTTGTCAGCATACAGGCTTACCTTCCAGAGAATACAAGTTTTCGAGTTGGTTAAACGGTCACTGTCAGATATTGCGTATCGTCGGCGAAACACATTGCTCCTCCATATTCAGCAGGAATCAGCAAACAATCGCCCGCTTTGAATTCGACTTTCGCTCCATCAGATGCGAGGACTGTTCCGCCACCGGTCAAAATAACCAGGGTTTTCATCTGACCGGGCAAAAGGAGCGCCTCGCAATCCTTAGCCTGATGTCTTTTATCGATTTTGAAGTATTCGCTGTCAACCAGCCGACCGACCGTCGTCACCGAAAGATTGTCGCCGGACGCGTCAAAGTGGATACTCTCCAGCGCCTGCGGTATATGCAATGGCCTGGGTTTGCCGCTGCGGTCGACCCTGTTGAAGTCGAAGACGCGATAGGTTGTGTCGGAGGGCGTTTGAATCTCGGCAATCAGCAGACCTGCTCCAATGCTGTGAGCGGTACCTGCCGGCAGAAAATGACACTGGCCCGCACAGACAGGCACCTTCTGCAAAAGCTCCGCTACGGTGCCTTTTTTTATCGCCTCGGCAAACTTCTCTTTTGTTACGCCTTTCTTCAGCCCCTTATAAATCACGGCCCCCGGTGCAGCAGATACGATATACCAACATTCGGCTTTAGCTGTGCCTTCACCCAGCCGCAGACAGGTCCGTTTGTCGGGATGAACCTGGACACTCAGGATGTCCTCAGCATCGAGGAATTTAATCAGCAGCGGAAAAGGGCCGCAGAATTCTTTATCACCTGTTATTTCTTTCGGATATTTTTTGATTGCCAAGTCAAGGGTTTGGCCGGCCAGTTCGCCGTTTGCAATTACGGATTTATCATCCGGCAAATCGGCCAATTCCCAGCTCTCACCAATCTTTTCAAACGGCGGAATATCCTTGTTGAATACTTCTCGAAGCTTCTGTCCGCCCCATATTCGTTTTTTGTAAATCGGCTCAAATTCCAAGGGATAAAGTTTCACGGTTTCATTCTAACAATGCAAAAGGCATTTTTCAAGCGCAGGCTGGGCAAAGACCCTCAAGATGCACCTGCTGACGATGGATAATAAAGCCCTCTTCCAACCCCTTAACAATCGGTATAAATACCCCAGCCACACAGTTTGTTACACCACAGCTTACACAGGTAAAATGTGGATGGCATTGTGCACCGGTACATCGGTCGGCAAGCTCGAAGTGCTCCGCTCTTTTATGAACAAATGCCCTATGCACCAGCCCAGCTCCGACCATACGCTCTAATATCCGATACACCGTTACTTTATTCGCACACCCCTTGCCCATCGCTGCCATAATCTCATCGACCGTCTGTGGCTTTTTCGCATTCAGCAAAACCTCAAGAATCGTCCTTCTCGGACCAGTTCGCCTTAATTTCACCGAACCTAACAGATTGTCGACGCTTTCTTTAGACAGTGACTTCATCTTCTTTCCTCCCAATACTAACGCGTGTGATTACGATGCTCGCCGCCGCAGAACACGCATTGTTCACCATCCGATTTGACAAGCAGCATCGGAAATACTATGTCGCTGAAACAGCAGGGAAACCACACGGCTATAAAAAGAACGATGAAAATGCCGAGGACAAGCACCACCGTAATCGGCTGATATGTGTTCATCATAATATGCACCGCTGACGCCCAGGTGCTTATCAGAATGTGAAAGGCGTGCGGCAGCTTGGTCCGCGGCAAAAAATACGCAATCAAAATCCCTAAAAGCGCTGCAGGATTCACGATGTACCATTCTTCAATAAATCCGATATGTAATTCCCTCTCATGCTTCTGCTCCGAGCCGCCTTCGTGTCCGTGAGAATGAACTGCTGCCTCCGTCGGGACTGCTACCCCCAGTATGTCCTCCCCGAAAAAAGGAATTATCGAATCACTCAAAGTGGCAGTCCCTATCGACCCGACGTATCCCACAATCAGCACAATGAGAAAACCCTTCGTCTTCTCGTGCAGCCGAAATAATGAAGCTGTAACCATCGCACTGAGCACAACATGTGCCGGATGAAAAATATAAAATAGCCGGTAGCTCGCTTGATGGCCTATGTCTCTAAACAGCAGCATTAACGCTATCCCCGTAAACGCGCCAAACAACGTAAATGGTGAATGGGCTTTTAGCTCAATAAGTACCTGTTTCGTTCTGCTCAGTATTGACATCTTTTCAGTGCCTCGAATGCTCAATGTTTGTCTGCAAAATCTTTGCTGGTTTTGCCGGGCATTATATCTAAATGCAACTAAGTTGCAAACAATTTTTTACTGTTTTACTTTCAGGTGAAAAACGTAAATGGCTGTCCCGCGGCTGAGAAAGCCGTTGCAGAGTCAGACCCAAAGGGGTAAATTGATACTTCAATTTGCCGCTGGAAACAGCAGAAACCCGATTATTGCGGGCCGGCCAAGATAGGTATAGGCTAAATGCGGATTATAAGAACAGAATCGGATCTCGAGAAAATCAGAACAGGGACCGTGCTCACCATCGGCAATTTCGATGGAGTCCATATCGGCCATCAGGCGATTCTGTCTGCGGCCAAATGCATCGCAGAACAAAGACAAACAGAATTGATTGTGATGACGTTTCAGCCCCATCCGCTTAGCATCCTGAATCCGAAAAAGGCGCCCGGCACTCTTACGCCGCCCGTATTGAAAGAACATCTCCTCGCTGAGTTCGGCACAGAGATACTATTTGCAGTGAAAAGTAAGCCGGAACTTTTGAATCTTCGGCCGGAGGATTTCGTGGAACGGTTCATTGTGAAAGGAGTTCGGCCGAACACCATTGTTGAGGGCGAGGATTTCAACTTCGGCAACGGGCGAGAAGGTTCTGTGCATACGCTGCAAAAACTCACAGAAGCAAAGGGCATCGAGGTGGTTATAGTCGGGCCCAAAAAAGCCAGGGTGACGGACGGCCAAACAGTTGAAGTGTCGAGCACGGTGATTCGAGATATGATAACGAAAGGTAAAGTGGCGGACGCAGCTATTTTATTAGGCAGGCCCTATCGACTTATCGGCGATATTGTGCCCGGACGGGGCAAAGGAAAACAATTAGGCTTCCCAACCCTGAATCTAAAAAAGCCGCGGCAGATTATCCCGGCCCAGGGCGTTTACGCCGGCACCGCCGAGGTTGCAAAAAACATCGAAGAAGTTTGCAGCGCAGAAGAAAGAATACCCGCTGCCTTCAGTATCGGCCGGGCAACTACCTATGAAGCTGGTCAATCCTTACTTATAGAAGCACACTTGTTGACAGACAACGCCGAGCAGTTTACCGGCCGATGTATGGCTATGGATTTTATCGAACGAATCCGTGACCAGCAAAAATTTGAGTCGGAAAAAGAGCTTGCTGAGCAAATTGACAGGGACTGCCAAGAAGCACAGCAGATTCTACGTAACGTGGTTATGAACCCTTAAGTGATGCAGGTGATATGTAATGTTCGGTTACGAATTGGTTGTCATTATACTAATGTTGGTTTTCAACGCTGTCTTCGCAGCGTACGAAATGGGGCTTGCCTCTATATCCCGCGCCAGACTTGCCATTTTGTTCAACGAAAAGAAAAAAGGTGCTGCCGAAGCTGCCTTTATGAAGGACAAAATGGAGGCAAGTCTGGCTACCATCCAGCTCGGTATCACAATGGTGGGGGTTGTTGCCGCTGCGACCGGCGGAGCCGGCGTGGAAAAAATGTTTGTCCCTTACCTTCAGCAAAAATTGGGCATCTCCGCAGCTCTTTCCGCAATACTGGCAATAGTGCTGCTGATAATACCGCTGACGTTTGTCATTATAGTTTTCGGGGAGCTTGTCCCTAAAATGCTTGCCTTAAACAATAAGGAATGGATAGTGCTAAGGCTTTCGCCAATTATGAAGGTCCTCTCACAGGCCATTCATCCCGTTGTTTCGGTAATAGAAATTACAGTAAAAAAAGTGGTGGGTTTGCTGACCCTGTGGGGCGGTATAGAGCCAAGCAGCCGAGGACAATGGCTGCACGAACTAAGGGCCGCTGTCTCACTCGCCAGGACCTCAAAACTTATGGGCGAGAGGGAAGAAAAGATAGTTTTAGCTGCCGCACATCTATCTACTCATCTGGTGCGAGACATCCTGATACCAGCCCAGGATATATCGATGATTCATGCGGGAAGCAGCCTGGAAGATGCGATTATCAGGGCACACCTCGATATGCACACGCGATTTCCTGTCTGTATGAAGGAAAATGACCCACAAAGTATTAATGGCTACGTCAATTTCAAAGATATTGTGGCGGCACTGAGGGTAAATCCATCCGACCCCACTATCAAAGGTATATCAAGGCCTATAAAAAAGGTCAACGGAGATACACCTCTATCCCAGTTGCTTGAGGCGATGATACGGGAAAGAAATCATATAGTAGTTGTCACATCCGGCGAAGGTGCTGTTCTTGGAATGGTGACACTGGAAGATATTATCGAGGAGCTTGTGGGCGAGATTGAAGATGAGTTTGACCGTTTACCCACGCATATTCATCCCTATGGCTCATCCTGCTGGATTGTAGGAGGCGGCGTCTCAATGGGCACGGTCGCTTCCGCCGCAGGACTTGATTGGTCGAGTAAGTTCACTAATGGCAGGGTTCCAACCGTTGCTGAATGGTGCGTGCAGCAGATAGGCCAGCCTCTCAAAGGCGGTGAGGTCATAGAAAGCGATAATCTCAGAGTTGTGCCGCGCAAATTCCGCAGAAAGAAGGTGTCGGAAGCTATGGTGGCTGTCATCGGCCGTTGAACTGTGAAATGGCAAAAAATATTTTAGCTACAGAGGGCACAAAGGTTTAATTCGAGGAGACGGAATGGTAAACACAAGTGATTTTCAAAAAGCGGTTGAGTTAATTAAGAAATCCAGGCGGGTTTTGCTTACAACGCATACGCGGCCGGATGGCGATGCGTGCGGATGCATCGCGGCGATTTCTGAAACGTTAACCACACTCGGCAAAAACGCAAAAATATTGCTGCTTTCGGAATTGCCGGCGTGGTACGAGTTTTTATTTGAGCAAAAACCGGAAGTCTTCAGCAAAAAAACGAAAATAGATTCCGACTTGTCGGACGAGTCCGATTTAATCGTTATCGTCGATACCAGTAGTTACAACCAATTGCCTGAATTTGACAAATATCTAAAACAATCGGATAAACCCGCCGTAAGGCGTCCCCAAGCGGAGGTTCTGGTGATAGACCATCACGCAAGCAGCGACAACATCGGCGATGTCAGGCTGATCGATAGTAGTGCCGCAGCTACGGCACTGATTGTCTTTGATTTGCTGAAATACGCCGGCTGGCCAATTACGAAAAAGATAGCGGGGGCGCTCTTCGTGGCGGTCTCTACCGATACAGGCTGGTTTCAGTTCGATAATACCGACAGCAGAACGCTCAGAGTTTGTGCCGAGCTGATTGATGTCGGCGCAAGTCCTTCGCGGATATATCGCGATTTGTACCAAAACTTTTCACCGCAGCGATTCAAATTGATGACAGCAATGCTCAATACGCTCGAATTGCATCTTGACGGGCGTTTCACAATGCAGCACTTAACACAGGCTGACTTTAAGCGAACAGGCGCAAAGTTTAGTGATACGGAGAATCTGATTGATGAGTGCCGGCGGATAAGCAGCGTGGAGGCGGCGGCCCTGTTTGTGGAACAGGCCGACGGGCGGGTAAAAATTTCGCTGCGGAGCTTTATCCGTGACCCGTCGCCCGGCCCACGTGACTCGTACGAGCGACGAGAGACGAGCGACGAGAGACGTACTAAAATCGACGTTTGCAAAATCGCCGCCAAATTCGGCGGCGGCGGGCATAAAATGGCCGCCGGCGCCCACCTGCCAGGCCCAATTGAAAACGCAAAAAAACTTATTTTCAACGCTGTGGTGGAACAATTCAAGCCAGGAAAATCCCAGGGATTCGAGTCTGGAGGCGGTTTTTGAACAATTTGCCCAAATCAGCCGTAAATAACACAGAACGGGCGAGGAAAATCAAAAAATCGCTAAAAATGTCTTGACTGGATGTCGATACCAATATAGATTATATAAAAGTGTCGGCTGTGCAGTTTCGCGGCCGGCGGAAAGGTTTAGGATTAGGGTTTTGAAAAAAATCCTGATGAGTCGCAAGTTTTTGCTTTAGACTGCCGCAAGGCATAACGGTTAGGCCATAGAAACCGCTGGCAGTTAAGCCGCGGTTTTTTTGTTGCTCTTTTTTAAGTTTATAGTTATAACAGGCGACCGCGGATTTCCAGTTTACGACTGCTGAATCTCGCTTTGCAATCGACGATAAAATCAGAAATTGAAAATCCCTAATGCTATTGGGCTCGTAGCTCAGCTGGTTAGAGCGCACGCCTGATAAGCGTGAGGTCGGCTGTTCGAATCAGCCCGGGCCCAGTTTTGGTTAAATGGTGACTGGTGAGTGGTTAATTTGGTAAAAAGTTTGTAGTCGTCAATTAACTAATTAACCATTTTCAAATTAACCAATTCAGCCCGGGGACGTAGCTCAACTGGGAGAGCGCCGGCTTTGCAAGCCGGAGGTTGTCGGTTCGAGCCCGATCGTCTCCATTGTTAGTTCATAGTTCATTGATAAGATAAATCGATGAACAATGAACTAAACTGCTCTTTTACAAGTTAATATGCGGATGCGGGAAAGTTTTTTCGATATTCTTCGAGAGACTTTTTCACATGAGCGCAAACTTAGGAGAACATACGGTCCAATGCAATCAAAGATTGATATGGTCAAGTTACTAAGGGTGTATGGGGGATGTCTAGGCGTCGAGAGGCGATGAAGGACGTGGCTGGCTGCGATAAGCCCGGGGCAGGTGCCGAGCAACCGTTAATCCCGGGATATCCGAATGGGGCAACCCGGCGGAACTGGGCAACCAGTTTCCGTCATCGGCGGCTGAATGCATAGGCCGCTCGAGGCGAACGCAGGGAACTGAAACATCTAAGTACCTGCAGGAAAGGAAATCAACCGAGACTCCGTTAGTAGCGGCGAGCGAAAGCGGAAAAGCCCAAACCTCTGAGCTTGCTCAGGGGGGTTGCGGGCACTGATAAGGAGTTACAATAGGGATCGTAAGCCGAATCCGCTGGAAAGCGGAACCATAGAAAGTGATAGTCCTGTAGGCGAATACCTGAACCTCCGTTATTGTCAGTGTTCCAGAGTAGCACGGAACTCGTGGAACTCCGTGCGAAGCTGGGGGGTCCACCCTCCAAGGCTAAGTACTACTCGACGACCGATAGTGGAAAGTAGCGCGAGCGAACGATGAAAAGTACCCCTATTAGGGGAGTTAAAAGTACCTGAAACCATACACCTACAAGCTGTGGAAGGGCTATGTCCGCCTTCGGGCGGAAATGCCTGACCGCGTGCCTTTTGCATAATGAACCGGCGAGTTACCGTCTGTGGCAAGGCTAAGCACTTAAGGTGCACAGCCATAGCGAAAGCGAGTCTGAACAGGGCGATTTAGTCGCAGGTGGTAGACGCGAAACCACGTGATCTACTCATGGCCAGGATGAATCCGCCGTAAAAGGCGGAGGAGGTCCGAACCCGTTAACGTTGAAAAGTTATGGGATGAGCTGTGAGGAGGAGTGAAAGTCTAATCAAACGTGGAGATATCTCGTTCTCTCCGAAATAGCTTTTGGGCTAGCCTTGAGTAACTACTCTGCAGGGGTAGAGCTACTGAATGGGGATAGGGAGCCACCAGCTTACCTGCCCCAACCAAACTCCGAATACTGCAGAGTCTATCTCAGGAGTCAGACTGCGGGGGATAACCTTCATGGTCAAAAGGGAAACAACCCAGACCGCCAGCTAAGGTCCCGAAGTCTTGCTAAGTTCATAAGGAAGTTGAATTGCTGTGACAACCAGGATGTTGGCTTAGAAGCAGCCACCATTTAAAAAGTGCGTAATAGCTTACTGGTCGAGCAGTTTGGCGCCGATAATGACCGGGAATAAGCAAGACACCGAAGCTGCGGGTTCTCAAATGGTTATACATTTGGGAGCGGTAGGAGAGCGTTGCTGTCTGCATAGAAGCGGTAGGGTAACCAGCCGTGGAGCGGCAGCAAGTGATTATGCCGGTATGAGTAACGATAAAACAGGTGAGAATCCTGTTCGCCGAAAGCCTAAGGTTTCCTGGGGAAGGTAAATCCGCCCAGGGTTAGTCGGCCCCTTAGTCGAGGCCGAAAGGCGTAGACGATGGACAGCAGGTTAATATTCCTGCACTATGTATCGAAGGTTTGAACTGTGGGGGTGACGCAGCAGCAAAGGCTGGAAGCCGATTAGTCGTGGCTATCCTGCCTGCGGGGCCGTCGGTAGGAAAATCCGCCGACACAAAGGCCCTAACGGACGGCGAAGACCGATTTAAGATGCCTGAGCAGCCGGAGCTGCCGCCGAGAAAAACCTCAAACAGGACAACGATGCATATCCGTACTAAAACTGACACAGGTAGGCGAGGAGAATATCCTAAGGCGCTCGAGAGAACCGTTCTTAAGGAACTCGGCAATTTGACCCCGTAAGTTAGCGAAAAGGGGTCCCTACAGGTGTGCTTGGTTTCGATCTTGCACATGCTGAGGGCGCAGTGAAGTGGCTCTGGCGACTGTTTACCAAAAACACAGTTCTGTGCAAACACGTAAAGTGGAAGTATACAGAATGACGCGTGCTCAGTGCCGGAAGGTTAAGGAAGGCGGTCATTGGGAGTAATCCCAAGAAGCTGGCGACCGAAGCCCCGGTAAACAGCGGCCGTAACTATGACGGTCCTAAGGTAGCGAAGTTCCTTGTCGGGTAAGTTCCGACGTGCATGAACCGCGTAACGACTGGAGCAGTGTCTCAAGGACGGACTCGGTGAAATTGTACTTGTGGTGAAGATACCACATTCCCGCGGCAAGACGGAAAGACCCCGTGAACCTTTACTGTAGCCTGGTATTGATGCCTGGCATATCATGCGTAGGATAGGTGGGAGGCTATGAAGCACCTCTTTCGGGAGGTGCAGAGCCACCGTTGAAATACCACCCTTGCTATGTTAGTCACCTAACGGCGACCCGTGAATCCGGGCGTCGAACAGTGCTAGGTGGGCAGTTTGACTGGGGCGGTCTCCTCCTAAAAGGTAACGGAGGAGTTCAAAGGTACACTCAGCGTGGTTGGCAATCACGCACAGAGCGTAAGGGTATAAGTGTGCTTGACTGCGAGAGTCATAACTCGAGCAGATGCGAAAGCAGGACCTAATGATCCGGTGATTCTGTGTGGAAGGGTCATCGCTCAACAGATAAAAGGTACTCCGGGGATAACAGGCTGATCTCCCCCGAGCGTCCATAGCGGCGGGGAGGTTTGGCACCTCGATGTCGGCCCATCGCATCCTGGGGCTGAAGGCGGTCCCAAGGGTTGGGCTGTTCGCCCATTAAAGCGGTACGCGAGCTGGGTTCAGACCGGCGTGAGCCAGGTCGGTCCCTATCTGCCGTGGGCGTAGGAATCTTGAGGAGATGTTCCCCTAGTACGAGAGGATTGGGGAGCACTGACCGCTGGTGTACCGGTTGTCCCGCTCGGGGCATCGCCGGGTAGCTACGTCAGGAAAGGATAACCGCTGAAAGCATCTAAGCGGGAAACCCACTCCAAGATGAGGATTCCATTCCGAGCAATCGGGAATAGAGCCCTGATAGACTATCAGGTTGATAGGCCGGGTGTGTAAGTGGAGAAATCCATTCAGCTAACCGGTACTAACGCTCAATTACTTGACCATATCAATCCTTGGTTGATTTGGTCGTATGTATGTTTGTGCTCATAAGCGCATCCGCATATTTGAATTTATCAGGCGTCTGCCTGATAAAACAAACTTCCTGGTGACTATACGTACGGGGAAACGCCTGATCCCATTCCGAACTCAGAAGCTAAGCCCGTGCGGCCGATGGTAGTCCTTCGGGGCGAGAGTAGGTATCGCCAGGATTTATATCCCGATGGGTCGAAAAAGCCCATCGGGATTCCTTTTTTTATGGACAAGCCCCTTACAAACTGTTGACAACGCACAAGGCCAGAAAAGATTTGACAAAACAATACCGGCGGATATACTGTTTGCTTTTTGTAACGAATTTGCGCCCAAGAGCGTTTATCGGGAAAACATAGTTGGCTGTATGTGGCTGTATCTCGGCGTTATTTCAGCCCTGTTTTTGGGGATGTACGACGTCAGCAGGAAGCACGCCCTTCGTGAGAATGCGGTGATGCCCGTGCTGTTTTTTTCGACTCTGTGCGCCATACCGGTAGTCGTGCCGGTGATAGTATTGTCACGACTGGTCCCGGAATTAATGCTAAAGGCCAATCTGTTCATACCGCCTGCATCGGTAACGACTCATCTGCACCTGTTTAATAAAGCAGTCATTGTCTCCGCAGCGTGGGTGCTGAGCTACTACGCCATGAAAAATCTGCCCATCTCCATCATCGGTCCGGTTGGTGTAACAGGACCAGTATGGACGCTGATTGGAGCATTGTTTTTCTTTCACGAGTACCTCACCGTTCTGCAATATCTCGGCTTTGCCGTGATGGTAGTTTCATATTACGGTTTGTCTGTTGTCGGCGAAAAAGAGGGAATCATCTTTTACAACAACAAATGGATTTTGTTCGCTCTGCTGTCAACTATACTTGGCGCAGCCAGTGCCCTGTACGACAAATACCTGATAAGCAGCCTCGGATATCCTCCGCTCGTTGTACAGGCCTGGTTTCTGATATACCTTGTGCCAGTACTGGGACTGGCGGTTTGGCTATTCCGGCTGGCGGGACGTAAATACGATACCCCTTTTGTCTGGAGATGGAGCATCCCGGCCATTGCTGTTACGCTGATTCTGGCTGACGTATTGTACTTCAGGGCACTCGCGTATTCAGGCTCGCTGATTTCAATGCTCTCGATAATCCGGGCAAGCTGTGTACTTGTCTCGTTTTTTGTCGGTGGAATACTTTTCTGTGAGCTGCGGCTCCGCTCAAAAGCAATAGCCCTGGCGGGAATCATTGTCGGTATGTGTCTTATCCTGCACTCGACATAAATGAATTTAAGGAGAACAAACGGTCTATGGAAAGGTTTATAATAACGGCAATACTTCTTTGCTGCAGCAACGTCTTTATGACGTTAGCATGGTATGGCCATCTGAGGAATCTGGCCGACAAACCCTGGTTTATCGCCGCCTTGGTGAGCTGGCTGATAGCCTCGCTGGAGTATGCGCTTCAGGTGCCGGCCAATCGCATCGGATATGAGGTCATGAATATAGGACAGCTCAAGATTCTGCAGGAAATCATAACGTTGACTGTTTTTGTTCCATTTTCGATTCTCTACCTTAAAGAGCAGGTCCGACTCGATTACGTCTGGGCTGGTTTGTGTATACTGGGTGCAGCGTTCTTCATTTTCCGCCAGAAGTTTTTCGGCGGTTAACAGCCCAAACCTAAATATCGCTCTCATTACGCAAATCCTTCTATCCCCACTGCGTGGCGAATCTTCCACCGGCAGATATTTGACATAAGAAGCGAAAAATGATAGTATTCTGGCCTTACGCTGCCTGAATAAATGCGGCTGAAAACAGGTAGGAAAGAAGGATAAGGCTGATAGTATAAATAACAGGAGCAGCGAAATGGACAACGTAAAAGTTCTTCCTGCCGACTCTGTCGGCAGCGGGTTCATCCCAAAAGAATATATTCCCGCTGGAAAAGATGAATGGTATCTCCGCAACGAACAGTTCACCAAGGCAAAGAAACCCTGGCGACATCTGCGGGCGTTTGAAGTTGAACTGCTGGTGAAAAACGGCAACTGCTGCGACAACTGGGATAACATATTTGTTACCGACGAGTTTGACAGCAGTCAGATAAGGAACAACGAACTTTTCGGTTTTATCCGAATCGGCCGGCTTAAAGAGGCCATCCTCGAACACCACGACCTGCACCTGCCTGTCGGTATTACCAACAGCAGAATAGTTGCATGTGATATAGGTGATGATGTCGCTATCCACAATGTTTGTTACCTGGCACATTACATAATCGGCGACCGCTGCATCCTCGCAAATATAGATGAAATGAACACGACCAATCACGCAAAGTTTGGAAATGGGATAGTTAAAGACGGTGAACCGGAAAACGTTCGGGTCACGATTGATTTGATGAACGAAACCGGCTCCCGGGCGGTCATGCCTTTCGACGGTATGATACCGGCAGACGCATACATCTGGTCTAAGTATCGGGATGATGCCGCCCTGCAAAAAAAACTCAAAGAGATTACTCAAAACAGCTTCGATTCAAGACGCGGATATTACGGCACCATCGGGGACCAGTGCGTAATCAAAAACAGCCGGATTCTCAAAGACGTCAAGGTCGGCCCACATTGCTACATCAAAGGCTCCAACAAACTCAAGAACCTCACCATTAACTCATCGGAAGAAGAGCCTACACAGATTGGCGAGGGCGTCGAACTGGTAAACGGCATTATTGGACCCGGATGCCACATATTCTATGGCTGCAAGGCCGTGCGCTTCATCCTCGGACAGAATTCCAATCTCAAATATGGTGCCCGCCTTATCCATTCGTTTCTCGGAGATAATTCCACCATCTCCTGCTGTGAAGTTCTGAACAACCTGATATTCCCGGCACACGAGCAGCACCATAACAATTCATTTCTGATAGCATCGCTGGTAATGGGTCAAAGCAACCTCGCCGCCGGCGCAACAATCGGGTCCAACCATAACAGCAGGGCAAACGACAATGAGATTCAGGCAGGCCGGGGCTTTTGGCCGGGACTGTGTGTCAGCCTGAAACACTCCTGCCGATTTGCATCTTTTGTGTTGATTGCCAAGAGTGATTATCCAGCCGAGCTCGACATACCTCTGCCGTTCTCGCTGGTCAACAATAACGTGTCAAAAGACCGGCTGGAAATCGCGCCGGCCTTCTGGTGGCTGTATAATATGTACGCCCTCGCCAGAAATTCATGGAAGTTCCAAACACGCGACAAGCGAAAGGTCAAGGTTCAGAACATCGAATTTGCTTCGCTCGCCCCCGACACGATTGAAGAGATTATCGCAGCTTGCCAATTACTCGAAATATGGACCGCCAAAGCCGACCTAAAGAAAAAAGGCAAAGCCTCTGAGAAAAAAAATACGGATGAACTTGCCCAAATAGGCCGGCGCCTGCTCGAAGGCTCTGAAGAATCTTTACACGGGCTGGAGGTCCTCGGAGAGAACATCGAGAAATCATCACGGGATATCGTAATTCTAAAACCGGCGCTCGGATACCAGGCCTACGGCCAGATGCTCCTCTACTATGCCATACAGAATCTTATGGACTATATGGAGTCTCACCCACAGGACAATCTTGCCTCGATGTCCAAAACGCTGAACGGTAAACGTATATGCGAATGGGTCAATCTCGGAGGTCAGCTTATGCCTGCCTCGGAGATGGATAAAATAAGAGCCGACATAGGTTCGGGCAAACTAAGCAGCTGGGACCGGATTCATCAGAGGTATAACGCCCTCTGGCAGCAATATCCTCTATCCAAGCAGCAGCACGCCTTTGCGGTACTGCGCGAGATTTGCGGCGCAGATAAACTGGACAAAGGCCGCTGGTTTGCGATGCTGGATAAAGCTGTTGAGATTCAGCAGTACATTTGCGACCAGGTATATGTCACTCGAAAGAAAGATTACGAAAATCCGTTCCGTCAGGCTACGTACAGAAATACCGCTGAAATGACCGCGGCTATCGGCACAATCGAAGATAACAGTTTCGTAAAACAGGTTCGAGTGGAAACAGAAGCATTTAAAAAGAAGATAGACCAAATAAAAAAACGAGGTTAAGGCGGTTTGAAAAGCAGGTTGCTTCGATTATTAACTTTTTGCAGTGAGGTGAATAAATGAATCTTAAAGACGAGAAGTATTCGAAATATATGCTGGTCAGGGAAATGATGGATACCATAGGCATCGTCAAAGGCTTCAATCCCGACCAAACCAAAGAAGTCGCGAAAAAGATAAAATCTGTCGGCAGGTTACTACTGACGGGCGAAGGCTCCAGCAGAATCTTCCCTGCAAAAAACGCCATCCGCAAGAACCTAAAATGGGGCTCAAGTCTGCAAATTGTCACCGATGGCTCACGGCAGTCGGCACAATACGACCTATCGGAGTTTGCTGTTTTCTGTGCATCGAACTCTGGCCGCACAAAAGAGGTGGTACTGCTTGCTAAGAAGCTCGCAGAACAAGGTAACACGAATCGGTTTGGCTTGAGTGCTAACGAAAAAACGCTGCTCGAAGAGGCCTGCAGCGAAACATTTGTCCTTACCTGCGGCTGGGAACAGGCTGTAGCGGCAACCAAAAGCGTAATAGAACAGGCTCTGTTCTACGAGTCTATTCTGCGCCACATAGCGGGTACAATTAAAAAACTCACCTGCAGCGAGCTGTCGCAAAAACTAAGCGAGGCGCTGACAATGCCGATTGATAAGGAAATCGTAAAGGCCGCTGCCAATGCCACAACGATTTATTTCGCAGGGTATAACGACGGCGTCGCTGAGGAGCTGACTCTTAAGACCAACGAAATCACGCGAAAGAAATCCGATTATCTGGAGGGCACGTACGCAGTCCACGGCATAGAGGAAGTGATGGACGCAAACGATGTTGTCTTCGTTGTGGACCCTATTGAGGATGAGATAGCCAAGTTCCAGGAAGTGCTGGTAAAGGGGGTCGGCCTGAAGGTGGTGGCCATCGCCGACAGAGACACGCCCTTTGCGACAATCCGTGTCCCCAAAGCAGGCGAATTGGCCCCGTACGTATACCTCTGTGCAGGCTGGAACGTCCTCGTCGAGATAGGGATGGCCCTCGCCATAAATCTGGATAAACCGCAACGCGCACGAAAAATCGGCAACGAACTTATCATCTGACGGCGGCAAAAAGTAAAATTGCATTTAAGAGCATGCATCAAACTGTGCGTTTGAATCGATTTTACTGCGAGAGATTGAAAAGGCCTGCTGTTGAGCTTGTCGGCGGCGAAGCACATCATCTGTACAATGTGTGCAGGTTGAAGATAGGCGATGAAGTTGAACTTTTCGACGGCGCAGGGGTATTAGCAACGGCTCTCATCGAAAAAGCAACAAGCAAATCGGTACTATTAAAAATTGTTGACCTTGAAAAAATCGAAAAGCCTGACAAGCCCGAAATTGTGATAGCAGTAAGCTGTCCGAAAGGCGAAAGATTCGACTGGCTGATGGAAAAATGTACGGAACTCGGAGTCGACCGCATCACTCCTGTCATCTTCGAACGGACCGTCAAACAGCCGAGGAATCCAAAGGCCGTTGAGCGATGGCGAAACATAGCAATCGCGGCAGCCAAACAGTGCCGGCGAATCTTCCTGCCACAAATTGACGCACTTATTCCCTTCAGTAAAGCTCTCCCAACTCTGAAAAAACAATACAGCGAGGCGGAAATCATGGTCGGCAGTTTGGAGCCAAAGTCCCCCGCCTTGATAACACAGCAACTTGGCACAAAGGACATAGTAGCAGTCATCGGCCCCGAGGGCGGAATAACAGAAGGTGAAAAAACTCTTCTGGAAAACTGCGGAGCGAAATTCGTTCGACTTACGGACACCGTCCTTCGCGTCGAAACCGCGGCTTTGGCATTTGCAGCGGTCCTTACAGCCACACGCGATAGCCGGATAGAAAAAAAGTAATGGTTAACCTCTGGTCAATCCCGCTGATTCTGGTAAACGCCTTTCGGCCCTGAAGGCGGTCTCATTTCTTAGATATGTTTTGTGGTTTGCGTCCCCTGTATCCTGCCTTCGGCTGATTGCCTGTCTAATCGCATCTCGGCGATAAACCAGCACATCACCACGACCCACACCATGTTCCCCCAGGATAGATGAAAACCCGGTATGAAGACATTGTCGTAGCTGCCGAGGATAAAAAAAGAGGCAACAAGAGTATAAACCTGAAAGAATTTTGACGGCCGAATCGCACCAAGCGCCACAGGCAGCACGAAATACTGAATCGCAATGCCGGTTGTGAAAGCTAAAAAGAAAAGCGTTCCAAGTAAACACCGTGCAATTATGTCCCTGCTCTTTAGGAAAAACGGGAAAATGAACATGGCCAGTATGAACAAATATCTCAGATGGGGCCACGTAAACAGCGAAGTCACGCCATAGCTCCCGGAGCCGGAGCCGTACTGAAATACACTGTCGATTATCCTTTTACTGCCTGTGTTCCAGTACGGAATGAACAGCGCAAGAAAAACAATGACTGAAACTATAAACAGGAGTAGTTTTATCCAATATCGCTTTATGGAAGAATGTAAACAAATGATAACCTCATAAAACGTGTTGTGTTTGACGACCATCCCCGCCGTGGAAAAAAACCACAACAAAACCGTCTTCAAAACAGACCTGTCTGCAAGCCAAAGGTACATAAAAATCCCTATCAGCACCATCAGCATCGCAAAATTCTCAAACTGACCGTGATAGCCGGTTATAAGAAACGACACGGGGCTGAGATAGAAAAATATCGCTGTTCTGGTCACAGGCAGCTTTCGAATATCGGCAATGAGAAGCAAAACCGCCAGCGTAAGCAAATCGACGCCGCAGAGAAATGACCTGATCGCAAAATGAAACGGCACACCGTGCAGCGCAAGCTGTATCTTCTTCAAGGCAAAAAGAACCAGGAACCATACCGGCGAGTAATTGTACCTGCTGGTCTCTGCATAGACGTTGCCGCCTCTACCGACTATGTCGGTGACTATCTCGTACGACTCCATATCGAAGTTGCCGTACACCGCCGCCGCCAGAATCAGCCGGATTATCGTCCCGGCGAGAATTACCATCGCCACCGTCCCAATCAGCCTGGGCTTCGAGATGGACGGCTGTTGGCCGCTGTTTATGACAAATAATGCTGCGCTGGCCAAAAAGCCCACCAGGGCAACCAAACCAGCAAACAAACTTGCGCATATCTTCTCGGTGTCCTCTATCGTAAGCCCCTCGTAGGGCTCCATTCCAAGCTTAACCAATAGCTCGAACTTCACAGAGTAGTGGGTGAGAATTTTCTGTCCAATGGGAGTTCTGCTGAAATACTGGACAAATGCCCCCATTTCAGGCACATATTGGCCTGTAATCAGCGGCTTCCCGACGTAACAAAGCCCGCACAAAACCAGTATAAGAACCGCGAGTATAACAATAGTTATGTTCGCCTTTGTCATTTTCCTGCACCCGTCTCGCAATAAGGATATTTCGCCGCTGTTTTGGCCCTAATGGTGGTCTCATTTCTTGGATATGTTTTGCGGTTTGTTTTTTTCCCTGAAACGCCCAAGGTGTTTTTCCAGTTGTCCAAGACCTACGAGGACAACAATTGCAATGAGAGTCGATATGACTGCCAGCAGATACAATCTTGCGCCGCAGGCCATTCCGACACTGGCCACCAGCCATATCGTCGCTGCAGTGGTCAGGCCGTGGATGCCGCCTCTGTCCTGTATGACCGCGCCTGCACCGAGAAAACCCACGCCGGTAACAATTTGAGCAGCGATTCTTGTGATTGAATCCTGACCACCCGCCATTTCGCGGGAGATTATTGTAAAAACAGCAGCGCCGAGACATATCAGAACATTTGTTCGCAAACCCGCAGCTTTTCCTCTAATCTCCCTCTCCAGACCGACAACCGCCCCCAATACAACAGCCAGGATTACACTGAACACATCCGCCGGCCAAACCATAGTCCTACCTTTCAATCAGCGTTTCGTCCACCTGAATGCCGAAATGTCTGCCGGCCTTTTCAATATGTCCAAGCACCTTGTCGCCCGGCTTTAAGGCGGTAACGGAAACCGCCTTGCCCTGCGGGTCAACCAGTCGAATCGTCTCGGCGTTCTGCATTACAAGACTTATCGGCATACCTTCCGCCTGGCCTTCAATAAGCATCATAGGCCGTTTTTCAATCTTGTTTCTGCCCAAGTAGGCCGTCTGGCTTTTGCCCTGAAAATCCACCAGCAGCACTTCATCGCCGGCCTTCAAATCAGCCAGATACTTTGTCTTTCCGCCCGGCGCTAAGGTATATGCGTGAACTGCGCCGGCATTTACGCGGAAAGGCCGGGATGCCACATACGGGTTATCTATCGACTCAGAATGTACAAGGAAAAATCCTGAGGCAGTATTCCCAATCAGCATTCCTTCGCCGAGACCCATCTGCGTGCAGGTATCGAGACAGGAGCGGTCTCCCATTCCTAATTGTTTGCAGATTGTTACAGTCGCTGTAACAAGAGGGATTCTTTCACTTATGCCGTGAATGATTTCAGCAGTCTTTTTAATCTCATTTACGTCGGTGGTATTTAGCACAACGCCGTCGACGCCTTTTTCGAGGATTTCGGTCATAAGTTTGGCCCGCTTGGAGTTTTCAACCTGCACCATAATATTTTTGCCGCGTCTGGCAAGCAGGTTTTCAATCGGGATAATCGTCCAGTCAAGCATCCGCAGCACAACGATTTTTTCTTCCGGCACTTTCGCCGCTTTATCTTCGTCGGCCTTGCCGGCTATATCTATGAATTCAACATCGACGCCTGGCTTAATGTCACCATTTTTTTCGACGGTCTTGATTTTGCCGAACTGCCGGACCTTCTTGCTGTCGCCGTCTGCCAGCACCACCGCCTCAACACCGCTCTCAAGCGCCGATATAACCACCTCCTTACTGTAGGGTATCGCATTTACCCACAATTTCTTCATTGTGCTGATTCCTTATCGGCTGTGTTTTTTAACCCCGAAGCATCTTGGTTGCCTTCTCGACGCTGGCACCTTCGTGGACCATTTTGCACAGGGCGCCAACCATTTTTTCGGGATTTCGGTGCTGGAAGGCATTTCGGCCGATGGACAGGCCTCTTGCACCGGCTTTCAAGGCACCATCAACCATTTCGAAAATATCCTTGTCGCTTTCCATCTTTGGCCCGCCCGCAATCACTACCGGCACGGGACAGCCTTCTACTACCTCGGTGAAACTTTTGACACTGCCGGTATAAGGCACCTTGACAATGTCGGCACCCAGCTCGGCACCGACTCTGGCGGCGAGCTTGACATTCTTTACGTCGTATTCGCTCTTTATCTTTGGCCCGCGTGTGTACATCATCGCCACAAGCGGCATCTGCCACTCCGAGCACTGCTCACTGACAAAACCCAGCTGGGCAAGCATCTCCTTGTCGGTCTCAGCCCCAAGGTTTATGTGAATGCTGACGGCGTCCGCACCCAACTTTATCGCTTCCTCAACGGAGCAGACCAGCTCCTTTGCGTTTGGGTCGAGGCTGATTGACGTCCCCCCGGAAAGGTGGATAATCAGGCCGACGTCTTTGCCTGCGCCCCTGTGGCCTGCGCGGACCATCCCTTTGTGCATCAGAATCGCGTTTGCGCCGCCGGCCACGACCTTGGAGACTGTGGTCCGCATATCCTCCAGGCCCGCGATTGGCCCAACGGTCACGCCGTGGTCCATCGGCACAATCACCGTTTTGCCGGAATTCCGGTCGATTATTCGCTCAAGTCTTATCTTTTTGCCTATCATTGCAAAACCTCCAATTTATCCGCCTCTGGCGGACTCGTCCGCCGTCCGTGTGGCGGATTGCGATTCACGCCTAAAATCTAACCAAATCCGTACAAAAGGCAAGGAAAAAAGCCGAGTTAGTTCATAGTTCGTCTCGCAGAGTTTGCTGCTATGCGCGTATCCGACTCATCAAATGCAGCATTGCAATATAGTTCGTAATGCCCTAATATATCGGCAAATTATTCGTGTCGTATCACGACATATACGAGGTGCCGGGCAAAATGACATACTTAGCGGTCCCCATAGCAGCAGCGGATTTGGAGCAGGCAAAGATACAAATAAAAGCAGCTCTGCAGGCTGGTGCCGAGTTGCTGGAGCTGCGCAGCGATTATCTTGAAAACCTGAATCCTTCGCTGGTCGAAAAATTAATTGCCGAGGTAAAAAGGGCCGCTCGATCGCTGCCGGTCATCGTAACCTGTCGCGACCACCGACAGGGCGGCGCAAGGCAGTACCAGCGCCAGTTACGCGTCAGTGTGCTCGCATCGGCTCTGAAAGCCGGCGCTGAATTTATTGACTTTGAATATGAGAATTTCCTCGACGCCCAGAGCCAGGAGAAAATAAAACGTGCCCTTGCGGAAAGCTCTAAAGGACGTCTGATTCTTTCAGCCCATAACTTCGAATCACGCTTCGACGATATCAGAAAACTTTACCAGCACATTATGAATTTATACCAAGCGGCGATTCCCAAACTCGCTTACAAGGCCAATCATATCAACGATTGCTTCGACGCCTTCGACTTGCTGCGAAGGACCGGCGGAAACCGCATCGTTTTCTGTATGGGCGAAGCAGGAATCATCAGCAGAATCATCGCAAAAAAACTTGGCTCATTTATCACCTTTGCAAGCATAGACGACAAAATCGCAACGGCAGAAGGACAACCGACCATCGAACAGTTCAAAAAGTTATACCGTTATGACGCCATAAATGCCGACACTAAGCTGTACGGAACCATCGGCTCGCCCATCGCTCACTCTATAAGCCCGGCTATTCACAACGCCTGTTTCACGAAAACGAAACTCAACAAACTCTATCTGCCTCTGCACGTTGAAGGCGGCAAAGCGGAATTCGAACAATTTATGCACCACATCCTCGCAAGAAGCTGGCTCAACTTTAGGGGCTTTAGCGTAACAATCCCCCACAAGCAAAACGCCCTCGAACTCGTCAGGGCCAGCGGCGGCTTCGTAGAGCCGCTGGCCGAGCGAATCGGCGCCGCTAATACCATCCTGGCCAATGCGGAAGGAGCACTTTCCGCCTACAATACCGATTACATCGGCGCGATGGAAGCGATTGAGTCGAAGCTCTCAACAGCCGAATTAAAAGACCTGCCTGTCGCAATTGTCGGCGCAGGCGGTGCCGCAAGAGCAATAGTGGCAGGCCTGTGCGACGCCGGCGCCAAAATCACAATCTACAACCGCACCATCGAAAAAGGCAAAGAGCTTGCACGCCGGTTCGACTGTGATTTCGCCCCTCTGACATCTCTGCAGAATACCGACGTTAAGCTGCTCGTAAACTGCACCAGCATCGGAACGTACCCTGATGCCAACGCGACGCCGGTGCCTAAAAAATGTCTGAAAAAGGGTATGGCGGTGTTCGATATAGTCTACAATCCGCGGGAGACTTTATTATTAAAGCACGCTAAAGAAAAAAGACTGAAAAGAATTGATGGCCTGTCGATGTTCGTCAGCCAGGCCGCCGCACAATTCAAACTATTCACCGGCAAAAACGCCGACACAAAACTGATGCGAAAAACTATCTATACGTGTCTCTCAAAGCAGTGAAACCTAAGCAAATAATAATCGATAAGGATGCATTTGTAGGAATAAATCTCGATGCTCTGTGTGGTTTCGCATGAAACCACTTATCGATTCTTCCAATATTTCCAAGCTGTTTATTTTCTTCTATTCGGTCATCACAATCCCCTTTTTATGAGCGGAAAATCGCGATTTTGGAAAGCCGACTCAAAACAGGTAACCACGTGCATTTTTCCTTTGACAAACGCCATTGAATTGTGGTACTATTAATCTTTTGAGGGCTTGGAAAGGATACTTCGCAGTTGCCCGCGAAGTTCCCATTAGAGATTTGAATGTTCGCAGCACAATGCGACCAGCTAACGTGGCTGAGGAGCCGTTCTTGTTCTTCCGCTAAATGCACAAATGAAGGACGCAGAGATGGTATCGGCAGTTCTTAGGGGCGTCGCGGGTTTTTCACCGGCGGGACAAAAGACTCGACCGGATGGTTTCGGCTTTTACAAATACTTACTCCTCGTGCTCGCAGTTTGTGTATGTTCACCAGCGAGACTCTTCTCTGCCTCACCCTCAGCCGAGTTCAGCACCGCGCCGCTCAGCCCGGAGTTCGCGGCATGGCAGGCTAAAACCGGTCTGGTCCTTGCTGAATCGCGAGATGAGCAAGGCCACGCATTAGGTCTCATACCCTCCCCGCTTGACAGGTCTCATCTAATATCTCAGACACGCGTACCTTCCATGCTCCTTGAAGGCCTGCCGACCAGCTATGACTTAAGGACTTTAGGATATGTTACTCCCGTCAGGAACCAGGGTGGTTGCGGCTCCTGTTGGGCTTTTGGTTCGTATGGGCCGCTCGAAAGCTGGCTCCTGATGAATGCGGCAGAAACCTGGGACCTATCCGAAAACAATCTGAAAAACTGCAACGGTTTTGACGTTGGTACTTGTGAGACGGGAGGCGATGAGGATATGAGCACGGCTTATCTAACTCGCTGGTCAGGGCCGGTTAGTGAAGCAGACGACCCTTACCATGACTACGATGAATCTTGTTCCTCGGGGAAAGTATGTCAAAAATACGTAGAAAATGTATTGTGGTTTTTCACGTCCAGCGATATCAAAAACGCGCTTATGACACACGGCGGTATGTGTGTGTCAATGTACTGGAGTTATGCATATTATAACTCATCTGAGTACACATATTACTACAGCGGCAGCAACGGTGCTAACCACGCCATAACCCTCGTCGGCTGGGATGATAACAAAGTTGTAACCGGAGCGCCACATAAGGGCGCTTGGCTCATGAAGAATAGCTGGGGCTCCGCCTGGGGTGACAACGGGTACTTCTGGATTTCCTACTATGACAAGGTTGCGGTCAAATACTCGGTAGCTTTCTGTGACGCCGTACCTACCTCATCATACGCGACCAACTACCAGTACGACCCCCTGGGATGGACAACATCGGCTGGGTATGGCTCTACCACAGCCTGGGCCGCCAACATTTTTACCGCTACCGCGAACGAGCAGCTAAAGGCAATCGGTACGTATGCCGTTGACGATGCCGTCTCTTACGTAATCTACATTTACGACAACTTCGATGGCAGCACATTTTCGGGTCTTTTAGGTTCTGTTTCCGGCACACTCACTAATTGTGGCTACCATACAATCCCTCTGGCTTCCCCAATCAACCTGACAACAGGTAAAAATTTTTCGATAGTCGTCAAGTTCATCACTCCCGGCTACACATACCCTGTTCCGGTAGAAAAGGACATTGCGGGTTATTCTTCAGGCGCTACCGCCGGTCCGGGACAGAGTTACATAAGCTCCACTGGTGTGACCTTCTACGACATAACAACCTACTTCAGTCATACTAACGTATGCATCAGGGGGCTGACAATTACTCCAGGTATTGCCCCCCAGATTATTTCGACGCCTGTAACGACGGCTGCCGTGGGTCAGCCATACGTTTACGACGTGGATGCAAACGGCACACCAGAGCCGAATTATACGCTGCTCGTGTCGCCCGCTGGTATGGACATCAACTCCGTCAGCGGCCTCATACAGTGGACGCCGGATATAAATCAGATTGGCGATGTCAACGTCACAGTCCAAGCCCTCAATGCAGCCGGCTCAGATACCCAGAGCTTTACGATAACGGTATGGGGTATTGCTATTGCGCCTCAGATAATCTCGACGCCTGTAACTACGGCTGTTGTGGGTCAGCCATACGTTTATGACGTGAATGCCACCGGCATACCAGAGCCGACTTATGCGCTGCTCGTGTCGCCCGCTGGTATGGACATCAACACCGTCAGCGGCCTCATACAGTGGACGCCATCTGCGAATCAGATTGGCGATGTCAACGTCACGGTCGAGGCCCTCAACGCAGCCGGCTCAGATACCCAGAGCTTTACGATAACGGTATCGAGTGTGGTCTTATCGATTTCAGGCTATGTGCTTGAACTCGATGGCAACATGCCGCTCGAAGGTGTCCTGATGCAGACCGACGATAACGATATCAATACCATAACGGATGCCAATGGCTACTACGCGCTGTGGGTAGACTACGGCTGGTCTGGCATAGTCACGCCGACGAAGTATGCTTATGGCTTTGAGCCGAACAGCAGGTCATATGCTAATGTTATCGCCGACCAGAATGGCCAGAACTATACAGGGACTTTGCTTACTTACAGAATCACCGGTTACATAAAGAATGAATGTAATGTGCCTATAGAAAGCGTGGTGGTTACTGCCGACAACGGTGGATATCAGGACGTGACCGATATCAATGGCTTCTATGAGATCTGGATTGAGTACGAATGGTCGGGGACCATGACGCCAACAAAAAAATACTATACATTTGACCCGAACTGGATGAGCTATGTCGCTCTTCTTGCCGACCAGCCGGACCAGAATTATATCGCCTACAACATCTATGACCTTGATTGCGATGGCTACATCGGCTGGGGTGATGTTGCGGCTATCAGTGAATACTGGCTTGCTACAGATTTGGATATCAAAGCTGATATTGACGATGATGGTGCTGTGAATTTTGTGGATTTTGCTGAGCTTGGCATAGCTTGGCAGCAGGACGAATAAGCAAGAAAAGTTTTAAAGGAATAAACAGCAAAAGGCAAATGGCCTGCAGGAAAACCTGCAGGCCGTCTTTTTCTCGTTGTGAACCCTGATTCAATTGATGCACGTTCTTTTCACATACAGGCTTATCCAAAAGCCACAATAGCGGGGGCAGGATTCGAACCTGCGACCTCCGGGTTATGGGCCCGACGAGCTACCAGACTGCTCTACCCCGCGATCATTCGCTTACTAAGTATAATAGCACAAAAAACACCTTGTATCAACAGCATCAGGTGCAAAATTAAAGATTTTTGCAAATCCTGGCTGCGGTTGCTTCGATTTGGCCTTGCGGATACCTCGAAGCAGGCCAGCGATCGAATATGCCGTCGCCGCTGTTGCGGGGAACTATGTGAAAGTGCAGATGCTTAATTAACTGGCCCGCCGCTGCACCGTTATTGCAGAGCACATTATAGCCGTCGGCTTTCATCGCGCCGGCCACAGCTTTGGCAATCCTGCCGAGTCGTGAGCAAACCTCCCCCAAAAGCTCAGAAGGACATTCATGTAATTTCTCAAAGTGCTCTTTTGAAATCAGCAGAGTGTGTCCCTTGCTTAGTGGGCCGATATCCAAAAAAGCCAGCACTATTTCATCCTCATAAATCTTCGTAACCGGAATCTCCCCCGCTGCCATCTTGCAAAAAATACAATTACTATCTTTCATCGTCGCAGCTAATCCCCAAGAGTAAAGTTACTGCTGCTTTTCGGCTTCATCTTCTTTTTTTGGTTTTGCTCGGCTGTTTATCGGCTGCTTGGTCTTGGTGGTTTGTGACTTTTTGGTGGCTTCTTTGGTTTTTTTAGGGGCTTTTTTGCGAGCGGAAGTTTTGGTCTTCTTTTGTTCAGCTTCTTCCTTGCCTACCAGCTGCAGCAGGACAACTCGGCCGTTATCACCCAATCTTCTGAGCGATAAGCGTATGATTCTTGTATAGCCGCCGGGCCTGTCGAGGTATCGAGGAGCTATTTCACTGAACAGTTTGCCGATAATAGTGCCTTTCTTGACTATTTTATCATCTTCTTCAGCCATAATCTGGCGGTTGCAGAGAAGGGCAATGGCTCGACGCCTGGCTGCCAGGGTGCCTTTTTTAGCGAGTGTTATCAGCTTCTCGGCAAAAGGTTTTACTTCTTTGGCCTTTTCAATTGTTGTCGATATCGTCTCATGTTCGAAAAGCGATGAGACCAGATTCCTGCGCAGAGCTACGCGATGCGCGCTTGTCCGACCCAATATCCGTCCTGCTACCCTGTGACGCATAGTCTCAAAACCTTTCTGCTGTCAATGTCGGCAACCTTTATTGAGGAGGTTGCATTTTCTCGTCTATATCCGTCATTCCCGGTGACAAGCCAATGTCAGCAAGTTTTCTTCTGACTTCACGTAAAGAAGTTTTGCCGAAGCTGCGAATCCTCAGCAGGTCAGCTTCTGTCATCTTGACCAGTTGTGCAATAGTTTCGATTTTCTCTGATTCAAGACAGTTGGCTGCTCTTACCGACAGCTCCAATTCCTGAACAGGTGAATTCAATTTCTGCGCTAATTGTTCATCGAAGGTCTTTTTCTCAGCCTCTTCTTTAACTTCCCCGGCGACGGTTTTTTCGCCGAGTTCAGAATATTGTGTAAATGGGTTGACGTGCTTGCGCAGAATCTTGGCGGCCTCCACCAAGGCCACTTCAGGTGTAATTGTCCCATTTGTCCAAATTTCCAGGACCAGTCTGTCATAATTGGTGCGCTGACCTACCCGTGTGTCCTCGGTTATGTAGCGGACTCTCGTGACCGGCGAATATATCGCGTCGAGCTGGATTCTTCCTATCTCCTGGTCGAATCTATCCATCGCCAGGATTCGTTCGGAAGCTGGAACATAGCCTCGGCCGTTTTCTACCACCATCTCCATCTCGAATGTCACATCCTTGGTTAAAGTAGCCAGAACAGTACTCTTGTCTATCACCTCTATCGCAGGGTCTGTAACAATATCTGCCGCCGTTATAACTCCAACCTTGTTTGCGGAGACCTTCATAGTCTTTGGCTCATCGCCTCGCAGGTGTATCACCAGACTCTTAACATTTAGAACGATACCGGTGGCGTCCTCCAGCACTCCTTTTATCGAGGTGAATTCGTGGTCGACCCCCGCTATCTTGATGCTGGTCACGGCACTTCCTTCCAAAGAAGAAAGCAATACACGCCTCAGGCCGTTACCTATGGTAGTGCCGAAACCTCGCTCGAAGGGCTCAATAAGGAACCGACCATATTTATTGGTTGAAACCGTCGTGTCTTTTTCGACACGCTCCGGCAACTCGAAACCTCTCCACGTAACTCGCATATAAACCTCCCGAAACTCACAACAATTAGCTATTTGCCAGCGGTACTTAAAGCCAAAAGCAGTCCATCCTCCTCTCTATGCCTACCGGGAACAGAACTCCACAACCAGATGTTCCTCAACCGGAATCTGAACATCCTCTCGGCTGGGCAACGCAACGACCGTAGCTGAGGGTACCTCTCTATCCAGTTGCAACCAGCTTTGAGTGGTAAAATTAGGATTGCTTTCCAGCTGCTTTTTTATTTTTTTGATGCTTTTTTCCGAGCCTTTAGTTGTTATTTTGTCTCCAACTTTTATGGTGTAGTCGCTGACATCGACCTTCCGGCCGTTTACACGGATATGGCCGTGAGTGATTAGCTGTCTTGCGGCCTTGCGCGACGGCGCAAAATTCAGCTTGTATACCACATTATCCAGACGCCTTTCCAAAAGCTGAAGCATCGCCAGGCCGGTATTTCCCTTCGTACGCTTAGCCTGACGGTAAATCCTGTCGAACTGTCTATCGAAAAGCCCATAGTATCTTTTTACCTTTTGCTTTGCACGCAGCCGAGCAGCATATTCGCTCGTTCTGCCTCTTCGCCAGCCGTGCATGCCAGGCCCTAAATTACGTTCCTTCTTCTCTATGGGGCACTTGGCTGTCTCGCATCTGATGCCCTTAAGCATCAGCTTGACCCCTTCGCGGCGGCAGAGCTTGCAGGATGAATCAAGATAACGTCCCATTCTTTAGTCTCCAAAGTATTAGTAGCTGCTCACGGTTGATTATTTGTTCAATTACCAATTACCATTTAACCGATTACCAGGTCTATATTCGTCTTCGTTTTGGAGGTCGGCAGCCGTTGTGCGGAAGCGGCGTTACGTCTTCTATCGATGAAACACGCAGACCCGTCTGTTCCAGAGCGGATATCGCAGATTCGCGTCCTGAGCCGGGGCCTTTGACTCTGATCTCGATTTCCCGCACGCCGTTGCGCATCGCTGCAGCGGCGCACCGCTGTGCCGCCTGCTGGGCGGCAAAGGGCGTACTCTTGCGAGTCCCTTTGAAGCCCGCGCAGCCCGCAGAACTGGCGCAGATTGTGTCTCCATCCAAATCCGTGATTGTTATTAGCGTGTTGTTAAATGTCGCCTTTATGTGCGCAACAGCCTTGACAACGTTTTTTCTTACCTTTCGTTTCACACCTTTTGCCATTACTTCAAAAACCTCAAATAACGAAACTGTCGTTTCTATTCAGAACTGTTCGATTCTTATCCTCGTGCTTCCTTTACACCTTTCTTGCCTGCGACTGTTTTCCTTGGGCCTTTGCGTGTTCGCGCATTCCTTCGTGTGGACTGGCCCCGTACTGGCAGGCCCCTCCTGTGGCGAATGCCGCGGTAACAGCTTATGTCGCGCAGCCGGGCTATGTTCTGGGAAACCTGTCTTCGAAGTTGGCCGCCGATGATGTAGTTGCGCTCTATAATCTGGGTTATCCGGCTGAGCTCGTCTTCGGTGAGCTTGTTAGCCTTTACGCTTTTATCGACCTTGGCCTCTTTTAGGACCTGTACCGAAGTATATCTGCCTATACCATAGATATAGGTCAATGCAATCCATATGGATTTCTCATTTGGAATATCAACACCGACTATACGAGGCATATAAGCTCCTCTGATTATGAACCCGATTATCCCTGCCGCTGTTTGTGTCGTGGGTTCGTACAGATTACCCGCACCACGCCTTTGCGACGAACAATCTTACAGTTTTCACATATACGTCTTACAGAACTTCTGACTTTCATTTGCTTCTGTTTCCTATAGCCTGTCCAAAAATTTCTTGCCGGCTGCTATCAGCTTCGCAGAATTATTCTGCCTCTGTTAAGGTCGTACGGCGACATCTCAATGGTCACGGTATCGCCCGGCAGGATGCGAATAAAATGCATCCGCATCTTGCCTGAAACATGAGCCAAAACCTCGTGGCCGTTCTCCAGCTCCACCTTAAACATCGCATTCGGCAATGCCTCTTTCACCTTGGCCTGAACTTTTATTGCGTCCTTCTTTACCATAGGTACTTATTTTTTTACCGTCAACACCTCACAACCCTTTTTCGTTATTGCAATCGTATGCTCAAAATGGGCCGAGCATTTTCCGTCCTTCGTCACCACCGTCCATCCATCTTTTAGTGTTTGCACATCAGCGGTGCCGGCATTAACCATCGGCTCAACCGCCAAAACCATTCCTTCGGTCAGAACAATGTCATTTGCCAGCAGTTCTTCACTGACAAAGTTGGGCACTTTTGGCTCTTCGTGCATCCTGGTTCCGATGCCGTGTCCGACGAATTCTTTCACTATTGAAAAGCCTGCCGATTCAACATGGTTCTGCATTTCCGCCGCTATTGTGCTCCATTTTGTGCCGTCAGACGCCTTTTCTATCGCTATCTCCAAAGCACGTCTCGTTACTTCCACCAGTCTGCGCTTGTGCTGTGGAACTTCACCTATGCAAATCGTAATCGCCGCGTCTCCACAATAGCCGGCGAGCCTTACGCCGAAATCGATGCTCAAAATGTCGCCGTCCTTAAGTACAACCGACTCAGACGGAATGCCGTGCACCACCTGCTCGTTTACCGACGTGCAAACCGCCCCGGGAAACGGATTCGCACCGTAAGGGCTACGCACACCCTTAAACAGAACTTCGGCTCCGGCCTGGGCTGTTATTTGTAAAGCGATACCATTCAGGTAACCGGTGGTTACTCTCGGCTTCGAAAACTCTTGTAGTTTTGAAAGAACATTTGCTACTACAGTGCCTGCATTACGTATTAACTCGATTTCCCTTCGGGTGCGAAGCTTTATCGCCATTTAATCTCGTATCTCGTACCTTACCTCATAACCTAATCTAAGCCGACACAAGCGCATCTAAACTCTCGAATATGGAGTCGCTTACCTTATCAGCTTCCCTGTTGGCGTCAATGTGATAAAACGCCGGTCCAGCCTCGCCGCTCTTGTAGTAGTTTACCACCGCTTCGGTCTGCTGGTGATAGGTCCTGAGGCGATTCTGTACCACTTCAAGGCTGTCGTCAGGTCTTTGAACCAGCTCGGCTCCATCGCGGTCGCATCTTCCTTCAACCTTCGGCCTTAAATTTTCAATGTGGTAAACCTCGCCGCATTTCGGGCAGCTTCTTCTGCCCGTCATTCTCTCCACCACCACTCTGTCATCAATCTCCAGGCTCAAAACAGCGTCTATTCTTTGGTCTTCACCTTCACGTGCCAGCAGTGATTTATCGAGCTCTACTGCCTGATTGACTGTCCGCGGGAAACCATCCAGCACAAAGCCCCCTGCCGGAGTTTTGCTTATCGCGCCAGCCATCATTTCAACTATCAATTTGTCCGGCACAAGTGCTCCTGAATCCATATAACTCTGGGCCTTTTTCCCTAATTTCGTGCCCGCTGCCCTTTCCTGTCGAAGGATGTCTCCGCTCGATAGATGCAGCAGACCATATCTTTCGACAATGCGTTTACACTGCGTCCCTTTGCCGGCGCCGGGTGCGCCCAGCAGGATTATTCTCATGTGTACGCCCCTTTTATCCTGCCGGTTTCACTGAAACCTTCGTAGCTGCGCATCAGCAGGTTGGCCTCAATCTTCTGAACCAAATCCAGTGAAACGCTGACAACAATTAACAGGCCCGTGCCGCCCAAAAAACTCGCTATTCGCCAGTTAACTCCCAGTAGTACAGAAGTCGCCGACGGCACAATGGCGATTATGGCCAAAAAGGCCGCTCCAAAGTAGGTGACTCTGCTCATTACCGTTTCAAGGTATTCGGCAGTTCTGCGCCCGGGACGCAGGCCGGGCACAAAGCTTCCCCAGTCTCGCAGGTTCTTGGCCATGTCTTGGGGCTGAAACTGCACCGTTACCCAGAAATATGTGAACAGAAATATAAACAGCATATACAGCACGTTATAGGTATAAGCACCAGGTCCCAAAGCTCGCTGCAGCGTATCAAGGAATGCCCAGTCCTTGACATTGCTCAGCCAGCCTATTATTGCTGTCGGGAATATCATAAAACTTGATGCGAAGATTAACGGCATTACTCCTCCGTGGTTAACCCGCAGCGGCAGGTAATGTCTCGCGCCGCCGACCATTCGTCGGCCTCTCATCTGTTTGGCCTGCTGAATCGGTATTCGCCGCTGGCCCTGTGTTATCAGTATGGCACCAGCCACAACGAATACAAACGCCCCAACCAGAAACATCAGCTTCGCCGGGCCTATCGAACCGGTGGCTGCACCGACTCTTAAATCCACGTTCTCCCAAAGGTTTCTGATCGCCCACGGCATTCGTGCGATAATGCCCGCCATGATTATCAGGCTGATGCCGTTGCCTATGCCGTACTCATCTATTTGCTCTCCCACCCACATCAGGAATATTGTGCCGGCCGTCATAGCAATAGTGCCGATTATCATCGCCTGGGCTTGCATACCCGCATAGGCATAGGACACTACAAATACCTTCAAAAACATAATTGACTGAATAATGCATACTAAGACCGTCAGATAGCGCGTGTACTCCTGTATCTTTTTATAGCCGGTCTGTCCTTCCTGCCGTAGTTTCCTCAAAGCCGGAATGACTTCGCCCAGCAGCATAAGGATAATCGATGCGGTAATATAAGGCATAATTCCCAGTCCGAAAACGCTGCTTGTCTCGAAGTTGCCGCCGGTAAACATCTGCATAGCTTCAGCCGCTCTTCCTAATGGGCTGCCCGTGTCTCTGTGCTCAACAGCCGCCCTCATCCTCAAGTGGTCGATACAAGGCAGGGAAATATGATAACCAATCCTGTATATCATCAGCATCGCTATGGTGAAGAGTATCTTGTTGCGAAGGTCCGGAATTTTGAAAATGTTAAATACTGTCCCAAGCATATTTCACATTCCACACTGTATATTGTGTATTTTTACCGCTGAATATATCAGTCATAACACCTAAATAACTTTTGCCGTACCGCCCGAAGCGACAATCTTTTGCTCCGCCGTCTTGCTGAACTTATGGGCTGTTACCTGGAGTTTCTTGGTTAGTTCACCACTGCCGAGAATTTTGACCCTGCTTTGACCGCTGGCGACAAGTCTGGCATCGGATAGCTGCTCCGTGCCGACGTCTTCGCCGTCATCAAATCTTTCTAATTGCGATACGTTGACTATCTCGTAACGTCTGGCAAAGTTATAATTACTGAAACCGCGTTTGGGCAGTCGCATGAACAGCGGCATCTGGCCGCCTTCATACAGGGATTTGCCCATTGCTCCGCTTCTGCTCAGGCTGCCCTTGTGGCCTCGTCCGCTGGTCTTGCCGTGTCCTGAGCCTCTGCCTCGTCCGACACGCCGGCGGGACTTGGCTTTGCCGGCGACAGCGGTTATTTCATGACTGAGCATCGCAATCACCACCTTTTATCGCTTCTCGATTACTTCGACCCTTACCCCGCGAATGGATTCAACACTCTCTTTGCTTCGCAGTTTAAGTAATCCATTCAGTGTGGCTTTTACAACGTTTTTGGCCGAAGTACTTCCATAGACTTTAGTGAGAACATCCTGCACGCCGGCTAATTCGAGCACCGCTCGGGCGCTGGAGCCGGCAATGACGCCGGTGCCGGGGCCGGCCGGTACAAGTATTATCCTCGTTGCTCCGTATTTGCCGGTAACCCGGTGTGGAATTGTTCGGCCAGTCAGGGATATCTTGTACATAATTCTTTTGGCATCTTTAATGCCTTTATCGACTGCTGCTGGCACCTCGTTAGCCTTGCCGTAACCGATGCCTACTGTTCCTGTGCGGTCGCCGACTACGACCACGCCTGCAAAACTAAAACGTCGACCGCCCTTGACCACCTTGGCGCAGCGAAATACCTTTACCACCGCTTCTTCCAACGGCTTTTCTTCTTGTTCGTATCGTGTAACTGCTTCCGGTCCCAATTTTTACCTCTTGAATCTTCTCAATTTATCTTAAAATACCAGGCCGCCTTTTCTTGCCGCATCGGCAAGGGCCTTTATCCTGCCGTGAAACTTACAGCTGCCCCTGTCAAAACAGACGCATTTAATGCCGACGCTGAGCCCTTGTCTGGCGATTGCCTCTCCGACCACTTCGGCTGCTTTTGCATTGCCGCTTGTGGATAATTGCTCTCTGAGTCCTTTGGCTGTCGTGCTTGCCGAGACGAGTGTTGCCCCGGCAGTGTCATCTATAATCTGGGCGTAAATGTGTCTGTTCGAACGAAACACCGAAAGCCTGGGTCTGTCCGGCGTGCCGAAGATTTTTTTTCGCACGTGGAGTTTGCGTCTGGCTGCCGCATTTTTCGCCCTGTTAATCTTCATATTGTCCGAATCCCGATTATGCTGTTCCCGAAGTAAATGTCTTGCCCATTTTGTGCTTTACGTGTTCGTCGGCATAACGGATACCCTTTCCCTTGTAGGGTTCAGGTGGTCTTATCCCTCGCACGTCAGCGGCGAACTGTCCTAAAACAAATTTGTCTATTCCTGAGAGGGTAAGCTTGGCCGGTACTTCGTCACCTTTTGTTGCGCCTGTCTCAATTTTAACTTTTATGCCCTTTGGCACCTTCACCTCCGCGGGATTGCAGAAGCCGACCTGAAAAACCAGTTTTTCGCCCTGTTCTTTCACGTTGTAACCGGTGCCGTATACTTCAATCTTTTTTTCAAATCCTTTGCTGACACCGGCAACCATATTTGCAATCAGCGCACGCATTGTTCCGTGTAACTGCTTGGCCTGGCGGTCTTCAGGATGCTCATTTTCGACTACTACCTGTCCGCCTGCACCGTCGACCTTCACTTTTATTCGTGGATGACAGTCCATCTGCAGGGTACCGAGGGGCCCTGAAACCTTAATGCACTGGCCGCTCTGTTCCACCTTAACTCCCTGCGGGATAACAATTGGTTTTTTTCCAATGCGACTCATCAGCTCACCGTACAAAGTATTTCGCCGCCGAAATTGGCTGCCCGGCACTCTTTATCGCTCATTATGCCCTTGCTTGTCGAGATAATTGCTACGCCCATACCATCTAAAACATGCGGCAGCTTTTCAACGGATAAGTAGATTCTTCTGCCGGGCTTGCTTGTCCTTGCTATTTCACGGATAACCGGCTGACCCTCGACATCGTATTTAAGAGTAACTCTTAGTATTCCCTGGTTGCTGTCGTCGATTCGGTCAAAATCCTCGATATAACCTTCTTTCTTGAGGACAGCCGCTATGCCTTCGCATATCTTCGATGCTTTAATAAGAACCTGTTTTCTGTTTATCCGCGATGCATTGCGAATTCTTGTCAGCATATCAGCTATTGGATCACTCAAACTCATAGTTTAATCCTGACTCAGTCTTAAGTCAGCCTACCAGCTGGCTTTTTTAACTCCCGGTATCTTCCCTTCGTTTGCCAATGTTCTAAAGCAAATCCGACAAACCTTGAACTTGCGGTAAACAGCGTGGCTCCTTCCGCAAAGCTGGCAGCGCGTATACTGTCTGACGCGAAACTTTTGTTTCCTTGCCGCCTTGTTTTCCAGTGCTTTAGTTGACATTCACATACTCCAGACCAGCCCCCACGCTTGTCTGCGACAAGAAGACGTGGGGCCGAACATTAGTTTCCATCCTTCGGCAAGTCCCTGAACGGCATGCCGAATAGCGCCAGCATTTTTTTTGCCTCTTCATTGGTCTTGGCCGTTGTCACAAAGGTTATGTTCATACCATGCTGAGACTCTACCTTGGCGGGGTCGATTTCCGGAAAAACCGTTTGTTCCGCCAGGCCTATTGAATAATTACCTCTGCCGTCGAAACTATTCGGGCTCAGTCCTCTGAAATCCCTGATTCGGGGGACGGCAAGATTTATCAGCCTGTCCATAAACTCATACATTCGTACGCCCCGTAGCGTAACTTTTAGGCCTATCTCATTACCCTCTCGGAGCTTGAAGTTCGACACGCTTTTCTTGGCTTTGCATACCAAGGGCATCTGGCCCGTAATTATCATCAGGTCGTTTTTAGCCGATTCGAGAAATTTCTTCTCTTGTGTTGCTTTGCCGACGCCCATGGACACGACGACCTTTTCCATCCGTGGAACCGCCATAGCGTTCTTATAGTTAAATTCCTTCGCCATCTCAGGAACTATCTTGGACTTATATAAATCTTTCAAACGCGTCATCTAACCTGTCACCTCACTTCCGGACCGCTCTTTTGATGGTGCTGATTTCCGTCCCGTCAGTTGCGACTCGTTTTTTACTGCCGTCGCTGCCTACCTGATAACGGACCCTGCTGCCCTTTGAGCCTTTCGGAGTTACCGGCAGCACGTTGCTTATGTGAATCGGCTGCTCGACGTTTATTCTGCCTCCCTGCGGATTTTTCCGCGACGGCCGGACGTGTTTCTTGGCTGTGTTCTGACCCTGCACCACTACTTTATTGTCTTTGGGTATGACGCGCAGAACCCTGCCTGTGGCACCTTTATAGTCGCCGGCTATGATCTCAACCATATCACCTTTTTTAATATGCATCGCCATAGAGTTTTAAGTTTTTAGTCCTTAGTTTTGAGTTTTAAGTTTTTAGTTTTACGCTTCTTCTACACCACCTCGGCTGCCAGCGAGATGATTTTCATATAGTTTTTCTCGCGAAGTTCGCGGGCAACGGCGCCGAATATCCGCGTCCCTATCGGGTTGCCCTCGTTGTCAATCATGACTGCGGCGTTGCTGTCGAACTTTACGTAACTGCCGTCGGCTCTTTTCACGGCACTCTTGGTGCGGATAATAACACACTTGTGCACCTTCTTATCGTCCAGCGGACAGGTTGGCAGAGTCTTCTTTATTGCAACACACACAATATCCCCTAACGTGGCTACTGAACGCCTGAATTTGCCGTGGGCGCCGGATTTGCCCAGAACCCTGATACACTGGGCCGATTTGACGCCCGAGTTGTCTGCTATATCTAACATCGTTTCTTGCTGAATCACCGTCGTTTACCCTTCATATCCTGTCACCCGTAGGGGATATTTCTGCATCATTCCTGCGCAGCCTTTTTCAGAATACCGACAAGCCGCCAGCTTTTGCTTTTGCTGTACGGCTTACACTGCGAAATCTCGACAATGTCGCCTACACCTGCCTGATTATGTTCATCATGAACGCCGAGTTTGGTTCTGCGCTTGATGTATTTGCCGTACTTTGGATGTTTAACCTTGCGGTCAATGGCAACCCTGATGCTTTTGTCGCCGCTCTTGCCTATTACCAAACCGCTTTTGGTTTTCCCAGCCTGCATTTTTTAGTTCCTGATATAGTTAGGCTGCCGGCACCGGCAGCGAAGTTCGGCTTTTTTCATGTATTACCGTCTTGAGCCTTGCAATATCACGCCTGATATTCCTTATGGCCTTCGAATTCTCCAGCTTCTCTGTAACTGCCTGTGTCCGAAGGTCAAATAGATTCCTCTGCAGCTCCTTGAGCTTGTCGCCGAGCTCATCCATCCTCATCTCGCGATAGTCCTTAGCTTTCATCTTTGCTTTTTAACTTTCGGCTTTCTCAGTTACCAGGGTTGTTTCTCACAGTGAATGTCTTCGTTTAACGAACCTGCACTTAATCGGCATCTTATTCGCCGCTCTGACCAGTGCACGCTTTGCCACGTCCTCGTTTACTCCGCCAATCTCAAACATCATCTGTCCAGGCCTTACTCTGGCGACCCAAAAGGCCGGCTCTCCTTTGCCTTTGCCCATTCTTGTTTCTAATGGCTTGGCGCTTACCGACTTGTGCGGGAATATCCTCAGATATACCTTACCTTCACGATGCAAAAAGTGTGTCGCCGCTACTCGACCTGCTTCAATCTGTTTGGCGCTTATCCAGCTTATCGCCAGCGCCTGCAGGCCGTACTCGCCGAACGCTACAAAGTTGGTTCTTGAGGCGTTACCTTTCATTCTGCCGCGCTGGCTCTTGCGGTACTTGACTCTTTTCGGCATCAACGCCATTTTCTTAAACCCTCAAAAACTGCACTAAAAGCAGATTATTTTCAAAAAAATTATTCGGTTCCTTTTTCTTTACTTTCTGGTTTTTCCCGCTGGTTCTGCTGTGGTGGTGCGGCAGGGTCAACGCCCGCTGCTTTTACTTGACCTTGTGTCTCCGTGGCTTTGGCTGGTTTAACTTCGGATGCACCGCCCCGCTGCGCCTCCTGCCGGCGATATGCCGGAGGATGACGCCGACGCGCAGGTCCTGTAAGTCTTGGCCCAGCTTCCTCACCGAATTTACCCTTATAAATCCAGGCCTTAATACCAATCGCACCGTAAGTTGTCCTTGCTGTCGCCACGGCATAGTCCACGTCGGCATCGAGTGTATGCAGGGGGATACTGCCTATTTTCTGTGTTTCGCTGCGAGCTATTTCCGAACCTGCCAGGCGCCCGCTGCAGATGATTTTAACCCCCCTGGCCCCCGCGTTCATCACCAGCTCACAATACTGCTTCATCGTTCGCCTGAATGATGCTCGTTTGCATAGCTGCTCAGCAATCGCCTCAGCCACTAAGGCGGCGTTGAGGTCAGGCTCTTTTATCTCAACAACATTTACGCTTATCTTGTGCTTGGTTATTGCTTCGAGTTCTTCTCTGAGCTTGTCAACCTCGCCGCCTCGGGGCCCAATAACGATGCCGGGCCGGGCGTGTGCAGTGTGACCTGAACCTCGTTGCGCGTCCGGATTATCTCAACATTCGCCACCGCACCTTTCGGTATCTGCCGGTTATACTTGCTGTCTATGTACTTGCGGATTTTCTGGTCCTCGACAAGAAGTTCGCCGTAGTTGGCCTTTGGTGCAAACCATGTGCTCTGCCACCCACGCGTTATCCCGGTTCTGAAACCTATTGGCGAAGTCTTCTGACCCATTTTTATATCTCTTTTCTGTTCAGTTCTCTGCTGTCCGCTTAAGGTTGTGCCACCGTAACATATATGTGACAGGCTTTCTTGCTGATACGATGTGCCCTGCCTCTGTCTTTTGCTATCCATCTCTTTGTGCCGAGACGTATTCCAGCCTCGTCCACTCGGGCGCAGCTTACGTAAAGGTTATCAACATCAGCCTGTTGTTCATCAGCATCTGCGATTGAGCTTTTCAAGACCTTGCTGATAATCGTCGCTGCTCGCTTTCTCGTGAACTTCAATGTATCCAAAGCATCCTGGACGCTTCTGCCGGCTATTAATTCCGTCACCAATCTTGCCTTGCGAGGTGAAATCGGAGCAAATCTGCACGACGACCGCCAGTCCACAAGGTCATTGACCTCTGCGGATAATGCGGTTGCCAGGTTTCGGACATCCTCGCTGCATGGTATGGGCTTGAAAAGCCCTTTTTGCCAGTTCTTGACTGCCTTCACCGCCGCTTTTTTGTCCAGACCGCCTCTGACAAGCTGGCCCGCCAATTGCTCGGCACTTATCTTTCGTTGCTTGCAAATCTTCTTTAATTTATTAGCGCTTAACATTATGGAATTCTTTATCGTTTATCAGACTACGTAGTAGTTGTCGCAGTAGGAGCAGCAATCTTTCTGGTTGAATGGCCTCTGAAGGTCCTTGTCGGTGAAAATTCGCCTAACTTATGCCCGACCATATCTTCCGTTACGAAGACCTTATGGAACATCTTGCCGTTATGAACCATGAATGTAAAGCCAACGAACTCAGGGATGATTGTGCATCTTCTCGCCCATGTTTTTATTGGTTCGCGCGAGCCTTCTTTGATTCGTTTCTCGACCTTCGTGAACAGTTTGTCATCAACATACGGCCCTTTTTTTTGAGATCTTCCCATTCGAATTTACTCAACCTTCAAACTTCAATAATTACACGACCAGCTCTTTTTGCCCTCTGCACGCTAATTACGCCACGAATTGAAAACGTCCGCCTTTGCGTCTTCGGATAATTCTTTTGTTGTTCGGATTTCGTGGATTTCTTGTCTTGCCGCCTTTAGCCAGCACGCCGGTAGGTGAGCATGGATGTCGTCCGCCGTTACTCCTGCCCTCGCCGCCGCCCATCGGGTGAGAAACGGGATTTTGTGCCTTGCCTCTGACATGAGGCCTTATACCGTGGTAGCGTGTTCGGCCTGCTTTACCCCAGCTGATATTCTGGTCGTCGGGATTGCTGAGCTGGCCTATCGTGGCCCGGCACTCTTTGCGAAGCATCCTCATCTCCCCGCTGGGTAGAATAACGGTAACCCAATCGCCTTCCTTAGCCATTATCTTCGCTGAACTACCGGCTCCTCGGACTAACTTGCCGCCCTGGCCGGCTGTCATCTCGATATTGTGAATCTCAATGCCCGCAGGTATGGCATCCAGAGGCATCGCGTTGCCGGGCTTCGGCTCGCACAAAACACCGCTCTCCACCATATCTCCTGCCTTTATACCTAATGGTGCCAGTATGTATCTTTTTTCGCCGTCGGCATAATAAAGCAGCGATATGAAGCAGTTTCTGTTGGGGTCGTATTCGACCGTCGCTACCCTTGCCGGCACCCCGTCTTTATCGCGCTTGAAGTCAATCAGGCGGTAAATCTTTTTTGCTCCGCCGCCTCTGAATCGTGTGGTTGTAACGCCGTAATGGTTTCTTCCGCCGTTCTTTTTTATCCGCTCGCAGAGTGACTTCTCACGAATTCCTGTCGTCAGTTCCGCGTAGTCGTTCACCGAGCTGTTTCTGCGGCCCGCACTCGTTGGTCTATAAATTCGTATGCCCATGGTTTCGTCTCTCGTTTTTATCCGCCTGTGGCGGACTATCTTTAGAACAAATCTATATGATAATCGGGTTCTAAGAACACTACCGCTTTCTTCCACGCCGCCGTTACCCCGGCAGTCCTGCCTTTGCGGCGGTACTTGCCTTTGCGGTTGGCCGTCCTTACCTTGTTCACCTTCACGCTGTATATATTCTCTACCGCCTTTTTTATCTGCTGTTTGTTGGCCTTTCTGTTTACTTCAAAAGAGTACATACCTTTCACATTCGCAAAGTGTATCCCCTGCTCCGTAATCAAAGGCCGAATTATTATGCTGTAGTCGTCCACTTCTGCGCCTGTTTATCCGCCTATGGCGGATTAATTCTTACTTGTCTTCTCTTTGTTCAGAAGCGACAGAAACGCCTCTTTCGTAAATAACAACTTTTTATGATTGCATATATCGCCGGCGTTCAGCTCTGCCACAGGCATAACTGCTATGCGCGGCACGTTCCTCGCCGACCTGTAAAGGTTATTATCGTAATCGCTGATGGTCACAAGGCAGCTGCCCGTCGAGAGTATCTTCAGATTGCCAAGAACCGCTACAAAATCCCGTGTTCGTGGCTTCTCAAATTCCAGTCGGTCAACCACCACAACATTATTGCTCAGCAGTTTTGCTAATATCGCCGAATCTCTTGCCAGTCTCTTTTGCTTTCTCGGCATACCTTTGCTGAAGTCCCTCGCTATCTTGGCAAAGGTAACGCCGCCGCCCACCCGTTTGCCCGTCCTGAGAGTGCCGGCACGCGCGTTGCCGGTGTGCTTTTGCGCATACAGCTTTCTTGTCGAGCCTTCTACCATCCCTCTGCTTTTGGTCGTTGCGGTCCCTACTCGCTTGTTGGCGTGATACATAACTATCGCCTGTTTGAGCAGCGGATACCTCACAATGCCGCCAAAGGTCGCCTCATCAACCTTCAGGCTGTCCACTTCTTGACCGTCTCTGTTATATACTGTTAGGTTAATCATTTCTTTTTTGTGTCTTCTGTCGGACCTGCCGTCAGCGAATTAGGCCTCTTTGAGCTGCGGACGATAACATAACCGCCGCTTGGGCCCGGCACCGTACCTTTGATTACCAGCAGATTGTTCTTCTCATCTATCGCCGCCAGTATATGGTTCTTCATAGTAGCTTGGCAGTGGCCCATATGCCCACCCATCTTTTTGCCCTTCTTGATATTGCCGCCATGGCCGCGGTCGGTGCCATAGCCCGCCTGTGAGCCAGGCGACCTGTGTTTGCGCTCCGTGCCGTGCGAGTCGGGCATACCCTTAAAATGGTACCGCTTCATCGGTCCCGCAAACCCTTTGCCTTTGCTGGTCCCAATAACATCAACGTACTTATCTTTCTCGAAAACCAAAACCGTTACGGAGTCGCCGACCTTGTATGGCGGCTCAGCACTGTCCGCCAGCCGCATCTCCCTGATAAATCTCTTCGGCACCGTATTAGCTTTCTTGGCGTGTCCGACCTGTGAATTTTTCCTTCGCGACTTCTTAATATCGTCTAAGCCGAGCTGAATAGCGCTGTAGCCGTCTGTCTGGGCCGTCTTGACCTGCATAACGGTACACGGGCCGGCCTGTATCACGGTAACGGGCAGCAGCTTGCCCTTCTCATCATACACCTGCGTCATTCCAACTTTTTTTCCCAGCAACATTGCCATAACTCATCCACGCATTCACGCCTTTATTTTTACGAAAATGCCAGCCGGCACAACCAAACGATTCAGCACTTCCACCGTTCGCGCATTGGCATCGTAGATGTCAATCAGTCGTTTATGTGTCCTCATCTCGAATTGCTCACGTGATTTCTTATCGACGTGAGGACTTCGCAATACAGTGTATCTTTCAATGCGCGTTGGCAGCGGCACCGGCCCGCTTACACGAGCGTTGCTTCGCCGCGCGTGCTCAACGATTTCCTTTGCGGAAGCATCGAGGGCCTTATGGTCGTAGGCCTCCATTCTTATCCTTATTTTTTCCGTCTCACCAGCCAAATTGCACCTTATAGCACCTAAGAGCTTGCGCTGTATATTAGGCAACTACGGAATAAAAATATCCTCTCTCAGCATACAGTTTCTCGCTGTCTGCTAAAAACTCTGTTTGCTTTGGCAGGAAAGTCTCTTGAATTGACCACTTACTTGTTGACTACGTTACTTCTGTCGGCAGTCAATTATTAAAACTCACTTTCCTTAAAGAATCGGGATTCGGGCCGGCAACTACGGCCCTCCCAAAGCTGCTTGCCCGCCTGCGGCGGGTTTGCCTTGGTGTCCCCTGTACCTAAACACAGTCCTTAATATGCCGTCCCTGCTTATTTATCCGCCGTAGGCGGACAAAACCAGATGTGTCACAGCCCAACTGGTAACGCAAGGCCGTCCTTGGCCGTGCTCGCTACGGCTGAAACATAGCAGTTTAATGTGTAATTTAAGCCCTGTCAAAAAAAATATCAAAAAAATTTGGCCTTTCTGGCCTTATTTTTTACTAAAATATGGCATAAACGGCCATCAGGCGGGATTAGGCGGTAATAGCCGGGAAAACCACGCTTTTTTCGGACCTTAGCGGTTCCGTCGTTATATTTAGTTATATTTAGCCCCCAAGCCACGACTTGGGGGTTCTCAAAAATGTTTAGCCCCCAACTTGGAGTTTACCCGCCGTTTGTTTGGTGGGTTGGGGGTTTATTTTTATTGCGGGGTTTTCCGCTTCGTTTAGCGCCCGCCGACATTTATCCGCCATAGGTGGACGGCGGACTTCTACTTCAATTCTCCCCCTGCACCCAACATTTTGCACCTACCCAGGATGCCGCGATGTCATTGCGAGCGGACCTGTCCTGATCTCGTGGCTGGCCCGTGTGGATGTTTTTGATATCTCCCTATCTTCCATCTTAATATGAAAGGCAGGTCTTCCCATTTCTTCTCGACCCATTGGCCATCGACCTTTGATTTTCGCGATAAAAAATTTCCTTTATCGTAAATAGTTACACCCATCGGCTCCCCCTGGGCATCATAGAGCTTCCATTCACCGTCCGGCATCCCCTGCGACCATACTCCATCACCTGAAATCGTATTTGCATCGGCGTATTCTGTCTCTCTGCCGTGATACAAACGGCTTTCGGGGTCAACCTCTGTCTCGGATTTGAGGGCTCCATAAAAATAAACTTGTTCTTTCAAACCCTTTGAGCCATCCGCCTTTTGATACTCAACGATTTTAGTCTTTACAAAACCCGTTCGCCCTACAGCAGAAACGGCCATAGAACCTACAAATGCCGCCGCTGGAAGACAGAAAATAAGTAAATATACAATCAGCAGCATCACTGTAGAAAAAACTCCGGACGGACGGAAAGAAACCCTCTCCCATATCTGTTTGGTATATCCTGCAATGGTTTTGATATCGACCGGCGGAGGAAAATAACCGTAAACCTTGTCGATAATAATCTTTCCAACGCTTAACGGAACAGTCTCAGAATCGATATTGCTGTCGTCAGCATCAACAGATAAATCGCGGTAGGTCTCAGACTGCCGAACTTCCTTTGCCGCTTTCGCAAGCCTAAACGGAATCCTCACAACCCAAAGACTTATCAGGCCCAGTAGCGCAATCAGCCATGCGCCTAAAGCATACCCCACTAAAAGCAATGCCAAAGCCGCAAAAATCCTAAAGCACAATTCAAGATATTGATTTCTGGAAAAAAGCACCGTGTACAAAAATCGGCCGCCGTCTAAAGGAAAAAAAGGCAGCAGATTAAATACGTTAATAAACAAAAAGATATTGGCAAATCTCAGATAATACTCCTGCCCCGTCGCTGCGAACATAACTAATAAAACACAGCCAATGATGACACCCGGAAAAGGGCCAAGCAAGCTCACAATTGCCTCTTTATAAGCAGCAACATCGCGTTTCTCTCCTGAAACAGCAGCACCGAAAAAAGGTATAAAAAACATCTGCACGTTTCTGTAGCCGAACATCTGCATCCCCAAAAGATGTCCCCCCTCATGAACGAGCAGGACAATAATAATCATAAGCAGGCCTTCCAGCCCGAAGCTGAAAAGGCCGAGCTGGAAAAATATCAGCAGAGAAAAACCGAGAATAAGGATATTCGTGAGCCAGCTTTTTTGGTGTGTTCTCTGCCTTTCAATCTCAGCGAGAATTTCCTCGTAGGCCTGCTCCTCCATTTTCTCGTCGTCGCTTGGCGAATCGCTGTTTTCCGAATAATCGTCGGCCATATCATCCTCCAAACTTACTCTTCGACAAAACTTTTCTCCTGCCTGCCCGCCCGTCCCGGAAGGCCTGCCCCAGAAAGTCGTTATCTGGGGTCGTTATCCGGGATCCAGAAAGCCTGTCCCAGAACGTTTTGGGGCTTACCCTTTGATGTATTCCTTCAATCTGCCTTTTATGTATCTCCTGCCCCACGTCGTCTTCAGATATCTTTCTCGACTGGCTGCATCCTGTTGATTTAAACATCCTTCCCAGTAAATTAGTTTTAATGGCCGCCTGTTCCTTGTTGTCGAAACTTTGCCGCTGTTATGTTCCTCTAATCTTTTTTGGATATTGCTCGCACAACCAATATAAAATTTATGGTCTTTCTCCGATTGCAGAACATACACATAATAAAATTTGCTCATAGAACTATCTTACCACATCAATATGATGAAATGCGACAGTTTACCCTGCCTGTCCCGTGAGATGCGCCGTATGCTATCTCACTGGGATGAGATACGTCGTATGCTATCTCATCAGGGCATTTCATCGGCCTTGCTCCATGCCTTTACCGCCAATTCTTATTTCATCTGTCGCAAATAATTGTTTGTATCTCATGTCTCTCTGCGTTTTAACTGTACTATCTTTTCCTCGATAATCTCATCTTGTTCGAGCATATCTTTAACCATTTGAGACAACGCGGATTCAACAATGAAGTCAACAACGATTGTCTTCGGTTCACCCAGATAGTGAAAGTTGTGTTCCAACTTCGCAGTGCTAGTCTTGATGAGGTTTACTATTCCTTCAGCATTCTCATGCATAATGTATAGGTCTTTTTGCAATACTATAATTGCTTTCCATCGAAAAAACCGCCAGTAGTCATCGTTTTTCTCATCCATCCACCTATGATAGTTGTCCTTGGAAAGAAACAAGTAGGATGCAACCTTGGAGATTGATGTGTATAAATCTTCTGGGTGAGAAGCCATAAGACTGTCGTCCTTCTTGCGGGTGAACGCACAAAATTGCGAAAAGACGCTCCATTCGTGAACACCTTCGATTTCGTAAAGATCAACTTGTAAATCTGCCTCAGATTCAGATGGTGTTACCTTGCAAGGCAGATAGCCTTCAAAATTAGTGTTGGGTGTCCACACTCTTGGCGTTAACAAAACAACTGGGTAGAGATTGTTGATCGCCTCTATGATAAAAAACGTCTTTGCACACACTTTGGATATATCCGGGTTATACCGATGGCTTTCTGCAATGATATCTATCTCTCTTGATACACCGGTTTTCTCGTCTAGAAAAGACTGGTTTGGCTCAACAAATAGTCCCATTACATCGAGAGATTTGACCAGCCGTCCCTCTAAAAGATATCCCGATCTTTGCAGGCAAGCAATCATCTCTTTCTTGGTCGGATCGTTCTCCATCATTTTCTTCTTTCCATTTTCGCGCCGAATTTTTGACATCAAAGGCCTCGTTCACAGGATGGATATCATCCCGCTGATTCTTCTTTCATACTCCGCATGGGTAGCGAAGCTTCCCCTGCAAAATGCTCAGCATCAGACGTGGGTATCGCTATCACCACAAGCACCGTTTACTTCAATGATTTGTTAGCCCCTGTGTCCTATTGGATGGAATATAGTTTCGGAACTTACTCAAAAGCTGACAGTGTGCGTCTTGTAGTTTGTCAATAGATTCTTCCATTTCCTTTTTCTCCCGCGCAATCCTGTCTGGCTCCTCTTCTTGTGGGTGTTTAGCTTCTAACAATTCGATAATCCTGCGACAATCCAACCAACATAACGCTTCAATTTCGACATCTGCAAGCCAATCTCTCATGTCGTCGGGAAACAAAAAGTCCGCCTCGGCTACAGCCTCAGCAAAATCTTCAAACAAGTTTGAATCAATCGTACAAGTATTATCTACGTGCCGTAGAAATTTCTTTGCTTTTTTGTACACAGATAGCTTAGCCTGTGCTTCTTCTCGCTGTTCCCGGCGTTTATTAGTTTCCCATTGCTGATATGCAATGTATGCAACTGTAATGGCGATAATCGGGCCGAGGAGCGCCCCGAAGAAATCAATTACCGCTTTGTATTCACGACAAAACTCGAGAAACGACATACCTCAGAAACACCTCTCATTAAAATGACGACAAAAATTTATCCGCTCTCACCATTGTGGCCTATCTTTACGGCATATTATCCCCTCAATTCTCACCAAACACAAGCCGAAAAATTTCAATTTTTCACGGCTAACTTTCGTTTTGAACTTTCCATTGGCTGGTTTTCCTTCGAATATTCCCACAAGGCTTTATCTACGGTTCTTATAGGCAGATTAAGCCGCTTCGAAATACTACATATTCTATTACAGTATCTTTGCCAGAAATCGAAACTATAGACTTGTGGTACTCTCCACCCCAGAGACCAGAGAACTCTGAAATCCAATATTGGGTACTTATTAGGAAAAGCAAAGTGCAAAATAGTAGAAGCAACAGGCCAAGAAACACCTTTAAGTATCATCAAAGATTTAATCCTTGCCTTATCACTTTTTGCGGCAAAGGAAAATCGAGTAATTTCTTTTACTGTCAAATTATCATTCTCTTTACTTTCATAGTTCCTTTTTGGTCTTTTGGACTTCCACAGACCAATTTTGACAAAATCATTTTTGTTTAAGTACCGTTGCTTTTTTAACACCCGTTTTATCTCTTCCTCGACCGTCTCGCCATGTGTGTTTTTATACCGTCTGTCATATTTTTCAGAGTATTTGATAATATTCTTTTTATTAATCTGCATCTTTTACCCGCAAATTCCGACAATTAAAACCACTTTTTAATGACAACTCTCCCGCACTAACTTACGGCCAAGTCTGCTGACCAAACGCGTGCTGGCGAGGCACCCCGCGATGCTTTTTCTCCGCTGTTGCTCACCTAATTTTACCCCATTTTATACATTTACACGACCTTTTTTCGCTTTTCGTTCCCTGTCCGCTAAACGCTTAACGCTGTACGCTAAATGAAATCCCCCAAAATCGCCCAATTTTTATCCGCCGCAGACAGATAAACTTTACCCCTCGAAGCGTAGCGTAGATCTCAGAATGTCTTTATCTGGGACCCAGTCTTCCAACTCTCAAATCCCTCATTCTCAGAACCTTCTCTTAAAAAACCACGCTTCTTAAAACACTACATTAGTATATATGCATATACTAATATACTTTCTGACGCTATGTGGCATCGCCACCTGCTGAAATTTTCTCAAAGATGTTACCGTGTCAATCCGTGTCTAAAAATTCTCTGTGAACTTGGTGCTCTCTGTGGCTAAAAACAATGAATCAAAAATACTTGCGCGTTTGTGACTAATTTCTCAATGAACTATGAACCAAAAGTGCTCTGCACTCCCATCTACACATCTGCTCATCCACTCATTAACGCATTCAATCATTCGCGCAAGGGTCTGGCGCAACCAAATGCGCAAGTTTTCCCCGCGCGAAATTTGCGCAAGGGGGTACTTCAACCACTGTCCAAAACACGCTAATTTCTTGCAATTTTTGCTAATTTTTTGAAATTTTTACGAATTTTTGCAAATTTCTTACAATTTTTACCATTTTTTTCACGCGACTTGCGCGTTTGATGCGAGATTTTATCTTACCCACTTTATCCAATCGTTACATATTAACACCCCCAGCCTTATTCGCCTCAGGTGGACTTTGCTGGCGAAACTACCTCAGCCGTTTATTTTGACACCTCTTGCGTTGCTTTTTGTAAACACGTAACCAATCCCCCTATTGCCTAAGAACTTATGGTCCCATATTTGTAAAAGTGGGTTAGCTGGAAAAAGGCGGCGTTGAAAAATAACAACGCCCTCGCAAGGTGTGCCATCCATTTGTCAGAGGGTAGATAGGGCATTTTAAAAATATAAATGTTTTGTGGACAGGTAGTTAAACGAAATCAAATGGGCCTGTCGTCTTATAACTTTTTCTTGGCATAGGCTTTGCAGAATCAATTCTTATTACGCGGTAAATCTGGGCGGACTTCCTAAAAATACCTTTGGAGGAGGATGATGTCCGCCCGATTTCCGAATAGCTGCAAAACCACGCAAGTCGGACTTTAAAAGTCCGATAAAAGTGGTTTTGTTAATCATATTATCCGGTAGGAGCCGTCGGGGAGGAGGAACGGCTCCTTTTTTCTGCGCTGATATTTTTCCTGTCCGCCGCCGAAATAGACGTCACCCAACTCACTTTTTTCGATTGTTTAAGTCATTCCGCTGTCAGGAGGGGATTCTGAGCAGTATAATCAACGTAATATGGAGCGGAGCGTTTATAGAATCATTGATGCCAACTTTAATCGAGCTCGCGAGGCGGTTCGCGTTATAGAGGAGTTTTGCAGGTTTTGCCTGAATTCAGACAGCTTAACGGAGCGGGCAAAACAGCTTCGCCACCAGCTCTCATCTGCCATTAACAGACTTGATACGGGCCGGCTTATCGCCAGCAGAGATGTGGCAGCCGATGTCGGTGCCGGCAGAACGGTTGATGGGCAGATTCACCGCGCAGACTTAAAGGATTGTTTTGTTGCCGGTTGTAAACGCCTTACTGAGGCCCTGCGGGCACTTGACGAGATGGCACAGATTGTTGAGCCTTCGTCTGCCCGGACATTCGAAGAACTGCGGTTTGCTGCTTATACGCTTGAAAAAGAAATCGTTGTTTTCAGCGATACCGTTGAGAAATTCAGGCATGTCAGGCTCTACGTAATTATTAGCAGCGACTTGCCGGCGGATGTTGTTTCGTTGGCCCATCGCTGCATTACCGGCGGGGCCGACTGTATCCAACTGCGGGCTAAAGCCCTTAGTGATGCCGCACTTTTTGCCCTGGCGGCTGAATTCGTAGGAATATGCAGAGATGCCGGCGTTCTTAGTATAATAAACGACCGCGTCGACATCGCAGCCGCCGTGGACGCCGATGGCGTACATCTCGGACAGGATGACCTGCCTGTGGAGCAGGCTCGCAGATTGCAGTTTAAGCCTTTAATTATTGGCAAAAGCACCCATTCAATGCAGCAGCTAAGCACTGCATGCCAGGAGCGCCCCACTTATGTTGCCCTTGGCCCCGTTTTCGCAACATCCACAAAACCTGCTGCTCAAGCCGTTGGTTTAAGCTATGTCCGTGAGGCAGTGGAATTTCTGTCAAATACCGCGATTGCCGGCGTGGCTGTCGGAGGCATCACGCTACGGAACGTCGGAAAGGTTTTAGACGCCGGTGCCACAGCAGTTGCGGTTTGCTCTGCCGTCACTGAAGCTGATGACCCGACAGCAGCTTGTCGGGAGTTGAAGGAAAAAATCATCACTTCAGCAAGGAAATAGCCTATCCGCGGTGCAATTACGCATAGTGGCGACTTGGGGGGTATTCAGGGAATTATCCACTAACGAGTTAGCTAACTTTCGGTAGACGGTTAATTTGGGTAAATTAAGCACACTGTGGCTCAACAGCCGTGGGTGGGCTATAGTTTTCGCATATAAACTTGGGATGGCGTCGCAACCCCTTTTTTATAAAGTAGTTAGATGTAAAATCCTGGGATGAAATGGGGTGCCGAGATTGTGGTACAAAAGGTATGGTTTGAAATGGGATGTTTTGGGGGTTGTTTAAAGTGGACTTTAAAGGTAGAGTTTAGGTTATCAACAGATTATCCACAATACAGAAGTCCCTGCTGGAGTTGGCTTTTCGGGTGTTTTCTGAGGCCACTTCCTGCAGAAACCGCAATAATCTGTAACGATTAGGCAGATTAGGTAAAATAAATCCGCCCACGGCGGATAAAAATCTCACATCAAACGCGCAAGTCGCGTGAAAAAAATGGTAAAAATTGTAAGAAATTCGCAAAAATTCGCAAAAATTTCAAAAAATTCGCAAAAATTGCACGAAATTGGCGCGTTTTGGACAGCGATTGAAGTACCCCCTTGCGCAAATTTGCGCGCTGGGAAAGCTTGCGCATTTGGTTGCGCCAGACCCTTGCGCAAATGATTGAATTTTCTTTAATCATAGAGAGCTTTCGCAACAAACGCGCAAGCGAAATAAAGGAGTTTTCGTCACAAATGCGCAAGTATTTTGGGTTCATAGTTCATAGAAAAATTAGGCACAAAGGCAACCCGTCCGTAGCTTGCGCATTTGATTGCGTCAGACCCTTGCACATTTGATTGAATTCTCATCAACTGCAAAGAGGCTTCTCGCATCAGATGCGCAGGCAAAATAAGGAATTTTTCACATCAAAAGACACGTGAAAAGATATGCCTTACAAATTTACTCATTCGAAACCTTCTATTGAAATCTACCACCTACCATCTTTCATCTTTCTTATGGACTTTCGCGGTAAGGCTTGCCCGACTGGTATAGTTTGAGCCGCTCTTCGAACTTAGCCTGCCACCCGGGGGGTAATTTTTTTTCAGTCCATAAGTTAATAGCTTCTTTCTGCCACTTTACGGCGGATTTGAAATCGCCGGCCTCGGCATAAGCCGCCGCGAGGGTATCGACATAGTCGGCGTTCTTCCAGTCCGTTAGCTCACAGACCTTGGTGGCGTACTCAATCGCCTTTGCGCCATTACGTAAATCAGCCATCGGGGACGTAGCCTGCAACCATGCAAGGTCATTCATGGCCAGCAGCGTATCCGGATGCTCCTCACCCAGTACACGGCGCTTGCCCTCCAGTGCCTTGACGAGCAGTGGCTCTGCCTCTTTGTAACGGCCCTGTTTGAAGTACAGCCAGCCCAAGCTGTTCATGAAGTTCAGGGTGTCTGGATGTTTCTCACCCAATACGCGCCGCCCGATTTCCAGCGCCTTGACTAACAGCGGCTCCGCCTCTTTGTAACGGCCCTGAGTGTAATACAGCCAGCCCAGGTTACTCATGGACCACAGGGTGCATAGATCCTCCTCACCCAATACGCGCCGCCCGATTTCCAGCGATTTAACCCACAGGGTCTCCGCCTCTTTGTAATGGCCCTGACGTCCGTACAGCCAGCCCAAGCGGGCCGTGGACCATAGCGTGCCTGGATTTTCCTCACCCAGTATGTGGCGCCTGCCCTCCAGCGCTTTGACGAGCAGTGGCTCCGCCTCGTTGTAACGGCCCTGTTCGTAGTACAGCCAGCCCAGATTGGCCATAGACTTCAGCGTATCTGGATGTTTCCCGCCGAACTGACCTCGACGGAGCACAAGCGCACGCTCCAGGTGTGGCTCGGCCGACTTATACTTGCCTAAATTCATGTATGTCCACCCCAGTGTATTACGTATCGATGCCTCAATAGACGGTGCGTCCCTGAATTTGCCTTCGAGCTTCTTCGCGGCGTTGTTCAGAATCTCCATAACGGTTACTTCATGACCCTTGGCCTTGTACGGGTCGAACGACGCAAGAAGGTCATTGTTGAGGAACTCGTTCACAGCTTGCGAAATACTCGCTTGTCGTTCAGCTCTGAAGTACATCACGGTGCTAACGACGAAGCCCACCACTATCGCCGCAGCGACCAATAACCCGGCTGCCACACCAGTTCGATGACGGCGGACGAACTTAGCCAGTCGGTACCTCACACTCGGTGGGCCGGCCGAAACCGGCTCATCGCCCAGATGCCGCTCAATATCCATTGCCAACTCATTGGCGGTCTCGTACCGGCGGGTGCGGTTCTTCTCCATCGCCTTCATCACAACCCAGTCGAGGTCACCGCGTACAATTTTGCACAACTCGCCCGGCTGAACATCGCGGTGCTTGGCAATATCGGTCAGGGCATCGCCGAGAGTGCTCAATCGTGTTGACGGCCTGGGCGGCTCATCTTCACGGATGATTCTGCGGAGTTCATCGTAAGCGGCGCTGCGGAGCTTCTCAGCTTCAAACGGCGTCGTGCCGGTCAGAAGCTCATAAAGCAAAACACCCAGCGAGTAAATATCGCTGCGAGTGTCAATATCCAGCCCGCCCATCTCCGCCTGTTCAGGACTCATATACTCCGGCGTGCCTATGAACTGTCGGTATTCGGTGAAGAGTGTTTTTTCGGTGAGCCGGTGCTGTGTCGCCTTAGCGATGCCAAAGTCGATTATCTTAGGCACCGGTTTGCTATCGTGCAGCGTAATCATCACATTCGAGGGCTTGATGTCCCGATGGATGATTCCTTTTTGATGCGCGTGTTGAACTGCTTTGCATACATCGATAAACAGTTCCAGCCGCTGACGCGTGTCAAGGTTGTTTTTGTCGCAATACTCGGTAATAGGTACGCCCTTTACCAGCTCCATTACAAAGTATGGCCGGCCCGTATCCGTTGCGCCGGCATCGAACACCCTGGCGATGTTGGGATGGTCCATTATCGCCAAGGCCTGACGTTCGGCTTCGAAGCGGGCGATGACCTGTTTGGTATCCATACCCAGCTTGATGATTTTCAATGCGACTTTGCGGCGGATAGGCTCTTGCTGTTCGGCCATATAGACGACACCGAAACCGCCTTCACCTATCAACTGAAGCAGCTTGTACCGGCCGATACTCATACCGGGACCTTCGGTCAGTGGCGGAGCATCAAGCGTGCCGGCTATACCTGCCGGCGGCGACTTAAGAAAGCTTTTGTCCTCAAAGTGAACCTTGAGTAAGGCTTCTACACGAGCCAGTAGAGCGATGTCATCTCCGCAGGCTGATTTGATGAAAGCAGCCCGTTCAGCATCGGATTTTATCTTGATTGCTTCATCGAAAATCGCTTCTTCGTCTTTGTTATGCTCGGCACACATTGGGTAACTCCTTATATATGTGCTCCACTACTATTATATAATGCGAGAAACAGAGATGAAAAGCCCCACAAAAAACGGAAAATTCTCAAAAAACGGTCTTCAGCCTTGAGATATCTGGATCACCTTTTGCTATCTCCAAACGCAGCCAGGAACGAGCATAAGCCCAATGGCGGTCAGCTGTGGAGGGGGAGATGCCCAAAACTTCCGCTGCTTGTTCATTAGTTAAACCGGCAAAATAACGGAGTTTAACCAAATCAGCTTTAACCTTGTCTTTCTTCGAGAGTTTCTCAAGGGCCTCGTCCAGGGCAATGAGGTCATCCAAAGACGTTTTGTCATCGCTTGCTACAACTGCCTCATTGAGTTCAATTCGCTGGTGACCGCCACCATATTTCAGACTCTTCTTGCGACGTGCGTTATCGATGAGAATCCGACGCATGGCTTCGGCCGCCGCTGCAAAGAAATGACTGCGGCCGGTCCAGCTCTGTTTTTCCTCGCTGACTAAGCGGATGTAGGCTTCGTGAACCAGAGCAGTTGCCTGAAGTGTCTGACCAGGCGGTTCCTGTAACAGTTTCCATGCTGCCAGACGACGCAGTTCTTGATAGACCGCAGGCAGCAGCTCATCTACTGCCTGAGCGTTTCCCTGCTCAATTGCGTTCAAAATCCGAGTTACATCACTCATAATTGCTCATAAAAGCAGATTCTCACGCTTTTTGATGCGCAACCACCAATCATAAGCTAACAGCGAACAACTGAACATCCTCAAAAACCCCCTTATAATCGCCGTCCTGTGCCGGAGCAAAAATTTTACTGACCGGACGATGTTCCTCTGAACGACTTGCCCAAAGCGTACACAGGCACGCACTTCAACAGACAATAATGGACAGACAAACCATGTTAATAATGGCAAAAACGCGGTTTTGACCGCTGCGACCTACGGGCCTTTTTCTCAGCTTCGTTAAGGGCATAGCGTAGATGCGGACGTCATCAATCAGGCTGTTCTATAGGAAGGCAGCCTACTGTTTTTTGCCGCTAATTAGTTTTTCCGCTTCGGCCAAGCAAGCTTTTGCTTTCTCATCTTCAGCAAACCGCTCATCCTTTAACAAATCGCGCAGGCGGTCGAGAGTTACTTTTGCCTCCTCAGCTCGGCCGAGCCGGTGAAGGGCCATCGCGATGTATGCTATGTCGGGTGGATGGGACTTGTTGTTAAGCACCGTCCGGCGGTACTCGTCGACACGCTTCAAGGTCGCAACGGCCTGCTCGTACGCCCCCATCTTGTACTGCTCCATACCCAGCGAGCCAAGGTGTTCCACGAGCACCGCAAGGTTTTTGATGGAGTTCAGCGTGTCCGGATTTTCCTCACCACGTACGCGCCGCGAGATTTCCAGCGACTTGACGAACAGTGGCTCTGCCTCATTGTAACGGCCCTGATTGATGTACAGCCAGCCCAAACTGTCCCTGGACCACCCGGTAGCCGAATGCTCTTCCCCAAGTACGCGGCGCTTACCTTCCAGCGCCTTGACTAACAGTGGCTCCGCCTCGTTGTAACGGCCCTGATCGCAGTACAACGCGCCCAAGCTGGTCATGGACCACAGGGTGTCCGGATGCTCCTCACCAAGTATGCGGCGCTTGCCCTCCAGCGACTTGACATACAGAGGCTCCGCCTCGTTGTAACGTTTCTGCGTGTAATACAGCCAGCCCAAGTGGGCCATGGACTTCAGCGTGTCTGGATGCTCCTCACCCAGTACGCGCCGCCTGATTTCCAGCGTCTTGACGAGCAGGGGCTCTGCCTCGTTGTAACGTCCCTGAGTGTAGTACAGCCAGCCCAAGCTGTGCATAGAGTCCAACGTATCCGGATGCTCCTCACCCAATACGCGGCGCTTGCCCTCCAGCGCCTCGACCAACAGCGGCTCCGCCTCATTGGGACGGCCCTGATTGCAGTACAGCACACCCAAGTTATGCATGGAGACCAGCGTGTCTGGATGTTCCTCACCCAGTGCGCGGCGCCTGCCCTCCAGCGCCTTGATAATCAGCGGTTCTGCCTCGTTGTAACGGCCCTGACTGTAGTACAGCCAACCCAATCTGTTCGTGGAGTTCAGGGTGACTGGATGTTCCTCACCCAGTACGCGGCGATTGCCCTCTAACGCCTTGACTAACAGTGGCTCTGCCTCGTTGTAACGGCCCTGGCGGCTGTACATCTCACCCAAGTTGCCCATGGACCACAGCGTGTTTGGATGCTCCTCACCCCATACACGACGGCAGATTTCCAGCACCTTAACGAACTGCGGCTCAGCCGCTTTGTACTTGCCTAAATTCATATATGTCGTCCCCAGCGTATCACGAATTGATGCCTCAATAGACGGTGCGTCCTTGAATTTGCCCTCGAGCTTCTCTGCGGCGTTGTCCAGAATCTCCATAACGGTTACTTCCCGCCCCTTGGCCCTGTCCGGGTCGAACGACGCAAGAAGGTCATTGTTGAGGAACTCGTTCACAGCCTGTGAAACACTCGCTTGTCGCTCAGCCTCAGCGCGTGCGGCTGCCTCCCTCCTGAGTGCCTGCTCAGCTCTGAAGTACATCGTGGTGCTTACAACCAAGCCCCCCACTATCGCCGCAACGACCAGCAAGCCAGATGCTACAGCGGTTCGATGGCGGCGGACGAACTTATGCAGTCGGTATCTGACGCTCGGTGGACCTGCCGAAACCGGTTCATCGTGGAGATGCCGCTCGATGTCCATTGCCAGCTCATTGGCTGTCTCATACCGGCGGGTGCGGTCCTTCTCCAGTGCCTTCATCACAACCCAGTCGAGGTCGCCGCGGACAATTTTGCACAACTCGCCCGGCTGAACATCGCGGTGTTTGGCAATATCGGTCAGGGCATCGCCGAGGGTACTCAATCGTGTTGACGGCCTGGGCGGCTCGTCTTCACGGATGATTCTGCGGACTTCATCGTAGGCGGCGCTGCGAAGCTTGTCAGATTCAAACGGGGTGGTGCCGGTGAGAAGCTCATAAAGCAAAACACCCAGCGAGTAGATATCGGTACGCGTGTCAATATCCAGCCCGCTCATCTCCGCCTGTTCGGGACTCATATACTCCGGCGTACCTATGAACTGTCGGTATTCGGTAAAGAGGGTTTTTTCGGTGAGCCGGTGCTGAGTCGCCTTGGCGATGCCAAAGTCGATTATCTTGGGCACCGGTTTGCCATCATGCAGCGTAATCATTATATTCGAGGGCTTAATATCCCGATGGATGATTCCCTTTTGATGCGCGTGCTGGACTGCTTTGCACACATCGATAAACAGTTCCAGCCGCTGACGCGTGTCGAGATTGTTCTTATCGCAATACTCGGTAACAGGTACGCCCTTTACCAGCTCCATTACAAAGTATGGCCGGCCCGTATCGGTTGCGCCGGCATCGAACACCCTGGCGATGTTGGGATGGTCCATTATCGCCAGGGCCTGTCGTTCGGCTTCAAAACGGGCGATGACCTGCTTGGTATCCATACCCAGCTTGATAATTTTCAATGCGACTTTGCGGCGAATAGGCTCCTGCTGTTCGGCCATATAGACGACACCGAAGCCGCCTTCACCTATCAGCTGCAGCAGTTTGTATCTGCCAACCATCGTGCCGGGGCCTTCGATAAGAGAAGAATTGTCCAAGGTAGTATCTGCATCAAAAGCCGGCACCTTGAGGAAGTCGTCCTCGGCATCGTGGGCACTCAGCAAGGCCTCGACGCGTCTTAGCAAATCGATATCATTCCCGCAGGCTTCTTTGATGTAGGCGCTTCGTTCAACCGGGGATTTCAGTTTGACGGCAGCGTAGAAAATCGCCTCTTCATCTTTTTTATATTCAGCACTCATAGACACCCCTTTGAGGTTCGAATCCTGCCGAAACCACGCCCGGCAGGATTCGAACCTGCGACCTACGGATTAGAAATCCGTTGCTCTATCCAGCTGAGCTACGGGCGCTCAAACTCCTGAGTACATGCAATATAACAACTTTCCGAACGAGTTGTCAACTTCGGGAGTGTCCGGAAAATCAGTTATTCGCCGCCTTGAAAAACTCCCGGCGGCATAAAATCGGTCGGTTTGCGTAAATTGTGCCGTAGTATTAAACTGTCTTGACAAACAGCACATACGTGTTAGATTCTTGCGCAGATGAAATCAAAACTTCCACTAATAGTAACGCTGATGGTGTTTTCTATCACGGGCGGCTGTAAGAGACAAAATGACCCGAATCAGCCGCAGAGTTTTATTCAGGTAAAAGGCTCGGACACCGTCGTCAATGCCGCACAGAAAATCGCTGAAGAGTTCATGAAAGAGTATCCCTATATGTTTGTGGCAATAACCGGCGGCGGCAGCGGCGTCGGAATTGCCTCATTAATAAACAAAACGTGCGACGTTGCAACTGCTTCCCGGGAGATAAAACCCAAGGAAGTGGAATTAGCCGAAAAAGAGGGTGTTTATCCGAAGGAATTTACTGTTGCCCATGACGGCGTGGCGGTAATAGTAAACAAAAATAATCCTGTTGATAAACTGACAATCGAAGATTTACACCGGATATTTACCGGCAAGGCGAACAACTGGAAACAATTTGGTGGAAAAGACCTTGCTATTGTAACGCTTTCACGTGAAGTCAGCTCCGGCACTTATGCTTATTTCAAAGAACAGGTGATACATTTAGGCCATAAAGAAAGCACCGAAGAATTTTCACCCCAGACACTGCTGCTGTCCTCCTCGCAGACAATCGTCGAAGAAGTGGCAACCAATGAAGCATCTATAGGGTATTTAGGTATGGGTTACATTTGCGACAGAACAAAAACACTGCTGCTGGGCAAAAACAGTCAATTCTATCCGCCTGACGTCAACAATGTCCTCAATGGCACGTATCCGCTGTCCAGGCCGCTTTATTTCTATACAAATGGTGAGCCCAGAGAAGCTACAAAGCTTTTTATCGATTTTACGCTGTCTGCCAAAGGACAGCAGCAATTCAAAGAGACGGGTTTTGTACCACTCGGAGCAACCTTACCTGAGAAAAATTAAAGAATACATTATAGAATCGTGCATAAAGCTGAGCGGCCTGCTGGTCATTGTTTTTGTTTTTCTTATTTTTCTGTTCCTGCTCAAGGACTCTCTTTCTTTGTTCGGCATATACCCCCTTGGCAAATTTTTGTTCAGCAAAAGCTGGCTTCCCGTTTCGGAACCTCCAACATTCGGGATGGTACCGCTTCTGCTCGGTTCAATATATGTTACAGCCGGAGCTATTATAATCTGCGTTCCCGCCGGGGTGATATCAGCAATGTTCATCGCTGAGATTGCGCCCAAGCACCTGAAGAACATTCTAAAATCACTGATAGAAATTCTTGCTGCGATACCAAGCGTCGTATTGGGATTTATCGGGATAGTTTGGCTGGGGCCATTTCTTAAAAATCTTTTTCACCTGAACACCGGCATGTGTGGTCTGACCGGAAGCCTGCTGCTGGCATTTATGGCACTGCCCACAATAATCAGTATTTCCGAAGATGCTCTGGCAGGCGTGCCGAAGAGTTTTAAAGAAGCCGCTTTCGGGCTTGGTGCCACGAGATGGCAAACCCTCTGGCGTATTGTCGTACCATCAGCTTCATCGGGAATCATTGCGGCCATCATGCTTGGTATAGGCAGGGTCATCGGCGAAACAATGGTTGTAATGATGGTCACAGGCAATGCCCCCGTTATGCCTGTCTCGATTCTCCAGCCGTTAAGAACGCTTACCGCTACGATTGCCGGTGAAATGGGCGAGACAGTCCGCGGCTCAGACCACTATTTCGCGCTTTTTGCGGTAGGTTTGATACTCTTTACAATAACGTTCATAATAAACTTTTTCGCCGACTTCTTTTTACGAAGGGCAAGAAGATGAACGCAGCCAAAATCCGCGAGAAAGTTGCTTTTGTTGTTCTCGGATTTATTACTCTGCTTGTCGTAACGCCCATAATATTGACTATCCTATATATTATCAAAAACGGTTTCAGCGCAATAAGCTGGGGATTCATTTCGCAATCACCTCGCAACGGGATGAAAGAGGGAGGTATCTTCCCTGCAATCGTCGGCACGATTCTGCTCGTCATCGGCACGATGTTGTTTTCACTGCCCTTAGGCATACTGTCTGCCGTCTATCTGGTCGAATATGCAAAAGACAACGCCTTTACGCGAATGATTAAACTATCCGTGGTAAATCTTTCAGGTATCCCGTCCATCATTTATGGTTTGTTTGGCTTTACGTTATTTGTCTTGTTTTTGAAACTCGGCACATCCATTCTTGCAGGCTCATTGACTTTGGCAATTATGAGTCTGCCAGTGATAATTACCGCATCGAAAGAAGCTCTTGAAGCAGTACCCAATAGTTTCAGGAGAATCAGTCTTTCGCTGGGCGCGACAAAATGGCAGACTGTCCGATATTGCGTACTGCCATATGCAATACCAGGGATTCTCACCGGAACTGTTTTAAGTTTAAGCAGGGCCGCAGGCGAAACCGCTCCCATTCTTTTTACCGTTGCAGCTTTCTATCTGCCTCGCCTGCCGCATTCCGTTTTCGACCAGGTTATGGCTTTGCCTTATCATCTCTATGTTATTTCGACCCAGGTACCGAATATGCCAATGAAAATAAGTTTTGCTACTGCATTTGTACTTATAGCACTTGTGTTTCTGATGAATCTGATAAGCATAATATTGCGTACACATTTCAGAAAGAAAAAGCAATGGTAGCAGAGCCTGTTATAAAGGTTACAAATTTAAATTCTTACTTCGGCCCATTACAGGCGTTGAAAGACATTACTGTGGACATATACAAAAATGAGATATTCGGAATTATTGGTCCTGCCAACAGCGGGAAGACCACTTTTCTGCTCGCGCTGAACAGGCTTAATTATCTTGATGCCGCTTACTCACAGAACGGCCAGATTGTTTTCGAAAACCAGAATGCCACAGAGATTAGCGACAGCATCCTGCGCAAAAAGGTCGGCATAATTTTTGCCCTGCCTCAGGTTTTGCCAACGAGCGTCTACAATAATGTCGCTTATGGCCCTAAAGTACACGGCATCACCAGGAAGAATACTGTCGCTGAAATTGTAGAAGATGCTTTGCAGAAAGCGTATCTCTGGGACGAAGTCAAGGACAGACTCGATACGACGGCAACAAAACTTTCAGGCGGACAGCAGCAGCGTCTTTGCATCGCCAGAACGCTTGCCTGTGAGCCGGATGTAATTCTTTACGACGAGCCTTGTTCCGGCCTTGACCCCATCTCCACTGCAAAAGTCGAAGATGCCATGCAGCATCTCAAGAACAATTATACGCAGGTACTTGTAACTAATAATACCAAACAGGCAGCCCGTGTAAGCGACCGATGCGGCTTCTTTCTTATGGGTGAACTGGTTGAAATCGGCCAAACAGCCGATGTGTTCGCTAACCCGAAAGACAAGCGCACCGAGGATTATGTTACCGGCAGATTCGGATAATTATATGGAATTTACACCAGTTATTAAAACGCAGAACCTGAATCTGTATTACGACGATTTTCTGGCGCTCAGCGACGTCAACATAACTATTCCTGCGCAAAATATAACCGCAATCATCGGACCTTCCGGATGCGGCAAGTCAACACTGCTGCGATGCTTCAACAGGATGAACGACCTGGTCGAAAATGTCAGAACCGAAGGTAAAGTATTAATCGAAAATAAAAATATTCTTGAGCCTGATACCGACCTGATTTTCCTGCGAAGAAAGGTCGGCATGGTTTTTCAAAGGCCTAATGTCTTCGACTTGTCAATCTACAATAATCTCGCATTCGGACTTCGAATACACCGGATGCTCGACGGGAAAGACGAACTGATGCACACCATCCAGAACGGTCTCGAACATGTCGGACTTTGGGATGAGCTTAAAGACAAGTTGAAAAGCAACGCTCGTTCGCTCTCACTCGAACAGCAGCAAAGACTTTGCATCGCCAGAGTGCTGATATTAAAACCTGATATAATTCTGCTCGATGAGCCATGCTCTGCGCTTGACCCGGTTTCTACGCTTAAAATCGAAGAACTTCTGCGAGTGCTGAAAAAGGAATTTGCCCTTGTTATCGTAACTCATAATATGCAGCAGGCCGCCAGAGTATCTGATTACACGGGTTTTATGTATTTAGGCCGGCTCATTGAGTTCGCAGACACAGATATGGTATTTACGAACCCCAAAGAAAAACTTACAGAAAATTATATTAGCGGCCGTTTCGGCTAATCACAGGAGATTAATTATGGCAAGAGAAACTTTCGTCAGACATATCAAGGACCTTGAAAATGGCCTCATGAATATGGGGCAAACGGTTATTGATGCCATTAACCAATCGGTGCAGGCCCTCAAAGAGCGGGATATGGACAGGGCTAATCGGATTATTGAGAACGACGAGCTTATAAATAAAAGACGTGGTGAAATTGAGGAAGAGTGTATTCACCTTATCGCTTTGCAGCAGCCGGTAGCCGCCGACCTGCGGGAGATTATAGCAATCCTTTATGTTACTACCGATTTGGAACGTATCGGCGACCACGCCGAAGGCATCGCAAAAATCGCAGTTATGCTCGGCAACGAATTGCCGGTAAAACCTCTGGTCAATATCCCCCTGATGGCAGAAAAAGCCACAAGCATGCTCAAAAGAAGCCTTGAGTCATTCGTAAATCGTGATGCCAAGGCGGCTGCAGCAATCTGCAACGAAGATGACCAGGTTGACAAGCTTTACGACAAGGTTTATCACGAATTGCTGAACTATATGATTGCAGACCCCAAAACCATATCTAAAGCAACGCCGCTCATCTGGGTAGCACACAATCTTGAGCGAATTGCAGACCGAGTAACCAATATCTGCGAACGAACGGTTTACCTTGTTACCGGCTCTATACATGATGTGAATGTATCAAAGTATTAGCCCGTGATATGCCTGTGATAAAGACCGTGGGCTGATTCGCCCGGCTGTCGATGTCCGATTGGGTGCGGTGATTCAGTCAAGCTGCATAGGGAAGTAGTTTTTGGCATTGTTGAAACAGATGTTTTGCACCATAGAGCCGACCAGTTCGTAATCGGGGGGCATCAGGCCCTGTTCGATATCGCTGCCGAGAAGGTTGCAGAGGACTCGGCGGAAATATTCATGCCGCGGAAACGACAGGAAACTCCTTGAGTCGGTGAGCATACCGACAAAGTGACTGAGTAAGCCCAGGTTGGAGAGCGCGTTGATTTGTTTTTCCATGCCATCTTTCTGGTCCAGGAACCACCAGGCGGAGCCGTGCTGCAACTTGCCGGGGGCCGAACCATCCTGAAAATTGCCGAGCATAGTGGCTATCAGTTCATTGTCGGCTGGATTGAGATTATAGAGTATGGTTTTGGGAAGCTTGTTTTTGGAATCGAGCGAATCGAGGAACTTTGCAAGCGAGCGAGCCTGCAGGAAGTCCCCAATCGAATCGAAGCCGGTGTCAGGACCAAGTTTTTTTAACATTCGGGTGTTATTACTTCGCATAGCGCCAAGGTGAAGCTGCATCACCCAGCCCGCCTCGGCATCCATTATGCCGCACTCGTGGAGCACAGCGGATTTGAACTTGAGGCGCTCAACGGGGTCAAGTTCTTTTCGGCTTCTTATCTTTTCAAATATTTTTTTGACTTCGCTTTGTGTGTAGCTTTCAGCGTATGCGGTTTCGAGTCCGTAGTCTGAAAGTCGGCAGCCGTTCTCGTGGAAGTAATCGTGGCGTTTCTTTATCGCTTCGAGCAAATCGGAAAATGATTTAATCTCAAGGCCGGCAACGCCTGCAAGCCTGTCTATCCAGCCGTTCAGGAATTCGAGGGCTTCGACCGCAAGGGCTTTGTCGGGGCGAAAAGCAGCATAGACCTTTATTTCAAAGCCGTCGTCAGCAATCTTTTTGTGGTATTCGAGATTATCGAGCGGGTCGTCGGTAGTACAGACGAGTTTTACATTGAATTTGCGGAGTAATCCGCGAACGCTGAAATCCGGCCTTTGCAGCAGATTGTTGCAGTGCTCATAAATCTCGCGGGCGGTGTCCGGGCACAGCAACTTATTACTTATGCCGAAGGGATTTTTCAACTCCAAATGTGTCCAGTGATAAAGCGGATTGCGCAGGCAGTATGGTACCGTTCGGGCCCAGGCCTGGAATTTTTCCCAGTCGTCGGCATCGCCGGTGCAGTAGCGTTCGGGCACACCGTTGGTTCTCATTGCCCGCCATTTGTAGTGGTCGCCGTAAAGCCAGACCTGGGTTATGTTTTCGAACCGATGGTCGTCGGCGATTTGCCTGGCCGGCAGGTGACAGTGATAATCGTATATCGGCATATTTGCTGCGTATTCGTGGTAAAGGGTCCTCGCCGCCTTTGTTTGAAGGAGAAAATCTTCTGTCATAAATTTCGCAGCCATTGTTAAAATCCTCGGATAATTCTACCTATATTACTTATATCAATTATTCGGCAAAGAAGCAGTTCTACTTGACGAATCCGAATTTAGTCGGGAGCCACATTGTTATTTGCGGCACATAGGTACAGATTAAAAGTGTAATTATCATGGCGATAAAAAACGGCAGAATGTGACGTATTACTTTGGTTACTGTGGTATTGGCTATGCTGCAGCCGAGGAAAAGGGCGGTTCCCACCGGCGGCGTGCACAGGCCTATATTTAAATTCATAATGAGAATGATGCCAAAAAGCAGTGGGTGCATGCCAAATTTCATAACTACAGGTAAAAAGATAGGAGTGAATATCAGAACGGCAGGCGTCATATCCATAAAACACCCGACCACCAACAGGAAGGCGTTGATTATCAGCAGAATAATGATTTTGTTGCTTGTGATGCTCATCAGGCTCGCACTAATATTCTGAGGGACATTTTCTGATGCCAGGACCCATGACATTGCCATACTTGTTCCTATGAGCAAAAAGACTACCGATGTAGTAACACCGCACTGAAGAAGAATTTTCGGCAGGTCTTTGACCTTCACTTCCCGATACACCACTACAGCCAAAATTAATGTGTAGAGAACGCCGATTGCCGATGCTTCCGTGGGGGTAAACCATCCCATAAGGATGCCGCCGACCACGATAATTACAAGCATCATTGGCGGAATCGCCCGCAGGAAACGTATCAGCCCATCTTTGAAAGCGAAGGTCTCTCCTTTGCCATAGTTATTTCTGACAGATATGATTCCACTGACAATCATCAGCGATATCCCCGTCAGGATGCCGGGCAGATACCCCGCTATAAACAGGGCAGCGATTGAAACCATGCCCCCGGTAGCCAGTGAATAGACAATCATAACGTTGCTGGGCGGAATCAGCAGACCCGTTGTTGCTGCGGTCACGGTTACTGAAGTATTGAATTCCCGGTTGTAGCCCATCTTATTCATCAGCGGAATCATGAAGCCCCCAATCGCGGAAACCGCTGCCGTTGCTGAGCCGGATATTGCACCAAAAAGCATACAAGTCAGCACATTTACGAAAGCCAGTCCGCCACGGAATCTACCCACCAGCACATTGGCGAAATCGATAAGCCGGCGAGCGATACCCCCCTGTCCCATCAATAGACCCGACAAGATAAAAAATGGTATCGCCAGCAAAGTGAAACTATCAATTCCAGTAGCTATCTTGTGCGCCACAGCCACAAATGCCGGCAGGTTCCCCATGGCCAAAATCGCCAAAACCGTTGAGATACCCATGCAGAATGCCACTGGTACATTTAACAGAACCAGTATAACGAAACTTGCGACCAACACTAATATAGGTAGTTCCACTGTAATGCCCTTTTACATGTCAAACTCAGTATGGTTACCGCTCAATATGCACCAACCTGTTCGTCTGGTGGCGTAGTTTTTTGCTGTGGAGCAGAAACAGGCCTGAATAATGCAGCCAGCCTTTCAACCAGCCCGATAATAGAATAAAGCATCATAAAAAAGCCGGTGATTGGTATTGCAAGGTACACATATCCGATTTTAACCCCCAGAGTCGGTGATATCTGTCCCAGTTTCAAAGTGCTGAGGACAAGGTCCATTCCACCGACGACCATTACACATAGCGAAAAAAGCGCTATGCACAGGAAAACAAAGACCTCTGTACAAAGTTTTTTCTTTATGGACAACTTATTTACAAGGTAGTCGATACCCAGATGTGAACCACGGTTTAGTGCAACCGCAGCCCCAAGTAGTGAGACCCAGATAAGCAGGAATATCGCCAGCTCTTCCGTCCAGGTGCTGGGATTTTTGAGGATAAAACGCGTAAAGACCTGCCATGACACATCCAACACCAGCACTGCCATAACTGCCATAATCAATATCTCAAGCGAACGGTCCAATACTTTTTTTATCGTTCTGAACACTGCTACTTTACCTCCTGTGTTCGCTTAATTAGTTCACCAATATCAGTGCCTTCAAATTCATCCCATACGCTCCTGACCGATGCCCGGAAAGGCTCTTTGTCCGGACGTATGATTTTGACTCCTGCATCCTGCACTGTTTTCATATCTTCTTTTTCAGCTTCCGCCCAAATCTTGCGCTGATATTCAACCGACTCATCCACCGCCTCCTGTAAAATTTGCTGAAACTCCGGGGCAAGATTGTTCCAGACCTTTGTGCTGATTACCAATAGGTCGGGCACTCTGGTGTGTTCGTCCAGGATGTAATATTTGCATATCTCATAATGCCGTGATGCGCGAAACGACGGCGGATTATTTTCCGCTGCATCTACAACGCCCTGGTCGAGCGCAGTGTAGAGTTCGCCCCATGGAATCGGCGTTGGAGAGCCACCCATAGCTTCGACCATTTTTATTGACATAATGCTGTTTTGTACGCGGATTTTTAATCCTTTGAGGTCAGCAGGAGAATGTATTTCCTTTTTGGCATAAAAGCTTCTGGCGCCGGCATCATAGTAACATAAGCCGCGCAGTCCCTTGGACTGACCGGCTATGAGTAGTTCCTTGCCTAAAGGCCCTTTGAGCACCTTCCAGCAATGTTCGGTATCCCTGAATAGATACGGAATACCGAAAACCATCATTCGCGGCACAAATCCTTCCATCGGTGCTGTGGAGGTTTTGGTCATCGCCAGGTAACCCAGTTGGAGCGCTTCTATGGATTCCTTTTCAGTGCCCAACTGTTCATTCGGGAAGATTTCAACCTTCATTCGGCCGGATGATTTTTCTTTGACTCTCTCGGCCATATACACCATTGCCTTGTGTACCGGATGGGTTATGTCGAGACTGTGGGCTAACTTTAACACTACTTCTACTTTTGACCCAGCTTCTTTCTTTTCACAGCCAGCGGAAATTGCCAAGGCCAGACACATGAAGAACCAGACCACTATAATAATCTTCTTCATTACATATACCTTTGTATTTTAGCCGGCCTTAGTCGTGGTCTGCACCGCCTTGCGGGTTTTGCCCTTCGGCAGCCCCATCATAGAGCTTACCGTTAACCTTCACATTTTCAAAAACCAAGTTCTTAACATTACTAATAATGTTCGGTCTTGTGATGTTATCAAACGTGCAGTTCCTGAAGGTAACATCGGTTATCGGCGAGCGCTCGTAGCCGTTCAGGTGCAATACGTATTTACTCTTTTTGCTGGTAATGTTTTCCAGATTGATATTCCGAACCGAAGGCGTGAAGTTTCCGGCGTCGCCTTCTTCATAAAAGAAATTGACCCTCAGAATCGAGCCTCCCACCTCGTTAATGGTGATATTTCTTACGTAGACGTTCTCAACGAAGCCTCCGCGAATTGAGTTGGTCTTGATTCGTATCGCCTGGTCCAAGTGCGGACTGTCCATCAAACAGTTTTCGGCAAAAACATTTCTGACGCCTCCTGTCATCATACTGCCCATAACCACTCCGCCGTGCCCATCCTTCATCTGGCAGTCCTGAACGATGATATTTTCGCTCGGCACATTAACTCGTCTGCCGTCGTTGTTTCTGCCTGCATTTATGGGGATACAATCATCTCCTGTATCAAAGAAACAACCTTTAACAAGTACATCTTTACACGACTCAATATTACATCCGTCATTGTTCGGACCATGGCCTGAAATTTTTACATTTCTTACGGTAATATTCCGCGAAAGTACGGGGTGAATCTGCCAGAACGGAGGCTCTTTTATCCTTACCCCTTCTATCAGGATATTTTTACACTTGTACGGCTCAATCATTGCCGGCCGAAGCAGCTTGCCTCCAAGCTGTCTCTTCTCAACCGGAACACCTTCCTCTCCATATTTGAACAGTTCGTCTCGGCTTGGGCCCTGCGTCTTTTTCCACTGCCACCAGTCTTCGAAGCTGCTGTTTCCGTCGAGCAGCCCCTTGCCCGTTATGGCCAGGTTCTCCTGCTCGTAAGCGTAGACCAGCGGTGAATAATTCATACACTCAACGCCTTCCCACCGCGTATAAACCGCCGGAAGATACATCTTCGGGTCCTTGGAAAACCTGATAACGGAATCCTCCTCGACTAAGTGCAGGTTAACATTACTTTTAAGGTGAATCGCACCGGTGAAGAACGTTCCCTTCGGAACTATTACTCTGCCGCCGCCGGCTTTATTAGCGGCTGCTATCGCCTTCTTAAAGGCTTCGGTGCAGTCTGTCTTGCCGTCTCCAACTGCGCCGTAATCGGTTATCTTAAAATCCTTATTAGGGAAGGTAGGTGGTTTTATCCTGCTCAATATCTCGTCGACTTGCTTCCACGCCAGTTTGCTGTCTTTCACCTTCTAACTCCTAAATAATCGATACTTCTCACATTGCACGCCTGGTCACATAACCAAACCTTGCCAGTCCGGCACTAATACCAAAATCCGCCCCCAATTGCAAGTATCTTAAGGTTTCTTCTTACGAATCTGAGCATTTGCTTCTCAAAACTACCATCAGCCCCCATCGTACAACCATTTCTCACATTTCGAAACCTCTGCTCGAAAATTCTCTTAATGTCACCATGGGCTGTATAAGTCTTTTAGACCGTTCTCTCCCAAACCTGGCATTCTTCTTCTTTGCCGCGGCAATTCATAGACCGCCTTTTACTTGCGGTTTTGCTAACCACCTCGCTCAAGTAGCTTGAGGCCATTAGCTTGTCTATCTCGTTATTCAGCTTTACAAATGGGTCCTGACCACCCTCAAGGCACTCGTAAAGCTCCCGAACATATTCTGCGGCAAAGTCGTTCATCAAAGTAAAGCAAATGTCATTCGTGTCAAAGGTGTCGTTTTCCTGTGCTCTTATGGCTTTTTCCAAAATATAGTCCGTCAGATATTTCATTTTTTTATTCCTTTCCAGTTCTTCAAATACCTTTAGTTTTTAATCAAACCACTCTCATCCCTCATAAAAGCATAAAACCCTTTGATGTACCTGTCAAGGAGGCAAAGGTGCTTGCGGAGAGCCGGCGGCTGGAATATAATCATCATCGCCCGAACAGTGGAGCAGGATATGGACACATTTGAAAAATTAGAATCTCAAGTCAGGACATACTCAAGAGCATTTCCAGCTGTTTTCAACAGAGCAAAAGGTGCTTTCTTGTATGATGAAAATGGTAAAGAGTATATAGATTTTTTCGCCGGTGCAGGGACCATGAATTATGGACATAACAATCCCCTCATAAATAACGCTATAGTAGCGTATATCCAGCAAGACGGGATTGTTCACAGTTTAGACAAATTTACTACAGCTAAGAGACAGTTTTTGGAGGCGCTCAATTCTGTCATTCTTGCGCCGAGAAATTTGCACTACAGGGTTCAGTTTTGCGGCCCCACAGGAGCAAATGCAGTTGAGGCGGCCTTGAAACTGGCAAGAAAAGCAAAAAAAAGAAGAGGAATTATTGCATTCACTCACGCTTTCCACGGCTTAAGCGCGGGGGCTTTATCCGTTACAGGAAATTCATACTACAAAAATGAATTTTTTGCAGATAACGCGAACGTAGTGTTTATGCCGTACGATGGATATCTTGGCGCGGACATCGATACGGCAAATGTCTTAGGGAAATTTCTTGCCGACAGGAGCAGTGGAGTGGACATACCCGCAGCCATCATTCTTGAGACTATTCAGGCTGAAGGCGGAGTGAATGTGGCCAGTATAAAATGGCTTCAGGAGATAGAAATCCTTTGCAGAGAGTTTGACATTGTTTTAATTGTTGACGACATCCAGGTAGGTAATGGCAGGAGCGGTGATTTTTTCAGCTTTGAAAGGGCCAATATCATCCCTGATATTGTGGTGTTATCAAAAGCTATTGGTGCAGGTATGCCGTTATCTATCCTGCTGATAAAACCCGAATTGGATGTCTGGCGGCCGGGGGAGCATACAGGTACGTTTAGAGGCAACAATCTGGCTTTTGTGGGAGGGGCCAAGGCGCTTGAATATTGGAAAGGGAAGGAGTTTTCTGACAGCATAAAAGAAAAATCGAAATTCCTTAAAGAGCTTTTGGAAAAAACAAGGTCAAAATATCCGGGATTAATTACAGAAATTAGAGGACACGGACTTATTGCCGGGACGGTAATCCCTGACGAAGGCGTTTGCGAAAGGGTTTCAAAAGAGGCATTCGAGCGAGGAGTAATTATTGAGGTGGCAGGACCTAATAAGGAGGTGCTTAAATTTTTACCTCCACTTATTATAGATGAAACAACTTTGAAGAAAGGTGTAGATATTGTTGAAGAAAGTATAGGCGAGGTCACAAGGGTTCAGGCAAGGTACCTGCGTAAGTGCAGTTATGGGCCAAAAGCATAAGGTGACGCAGTCGACAATCGTTCGCTGCGAAGATAAGACGTATATGGAGAAACAGAGAATCAATGAATGCCTGCCGGGAGATGGTTTCAGGCGGGTCTTTCTTGACGCCTGCTGTCCAATATCTTATAGTGCTGCAATATGAGTTTTGGGTCTTGTGTCTTGAAAGATGAAAATACCCTCTGTAAAAGGAACTCGCGATTTTTATCCGCAGGATATGGCCGTCCGAAACTGGATGATTGACGGCTGGAAAAGGGTTTCTCTGCGCAACGGCTTCGAGGAATACGACGGCCCAATCTTCGAATATCTCAAAATGTTTCAGATAAAAAGCGGCGATGAAATCGTCGAGCAGCTTTTCTCATTAAAAGACCGTGGCGGCAGAGACCTGGCACTGCGGCCGGAAATCACGCCCACGCTCGCACGAATGGTAAATCAGCGAATCAGTTCGCTGCCTATGCCCATCAAATGGTTCTCGGTGCCGAGATTGTTCCGTGCTGAGCGTCCCCAGAAAGGCCGACTCCGCGAATTCTTCCAGTGGAACGTTGATATAATCGGTGAAGATGATGTTTTAGCTGACGCCGAGGTGATTTTCTGTGCGCTGGATTACCTGCGGGAAGTAGGTTTGACGCCTGATGATATCGTGGTGAAGATATCCAGCAGAAAACTTTTGGCCGCCGTTCTTAAAAAGTTCGGCATTCCTGAAGAACGTTTGGATTCATTATATCCCGTACTCGACAAGAAGAGCAGTTTGCCGCCAGCAACCTTCAGTCAAATGCTCGCCGAAGAGGTCTCAGACCGCAAAATAGCGGCTAAGATTCAAGCTTTCATGGAGACTAAAGAGACTTCTGGTATCAAAAAGGTGGTCGGCCCCGATGACAAAGTCGAGGGTGCCATCGCTGAACAGGAGGAATTGATTCGTTATCTCAATCAAATGGGAGTTAATAGGTATTGTGAATTTGATCCTTCTATCGTTAGGGGCTTAGCGTATTATACCGGCATTGTATATGAGATTTACGACAAGGCTGGCGAACTTCGTGCTATCGGCGGCGGCGGCAGATACGACGATTTATTAAAGCAGTTCGGCGGGCCGGCCGTGTCTGCTACGGGTTTCGGAATAGGCGATTGCGTCCTCGGTATATTGCTTGAAGAAAAAGGGCTGCTCAAACCTAAAACGAAAGAATCAGATTATTTCGTCGCCTGTGTAGATGAAAATTACAAAGGCAGGGCTGTTGAAATAGCTGTCCAGTTGCGATCGAAAGGTTACGTTGCTGGTTTTAGTTATAAAGCCGGTAAGCTCGGCAAACAGCTAAAAGAAGCCTCAGCGCAGAACGCCAAAAAGTGCATAATCATCGGCGAAGAATTTAATAACAATCAGCTTGTGGTCAAGGATATGGCTACAGGCAAGCAGGAAACGATTGAAGTTGAAAAATTCTTCGCAGAACTCAAATCTTGAGTCCAACTTGTACGCCGGAGGCGTAATGAAAAATTTCTTGCGAAATCATTATGAGCGGGCATTCGAAAACTGGCTGATTGACAATAACATTCAGCACATCGCCATAGATGAGCGCGAGCGGGCGGTCCTGGGCCGTGCAAAACTAAAGAGCTTCGATTTCCTCTTATATACTCCCAATGGCCGGATAATAATCGCCGAGGTAAAAGGCAGAGCCTTCAAGGGAACCAGTTTTGCCGGCCTGGCAGGTTTCGAGTGCTGGGTTACTGCCGACGACGTCGACAGCCTGACTAACTGGCAGCAGGTACTGGGGGCCGGCTACACCGCCATTTTTGTCTTTGCTTACAAAATAGAAAATGTCGACGTCGATTTTGACGGCCGGCAGGTCTTCGATTACAACGCAGATAGATACGCCTTTTTTGCCGTTACCCTCGATGATTATCGCCGGTTTATGAAACGCCGCAGCCCAAAATGGAAAACCATCACCCTCCCCGCCGACAAATTCAGAGATTGCGCCGTGCAAATCCAGAAAATTTTGCTTTGATAAAGGCTGTATAGTAAAGTCCGTCCTCGTATTGTATATTATGGCCGATGAGAGTCATAGCCGGTGCAAAACGAGGTATGAAGCTGCTTAGTCCGAAGTCTCAGGACTCTCGCCCGATTACCGACAGGGTAAAAGAATCGCTTTTCAATGTGCTTTACAAGTATGACCTGCCGACAGAAAAAACAGTAGCTGATTTATTCTGCGGCGTCGGCTCTCTCGGCATCGAATCGCTCAGCAGAGGCGCACGATTTGTTACATTCGTTGAAAAGGACCCGAAAATTATTTCTGTCCTGGAGAAAAACATAGAAAAGGCCGGCTTTGCCAAAGAGTCTTTGGTTATAAGGGCCGATGTCTTCAAAACTGGTGCACCGGTCAATGAGCAGAAATATGACCTTATTTTTGTTGACCCGCCGTATTTAGCCACCAGAGATGTCGGCAGAGGTTCCCGATTGGATGGTCTGCTGAATTTGCTGGGTGAGCAGTCAGCCGATGATGGGTTTGTCGTAGTCAGGACCCATCGACGCACTGAATTGTTGGAGCAGTATGGCCGATTCAAAGTGATAGAGCGCCGCCAGTGGGGCACTATGGCAGTTACAATCCTACAGGAAATTACTACATGACCAACAGACAGGCAGCTATAAAAATAGTTAGAAGTCTTCGCCACAATGGCTATCAGGCCCTGCTGGCCGGCGGCTGTGTCCGCGACATGCTGCTCGGCCGAGTGGCTAATGACTATGATGTCGCTACCGATGCTGCGCCGCAGGAGGTAACAAAGTTGTTTCGCCGAACGTTGAAGGTCGGTGCGAAGTTCGGCGTAGTTATTGTTCTTCTCGAAGGTAGGAAAGTCGAGGTCGCTACCTTCAGGACCGAAACCGGCTACGCAGACGGCAGACATCCCACCGCTGTGAAGTTCGCCGATGCACGCGAGGATGCCGGCCGAAGGGATTTCACTATCAATGGAATGTTTTACGACCCAATTGAACAAAAAGTGATTGATTATGTGGATGGCCAGGCTGACCTTAAAAAACGAATAGTGCGAACCATCGGCAACGCCGAGCAGCGCTTCGGCGAAGATTTCCTGCGGATGCTCCGCGCTGTGCGATTCGCCACACAGCTTGGGTTTGCCATTGAGCCGAAGACCTATTCAGCTATCTGTGCCGGCGCAAACAATATAACCAAAATAAGCGGCGAGCGCATCGCTGTGGAGTTGGAAGCTACCCTCGTTAGTCCCAACCGCTCTATAGGGACGACGCTGCTTTTTGAAACCGGCTTAGCCGGTACAATCTTCCCGGGCTTTACCAATGAGGATACAAAATTTGGAATTAAAGTATTAGCTCAACTGCGAAAGAAAGTCGATTTTGCTCTTGTGCTTGCTTCCTTTTTCGCCGGCTGCGAGACCGAATTTGCGCTCGAAAAATGTAAGGTGTTAAAACATAGCCGAAGTCTGAGCAAGCAAATGAAATTTCTGTTGTCTAACAGGGGCAGACTTCTCGATGAGCAAATGTCCTTGGCCCAGTTAAAGATGATTCTTGCCGAGCCTTATTTCCGGGACCTCTACGAGCTACAAAGGGCGATTCAAAAAGCCGCCGATGAGGGTCTTGTCCCACTGATAAAGTTAAAAAGAAGAATAAAGGCCCTTCGTGATGTCGAATTGAAACCCAAGCCGCTGCTCGATGGCCATGAGCTTATCCGATTAGGCGCTGTGCCGGGTCCTTCGCTGGGCCAACTTGCAGAAGAGATGTACATCGCCCAGCTCGAAGGCCTCCTGCAGACAAAATCGCAGGCCCGTAACTGGACGCAAAACTGGCTCAAAAAACACAAGATGCCCGACACTTAGAGTTCCTGCACAAAACCCCAAATTACCTACTTGCCGAAATAATCGGGACACCGAAACCAATCATTAATAAACGTTTGCACAACCTCTAATTTACATTAGGCCATGCAATTGCTAAAATAGTACTGTAGTGGAATAAGCGAAAATTCTATGAAAGGAGAACCTATGAAATCTCGCAGATTTTGGTTTTCTATCATAATAGTAGCAATTTTCTTGGGTGCCTTTGGCTCGGTTTTGCTGGGTGCAGAAGATGCGAACCAGCGAAGCGAACTTCAAACTCTACAGGCGAAGATTGATACGCTGGAGGAGACGATAAGAACACAGCAAGAGCATATTACCCGCACTAAAAAAACACTCAGCGACGTGAAGAAACAGTTAGATGAGCAAATCGAAGAAAACAAGAGATTGCGGTTACTTTGTGAGAAAGCAGGGATTGACACGACAGGAAAAGCCCCTCAGAGTTTCAGCCCCGACCGCCCTATTGTCTATCGAAGGCAAGAGCGAACAAAAGAGTGGTTTGAGAGAATGTATAAGCAGTTCTCCGACAAAATCGCTTTACTCAATGGTAAGTTTGTTGACATCGGAAAAATTGGGGATATTACTAAGGATTACCGGTCGGAACCACCCGAACAAGTTGGCGCAATAGTCCAGATACCTTCAGGATGTAAAGTGATTTCTGTCATCAGAGATAGCGAAGTTCTGCTTACTCGTCTCGACAATCCGGATTTCGTCTTTCACGTGACGGGGTATGACGGCCCATTACTCTCCGACGACCAAATCTTCCCCTACACCGGCAAGCTTATATGCGTGGGAACATACAAATACACCGCGGCTTTTGATGCCCAAAAAACTGTTCAGAGCTTCAAGGTATGGCAACCAAAGCCACTCACAAGAGAGCAGTTTGCAGAGGCAATCAGTAGCGGCTTTGAGTTGGTCAACTACGTTGAGCAGGGGGGAAAGACAATTAAAAAGCCGATTCGTTAGCTCAAACTTGCGCGTGCTAAAATCATAGCTTGGGATAATCGCGGTTGTAAAACTGGTTGTATAATCATTTATCACGATGATGGAAGTGAACAACCTCAATCCTCAGATTTGCACTTATTGCGGTGAACCATCTGGCAACCTCACCAAAGATCATGTCGTGCCTATCGCTTTGTGGATAAAGGGGCAGCACCCTCAGCATCCAGTTGTCGTACCTGCCTGCAGAAATTGTCAAGACTTGTATGATTGCGAGGTAACATACTTTCGGAATTGCCTTGTCTCGATGATTGACATGGATGCTCACCCGATGGCAGGGAAGCTTTTGCGGGGCCCGGTTGTGCGAAGCATTGAACGACGGTCTGGTGTAATGCGTGATTTCTTTCGCAACGTTAGGCGTATGGAGCGAAAAACTGATGCAGGTGTAATTGTCGGTACAGGGTGGGCTTTTGATATAGACATGACACGATTTAACCGAATAGTGGAGAAAATCGTTCGCGGTTTGTTCTATTTCAAGTCCGGGATTCCATTACCAAAAACCTACGAGGTAGTGATCTTCCCCGGCAATGGTTTTTGGAAACTTCCTGATTTCCAATCCTTGCTCGAAAACATGGAACCGTTCGGGAACCTTGGCGATGATGTATTTATGTGTCGTGCGCATCGCGACGCGAACGATGCGTGTTCAACAGCGTGGCTTTTTATATTCTTTCAGAAAATTGGTATCTTTGTTTGGACCGAGAAGATTGAAGTGGTAACATAGCTTCAACCATTGCGTCACGAGGGCCGAGCGACGAGCGACGAAACCATCACGGCCTCCGCCGGCAACAAAGTCTGGCGTCTGTGGTCTGATGTCTAGTGTCTGCGTGCTGCTGCGCAAATTCGCGCGAGGGTCTGGCGCAATCAAATGCGCGAGTTTTTCCTGCGCGACCAAATGCGCGAGGGGGTACTTCAATCACTGTCCAAAACGTGTCAATTTTTGTTATTTTTTGCTGATTTTTGTCATTTTTTGTTAATTTTTGTTAATTTTTGTAAATTTCTTGCAATTTTTTTCGTCAACAAGCGCGTTTGATGCGAACTTTTACCTTGCCCTGTTTACCCACCTTGCCCAAAATGGTGAGCTTTATACGCCTGTGGCGTACTGTTTTTTATTGACAGAAACGGTATTTTTCTTTAGTATGCCCCCTTTCCGGACGAATATCTATATTAGGCCTTGCCGAGGTAAGAGTCGTTGTTTTGTATCGGAACTGTGTATTTTATCGGTCCTTGTGTGGTTTGACGGATTGCGAGTACCAGCAACGAGCGACGAGAACCGGCTTTGGAGGTAGTTCGATGTTCAGCGGGAAAACTATCGCAGCAATTTTAGCAATAGCTTTTTTGGGAGCGGGCTTGGCCTTCGCGGCTGACGAAACCACGCCAACAGAGGAAACCTCTGGTTCTGCCCAGACTTCGGCGAATTCGGTTGAGCCAAACTTGTCGCAGGCAGCCGAGCCGAACCTGCCAGCGGAGAAAACTGCTTCGGCGGAAGTTCCGGCAAGCGAAGAAAAGCCGACGGAGGAGGCTGTCGGTTCTGCCCAGACTTCGGCGAATTCGGTTGAGCCAAACTTGTCGCAGACAGTCGAGCCGAGCTCATCGAAGGCGGTCGAGCCGAACCTGTCGAAGGTAGTTGAGCCGACCCTCGAAGACAACTGGAACGACTTTTTGCATTACACCAAGATTGGCCGACTCGATTTAGCCAAAGGTTACGCCCAGGCTATTCTGGCGGGCAGCCCCGACCCTGTGAAGTTGCTTGCCCTGACAGAGGAAAATCAGCCCGGATACGCGCTTTTACTGAAGGTTATTGAGAACACCCAAGACACCGAGCTGGCTGAGCTCGGCAAAAAATTACTCGCCGTCATCGAGGAAGGCAGATTCACCCGCCGAAGTGACCCGAAGATTATCGTGGAGGAGATTAAAAGGCTCAGCGGCACCGAACGAGGTCGGCTTGCCGCCGTCAAGCACCTGCAAAACGCCGGCGAATACGCGGTGGTTTATATACTTGACGCAATGGCTGATGCCGCCCGCAAAGATGAGCTACCCAATATTATCTGGGCGCTTCCGCAGATTGGCCGGGACGCCATAAGGCCGCTCGCCGCCGCACTGCAGACTGATAATGTTGGGATAAAATCTGAGATAATAATAGCGCTTGGAAAGATTCGCTATCCGCAGGCGCTGCCTTATCTGAAGTATGTTCTTGAAAAGGATGATTCGCCGCAGCTTCGCGGCCTGGCGGAAGAGAGCATCAAACAAATAGACCCGGCTGCGATGAAGTTATCGGCAGCCGAACTATTCTATCAGCTCGCTGAAAACTATTATTATCATTTAGAGTCTTTGCAGCCCGCGGAGGACGCCAACCTTGCCAATATATGGTTTTGGGATTCTGCCGACCGTCGGCTGATTCGCGAAAAAGTCAACAGAGGCTACTTCAACGAGCTTATGGCGATGCAGGCGTGCGAGTGGGCGCTAAAGGCCGACGTCGAATTCGGCCAGGCAATCGGACTTTGGTTGGCTGCGTTCTTCAAGGCCCAGTCGACGGGTTTGAATATGCCCGGGTATTTCGGCAGTGCCCACGCTGATGCAGCCGTCTATGCGACCACCGCAGGACCGGAATATCTTCATCAGGCACTCGCACGTGCGGTCAAAGATAAAAATGCCTATATCGCATTGGGTGTTGTGGAGGCGTTGGCAGCAAATGCCGGCGAAAAATCGCTGCTCTATCGTCTCGGCGTTGACCAGCCGCTGGTCCAGGCGCTTTCTTTTGATGACAGGGCTGTAAGATACAGCGCAGCGATAGCGATAGCTGCAGCAGGCCCGAAAGAAGTGTTTCCAGAAGCCAAACTCGTTGTTGAAAACCTCGTAGAAGCAATTAGCGGAGCTGATGTTAATTCTGATGCAAATACCGGCTGGAACCGGCAGTTGGCTGATAGTTACGCCGTCCGCTCAGCGGAAGTTATGCTGAAGCTTGCTCAGAGCCGAAATCCGGTTATTGATTTGTCGGGTGCGAAGGATACTTTGATAAGCGCGACAAAAGACAAGCGTGAGCAAATCCGGATTCTTGCCGGCCGAGTTCTCGCTCATCTGGATAGTCCCGATGCCCAGCGGGCAATAGCTGCGATGGCACTTTCTGAGGATAATTCAATGGCTGTCAGGGTCGCTGCATTTGAGTCGCTTGCCGTTTCTGCGAAGTTAAATGCGAATCTGCTCGAAGACGAGAAGGTTGATGCGATTTATTCGCTGGTAAGTTCGCGTCAGACCGACCCGCATTTGCGAAGTGCCGCTGCCACCGCTTACGGCTCACTTAATCTGCCCAGCCGAAAGGTCAAAAACCTCATCTTAGACCAGGCAAAAAGCTGACAGAAAATTACCTATCTTTACTTTTTCACACCAAACGCGCAGGCGAAATCGAGAAAACTTCGCATCAAACGCGCTTGTTGACGAAAAAAATTTACAAAAATTAACAAAAATTTACAAAAATTTACAAAAAATGACAAAAATTTACAAAAAATGACAAAAATTGACACGTTTTGGACAGTGATTGAAGTACCCCCTCGCGCGAATTGTTCGAATCGAACAATTTGCGCAGTTTTTAGTTCGTAGTTCATAGTTCATTGCTAAAAGTTCATTGTTTTTTGTTCATGGTTCATTGTTCGTAGAAAAATTAGGCACAAAGGGGTAAAGTCGGGTTAATTGGAGATTGGTTAATTTGGGGGGACTGGGCAACCTATGCAATATAGTAGATATTTCGGATATAAAAAGATTCGAGGCAAGAGAGACGGCATACAAGTGAGTGAGGGGAACCAAGATACAGAAACAGACCCACGGCGATGCCGTGGGCTAAATGAAGCGGAATCCGCAATAAGACTGCGGAGCTGAATTTTTCGAAAGCGTTGCTGCCGGAGACCGCGATGTTTTCGTGGCTCGTCGCTCGTGACCCGCCGCGCAAAATCAAAAGGCAAAATTACAAAGCAAAAATCAAAAATGTTAAACAAAAAATCACGAACAAAAAAAGTTGTTTGTAAGGCAAAGTAATGACTACTAAATCTTATCGCTCTTCGGGTTGTTTTCTTGTTGGAGGTTTTCACAAACCGTATAGCCTTTTGCTGTAAGTACCCAATAATCAAGTTCTTCGCGCATCAAACCCATTTGAACAAACTTATTTAGCATCTCACGATATATTTCTGTATCCCTGCCTGTAAAAGCTAAAAGCCGGTCGGAGTAAATCCTACCACCCTCTTGGGCGTCAATAATTAGAAGATATTTTACTTCTTTTTTTGTGAGATTAAGGTCTGGTTCTCTCGCAGTGTTCGGACTGTGTCCGACAAGTGATTGCTTTAATATTCCACTTTCAAGAATTCTGTTTTGAACCCACGTCATTTGTCGTTGGGCCTTTTGGATTTCCAGTAAAATCAACACCATCCTATCCATATGTGTTTCGATCCCCTTAATTGGGTCATCTGGCCATACAGTCCTCCTGTTCATATAAAAACCGATAGAAATATCGGCCATTTCATGATAAGATTCTCCCATCGAATCTTTGTAAGATATTTCAACACAGAATGTAGTTTCGGGGTGCTCTTTCAAAAAATTCGGAGTCGTACCAATATAGTCTTCGATCTCTCTATCTGGTGCGAGGAAAGGCACTTTTTTTTCAATAAATGATATTTTCTCTTTTTGTTGGTTACCTTTATCTCGAAGAATATCCGGTTTGGAAGTAACTTTGACATCGTAGGCAGGTTGTTTACCAAGATTTTTTATTGTGGCGTAGAAACATCTATCTTTTGCGATTAAATCAAAAATCACATGGGGACGATTCCCCTGTTTCTCAAATTCCATTGATTGAGTCAGGGCCTGTCTTGCAAATTCACTTGATTTTTTCGTATACTTAACGAGCACTATGGTTGCAATAGCATAAATGAAAGTTAAGAGAAGCATTAGAGTGCCTTGATTTTGGTTAAGTGATTCAACTATGCTCATTGTCATATTCTCTTATTTCTTAAATGGGCCCGATTCCTGTCACGCCAGTTTGTAGGCGATTTGTTCTTCGAGGATGTCTTTGACAGTAAGGGCGATTATGCTCTTGCCGGACTTCTTGAAAAAGGCCTGTATCTCACTCATAGCATCGGATGAGTAGTCGAACGCAACAAAGAACCCCTTTGTTCTGTCTTCGCGCGTCATTACCGCTTCGAAAGAATCAATATCCGGCCTGCCGACCTTGTCTTTCTGCTTGACTTGGATTGGATACCATACATCCATAAATTCCAGTTCGCCTTTGGTTTTCTTGGGCACGGCAGAGACAGGATAAATACGGCCATCAATTCCCATATCGCCGACCTTAGCGACATTCGGCACACCGCCGAGGGCGATAACGGCCCAGTTCTCAAATTCAAAGGGCGGAATTTCTCTAAGCTGCTTTTCACTCCACGGCAGGTCACGAACGATAAAGCCGCGGCCAATATGCCAGAGTTTCTCATCCTCCTTAAGATGGCAGACATCACGCAAACGCTTTGCCATAACACGGCAGGCGGTTGGGGAAATATCAATGCCAATCCATTGCCTGTTGAGATTTTCAGCAGCAACCAGTGCAGTACCACAACCACAAAAAGCATCGAGAACAATGTCATTTTCATTTGAGCTTGTTTTGATTATGCGGTCAAGAAGCGCAAGAGGTTTCTGTGTGGGATAACCAAGACGTTCATTTCCGCGAGCTTGAACCGGAAGAATATCAATCCATAAATTTGTTAAAGGAATACCCGGGAGTTCATCTAAATAGAGTTTAAGACGCGGCATACCGCCCTTTTTCTTTGGCCACCAGATAAGTCCCTTTTTCTCAAGTTCATCCATATTCTCCTTTGCCATAGCCCAACATCGAGTAGGAGGCGGACGAATGCCTTTCCATTCATAAAGTTGTCCGCTCGATGCCCTCTGCATTGAAGCAGTCATATCGCGACAAGCAAACTTTCTTCCATCTTCATCGGTATGAGCAAAAGAAGATTCAATATGATCATCTCCATAGGGTGCATATTGTTGATTCCAAATAAAATCGTCAGAAGCCGTATAATAGAAGATTGAATCATAGATAGCGGCGTAGGCGTTGATAACATTGGCATGTGCGGAGGTACGCTTCCAAATAATTTCTCTCCGAAAATTGTTTTCGCCGAAAATCTGGTCGAGCATAATTTTGACGTAGTGCGAGGCGTGCCAGTCGCAGTGGTAGTAGAACGAGCCGGTTTTCTTCAGGACGCGGTGCAGTTCAACGCATCGTGGCCGCATAAAGTCGATATATGCCTGCGTTGAGGCGTGGCGGTCTTCGAATGAACGTTTTTCCTTTGTCTCGCCCCAGAAGACCTCATAATTGCGATTAGAGTTAAAAGGCGGGTCGATATAGATAAGGTCAACGCATCCATCGGGGAATTTTTTCAACTGGTTGAGGTTGTCGCCGCAATAAATGACCCGAGTATCGATTAGAGAGGATGGTTTGCCGCTCGCTGGAGTTTTCCTGGAATCGGATGTGGATTTCTTTACCATAGGCCATTAGTGTAAGTCCTGCTAGATAATTTGCAAGAGGCAATCAAGATTGACAATGGTTCGACTACGCTCACCACAGGTTTGCGATTTTTGATTTGGACCCCCAAGTCGTGGCTTGGGGGCTAAATGATAAATTATAAGTCGGGGACGACTTCGGGATAAACCTGGCCGGTCGAACTTATACGGAAGATATATACAAGACCCTTCTTTAATTTGACATAAGTAACGTTGCCGAAAATCGCCTCTATATCGTACTTGCGGAGCTTTTGAGGGTCATTGGCCAAATCCCAAATATTCTCCCAAAAAACTTCCCTCTGCCTTAGAGATAACTGCTTCAAAAGCTCACTGTATCTTTGAGGCTCTTTGCCCACTTCTTCAATTGGGAAACCAGAGCCGGGAGACATGTTCTCGCCATAGATTCTCCGCCATAAATACAGGCTTTTCTTCTGGCCATTCATAACAACTTTATCGCCAAATTTCACGATTAAGGCGTCGAAATGAACAATGTCGCCCTCTATCGTATAGCTCTTTTCGAGGATTTTATCCAATTCGTCATCGCGAGCAGTTTCCACAAATTTGAGCTCCGTCGATAATACTTTGCCCTCGTTATCGACTGATTGAGAAGTTACTTTCGCATAACCTATTTTTCCGGTGTCCGTAAGGTTCGTTAAAGCCTGTTTCAATTTTTTGTTTTCGGTCAGTAAATTATCTATCGCTGAGCCGGCTCTATATATTCCGATTGCTATAAGCAGCAAGGCGACGCCAAAGAGAATGAGCAGGAGGATTTTAGGAATACCGCAAATAAAGCTGATGAACTTCTTCAACATTAGATGAGTCCTCTTGCAGGATAACCCCGCAATAAAAATAAACCCCCAACATAAAGTTGGGGGCTAAACATTTTTTTGGATTCCGTCGCCAGTGAGAGTTACTCAAAGGGGAGTTTTACGCCGCCCGTAGGGGCCCTTTCGATATTGCTTTTGCGGCCTTCGTCGGGTGCTGCTTCGGCTTTTCTGGGTCGGCAAATCAGGCCTTCGGTGATTTTCGCCAAGTCGCCATCGACGAGCTTTGCGTAGGAGATTTTCGGCATCACTTTGTCAATCCTTACTGTTGCAACGAGAGTCTCCGTTGTGCCCAGTGATTCCTTGGTGTCGGCGTCAAAAAGCTCTTTGCCTTGAGAGACAATATCCAATAATTGTCCTACTGCGATTCTTGTGCCGCCCTGATTGATGATAACGCGCCCATCTCTTTCAACACTGGCGATGCGTGTCGGATATAAGCTATCGATGATTTTTTCAACCAGCTGATTGGCCGCCATTCCGATGAAATTATCCATCATCTCCTTGTAATCCATGTCCTGCGGCCTCCACCTCGTGACAAGCGGCCTGAGCTGGTCAGTTTTATCAAGCTTTATAGTAAGAACATCAGCCAATTTGACCTGTCTTGTCGGACCGACAATAAGGCGGTACTCGAAAGAGAAATCGGCTTCATACTCGCTAATAGTACGGCCGATGGCCGGTGAATACGATTCCTTCCTCACGATGCCGGCCCTATTGATTGTTCCGACGAGTATATAGTCTGCACCGATGACCTGCCCCAGTCTTTCCAGTTCTGCAAGAGGAGCATCATTAATCAGGACATTTTTTTCCTGGGCAAATTCCTGTATATATTCGCGGTCGAGGACGGTGAACTTGTTTGTCTGCGTCAGCGCTGCGGTTAGTTTCTGCGAGAACAGGCGGGAGGTATCTAAAGATGGATTCGAGATATCGCCAAACTGGTAATTTGCCGCCAGCGTTCTTATAGGCATTACGGCAAGCCGAAGGCGGTTGGTTTTTTCAGGGGACTGGTAATCATAGACCGTAACTTTCAGTGTTACCTCGTAGGTACCATCGTCGAGTTTTTTCTCGTTTAAGATCTCGAAGGTTTTTATCAATCCCGCCATATCTGTCCGGAGGGTGGTTCCGCCGGTATTAACAGCCACGGCGTCGAACTCAACTTTTTTACCGGATGGGGTTTTCTCGATGTCAGCCGAGGCGGAACGATAACGGAAATTGGTGTCGATGGAACTAACCGCGACGCCTTTGACCTGAGCGACGGCCTGCTTGAGGGCCATATTGATAGCCTCATCCCTGTTAACGCCCTGACCTTTGGTTTCGACAATTTTTGTTGTGGTGGCTGCATTGGGGTCAGAAACGGAAAATGCGCAGGCAGAGAGAATCGCCAGCACAACTGCGACCAGGAGTACCTTTTTCATTTTAGAGCCTCCGCTTAAGATAATACAATCAGGTCAATTATGTTATTACCAGGCCACGGACTTATTACTGCCTCGTTTGCCGATAAGAGTCTCATTTTGCCAGAACCTCAAGCCATTAGTGAGGTTTGTAACCTGAAGCTGGAAATAATACTCGACCTGCTGGCGGTCATTATCGTAACGGATGTTTCTCTGGAAGATTTTGCCGGAGACGCTCAATTCAGGCGCAATCAACTGGCCTTTGGCAGCGACGGTATCTTTATTAAATTCATCGCCGACGTCCGAATCTCTAATATCCCTCGTTTGATAAATCATCTGGTCAGGTGCGCCTTTGCCGCCGACGGCGGAGGTCATAACGACCTGGCCGCTGTTCAGCAGCTCCTGCTCAATTTTTGCCATTAACTGGTCGGTGTCGATTCTCTGCATAGTATCATTTACGATACGGCCAGTTGCCATAACATATCTGCTGCCATCCTGTTTCTTGAGGGCACCAGAACCGAGCATAGACTGAACCATTTCGCTGGCGGCCTGGTCAAAATCCCTGTAATCGAGGGCCATAACGGGTTTGCCCGTATCGTGCATAGTATCGATGTACGTAGTTTCCGCACAACCGGCAGTCAAAAGACCTATTAGTACGACGATTTGAAATAATATCGCTGTTTTCATAATTTACTCCCACTTTCTCGTATCCATTCTGAAATCCACGGCTTCCGGCTTCGGCGCAACAACTTTGAAGCTAAATGGAGATTTACCCATCGCTGACATTCGCAGCCAGACGCTTGTTTTGGTTTGAATCAACTGGCCGTCCTTGTCAACCCATTCCACCCTGTATCGGAACTTTCTGGTAAATTGTGAATGGTTGATTCCGTTGACGTAAAGTTCGAGGATTCCGGCCTGGTTTCTCCGCAAGACGGCCTCGGTTACTTCAATGCCTTCGCCAATCAATGCGCTAAAGGCATAGGCCACCGGGCGGGTCACGATGTTATCAACAAGATTGTCACTTTTCACGTCAGCCCTTAAGTGAATTTTGGAGCCCTGCGGTTCATCACAGCTTATGAGCGCCAGCGCAAGAACAAAAAGCAATATGTTTGTAATCGTTTTCATTTTTTACCTCTGTTTAATAATCAGCTTAAAAAGCCATAACCTCGTATGCCGGTGCAGCCCGATTAGTTGTTATTCTAACGTATACTATGGCATTATTACAATTAGGAATATCGATGTCAAGGGAGACGGAGCCCGGCGGAGTAATTTTTAATTTGCCATTTTTGGGTTTTGGGAAGCGGGCAATCTGGAAATCTTTGGGTAAAGTCGTCCATACCCTGACATCGGCGGCGGTCGAAGCGAAACTGTACGCCGCCGCTAAGGTAGAAGCGATACCGTAGGAGTCCCCATGTTCCTCGAGGGCATACTGAGCAACCGCCTTGGCCGTAGCCGATATAATGGCTCTCGTTAAAATGCCTCCAAAATCCTTGCTGAACTCCGTCTGGACGACCCTATCCATATCGGCGACCGGAAGCGTCGTATAACTTTTACCATCAGAATCTACAACCAGATATGGGTATGCTTTGTCTCTGAATTCTAATTTTGGCAGAGCAATCCCTACATATTTAACTTTACTTGTTGCGATGAATAACGGGATATCCAGCCTGAATTCTTCTTTTACGGGGCCTAATCCGTTCTCAAATATCAGCCAGATGGTATTTTCGAGTCGGCCTTGGCCATTGAGTATCCCATCAGTAACGCTCAGGTCTTCAGCAATATAGGGATTGTTTCCAACCATACCGTAGGATTCTTTGAGTAAATCCACTGCTTTGGAGTGGTCGCCAACCAGATTAAAATATACGCCCGCGAGGTAGGTTGCAAAAGGATTAACGAAATCAGGATAAGCCTGGAAATTGTAGAGACTGGGGTATTTTTGGGCTAACAACTCATGTATCGTCGGATTTTCGACGTTTGATTTAGACAATGCGTTTTGCTGCTCTTTTTGCTGCAGCTCGGAATTGAGTTTATTTATTTCTTCGCTGAATTTTTCTTTCGCCCGTCTTTGTCTGTCGAGGGCGCGGTTGAACTCGACGCGTGCCAAATCGGTGTTGCCTACAGCCATAAAGTTCAGGGCTTTATATGTATTAATCATTACGCCATCATATTCTTCGCCTCTGTAAGGAATTACGTTGTCGCTTGCGACCGTTGAACCAACAATGTCGCCGAGTTTAGACTGTTCATCGTAGAACTTAAGCATCTGCTCGGCTCTGTCGAAATACTCAGTGCTTTTCTGGTGATTTTTACGGATTCTTTCAACGGTCCCGAGCTGCAAGGCCCAGAGCAGGTCTTCGCCTGTCGGGTCTTTATGGTTGCTCATATTTTTCTGGGCAAAAAGGGCTGAGTTCTCATAGTCTGACATTAAAAAGTGCTTGTTAAAAGTGTTCAACTGGTCCTTTGGGGCATTACAACCTGTAAAAAACGGCAGATTGAGAAGGGCTAAAATTACGAATAGAATACAATCCCAATGTCTGACTCTTCTCATGGTTGTTCTCCAAAAGCTAAGCCGAGCTTCCAATTAGTACCATCCCAAGATGAGCGACGCTCATTATATTATCAGGAAAGGTGTGGTCAAGAGATTTTTGGGAAGATATCTCTAAGTGTTTTGCAGTTTTTCGAGTTCGTCGCGGCACATTTTTAACTGGCCTGGGTCGGAGAGTTTTTCGACGGCGGCCCGGAGATATTTTTTGGCGCGGGTCGGCTTGTCAAGATAGCGACTGTACAATAAGCCGAGCATTAACTGGACCTGCTCAATGTATTCGTAATTCTCGTAATGGGCCAAGAACTGCTCATAAGCATTTGCGGCGTCGGCGTGTCTGCTTTCGCTGGTGAGCTGATTGGCGATATCAAGCAGGTACTGGCGGGGCAAAAGCTGGTCGCTATCAAGCTCAATAAGCTCGAGATACCTTTCGGCTGCTGCAGGGAGGTTTCGCTGCAACATTCGTGCGGCGATGTCGCTGCGAAGCTGCTCTATTTTTTGCATTTTTTGTTTGTCGACGGGTTTTGTTACGTTTTTGACCTCTATCTGTTCAGTCGGTGCACGGCCTGTAAACGGGTCGAAGCCTTCGGCGACGACATCGCGATATCGGCGTCGGCGGTTCCATTGTTTTATCATTGACAAGAGGTCGAAGCCGGTGCTCGTCAGCAGGCCGGTGGCAAGCATAATCAACATCACGGCGATGCCGAAGGCGTATCCAGCCAGATGTGCCTCGTAAGCGACGTTGGGAATGCGCCTTTCGAGGACATTGTCCCAGAAAATCAATTTGAAGCCGATGAAGTACAGGGCCGGGATTTCAATGGTATCAATAAAATAGAAGAACCAGTAAAAGACCGCGATTAAGCTCTGCGGAAACAAGACGAGATAAGCGCCGATTACAGCGGCGATGGCACCACTGGCTCCGAGAACAGGATTGGCGCTTACGAGCGTATGGCCTACAGCACTAAAGACCGCACCGGCCAGATAAAGGCACAAATAGCCGACGTGGCCGAGCCTATCGTTGACGTTGTTGCCGAACAAGTACAAGAAGAACATATTTCCGATAATGTGCATTAGAGAGCCATGAAGAAATGCATAACTTAGAAATTGCCACAGATGCGGCTGAATAGGCGTGAGCATAAGCTGCTCTACCCAGGGTCGAAAGGCGAGATGATGGGTGTGCGGGTCCAGGTGATACTGCGAGAGAAAAACAGCGACATTTGCGGCTATCAGGGCGTAATTTGTATATGGTGTTTGTCTGGGCCGAACGCTCGTCCGAATAGGTAATATAATCATTATAACTCAACCCTTCGACTTCGCTCAGGGCGGTAAGCGTGTCGAACCGCTATTTGTCAGAACGGTTAAAAAAGCTATGGGGCATTGTAACGTGGAAAGCCAAACAGGACAAGCTATAAAAAAAGGGACGGCGGCAAACCGTCCCCCCCGACAGAAAAAAAGTTATTAAGAATAGTTGTTGACCTCTAAGCAGCACAAGCCGGGCGTACGCCACAGGCGTACAAGTCGGCACAAACACATCGCAACCGACTTCCCCCCCAGCCAATTCCTCAATCCAATAAAAGTATAAAAATAAAATGGGCGGGAGCCAAACGACCCGGCAAAAAAAGTTTATATTTTGCGAGAAGCTCGTTAATCAATTATACTTATAACCACCGATAATCAGTTGATTAGCGAGCGGCAAAGGTGAAGAAGGGTCAAACAATAAAAAGGCGTATCGAGTCGATTCGGCGGGTGCTAAGGCGAAAAAAGACAGGTTTTCTTATAGTTACGAAGCGAGCCAACGTAACTTACATTACCGGATTTTCAGGCGATGACGGCTGGGCGGTAATTACCAAGGGGGGTGTTTATCTTTTAACCGACAGCAGATATACCGAGCAGGCGAAAAGTGAATGCCCCGCTTGCAGGATAATTGAACGAGATGGGCCGAGACATTCGTCGGCAGCAGAGCTGGTCATTCGACTCCTTCGACTTCGCTCAGGACAAGTTTGCTCAGGACAAGTAAGAAAGCTAAAATCGGCACGGGCAATAACGGTTGAAAAATCCACTTCGCTTGCTGATTTCGAAAAGCTGAAAGAAAAAGCCAAAGGCAGGGTCGGCAGCGCTGCCGACATCATCGAAAAGCTGCGCAGCAGTAAAGACGATAGTGAAATTGCGGCAATTAAAAAAGCTGCGCAAATCGCAGCGGAGGCGTTTGAGAAGACTTTGAAATACGTAAAGCTGAATGTAACCGAGAACGAGTTAGCGGGTGTGCTGGATTTCGAGATTCGCAAGTTGGGGGCGAAAAATAGTTTCGAGACAATCGTTGCTTTCGGGGGCAATGCCTCAAGGCCACATCATCAGCCGGGGACAAAAAAACTTAAGAAAGATGATACGGTGCTTATCGATTTCGGTGTGCGGTACAGAAACTATTGCTGCGATTTGACGCGATGCTTTGCGGTTGGGAGGGTGAGCGCTTTTTATAAGAAGGTTTACGAAGCGGTTAAGGATGCCCAGGCGGCTGCGATAAAGATGGTAAAGCCGGGGGTCGAGATAAAGGAAGTTGATGCAGCGGCGCGTGCGGTGATTAAGAAATACGGTTTGCCTGCTTACGGGCATGGGACAGGACACGGCCTGGGCTTAGAAGTGCATGAAGAGCCGGTCATTTCAGCTAAAAGTAAAGGTAAATTGCAGGCTGGGATGGTCTTCACGATTGAGCCGGCAGTGTATATACCGGGCAAACTCGGCATACGCATTGAAGACGATGTTCTGGTTACTAAAACCGGGTACAAGATATTGACGAAAACTTCCTGGAAAATCGGAAGTTTGGTTCTTTGATTCAAACCAGACAGCTTTGTGAATTCATTGTCTGATAAGGACCGGCGATGCCAACAATCCAAACAGAGTGCCCCGACGGAATTGCAAGAGCTGCTACATTGCCGAGTTATAAGGCGGTGTGGATTGCGGTCCTGGTAACAGGGCTTTTGCAAGGCTTATATGCGGCTGGGTTTATCGCCGGAACCAGTTTTGTCGTGGAAGGGCACAGATACTTCTGCTTATTCGACGATGCGATGATTTCCATGCGATATGCAGCTAACTGGGCGGCTGGACATGGTTTTGTATGGAACCCGGGCGAGCGGGTGGAAGGCTATACGACTTTCGGATGGACTTTCGTCATGGGTCTTTGTCATCTGTTTCGATTGTCTCCGAGCCATACTTGTCTTTTAGTTCAGGTTCTCGGCGTTCCGATTTTATGGGGTTGTTTGGCAAGTACGGCTTTGCTGGCTCGGTCCTGCAAACTTTTGCCGGCTCTGGCTTGCTGCGCGATTGTGCTGGCGGGAACCTTTTATAATCTAATTTTCTTTACGCTGTTCGGTATGGAGACCGGGCTGTTGACGCTTCTGGTAACACTTGCGCTGGCCGATACCGTCAAGTACATATCTGAAAAAAGAGGTGGAATCAGGCCGGTTTTGTGGTTTGCGCCAGCGGTACTGGTGCGTCTGGATGTTCTTGCCGTGATGTTGTTTGTTTTTTTATTTTTCTGGTTTTCGGTGAAAAAAGGTCGGCTTAGATTGCTTGCCGGTTTACTCGTCGTAGTTTTAGTAGTATCGACTCACTTTTTGTGGCGATACCACTTCTACGGGCAATGGCTGCCTAACACATATTATCTCAAACTCACAGGTTGGCCATTGCTAAACCGAATTGCTGCCGGCATCAGACAAACGTTTTGGACGGTAGTGGTATTCGGCCTGCCCGCTTTACTTGCAGCTATAGCGGTAATAGAGGGCACGAAGCGATGGCGCTTTCTGATTCTCGGTAGTTTTGCTGTTGGTGTTGCATATCAGATATACATTGGAGGAGATGCCTGGCCATGGAGTCGCTTCGTAGTGCCGGTGAGCCTGGGACTGTTCGTGCTTGCAGCCGACGGTATCGGCACCGTAATAAACTTTTGCAAGAATTGGACGACTGATGCTGCCCGAACGGTTCTTATGGTTCCACTGACCTTAGTGTGCGTAATAGCAATCAACTGCGTAAACTGGGACCATTTCCTATTGGTCGCCCGAGCTCAAAGCACCTGTGACAACTGGATGAACATCAAATACGTGCTTGCAGTTGAAAGGGCCGCCGACCCAAATGCAGATGTGGCCGTAGCTTTTGGTGGAGTGTTTCCCTATTTCTCCAATCGCAGATGCATCGACCTTCTTGGAAAATGTGATGCCTATATAGCCCATCTACCCGCTCACCCGGAAGTCCGCCGTGCCGGACACAATAAATACGATATAATGTATTCCCTCGAAAAATATAGGCCAGACATTGTGCTGCATATATCCTACAAGACGTGGTTTCCAATACTCCATAAAGAATATCATCCCGTAACTGTTGAAGTTGACGGCTCCAAGATGGCTTTCTGCGTTCGTAACGACAGCACCAAGATTAGAGGCGGCAAACCAGTGACATGGTCAGGTTTTAACGATTGTCTTGGGGCGACCATTCACGAGAGAGAGAATTTTCAAACTTACCTGGGCCGATAGAAACGAAAGAACCCACCTTACCTGGCTGGATATTGCTTGACCACCAGAAGTGATAATGTATAATTAAGATTAGTTCACTAGGGGTGGTCTGCCAGTCGGCGGGTCTGAGAAAAAACCCTTTGAACCTGATCAGGACAGCCCCCCTTCTTGCTTTCGCAAGAAAGCAGGGGGGTATGCCTGCGTAGGAAAGTGATGCAGCTGGCTGAAATTCGGTAGTTGGTTCAAAAGTCGCTTCCTACGGAAGCGATTTTTGTTTTCGGATGGAGAAAAAAATGGCTACGCAACTACAATCGGCAAAAAAAGGGACAATCACCACGCAGATGAGGCATGTGGCTGAGGCTGAAGGGGTCGATGCTGAATTTATCAGGGAGGAGATTGCGGCTGGTCGGCTGGTAATACCGGCAAACAAACTGCATCTCAAAACTAACCTCAAAGCAATCGGCATCGGGCGAGCACTGCGTACCAAGATAAACGCAAATATCGGCACGAGCAGCGTTCGCTCGTCGGTAGAAGCTGAGATTGAAAAGATGAGGGCAGCACTTGAGGCGGGGGCCGATGCGATTATGGACTTAAGCACCGGCGGCGACCTCGATGATACACGCGAAAAACTACTGGCGCAGTGCCCAGTGCCTTTCGGCACGGTGCCGATTTATCAGGTGATAGCAGGCAGAAGCGTCGAAGACGTCGATGAGAAGATAATTTTGCAGGTTATCGAGAAACAGGCGAAACAGGGGGTTGACTTTTTTACAATTCACGCCGGTGTGCTGAGAGAACATTTGCCGCTGCTGGAAAGCCGAGTTTGCGGCATTGTCAGTCGGGGCGGTGCGCTATTAGCCAAATGGATGCTGTATCACAATAAGCAGAATCCGCTCTATGAGATGTTCGATGATTTGTGCGAGCTGATGGCGGAATATGATGTATGTTTCTCGTTAGGTGACGGGCTTCGGCCTGGTGCAATAGCCGATGCGACGGATGCGGCTCAGATTGCTGAGCTGGAAACACTGGGCGAACTTACGACGAGAGCACAGGAGGCAGGCTGTCAGGTTATGGTCGAAGGGCCGGGACACGTGCCGTTTGACCAGATACAGTACAATATGGAAATCCAGCAGCGGATTTGCCACGGGGCACCGTTTTATGTGCTCGGGCCTTTGGTGACCGATATTGCAGCCGGCTACGACCATATAACATCGGCGATTGGTGGGACGGCGGCGGCGTTTTACGGGGCATCATTTTTGTGCTATGTTACGCCGAGAGAACATTTGGGCCTGCCAAATATCGAAGACGTGCGAGCGGGTGTGATAGCGTCAAAGATTGCTGCGCACGCAGCCGATGTGGCTCGTGGACTAAAAAACGCCTGTGAGCGGGACAAAGAATTGAGCATTGCCAGGAGCAATCTTGACTGGAAGACACATTTAGCCAAGTCGCTCGACCCACAGACTGCTGAGAGGCTGCACAACGAGCCGTGCGAAGAGGCCGGTATAAAGGAGCCGATGTCGGCTGATTACTGCTCGATGTGCGGCAGAGACTGGTGCAGCGTAAGGATAAATAAGGAAATTCGCAAGGCGATAAAATAGTTCATTGTTCATAGTTCGTTGTTCATTGATTCCACCAAAAGGGGAGGTTTTCGCGAAAGAAAATTTTCGTTGTGCCAGTGACAGTTGGGGTGGTATAATAAATAGCAATTAAGCGAGGATAAAGAGATTATGGGTATTACATACGTTAGAGATTCTTGGCCTTGCCTTTAACCCATTTGACCGAACCCTTCAGCCAATGCGGATGCTGTTGCGTTAAGAGAGGATAAAATACTGGCAGCAAATTCGTGGAGACTTCTGTCTATGTACGGAAAAAAAAGATTGTGTTCCTAAACGATGAAAGTTTCCATTTTGTATGGAACTATATAGGGCCAATCGTTAGTTGGCAGAATTAGCGGCGTGCGATTGAAAGAGATGAGGGCGAGGCCCCGACTATCATGTACAAGGTGCGATTATCCGACTCCTTGGAAGTATTGCGTTTTCCCCAAAGGTGTATATGCTGCGGCATGCCAGCCGATACTACATTATTTGTCTTCTGTGAGGGTTGGAAAGGTCTTCCTGTCCGAACGTATCGGAAAACTGGTTGTGATGTTCCATATTGCGGGAATTGCGCCCATTACCACCTGAGGAGTTCCCGCTGCCTTGCGTATGGCGTTGCTGCTTTTTTATCGTTCATTATGGGAATACCCATTATTGGTTACATCTTGACAGAAACAGATTCTTTTGAGGACAAAGTCATCGTTTTTCTTCTACCTCTCATTTGGATTTTTCTAACCTATCGAGCCATGTGGGGCACGATTGTACGGCTAAGGAAGAAAGTCGGAAAGTGTTGTCTGTTAGGTCTACCCATCGAATTTCACTGGGAAGGGGATGCCGTGGTTCCCGGAAGATTGTATCTCCTCTTCCGTGATTCAACATACGCACACGATTTCGCTCAACTGAATGGAGTCACAGTTGAGAGCAAGACGAATTGTGTCTGATATACACAATATGAAGGTTACGACATTATGATAGGGGGTGAGTGCTCCTGTCGAGGGGAGGCGGGCTAAGGGCGGACTATCCAAACGCATTGGTCATTCACAGAGGTTTTCAAAAAATGATATCATTGCCACCAGTCCCTGCAGCTCGATCGCCGACTTTAAGATGGAGAACCCAAAAGCCAAAGCCATCTGGTAGTTCATCACCTTTATTTGCGACGGACAAAACTAACGACTTTTGACTTTTCGGCTGTGGTTTTGGACTTTCAGGTTTAAGTTTTCAGTTTCGATGGATTCCAAGTCCTTCACTTCGTTCAGGATGACAGTTCTGAGGTAATTTCAGTCGGCGTAACGCTCAAGAACAGTTTGCATCATCGGGATACGCTTTATATAATAACCCTCCAATGAACAGGCTACAGACAATTGCAGTTTATGTGGTTGCGGTGCTGGTCACATCATATTTTTTTGACGTTCCTTGTTTTGGATTCGATGACGGAGATTTTCAATTCTGGAGCACTGCCGGAGCCTCCGTCAATCTCAGCAAGAACTGGGCAGCCACATTTGAGGAGGAAATCAAGTTCGGTGATAATGCCGGGCACTTTTATTACCATCATACCGATTTGGGATTCGTGTACAAAGGTATGGCAGACTGGGTAAGTGTGGGATTCAACTACAGGCAAATTTCCGAAGAAGATGCTAAGGGCATATGGCGAGAGGAACACCGGCCACATCTGAACGCCACGCTGACAAGCAAACTCTTTGGCCTCGATGTCAGCGACAGGTCAAGACTGGAATATAGAGACAGAGAAATTCAGAAAGATATCTGGCGATACAGAAACAAAGTCACGGTCAGATTGCCAGTTGAACTCACACAGTTTAAACTACAACCTTATCTTGCGGACGAAGTATTTCTGAATCTTGCCGGGGAAAGGTTTGATAAGAACAGGTTTTGGTCGGGGTTTTTCGTCGATTTGACAAAGAACATAAAAGGTGAGATTTATTATATGCTGGACTCGACCAAGTCGGGCGCGAACTGGAAAGAGACCAACGTACTCGGCATTTCGTTGAAGGTCGCTTTTTAGAGCACAGCAACTCAGGTATCCTGCCCCAACAACACCAGTAATTCGGCTCAACCGTGCTTCATCGCTGCGCTCATTAGCTTCAGTCCAAACTATGTTTTCATTGAGTCCAGCTCGATAAAAGCTACCGGAGCGAAGATAAAGACGGGCAGCCAGGCCCAGAACTCCGGTATGACTTTTCCTGCGAAAATGGCTTCGGTGGCGAACATCTTGCACACGAAAGTAGTGATGAAGCAGGCGACTGTTGCAGCGAAACTTATCATAATAGCAGACTTCATTGACTTTGGGTCGCGACAAACCAGAATGGGAAGGCCTATCATAAGCATCACGAGATTGATGATGGGCTCGGTGATTCGGAAATGCCTCTGGCTGTAAAGCTGAGCGAGGTCTTTGATTTTTGTCTTTTGGGCCGCGAGAGCGGTCAACTGCCGGGAACTGAGCAGGGTTTTATGTTCTGACTTTCGGCGTACGGGTATGTCCCTGGGCGTAATGTCGGTGGAGAAATACGAAATCCGCCTTGCCCCTGCGGGGTCGTCTTTTTGGATGAGAAAGCCGTTGATTAAATCCCAGCGGTCGGTCTGATGGTTATAAACGGCCTTTTCGGCTGATATCCAGCCTGTGAGCTGCCAAAATGCTGCGCCTGGTTTTCTTTGACGTGTGATGATAGTAGGATTCTCGAGCGTTGAGGTCTTGACGTAGAATTTTCGGGAGCAGATTAGCGAGCCGTTGGCGTCGGCGATGAACCAAACATCATACGTTTCCTGTCCCGGCAGGGCATCCTGGCCTCGCACGAGTTTGTCGCTGAGCGGCGGTATCAATAATTCCTGGTCAATTACCAATATAACCGTCAGCAATACCGCCAGAATTCCTATTGGCACAATCACGCGTTTCAGGCTGACGCCGGAGGCCATAACGGCGACCAGCTCGTTTGAGCGAACCATTTTGCCCAGCGAAAAGGCAGCAGCGACGACGGTTATCATCCCGGCAAAATCGCGAAAATAAAGAGTGGTGTGAATGCAGTAAAAGCCCAGTATATTTCCGACGACAGCGAAGGTGCCGAGGTTGGCATGCTCGGTAAATTCATCGAGATTGACAAACAAATCGATGATTATTCGCAATCCTATGAGTACGCAAAAGGAGATGGCGTATCCTATCAGGAAATTTTTTGCGACGTATTTATCCAGTATTTTCATAGGTTCGGCAAGCCCGCCTGCGGCGGGCAAGCTCACTACAAGTCGGTATTAATTTTTCAATAACTTTCGATATATTCCGCCAGCCAGGAGGAACAAAACTACCAGGCCCACCCACATCAGTATTACGCCAGAGAAGGTTATCGAGTCGGGATTCTTGGCAATGTTCTTTCCCATCATAATACAGACCACCAGCAATGCGGCAGGTATTGAGCTTACGCCAAAGGCGCTGAGCGGATGGCCCTGCTTTTTGATGATGCCCAGCGCTATTCCAATCATAATCATCGGTATACAGCCTATTCCGAATACGAGTCTGGAATGGACCTCTGCTTCTATTTGAGCGAGGGTATCGCGGATTTTTGCCTTGAGCTTTTGCCGGAGGCTATTCAGTGCCGGACCCGGTTCGGTTTTTAAGGCTGAGGCGATATAATCGTCCCTTATGGAATTGAGAATGTCCGGGGTTTTAAATACATCCGTTACCGCCCTTGGCAAAATCAGGCCTCTTATAACCGGTCTTCGGTCCAGTCCGCTGGAGCCGTCCGGCCGCCGCCAGGTTGCGTTGAAAAGCGTCATAGTCAGAGTCGGTGCCAGCTCGTCGCCCTCGATATCGAGCACTGCCTTTGTACAGTGCAACTCCCGGAGCGTCTGTTTACTGACTGCATCATACTCAATGACCACAACATCGCCTGAAAGCTGAACTTTTTTTTCCTCGCGCGGGACGCATTGAGTTGCTGTAAATTCGACAATTTTTTTGTCGCTGTGGAGATTATAAAAGCTGCTGCCGGGGCTATTGATTCCATCCACCGTAAGGTGTCCCCAGGCGGAGCGAATATCCTGCGCGAGCAGCTCTGCGGTGAACTGGGCGTAGGTCCGGCGAGCGAGCTTTTCGACAGGGTAGAATAGAACAGGCGCGAGCTTAATTTTTTTCATTTCGCGGATTTTTTTGAACTTTATGTCATCGCCCAACAGAGGCGGAAACTCCAAGGTCAGTACCATTGATTCGGCGGAAAAGCCAGTCAGGTCCTCAGAGGCCATTTGATATGGGTTGCGTGTCGTTATCAGCACTTCGTTGAATGTTTCGTGCGGATTGAAACGGATAGTGGCGGATTCTGCGGTGATAATCTTTTCAATCCGGGCTTCTTTAACATCTGCGATTATTACCCCTGCGAGGGTGTCGTTTTCGGCATCTGCGTAGTCGGCGTAAATTCTGGAGTCTGTGCCGGGTGGTTTATAATAGCCTCTTTGCTGGATATTTCTGAAAAGTATCTGTTTTGCGTCAGCCTTCAGGGATTTTTCGGCACGGTGTACAAAGAGGGGCATAACGTGGAAACTTAAGATGAGATTTGCGATGGCGACCATAATCGCCAGCGCCAGGCCCGGATAAACGAGGGTCATCAGTGGCACTCCACTGGCCCTGCAGGCGTCAAGCTCATTATCGGCGGCGAATCGGCCATAAACCAGTGCTGTAGCAAACAAGGCAGCCATAGGCAGCACGAAGGTCAGAGTAATGGGCAGAAAATAACCGATAAGGTAAATCACCTGTCGGGGCCCGACGCCGTACTCCTGGATGGGCCGCAGAATGCTGCCGAGACTCAGAATCAAGACAAGTGCCACCGCAGCCAGGACAAAGACCCTGAATATCTCCCGAAATATATATCTGTGCAGGGTAAAAATCATATCGCTGATTTATTTTCAACAATGGACGGGGATTTTGCAATGAAATTCCCGAAAAGTGCGGAACCTTCAAGGAATGCTGTGCCGAATACGCGGCTAAGACTGCATAGCCTCGGTTAGTTTGTCTCGGTTTTTGTCAATCCACTCGGTTTTTCGGCGAATCATTTTCAGGAAATCGAGGCCTGTCAGGTTGCCGAAAAAGCCTGTTTCTGCAATCGGCAGCACAGCCTCGGCTATCATAGTCTCAATCATCAAATCGAGGAGGGAATTGAGCATATTTTTGTCGAGCGTGATTACCTGCTGATAGCCGTTCAGGAACTGGGTGAGCTTAGCCTGGTCGAGATAAGCGGGCCAGTCGGCTGGGTTTGGCCTGCTGCCGACGATTGAGAACTGGAGCATACCGTTTGCGAAGTCGGTAATGGGCGGAGCGACTTTTACCGAATCGAAATCGATGACGGCGAGGAGCCCGCCTCGACTCGCCCGCGAGTCGGGCGAGGCGGGCCTTGATTTTTCTCTGCTTGGGGATGGCTTATACCAGAAGAGCATATTGCCGGGGTGCCAGTCGCCGTGCACGACTTGCTCGGCCCGGCTGTCGAATCCGAGCTCGTTTACGCGGACGGAAGATTTGTTGTAAAGGGTCATCAGAATTTCAGCGATTTTCAGCAGTTCTTTGTCCTGGGAGGTGGTTTCCCGGGCACCGATGGTTTTCAAGTGTCTTCGCACATTCGTTGCATCGTGGAAGCTGCCCCTCAGCGGCATCGGCTGATAGGCGAAGTCAGCCAGGTATTCGTGGAACTCTGCCAGATGCAGGCCGGCATCGATAGTGGCCTCGGCTGAACCATCGTAACGAACACCTGTAACGAACTCGAAGAACTCATAAATGTGATTGTCGAGCTGTAAAATGGTTTTTTTTTCATCCCGTGTACTCAAAAGACGGGCAAGAGGGAAGTCTCTGTCGGCAAGGTGGACCTGGACGGCGTGCGCGAAGGCTGCACGGCAGAGGTCATCCTTGGCTCTGGGCCGGCGTTTGAGGAGGAATTTTCCTTTTTCAGCCGTCACTATCATTTTCGGCGTGCGCCGGCTGCCCGCTAACAAGGGTCTAAGGTCGTGAATTACACCGATATCATAGTGGCTGAGAACCGTCGCCAGCTCGTTTGAAGAAAAATGTGCGCCGCCTCTTGGCATAGCTCAATTGACCATTGAATATTCAGACAGTCCAAAGTGCCGGGTGGGGCTGAATTATCGAAAGGAGAAGATGAGTAACACAATAATTAAGCCTAATACTGCCACCACGGCACCTAAAATCACAATCGCAGTGCGGTATTTGGTGATGGTCTGCTGCTCGTAAACATTCTGCTGCTTTGTGATATCTTCGCCTTGTTCGAGCTGTTCGAGGACTGAGACGTCAAATCTTGTGCGGGCCCGCATAGGCGTTTGGCCGTCGCGGACGGCCTCGAGGTCAGCAAGGAGTTCCTCGGCGTTCTCGTATCGGTCTTCTTTTCGCTTGGCCATCATTACTTCGATAACTTCAGATGCCCCCGCCGACAGTGAGGTGTTAATATGGTCCGGCGGCACAAGTTGCTCCTTGAGGTGCTTTCTCATAACATCCGTGGGGTCATCCGCCATAAAGGGCACTCTTCCGGTAACCATGTGGTAGAAGGTTGCGCCGAGACTGTAGATGTCGGCGCGTCCATCGATGTCGACTTCACCCCGAATTTGCTCAGGGGCGATGTAGTATGGTGTTCCGTAAGCCTTTCCCTTTTCGGTCTGGGCCGCTTCGATGTCGGTGGTCGCGCGTGCCAGACCCATATCGGCGAGTTTGACCACGCCGGCAGAGTTTATCATTATGTTCTTTGGTTTTACGTCGCGGTGAATAAGGCCTTTGGCGTGGGCGTGCGCAAGTGCACGTGCGACCTGAATGATAATCTCGAGCGCCTCGTTCTCCGGAAAGACCTTGCCGGCCGCGAGGTCATCATAAATGGTTTTTCCTTCGACATACTCCATTACGAAGTAGTGGTAGCCGCCCGCTTCGCCGACGTCGATTGCCTGGACGATATTGTTGTGATTTAACTTTGCGGCGGCCTGGCCTTCCTTGTAAAAGCGCCCGACATATTCGGGGTTTTCACTGAAGCGCTTAGGCAGAACCTTTATCGCGACGATTCGGTTCAGACTGAGCTGTCTGGCTTTGTAGACTATCGCCATTGCGCCGGCGCCGAGTTTCCCAAGAACTTGATAGCCAGGGATTTGGTGGACGACGGCCTTGCTTTCTCTGATGGCCTGCTTTAATCTTTCGGCCTGGGTTCTGGTGATGTAACCGAGGTCAATCATTAAATCTTCGAGTATGGTGGGATTGACCTTTCGGCGTGCCTCTATCTCCGCGAGCGAATAGCGCAACTCCTCATCGGTGCAGAAGCCCTGCTCGACCGCCATTTTACCGAACACGGTATCGTAACTTGTTTCATTTCTCATGATTGTTGTACGCTCTGTCTGGATAAAGCATCAAAGCCCATCATATTATCGGGCTAAAAGCCGTTGTCAAAAGAAAATTCGCTGCCCCCAGCAAGGGGTTACGAGCGTTGTTTGTTTCGCCTAAAATTAGGAAATCGGTCTTTGTCGCCTGGGTAGTTTAGTGTTTTCCGCTATAGGCGGATAAATTTGATGTCCGGGGCGGGTCACTCTGAAATAGCGGGATTTTCACCCATACCTTCATATTTCAGAAATGACGCGGGCTATCCGGGGTGCGCATCTTACAATATCAGGGCTATCTCAAAAAAATAGGGCGTGGCGGGATTGTAAAGCTTGACAACTGTTGCAGGTTTCTGTAAAATGATAATGTTGCAAGCGCAGTCTGGCGGTTTCGCCAAATGGATAGAATAGCCAAAAAGGCGCTTTGCAACAGGGAGGCGGGGTGACGTTGAGCAAATGTAAAGTGCCTGCGTCTCCCTTTTTTATGCGCATTTAGTATTTTTCGACGCCAAAACCCCACGTAAAACCCTTTGACTGTGTTGAGGGTGAACATGGGGTTGATTTTTTGGGGGATTTGCAAATTGCTTGACCGATGGTTGGCGGTGTGCTATCGTGCGTGGGTCATCCATTGGTTTTGCGCAGAATTTGTGAGCCGGGCGAGAGAGCAAAGCAAACAACAGAGAGAGTTACGGTTATGATGGCATTTAGGCGAGCATTCGGATACGTCTGGCCGCAATGGCCGAGACTGGTGACGATAGTCTGCAGCGCGATACTTATCAGTATTCTTTTTTCGCTCAGCGTTGTGACGGTCCTTCCACTGCTGAAGGTTATGATGGGTGAGGAAGGCCTGCACGGATGGGTGAACCGCAAAATCAGTGAAAATAGGTACGGGATAAACTTTTATGTGCCGGATAAAGCCGAACTTCTGGACCCTAACAATCCTCAAATTGCCTATCATTTGCGTGTGGCAGCCGTCAGAAAAAACGGGGGCGGAGATAAGGCAGGACTCAGGTGTGATGACTTAATTGTCGGCGCCGGCAGCAGCGTGGTCAGTGGTACGGTGGACAAGATACCATCAGGGATACTGATTCGTGAGCTGGCGACGATATCCGAAGTTGGGTCGATAGTGATTCAATACCGCCGTCTGGACGAAAGAGGAATACCACAGACGGCGACAGGAGAGCTTCGGTGCGGAGGGAAGCCCTTTTATGCTAATTATGCGCAGAGGCTCCTTCGTTTTGTGCCGGACGACCAGAGCAGGGCAACAAAGAAGAAGGCGGTGCTTTTTATTATCTTTTTGATAGCGGTTTTTACGGTGATTCGGTGCATCTGCCGGTTCTATCAGGATTATACGGTTCAAAAGGTGGTTAGTACGTCCCTTGCTCGCCTTCGTGAGGATACGTTCAGGCATGCAATGGAATTGCCGGTCGGCTTTTTTGCGAAAGACGGGCCGAGCGATACCGTCAGCAGGCTGGTTCGAGACACGGCGTCAATCGAAAACGGTATTAAGGTTTTGCTCGGCAAAACTCTTGGTGAGCCTTTGAAGGCGCTGGGGATGATTGCGTGTGCGATGTGGATAGACCGGAACCTTACACTGGTATTTCTGCTTGCGGCGCCTGCGTCGCTTCTTGCCCTTACGAAACTGGGAAGAAAGATGAAACGAGCGACCAAGAAGTCTCTTGCGAACTGGGCCGTAATGTTGAACAAGCTGAGAGAGGCAATAGGCTTCGTGAGAGTGGTAAAGGTTTATAACCAGCAGGAGTATGAGGGTGCCCATTTCGAGGCGGTCAACCGAGAACTTCTAAAGCAGCAATTTCGCATTGCCAAGGTCGATGCCATCGCCAGTCCGATTATGGAGACACTCGGTATGATAGCAGGCTGTGTCGGTCTGGGGTTCGCCGCGCAGTGGGTTTACAAGGGTACGATGCAGCCGAGCGATTTCTTTACGCTGCTTGTTTTGTTGGGCGCGACGGCCGATTCGTTTCGCAGGACAAGCGACGTCTGGAATCGGGTTCAGGAGGCTAATGCGGCTGCTGAGCGTGTGTTCCAGATATTAGATGAGCCCAGAGAGGTACAAAAAGGCGGCGCGGTTGAGCTGCCGCCGCTGGCGGAGCGGATAGAATTCAGGAATGTCGTATTTACATATCCCGGCGTAGAAAAGCCGATGTTAAAAGGAATCAACCTTTCAGTGCAGGCGGGACATAACATTGCAATCGTCGGGCCCAACGGCTCCGGCAAGACGACTCTGGCGAATCTGATACCGAGGTTTTACGACGTTGACAGCGGCCAGATTTTGATAGACGGAAAAGATATTCGCGACGCGACGCTGTTTAGTCTGCGGAGCCAGATTGGGATGGTTACACAGGATGCGGTGACATTTAATGATACTATAGCGGCGAACATCGCCTATGGTAAGGCTGGCGCTACGCGGGCGGAAATAATAGATGCGGCGAAACGCTCTTTTGCCGACGAGTTTATTTCTCTGCTGCCCAATGGTTATGATGCGGTTATCGGCGAGCAGGGCGCGGGCCTCAGCGGGGGACAATTGCAGAGAATTGTCATAGCGAGGGCGATTTTGAGGAATCCTGCGATACTGATTTTCGACGAGGCGACCAGCCAGGTTGATGCCGACAGCGAAGCCAAGATACACGTGGCTATCGAAGAGATTATGCGTGACAGGACCAGTTTTATAATCGCCCACAGATTCAGCACGGTTGTCAATGCGGATGTGATAGTGGTGATGGACGACGGCCGAATTGTGGCACAGGGACATCACGAAGAACTTATGCATGTGTGTCCTCTGTATCAGAGTCTGTACGAGACGCAACTCATAGTGCCCGCATAGATGGGTCTGCGGCGGGTACGTACGCCTGCGGCGTATAAAATTGTGAACAAAGCGGTAATTTCGAGGCTGCGGAGTTACGAAAGCAAATCCGTCAGATGCGAATCGCGTTTGATTTTAATCCGATTTTAGTGAACAGGTTTTCCGGTTTCCACTCGTATGGGACGGGGTTGCTGGCAGGTTTTGAAGAACTTGAAGAAAAAGAGGAGTTTCTGCTTTTTCACTCGAAGCGATTTTCCGGGCAGGCGAAGGTCGTGAAAGAAGGCCTGGGGGACTGGGCGAAGCTCAAAAGCACTTCTATAAAGATGCGGTGGCTGGAGAATCTGTGGCGGTGGAGTAATTTCCCCAAGCTGGAGTATTTTACAGGTGAATTTGATTTGTATCACTGCTGCCATCACCTGATGCCGCCGACGAAGTATAAGCCGCGGCTACTTGTCGTTCATGACCTGCGGCGTTTTAAGATGCCACAGCTTTATCGAAGGTCGAAAGCGAAATTTTTTGAACTGGCGATTAAACGGGCTGAGCACTTTATTGCAATTTCACAGGCCACCAAAAATGACCTGTGTGAATTATTCGACATAGCGGAGGGAAAAGTTGATGTTGTTCATATTGCGGCCGGTAATGGGTTTGTGCCCGCGGCGGAAGATGAAAAGCAGCAAATCAAAAAGCAACTGGCACAGAGATTAGGAACCGAATTAGGGAATTATTTTATAGCGTTTTCATCGCCGGACAGGCGCAAGAATGTCACACGGATAATCGAGGCCTTTATTTTGGCAAAAAGGCGGTTGCCTGACAACTTCAAGCTGGTTGTTGTGGGAAACTTACCGAGGGATGATGAAGCATTGAGGATATCTACTTTCGGTGAAACCGGCGAGAGTATTATCTTAGCGGGGCCCGTAGAAGAGGTGAGAGATTTGCTTTGCTGCTCACGGGGGTTGGTTTTTGCGAGTCTTTATGAGGGCTTTGGGATACCGATTCTGGAGGCCTTTGGCTGCGGCGTTCCGGTTATCACGAGCGATTGTTCTTCGATGCCGGAGGTCGCGGGCGAGGCGGCGTTATATGTTGACCCGTACAATACAGAATCGATATCAGATGCGATGGTGAAAATCTGCGGTGACATCGAGATTAGGAAAAGGCTTATCAGCCTTGGCTTTAATCGGAGTAAAGGGTTTAGCTGGAAGAAAACGGCTGCAAAGACACTCGATGTTTATAGAAAGTTTTTATAAGCTCAGTACAAGAGGAAGCTTAGGCCATCTTTGGCGAGGAATAAGAAGGACTGGTGAGAGCGCTGCAGTTTTTGATGAATTTTGCGGCTGTCGCGTCTTAAACACCAATAAATAGAAGCGGCCCAGAATCCGAAAATCATCTCGCAGAACATATAAAGGTACACCCCCGGCTTAAAAATTACGGCGAAAAGGGATGTTCTGAATTTACCTTTGTGCTTGCGGAAATAATAGAACATGCTTTTGAAAAACATTGCGTGCGTTGTGTGTGAAGGCAGCAGGCTTGAACTGGCTCGGCCGATGTGCGTGATTCGGCTGTTCGGCGTGAAAAAGGTTAGAAAGCCCGCTTTTCTTGCGCGGTAACACAGGTCGGTCTCTTCGAAATAAAAAAACAGGTTTTCATCCCAGGCTGTGATGTGTTCGAATAAGTTTCGTTTGACCATTATGGCAGCGCCCATAACCTGGTCGACTGGGGCGACTTTGTCGTAGGAGAAGTCGCGCATCCTATAAGAAGCTCTGGCGGAGCGGAACAGGCCGAGGTATTTCAGGACTGTGTATCGCTGCAGCATTGCGCGAAAAGATGGGAAGCGACGGACATTCGACTGTATGGAGCCGTCCTCGTTGAGCAGTGTGCAGGTGCAGAGTCCGGCCCTTGGGTCGGCATCAAGCAGGTCAGACATCGCCTTTAAGGCACCTTTGTGGACTACGGTGTCTGAATTCAAAAAGAGGATGTTTCTTCCCTCGGCGAGGTTCAGGCCCTGGTTGTTGGCAGCGGGCAGGCCAGCGTTTTTATCGTTTCGTATGAGCCAGACCTGCGGAAAATGCCGGCGGACGTATTCAGCAGAATCATCACTGCTGGCGTTATCAACGACAATTACCCCCAGAAACGTTTCGTCAGTGGAGTTAAAAAGCGATGACAGGCATTTCTCGAGAAGGCTACGTGTGTTCCAATTGACTATTATTACCGATACATCAGTTGCCATAAGCTTCTCTGTTCGTGTATGCAAATTCGCAGTTCCGATTCATATTAAAAATGTGTGGCATGGGATTTCGGCTTGATTACACAAGCAAACTGGCGATATTCGGCATCTTTGAGTTTATTGGGAAGAAGGACCTTTAGAATCTTGAATGTAGTGCTGTGGGTAGGGCCTATCCCTTCCACGGTAACAATATCGTAATCCAGTTGTTTTAACAATCTTGTCAGACTGTTATATGTAAAGAAGCGGAGATGTGTTTTATCTAATACTCCGGTCTCCCTATAGTCCCAGGTGCCGTTTACTACCAGTGCTTTCAAGTTACTCCAGAATCGTACGTTTGGGACTGATGCTACTACAACACCATATTTGCTGAGCTTACTTTTTACGTTTCGAAGTAAAGAATACGGGTCCTGCAAATGTTCCAGCACATCATTAAAAATGATGCAGTCAAAGTAATTTTCCGGTATTTGATTCAATGCCTGGTGCGCCTCTGCGTTGATAACCTTATCCAATTTTTCAGATGCCCTCCCAGCATAATGGGGATGTAGTTCAACCCCCCAGCACTCGGCATGGCGCTCGGTTTTAATCAATCTGGAGAAATTTCCGCTTCCGCAGCCGAATTCCAAAGTTGTTTTCGCACCCTGCGGAATATACTTCAACATTTCTTTGCGAGGATTCTCATAATATTCTGCAGGTTTATCCGGCAACCGAGTAACATCTGTCGTCATGTTTTTCCGTTGTTTATTTATGTTTTATCGATTTGTATACATAGCGTCGTAATACTTCTGGTAGTCGCCGGAGACGATGCTATTAAGCCATTTTTTGTTTTCAAGATACCAGTCGATGGTTTTCTGGATTCCCTGTTCAAATGAAACGGATGGCCGCCAGTTGAGTTCTGTCATTATTTTTTTGGCGTCGATGGCGTAACGTCTATCGTGGCCGGGCCTGTCCTTTACATGCCTGATGAGAGATTCCGGTTTTCCGAGACGGTTGAGTATCAGTCCGACCAGTTCGAGATTTGTCATCTCATTGCATCCGCCGATGTTGTAGATTTCCTGCGGCTGGGCTTCGGTCAGGACCTTCCATACTGCGGTGCAATGGTCATACACGTACAGCCAATCGCGTATATACAAGCCGTCGCCGTAGATGGGCAGCCCTTTATCGTTGAGGGCGTTGTTTATCATCAGAGGAATCATCTTTTCGGGGAACTGATATGGGCCGTAATTGTTTGAGCAGCGGGTTATATTGTACTTTAAGCCCCAGGTGTGGCCGAAGGCTTTTACAAGATAGTCGGCGGCGGCCTTGCTGGCGGAGTACGGCGAATTGGGCGAAAGAGGCGTATCTTCAGTGAATTTTCCGGTCGGGCCAAGCTCGCCATAAACCTCATCAGTTGAAATTTGAATGAATCGTTCTAACTTTTTATCGCGTGCTGCTTCGAGCAGGGTCAGCGTGCCGGTAACGTTGGTTTCGATAAAGACCTTCGGGGCGGTGATTGAGCGGTCGACGTGGCTTTCGGCTGCAAAGTTGATGACTGTATCTACTTTATAGCGGTCGATGATTTCTTCCACGAGCTGACCATCGCGGATGTCGCCTTTGATGAATTTGTGGTTAGGATGGTTTTCAAAACCGGCGAGGTTTTCGAGGTTGCCGGCGTAGGTGAGCTTGTCGAGGTTTGCGATGAAGTAGTCAGGATGCTCGGAAAGCGCCATTCGAACAAAATTGCTTCCGATGAAACCTGCGCCGCCGGTAACCAGAATTCTTCTCATATCCGCTCCAGGAATTTCGCCAGAGGCTTTTGCCAGGGCTTAATCGGTTCAGCCAGAAGAGATTGGATTTTGTCACAACAGAATCGGCTGTTTAACGGTCTTGTGGCAGCCGTCTTGTAATCGCCGGTTTTGCAATTAGTTAAACTAACCCTCATCTTGAGCCTGTCGAAAATGAACTTTGCCGTTTCAAATCGGCTGGCGTATCCGGAGGCTGCAAAATGAAATAGGCCTTCGGGCTTTTTTCGCACAAGACCGCAAATGGCTTGTGCAACCTCGGTCGTTGCCGTCGGTGAACCTATCTGGTCATCGACAACAGAAATCTCTTTGTTGGTTTTTGCTTTGTCGATAAGTTTTGTTACGAAGTTACTGCCGTTTGAGCCGTAGGTCCACTCGATGCGCATTATACAATGTCGGCAGCCGCTTTCAACCAGAAGCTTTTCGCCGGCGAGTTTGCTCGCTCCATAAACGTTTATCGGATTCGGCGTGTCGGTTTCAATGTAGGGCCTGTCGGATGTGCCGTCGAAGACGAAATCGGTGCTGATGTGGAGGAGCCAGATACCGGCGTTTTTTGCCAGTGAGCCGAGAGTGCCGACGGCCTCGGCGTTGACTTTGTATGCGAGGTCAGACTGACTTTGGGCTTTCTCGACGTCAGTATAGGCGGCACAATTAACCATAATTTGGGCATCTCTAACGACCTGGCGAAGATGGCCAGCGTTGGTGATGTCGAAATGTGGAAGGTCGAGAGCGGCAGCATCAAAGCCGTGTTTTTGACAGGCCAGGAACACATCGGAGCCGAGCATACCTTTGCCGCCCAGGATGGCGATTTTCTGCTCAGCCATCCTTCTGCGTCCAGTCGTAAGGGATGTCATTTTCGTGCGGGTGGGTTCGGTATTCATCAGGGTCGTCGTAGTTGTAGGCTTCAGAGGTGATGTTTACGATGTAGGCCTCGGTCTGTCCGACAGCCATCCAGCCATGCAGAACGCCCAGCGGTATTCGGAGCAGGCCCGGACAGTGCTCACTGAGGTAAAGCTCATTTACGATTCCATAAGTTGGAGAGTCTTTTCGCTGGTCGTAAAGAGCGATTTTTACGGTTCCTTTTATGACGTAAAAGTGGTCTGTTTGTTTTTTGTGATAGTGCCAGGCCTTTACGACGCCGGGATATGTTGTCGTGAAGTAGACCTGGCCAAATTTTTCAAACCAGGGGTCGTCGGCTCTGAAAATTTCTCCCAGTCGGCCTCGCTCGTCGGGCATTACTCTTGCGCGTCGAGCCTGAACGCCGTCGATAAGCTTTCCGGAGCTGCGTATAATCAGCCCCTGGTCCTGGAATACTGTTTTTAGCATTGCGGCTTTTTTGGTCATTGTGGCGGCTCCTTTGCAACCAGTTCATTGGCTTTATTGAGTGATTCAAAGGTTCCGGCGTCGGTCCACCAGCCGTCGAGGATATCGTAGGCCAATTGTCCTCTGGCAATGTAAGCGTTGTTTACATCGGTGATTTCAAGTTCGCCGCGGGCTGACGGCTTCAGGGTTCGTATGATGTCAAAGACGGCGGAATCGTAGAAGTATATGCCGGTAACGGCGTAATCCGACGCCGGTTTTCTTGGTTTTTCGTCGATGCGGATGACCCTTGTGTCGGATATTTGAGCGACGCCGAAGCGCTGTGGGTTCGGCATCTTTTTCAGCAGCAGTCTCGCCCCGGTTTTCTGCGTAAGAAAGCTGTCGGCGTATTTTTTCAGGTTTGCCTGGAATATATTGTCGCCGAGGATTACGGCGATAGGCTTATTGTTCGAGAAGCCTTCGGCCAGTCCGAGTGCCTGTGCAATTCCGCCGGCCTGGTCCTGGACTTTGTAAGTAAACTGACAGTTGAACTCTCTGCCGGAGCCGAGGAGAGCGACGACGTCGCCCATATATTCGACGCCGGTTACAATCAGGATTTGTTCGATGCCGATTGATGTGAGCTTTTCGATTGGATAATAAATCATAGGCTTTTGTCCGATAGGCAGCAAATGCTTGTTTGTGACCTTTGTCAGCGGCCTAAGACGCGAGCCTGTACCGCCGGCGAGTATAACACCCCTTAAATTCATTTTCATCTCCTTGCGGCTCTTAGAGCAGTATGGAGATTTTAAACGCCCCGCGGACAAGTGTCAACAGCAGTTTTTACGGCGTATCAGGCCGGATTCAGGCAACTCTGACCTGCTCAGGCGAGAGAGAGGCCTCCGAAAAAGGCTTGATTTGCATTTTTGGGGATGTTATCATTTTAACCTTATTACGGGAGAAGTGGTTGGATGACTATCAGGTTGGTAATTGCAGGCTTTATTGCTACCGACGGGGACGGAGTCTGTAGTTAAATTGCGGAATGACCCCCCTCGTACAAAGGTCCAGACCGGCTTAAAGTTCTTCTTCCTGCTTCGGCGAAGTGCTTTGCAGAGACGAGCAGGGTGTGTTTTACAGTGAGGTTTAGCGGGAGATAGCAAATTGGTACGCTCAGGAGACGATAAATCATTCGTTTTGTGGTTCACGGGTCTGTCGGGTGCAGGAAAGACCACCCTGGCGGACAAGGTTTATGATTGTATCGCAAGAAACGGCTGGCGAGTGGAGAAACTCGACGGTGATATGGTGCGTTCGGTCTTTCCGTCGACGGGCTTTAGCAAGGAGGACAGAGATGCACATATCAGGAGGGTGGGCTTTCTGGCCTCGTTGCTCGAAAAGCATGGCGTTATTGTAATAGCGTCTTTTATATCACCATATAGGGAGGCGCGTCAGTTTGTCAGGGGCCAGTGTCGCAATTTCATTGAAGTTTACGTTTCGGCTTCGCTGGAAGAATGTGAACGTCGGGATCCGAAGGGGTTATACAAAAAGGTCAGGACCGGCGAGATAAAAAATTTTACCGGCATCGATGACACGTATGAGATACCCCTCACTCCTGAGCTGGTCGTGGATACCGAGAACCACACGGTTAAAGAGTCGGTTTCGACAATTCTGGATTATCTTAAAAGACACATTGGAGAAGACATGGTGCTTGACTGATGGCGCAAAGCTTAATGTCAGATACGATTGAAAGAAGCGAAGAAGGTGAGCAGTGGGATTTAATCATCCGGACGAGAAAAGGATGGTTTGACCTGCACCTTCGAGACCTGTGGCGTTACAGGGACCTGGTAATTCTTTTTGTCAAGCGGGACTTTGTTACGTTTTACAAACAGACGGCCTTTGGGCCGCTGTGGTACGTTATTCAGCCGCTTTTTACAACTATAGTCTTCACTGTGATTTTCGGGAAGATTGCGCGAATTTCAACGGATGGGATTCCCCCGTTTCTTTTCTATCTTGCTGGCAATGTTTCCTGGAGTTATTTTGCAAGCTGTCTTAATGAGACATCGAATACATTCGTGAAAAATGCAGGTACTTTCGGCAAGGTGTACTTCCCACGGCTTACGGTTCCTGTTTCCGTAGTTATTATCAATTTGGTGAAATTTGGCATACAGTTTGTTCTTTTTCTTGGCTTTTATATTTATTTTATTGCACGTGGTTCGCCATTTCGACCGACTTTTCATATACTACTACTTCCTGTTTTAATCCTTCAAATGGCGGTGCTAAGCTTAGGTGTGGGTATTTTGGTTTCCTCCCTTACTATCAAATACCGTGATATGATTTTTGTGATGACTTTTGCTGTTCAGCTATGGATGTATGCCTCATCTGTTGTTATCCCTGCATCGTCTATCCCCACAAAGTATCTGTCAATTTATATGCTCAACCCCATGGCATCAGTAATAGAGTTGTTTCGCTATGCTTTTCTGGGCCAGGGAGTCGTGGACGCTGTTTATGTGGGTATTAGCTGGGCAGTGACTTTAGTCGTTCTTTCCGGTGGGATTATTCTGTTCGGCAGGGTTGAGAAGAGCTTTATGGATACGGTTTGAGTATGTCAGAGACGGTCATAAAAGTTGAGGGGCTTTCCAAGCAGTACCGCTACGGCGTGATAGGGCATGGGACTTTATATAAGGATATAGAGAGCTGGTGGGCACGTCTTCGCGGCAAGGAAGACCCCAATATAAGGATCACATCGGATGTAGGGCCCGGCATGGACGGCGAGCGGTTTTGGGCGCTGCAGGATATTTCATTTGAAGTGCAGCGGGGTGAGGTGCTCGGCATTATTGGTCGCAACGGAGCGGGCAAATCGACACTTCTGAAGATTCTGTCGCGTGTTACTACCCCAACAACAGGGGTGGTTAAGATTAAGGGCAGGGTCGCATCTTTGCTCGAGGTAGGCACCGGCTTTCACCAGGAGCTGAGCGGCCGTGAAAATGTTTACCTTAATGGCGCAATTCTCGGGATGACAAAGGCTGAGATAAAGAGTAGGTTCGACGAGATAGTCGACTTTTCCGGCATAGAGAGGTTCATCGATACACCTGTAAAGCGTTACTCATCGGGAATGTACGTCCGACTGGCCTTTGCGGTGGCGGCGCATCTGGAGCCTGAAATTTTGTTTGTTGACGAGGTGCTGGCGGTCGGAGATGTTGAGTTTCAGAAAAAATGTCTCGGCAAAATGGAGGACGTTGCAAAAGAAGGGCGAACGATACTGTTTGTAAGCCATAATATGGCAGCGATTCGCAGTTTGTGCCGACGAACTATTTTACTTGATAAAGGTGAACTTTTAATGGACTCATCTACGGACCAGACGGTGGCGCATTATTTGGGACAGAATCTGCTTGAAGGTGCAGTTGCCTCATCTGAGCAAATAGAGACACGGATGGAAGGTTTGATTCGGAAGAAACATCCCTTCATACGTTTTCGGGAAATTGCGTTGCTGGACCGGTCAGGAGTTGCACGTAGGGCATTTAATTCAGACGAAGACATTGTTGTGTCAGTTACCTTCGAGTGCCTTCAGCCGATTCCGCAAGTGTATATCAGGATAACGGTAGTCGATGAAAATACAATTCCTGTTTTGGAGAGTCTTAATCTTGACGACCAAGGTGCGGCCCAAAGCTCCCATCAACTTGCCCCAGGGATTTATAATGCATCGTGTGTTTTACCCAAAAACACTTTTGGAGGAAGGCAGTTTTTCCTCACGGTTCATCTGGTATATTTAAAGACAGAACATCTTTTTGTAAGTAAGATTCTTGAGTTCGATGTTCTGTTTAAGGGATACAATAATGAATACGCTCCCCGCCATTATGATGTTTTCATCAGACCTCAGTTGAGCTGGAGAATACAGCCTGGTCGAAGAGAAAAAGTGGACAGTTGCATCAGATAGAAAGGTGAGGCACGGGCCAGATACTTGTCATTGGCAGAGGCAGTCGGAGGGAAGGAATAGGCCATCTTGTACGGTTGAGTTCACTTGTTGAAGTATTGCCCACTTCCTATGGCATTGAGTTTTTCACGAATCGAGACAGGTGCGGCGAGGATTTTCTGAAACACCAAGGGAAATGTTTTTCCACATACACTGACTATCGGGAGCTGCTTGAGTTGATAAAGCTGCGCGGGCCTTACAAGCTGGTTGTCATGGATATGTTGAATATACCAGCTGGTGTAGTAAGGAAAATCAAGAAGCATTGCAGCGGTTTTGTTTTATTTGATGATATGCAGAAGATTTCCGCCATTGGGATAAAGGGAGCGGTGGTTTGTCCACAGGAAACTTTCAAAAGCGCTGTTGAGTCCATGCTTGAAGGTTCGGTGTTCAAGGGAGCGGACTATTTTCCCCTCAGGATGACATTCAAATCCAGCAGAGACGGCAAAGTTTTCAAGTCACAGGTAAATGATATTGTACTTTCTTTTGGTGGGACTCCCAATCCACAAAAGATGTTGCCAGTAGTAAAGTTGCTGGATGGGTCGTTGGCTGAAGAGATAAGGATTCATGCAATCTTGGGGTATATACCAGCCGAGCCTGACACGCAGACTTTTTCGAGAAGAGTGTCCTTCTACGAAAAGGTGGACAACATGGCGGCTTTGATTGCGGAAATGGACTTGGGTATAATTTCGAGCGGATTTACTAAGTTTGAATTTATGTGTATAGGTACACCTTTCGGTTTGATTTCATTTTCCACTCACCAGGAAATACTCGCAAAGAAGTTCTCTTCTCAGGGATATGGTATTTTTCTGGGAAAAGTGGAAGATGTGCTTGCAAGAAGCGATAGATTCCATAAGATGGTAACAGATTTGGTAAGCGGGGTGCAACTGCGAAAAGAGATGTTTGTGCGTTCTCGGAGATTGGTAGACGGGCAGGGCAGCATCCGAGTATCAAATATAATTCAGGGTTTGATCAATTAAGGAAAAGGATATGGAGAGAGTGCTCGTTACAGGTGGTGGAGGGTTCATAGGAAGAAAAGTCGTAAAGGAGTTGCTGCGGCGGAATTACGAGGTAAGGATATTTGACTTATCAGAAAGAGATGTAGCTGGTGTGGATTGTGATTATACAGGAACTATTCTGGACCCGTACGAGTTGTCCCGGGCCATACGAGGCTGTGATTACGTGATTCATCTGGCAGCGGTTCTTGGGGTACAGAGGACCGACAGCAATATATTGGAATGCCTCTTAATAAATATTCAAGGGACGGTAAATGTGTTGGATGCCTGTGTAAAAGAGCGTGTAAAGAAGATTGTTTTTTCTTCCTCCTCCGAGGTTTACGGTGAACAGGCGATTCAGCCAATCAGTGAAGATGCGCCCCTGAATCCCAAATCAAGTTACGCGGTAAGCAAGATAGTTGGTGAACAGTATCTCAAGGCTTATTCTCAGAGATACGGAATTGCATATAATATAACTAGGTTTTTCAACGTCTATGGAGAGGACCAGCGAGATGATTTTGTAATAACCCGTTTTGCGAAGAACGTGGTGAACAATCTGCCGCCCTGTGTTTATGGCGAAGGTACACAGGCGAGGTCTTTTTGTTATGTAGATGATGCAGCCAGGGGGGTGGTTGATGCCCTGTTTTCTTCGGTCAAGGGGGAGACATTTAACATAGGAAACAACAGTGAACCGATTTCGATAAAAGATTTGGCCCGCAAGATGATTAAAATTTCGGCCAAACCGCTGGAGCCCCGATTCGTTCCTTACGATGATTCGGATAGGCAATCAAACAGAGACGTTATAAAGAGGGTGCCGTCTCTGGAGAAAGCGAAGCAAATGCTTGATTACCGGCCGATTGTTTCTTTAGATGAAGGATTGCGAATAATACTTAGATTTCATGGAGTCCAAAGAAGTGAAGAGTATTCCTTACGGCCGTCAACACGTCGGGCCGGAAGATATTCAAGAAGTAGTCGAAGTTCTGGACTCTGATTGGCTCAGCCAAGGGCCAAAGGGCAGGGAATTTGAGCAGTCGCTGGCAGAGTATTGTGGCGCAAAATTTGCGATAACATTTTCTTCCGGGACTGCTGCACTTCACGCAGCTTACTTTGCTGCCGGTCTTGGTGCTGGTGACGAGATAGCAACTTCGCCGATGACATTTCTGGCCACCTCAAATGCAGCCTTGTATCTTGGGGCTAACGTTGCATTCGTCGATATAGAAAAAGACACTGGTAATATCGACTCTGGTCTGATTGAAAGGGCTATAACCGACAAAACGAGGCTGGTTGTGCCGGTACATTTCGCCGGTCATCCAGCAGAGTTGGAACAGATATCTGAAACAGCACGACGAAACAAGCTGTTGCTTATCGAAGATGCCTGTCATGCCCTCGGGGCCAAATATAAGAATACAACCATTGGAGATTGCACATACTCAGATATGGCGGTTCTGAGTTTTCATCCCGTGAAATCAATTACGACGGGTGAAGGTGGGGCGGTTCTGACGAACAATGAAGATTGGCACAAGAAACTTATTGCGTTCAGGCAACATGGAATAGTGAAAGAACAAGGTGCTTTTTACAATAAAGGAGGACATCTCGGTCAGTGGTACTATGAAATGCAGTACCTTGGTTTTAATTATAAGTTGACCGATATTCAGTCGGCTTTAGGGACTTCCCAATTGAGGAAACTCGACTCGTTTATCAGAAGAAGAAGAGACATTGTGGAGATATATGCAGCGGCTTTCAAAGATAATCCTTTTTTTGAACTGCCCATAGAGAAAAAGCATGTAAGCTCCTCATGGCATTTGTATCCTATCCGACTGAAAGACAAGTACAAACAGAACAAGATTAAGATTTTTGCGGAACTCCGCGAGAGGGGCCTGGGCGTTCAGGTGCATTATATACCTGTACATCTTCAGCCGTATTATCAGCAGCTTGGTTACCGTAAAGGTTTGTGCCCCAACGCCGAGGATTTTTATGAACGAGAGATTAGTATACCTTTGTACCCAGCTATGTCTGATGAAGATGTGGATTATGTCATAAAAAAGACATTCGAAGTCTTCCGGAAGAGTTAAGAGGCGAATACCTGTGACCTTAGCGGCAAATGGGTATTCCCGAAAAAATTCAGATAAACCATTTCATGGCTCTCCGTGTTGTTAGTGGCTACTACGATGCGCATTTCGATCTCAACCAAAGAATTAGTTGATTTGACATCAAACCAGCTGAGGGGTCTGTTTGGACTTGGTCGAGAGGAAACAGTCGAACTAACAGACGCCGTACATCAGGTCCTTGAGCAGGTTGAGTATTGTTTCTCTTATAACAGGAACAAGTACTATCACGAAAACGGTGTTGTAGTTTTTAACCCGTTCCATTCAGGGCAATTCACAATCTATCTGTACTTTCTTTCCAGGTACCTTTTTTGCAAAGGTGCCAACAGGCTTTTGGCAGATAAAGTATACTATCTCAATAAAGCGTTGAATTGTGTAGACATTTACTACGAAGTTGAGCTTCCAGTCGTGTTTGGGCTGGACCATCCCGTAGGCAGTGTAATCGGACGTGGGAGATATTCCAATTTTTTCTACTTCATGCAGAACTGTACAGTCGGAAACAATCGCGATATTTACCCTGTCTTCGGGGAGAATGTAACATTGCTTGCCGGTGCTATGGTCGTTGGCAATTCTCATATTGGCAACAACTGCATTATATCGGCCAATACATGTATTAAGGACCAGGATGTTCCGGACGACTCTTTGGTTTTTGGTCAATCTCCTGATTTAATTATTCACAGGAAGGATGAGAGTTATTTTCAGGAGAACAGTTTTTTCGATTTAGGGCAACATACCAGAGCTGATTTCCGGAAGCTGTGATGTCGGGCAGAAAAATGAAAACTGGGACAATTATGCAGGCGAGAGTAGCTTCGACAAGACTGCCGGGCAAAATGCTCATGGATTTGCCTTATGGCAGTGGTATAACCGTTTTGCAGCAGGTAATCAGGCGACTGAGAAAATCGAAAAGGCTTGACGACATTATCGTCGCGACAACCACAAATATCGAAGATGAGAAAATTGTCGAGCTGTGCGAGAAAGAAAATGTTCGATGGTTCCGGGGAAGTGTGGATAACGTGCTGGAAAGATACTATCTGGCGGCAAGAGAAAGTAACCTCGATATTGTTGTACGGGCAACGGGCGACAATCCCTGTGTGGACTCTGAGATTATTGATTCTCTGGTGACTGAGCACGTCAGAAGCGGCGCCGATTTTACTTCAAACTCGCTGCACAGAACATTTCCGTACGGTCTGGATGTAGAAGTATTGAGTTTTGAGGCGCTTAAGAAAGCTCATTTCGGGGCTGCGGAAGTTTTTGAAAGAGAACATGTCTGTCCATACATATACAAGAGCAAGCCACACATGTTCAAAATCTGCGAGGTGCGGGCATCTGAGAAGTTTTATGGTCCTAATATTAGAATTACGCTCGACACGGAGGAGGATTACACCTTACTGTGTGCGGTCTTTGACTACCTCTATCCAGAAAATAGGTTTTTCGGAACCGAGGACATAATAAAGTTGTTTCGTGACAGACCCTGGTTAGGCAATATCAATAAGAATGTGGTTCAGAAAGGGATATTTGATTCAGTGGGTCAGGAGATTGAAGAGGCGGTAAGGCTGTTAGATTTGCAGGGACTTAGAAGAGCCGGGGAAGTTTTGGCAAGGCATATGCAGTGAAAGTTTGCGTATTAACCGAAGGTGGTAAGAATATAGGCTTCGGACATATTACGAGATGCATCTCCGTATATCAGGCCTTTGAGGAAGTTGGAATACGGCCTGAGCTTATAGTTAACGGTGATGAAACAGTCCTCGGCTTTTTGAAAGATAAGAATTGCAAGATTTTCGACTGGTTGAACAACCGAGAAGAGCTTTTCGCAGTTTTAAAAGACACTGATATTGTCTTTGTTGACTCATATCTTGCGGGCCATAACCTATATGAGAGTATCTCGAAGATGGTAAAGACGGCGGTTTACTTCAATGATGACGTAAGAATGAATTATCCAAAAAGCTTCGTTGTAAATGGAGCGATTTTGGCTGAACAGATGTCTTATCCTGAACGAAAAGGAGTTACCTATCTTTTAGGTGCGCAGTATGCGCCTCTGAGAAGAGAATTTTGGGATGTATCTGCAAAGCCGATTCGTGATACTCTTGAGACTGCGATGATAACATTTGGGGGGTCAGACATACGCAATCTCACGCCGAAGGTTCTAAAGCTGCTGGTCGATGCCTATCCTGAGATGGTCAAAAAGGTAATCATAGGAAAGGGCTTCCGGAGTACAACAGAGATTGGAGATGCCAAGGACCGTAATACTGAGCTGATACATTATCCTTGCGGTGCTGAGATGAGAGAGCTTATGCTCGAATCTGATACTGCAATAGCTGCTGGTGGACAAACGCTTTACGAACTTGCAAGCGTCGGAGTTCCTACAATAGGAATTTGTGACGCCCAAAACCAGTTACAAAACATAGGGGGATTCAGAAAATCAGCTTTCTTGGAATATATCGGCAGGTATAATGATGAGCATCTCGAACAAAAATTGGAAGGCTCTTTAAATTATTTGATGAATAAAAGTGTAAGAAAGCGTATATCTAAAGTTGGAAGAAGAATTGTGGATGGTCAAGGGGTGAAAAGAATACTATATCGTATCTTAATCACCCCTGTTTTTCATCGGGGGAGGTCATATGCATCAGATTAAGATTGACAGTCGATATATAGGCGATAATGAACCCTGTTTTATAGTCGCTGAGATAGGAGTGAATCATAATGGAAAAGTGAATTTAGCTAAAGAGATGATCGATGCGGCAAAAGAATGTGGAGTAGACGCCGTAAAGTTTCAGACTTTTAAAGCGGAGGAGTTTGTTTCTAGGCCAGATGAAACATATACATATAAATCGCAAGGGAAAAAGATTACAGAATCCATGTTAGAAATGTTCCAAAGATGCGAATTCACAGAGGAAGAGTGGATAGAAACTTTCAAGTATTGCACAAGTAAAGACCTAATCTGTTTTTCTACACCCCAGAATCCTTCGGACCTTGATTTTTTACTTAATATAGCTGATATTCCAATTATCAAAGTAGGCTCGGACGATTTAACTAACATAGAGCTGTTGAAGTACTATGCACTAAAAAATAAGCCGATGATCATATCCGCAGGTATGGCATTCATATCAGAAGTAGAAGAGGCAGTTAATGCGGTTAGAGAGATGGGGAATAGTAATATAGTAGTGCTCCACTGTGTTTCTTCCTACCCAACGGAGGCAGCAGAAGTTAATTTGAGAAAAATACTAACTATAAAGCAAGCTTTTGACGTAATAGTAGGTTTTTCAGACCACACAGTGGGCACAGCAGCTGCTACCGCTGCTGTTGCTCTCGGCGCGAAGGTAATCGAAAAACATTTTACATTGGATAAAAGCTATCCGGGACCTGACCACTGGTTTTCTGCTGACGTAAAAGAATTTACCCAACTGATTCAGGCAATAAAATATGTGGAAAAGGCATTGGGCAGCTATATTGTTAAACCAAATCTAAAAGAAATGGAGATGAGAAAGCTTTGCAGGCGCAGTATAGTGGCAGCCAAGAATGTAAAGAAGGGAGACTTCATTACGAAAGATGTCATTAGCGTTAAAAGACCTGGCACTGGATTACCGCCAAAGTTTGCAAAGTATTTGTTATCCAAGAAAGCTAAAGTAGACATTAAAAAAGATGACTTAATCACCTTTGAGAATGTCTGTTAGGGAGAGTGTGGAAGTGAGTAGCCCAAGTGATTTTTGGAAGCAATTGTGGAATGAGAAAGCCGAGAACGAAAGCATGTTTGTTCAGATCGGGAGAAGTTCATACACTCCATTGCACTTTTTTCTTATGGTAAAGAATATATGTGATTCGCTGAATTTAAACAAAAATGATATTGTGTTAGATGCTGGAGGGGGTGTTGGATGGGTGAGTATGTATGTTTCTCCATTTGTTAAAGAGATTGTGTTATTCGATTATGCAGAGCAAATGGTGAACAAAGCAATGGAATTGACAGTGCATTTTGGCAACATTAAAGTTGTGCATGATGATATACTCTTTATGAAAAAGATTAGGGGTAGTTATACAAAAGTTATTGGGTCGTCCGTTCTTCAGTGTCTGGCAAACGATGAGTGGGTAAAGACAGCCTTGTACAATATATATAATGTTATACAGCCGGGCGGGACGGCATTTTTTTCACATAACCCAGATATGAGAAAAAAAGAAGTTCATATAAAATCCTATGACCGTCTCAACTGGGAGAAAGAAAGGATAAGTAGGGCACTGGAAATAGAAGAAAAACGGCTTTGGTTTGACATCGACAAGATTAAAAAAACAGCTCATGAAATCGGGTTTTCAAAATGTTATGAAACTCCTATCAATCCTAAGCTGTGGCAGTCAACACATATGTTTGATTTTGTGCTGGAAAAATGAGAAAAGAAGAAATTTTAGAAATAATTAAAAAAATAAAGGAAGATGCGGAGTTAAGAAAAGAGTTTATCTCTTTACTTATCGAAAGTTTCGGCTTGCGTGGAAATCCTTTTCACCCTCTGGTTTTCATTAATGGCGAACCTATGATAGGTAAAAATGTTTACATAGGATTATTCTCAGAGATAAACGCCAAAGGCAGTGAAGTTACTATAGGGGACAACTGTGATATAGCATCTTTTGTTTCGATAAATGTTTCGGATTCACATAAAAAGTGTCTGGGGGCAAGTGAAAAAATCGAAAAAAAACCTATAGTTCTTGAAAATGATGTCTTTGTCGGTTCACACAGTTTCATCGGCGGCGGAACACATATAGCACATCACTGTGTGGTAGGAGCAGGAACGATTATAATAAACAAAGGCTATATTCCGCCTTATTCGCTGATAGTAGGAAACCCTGCTGAGATAAAGAAAGGATATTATTGTCAAAATAATGATAAAAATAGCTCATAATATGCCGACTTTCGATAAGGCAGAAGCGGCAGCAATAGAAGAAGTAGTTAAAGGCGGATGGGTAACGCAGGGAGAAAAAGTAAAAGAATTTGAAAACAGGCTGTGCAGAACTATCGGCCTGCCCGGTTCCTGCGGTGTTGCCTTATCCAGCGGAACAGCCAGCCTGTATTTAGCACTTAAGGTATTGAATGTCAGACCATTTGATGAGGTTATTGCACCAACTTATGTTTGTTCTGCTGTGCTAAACGCAATTTATATGTTAGAGGCAAAACCTATTCTTACAGACGTAGATAAAGCAGATTTTAATATCTCCTGTCAGCACATAGTTGGAAAGATAACCAAAAAAACAAAAGCTATAATTGTTCCTCATATTTTTGGAGTACCTGTTGAGGTAACTCGTATTAAGAAATACGGCATCCCTGTAATTGAAGATTGTGCGACGGCTTTAGGTTCTAGAGCAGGAAATAAACATGTAGGTTTGAGAGGACAGGTAGCTATTTTCTCTTTTTATGCTTCAAAGGTAATAACAACGGGTCAAGGGGGTATGTTGGTTTCCAAAAACCCCGCGATTATCCAGAAAGCGAGGGATTACAGAGACTACGATTGTCGAAAAATTTATTATCCCAGATTCAACTTTCAAATGACCGATATACAAGCAGCAATGGGATTAGAGCAACTTGATAAGTTAAATATGTTTTTAAACAAACGAGCCCAAATAGCAGGAAATTATAGAAGTATTTGTACAAAGAAGGGTTGGGATTTCCAGAGAAGCAGAAATAATCATTGTTTTCAGAATTGGTACAGATTTGTATTAAAAGTGGAACATAAAATTGCAGCAAGACTAAAAAACCATTTAGAAAAACACGGTATAGAAACAATAGTTCCAATCGAAAAATGGGAGTTATTGCACAATTATTTGAAACGGGATAAAAAGCCTTTTGAAAATGCAGAAGAAATTGCCCAAAGCACCCTGTCTTTGCCCATATATCCAGGATTAACAGACAATAAGAGGCTGGACAGAATTTTGAGATCTTTAAAAGAATTTTAAAAATGATATTAAGTGCACATCAGCCGGCCTATCTTCCATGGCTTGGGTTTTTCCACAAAATAGCAATTAGTGATGATTTTGTAATCCTGGATAACGTTCAGTTTGAGAAAAATAGTTTTACCAATCGTAATAAAATAAAAACCGCTCATGGTACAACATGGCTGACGGTACCAGTTTTATTGAAAGGACATTTACAAAAGACTATTTCCGAAATTGAAATTAACAACAACATTGATTGGAGAAGCAAACATTTCAAGAGCCTTTATTTCAATTACAAAAAAGCCCCTTTCTTCGGAAACTATGCTGATTTCCTGGAAGATTTTTACAAAAAAAGCTGGACCAGACTATGTGATGTAACAGAATACCTTCTGTCGTTTTTTATATCAGAACTTGGGATTAGAGCAAGAATTCATAAACAGAGCCAAATCGGCATAGCAAGCAAGAAACAGGAATTAATACTGGATTTGTGCGGGAATTTTTGTGCCGGTGTTTTTGTTTTTGGTTCTCTGGGCGCTGATTACGCCGATGCAGAACTGTTCAAATTAAAAGGAATAAACGTTTTGTTTCAGGATTATAAGCACCCTGTGTATCCGCAGTTCTGCGGCGATTTTGTTTCTCACCTTTGCATTCTGGATTTGTTATTTAACGTCGAAAAAGGACGAGCATTTGAAATTATTATGTCCGGTAATATTACAAGACAGGAAATAGACAGGAGTATCTGCAAATGAAAAAGGTGCTGATTGTTGCGGCGCATCCTGATGACGAGGTTTTAGGCTGCGGCGGGACAGTGGCCCGGTTAGTTTTGGAAGGTTACGAGGCTTACACCCTGATTCTGGGAGAAGGAATTACATCAAGAGATGATGTTAGAAGCAGGAAGAAAAGGGACGCGGAAATCAACAAATTGCAGTTTGACGCCCGTAACGCAAATGAAGTGCTGGGCGTGCAGGATGTGTTCTTTCGCGAATTTCCTGATAATAGATTTGATACGGTCGCTTTGTTGGACATAGTCAAAGCTGTAGAGAAAGTTAAGAATAATTTGAAGCCGTCTATTATCTTTACTCATTATGGAAGGGATTTGAATGTTGACCACCAGGTCGTGTATAGAGCTGTAATAACCGCAACAAGACCTCTACCGGCTGAAACAACCAGAGAAATCTACTCGTTCGAGGTTTTGTCATCTACCGAACAGAACTACCCGCTGAGTTTTTCGCCGGATGTTTTTTTTGACATATCCAACACAATGGATACAAAACTTAAATCGCTGGGTTGTTACAAATCCGAGATAAGGGATTTCCCCCATCCAAGGTCGCCGGAGGGGGTGAAGTTAAATGCCAGAGCCTGGGGGATGAGGGTCGGGATAAGTTACGCCGAACCCTTCAAGACGGTGCGGGTCCTGAAATGAAAAGCCTCAGATTTGTGGACATTTTAAGTGTCGATGATGAACTGAAGGACAGAGTCAGGCAGTGGAGAAACAAGGATAGAGTTAGAAAGTATATGCTCACTCAGCACCATATAAGCCGGAAGGAACACTCCAAATGGCTGGAAAACCTTAAAAACAGGGATAAACAGAGATTCTGGGTTGTTTTCGCAGAGGCAACCCCGATTGGCCCAGTCTATCTGCAGAACATAAACTATGGCCTACTGAGTTCTGAATGGGGTTTTTATATTGGAGAAGACTCTTACACGGGCGAAGGGCTCGGCAAGCGTATTCTTTACATGATACTGGAGCGCTTTTTTGATAAGATGGGTTTCAATACCCTGCTCACAAAAGTCTTGTCTGATAACACCGCATCGCTGCACATTTACAGGGAATTCGGGTTTACAGAGATGGGCAGGGCTTTCGTTGATGGTGATAAGGAAATTCTCAGATTAAGTTTTCACAGGAACGACTGGTTCAGGCAGAAAGAAAATATCAAGGCCCTGTGCGCATAAAAAATAAATATAAAGGAATGAATATGCTCCTACATATTTCCATTAACCGAAGATTCTACAACTTGAAAGGGGAATGAATTGGCGAAACGTTCTGCAAAGCCAACATTTCTTTCTCAGTGGGACGACTTGCGTGTGTACGGTTTATTTCTTTGCTGGCTGGTCAAATTCATAGCTGTACGGATTTCTTTGAGGGCCCGAAACTTTGTGCGACGGTTATTTCATTTTGCAATTCGGTTGCTTAGGTTCCCGACACGAGCGTCGGCGAATGGCAATGCATCGGTAGAGCAGAAAGAACCCTCTGTGGAAGAGGCTTTTCGGGCACTTTTTAAGACTAATGTCGCTCGTTGGGGGCCGGTTGAGGTGAAAGAGCCGTCGGAGAACGACGATAAGAGGGTTCTTATTGAATCGCTTTGCCCTCATCCGGGATATGTTCTAGTGCAATTGGTTTCCGGCAGGCATATTATGAACATCTACGGGATGCAAGGTGCAGCGCTTTTACGCAGTCCAAATAGAAAGTTTAAACAGCTGTATGAATCTTACGGTATTACCGAATTTTATTACCTGAGTGATAGAAAACAGGGAGTGCTTGACCAAATAAGATATGCCTTGAAAGCTGTGGCTTTGATAAAGGGCGTGCATGGCATCGACGAGTTTATCCAGCTTAAGGTGGGCGAAGTCAGTTTTGGCAAGATAGTGTATGACACTTATTTGCGAACATCCGGTTACGGCACTGCAAATAACATCTCGCTGCCCATATTCGGCTGGCTTATAAGCATTCTCTCTTACCATGAGTATCTTGAGGAGATGTTTGGCAGCGGGCGTTTTCCTGTTGTATTTCAGGGTGAAAGGCAATTCATTCCTTCAGCGGTTGTGTGTCAGGTGGCGTTGGAACAGGGCTCTGTTATATATGGGCGTGGAGGAGGGCCTTCTATCTTCACTATCCGTATATATGACAAGATTGAAGAGATTTATACCGAGACTGAGCGGCACCGTGAGGAATTCTTCAACTACATATACGATAATTATCGGGAAGTAGCCGTCAAAGAAGGTGGAGACTATATTTTCAACAGGTTCAAAGGCAAATCTCCCAAACATGATATACTGGAGGCTTCTTTTGCATTCAAGAAGGATGAAAAAAATGTTTCCCGAGAAGAACTCTGCAAACGGTTTGGATGGGATGTGGAGCGTCCCATTGCGGTTGTGATGGGAAACGTGATGGTAGACGGTGTTTTCGTTCACAACTGGTCTTTGTTTAGAGATAATCTGACGTGGCTGTGTGAGACCCTCAAGGCCATCATAAAGATTGACCACGTCAACTGGCTTGTGAAGAAACATCCGTTGGATGAAAGGGATGACGTTATAACAACAGCACGGCTGGAATATGAGAGATGGGCAAAAGAATATGACCATATTCAGTTTCTGACTGATGATGTCAACCCTCTATCGCTGACGAATATTGCTGATGTGATATTGACAGCCCATGGTCATGCCGGGGGTGAATACTCCTGCTTCGGTATTCCCTGTATTCTCGCCGGCGAATCATCATACAGCGGTCTTGGGTTTACTTATGAGCCTCAGACTCAGGAGGAGTATTTTTCGCTGCTCGAAAGAATCCATACAATCGGTCCGCTGGAAAAAAGTCAGGTGGAAAAGGCGAAAACCTACGCATTCATCTACTGTGTTCTATCCAGGGTAGAGTCCAAACTGATACCGCTTTTCAGCAGACTCAATGATTATGATGAGCGGAAACTTTGGGAAGATGCAAAGAATCTGCTGAGCAACTGTGAGCCTAAGGATGACAGACTTTACAAAATGCTTCGGATTCAAATAAAGAATAGATATCAGCATCTTCTTAACTATGACTGGGTTGATATGGTGTAAAACTCTGGTCTTACCCGACATATTTATCGTTTCTGTACTGATATTATCACAAATCAGGGTTGCTCGTGACCGTTAAAGGTATTTGCTTCATATCGTGGGGTGAGGCTGCCGAGACTGTTACAAAACGGGACCATGTGCTTTTTGACTATTTTGCCAAGGTGTTTGACAAGCTGTTTTTTTTAGATGTCAGCAACGTTTTTACAACATCATTAAAGTGTGGCGGCGGTTCCGTCAGCAACATAGGTGTCTTGCCGTCAAAGTTCGAGGTTATCCGTCCTTTAAATCTTTCCGAATGCAAAAACTTTTTAAGCTCTCACGATATGATTGCAGTGCATTTTTTCTCCGAGAAATGGTTTGACTGGTGGCTTTACTATTATTTGAAAAAGTATGGCATACCCCTTGTATATATTCAAACAACGTCGACAGTAGTAAGTTTTCAGTTCGACGACTCACAACACAAAGCTATTTGGACTCGTTGCCTGACCAAATGGAAAGAATCCGTACCTGCCCGGTTTTTTCGGTTTATGATGTCACACGGTCTTGTAGCAAGAGCCGATACATATTTTCTTTCAAACCGAAATAAGGCTGAAGGAAAAATAAATGACTCCAGATACAATGAAGTGGTTTTGGTTAACAGCCATTCTTATGACGACCTGCTGATAAAGAACCATAAGATTTCAGAAGACTACATCGTTTTTCTGGACTCTATGCCACCATATCATGGTGATGCATTACGCTTTGGTTACGGGCTTATAGATAAAGAGTTATATTATAAGAATTTAAACAGGGTGTTTGATGTGATGGAGTCGTCGCTGGGAAAGGAGGTTGTGATTTGTTTGCATCCGAAATATGAGGAGGAAAACGCCGCCAGAGACTTTGGAAAACGAAGAACTTTTAAGTACAGGGCCGATGAGTTTCTATCAAAGGCTGAACTTGTTCTTTTTCATGAATCGAGTTCTGTAAACAGCGCAATTATTTATGGGAAAAAAATCATCCAGTTGACTGGCAGTCAGTTTAACGATTTCATAAAGCATAATTGTCAGTGCTATCAGAAACTTATTCCTTTTACTACTTTAGACATATATCAGTGTGATGAGCATCAAATAAAGAATGCAATAAAAAGGGTGAGGTTGAATCGAAAGGAATATGATTCGTTTCTGTCAAACTACATCACAGCTTCTAATCAGAGGGAGGTTTGTTCCTGTGAGCAGGTGGCAAATCATATTAGCCGTAAGTATGGAATTCCAAAGAAGGAATAAAAATGAAGTTCTTTGATAAGAATATCGTCGTCAGCAGCGATATTTATGATACGCATATATTAGATAAGTCGAACTGGTTCGGGGATGTTCCGCCAGTTACGAATCTGGAGATAAACATTTGCGGCGTCTGCAACAGAAAATGTTTTTTCTGTCCGAAAGCTAACCACAAGCTGTTTCCAAATAAGAAAGAGTTTATGTCTTTGGAATTCTATGAAGCACTTTTGAAGGATTTAGCTGGCGTCAATTTTAAGGGTCGGCTGTCGTTTTGTGGATTAAGTGAGCCGCTTATGCACAAGAAGCTGCTGGAGTTAGTGGAGATGACCAAGCGGTACTGCCCTGATTGTTTTCTGGATATCCTAACCAACGGCGATTTTTCAACGGTTGAGAATACGCAAGAGTTGTTTGAAGCCGGCCTGAACAATATGAAGGTGAGTATGTATGACGGCCCCGAACAGATCCCCCATTTCAAAAAAATACAACAGGATTGCGGGCTTTCTGATGAACAGTTTGTCATCAGAGAACGTTACCTGTCGGCTGAGCAAAATTTTGGTATGACCATAAATAATAGAGGCGGCTCGGTTAATCTTCAGCAATATAATATTGTGCCGTTGAAAGAACCGCTTAAGCGAAGTTGCTACTATCCGTTTCATAAGCTGATAATTGATTATGACGGAGACGTTATGATTTGTCCCTGTGACTGGGAAAAGAAACTGGTCGTTGGGAACCTGCATAAGAATAATATCTTCGAGATATGGAATTCGGACATAATAAAGCAGGTGCGGCTGCGGCTTATTAACGGAGACCGAAGCAAACCACCCTGCCCGCAGTGTGACATTGATGGGACATTGTACGCAAAGTTGCATTTCGAGGCGTGGAAAGAATATTACGGCGTGTGAGTCTAAGAATTGAAGCCGATTAAATTTGCTCTCGTGGGTTGTGGTAAAATTGCTCATTGCCACGCTGATGTAATCAGGCATCTGGGGCACACCATAGAAGTTGTTGTTGCTCGTCCAGGCTCGGCGAACATAGATGGTTTTGCAAAGAAGTACACCGTCGGCAAAAAGATATATGGTGTGGAGGGATTTCTGGAGTACTGGGGTAGCTCAAATAGTGCGATTGACTGTATTTTGGTATGTACGCCCTGGGATGTGACCGAGGAAATTTTAAGGCAGCTTTTGCCGCTCGGTGTGCCGGTAATGTCAGAAAAGCCGGCGGTTCTTTCGTCTGCCGGCCTGGAGTATCTGAAAGAAAAATATGAAGTGAGAAACCTTTTTGTTGCGTATAACCGCAGGTTTTATGATTTCGTTCCATATTTGGAACAGTTGATGGACAACGAAACTTGCGTGTGTGCTGACATCCTGTCCGCAGAGCCCTGTGAGATGTTTATGAAAGACCAGGGAGAGAAAATATGTGAATATATGCTGTATTTTTACACGTCGCACGTGATTGACCTGATGTGTTATCTTTTCGGGGATGTTGAGATCAAAAATGCGGCAAGTACCGTAAAAGGCAGCAAGACTTCCTGGGTGTGTGAGCTTTACTCAGCCAAACATAAGTGCCCTATACAATTGAAGATACTGATGGATTGCCCCCAGAACAGTTACTTCAAAATCTTTCTTGAAGAAAAGGTTGTAGAAATGTGCCCATTTGAGAAAATGGTGGTGTACAATGGCCTCGAGAGAAAGGAAAATCAAGGCAAAGCGGTTTATATGCCGCTGGCGGAAACTGAACAGCGCACTGAGGATACTTTTAAGCCTGGTTTTTTGAACCAGATGAACTATTTTATTGATAACTTCGTACGCAGGAAAAATTCGTCACTGGAACATGTTGAACAATTGGAGAAAGTAACGCTTTTCTGTGATGCGTTAATTCGCTCAGGGAGACTTTATGGATAACGTAATTTCCGGTACCAGACAGACATCCGAAACGAAGCCGAAAAAAGCAGTGGTAGAGTTGCGTCAGCAAAAGTCTGAAGACAGGTTTGTACACTATGCAAAGGAAGTGTTTGAGATAGAGGCTGAGGCAATAACGGCGCTTTCACAGCGGGTTGATGATGTTTTTCCGAAGGTTGTGAAGGCGATATTGAATTGTGAGGGCAGAGTAATTGTCTGCGGGATGGGTAAGTCCGGCATTGTCGGCCGAAAAATATCATGCACACTTGCCTCAACCGGTACACCGAGCTTTTTTATGCACCCTGCGGAAGCATTTCATGGTGACCTCGGTATGATAAAGAAAGAGGACATTCTGCTGCTGATTTCATATTCTGGAGAGACTGAAGAAATATTAAAGATTATTCCCTTCTTAAAGAGCAACGGTAACCGGATTATTTCGATGACGGGAAACCCAAATTCCACAATAGCGAACAGTTCAGATTGCCATTTGAATGTGAGTGTCAAGAGGGAGGCCTGTCCGTTAAAAATAGCTCCGACCACTTCTACCACCGCTGCTTTGGTAATGGGCGATGCGATTACTGTTGCTCTGATGAGAGAAAGAGGGTTTAAGACCGAAGATTATGCACGATTTCATCCCGGAGGAAACGTCGGAAGAATGCTGTTAATGCGGGTAGAGGATGTCATGGTCAAGAGTAATCTGCCAGTCATCACGGAAGATTCTGATATGAAAGAGGTGATTCAGGTTATGACCTCCGGCCGATGGGGAACAGGTGTGGTTGTTAACGAGCAAGAGCGCGTGATCGGCATAATTACTGATGGAGACCTGCGAAGGGCATTGACCAAACATGAAAATATACTGATGCTCAAGGCAAGAGATATCATGACAAAACATCCACGAACGATTAGTAAAAACCTGAAACTCTACGAAGCCGAGAAAATATTCAATAAGCAGGAAATTGTCACCCTGCTTGTGTGTGATGAGAAAGAGAAGTTTGTCGGCTTGCTGCCAATCTCACTGGTCTGCACTCCAAAAGGCTGAAGTATTTATTCACGCTGTCTAAATCTCATTGGGTGGTGGTAAATGAATAAAGATACGAAAACAAAAGAAGAGATTTTTGAACAGACGATAATGAAGAACATCAGGCGCAAGTCACGTTACATTGACCAGGTACAGACGGCGGATGGCGTGCCCTTGTTTAGCTGGATAGACATAAATCCTACCGAGTTGTGCAATCGCAAATGTGAGTTTTGCCCGAGGATGGACCCCGCTGAATATCCGAATCAGAATCTACATATGGAGGTTGCGCTCGCAAAGAAGATAGCCGATGAGTTAAGAAGCTTAAAGTTTCGTGGAGGCGTTATATTTTCCGGGCACGGTGAACCGCTGCTTCATAATGACATAGTGAGTCTGGTCAGGGTGTTCGGCAGCGATATTCATACCGAGCTGGTCACATGTGGAGATAAGCTGAGTGTAGAACTTGTGAAAGAGCTTTTTGCCGCCGGTCTCGGAGTGCTTCTTGTAAGCATGTACGACGGGCCGCATCAGGTTGATAAGTTTAAGAAAATGTTCGCAGAAGCAGGTTTGAGCAGCGAACAGTATGTGCTCAGGGATAGATGGTATGGTGTTGAAGAGGACTACGGCGTAAAATTAACAAATCGCGCTGGGTCGGTAACGGAGGGTCATCAGACGGCTTTCGAAGAAAATAGGCCGTGTTATTATACACATTACTCGCTGCAGATCGACTGGAACGGGGATGTTCTGCTCTGTGTGCAGGATTTCAATAAAAAGATTAAATTTGGAAATCTTTATGCCCAGTCTCTTTTGGATATATGGAAGTCGGGAAACATCAGCAGGTACAGGAAAGTTTTAGGTAGAGGCTGCAGAGGTCTATATCCGTGTGACCGCTGTAATGTTAACGGCACTTTGCATGGGCGAAAACACCTTGAGGCTTGGGACAATCTTTACAAGAGCAAGGGGTCTGAATGAACCCAGCCGCTTTCATGGAACGGATGTGCAGGGAGGTGGAGAAAAGAAACCTTTTTACAACCGAAGAACCGCACATACACCACAGATTTGCCGTTTTGAATGCCGGCTACGAGAAGAGCAAGCTGCACGTCAACAAGGCGTATGGGTGTTTTTTAGAGGATCGCAGCGGCAACGTTTATATTGACACGGCACTTGGTGCCGGCACTCATATTCTCGGCCACGCACATCCGCTGATTGTCGGAGAAATCCAAAAGCAGGCGGCTGAGGGCACGTTGTATATACTTCCCAACAGATACACATACGAAGTGGGAGAGCTTCTTTCGGATGTCCTTCCGCATTTTTACGGCTTTGTTTTTTGTAACTCAGGTACGGAGGCTACAATTCGCACAACCCGGATAGCCAGGGCCTATACAGGCAGGAAGAAAATTGCCATGCTCAGCGGCGGATGGCACGGCGGCAATGATATGCTGCTGTTCGAAGAGGATTGTACATCAGATGAAAATCGGCCTGCACTTATGTTCAAATCTGCGGGGGTGCCGCAGGAGATTATGGATATGACTTTGATGCTGCCATATAACAGCGACGCAACCTTTGAGTTGATAGAAAAGCATAGAGATGAGCTGGCAATGGTCATCATAGAACCATCTCAGGGGTCTAATCCGAGGGACGATGTTGGCGGGTTTTTGCAGAAGCTACGTGAAGTGACATTAAAATATGATATCCTGTTATGTTTTGATGAAATCATCACTGGCTTTAGAATTGCTTTGGGCGGCTGTCAGGAATATTACGGGGTAAAAGCGGATATAGCCGCTTACGGGAAAACGCTTGGAGGAGGCTTGCCGATAGGGCTTGTTGCCGGTACTAAAAAAGTAATGGATGTAGTCAAAGGTAATGACCATAAAAAGCCGGTATTTATGGGTGGGACCTTCTCAGCAAACCCGTTGGTTATACGCGTAGCCAGAACAGTGTTGCAACATTTGATTGAAAACAGAGATCGCATCTATAATTACCTTAATGAAAATAGCCAATATATCAGGAACAGTGTTAATGAGTTCTGTGTGTCAAACCAAATTCCTGTAAGGATGATGGGTATTGGCTCAATGTCGCGAATGATATTTACAGATAAGGCCATAAAGTCGCGGAGAGATCGGGATAGATACGAAATAGATGATACCTTGCAAAAGCTGTTTTATTCTTATCTTCGTTTTGAGAAGGGGGTTCATGTAAGTGGCAACCGAATTATTTTTTTGTCCACGGCGCATGAAAAAGAGCATATAGAAAAAATTGCACATTCTATTGTCGAGACTCTGGAATACTTTAGTAAACATTTTGACGTTTTTAAGAGAGGGGTTTATGGAAGAAGAAAAAGTGTCAAAGGATTATGTATTTAAAGAAGAAAAAGGCAAAATGCATTTTGTAGGAGATTTCGAAGCCTTTTACAAAAATGAAAGTGACCCCTGGGGACAGGAAGGAACTGATAGTAGACTTAATGAGTATTACGCTTTTTCCAGATCAAATCTTCTCAATATAATTAGCTCGCTTGTGAACTCAGAAGAAAAAAGCATTGATATTCTGGAAGTTGGGTGTGGCCTAGGCTATGTTCTATCAAAATTGGATGTGGGGCTTCCTGCTAATATAAAGGTAGCAGGAATGGACATTAGTCCGACGGCAATCGAAAAGGCCAAAAGCCTATTCCCGTTGCTGGAGTTTATTGTTGGGGACATATGTTCAGAGCATTTGAAAGTTGAGAATAAGTATTATATTGTAATAATGAGTCAAATATTATGGTATATTTTAGAAAAACTTCCTCAGGTTTTTACGAATATTGATAGTTTATTAAAGAATGATGGCTTTCTTATTTTTGTAAATGCCTTTTTAAAAGAGCAAAAATACGGAACAGAAATTATAGATGGATTCGATGGATTGTTGAGGTATGTTTGTTTAAATTATTTTGGTAAATACAAAATTATTAAAGCAGAAGTAGACTATTCCGGCAAGTTTTTACATGATGATGGTATTTTAGTCCTGATGAAGAGATGCTAAGTACGGATGCTTTCCTTTCTGGTGGCTGTTAGGAATACTACGCAGTTGAAGCGGATATAGCCGCTTACGGGAAAACACTTGGAGGGGGATCGCCGATAGGGCTTGTTGCTGGCCGAGATGATGTTATGAGGGTTATCCGGGGTGATGAACATAAAAAGCCTGTGTTTATGGGTGGAACATTTTCGGCAAATCCATTGGTTATGCATGTTGCTAAAATAGTGCTGCAACATTTGATTGAAAACAGGGGAACGGTTTATACGCATCTCAATGAAAGTGGCCGGTACATCAGAAATGCCATTAACGAGTTTTGTGCGGCGAATCGGGTTCCTGTGAGAATGACCGGTATCGGCTCAATGTCACGGATGATATTTACGGATAAGCCCATCAAGTCACGGAGGACTCGGGACCGGTATGAATCGGACGACGCCCTTCAGAAACAGTTTTATCTCTATCTTCTTCTTGAAAAGGGCGTTTATGTCAGCAGTAACAGAATTATTTTCTTGTCCACAGCACACAGAAAAGAAGACGTAAACGAAATTGCTGAATCAATTATAAGTACTCTGCGATATTTTAGTAAGAATCTGACGATATTTCAGTAGTAAGTTTATATGGTTAAGACAAAAGTTAGTGCATAAAAAGATGAAAATAATAACCCTTAGAAACAAAGTGATTAAGCTATTTGTTTTACTTAAACAGAAGGGAATAAAGTATACAATAGCAGCAATTATATATAATTTTTTTAAGACCTTTATAGATCTTCTTATGAATGATAGAATAAAGTCTATTCATATTCAGGCAGAGAATGATGTGTTTGAAGCGGTATCACTGCCGCTACGAGGAGGAATAATCACATCTGGGCAAGATGACATTTCTATTGATGAGGATTTCATTGTTGGTACCGCTTCAGGGATTCTTGTAATCAGCAAAAATCACATAGTTCGGTTACTTGGTGGAGTGACTTATGGAATTTCACGAATCGGCAATCGGTACTTTGTCTTTCAGCGGATGGCAAAATACGGCCGATTAATTTCTTTTGAATTGTGTTTTAGTAATGGTGTACCGGGATATACCAACTTCGACATTTTGTGTAAAGACCTGAGTGGAGGGGTTCACCAAATTGACCATTACTCTGGAGTTCTTTATATTGCAGATACGTACAATAATGGTATTATAGAGTTTGATTTGAACACCCGGAAAATTACAAGTCACCACCCAAACGGTAAAGTAAAAAATAATGCGTCAAGCAATTATTGTCATTTCAATTCTATATACATTAAAGACGATAAGATATATCTGCTCGCACATAATTATACCACCGAGACGGGTAGGAATTCAGAAATATATGTACTCAGTAGGCACAGTCTTTCTACAGAGAATATAATTCAAACAGACGCCCATGGTGCCCATAATATCGTTTTATACAAGGACAAGTTTATGTATTGTGATTCTGAAAGTAATCATTCATTAATCTGGGGGGATGAGGTTTTGTTTCAAAGACAGGGTTATATAACTCGTGGAATTTCAATTACTGATAAATATATCGTTGTTGGTGGCTCAGAAATTGCGCCCCGTGGGGAGCGTACTTCAGCGCGATTAAGTGGGATGATTTGGTTTCTTAACCATAAAGGTGAGGAAATTTCGAGTATAAAGCTTCATGGTGTTGGTGCGATACAGGAAATCAGAGCTCTCGGCAATGATTACGCCTTGTCACAGAATTGTTGAATCTATATCTATATCCAGGGTGATATTTACAGATAAAGCTGTCAAATCGAGAAGAGAAAAAGAGGCAATACATAGGAATTGAAAAGGAAGAGGGGTTAATTCGCTTAGGTATCGAAAAGGAAATCGGCACCAGGTTGTATGAATTGAAAAACCCCAATTTGTCATATTGAGCAATTTCGAATTCCATAAGTTTGATGTCCGCCCTGATTTTGCACTCGCTCAATCCTTCTTCACCCATCTTCCTTCGCCAGTCATCCAGACCCGTTTTACAAAACTGCGTGAATTTATACGTCAAGACGGCTGCTTTTATGCTTCTTTTACCGAAACTGAGACTGAAGCAGAAAATCCAACAGAACCACACGACCATGGAAGGTTTGCTTACACGCGCGACCAAATGGAAAAATTCGGCCACTAATAACAGCTGGAAAGCTGGGTATACAGGCAACCGGAATCATCCGTGAGGGCATGTTATGGTGGGTGCACAATGCCGGTCAATAGATTAACGTCAGCTGTCAAACAATACCTTATCCGAAAAAAACAAAAGGCTGATATTCAAGCTTACATCAGGGAAGGCCGGAAACCCTGGTCTCGGGGATATAAATTGAGCAAGTTTAATTTTATACATTCGGTTTTGAATGATTTTGATATGCTTGCGAAGTTTCAAGCTTTAGACCCACTTCCACACGGATATGGGTACGGCTACGATGAAAGGGTTATTGAATATCCATGGGTTTTGTCCCGACTTTCTAACAAGACAGGCAGGTTATTGGATGCTGGTTCTGTTTTGAATTTCCCCCAAATTATTAGTAATTCAATCTTTTCAGAAAAAGTCATAACGATTTTTACGCTTGCACCGGAGGGAAATGCTTTTTGGAGAAAAGGAATTTCCTATTGCTATGGTGATTTGCGACAATTACCTTTCAGGGATAACTGGTTTGATGAGATTATTTCAATTTCGACTTTAGAGCATGTCGGAATGGATAATCGAATGTATACAGGGGACGCTACCTGTGAAAAAGTTGGTTTAGATGCCAAGCGGGCGGTACAGGAGCTCATCAGGGTCCTCAGGCCGGGCGGCAAATTTTTGGCATCCGTTGGGTTTGGAAAACATCAGTTGATTGAATGGAATGGCTCGCCGTTTGCTGAACAGTTTGATAGTTCTATGCTGAGAGATTTGCTTGAAGAGTTTAAGGCATGTGAGAGCGTCTCGACCTCATTCTATAAATATGCTCACAATGGTTGGAATATCAGTACAGAGAAGGAATGTCGGGACGTAGAGTATTTTAATATATACACTGCGAAATCAATAGATTCTGATAATGCTGCTGCAGCACGGGCAGTGGTATTAATTGAAGTTGTAAAGTAAAAGGCATCTAAGTTGTTGTTGCGGTAATAGGGTTTCTCAAATCTACCGACGAATTGTGAAAAAGTTGAGCACGTCAGGGGAACGGGTCAAAAATTTACTTGCGCAGCTGCCTGCGAAACTGCAAAGTGATTTTGAGTATTGTTTTATGAAGCCCATTGACGGTCCCGTCAACAATGTTGAAATGCGGGTAGTCGGTATGTCCAGGAGCGGTAATCATCCTATTATTAACTGGATTGGACTTCAGTTTCCGGGAAAAAGAGTGTGTCTGCTTAACTCGGCTCAGCCTAAAACAAATCCATTTGTGACAGGTTATAGTGGCGGTGAGGGCTACACAATATTCTTCAATAATTTTATGGTAAATAAGAAATGGGAGCAAAGACAGCTGTTCAGAAAAAAGGATTGTTTGATATATAGTTATGAAGATGCTCCTTTGCAGGAGGTTATTGCCGAGGATTTTGAGGTAAATCGTGAAACATGGATTGGCAAAAGTTTGAAACGATACGACCTTTTGGTACTGAGGGACCCGTTCAATTTGTTTGCAAGTAGATTAAGATTAAGAGCTAAATTTAATGAAAGACCTGATGTACAACGCAAAATACCCGGATTGGTAAACTTGTGGAAGGATTATGCAAAGGAATACTTACGAAAAACCAACCATCTTAAGAATAATCTGGTTACGATTAGTTATAACTCCTGGTTTTCAAGTGTGGATTATCGTAGGGACTTGGCAAATAAACTGGAAATTCCCTTTACGGACAGGGGCATTGAAAAAGTTGTATCGGTGGGGACTGGTAGTTCATTTGATGGACAGGAGTTTTGCAGAAAAGCAGGAGAAATGAAGGTGTTAGAAAGGTGGAGACATTTCGTAGATGATAAATTCTACAGAAGCATTTTCAAAGATATAGAGCTGGTTGAATTATCAGATGAAATCTTTGGAAAAATTCCCGGAACAGAAATCTTGTTTGAGGAATAACAGCTAATTATGTTCGATTCTACCTTTCCCGCCAATTTAAAATCAGCCGGTTTTGCACCTTGTAAGTGTGGTGGTATAATATATGCCTTTTGTATTGTAATAGTGTTGTGTCTGAAAAGTGGTTTTGGAGTGAAGGGACTTATTAAACTCATATCTGATTAGGGAATTACTTGACGAATAAAAGAATTGTTTTTGTAAAGCTTTCTATAGATAGCGGATACCCCCGTGATTTTAACCATGGGATTGCATGCCTTGTTCCTATTGCCAAGAAACATTCTTATGACGTGGCTTATTTAAGTTTCTGCGATAAAATAAGTCACAAAGATTTCAGAAACAAAATAGTTGAGTTGGACCCCTCAATCGCAGCTTTTTCCTGCACTTCTCACCAATTAAAATACTTGGCAGAGTATTCAAAAGAACTGGAGAGATATCCAAACATCTTACAAATAGCAGGAGGGGTTGGCATAACATTAGACCCGGAGTGGATATTTTCGCAAAGCGCCATTAAAGGAGCCTGTATTGGTGAGGGGGAGATACCACTTGATGAATTGCTGAGTAATATTGAGAACAACAGAAATATTGAGAGCACAAAGGGTTTTTGCTGGCATTTAAATGGTAAAAAAATATGTAATCCAATACCGCAATTTGTACCTGACTTATCAGTCTTGGATTTCCCGGATTATTCTATTTTTGACAAAGAAGTAGTTGTACGCGATAAAGAGATTACGACGATGTTTGGTCGTGGATGTCCGTACAGTTGTTATTATTGCGGCAATGCGGCTTTAAGGAGTGTTTATCCTTCACCTAAGGGGTATTGGAGAATACCCCCCGTAGAATACTGCATGAAACTGCTCGAGAGAACGCTTAAGCAATATCCGGAAACAAAAAGTATTATATTCGCAGATGACCTTTTGATAGCGAATAAAACCTGGTTTGAAGAGTTTGCAAGTGAATATAGTAAGCGGATTAAGATACCCTACAAGCTGTGCGGCAGGACTGAATACATAACTCCGGAGCTGGTAAAGACGCTGAAGCAAAGTGGATGTGTGCATGTATCTATAGGTGTTGAAAGTGGAAATGAGCATTTCAGAGAAACCATGCTTAACAGAAAACATAGTAACAGCGAAATCGTCGAGAAGTGCAGGATGATAAAGGATGCGGGACTGTATTTATATACTTTTTGTGTTGTAGGTTTTCCTTTTGAAGATAAAGCAAAAATGAAGGACACCTATAATTTGCTTAAAAAAATAGAACCTAATGATGGACACTGTTCATATTTCTTTCCTTATCGCAAAACCGAGCTATATAGGAGATGTGAGGAAGCAAATCTGCTTAAAAGCCCGGATGAGATGGCCGCTATAACCAATTTTTACATGGGACCTGCCATTAAAATGACTCCAGCCCAAGAGAAAATTTGTATTCGCATGCGAAAGAAGATATTGGCTTATTATGCCAAGAATCACAAACAGTATAAAAGGCTAAAGAAAGTAACCGAGGCAACTGCTTATCTGCCTACAGGTATCAGAAAATCTTTTTTGGTTACGTTTTATAATACCGTAATGTTATTGCGGGATGTGCCGTTGTTGTATAAAATTGTAAGATTTGTCTATATATTATCTGGTATTAGGATGCTTAAGAGACGTTTGGTAAAGAATAAGCTCTGATAATTGTGTGAATGTGTTCCAGCTTATGTATTACCTGCCTTCTTGCTGCAATGCAGTTTTCAAAATAGTGTGATTAATTGCTCTATTAGAAAAAGCTGATATGCGAATTAAAGCACGGTATTGTCAATCAGAACATTTTTGGGATTTTGAGCGTTAAGGCTGTACCGTATCATGGAAATAGTAGTTGATGGCATAATCTACTGGTCTCAGGCACGTGGAGGAATTTCAAGGCTTTTCAGCGAAATTCTTTTGCGTATGTGTGAAGCTGATGATTCATTACACATAACTCTGCTGACAGAAGGCCGGCTTAAACAGGCGCTGCCTCAGCATCGGCGCATCACACATCGTTCTATTCCCAATATCGAGCGTTATCTGCGCCCAAACTGTGTATGGCAATCCGTTCTGCCTAAGATTAAACATTTTATATATGACCTGTGGACGGGCACAGGCGAAGGAAAAATTTGGCACTCTACCTATTATACAATGCCCGAAAAATGGGCTGGGTGTTCAGTTGCCACAGTTCATGATATGGTTTTTGAATTGTTCCCCCAGTTTTACAGTGGGCCTAACTTCGATTTATTCAGACAGAGAAAGCGCCTCTCGGTTCAGCAGGCGGATGCCATAATCTGTGTTTCCGATACTACTCGCAATGATGTGCTTCGATTGTATGAGCTTGATGCGAATATGGTACATGTTGTCCCCAACGCCTGTAGCGATATTTTCAGGCAATTGGACAACACCGAATTGTCAAGAATCACTCGAATAGAACAGCCTTTTCTGCTTTATATTGGCAATCGAGCCCACTATAAAAACTTTGATGTCCTGGCAAAAGCATACAGCCTGTGGCATCAACGAAAAGATGTTGCTTTGGTGTTGGTCGGTGGCAGGCTCATCTCCGAGAGTGAACAGCAGATGATGACAGAATTGGCAATAGCAAAGCAGGTGAAACTGCTGAGAGATATTGATGACGAAACTTTATGTCGTCTTTACAACCGTGCCCTCGCATTGGTTTATCCATCTCTTTATGAGGGTTTTGGCATGCCGTTACTGGAAGCGATGGCCTGTGGGTGTCCGATTATTGCTTCGCACATTCCTTCAACGATTGAGGTGGCTGGCCGCTGCCCCGTATACTTTGAACCTGAAAAGACCGATGATTTATTAAGAGCTTTTGATATTGTATTGTCTGAAGGACGGAATTCTGAGCATGTACAGCTTGGATTTGAGAAGGTAAGGTCGTATTCTTGGGATAGGACAGCCGCTCTGACGCTGAAGGTATATCGAAGCTTGTGTGCGTGATTTGAAAGAATGGAAACAATCAGCAAATCAGTTACCCCAACTTCACGATGTCCGACCCTGAAAGATTTGCCGTCTGCTCCTGCGGGTAAAATCGGTTGGCCTTGGACCCGGGAGAGTCAGCAGTTGCCGGACAGAATGTCTGATGGAGTGCCTTGGCCAAGAATAAGTATTGTTACACCTTCTTATAATCATGGCCGGTTTATTGAGGAAGCTATTCGTTCTGTTCTTCTCCAAGGCTATCCCGATTTGGAGTACATTATCATTGACGGCGGCAGCACCGACCAGACCGTTGAGATTATAAAAAAATATGAGCCTTGGCTAACCTATTGGGAAAGTGAGCCCGACAGAGGCCAAAGCCATGCAATAAACAAAGGGCTTGCGAAAAGCACAGGCCAGTTATTTAACTGGCATAATTCGGATGATGTTCTTATGCCCAACAGCCTGGCAACCGCCGCTGCTGCAATCCTTAAATATCCACAGGCAGGCTACGTGCATGGTGGTCGTATTCTTATCGATGCCGAAGGTACTATCTATGGTGACAGAACGCGTACATACGATGGTAAAATCACTTTTGAACCTGAGTTGGCGGAGGCCGTCGCCACTTTGCAGACAGGTTACCAGCCCGGCTGCCTGATGGACAAGGGGCTTGCCGTCAAGGCTGGCATGCTGGACGAGAACATGCATTATATTATGGATGTCGATATACTGCTGAGAATTGCTCTTGTTAGACCGCCCCTGCATGTATCGATGCCACTTGTCTACGTAAGGATTCATCCGGAGATTAAAAGCAAACAGTGGAATAACCAGCGGGCCGGAGAAAGAATCAATATTGCCAACAAAATATTCAGCCATTCCGACCTGCCCGTGTCAATCGGCAGGTTAAAAAGGCAAAGTCTCGCAACAGCTCATCAATTTGCATGGTTGGGTGGTGCCAAAGCAGGTAACTGTTTGTCCTTCCTATGGCATTTATTCCTGGATATTTTTTACTCGTTCGGTGGTGGCTGGAGAAGGCGAATAAGTGCTCTGTTTCACATACCTAATTATGGTAAGCTCCCCACAAAGGATTAGAAACCAATAATTCGGTATGGGGTTATTAAAACAATTAATGTCTCATATCTTGAGGATGGCTATGCATCTGAAGTTCTGGTTTAAAACAATACTTCACTGCTGTCTTCCAAGCGGATGCAGATGCTTTCGAAGCCACCACAAAATGTACAATCCAAACTATGTTCACAGTCGCGACAAACACCCCGTTCGCTGCAAGCATCACGGACAAGGCGGATGGAAAACACACAAAGAAGGTGATTTCCACTACCGTGATTATGAAGACTACAATGAATACTTGACTCATCAGGTACAGAAGTTCGATGAGATTTTGAAATTTGGAGGCGGGTTTACAAATCGCCAGATTGTGGAATATCGATATAGGTTCTATCGGCGTTTTCGCCATCTGCTGGCCTTGCTGCCTAAATCAGCGCAGATACTCTGTGCCGGTGCTCGCCAGGGAACCGAGGCGCAGGTTTTGCGTGACCTCGGCTTTAAAAACGCCTACGGGATTGACCTGAATCCCGGCCCTGATAATAAGCTTGTGCGAGTCGGCGATTTTATGCACCTGGAAAACGACGACTCTTCCCTGGATATGGTTTATTGCAATTCCATCGACCACGTTTTCAACCTGGACTCCTTTTTTGCTGAACACACTCGAGTAATAAAACCAAATGCTTATGTGTTGTATGACATCGCCAAGCAGGAAGGCGGGGCTTTCGAATCTGTTGAGTGGGACTCGGAAGAAGATGTTTTCATACTTATGCTGAAGTACTTCAAAAAAGTGATAAAGGTGGAAACAGAACACAACTGGAAGTGGGTATTATTACAGGGCAAAAAATAACAAACCGCGTCTTAATTCTGCCAGCTTGAGATAGCCGGGAACACACTTAAAACTTGAAAAGAATTTCCGGCGATGAGCGTAAAAATGAGTTTGGTTATGCGATTATTTTTGAGTAAAATTTATATCCCCCTAAATCAGGTTCTGTATATCCATATATAACTTTCCAGCCAAAATACAAATGTGCCGCTCTGCAAGTTTCAGAATATGCAGTAGTGGTTGACATAGGATAGAAAGGGCAGTAATTAATAAAGAGGAAAGGCCGAAACTGAAATTTGTAATAATAGGAGTTTTTGGGGGATATAATCATGGGTTTAGGGGGTGCTTTAATCTGGACGGGACTTGCTCATAACCTAAAAAGCAAGTATCAAGATAAAAAAATTATCTTTTTTTATAGGTACAGAGGCTCTTTGGTTAATTACATTCTCGGATGTTGCCGTCGGAAACTTACAAATCCCGACCATATAATCTACAAACATAATAAAGATATAAAATGTGTTTCCGACCATATGGCCTGGCGGTTTAGGAAGTGGTTCTTCCGCCCGGACAATATAATTATTGTGGATATGGACAACTCCGACTATTTTTACTATGAAAACGATACGGAAGAAAAAATAATTTACAAAACTGGAAAACATGCCATCCAGATAGCTTGCGATGTGCATAATATCTCACGTGCCCGTTTGCAGCCCAAGATATGGTTGTCAAAGAAAGAGATTGCCGCTGCAAATCATTTATTGGAAGCCAATGGTCTTTTGACAAACCAGTATATCTGCGTAGAGCCCCACGCCAAAAAAGAATTTACACCGAATAAAGCTTGGTTCTGGGAAAACTGGCAGTGCCTGATAGACCTTATAAACCGGTATATCCAAGATAATAATCTTACCTGCAAATTAGTCCAAATTGGACTACCTACAAATAAAGTACTCAATGGTGTTGTCGACCTCACAGGCAAAACAACCTTTAGGGAAACTGCACAAATTCTCAAAAATTCAATTACTTTTATTGGTTATGTCGGCGGATTAACTCATCTATCCAAAGCTGTCGGCAAAAAGAATATTGTGCTTGTCAGTGCCTGGGAGCCTCTTGAGTTGGCTACCTATCCGGATGACATTAACTTCTATACGGATATCGATTGCAAAAATTGTGGATTGAAAATTCCCTGTCCGATTAATAGAAAATGCATGCAGCAAATTACCGTTGAGCAAGTTTTTGAGGCTGTCAAATCTGTGCTGTCAACATCCTTGATTCCATAGAGTTGGGGCGGTTCAATGAACCTCGAATTCGAAAAATTAAACAATTGTCCAGCCTGTGGACAGGACGACATTAAGTTCGATTTCAGCAAACACGATGACCACTTTAATCACGAGTTCAGTATATTTCGTTGTTCGAATTGTGGATTGTATTTTGTAAACCCCAGAATTGATAAAAAACATATTCTGGAATTATATGATTCTTCGTATTTCCACGGTAAAAGCTGGGACGACAAAACGGACTACTATTCCAATTATTCGAATAAAGTCAGACTCTACGAGCTGGAAGGCCTCTACTGTTCTCATTATGAGCAGATGAGAAGATTTATTGGCAGAGACAATTTAACCATAGTTGATGTGGGTTGCGGACTTGGTTTTTTTTCATATTTCGTTCAAGCAAAATTCTCGGGCGCAAAGATAACCTCAATTGATATTTCCCCTGAAGCAGTTAATCATTTGAAACAAAGGGGGGCAAATGCTGTTCTTGGGGACTTTTTGGAAGTCAACTTACCAAACGAAGAGTTCGATGCCGTTTACATGCGGGAGGTCCTTGAACATCTGTATGAACCACTGTCCTACGTCAGAAAAGTAAAAAGTTTGTTAAAGAAAGGCGGATTATTCTTTTATACCACGGGTAACACGAACGAGGCTGACAACATGAAAAGCTGGGGCTATATTCGACCGGCTGGTCATATTAACTATTTTAATCCCAGTTCTATCCGGGCCCTTTTCAAAAGAGCGGGTCTGAAAAGTTACCCCAGAGAGTTGTTAGATGGTTCTGTATGGAGACTACCCAAATACTGTGTGCGCAAAATAGTCTTTGGGACGGAGCTGTTGCCTGTTGGCTATCGTCGTAAGTAGGTTGCTTTTCTTATTCCTATGAAAGTTCATATTCTTTTCAAACTTGAGGATGGGCCCTCAGGCTGAAACCTAAGCCGATAAAAGGTTCGGATATTTTTTGCGATGTGCTTGAGAAGTTAAGCCGGCGATATGATTGCTCTTGCCTTTGCCTGCCTGAAGGTTTTGCAAGATAGCCGACTTCGCGAAAAAATAATCCAAAACGCTGCACAAACGGCTAAAGCCAATACGCGTTCGGCTTATATTCCTTTATGGCGGAAGCTTTTTACGGGTTTTGTCGATTTTAACGAGGGTCGATAGATGACGGATTTGTTTTCATATAATAAGCAGGCCAATTTGTTTGATAACTTAATGGTTGATGTGCCGAAGGTCTATGAAGATTATCCTCTTGTCAAGGAATCAGACGCAGGCGTCAACAAGGTTTTGTTTGCGGCGGATTTTTTTCACAGGATATACCGTTGTCCGCTTGTTCCTGCAAAGTACCGCGGTTTGGCTCTTAGGGGATTTCGTCAAATAGGACTCGATCAAGGTTGGTTTCTCGAATTTAGGAAATATTGGTCGGGCGTTTTAAAGGGCAGGCCTTTGTGGGCGGTTGACGATTTATATTTTTTGAAAAATCTGTACAGGATAAAATTTCAAAGCAGCAATGTGCCGGACGAAACGGATGCGCAAGGACATTGTAATGCGTGGCAGAGGCCGGAGGTAATTTATCAACTGCTCCATCTTGTTTGCAAAGAAACGATCGCAGACCAATTAGGAATTTTGCGAAAACTTGCAGCGGTTAGGCCGGATTTTAAAAAACTCAAGATGCTCGAATTCGGCTGTGCAACCGCTCCGATAACGGCGTCTTTATATAATTTTTACAAACCCAAATCCTTGATGAGGATGTACATTTCAGATATACAGACGCTTGCCTTTCATTATGCCACTTATAGGTTCAGGCGTTGTTCCAATGTAATTCCGGTACTATTGAGACCGGAAGATGATTTTGCGCTAAAACTGGACGATAAGCTCGATGTTATATTCTGCACTACCGTTTTTGAACATCTTAATCAGCCGCTTCAAACGGCAAAGACTCTTTATAATCTTCTCAATCCGGGCGGGATTTTGTTTTTTGATTATATCAAAAGCGACGGACTCGGCTTCGATACACAAAAGGGCGTCAAAGAAAGAGATCCGGTGATTGACTTTATAGGCGATAAGTTTGTAGTTGTCGAAGGCGAATTGAGCAAAGAAAAAGATATACACTTGACGGTGGTTCAGAAAAAATAATCGCCGACGGGCTGATAACAGCACGCCAGTACGACTGGACTTGCATAGCTCAGCGGTATGAACTTCTTCTATATCTGCCCATTATGTCACGATGATGAAGGTTCATATTCTTTTTGAATTCAAAGAAGGTCCCACGGGCGGCGGAAATCAGTTCCTCAAATCTCTGAAGCAGTACCTGCAGTCCGCGGAGGTTTATGAAAATGATGTGCAGAGAGCGGATGTGGTTCTGCTTAACAGTTATCAATATATAGACGAGGCTGCAAAAGCTAAACTCCAGCACAGGGATAAACTTTTTATTCACAGAATTGACGGCCCCATCAGGCTGTATAACAAAAAATCCGACCAGCGCGACTTTGTGACAAACATCGCAAATCATCTCATTGCTGAAGCAACAATATTTCAGTCCGGATGGTCAAGAAGCGAGAATCATCGGCTCGGATTAAAGAAAAACAGATTTGAAACAATTATTACCAATGCTCCAGACCCGATGGTTTTCAATCGTCAGGGAAAGGAAGCGTTTTCCGCAGACCGAAAGACGAGACTAATCGCGGCAAGCTGGTCTCCAAACTGGAACAAAGGATTTAGAGTTTATCAATGGCTGGATGAGCACCTGGATTTCGATAAATATGAAATGATATTTGTCGGTAATTCTCCAATCAGCTTCAAAAACATCACGCATAAGCTGCCTTTAAGCAGTGTTGAGCTGGCGAGTGAGTTGAAGAAAAACGATATCTTTATTTTTGCATCACCGATAGAAGCTTGTTCCAATTCTTTACTGGAGGCGCTTAGCTGTGGATTACCTGTTATCGCAATCAACAGCAGCAGCAATCCAGAACTGGTCGCAAGGGGGGGGAAGTTTTTGACCATCCGGATGAAATCCCGCAGTTACTCGATAAAGTTGCGAACCGTTACGCCGACTACCAGGCCGACATCAACATTCCGTCAGTAGATGAGGTGGGAAAGCAGTATTATGATTTTATCAACTATGTCTATCAGCAGGTTCAAAACGGTGCGGCAAAACTTAAGCGCTTTGGGCGACTGAGTTATATCAGAGTAATGGCGACTATTTACCGCTGGAGGCTTTCAGAGAGAATGCCCGGCATCATTGACAGGTTTATGAAATCGAAATGAACGGCATTGAACAACTGTATCATCTGAAGGAAAACGTCCTTCAGTTCGTGAGCCGTATGAAAAGCCGCACCGTCGATGGATACTACAGGTATTCTTACAGCGGCGACCTGTATGACGAAAAAACGCATTGGAATCCTGCGAGTAGCGTATTTGCAATCAAAATCTATTACACCCTTGGGGTCGAAAATAACCACGATATCGATGCCGCCGCAAATTACATAAAAATGTTTCAGCATAAAAACGGCTGGATATATGACGACCTCGTTTTTAGAAAACCTATCTTTCGCAACGCGCTTGCATCGCTCAGGCACGGGAATTTTTCAAACCTGCTGAATAAAAATTACAAGCGGGCCGAAACCAGGCAGTGTTATTCTGCTTTGATGTTATACGATAAACTTCCCGAAAGCGTATGTTTGTTTGTGCCGCGAAATGAAGAGCAGGTCCGTAGTTATCTGTCTTCTCTTGCGTGGAACCAGCCGTGGGATGCTGCGAGTCATTTCAGTCATTTAATGTTCTTCCTGGCTTTGGCACTGAAAACAGGGAGGATGGAGCCGCAGACTTTCGAGCGATTAGCCGGCTTCGCTGTGGAATGGACCAATCGTCTCCAGCATTCTCAGGATGGCTGTTGGTATATGGGCGAGCCGAGCCTGCGGCAGAAAATCAATGGCGCAATGAAAGTAATCACCGGACTCATTGCCGTTGATATGGTTGATTTTGATTGTCCGGAGAAGCTTATTGACTTGTGCCTTGGCAGCGTAAATGACCAGGATGCCTGCGACAATTTCAACATTATTTTCGTATTGAATTATGCTGCCAAATTGCTGGGCAGAAACTATCGCCGGCACGAGATAGAAAAGTTCGCCCTGCAACGGCTCAATACGTATTGGAAGCACTACCATGATGATAAAAGTGGTTTTTCTTTCTACCCTCACCTCGCTAATGATGTCTACTACGGCGCCAGAATCACCAGAGCTTTGAATGAGCCCGATATTCACGGGACATCCTTGTTTTTGTGGGGGATTTCAATCATTGTGCAGTTGCTTGGTTTGGAAAAGCAATTCGATTTCAGAGAGTTCAAGGCGTAAATTGTTCCGAGCAAAGCACGGCTCTTTCAGCACCGTCGTAAATTATTATGAAGCTTGCGCTATTCTTTACTCGCAATGTTTCCCTTAAGCTCTGGGTTGACAAAGGACTGTTTGACCGTGAGAAGCTATTATACGAGGAGCACCTCCGCAGAGGACATTTTAGGAAAGTGTATTGGCTGACTTATGGTACAGATGATGCGGAGATAGCGTGTGGACTTAAAGCTGCCGGCCGGTTGCATCCGGACATAGTGGTGCTTCCTATGGCGCGTTTCTTCTCGGGCAAATGGGGTCGTTTGATTTATTCTTTGCTTATGCCTCTGTTCCATCGCCGCCGGCTCAAAGCAGCAGATGTCTTCAAAACCAATCAGATGGACGGTAGCTGGAGCGCTGTAATTGCCAAGTGGTTGTACCACAAGCCCCTTGTTGTAAGGACCGGCTATACGGCAAGTTTGTTTGCCGACAGGCAGAACAATGTAAAGTCAAAGAGAAATTACGAAAGGATAGAGCGGTTTGCTTATCGGCGTGCCGACATTGGAATCGTCGCAAGTCACAGGGATAAGCAGTATATCTGCTCAAAATATCATATCTCGCCGGCAAAAATTGAAGTTTTGCATAACTATATAAATACAGCGATTTTCCATCCGACCGACTATGAAAAATATGAGAACAGATTAATCTTTGTGGGACGCTTGGAGCAGCAAAAAAATCTTTTCAATCTTATAAAAGCAGTTTCTGGTAATAATCTCACACTTGATATCTATGGGGAAGGGAAGCTTCGTGATAAACTGGAGATTTTGGCGAAAGAGCTTAATGTAAAGGTTAATTTTATGGGTGTCGTTGACAACAACCGACTGCCTGCCGTTCTTAATCGATATCGATATTATATTCTCCCATCTTTTTATGAAGGAATGCCGAAAGCATTATTGGAGGCGATGGTCTGCGGACTGGTATGTATCGGAACCAATGTGGATGGAATAAATCAGATTATAGACGATGGCGTCAACGGTTACCTGGCAAAAGGAACCGGCCCGCAAGCCATTGCTGAGGCAATAAACAGGGCCATTAACCTTCTGAACGACCATATTATACGAGAGGCTGTTCGCAGAATTCACGATGGATTTTCGCTCCAGATTGTCGCAGAGCGGGAAAATGAAATAATCGCCGGGCTCAAAAAGTGAACCGTTATTTTGATAAAATTAACAACCGTCTTGTTTACGTTGGAGCACCGGCTGACAATACCTTCTGGGACAATCATTGGAAAAGCGATGACGCCGGCTTTGAGAAACGAATCAGGGCTGGATGTGATAGCTTTGTTATCGACAATACGAAAAGGTACCTGCCTGTGGGGGCCAGAATACTCGAAGGCGGATGCGGCCAGGCTGACAAAGTCTACGCCCTCTACAGTCACGGTTATGACGCCTACGGCGTTGATTATGCAAGGCAAATCGTAGAGAAAGTCAATCGGTGCGTCCCGGAGTTGAAGGTTCGCTTCGGAGACGTTCGGCAACTGCCGTTTCCGGAGAGATTCTTCGATGGCTACTGGTCCCTCGGTGTTATTGAGCATTATTATGACGGATACGACCGGATATTGCAGGAGATGCATCGTGTTTTGAATGAAGGGGGTTATCTCTTTATAACGGTTCCGGTGATGTCCTGGTTAAGGAGGAAAAAAGCTAAACTCGGAAAGTATCCGAAATACAATGGGTCTGAAAAGGAGCAAGAGAATTTTTATCAGTTTGCTTTTGAACCTCAGCAGGTTATCAATGACCTCAAACGTGCCGGCTTCAAATTGATTGATATAAAGCCTTATGACGGAGTCAAAGGCTTGAAAGATGAGATTTTGATGTTAAAACCCTTGCTGCAGCCCCTCTATGATGCAAGCAATCTTCCGGCGAGATTTCTGAGGAGAATACTGGATTTTATGCTGAGGCGATTTGCTAATCATATGAACTTATTCATAATGCGCAAAGTCGAGGCAAGTTGATGAGAGAAACAGTTTCCAACGCGGCTGGAACTTTTGAGATGATAAAGCCGGAGAACTTTATACGCTCGCCTGCGATTTCTGTTGTGATGTCTGTCTATAACGGCGAAAAATATCTGCGCGATTCGATTGATTCAATTCTTAATCAAAGCTTTAAAGATTTCGAGTTTATTATTATTAATGACGGCTCGAACGACAGCTCTTTGGAAATACTTCTCGAGTACCAGGCCGGCGACCCGCGCATCGCAGTAGTAAACCAAAACAATCTCGGCCTGACGCCGTCGTTGAACAGGGCGATAAGGTTAGCAAGGTGTGAATACATAGCCCGGCAGGATGCCGATGATATTTCTCTTGCGAGTCGGCTGGAAAAACAGCACAGGTTTTTGAAAGGCCATCCGCAGGTCGCCGTGGTAGGCTGTTTTGGTCAGGTGTTTAATAGTGAGGGCATCGTCGCACCGATTGGAAATCTTAAGCTGTCAGCCAGGGCGATGAAACGATATCTGCCTCACAAGAATCCGATTATGCACGGCTCGGTAGTGATGCGAAAATCCCCTCTGGCAAAAGTGGGTTACTATCGTGACTTCTTTCGGCACTCGCAGGATTATGATTTGTGGCTGAGATTGTCGGAGCACTTCGACCTTGCCATTTTGCCTGAGCCTCTCTATCAGTACAGGGTTAGTGCCGATGCCGTAAGTGTTTCTCGATTTCTGGTTCAAAAGCAATATGCTGATATTGCCCGCCAGCTCCACGCAGAACGACTTGCAGCGGGCAGAGATTCGTATGATACGTTCGTCCGGTCCTATCCGGCAGGGTTGCCTGTTCGCGATGAAGCAGCGGGTAAATGTGAGTACCATCTTTTTTTGGCCAGAGGTTTCATTTGCGGCAATAGCCTTGGACGGGCCCGTGAAGAATTGCTTCAGGCCTGGAAGCTGGGCTGTCGACGGCCGGAGATATTTATTCTGTTACTGAAGACCTTCCTCGGCGTCAGGTTGTTAAATATGCTTCGAGTACTCAAAAATCGCAGATTTCGGAGTTGACGTCTGAGTCAGTTTTGGTGAAACTAATAAACTGGATTGGGCCGGTAATCGGCCGCTGTCCGGAGATGTTTTTACGGTGTAAGTATGACCGAGACAAAGAACAAGCCAACCGTTAGTATCATTATCCCGACTTATAATCGAAGGCAGTTGATAGCTCGTTCTATCGAGAGCGTTTTGAATCAGACTTATCGGGATTTCGAGCTTATTGTTGTTGATGATGGTTCAACCGACGGCACCAGTGAGGTAGTGGCCGGTTTTAATGACCAGAGGATTCGGTATATTCGCCATGAGAAAAATAGAGGCGAAGCAGCCGCGCGGAATACGGGCATAAAGGCTGCCAGATGTGACTACATAGCATATCAGGATAGTGACGATGAATGGCTCCCTGAAAAACTGGCACGCCAGATGGAGCTTTTGGAAGAAGCCTCGCCTCAGGTTGGTGTTGTATATACGGGTTTCTGGAAGGCAGAGAACCAAAGGAGAACGTATATTCCGTTTTCATGGGTGAACCAAAAGAACGGTAATATACACAAAGAACTTTTGAAGGGCAATTTCATTGGAAGTCCGGTTGCTCTTATAAAAAAGGAATGTTTCGACAAGGTGGGGCTGTTTGACGAGAGGCTCCGCAATCTCGTCGACTGGGAAATGTGGCTTAGAATATCGAAACAATATCATTTCAGGTGTGTCGATGAACCGTTGGCGATTGCGCACTATGACTCGGATAATGTTTCTGATAATCCAGCCAGTCTCATTGATGCGCTGAAGCTGGTTCTGGAAAAGAATCGCGACGAATTCGAAAAAGAGAAAAAATTTCTGGCAAGGCACTGGATAAACATTGGTAATTTGTTGGTCGCAAAAGGCGAGACCAAAAGAGGCCGCCAATATATAGTTGATGCTCTTAGGCTGCATCTATTCAGTTTGCGCTTGGTATCGGCGGCTTCCCTGGCGTTCTTCGGCCTTTATGATAAAGCTGTTTATGTGTTTCGCCGCGTAATGTGTAGTGGAGCAAAGTAGTAAAGTGGCTCAACCTGAAATCTCAATCTGTATGGCGACATATAACGGAGAGCGATTCCTCAGACAACAACTGGATTCCATCCTCGCTCAGTCCAATCAGGACTGGCAGCTTTTGGTCAGAGACGATGGTTCTAACGACAATACCGTCCACATCATAGAAGACTACGCAAGCCGCCTGCCGGGCAAAATCAGGTTGGTTACGGATAATGGAAATCGTTTGGGAGCAAGCTTGAATTTCGGAAAATTACTGGAGTATGCTGATACCAAATACATTATGTTCAGCGACCAGGACGACATCTGGCTGCCGAACAAAATTGAACTGACACTAAATGCGATGAAAGCCGCGGAACGGATTTATCCGGACAAACCCCTATTGATACATACAGACCTGCAGGTTATGGATTCCGAATTGAACACTATTGCAAATTCAATGTGGAGTTATCAGAAGCTCTTTCCTGAGGTAGGTGATGATTTAAACAGCATTATGGCCCAGAACGTCGTAACAGGCTGCACGGTGATGATAAACAAAAAAGCCAGGGCTGTATCAATACCAATTCCGAAGGAAGCTGTGCTCTACGACTGGTGGATTGCTCTCAATGTTTGCAAACACGGTAAAATTGTTTATCTGTCAATCCCATCTATTTTGTACCGACAGCACTCAGATAATCAGGTAGGCGCTCAAAGAGTAAATGTCATTCATTTCTTGAAAAAATTGCGCAACGTAAGGGAGTTGATGTCGGCGCGCTATCGGATGATAAAGAAATTTGACCCCGCCGTAAGTCTGTGGACGCTTATGTTGAATAAAACCTGGGCCAAAACTACTCAATTGTTCAGATAAAATCCGTCAGTTCATCCCTTCCAAAGATGATTTCCATAATTATCCCTGCCTACAACGCGTCACAGTGCCTTTCATCCCTATTAAAAAAGCTCGAATCGCAGACATTCGACGACTACGAGTTGATAGTGGTGGATTCCTCATCGCAGGATAGCACTATCCAAATCGCAAGGTCTCATCGGGCAGAAGTTATAACAATCCCTAAACGCGAATTTGACCACGGCGGCACAAGAACACTGGCGGCAAGGCAGGCAAAGGGGGATATAATACTTTATTTAACTCAGGATGCTCTGCCTTACGATGAGCATACTGTTGAAAATATTGTTAAGCCTTTCATAGCCGATGGGAAAATCGCCGCCGCTTTCGGAAGACAATTGCCGTACCCGCAGGCGTCGGTGTTCGCAGAGCATTTGAGGCTGTTTAATTATCCCCCTGTTTCGCACACATGGCAGCTAAATGATAGAAATGCCCACGGCATCAAAACAGTTTTTTTATCCAACTCCTTCGCAGCTTATAGAAAGTCTGTGCTGGAAGAGATTGGATACTTCAAAAGCGGTCTGTCTTTCGGAGAAGATACCTGCGCAGCTGCTAAAATACTTCTGAAGGGTTATAAAATAGCTTATGTCGCCGAAGCAATGGTGCTTCATTCCCACAATTACACCATCCGGCAGGACTTCAGACGGTATTTTGATATGGGGATGTTCCACAGGAAAGAAAGCTGGCTCCTGAAGGAATTTGGAAGGGCTGAAGGTGAAGGAGTTAAATATATTAAATCGGAGTTCAGGTTTTTGCTTGATAGAAAAAGATTTGATTTATTTCCCGAGTTCGCTCTCAGAATCATTATGAAGTATTTGGGATATAAGCTGGGCACAGCCTCTCAATGGGTAAAGCAGGCCTGGCAAAGAGCGACTTGCTGTGGTGAGGACCATCGGTGACTATGAGGCGGTATTTGTTCGGAGTACTTTTTAATACGCGTTTTTACCTCTTATAATCCGCCAGGGCGTTAACAGCAGTATCCTCAGGTCGAGCCAAAACGACCAGTTCCTGACGTAATACAAGTCGTACTGCAGTCTCTTTTTTAGCGAGGTATCGCCGCGGAAGCCGCATACCTGTGCCCATCCGGTCATCCCTGCCTTGAGCTTGTGCCTGAACATATACTTTTCGTATTCTGCCGAGAATTGTTTCACGAAGTAAGGCTGTTCCGGCCTCGGCCCCACCAGGCTCATTTCGCCTTTTATCACATTTATAAGTTGTGGCACCTCGTCTAAACTTGTGCTGCGAAGCCACCTGCCGATTGGCGTACGCCTCGGGTCATCGGGTTTGGTCCATTGTGGGTCGTTTTCCTCTTCCGCATTGACCGCCATTGTGCGAAACTTGAAAATCTTGAATTCTTTTTGGTCCAGTCCCACCCTTGCCTGTTTGTAAAAGACAGGCCCTTTGCTTGTCAGCTTAATCGCTAAGGCAATCCCGGCCATCGGAATGGCAAATACACCAAGCAGCGCCAGCCCCGTCACCCGGTCAAAAATTTCCTTAAGGATGATGTTGTAGCCGCTCAATGGTGATTCCGCTGCGGAAAATAGCAGCTGCGACCCGATAGGAACGACACTTGCCTCGCTTATTGATATGAGGTTGCCCCAGTCCGGAATGATGCGGACGTTTACACCGGCACGTTGAAGAGATTCGAGGGCCGGATACACCTGCTGAGCACCGTGTCCGCTGAGAGTAAGATAAACCTCGTCCACCTGTTTGGTTTTTGCTAATTCGGCTAATCTTTCGATGGGTCCGTATACAGGCGCGCCCATCAGTTTCTTGCCAATCCGGCCGGGGTTGTCGTCGATAAAGAATGCACATTTCAATCCCAACCATTTCATCTGCTTGATGTCACGCACCAGCACTTGTCCTTTTTTGCCGGCGCCTATAACCGCGTAGTATCGCAGGTTATATCCTTTTTTGCGAAGGAACCGCAAAACCGCCATCACCAGCAGATGGGAAAGGCACAGGCCCGCGAACAGCATAACCATAAAAAGTACCAGCAGCTTTCTCGAATAGGGCACATCGTGGAGGTAATAGAGAAATGCCAGCAGCAGTAACCCGCTCAGGAAGCTCGCCTTTACGAGGTCGCCGAGCAGCCTAAACATGCTCTGGATACGTTTGGATTTGTAGAGCCCCGACCATAAGCAGCCCACGTAGCAGATGCAAATCACCGGCAGCATCAGCTTCAGGTGCTCTCCAAATCCTGGTATCCCTTTCGGAGCGGCGAATACGCCGAGAGAGTATCGAACGTAGTAGACCGCCAGCCATACAAGGCCGATCATCGCGATGTCCGCGATTGAGCGGAGCAGTGAGAAAAATGCTGCGTGTCTTTTGAGCATATTTATAGTGAGCTTGTCGAACCTATTATGCTTTCAGTCCTTTATTCAGGCCCAAAATAATATGGTCACAGAAACATCAGATAATTTTTTTATAAACTATCAGCTTAAGATTTTTTTTCAAGGTTGCAGTATACACCTGCTGCCAGTTCTCCTGTGGTTTTTGGGCCTCGGCCTCGGCGCTCTTGGCTATGAGCACGGCGTAATTCGCCTTGTCCTGCTGCGACTCTGCAACTTCCTGCCTTTGAGCGTAAAACGTTATGCGAGAGTCAGTTACAGCGATAATATCTTGTGGGCAGCTGTTGTCGTTTAACCACTTTGCGACGTCCCTGTACCCCTGTTTTTCGATACGTATGGGTGTGAGCAGCTTAGGTAGACAGATAACAACGCCTATTATCAAAAGAACAATAAAAAGCTGTGAGTTTTTCTCGGCCTGAGGCCGACCTTTGAAAAATCCTCTCCTGAGCCAGTCAGCAAGGATGCCCAGCCCGATGGGTACATAGAATATTGTTAGTACAACAAGCGGCAGACAGTGTCGCCGGCTTATATATCCGTATTTGTAATGAAGCAAAATCATCATCGTAACATTGAAAACTATGAAAACAGCAATGAAAAATTTTTCTGCCGTTGTTGCCAGGTTTGTTTTGCGGAAGCGATAGTAAAGCCCGATCAATAAGGCAGGCGTAAAAAAGTACATCAGGTTTTCACTGATTCTGCTGAAAAGGTGGCCAAATGCCATCGCGATGCTGCCGGAAAAAGTTGAGGCCGTCTGCATTTGGCTTCCGTCGTCGTGCTGATTGTGGTGTCGGGTTTCGTCTGGTGATTCTGTTTGAGACGGACCGAGCAATTGTTTTACTTTTGTCGGCAGGATTTTTCCTCTGATTTTCATATACGGTGCTGTGGGCGCAATGAAACCGGCCATAAGAATGGCCAACGCACAAACGAGCCTGGCTCTGCTCATGTTTCTACTTGGCAGCAGCAGTCCCACCATCAGCCACAAGCCGCCGTATATCACCAGTTGTGCGCACTCGGGCCGAATTGTATATCCCAGCCCCGCAGCCAAGCCGGCCGGTCCGAACATCCACCATTTGCCTCCCTTGGCAGCCGCCAGCAGAGCCAGAAAGCCTCCCGATAAGAACAGAATATACGGCCAATCCCGCAGTATGTCGCTGCCGAGCTCAGTTGGAGAGGGCAGCACAGCGAGGATAAGGACGGCCCAGAAACTTTGCTTGCCGCCGACCAGGAGCCTGCCTATATAGTACAGTACGACAAGTGCCGCCAGTCTGCACAATAGATTCACTGCCTGCGCGGAGTACATCCAGCTGTAAGCCGACGCACTGCCGCCTAACATCACGAAGAACTTATGGGCTGCATAAATTAGGAACGGGTATCCGCAGGGTTCGCCTCTGAAAGGCTCACCCTTAATCGCGCCGACTACGTCACTTGAAAACTTCTGAGCCTGGGCCATGTACCGCAGACCGTCCTTTGCAATGAGAACAGTCGTGGCGATTAGATATATGCCCACGCCGGCAGCAATTGCTAAAAGTATTGTGATGTGTAGCGCGTCGCTTTTTCCAACAGCCGAATCCGCCTTTTTATCAAGTACCATCAGGATTCCCCAATCATTCTTCCGTCGTCCGCGGCTTAAGTTTTATATGTCTTCTGTGGGTCGTAGACTTTTTCTGCGATGAATTTTAATTTCCCCTTTGTTTTTCCCTCCACCGCACGATAGAAACAGGATTGATACCCTCTGTGGCACTGGCCTGCATCGATGGTCACCTTAAGCACAAGGCAGTCCTGGTCGCAGTCGACAAGTATCTGCTCTACCTTTTGAAAGTGTCCGCTCTGTTCGCCTTTTTTCCACAGTTTTTGTCGGCTCCTGCTGAAGTAAGTGGCGTAGCCGCTTTGAATTGTCAAATCGAGTGCCTGCCGGTTCATATACCCGACCATCAGGACCTCGCCCGTCTTCGCATCCTGGGCCACAGCCGTAATTAGACCGTTCTGGTCGAATTTCGGGGCGAATTCAACGCCCTCTTCGATATCCTGTTTTGCAGACACTTTCCAGTCTCCTATAATTTTATTGTTGACTTGCAAATAGCTGTTTTACCCGTTATTATCCGCGAAGACAAGTTTTTTTAAGGCATTTGTTGCAATGTCTCCCATCAAAGCCGAAAAAAAACACATATTTCTGTTTGTGCGCATCGCCGTAGTTGCCGGTGGAATCATCTGGGGCATACATTGGCTTTCGCAGGGCGAGAGGTGGACTAATCTGACGGAAATTTTCCGCCGGATGAACCCGTGGATTTTTGCAGCCGCCACCGGCATTTTCGCTATCGGAAATATACTCGCTGCCTTCCGCTGGTGGTTATTGCTGAGGACCCAGTCCATTTTTATAGAACTTTGGACTGCGGTGAGGTTGTTCTTTTTGGGGTGGTTTTACAATAACTTTATGCCCAGTTCCGTGGGAGGTGATTTGGTCCGCGCCTGGTATGTTACTAAGCATACCAATAAGAAGTTCGAGGCTGCTCTGAGTGTATTTGTCGACAGGGCTATCGGAATGTTCGGCACGGTAATAATCGCAGCTTTCTACTATCTATCCTTTTTTCGGCAGCAGGCAGGCGCCCCTGCGACTGTCTTCCGACAGGAAGACACGGGGGGCAGCTCTCTTAAGTCCATCGCCGGGTACAAAATGGTCGGCTTCTTGTTTCTTGTGGCCGTCGCTGTAATCCTTGTGGCGTTTCTGTCGCGCGCAAAGGGCAGAATGACGCTGGCAAAAACCTGGGCATTTACCCGTGTCTATGGCCTTAAGATGATCGGCAAGCTCAAGACCGCAGCCGTTATCTACTGCAGCAGGCCGATGACAATGCTTATGGCGTTTGTCATGACGATTCTTATGCAGATTATGGTAATTGCAGGCTTCTGGCTTCTCGGCGTCAATCTTGGCGCCGACGTCAGCATCAAATACTACTTCCTTTTTTTTACGTTTATATGGCTGGTGGGGGTGTTGCCTATCAGCATCGGCGGCGCGGTGGTGATGGAAGGCGGCTTGGCTTATTTGTTTGTCAGGTTTGCCGCTGTCGGCCCAGAAGCAGCTCTGGCGATAGCTTTGTGTCAGCGGATTATATGGATGCTCACTTCGCTGCCGGGGGCAGCTATCCATTTATCCGGAACCCATCTGCCGAAGGACTTTTCTATTGACTACGATAAACCTATAAATTAAGTTTATTTGGCTGTCAGCATAGGGCTTTCTTACCCTGCGTAGCCCCGTCGTGTAGGGCGAAGTAGGGAGCCTGTCGGAGAATTGTTGTTTAGAAAAATGGCAATAACCAGACGCTTCAAAAGCTATTTCCTGCGGGGTTTGGCGGTTCTGCTGCCGACCATCCTGACGATATGGATATTTATCTGGGGTTACAAGTTCATCCAGGAAAATATCAGCGTTCATATAAACCACGGCCTGGTTCGGTTAATAATGTTGACCCACGGCATAGACTGGCACAACGTCGATGCCAGAAAACCATTGGTCGATTTTTGGGTGAATGGCTGGGGCGCGATAACTGGCTTCTTCATTGCCCTCGTTGTCGTCTTTGTGGTTGGTTTGACGCTCGCCAGCGTCCTCGGCAGAACACTGTGGCGAAAGGTTGAGAAGTTCATAATGAATATGCCGTTTTTGAGGCAGGTCTACCCTTATATAAAGCAGGTTACGGACTTTTTGCTGACCCGGCAGGAACAGCAAAAGGCTCTGCTGAAGGTTGTTGCCGTCGAGTATCCGCGCAAGGGGATATGGTCGATAGGTTACGTAACGGGTAGCGGCATCAGAAAGATTATGGATGGAAAGGATAAGGAGTTTGTTACGATTCTTATACCTACTGCGCCGACGCCTTTGAGCGGATTTGTGATGATGGTCCCGAAGGAAGACACAATAGATTTGGATATGTCAATCGAAGAGGCATTGAGATTCATAATCAGTGCTGGAGTGGTAGCGCCGCCGCGGGGGCTGTCGGCTTTGCCGCAGAGCGGCTCGGCAGCTAACAAATAAAAAAATTTTACCGGCAGCAGCAGGCAAGGAGAACGATTTTGCTTTTTACAATTAGTGGTAAGCATGTTGGCGTAACCGAAGATGTTAAAAAGTATGCACAAGACAAGACTTCCAGGCTTCCTCGGTACTACAGCGGTATCAATCAGATTGAAGTGATTATCGACGGCAGCAAAGGCGGAAAACAAACGTTGAGATAATCGCAAGGGGCGAGCACAGCAGAGTTTTTGTCGGTACCGAAGGTGGTGAAAATGTCTATAGGTGCATTGACTTGGCCGTTCGCAAGCTCGAAAAACAGCTTACAAGGGAAAAAACAAAGGAACGAGATAACAAACATACTGCCGCAGCAAGGAAAACAAAAGCTGCCGGAGACAGTGGTGTTTGATGATCGAGGTAACCTGTGTCTGTCGGCGGAATTCTTTGTGTAATTATATGTTTTGGCTGTGTGAACTGCCCAATGGGTGATTTCTAAGGAGATGAAGTTGAAGTTTGCTGATTTTATTTGTTTTGAGGCGATAATTCCCAGGCTCAAGGCTACAGACCGCAACGACGTGATAGCCGAGCTTGTCTCCGCTCTCGCTGGCGCAGGCAGACTCAAAAACGCCGATTGCCGCGAAGTCCTCAAGGCCGTCATAGAACGGGAAAACGAGGCAAGTACCGGCATAGGTAAGGGCGTCGCTGTCCCTCATGTCAAGCACTCCGCCGTTACCGATGTGGTCGCCGCCGTCGGACGAAGCGACATCGGAGTCGATTTCTCCTCGCTCGACAGGCAGCCGGTTTATTCGGTAATCCTTTTAATCAGCCCCGCCAACAACCCTGATAGACACCTCCAGGCGATGGAGAGCGTCTTTAAGCATTTGCAGAAGGATAAGTTCCGAAAGTTCCTCAGACAATCACAGACTGCTAAGCAGATAGAAGAACTTCTCAGGGAGGCTGATGAAGATTCCTCTTTATAAAGTACGGATTCACAATCGCAGTGCAGGGGTGGGTGTCTGAATTATGCAGACCAAAGAAAACGCCTCTGATGGTGTAGTTTGCCAAACGGTGGTCGAGATTAAAAATGCAGACGGCCTGCATATGCGACCCGCTATGCAGTTTGTTGATGTCGCCAGTCAGTTTGATTGTGATATTATCGTCAGCAATGCTGAAAACAGCGTCGATGGCAAAAGTATTATGCAGATGAGTATGCTCGCTGCCACCTGCGGCACTAAGCTGACTATCAAAGCACAGGGCATGGACGCACAGCAGGCGATTAACGCCTTGCGGGAGCTTGTGGAAGTTAAGATGTTCGATGAGCCGCCGCCAAAAAACCAAAGAAAGTAAGCATTAAAATTCAGCAGAATCGCGATGGAAATAAAAAAGGGAATAGCTGTTTCGCCGGGCGTTTCTATCGCAAAGTCACTGGTTATTGATGCCGAGGATTATCGAATCCCTCGCCGTTCAATTGAACCATCCCTGCGAACGGCAGAAACAAAAAGGGTTGGAAAAACCTTTAAGGAGGCCAGCGACGAATTAGCTCACCTCGCAATGGGACAGGAGGTACGGGAACAACGAAAAATAAAGGATATCTTTGCTGTCCATTTACGGTTCTTGCGGGACCGCAGCCTGCAAAAAAAAATAACCGACTTGATTTGCTCGGAAGGGGTTACCGCTGAATACGCCGTCTCACATACTTTGCGGGAGCTCGCGTCCCATTTTACCAACGTAAAAGACACTTACATCAGCGAACGGGCGGCTGATATTCGCGATATCGAGCGACGACTGCTCCGAAGGCTTCTCGGAAACAAAAGAGAAAGCGTCGAGACTCTGACCGAAGAAGTTATCATCGTTGCCCGCGAATTAAGTCCAACTCAGACAGCCGGCTTTAATAAGAAATTCGTAAAGGGTATCACCAGCGACGCCGGCGGACGGACCAGCCACGCCGCCATTGTCGCAAGGTCATTGGGAATACCTGCCGTTGTAGCGCTTGAAGATTTCACCGAGATTGTCGGCGGAGGAGACACCGTCGTCGTTGACGGCAATCGCGGCATCGTCATCGTAAATCCCGACGACGAAACTGTTCGCCAGTACCAGGAGTATTCACGGGAATTCACGCTCCTTGAGCATAAGCTTGACGGCATAAGAGAAAAACCGGCTGTAACCCGTGACGGCGAAAAAATCACAATGTTGGGTAATATCGAGTTCCCAGACGAGGCCCAGATGGTCCTGCAAAAAGGTGGCGAGGGAATAGGCCTCTACAGAACGGAGTTCTTATATCTCAATAGGCCAACCGAGCCTACCGAGCAGGAGCATTACGACGCCTATGCCGAAACCATCCGCGTATTCAAACATCGCCCCGTGATAATAAGGACGGTGGACCTCGGCGCGGATAAATACACTCAGAGCAAGCGCTTTATGCCTGAGCCGAATCCCTTTCTGGGCCTTCGCTCCATAAGGTTTTGCCTGCAAAATATTACAATGTTCAAGACCCAGTTGCGGGCCATCTTGCGGGCATCGGTTCTCGGCAAGCTCAAAATAATGTTTCCTCTGATAACCAACCTGCAGGAGTTAAAGCAGACTAAGATGATTCTGCGAGATGTTATGGAGGACCTTGACGAAGAGTCTGTTAAGTACAATAGAAATGTTGAAATTGGCATTATGATTGAAACGCCGTCAGCGGCCCTGACCGCATACACTCTTGCCAGGGACGCCGATTTCTTCAGCATCGGAACTAACGACCTGACCCAGTATACGCTCGCCGTCGACAGGGGCAACGAACTGGTCTCAACTTTATATTCGAATGTTGACCCCGCTGTGCTCAGGCTTATCCGCACCGTTATTCAGGATGCGCACAAAGCACAAATAGAAGTCGATGTCTGTGGCGAGATGGCCTCTGAACCGGAATCCGTTATGCTGCTTCTGGGATTGGGCATCAGGACAATTTCTGTTGCTCCGCCGATGATACCGGAGGTAAAGCAGGTTATTCGCTCCGTTACCATAGAAGACTGCAACAGCATTGCCAGAAAAGTGCTCGGTATGAATTCGGAAAGGCAGGTTTCGGTCTATCTGCGGGATGCTGCAAGAAAAGTTCTGCCTGAGGCCTTTTGACCGTTCCAGTGGCCTCCGGTTAGTCGCTCAGCATATAATGTTCGCCGAAAAGTAACACCGCATTTTTCCATCTCGGAAAATTCCATTGCCACTCAGCCCGAAAATTGCTATAAAACTGCTTTCCCAATGTCTTTTCGGACATACCACTGTGATGAAACTTTTTTGAATTAAAACTCGTATAGTTGATTGTTTGACAAGGAGTTGACGAAACATGAGCCGTAAAATGGTCACAATTGATGGCAATATGGCGGCGGCCTATGTCGCTCACGCCACGAATGAGGTGATTGTAATCTATCCGATTACACCGAGTTCCACGATGGGTGAGATTGCCGACGATAAAACAGCCGCCAGCCAGCCTAATATCTGGGGCACCGTCCCTTCCGTTACAGAGATGCAGTCGGAAGCAGGTGCTGCCGGCGCCGTGCATGGCTCGCTGGTCAGCGGCGCATTGACCACGACCTTCACAGCCTCGCAGGGCCTTCTGCTAATGATTCCGAATATGTACAAGATTGCTGGCGAATTGCTGCCGACCGTATTTCACGTGTCCGCCCGTTCGCTGGCCTGCCAGGCGCTTTCAATCTTTGGCGACCATTCGGACGTCATGGCATGTCGCCAGACCGGCTTTGCTATGATTGTCTCCTGCAACGTTCAGGAGGTTATGGATTCTGCCCTCATCGCTCAGCAGGCAACATTGGCTTCGAGGGTGCCGTTCCTGCATTTCTTTGACGGCTTTAGAACCAGCCATGAGCTCCAGAAGGTTGAGGAGCTGACTTTAGATTGTTTGCGGGCGATGATTGATGACCGGCTTGTCGCGCAGCATAAAACCAGAGGTATGTCGCCCGACAGACCCTGCATTAGCGGAACGGCGCAGAACCCGGACGTCTATTTTCAGGGAAGGGAAACTGTTAATAAATTTTACTTCGCTGCACCCGCGATTGTTCAGCAGACGATGGATAAATTTGCAAAGTTGACCGGCCGAAGTTACCGCCTCTTTGATTACGTCGGCGCAGAGGACGCCGAAAAAGTCATCGTGATTATGGGCTCAGGCGCCGATACCGTTCACGAGACCACAGAGTTCCTCAACTCCAGAGGAGAAAAAGTCGGCGTAGTCAAGGTACGTCTCTTCAGGCCCTTCAGCATAAAAGATTTTATCGGCTGTCTGCCGAAAACCGTAAAGAAAATCGCCGTCCTCGACAGGACAAAAGAGCCCGGTTCAATTGGCGAACCGCTGTATCTGGATGTCCGGACCGCAGTAGGCGAAGCAATGGAGGATAAGCAGACCGCCTTCCAGAAATATCCCGTAATCGTCGGCGGCCGCTACGGACTCGGCTCAAAAGATTTCACACCCGCGATGGTCAAGGCCGTCTTCGATAATCTCGATGACACTAAACCAAAAAGAGCTTTTACAGTCGGAATTATCGACGATGTGGCAAATACCAGTCTCGACGTCGATGAGTCCTTTGTCCCGCCGCTGGAGGGGCTTTATACCGCAATGTTCTACGGACTGGGGTCGGATGGCACTGTCGGCGCCAACCATAACTCGATTCAGATTATCGGCCAAAAGACCGACAATAACGTCCAGGGCTATTTCGTTTACGATTCGAAAAAGGCGGGCGCAATAACAATATCACACCTGCGATTCGGCAAAAAACCGATACGCAGGCCCTATCTGATAGCCAGGGCGGATTTTATCGCCTGTCACAATCCCAGCTTCCTCGAAAAGTATGATATGCTCGCACCCGCAAAGCAGGGCGCAACGTTCTTACTGACCAGTATGCACGGCCCCGACAAGGTATGGGACACCTTGCCGCAGGAAGTGCAAAAGCAGATAATCGATAAAAAGATGAAGTTCTACGTCATCGACGCAATGTCGCTTGCGCAGGAGATTGGACTCGGCGCAAGAATCAATACGATTATGCAGGTGGCGTTCTTCAAGATAAGCAACATCATTCCGATTGAAAAGGCCGTCGAGGCCATCAAGGCCGCCATCCAGAAAAGCTATGGCAAGAAGGGCGAAAAGATTGTTGCGATGAATAATGCCGCCGTCGACGGTGCATTGGCACGGGTTTACGAAGTCAAGGTGCCGGCTATAGTAACAAGCAAAATAACAATGCCGCCTGTTGTGCCGAAGGATGCGCCGCAGTTTGTGCAAAATGTTACCGCAGAGATTATGGCGCTTCGCGGCGACAAATTGCCCACCAGCAAAATGCCTCCTGACGGCAAATGGCCCACCGGAACAACCCAGTACGAGAAGCGCAACATCGCCGTAAATATACCCGCTTGGGAGCCTGATATCTGTATCCAGTGTGGACAGTGTTCGCTGTTTTGTCCGCACGCCGCAATAAGGGTAAAGGCCTACGATAAAAAGTATCTCCAGAACGCCCCAAAGACGTTCAAGAGCGCCGACGCTAAGGGCAAGGATTTTGCAGGCTTGAAATTTACCGTTCAGACTGCACCGGAGGACTGCACCGGCTGCGGCGCCTGCGTCGTCAACTGCCCCGCTGCTGAAAAGGATAAAAACAATCAGCCGACAGGCCGAAAGGCTATCAATATGACACCCCAGGAACCGCTTCGCGACGCCGAACGCGAAAACTATAAATATTTCCTCTCAATCCCCGACACCGACCCCAAACTTTTCAAAACCAACACCATAAAAGGCAGCCAGCTGGTTGTGCCTTTGTTTGAATATTCCGGCGCCTGTGCCGGCTGCGGCGAAACCGCCTATGTGAAACTCCTCACCCAGCTTTTTGGCGATAGGGCGATGATTGGAAATGCGACAGGCTGCTCATCCATTTATGGCGGCAACCTGCCGACAACCCCTTACACCAAAAACGCAGCCGGACGCGGCCCCATCTGGAGCAACAGCCTGTTTGAGGATAACGCCGAGTTCGCTATGGGTATGCGATTGGCAGTCGATAAATTCAAACAGTATGCCCTCGAACTTTTGGATAAAGTAACATCCAAAGGCTGTGTCGATGCCAAACTTGCCGAAGAAATCAAAACAGCAACACTCGCCGATGACCCCGCTCAGGAGGCTATTGAGCAGCAGCGGGCTCGGGTCGCTAAACTTAAAATACAGTGCACAAAGAGCAAATGTCCTGAATGCGAAGCGTTGATGGATGTTGCGGATTATCTCGTCCGCAAGTCTGTCTGGGCGCTCGGCGGCGATGGCTGGGCCTACGATATCGGTTATGGCGGCCTCGACCACGTACTCGCCAGCGGTGCCAATGTCAATGTCCTCGTCCTCGACACCGAGGTCTATTCGAACACCGGCGGACAGATGTCCAAGTCCACACCTCGGGCCGCAGTTGCCAAGTTCGCCGCCGCAGGAAAGCCCGCTCCGAAAAAGGACCTCGGACTTCTGGCTATGGTCTATGGTAATATCTATGTCGCCGAGGTCGCCATTGGTGCAAATCCAGCTCAGACGGTAAAGGCATTCGTCGAGGCTGAAAACTACTCCGGCCCTTCTCTTATAATCGCCTACTCGCACTGCATCGCTCACGGAATCGATATGATGCTCGGCTATCAGGAGCAGAAAAAGGCCGTCGCCTGTGGACACTGGCCTTTGTACAGATTTGACCCGCGACTCAAACAGCAGGGCAAAAATCCGCTCCAGCTTGACTCAAAGCCACCGACGCTCGACCTCGAAGAGTACATTTACGGCGAAAATCGCTTCCGTTCGCTCCAGAAATCAAATCCGCAGGCCGCAGCGGAACTGCTCAAGCTCGCCAAAAGCGACGCCGCTCATAGATATGCCCTGATGGAGCAGCTTGCTAAATTATCCTGTAGTTCCGCTGATAATCTGCCGAAGGTGGATTGATATGATTCGCACGAGGGGAAATAGTATATTCAATCGCCTTTCGATTGTCGTTTGTGGACTTGTCCTGAGCGCAGTCGAAGGCTTGCTTCTGTTTACAGCTTGTCAGCAGCAGCAAAGGCCGACCGTTGACCCATTGGCTTATGGCCCCGACGTCAATACGCTCGTTGTTACCGACTTGTCCGCCGTAGCGCAAGCGAAGCCGGATGATTTCATCTCTAAGGCGGTCGCTGCTACAGGTGGCTTCGAGGCCTGGATAAACACCAAAAAACTTGAACTCGATTGTATCGTTACTTTTTATAGTAGCACCGGCAGTTTCTATCTTACCCAGCAGCACCACGAAATTTATCCGTGGTCGAATTCTGTCCGCATCACAGCAGTCGAGCCGCAGGGCAAATTCGCCTGGCTCCTGTCGCAGAATAATTTTACGTCCACAAAGGGGCAGGCCCAATACGATATACGCAACACGATATACGCAGTACGAGATATAACGATGGCCCCCACACGTCTTCTGGATAAGTCTGCTGAGTCTTCCAAACCCTCCGAGCCGCTAAAAATCCAGGGCTTATGGTATTACCCAATCGAATCACGAGTCACGAGCGACGAGCGACGAGAAACGGTTTTTTACCAGAATAGAGACACATATTTGGTTGACATAATTTCATTTGTCAGCGAAAAGGAATCTTTATTGGTTCGCGGCTACGACTATCGAAAGGTAAAATCGACCGGCCTTCTTCTGCCAACAAGAATCGAGGTATTCTCGACCAATCCTGCCGGCGTCATCCAGCACCGCCTCCTCAAAATAGATTATTTCAACTAATATATTTACCCCCCAAATTTGCCCTGAGCACCGTCGAAGGAGTGAAGAATCATCCTTTATTTGCTTTCTTCCCTACCCCGACGTATAATTACATCAATCTAAAGTTACGGAATTTATCCGCCTTCGGCGGAAAGGAGGCCATTATGACTTGGTATGTAATAATTGCTGTCGCTGTAGTAATTTTCTTCGCCGGCGTAAGAATCGTACGCCCCACTCACAGGGGACTCATCGAAAGACTTGGAAAATACAACAAGTTTGCTTATCCCGGCTTTAGTTGGATTATTCCCGTAATAGAGAGAATGGTCCAGGTAAACATCACCGAACAAATGGTGGATGCTCAGCCTCAGGAGATAATCACCAACGACAATCTTAATGCCAAGGTCGACGCACAGGTTTACTTTAAAGTCAAGGCCGATGAGGAAAGCGTCAAGAGTTCTCAATATAATGTCAATAGCTATCAGTGGCAGATTGTAAATCTTGCCAGAACAACCCTGCGAAACATTATAGGCACGCTGACGCTCAAATCAGCCAATAGCGAAAGGGACAAGATAAACGGCGAGCTGCTTTCTACCTTGTCGAAGGAAACAAAGAACTGGGGTATGGAAATAGTCCGTACCGAGCTGAAGGAAATCGACCCGCCGAAAGACGTTCAGGAAACAATGAACAAGGTCGTTAAAGCGGAAAATGAAAAAATTGCTTCCCTCGACTTTGCCAACGCCGTGGAAAGAGAAGCCGATGGCCAGAAACGGGCCGAGATTAAAAAGGCCGAGGGAATAAGGCAGGCTAAAATCCTCGCCGCCGAAGGCGAGGCCGAGGCCATAAGACTTGTCAACGAGGCCGCCGATAAATATTTCGTCGGCAATGCCCAGATTCTTAGAAAACTCGAAATGGTCGAAAAGGCCCTCAAAGATAACGCAAAAATTGTTGTCCCTTCCGATTCCGAGCTGGTTAATGTTATCGGCGAATTGGCCGGCGTCCTCCCGCTCAGAAAAAAATCTAATGGCGGTTAAGGGTTGTCGTTATATTTATGTTGGTTAGCCCCCAACTTTTTGCCTTTTTATTTTACAAACAAATAATAGAGCCGGCCTTCCCGATAGGTTCGCCCGGCAAGGTTGCCGGCTTTCTCGCCCTGACCCATATATACATCACATCTGCCCGCAGCACGAATCGCCCCGCCTGTATCCTGGTCAAAAGCAAAACCGCTATAAGGCCTGTTCATAATATTACCGTCTTTTTCATAAGGCAATTCGGTCGAGATAAGAGTCAGACCCCCCGGCGGGAAAATAGATTTGTCCGTCGCTATGCTCCGGTATGGTGTTACCTCCTCGTTCAAACTGCCGCGTGGCTCGCCCTTTGCTTCCATAAAGAATATAAAACGGGGATTCAACTGGGTTAAGCTTGCAACTTCGTCCGGATGCTTCTTGAAATATTCTATCATTGCCGAAAGGCTCATCTGCTCGGCTCTGATTTTGCCCTGTTCGACCATCGCCTTAGCCAGACTCTTGTATTCTTGCCCGTTGCTGGCGGTGTATCCGACACCTTTAAGACTGCCGTCTGGAAGTCTTATCTTTGCAGAACCCTGAACATGAGCGATATAGGCCTCGAACGGGTCGCCGAGCCAAATCAGCTCCTGCCCCTCGAGCGAACCCGCAGCTTCAAGGACCCGCCTTGATGGGTATGGCCCAATCTGCCCGTCCGGGCCGCGCCTGCCGAGAATTTCGCCTTTGGCGCCCTTCACAAGGTCAGTGGGCTGTTTGTAAAGCGGATACGCGAATCGCTCGCTGCGAGTAAGAGAGCCGTCAAAAATCGGCGTATAATAACCCGTAAACAGGACCGTACCTTTATCATCACAGCCGACAGAGATATAAACATCGAATTTTTGTTTTATCGCATCGCTGAGCTGACCGCCTCGCAGACCGCTGTCCAATAGCTCTGTAAATGCCTTAAGACTGTCAACCGTCCGCTGATGGGTTATTTCGCCGCAGGGAAAAAACTGTTTGCTCGAAGGTTTGGACAGATAGTTCAGGCTCTTCGCTGCCGAACTCTTAAGATTTGACAGGTCATAACAGGCGAACGTAAAGTCCGGAATATCCTCAGGATTCGTTATCTTGCGCAGCGCAGACTGCCCAGGCGGCAAAGGCCTGTTGTACTCAGGCGGCCCGAGAAGCTCGGCCTTTTGGGGCTTTTGGCAACCGGCTAAAAATAATGCAGTCAGGACAAGGGCGAAAGCAAGTACTGTCTTTTTCATAATCATCTCAAACTTTCAAAAATAAGGAATAAGGCTTGAGATTATAACTGAATCCCGGCTCGATACTACCAAAATCTGTTCGGCGATTACCTATTTGAGGTTTTTCTGCCGGACAGTTGCTTTATCACATCAAGTACGCGTTTTCAGCCCAAAATACTTGGAGCGTTTATTCTCTTCCCACGAGTCACGAGCCACAGCCCCTTGCAAATGGCTCGATTCACAGTAGAATAGGGTGCGATGTCAAACGATTTGAAAAATACGGTTCGGCCGGCCCAGACGAGATTCAGCTTCGGCGCTACATCGGCCATCATCACCAATCTGGGTATCATCACCGGCTTGGACACCCTCACGCATCCAAAATTAAGCATCATCGGCGCGCTATTGGTCATTGCACTCGCGGACAATCTGTCCGATTCTTTCGGCATCCACATTTATCAGGAGTCGGAGCACGTCGGCAAAAAAGAAGTGTGGCTCTCCACCCTGACCAACTTCTTTACACGATTATTTGTCTCAGCAACTTTCATAATTCTGATAATCGTCCTGCCTATCCAGCTTGCGGCAATCTGTTCGGTCATCTGGGGCTTGTTGATATTGACCGTTATGACTTACACAATAGCAAAACAGCAAAAAATCAGCCCCTTTTCTGCAATTTTTGTGCATGTCAGTATTGCCATTCTCGTAGTCATAGCGAGTAACTTCATCGGAGCATTCGTAATCGCCAGATTTCAGACCTGACCCCGGCTTCGCCCGTCGGCCTCTGTTGAAAAAACGCGGGAGATTTAGGGCTGATGCAAAATGGCTTAGGACCATTGCAGTGCGGAAAAAATTTTGGTATTGAAATGCAATTAAGTTGTGCAGTTAAGCGTCTAATATAAGAAATTCCTTGGTAGTATTGTATGACTCAGCCATTAGGAAAGGGGAACCAGATGAAAACCGCGATTATGATTGTAATAACACTGGCCCTGACGGCCGGTCTGCTCTATGGTGAGGCCAGCGAGGCGCCCCCACCGACGCTGGCACAGGAGCAACCTGAGGTTTTGAACCGAGGCCCCGTGCATGAGGCCTTTGCCGAACCAGTCGACTTGCAGGTTCAGCAGGGCCTGGTGGCCCCGACCCAGCCGCCACCCAACATAGTGGAAAACCCCCCGGCAGAAAGGCCGACGGGCAATCAATTTGTCTGGGTGTCGGGATACTGGGGCTGGGATGGGGAACGAAACAGCTACATCTGGGTCAGCGGTTGCTGGAGAGCCGCTCCGCCGAACAGGTACTGGGTGCCCGGCTACTGGGCCCATGTGCCTGAAGGTTGGCAGTGGGTACCTGGTTTCTGGACGCCGGTGACCGACGTTCAGCAAATCGAGTATCTCCCGGCCCCGCCGGCACTCGACAATGTGCAGCCGCAGGGGCTCTCGCCATCCACGGACAATATTTGGGTGCCGCCCTGCTGGTATTGGTATCATGGTCAGTATGTTCTGCGTTCAGGTTACTGGCTGGTGGCTCAGGCGGACTGGGTATGGGCGCCGTCTCACTACGTTTGGACGCCACGGGGTTATGTATTCGTCGAGGGGCACTGGGACTACTCCCTGGGACGCCGCGGCGTATTGTTTGCGCCGGTCTATTTCCCAAGGACCGTCTATGAGAGGCCCGGGTTCTCTCTCTCGCTCAGCGTTGTCGTCGATATCGGCACGTTGCAGTTTAGCATGTTCACCTGTCCGCGTTACAGCCACTACTACTTCGGCGATTACTACGATGATGTCTACGTCGGCATCGGCATCTACCCGTGGTTTGAGTGCGAGCAGCGACATACGTGGTACGACCCGATTTATGAGCATGACCGCTGGAGCCACCGCAGGATTGAACCTGACTGGGAGGAGCACCAGCGCCATGAGTACGACCTCCGCCGCGCCGACAGGGACCTTCGTCCGCCGAGGATATATCACGAGGTGAAGACCCTGCAGACCGGGTTGCCCGACTCGCAGCGAAGGAACATTCTGATGGCCGAGCCGCTGAGCACGGTCGCCGCCGACAAGAAGAACCCAATGAAGTTTGAGCAGCTCAAAACCGACGCACGACAGAATCTCTATAGGCAGGCGACCGACCTGCACAAGTTCAGCGAGGAACGAAACCGCTGGGAGTCCGCGTCGGCGGGTCCCAAGACAGTTCAACCACCCTCGGAACACAAAGGTTCTGTAACGTCGCCGACCGAGCACAGGAATTTGGTGACCACGCCTGCTGAGCACAAGCCCGCGTCTGTTCCGTTGCGAGAGGCCAATCTGACCCAGCCGGAACAGGTGAAGACTCCGTCCCCACCTGTCGTTGGCAGGCGGGGTGGGCTGGGCATCTTTGAGAAAGGTCCGCCGTCTCGACCGGCCGGTGAACAAAAAACCGAGGTCAAAGATACACGCAGGGATAAAGATCGCGCAGGGACAACGATGCACCTATGGACAACAATGCGCCCCGGGATAGAAACCAGCACAGAGGCGGGCGCAACTAAAACGACTGACACGATTGCTTGCCTGCCCTCGTAGCGCAGCGAAGTTTACCCGCCTCCGGCGGGATCCTCGAGTTTTGCTCCCTCGGCCAAGAACAGGGGCTCCACCAATTCCGTTAACCCCATACCGCCGACCTTGTCGGCGGCGTATTTAGCCCCACGTTTCACGTGGGGTTGCCCGCGCGAGGGTTCGCTTACCCCAAATCAACGCCTGTCGTTTAGGCGTTGTTATTTAACCCCCACCCCTGTGGTGGGGGTTACTCTGGCCGAGGTTGCATAAGTTTACCCCGTGGGATGCGCTGTTTGCTATCCCATCGGGGCGAGGTTCGCTTTATGTTTAGCCCCCCAAGCTTGCCCTCGAATAGCCTGCCCCTGCAAGTCGTAGGCAGGGGTCGTAGTCGGGGGTTATTGCGTGGGTTACAGAGCCGCGCACGTAAGTAAGCGGTAGAAAGACTATCGACTAACGACAAGCGACTATCGACCAAATTACCCGCCGTCCGTTTTGGTGCATTTGTCTGCAAAAACAGCCCTTCGGAGGAATCGCGACAATCTTAAAATTGCCTTGTTTGTTTTTTCTGTAAATCGTAGAATTAAGCAACCGGGCAAGTAAAAACCTTGCGGCGGTTGACGAAAAAGGAGTGATCGAAAAGTCTGCAAGATAAAAACCAATGAAGGCATATTATACGCAAAGAGGAGTAAGGATTTTCAACGGCGATGTGATTGAGGTGTTAAACGGTCTGCCCGATGAAAGCATAGATTTAATATTCGCCGACCCGCCTTACAATCTTTCCAACGGTGGCTTTACCTGCCACGCTGGTAAACGTGTAAGTGTAAATAAAGGCAACTGGGATAAGAGTAATGGGATTGAGAAGGATTATGAATTCTATTACAAATGGATTGAGGCTTGTCGTCGTATCCTGAAACAAAATGGTTCTTTATGGATATCCGGTACTTATCACTCTATTTATGCCTGCGGGTTTGCTTTGCAGAAGCAAGGGTGGCATTTAATAAATGATATATGTTGGTTTAAACCGAATGCCTCGCCAAACCTTGCCTGTCGGATGTTCACGGCCAGCCATGAAACACTGCTATGGGCTAGAAAAGATAAAAAAGCAAAGCATTATTTCAATTATAAACTGGTGAAGGATAGAAATTGGGGCGAGGACTTTCTCAAAAAACCTAACAAACAAATGCGAAGCGTCTGGGCAATAGCAACTCCCAAGAACGACGAGAAAAAATATGGCAAGCACCCTACGCAAAAGCCGGAAGCACTTTTGGAACGAATAATTTTGTCATCAAGCAAAGAAGGAGACATTGTTCTCGATCCTTTCTGTGGAAGTGCAACTACGGGGGTAGTCGCATTGAGGAATAACAGAAATTTTGTAGGGATAGATTCGGAACAAAAATACTTGGATAAATTTGCAATTCCAAGACTGAATGATGTACTCGTGCTGAAATATCCATTTTCATTTCATAATAAAACTGAAACAGAAGAAAAACACCCTGAGTTTTGTTCCTTGCCTTAAAATTGAGGAATATAAATATGGGTCGAAAGGAGACCGTTAAGAAACCACAGGCATGTGTCGGCATAAAAGGTCATGCCTTGAAAGATTTCCTTATTCGTAAAATTAACGCTGGGGAATGGTGGCATGTAACACCGTGCGATCCCGATGCATATAAAAAACGCGGCAAATTTTTTGCCTCTACCTATTTACAAGCGGAGTATTATGGCCATCCAAACGATGTCCCTGAAAGAGCAACTGTTAATAATCCGGTTTTTGGTTTTTCCGAGGAAGAGATATGGAAACAAATTATTCCGCACTACCAAGATAATAAACTTATGATGGATATATTAAACGGTACGGATGATGAAAACTTGTATGATCGCAGAGTTACGGTAGATGCAATGATGTTTTCGGCAGCAAAGAAGTTGGGTTACGATTCGATAATATTAATCTGCCGAAGTGGGTATAAAGCATTACTAAAAAATAGAAGACCGCATAGCATTGAGCTTAATCTGTTGAATGTGTGACAATATGAAACATCTTAATTTTTATAGCGACGTATTGAAGTGCAAAAATCAGGATGATGTTTTTGAATTTTTTGTAAATAATTTAAAGCCGAGTATTTTATTGTGGTCATATTTTGTAAACTGGGAAAAGGTTTTTGAGAATACACGTAAGATTGAAATTGCTTTGAATAATTTAAATTATCTGATCGGGAAAAAAGATTTTGACAACGAGTTTAAATTCTTAATCAAGCAAAACCCAGAGGTTGCAAAGGTTATTCCTGCTTTAGTTGTTCGCGATGGAGATAATAGCTCGAAATTCAAAATTCTCGTTGATTATAAACAGAAAAAACTCGTTTATGAGGATTATGATTTTAGTAAAGACAATCCCACCAATGATGACATAGGAAAGTATCTGACTTTTGTAAAAGAATCAGGCCTAAAAGATTTGATTATTTCTCAAAAAATCAAAAATCTTGTTGATTATATGATTGGCGTTGAAGCAGGCCTTGACAGCAACGGAAGGAAAAACAGAAGCGGGCATTGCATGGAAAACATTGTGGAGTTTTTCATTAGCGACTTATGTAAAGGAAGGGATTATAAATACTTAAAAGGAGCTAATGCCAAAAAAATAAAAGAAATATGGGGGTTCGATGTCCCGGTTGATAAATCTTCAAGAATATATGATTTTGTTGTGAACAACGGAAAAGAGCTGTTTATTTTTGAAACCAATTTTTATGGCGGCGGGGGCTCAAAGCTAAAATCAACCGCTGGCGAATACAGGAATCTTTTTGATGCCTTGGCTGGAAAGCATAAATTTATCTGGATTACTGATGGCTACGGCTGGAAAACAACGGCAAGACCGCTAAGAGAAACTTTTAATCATAACGAGTATCTTTTTAGTCTTGCTATGCTGGAAAAAGAAATTTTGGGATATCTAACCGTCTAATTAACAGCATGGACTTAAACCGCATTTTGGCTCATGGGAATTAAAGTCAATTCCGCTCAAATATCAAAAAGACGGGAAACTTGCCTTCAAAGAAACTATGGCCATTACGATGATCGACCCTGTAAATGTACGCCAGAAAGAATTTGAGGAAAGCCATCTTCTTGCAAAGCTTAAAAAAATAGTGGTTGTGGCAAGGACTGTCGGCAAGAACGTTGATGAGCCAAGCTATATTCATTCTGTCTTAGAATTTGATTTGCACGGCGAACTCTATGATGCTGTCAAAGCAGACTATGACCTTGTTCGAAACACTTTGCTTGATCCTGATAAAGGATTTAATGCTTTGACGGGCAAAATGGGATATTATATTCAGCCGCGGACAAAAGGTGCCGGGCATGGTTCAACATCAAGGGCCTTTTACGCAAGGCCAAGATTCTTAGCAAAATTTATAAAATTATAATAATTGCCTTTCACCTAACTCTCTCGCCCTCGGTTTCCTCAAGGGCGAAAATCTTCGCGTGCTGGCGAGGCCCCCCAAAATCGCCTCGAAGTTTACCCGCCACTCCGTTTGGCGGGCGTAACGGATATCCCCGCATGCCTGCCCCAGCAAGTTGTAGGCAGGGGTCGTTGGCGGGGACCCAGCTAACTTGCCTAACCCAAAATCCGCATCTTAAAAACCCCACTTTCAAAACCTTCACTTAAAAACCCCTGCTTATTAAATCATAACATTAGTATGTATGCATATACGCATATACTAATATACTTTCTGACGCTATGTGGCATTGACAGGTAGTGCCATTCTCCCCAGTTTCGTTTTGAATTTCGTGCTTTGGTAATTAGTATTTGTTTAGAGTTTAGGATTTAGTGCTTAGTATTTAGGATTTCGGACTTAGAAAAAGAATACCTAAGTATCTTAGGTATCACCCCTGACAGTTCAGCAGCATTACATCGAGTCAAAAAAGCCCCTGCGGCAATAAAAAAATCCGCCCCCCGGCGGTCGGCCTCCGGCAGCAACCACACAGCGTCTCTTACGGGACACCACTCTGCAACCCACGCCCCAAAACACCGCAAGCATTAAAGCACTCCATAAGTATATATGCATATACTTATATACCTTCTGGCGCTAGGTGGCGTCGCCACCTACTGACTTTTCCCCGAAGGCTGTACAGTGCCTGCCCGCCATCTGTGTGGCGGGTCAATCCGTGTCAAAAGGAAACCAAAAATACTTGCGCATTTGTTGCGAAAAACCTCATTATTCTGCTTGCGCATTTGATATGAAAAATTCCTTATTTTGCCTACGCGTTTGTGACTAATTTCTCGATTGAACTATGAACCAAAAATACTCTGTACCCTCATCCACGCATCCACTCATCCACTCATTAACGCCTTCAATCATTTGCGCAAGGGGGTACTTCAATCACTGTCCAAAACGCACCAATTTCGTGCAATTTTTGCAAATTTCTTGAAATTTTTACGAATTTTTGCAAATTTTTTACATTTTTTTGCATTTTTTTTCGCCAACTTGCGCATTTGATGCGAAGTTTTTAACGCCCCGCGTAGAATTTATAGGAGCAAATTTTTTTTGCGGGAAACAGCCTTTTTATCTTATCTATATTGCCGCAATTATCGGCCTTGGAACAAAGATTACAAGTGAACAAATCCTCTGCTCTACAAGTATAAAAAGAACGATTGGCTGTTTTAAAAAGTCGAGGAGCGGCCTTGATGTTTCACCGGCTGGATTGTCGCTTTTGTAACCGCTTTTTATGACAGTAGTTACAAACAAGAGAGAGTAGGGGGACCTTTGGGTGTGGTGGGCGTCATTATCATTCAGCCGTTGCGGGAAAACTGCTTTTTACGGCGGCGTAAGTAAAAGCGTTTAATATCTCTGTGATACTGACCTTATAGCAGTTAAAAAATCAAGACGAGGGTGTATCAAACCGATAAGTTTCATCAGGCAGGAGGGGTACCCCCCCTGAAAGCCTTTAGAGGAAAGAATTTGAGGTGCCGTCTTTTGGATGGTTTTGCCGTATGAAAAAATGGCCGACCACACCGATTATATTGCTCGCCTCGGCGCTGGCTGTTTATCTGACCGGCTGCGGCGACAAGTTCTTTGACCCGGCGCAGGTGGGCAGGTTCCGTCCTGTGCCGGCTGTCAATGTCATATTAGATTCGTTGGGCGTGGCGGAGGAAACCCCCTCGGAGTGGGAAGTGGCAGAGGACCCAAAGCCTGTCGATGTCGTACCTTACGAAGTTGACTATGTATTCGGCCCCGGTGACGTCGTCAGGATATCTGTTTTCGAATTACAGCAGGAAGGCATTATGTTTACAAACGACTACACTATTACCGAGAGCGGCAAAATATCCATACCTGAGATTGGGGTAGTCGAGGCGGTAGGGTTGACCGAATCGCAGCTTGAGGAGGAAATCAAGCGAATTCTTTCGCCGAGCATATTAAAGGAGCCTTCTGTTTCTGTGGCTTTGATGAGCTCACAACAGCATACGTTTTCTATATTGGGCAGTGGCATTCCGACCCCAAGCAGATACATGATTCCGCGGTACGACTACAGACTGACCGATGCCCTTGCGACGGCAGGAGGCATAAGCGAATTCAACACAAGTTACATTTATGTTACCCGCCTTGTTACAGGTAAAGAGGCAATGGCAGCGCCGCCGACCGCACCAGCCGCCGCAGAGGCAAATGAGGCAGCGCCCTCTGAGCAGGAAATGCTCGAGATAATAGCTCCGCGGGCACAACGGCAGTCGCCCGACAACGGATTGGTTATAACCTCCTCGGAAATGGTAACAGACAAAGAGCTGGCTGAAATAGCTCTGCCTGAAGGTTTTGAGCAGTTTACTGATGAGGGTCAGTCGGAAGCAGATGTTGAAGAACTGCCGCAACCATTGCCCCGCTCGGCCCCTCAGAACATCCTCAGTGAACCGATAAACCTTCGTGAGGCTGAGGATATTGAGTGGGTTTTTCAAGACGGGAAATGGGTTCCTGTCAAGGTTGGTCGGCCGATACCAACAAAACCCCTGGCAAAAATTGAGCCGGCAAAAAAGCCTCCTGCTGTGCCGGAACTCAAGAAACAATTGCCGGAGGAGTTCGAGTGGGATTTGACGCAAGTTTCTGAAATGCAGATGCGAGTCATCAAGATTCCTGCCGACAAGCTGCGTGGCGGTGACTACCGATACAATATTATCATTAGGCCCGGTGATACTATTTATGTGCCCCTTGATATTATCGGAGAATACTATATTATGGGTAATACTAACTACCAAGGCTACATCAATCTTACGGGCCGGCCGATGACATTGAAGATGGCCATAGCAGCAGCGGGCGGCCTGGGGCCGCTGGCCTGGCCGAAGTCCTGTGAGGTAATTAGAAGGCTTAGCAGAAAAAAAGAGGAAATCGTAACGGTTGATTTGGATAAGATATTCCGCGGTGAACAGCCGGACTTCTTCATCAGACCAAACGATGTGGTTAATGTCGGGACCCATCCGACAGCCATGTGGCGGGCGGTCCTGCGGAACGCCTTCAGGGCAACTTATGGTTTCGGCTTCGTTTATGACCGTAACTTCTCGGACAGAGCTTTTGGACTGCGGAATCCTTTGGGGCCTTTCAATGTCGGGCCATTCGATTATGGGCCTTTGGAGAATATAGTTCCTAAAGGTGTATTTAACAATTAGCAGAATAATTCGGTTATGGTGGAAAACATCGCCTCTTTTATCGCAGCAACGCAGCGAACAGAATCGCCCGCACCGAAGCAGCAGTGGCGCGAGCTTGGAGTGCACAATTATATCAAGATGCTGATAATTGGCGGACTATTCGTTTACCTTTTTCACCGCGAGATTGATGAAATAGTTCACAGATGGATCACCGACAGCGGTTGGTCGCATGGCTTCCTGATTCCGCTTTTTAGCTTATACTTTCTTAACCAGCGCAGAACGCAGATTCTGAATCTTCAAACAAAGCCGAATTATCTGGGTCTTTTTCTTCTTATATGTGGAATTCTGTTTTATCCGCTCAATATCGTTCATCTGCGATATGGCTATTTGGGCCCAATCGGAATGATAGCAACACTTGGAGCGGTCGTTTTGTTTTTGGGAGGCTGGGGGCTGGTTAAATACACCTGGCTTCCGATTGCCTATTTGGTGTTTGCGGTACCGTTGCCGGAAAGGTATTATGTGAGCCTGACTATCCCGATGCGGCAGTTGGCCGCTTCGGTGGCAGCGTTTTTGCTGAATTTGGTTAAGGACCTCCAGGCTACGGCCAGCGGCGTCGTGATAAATGTGATTTACAAGGGTCATCGGCTGGAGCCGCCACTCGATGTGGCTGAGGCCTGCAGCGGCATGCGATTGCTGACAGCCTTCTTGGCTCTGGGCGTCGCTATGGCCTATCTGCACTACAGACCTATCTGGCAAAGAATTGTTTTGTTGGTCAGTACTATACCAATAGGAATATTCTGTAACATTGTGCGGGTTACAGTTACCGGATTTATTTATGTTATGATTCATCCCAGATACGCTCAGGGTGTTTATCACGATATACTCGGGATGTCGATGTTGCCGTTAGCGTTTGGTTTATATGGCCTGCTTGCGTGGTTTATGTCGGGTTTGTTTGTTGAAGACGGCAGCCTCAGCGAACCGGCAGAGGATATCGTGGTTCGCAAGCGAAAAATGTGAAACCGCAGGTGGAATTTGGGATGCAGGATATATTCAAAAGTTATAAGCAGCCGGCTTTCTTGATATGTGCGGGTATCCTTGCGCTGGCAGGGGTCAGTATGTCCATCGCAATAAAAAGTTTCGGCGTATACTTAAAGAAAAAGCCGCTGCCGCTGAAGAAATCTTTAGACCTCCTCGATGAGAAAGCTTTGGCGCCCTATAAGGTGGTATCAACAGCAAAAATCGAAAACGAGGAAGTCATCAAGGCGCTTGGCACGCATGATTACATTCAATGGCGACTGGAAGATGTTAGTGTACCGGCTGACAGCGCCGTTCGTTACTGTCTGCTGCTGATTACTTATTACGGCCTTCCGGACATAGTGCCGCATGTGCCGGAAGAATGCTATACAGGAAGCGGCAATCAAAAGTTGAGTTCCGATAATGTTGTTTTCACGCTTAACAGAGTCGGCCGCCAGGAGCACTTGCCGGGAAGGTATGTTGTATTTACCGGCAAGGATACTGACTTCTGGCAGAGCAGTACGAAGTCTTCGGTCTTGTATATTTTCCGCGTCAACGGCGAGTATACAAACAGCAGAACAAACACCCGGATTATTCTCGGTAAAAACCTCTTACGCCAATATTCGTACTTCTCCAAAGTTGAGATGAGTTTCTTTAATATGGAGTTCGGTGTGCAAACGTGCCCGTCGGAGGAGCAGGCGGTATCAGCAGGCCAAAGACTTTTGAGTGTGATTCTGCCTCTTTTAGAGAAAGAACACTGGCCTGACTGGGAGAAGTTGTAGGTGACGATTGACGGACGATGACAGACAAAGGTAGGTTTTGGTCGTCGGTCGCGAGGTTTTAGCGAAAGGAATGAAAATTATGGCGAGAAGGAAATTAAATAAGAAAGTTGCAATTATTGGCTCCCTGATATTCGCGCTTGGGGTGCTCGTTGCCATCGGAGTGTTTCTGTATTTGAGCAGGGACCCGGAAAAGTTTATCAAGGATGGTGATGCGGCTTTGCTCGCAGGAAAATATGAAGAGGCTGCTATCAGTTACAATAGAGCACGTGTTCGGGTAAAGTCTGATTCGCTCAGGATAGAACTGCTCTTTAAGATTGCCGATGCTTACATCAATATTGACAAATGGGATAATATTCTTGGCTGCTGGAACACGGTGATTCAGATAGACCCCAAGAACATCAAGGCACGCCTCTCACGCTTGAGCTATCTTTACATAATGGCCAAAAGCGTTGTTGGCTTCACGGGTGGCGGACCCTGGCAGGAAATTGCGTCACAGGCGTCGGAATTGATGGAAGTGGCGGAAGCTAAAGGGCTGCTTAACGAAAAAACGGCCCGCTGGGAGCCTTTTGGACTACAGCAGGCGGAGATGGGCGACAGCCAGCTGAGCGCATACCTGCATCTGCTCAGGGGCAGAGCCACTCTTGAGACGGCAGTAGCTGGTGCGGTTACCGACCCCTATGAATCGCTTGAGTGCGCAATTAATGATTTGGAAGAGGTTCGGAAACTTCAACCGGGTAATGTTGATACTTACTGGCTTTTGGCCAGAGCAATCGAGGAAAAAGGTAATATCGCGGCTTCGAGAGGCGACCTCAGCAAAAAAAAAGAAGCCGGCGAGCAGGCTGAGAAAATCTTGGAGCAGGCTGTTAAACTCGCAAGTGATAATCCAAAGACGCATATTAACCTGCTCCAAATGAAGCTTGATATAGCGCGCGATAGTAGAAATAAAGAACAGCTTGAAGCCCTCGAGTCGCAGTACCAGTCACTTGTGGACAGGTTCAATACCAGTGCGGAGGTATTTTCGGCTTTATGCAGATACCACCAGCTTGTAGGTTCCAAGAATGTTGACAAGGCTGTAGAGGCAGCGGAAAAGGCACTTGAATTAGACAAGGAAAATGCGGCTTACGCCATAAATGCAGCTGTTGTGAACTATATCGAGTATTCCGTCAAGGGACAATTACCCAATATCCAAAGAGCGATAGAGATACTCAATAGTGCGCTTACACTGCCGGATGCTCAGGATAAGCCTGGGCCCAAGCGATGGGCGAACAAGAGCAACAGAATAACTTTGTATTCTTTGCTCGCACAATGTTACATCGAGCAGGTACTTGACCCTCAGCGTTCTGGCGTAACGGCCGCGCCGCAGAAGCAGCAGCTGATATCGAAAGCCGAGGAAGCGGTGCACCAAATTGAGCAGCTTATTGGTAGCGGTGAAGACCCTACGGTAGCCAAGTGGCAGGGTATGCTGGAGCTCGCCAAGGGAAATGAAACTGCTGCAATCAGGAAACTCTATGCGACCTATGAGCAGAACAAAGCCGCTGGGCGAACGGATGCGGTGCTCGCATATTGGCTGGCTCAGATTTTTAGAAAAACTACTGAGATTGGCGCAACAAATGAGTTTTTCATAAGCGCCCTGAGTCCACCTACTGGAATTCACGACACAAAACCTGAAACACTCTTGGATTATGCGGAGGTCCTGTTGAAACTCAGGAACAATGCCAGTGCCTCAACTGTGGTAAAGTTTTTTGAGGACAACTACGGCGCCAACAATAGAAGCAAAGTGTTGCGCACCATGGCTTATATCGAGGGCGGACAGTTTGACGAAGCTGAGAAGGAGTTGGTTAATGCTGCACCCGATGACCCGAACACGATTAAACTTAACTGGGAGCTTGCCTGGGCGAAGTCCAGAAAGCTTCAAGGCGCCATTGTCCAAAAGCAGGTTCGAGATATTATTTCTCGGCCTGTACCAGCAACCGATGAGCAACAGCGTCTTGAAGTGGAAGGGGCTGATGCGCTCAGGCGAGCCGAGTTGGCCAGCTACTACGACACCCTGGCTAAATTAACAGAAAAAATGCTGTCGATAGAGCCTAATTCCGTGGGCGCCAGTTCTGTAGCGGTTATTATTAGGAGGTATATAGAGGCGGGAAAGTTCAAAGAGGCCGAGGAAATTATCAATACATTTATGAAGTATTTCCCGGACAACCTAACGGCTCTGTTTTACAAACAGATACTTGCGGAGCCTCAGCCGGATAAAATCCCTCCTCAAAGAGTCTATGAAATCGAAGAAAGTGTTCGGGGCGGTTTATCTGACCCTGTTGCCAGGGCTATGAGTCTCGGCACATTTTACCAGAACAACAACGAGCCTAACAAAACAATTTCGGAATTTAAGAAGGTTCTTGAAACGGCTCCTGCATCTGCTGACGGAAAAATGACGGAGTCACAACGTCTTGCTGCGGTTTCTCTTTATGACGTGGCAATTCAGGTCAAGGACTGGCAGCTGGCAGAGCAAATGGCAAATATAGCCCGCCAGGAAAACCTCGACGGCTGCCAGGGCGATTTCTATCTCGCTCGTATCGCCGTAGGCAGAGAGCAATGGAAAGATGCGATGACAAAAGCTAACGAGTCTTTGAAGCAAAAACCTGTCTTTTCGTATGCTTATATGCTCAGAAGCACGATTAACGCCGCCATCGGGAATGAGTACGCATCTATTGAAGACGCACGAAAGGCTTGGTCTTTCAATCCTTTGGACGGTAGTATTGCTAAAAGATTGGCTTTCGTACTGCTGGGGCGAAATGAAAAGCTTGGTGGTAACGTAACACCTGACCAGCTAACTGAAACGAAGGACGCCTTAGTAAGGGCATTAGCTCTGAATCCGGGTGACCTGCAGTTAATCAGTTTCTACGCCGAATATATAAGCAACGATGAGCCGGAGAAGGCACTGGCACTGAGGCAGAATTTACAAAAAAACTCTCCAACCGTGCTCAATGCTCTGCTGCTGGGCAAAATGGCTACAAGGGTAGCTGTCAAGGAAAAGGACGCCAAGCAGAAGGAGGCGTATTTTGCCGTTGCAGCGTCGGCTTTTGAACAGGCCCTTGCTATAGAGCCTCAAAACAAGGACGTACTTGGCGCCTACGCCGAGTGCTATCGGCTGTCGGGCCAGAACGAAAAGGCCGAGCGGTTACTTGCACAGTCGCAGGATGAAAGATTGTTATGGAATTATCACATCATGGCCGGCCAGTTCAAACAGGCCAAAGAGCTTCTTGAGCAGTTATATAAGGCCAACCCAAAAGACACCGATACCGTCAAAGGGCTTTTGCTCGTTGCCGACGGAACCGCTGACGAGCAGGGAATAAGAAAATATTCTGAAGAGCTTTTGTCGCTCGAGAACAACCTCCAGAATCGTCTTTTTCAGGCCCAGGCTTTCCTTAAGCTCGGTTTGGTCAAGGAGACCGACCAGAAATTGCAAAGCATCAGGGAAGAGTATCCGAATGAACCCAAGATGCTGTTGCTTGAGGCGTGGCTGGCACTGAGGCAGGGACAACTCGACAAGGCACTGAATCTGGCGAATCGAAGCCTTGAGACCGACGAGAACAACGCTATGGGTTGCGCCTGAGAGGTCAGATAAATCTCATCAGGGCGGATTATAGTCAAGCCATCTCTGACCTTAAAAAGAGCCAGTTGTTGTTAAACGACCCGGTTACGGGAATCGCCCTGGCACGGGCTTACCTGCGCGGGAAGGTCAGAGGATGCGATAACCGAGCTTGAGGCCACCGTCAGCCATCCGCAGGCCCCTCCGGAAAGCAGGATATTTCTCGAACAGGTTTACTGGCAGCTTGGCAGAAAAGAACACTTGAAAAGGTTCTATGCCCAGACTTTAGAGAAATTTCCCGATAGTGTGTTGTGGCTTACTCATGCAGCGGCCTTTGCCCGGGTACAGGGAGAGCTTGACAGGGCCGAACAATTGTACGAACAGGCGATGCAGCAGAGCAAGAAAGACGGCAAACCCAATCAAGAGGCGCTGTCTGGATATTTGCAGACGCTTCTGTTGGCCGACAAGTCCAATAAGCTCTTTAGAGAAGCCGGAAAATATATTGATGGCGACAGCGCCCCTACTGCCTATTTCCGAATGGCTGAGGCCAAAATGAAACTCGGTGACAGGGAAACCGCCACACAGTATTGCCGCAGCGCTCTTGATAAAGCCGGCACAGACGAGGTTGCTACTGCTGATATCTTGGAGGGTATGTATACGCTGCTCGGACACGATACAGTAGTGAAGTGTTGCAACGAAAAACTTGAAAGCGACCCGAATTCGCTTTCCGTTAATCTCACAATGTTTAATTTGATGAAAATCAGCGGCGAATACAACAAGGCTCTACATTACCTTGACAAGTGCATTCAGCTACTGGGGCCTGACCATCCCCGCAGGTTGAGGTGCCTTATTGAAAAAGCAACGCTTCTGGCCGTGGCCTACAACAAAACTTCCGATAATAATTACCTTAGAAATGCTATCGCTGAGTACGAAAGTTTGCTCGTTGAAGAGCCGAATGATGTAAGTGTCCTAAATAATCTGGCGTATCTGTTGGCTGAGAATGACCAAAAACTGCCCCAGGCGCTTGAGTATGCTGAACGTGCCCACAACTTAACACCGAATGACAGCAGCGTCTTGGACACATATGCTTATGCACTGTACAAAAATGGCAAGTATTCGGAGGCCGCCGAGTCTCTCCAGGCTGCTCTGCAACAGTATGAGCAGCAGAGCATCTCCGCGCCTCCAGAGGTTTATGATCATTTAGGTATGACAAAGGAGAAACTCGTGGCCAAAAATGAGGCACTTGCCGCCTACAGACAGGCCCTAAAAATAGGCGAAGATAGTTTGCCGCAGACAGTTAAAGAGCGGATAAAATCAGCTGTCGAACGGCTTTCCCGCGCAGGCGCCCGTGACGCGAACTCCGAGTGATTTGCCTGAAACGCGATTAAATGAGGATATGAACCAGGACTTTTGGGGAATGATTGAGGCTTTCCCCCTCCGTCGAGATTTGGAACAAGGCTCATAGCAACCTTCGGGGGATTTGGCCGATTAAAATTAAAATGGCAGAAGAACAAAAACAAACGATTGTTCGCACAGCAGCAAGACCCCCAGGACCAAGACCTGCTGTAGCCGCCGCCTTTACGTTTACGCCAAAGGAAATTTACGGGATGTTGCGCAGGCACGTGCTGCTGGTAGTCTCTTTGACTACATTAGGTTTTGTGGCTGGCGGCATATCGTGGTATCTTGTGCTTAAATACGCCCCGAAATATACCGCCCAGACTTTTATCAGAGTTTTGCCACCCGTGGAAAGAGACCCTATGGTTATCGGAGGAGGCCAGGTGGGTATGGACATCCAGTACGGCCATCGCGTGTCAATGGCCTCCCTCATAAAACAGCAGCGAACTTTGGAAGAGCTGGTCGCCAGGGACAAAATTCAACAGACAAAATGGTTCAATCGCTTTGGGGACATTAAATCCAAAAAAATCACAAAAGCTGTGAAAGATCTGAAGGAAAACTTCAGCGCTGCGGCTCAAAGGGATAGTGATTATATTATCATGTCGATGACTTACCGCGATAAAGAGGAAGCAACACTTATAGTGAACGAGATGGTGGACCTGTTCATCAACTCCCAGAGACAGTCGACCAAAAGCGGTGTTTCTGAAAGAATGAGACAGCTTACAGACCAGAGAGACGCCGTTCAGGCGGAATTGGATTATGTAGAGCGGGCGATAGAAGACACCCGTAAGACTTATAACGTCTATGACCTTGGTAGGGAGGTCTATTACGGCGACACGACAACAATAAAACTGAATGATTTGGAGGTCGAGCAGAGCAAACTTGTTCTGCAAATACAGGAAACTGAGACTCAAATAAAAACACTTAGTCAACAGGCTGCAGGACCGATTACCCCTCAGGTCGAACAGTTGGTGGAGGGCGACCCAGTTATGGTTATGCTTGCCCAGCAGCTTTATGCGCTCCAGTCACAGATGCTGGGCAAACTTGCCAAGTTTGGCGAAGACCATAGAGTCGTTAGAGATTTGCGGGAACTAATCAATGCCGTGGAGGAAAAGAGGGAAGCCAGAAGGGTGCAGATGGCCGAACAGACCCGCCAGGCAAATCTTAAAAATGCGCAGGACGAGTTGGCTGTTCAAAAGAGCAGTCTTGAAGAGTTGGAACGCGTGCGGCAGGAAGCTGAAGCAAAGAAAAGGGAAACTGATTTGGCCCGCACGCAGTATGATAAGCAAGTAACTATCAGAGATGAAAGAAGACAAATGATGGATGAAATCAAAGGGCAGCTTGAAAAACTCAAGATAATGTACGGCGATCCGGAAACACCCAAGGTGCAGTTTATTGGATATGCGCCTATTCCTCTGGAGGTAAGCTCCCCAAAAAGGATGGTTTATTTCCCGGGCGGAACAATTTTGGGGTTCGCGTTCGGTATAGGGCTTGCTCTTCTCATTGAGCTGCTCAATGATTTGGTGCGAACGCCAAAAGACGTTGCTTTATACCTGAATATCCCGCTTTTGGGTATTATCCCTGATGCAGCCGAGGACGAGAATCTCCGCGATGTTGACCTCTGTCATGTCGTCCGTCAGGCCCCTTATTCTGTTGTTAGTGAGTCCTACAGGCGGCTTCGGACCAATTTAACGCTCTCATCCGACAGTGCAGAGGCTCTGAAGGTTCTGCTTGTTACCGCGGGGATGCCAGGCGACGGAAAAACCTCCGTCGCAGTTAACCTTGCAGCAACTTTTGTCGCCGAAAATAAAAAAGCTCTGCTTATAGACGCCAACTTCAGACGCCCAAGTTTGCATACTATATTTCCGAAGCCACGGGTTCGACAGCCGCAGGAGAGACTCGAGCTGGGATTGAGCAGTTTGCTTTTGGGGCAGGTGGATTATCAGCAGGTCATCAGACCCAGTGGAATTGGAGGCCTCGATGTAATTGATGCCGGCCCCTCGCCTTTCAATCCGGCGGAGCTGCTCGCTGGCGAACGGATGGGCCGGCTGATTAAGGACCAGCATGAAAACTACGACTATATCATTTTAGACAGCCCACCTGTGCTGCTGGTAAGCGACGCCAAGATACTGGCAAAGTATGCAGACGGCACAATTCTCGTACTCAATGCCGGTGCCACAAGAAGAGGTGCTGCTCTGAGGACTATTCGCGAACTAAGACAGGTGAATGCAACGATACTGGGCTGCGTAATCCTCGCTGTAAAGGCCCTCAAAGGCGGCTACTTCGAAGAGCAATTCAAGTTTTATCAGGAATATCAAAAGTTGCAGCTTGCCCATCCAATTTAGTCCGAATGGCGGCTCCCGTTTAACAGGATAACAAAGTTGTATAAAGGGATTCTCTGATGAAAAAATTTTTGGTAACCGGCGGCGCAGGTTTTATCGGCTCGAATATCTGCAAAAGGCTCGTCTCGCAGGGCTGTTTCGTAAGGGTTGTTGATAATCTCCTGACGGGCAAAAAAACTAACCTCGCCAATATTATCGACGAAATTGAATTCATCGAAGCTGATATGGGCGATGAAGATGTAGCCCGCTCAGCAATGAAGGATATCGATTTCTGTTTGCACCAGGGCGCTCTGCCGTCGGTGCCGCGTAGTGTTGACAACCCGGCTGCAACACATCAGCACTGCCTTAATGCGACATTTACTCTTCTATTGGCGGCTCGCGATGCCGGCATAAAACGCTTTGTGTATGCGTCGAGCTCCTCAGCTTATGGTGATACACCAACTCTGCCGAAGGTGGAAACAATGTCGCCTAATCCTCTCTCGCCTTATGCCGCATCCAAGCTCGCAGGCGAATACTACTGTTCTGTTTTCTCTAAGGTCTTTGGCCTTGAGACCATTTCACTGCGGTATTTCAACGTTTTCGGCCCGCATCAGGACCCGACCAGCCAGTATGCCGCTGCGATACCGGCTTTTGTTACAGCCATACTAAAGGATGAGCAGCCGACCGTTTACGGTGATGGAGAGCAGAGCCGCGATTTCACTTATGTTGATAATGTCGTTGAGGCCAATTTACTTGCTACCCGCGCAAGGAAAACCTCCGGTGAAGTAGTAAACATCGCCTGCGGCCAGGCTGTAACCGTCAACGAAACCATCGAAATTATTAATGAGCTTGTAGACAAAAATATAAAACCGATTTACGCAGACCCTCGCCCCGGCGATGTAAAACATTCCCTCGCCGACATCTCCCTCGCCAAAAAACTAATCGCCTTCAAACCAAAGGTCTCATTTCGTGATGGACTGCAAAAAGCCATAGGCTGGTATCGCGACAATCTTCTGTAAACCGCAGCTAACAAACTGGCCCAAATCTATAAAAGAGCAGCTAATGCAACTGTTGTTTTAACTGTCTTGCATTCTCGATGAGCTTTTGTCTTTCCGGCTCCTGTTTTTCCTTTAGCTCAAACGTCCATTCGTACGAATCAACAATTCTCTTCGGATTCAGGCAGTTGGCGAAAAAGTCGAACGGAAAGCTGTCGTACCACGGCCCCTTTAACCTGCGGTGGGTCTTCAGGGTTTCGCAACCTTCCTTGCTTATCCTCACGTTGTAGTCGCCATACCAGTTAAACGAAACCGTAACAGGTGAGACACCTATTTCTTCGTCGTTCAGGGTAACCAACGCCCCCTGCGGCTTTGTATTTATTGTAAGCTGGCGTTCGACACATCCGCTGACAATTACAATGATAGTCAACCCGATAACCAATAGGATAGGCAGATTATTTCTTTTCATAATAGTTACCCTTGTTTTTAAAACCTTCTGGTTGCCACATCCTAAATGAATGGCGGTATTATAAGTATTGCTATCAACGGCGTCAATTATTATCAACATCGATATGCAATCAGGAGATAGGCTCTAAGATTACCTAATCGCTCACTAACAAGTCGATAAGGCTGTAGCCTGCAAAGACAAACATCCCCGCAAAGACAGTATAAAGCTGCCATTGGCTGCTGAAGGTTTGTATATTCTGGCTGATTCTATAAATAAGTAACTGGACGGTCGGCGTGAATCCCCCGTCAATAACAGCGAAGGTTACTGCGGCGGCAATCCCGGCAATAGCCACTGCGATGCAGCCGGCCAGCGCAAGCCTTTCCTGCCAGACCACCTTCGCCAGAACCCGCTGCTCTTCGGCTGCTCTTATCTGCTTCAGAACCCTCTCGGTAAAGTCGGCTGGACTCGGCTGCAAGGGTGCCTGCAAAGTCCGCCTTAGAATTTTATCTAACTTACCTTCGTTTAGTTTATCAATCGACATCGAGGTCTTCTCCAAACACAGGAGCCAGGATTTCTTTCAATTTGCCGCGGGCCCTGAACAGGTGCGTCTTAACGGTATTTTCCCTTATTCGCATTATTTTTGCAATCTCACTTATCATTTTTTCTTCTCTGTAGTAGAGAATAACCGCCACAGCCCAAAACCTTGGCAGTTTCCCGACTGCGTCCCAGACGACTTTCTCCTGTTCACTTTTCTGTGCTGCTGCCGGCGGCGTCTGCTCTTTACTACGACCGCCCTGTTCCTCCAGCTCATCTGAAAGCTGCCGTATTCTTTTATTTTTACGCAGATAACTTACACCCTGCCGGTACGCTATTGCCCACAGCCATGTGTGCAGTTGAGCTCGGCCTTTATATCGGCTTAATCCCTTATAGGCCGCCAGAAATGTCTCGCTGGCCACGTCCTCAGCCTCATCTTCTTTCAGCCCCAGCGTCCGGCAGCACAGAAAGACCGTATCCTTGTATCGGTCGACAAACTGGGCGAAGACAGCCTGGTCCCCGCCTAACAGCCTGTCCAACCAGTCCCCGCTTTGGGTCTTTCCCGCATCGGCTGTCAAAAAGTACTCCTTTTCATATTTTTAGTCGCACTTATCTAGCGCCAAGTTTCAGTTTTTTGAAACTTACCCTTGAGAACTTGCGACAAACCCTCAGAACGGCGATAATGTCTCGCTGCTGAATACAGATGCAAAATCCAGCAAAACGTTACAAAAAAATGAAGAAATGGTCAATTGGAAGGAGTTGCAAAATGAAAAATAGGTATTTCACAAAAGTATCGATGGTTTGCTTGGTGACTTTGGTGGTTGCTGTAGCTGGCTGCTGCATCCAGGTTGGGTGCTTGCCGGCATCAGCGAAGTATGAAAGAACGGTTCAGCTGTCGGCGCCATTTGCAGCCGGCTCAAGCTTTGAAGCACAGACACATAATGGCTCAATCACGATAAGAGGCGGCGAAACAGCCGATTGCAATGTTATAGCGCAGATTACCGCCAGGGCCGGCTCGGACGAAGAGGCCAAAAAACTCGCTGATGAAACAAAAGTAACACTTGAGCCTTCCGGAAACAAATTGACAGCCAAAGTACAACAGCCGTCCTGTTTTATGAATCAATCCGTCAGTGTAAGCTTTGACGTAACGCTGCCGAATCAGGCCAACCTCGAGCTGACGACGCACAATGGGTCCGTCGATATCACAAATATCACAGGCCAGGTAAACGCCACAACCCACAACGGCAGGGTTACCGCCGACAGCGTTTCCGGTGCGATGAAACTGCAAACCCATAATGGCAAAATCACTTGTAAGGAAATTTCGGGCGATATGGAACTGCTAACGCACAACGGCAGTGTAGAGGCAGACTGCAGTAAATCCGCTTCTGCCGTTTGCGATATATCGATAGTTACCCACAATGGCGGAATAGACTTTACCGCTCCGCCAAACCTTTCCGCCGAAGTCGATGTCTCAACCCATAACGGCTCAATAGATACCGACCTTCCCATCACCGTAACAGGAGAGGTGAGCAAAAGACAGTTAAGAGGAACTATCAGCCAAGGCCAGGGAAAATTGCGACTCGAAACGCACAACGGCTCGATAAAAATAAGATAATACCAAAAAGGCTTTCACAATGTAACGCATCAACATAAAGGGGAATAATGAAAAAATTATCGGAAAGACGCATAATGCCGCTGGGTACACTGGCTTTCTTTGTTGTGCTGGGTGTGCTTCTTGCTGATTCGAATACCCCTAAAATACACAGAACAAGCGCTGCCAGACCACATCCGATGGATGTCAATGACCGGGGAGTTCCTGATTACTCTCCGTATCTCGCCTATCTCAAGCAACATGCCAAAACCCCGGTGCAATATGTGCTCGATAAGTTCAAAGACCACGATGTCGTTATTCTCGGCGAAATGCACGAGGTTCGGGAAAATTGTGAATTCTTTGCGGACCTCATTGACCCGTTGTATCATCAGGCAGGTGTCAGATACTTCGCAATGGAACTTTTAAGATACAAAAATACACCCTTAGTGAATCAATTGGTGACCGGTAAGGAATACGACCAACAATTAGCGTTGCGCATTTTCCGGGACTATGCCCACCCTGACCTCGGCTATAAAGAGTATATGGACATTATCAAAGCAATCTGGCAGCTCAATAACAAGTTACCTCCGCAAGCTGAAAAGTTTAAGGTCATCGCGATGGACAAGGGTGACTGGGAGGCTGTTGACCTGCCGACATCTCCGTCCACTAAAGAGTACGAAGAATTTGTGAAGGCTCATGACCCGTTCATGGCTGATGTTCTTGAACGGGAGGTGCTGGCGAAACATGGTAAGGCACTCGTCCAGATAGGGTATATGCACTCTTTTACACGATACCGACTTGTTGAAACGGCTCCAAGATTTGGCTGCATCCTTTATGAGAAATATGGAGACCGCATTTTTCAGGTCTGCCTGCATCAGCCTCATTTCGGCCCAGAGGTCCTGATCGGCGGTCAGCCGATATCCCGGCCGCTCATCATCGATTTCATCGAAAAAATAATGATGGAAAATGGCAATAAGCCCGTGGGGTTTGATGTAGAAGATTCGCCTTTTGCGAACCTCAGAGACCGCAGGAGCATGTATTTTGCGACTAACAATGAAACTGTGCTTTCGGATATTGCCCAAGGTTACGTTTTTATCAAACCGCTGAAAAGTTTGAACTTTAGGATGACATGGGTTGATGGATTTATTAACGAGGAAAATTTTGAAAGGGCCAGAGCGCTCGCCAAAAAACGAGGATGGATAGAAATGTTTGAGAAACGTGGACTTATAAAACCCGGGCAGTGCGACACGCCGGAAGGACTGGATAAGTTATTCAAGTTAATCCACGAATCGCCTTGAGCAATCCAACACGGTATCGGGATAACCTATGCGTTGAAAGACTGTTTTTTAAGGGGATTCGTTTGACCGAAAGGAGAAAAAAATGAAAAGGCAGCTTTTTATAAAATGTACTACACCGCTTTTGGCCTGCTTGTTATTGGCAGCTATTGGGTTGGTTGGCTGCTGCTGTATCAATATATGCGACACCTTCAAGGCCAAATACGAAAGGACGGTGCAGGTATCGGCTCCAATCGCCACGGGCCAGACCCTCGATGTCCATACCACTGTCGGCTCAATTACAGTCACCGGCGGCGATTCCACTGATTGCAGCGTAACCGCCAAAATCACAGCAAGGGCAGCAACAAAGGAAAAGGCACAAAAACTGGCTGAGGAAACCCAGATAAAGCTCGAGCCTGCCGGCAACAGGCTCGAGGTAAAAATCGAAAAGCCCCCGACGGCAAACAACGATGCGATTTGCGTCAGCTTCAGTATAACCGTGCCGAGGCAGACCGCTCTTAATCTTAGGACAAACGTCGGCGAATTGAAAATAGATAATATCACAGGGCCTATAGAGGCCCAGACAAACGTCGGCGCCATCATCTGCAGAGAAATTGCCGGCCGCGCCGACCTTACCACCAACGTAGGTGAAGTCAAGGTCGTTTACGCGAAGGACGCCTCTGCTGCCTGTAACGTCAACATTTCTACCTCGGTTGGCGAGATCGATTTTGCCGGCCCGGACAACCTTTCAGCGGTATTTCACGCCTCGGCAAATGTCGGCTCGATAGAAACCCGTCTGCCTTTGACTGTAACAGGTAAAATCTCCAAGAACATAGATGGCACCACAGGGACTGGCGAAGGAAAAGTAATTCTGAAAACAAACGTCGGCTCGATAAAAATAAGATAATATCGGAAAGGCTGAACGAACCCGCAATCAGATAAAAGGAAACAAAAATGGCAGAGTTTTGTAAACTTATAGGTGTTGGGATAATGATTTTTATTATGTTCCTTGGGATGGCCAGCCCCGTCCTTATCATTTGTTTGGTTTACTACCTCAAGAAACGTTTCGACCATAAACAGGTAATGGCGGCCATCGAAAAGGGTGCACCGCTGTCGGACTTAAAACTTCCAAAACCCCCAAAGCCGACCGGCCCATTATGGATAAAAAACCTCACCGCAGGAATAACCTTACTCATTATCTCTGCCGGTCTCGTCAGCATCGGTTTTGTACGTTGTGGGGGCAGGATTCCCGACGACGAAGATGTTTGGGGATGGTTCATTGCTGCTTTGATACTTTTTGCTATTGGTATTTCCCGGCTGATACGCGGCATCTTGCAGCGAAAAGCTGAAAAAGCCCAGCCCCAGGTTCAGCCCCCGAACCAAATCAACGCCGGCCGCATCTAACTGTTTTTATCCTTTGATGCAGACTAAAGGCACCAGCTTGGCCACCTTGCGCGATAGTTTTGCCCGATGGGCCGCTTCCACAACCTCGCTCACATCTTTGTATGCCCCCGGTGCTTCCTCAGCCACTCCGCGGAAGGACGGACTGCGAATCAGAATACCCTGCTCAGCCAGATTTTTGATGACGTCTCTGCCGTGCCACCGTCGCGTTGCTTCGGTTCGGCTCATACTTCGGCCGGCACCGTGGCAGGATGAGCCGAACGACAGTGACATACTCTCGTTGGTGCCGACCAGTATATACGAAGCGGTCCCCATCGTGCCCCCAATCAGGACGGGCTGGCCGATGTCCCGCAGTTCAGCCGGCAGACTCGGGTCACCCGGCCCAAAGGAACGCGTGGCGCCTTTGCGATGAATGAACAGCCGTTTCCGCTGGCCGTTGACGCTGTGCAGCTCTTCTTTGCAGGTGTTGTGAGAGACATCGTAGAGCAATTTAAGCTCAGCCTTTGGGAACATATCGGCGAAGACGCCTCTTAGTAAATGCGTAAGAAGCTGCCGGTTGGCTAAGGCGCAGTTGATTCCCGCCCGCATAGCCCCCAGATATTCCTGTCCGACGCGGGAGTTGATGGGCGCACAGGCGAGTTCGCGTTCCGGCAGCTCGATTCCACACTCACTGGCTGCGGCAGCCATCTTTTTGAGGTAGTCCGTGCCAATCTGGTGGCCGAGGCCGCGAGAGCCGCAGTGGATGCTGACGGTTATCTGGCCGACGGCAATGTTAAATGCCTTGGCGATTTTTTCATCATATATTTCTGTGACCTTCTGGACCTCCATATAGTGGTTCCCTGAGCCGAGTGTGCCCACCTCCTCTTCCTGGCGTTTCTTCGCGTGTTCGGAGACGCATTCAGGCTTCGCCCCCGAAACCGCACCGTATTCTTCGACACGCAGAAGGTCTTCTTTTGTGCCGTAGCCGTGTTCGACCGCCCAGCGGGCACCACCTGCGAGCACTTCGTCCATCTGCTTTATATTTAAACTCAGTTTTCCCCTGCTGCCGAGTCCTGCTGGTATCTTGCGAGCCATCAAATCCGCAAGCTGTTCTTTGACAGGTTCTATGTCGTCGATGGATAGTCCCGTGGTTATTGTGCGGACGCCGCACGCAATGTCGAAACCGACGCCGCCGGCTGATACCACGCCGCCCTTGTCCGGGTCGAAGGCCGCCACCCCTCCTATGGGAAAGCCGTAACCCCAGTGGGCGTCGGGCATCGCATAGGATGCCTTTACTATGCCGGGCAGGCTCGCCACATTCACTGCCTGCTGGCGCACCTTTTCGTCCATCGCCTTGATAAGTGCCTCATCGGCGTAAATTATCGCAGGCACATTCATCTTGCCGACCGGCTCGATGACCCACTCGTAGTCGGACCGTTTTTTTATGGTTTTCAAATCCATCTTACACCTCCTACACTTCAGACATCCACTATACACTGCGCTATCCAGCTTCCATCCTGCTCCTGTCGAACGCTCAGCTCAGCGTATGTGGCAGCCTTGACTTCCGTCGTCGGCGTATGCTTCGAAATATCAATTTTTTCGCCCCAGGCTGTTCCGTTTAGATGGTTACCTTCGATACGGACTTCGAATCGGCTAAACAGCATCTTCCGCGTAGCCATTTCATACAGCAGGCTGTTGAGCCAGTCTGCCAATAAAAGCTCATCGTCATCAGCCTCACAGGTTATCTCAACTTCTTGTTCTGGTGCAACTTTCCCCGGCTCCGTGATGACGGCAGTTAGCGCGACGGCAGCCTGCTCAAACGCTTGTTCTTTGGTAGCTCCTATGCCTCGGACGCCTATATCAGCCTCGTGCGGAAAGTGCTCCCAGCGTTTGTCTTCTGTCCTGCCCTTCATATAAAAAGCATAAATCCAATTGCTGACAAGGTCAAGCTTTTAACTGCTCTGCCTTTCCGGATTCAGGATTGAGCTTTTATGGAAATTGACTGAAATGGTGCTTTTTGTTATTATCTCTTTGGTTGCCAGCGTAGCTCAATGGCAGAGCTCCGGTTTTGTAAACCGGGGGTTGTCGGTTCGAATCCGACCGCTGGCTGTCTTTATTGGTTTTCCCGGCATTACGAGGATTCTATGGTTGAAGGTCGGGGTCTTTTTCAGTTTAAAACAACCCCTGGCTCCATTCTGCTGTTGCGGTCTTTTGTCTTGACTGCAATGGAATTTGGACATAAATTTCCTCCTTATGGCTTGCCAAGAACCCCTTTTGTCTCAGGAAAACAACCGTCCAACACCGCTTTTGCGCCGCAGCGGCGTAATCCTGCTGCTCATCCTTTTGTTGGCTGCATTACTGCGCTTGGTCAAATTAGGCCAAATCTCCCCGCCAGGCCTCAATCAGGATGAGGCCGCCAATGCCTGGTCAGCATATTGTCTTCTCAAGACCGGCAAAGACTATTCCGGCAATCCTTGGCCGATTTATTACGTCCGAAATCTCGGCGGGAACAGCCCCTTGCTATATGTCTATATGCTGCTGCCCTTTCAGGCCATCGGCGGAATGAACATATACACCACCCGCCTGCCCGGCGCTCTCGGCGGCATCTTCACAGTCTGGCTGATTTATTTCGTCGGTAAACGACTATTCAATGCAGAAACCGGACTGGTTGCCGCCGCTCTTCTGGCCGTCGACCCATGGCATCTTCAGCAAAGCAGATGGGGACACGAAGTTACCCACGCACCGCTGCTCGGCCTGGCGCCCCTTGCGCTTATGCTCTGGGCAAACCTACCCGTAAGTGACAACAAACCCTCACAACCTCGACCCTTTATCGCCGCCATCGCCGGTGCCTTGTCCGGCATCAGCTGCTTCGGCTATATGTCCGTCCGACTCTTCGTCCCGGCCTTTCTCTTCGCCATTGTCTTATTCACCCTTCCCGACTGGTGGCGAACTATAAAAACCAAGAAAGGTGCTGCGGCCGTCGCCGCCTTTTTCATTGCCTTTGCAGCAACCTTCGGCCAATTGGCCTACCTGCATATTTTTCATCCCGAAGGTATCGGTCGACATGCTTCTTTTCAGCCTTACTGGGTAGGCTCTGTTCCATTTACCATTGCAATCAAAAACCTACCTCTCCGCTATCTTCAGCACTTCGGTCTCGATTTCCTGTTTATAAAAGGCGAGGACTCCCCTCTCACCTCCCCGCCCGGCATGGGCCAGCTTTATTGGTATATGCTCCCTCTTATGCTTGCAGGCCTGACAATAATACTCATTAGACTTAAAACATCCCTCTCCGCCAAGTGTCTGCTTGCCTTTATTATCACCTATCCGGTGGGTGACTCCCTCGGCCGGTTCTTCTCATTAAGCGCCCTCCGCAGTGCACCGGGGTTATGCAGCCTGATTCTTCTTGCCTCACTCGGTGCCATCGGCATTTTTCAATGGCTGTGGGCAAAAAACCGCAATTCCACAATCCTAACCGCCACAATCTTCATTATGATTGCCTTGATTATGAACATACGATACCTTCATCGCTTCTACGTCCGGTTCAATCGTAACCTTCAAACCTACCATTTTTTTCACACCGACCTTATAGAGGCCTGCAACTGGCTCAAACCACGCCTCGATGATTTCGACGCTGTTTTTTTCACCACAAATCATTTCAATATGCCCTATGTAATCACCGCCGTAGCGCTCGGCTGCGACCCCAAAAAATGGTTCAGCGAGCCCCGCGAGTTTACCACCCCGGGTGAGTGGGACATTTACACACGCTATGGAAAATTGTATTTTATGTACGAGGGACTTTTCAAACCACCCGTTGGACAATACCGCCAAGACCGCGTCCTCTTTATCATCCGTCCCGGCGAACCGAATATTCCAGACCCCAACAGGCAGGTCGTACACAAAATCTTCAGCCCCGACGGCACAGAAGTTCTGTGGCTTTGCAGACCTTAGAATCCCAAATAGTTTTTATTCAGTCGCGCAGCACATAGAACCCTCACCGTAGGTTGTGGCCCGCCTACGGCGGGTAAAGCAAGCCCGGTGAGCTTGTTCGCCGCAGGCGAATTCGACTCTCACCGCTGGCTGTTTTCGTATTGCGTCCTGCGTGCTGCGTTGTACCGCACCTATTTAGAAATGGCGTTAGCCATCCCTAACGGGAGTGTGATTGGATTAAGAAATAAGTATCTGATTGACGGTAACTTAAACAGTACTAACGTTGCAAAAATTAAATAGGTGCGGTATAAACTCTGCTGTTTCTGTTCGATACGAGACAATATTACTATCAAATTTTGCAAAGGCTGACTGTTCTATGTTTGGGTTTAAGAACTGGCGGCGAAAAAGGCTCGGTAGTCGCCCGTTTCCTCAGGATTGGCTGGCGATTCTTGAAAGTAATGTACCTTACTATAATAAGCTGCCGCCGGAGGATAAGGCTGAGCTGCAGCGACATATCCTTGTCTTTCTGGGCGAAAAACACTTCGAAGGCTGCGGCGGCCTGCAGATAACCGACCAGATAAAGGTCACTATTGCCGCTCAGGCCTGTATCCTGCTTTTGCATCGGCGAACCGATTACTATCCCGGCCTTTATTCCATACTCGTATATCCGCAGGCATACGTAGCTGCGCATGCCGAGCATCTGGCGTGGGGGGTCGTCGCCGAAGGCCCGCAGGTTCGGCTGGGTGAATCATGGCACAGGGGCTCGGTGGTCTTATCGTGGGATGATGTCCGCCGAAGCGCAGCGGATATGCACGATGGCCACAATATTGTTTATCACGAGTTTGCGCATCAGTTCGATAGCTCCGCCGGCAAACGTGACAGCACGCCGGTCCTTCAGAAACGCTCGAATTACATCGCGTGGGCGCGTGTGCTGCAAAAAGATTACCAGAAGCTCCAAAGTGACATCAGCAGCAATCGACAAACTATCCTCGATGAATATGGCGCAACCAATCCAGCGGAATTTTTCGCTGTCGCCACTGAATGTTTTTTCGAAAAACCGAAGCAATTACAAAAATATCATCCTGAGCTTTACGATGAGCTGCAGCTTTTCTACCAGCAGGACCCCGCAAAATTACCGTAGTAAAAGACCGTTTGGGCCGGCCGCCCAATTCTCGGCACTTGCCTTATGCACTTAGAATTTTGCCGGCTCACAAAGATTCTTTGCTTCTTTAGCCGCGCGTCCGCAGTGCCGACATTTAAACTGCGGGTTTTTAACCATAGCGTTATATTCTTTCATATTGGTCAGATGAAAACCCTGCGAGACAACGTAGCATAGATGTCCGTTGTGAGACGCGCTTTTACAATCCGGATTTGACATATCATTTTTTTCGGCCATTTCAACCTCGTGTTTTTAATTTCTTTATATTTTTCCGTACGCTTTTACTGAGTGCGGGGCGACAGGAACGTGATACGAATTAGAACACTATCGCTGCGTAGCCGACAGCCTCGGTGCTTGAGGTGCCCATCTTTTTCATCATCACTTCGTTACTATTGGTATGCGCAAGCAAGACGCCTTTTGTTTTGCCGAGTTTTTTAGCTGCTGCGACCGCTGCCGCCGCTGCACCGCCGCCGCAGGCATTGAGGTTCTCAGCGGCGCTTGCGAGCAAACCTATTGCGTCGAGTTTCAGGGCCAAATCGATAAATTTTTTGTCGTTGACCTCGCTTGCCCACTGCAAGGCCTTGGCGCCTGTGCCCATCGGTGTAAAACCGTAACGTGGGCCATAATGGGTCAAATCGGTCGAGCCGATACAGACGATTTTTTTATTCTTTTCACCGGCGACAATGCCGCCGACGGCCTCGCCAAGCGAAACAGCCTCTCGGCTCGGAGGAACCACAATCGGCAGTATCTTTGCATCTGCAAATAAATGCTGGATAAACGGTACCTGTACCTCGATGCTGTGTTCGTTGCTGTGAGCGTCGAGGTCGCTGACCGCTGTGTTACTGTTCAAAATCGCTTCCGCCAAATCTTCGTCGATAGCTGCTTCACCTAAAGGTGTTGCCCAGATGCCTTTGTCATACACAGCCGGCGAGCCGAAGTAGCCGTGTGCAGCTCCGAATATTACGAAGGTATCGACATTTTCGTGACGTTGCTTCACAGCGGAGAAGACCATCGCCGCCAAACTACCGCTGAATGTCCAGCCGGCATGTGGAACAATGCCGGCCGCTACATCGGCCGGCAGCGGCTCACTTAAAGACGCCTCCTCAAGATACTCATTTATTTCATCTACGCAGTCAGCCCGTCCGCGGGGATAAAATTGACCGGCGACGATAGGCCTTCTTGTTTGCATCGCCAATTCCCTGTTACTTGCATTTATGGAACAGAACGATTATTATTACGGCATTATCCGCCACAGGCGGATAAATTCAGACGTAAGATATTGTAATGCCCAAAGTGAGGAAAAACAAATGGTATCTGAAAAGAAAACTCCCGTAGCGGTCGTGATGGGCTCCGACAGCGATATGGCGGTTATGCAAGGCTGTATCGATACTCTTAAAGATTTCGGCATCGAGCCGGCCGTGCGAATAATTTCAGCACATCGCACGCCGGACGCAGCAGCTGAATTCGCGCAAAATGCCGCTAAGAAAGGAGTAAAGGTGATTATCGCCGCTGCCGGTATGGCGGCTCATCTGGCCGGTGCTTTGGCGGCGAGGACGACCCTGCCGGTTATCGGCGTACCATTGATTTCAAGTTCCGGCCTGGAAGGCATTGATGCTCTGCTCAGCACTCTTCAAATGCCGTCCGGCGTGCCGGTAGCAACGGTAGCTATCGGAAAAGCCGGCGCAAAAAACGCCGCGATTTTAGCCATCCAGATATTAGCTCTGTCGGACGAAAATCTCGCCAAAAAATTGGCTGACTTCAAAAAAGTGTATAGGAGCACAAGTGCATAAGTCGAGGGCACTTATGACTTATCTATGTTCGAGAACATCTCCATAATCGGCGATGGCGCAATGGGCACAGTTCTGGCGATGCTGCTGTGCGAGAAAAAGGACACTGTGGCAAGCGTCCGGATGTGGGGATACGACGGCGAGCAGTTGAGGCAGATGGAAGAAGCCGGTGAGAATAAGAAGTTTCTTCCGGGCTATAAGCTGCCTGATACACTCGTATTTGAGGCTGATGATGAGCGCATAATGGCCGGCGCTGATTTGATTATCTCAGCGGTGCCGTGTCAGTTTATGCGGCGTATCTGGAGTAGGCTCAAGGATTATGTTCCGCAGGATGCTGCGATTATCTCGGTGGCGAAGGGTATCGAGAACGGTACGCTGTTGCGTCCGACCCAGATACTTGCTGAGATTCTTTCCCGCTGCTGCGCAAGCAGCCGCGGGGGCAAGCTGGTTGCACTCAGTGGGCCTACTATTTCGGACGAGCTGGCACGGAAGCTGCCCGCCACGGCGTGTGCGGCGTCCATCAATGAGAATTTAGCGAAGGATGTTCAGCGAACCTTCAATACCTCCTGGTTTCGGGTTTATACCAATACGGACATCTTAGGGGTTGAGTTAGCAGGTGCAATGAAGAACATTATCGCGATTGCGGCGGGAATCGTAGATGGCATAGGCGCCGGCGATAACGCAAAAGCGGCTCTTTTGAGCAGGGGGCTTGCTGAGATAACGCGTTTGGGGATTGCCTGTGGTGCGAGGCCGCAGACATTTGCCGGCCTGACCGGATTAGGTGATTTGGTAACGACCTGCATCTCGCCAAAGGGGAGGAACCGCTCGTTCGGCGAAAGAATAGGAAAAGGCCAGGGTACGGAGCAGGCCTGCAGAGCCACCGAGTCGGTCATTGAGGGGGTTGATACCTGCAAATCAGTTGTCGCCCTTGCCAGGCGGTATAATGTTGAAATGCCGATTACCGAGGCGGTTTATCAGATTTTGTTTGAGGGTAAACCGGTGAAAAGGGCGATTGCCGATTTAATGGAGCGGCGTCTGAAAGCGGAGCAGCAGTGAGCCGAGGTTGCCCAGCTTTAGAAATGTCCCATAACCTTTGTTTTGTATTTTTTGTCGTTTGAATGAGTGGTTTACGTCGTGGCTGTGAATACGCTTCTGGGCTTGGCCATCCTGCGGAGATAATGATGGGGTGCGGCATTTTTATCATTTCCGAGCTGTTCATTTCGCGCATCGGTGAGTAAACCGCTGCGGATCCCCCGCGCTTGTCTGCGACAAGCAGACGCGGGGGAGCGATTGAAATCACCTGTTTTATGGGAGGTAAAATCCAGACTACCTTTGCTGATTGGAGGAAGGTCCTAATATCAGTAGCGGCCGCCGATAATGACCGGTAGTTTGATTGGGGGGTGTCTTGTTATCTATATTTTAATTGGCACTGTCCCTGAAAGGGTCCGGCTGACGACAATGGTGCATCTATACATCTCTAATCTGGCTATCAGCTTATGACGATGATGAGATTAAGTATATAGGTGCGTTTGGTACATCTTAATCCTATAGGTGAGAAGGAAGGGGTGCAGGTATGGTTTGGGGGTTAAGAACCCCTTTGTCTTGCAGAAAGTCCGTTTTGCGGCGGGCTCGCAAAGGGTGTCCGATTGGCGTTGATATGGGTGACGATTCGCTGAAACTGGCCCAGCTTGAGGTGACTCGGCGGGGGACAACATTGGCAGCCGCGGACTTCGCTCATTGTCCCGAAGATGTTGAAGCCGGCAGTGCCGCCTGGCAAAGGTGGGCGATAGAGACAATCTGTCGGCTGACCGCAAACGGTGAATATCGAGGCAAAGAGGTGGTAGCGGCTCTGCCTGCCGCCGAAATCTCTATTGAACATATTAAGCTGCCCAATGCTGATTGGGACAACCTCGGCGGCGCAGACCCACAGACTATTTCTAAGATAAAACAGAAGCTGCCATTTAACTGTGATGATATGATAATCAGAACTATTCCCGCCGAGCAGGATAATGTCGTGGTGATAGCAACCGGGCGACAGATAATTGACAGGCATCTGGCGATATACGAAAAAGCCGGTTTGCAAATTAAGTCTATCGCCATTTGGCCGGCCGCCCTGGCAAATATCTATGCCGGATTCTTCGGCAGACGCGAATCCGATGTAGAATCGATTGTGATGCTCATCTGTATGGAGAACACAACCACAAACGTCGTGATTTGCCGACATAAGAATCTCCTTTTTGCCCGCTCGGTAGCGATAGGTATGAATCAGCTCGGCACAGAGGAAGCGATAACGAGACTGGCACTGGAACTGGCGGCGTGCAGACAGCACTTCGGTACAATGCACAAAGGCAGCGAAATCGACCGCCTGATTTTCCTTTTGGGCTCGTCGGAGAGCAGAGAGATATGCCTGGCGATAGCGAAGCAACTGCAAATGCCGGCACAGATAGCAGACCCCTTGGGGGCGGTCAAAATACCAAACGCCGGCAGGGGCGGTATAGACAGAAGACAGTCGCAGACTAACTGGTCTGTCGCCCTTGGGCTTAGTCTGTCGTGAAAGGAAAGTATGACAATCCCGCAATAGGTTACGGGATGAATATAAAAGGCTTACAGCTTATTAGGTTAAACGATGCTTAATATAAACTTAGTACCGGATGATTACATCCAGAACAACGAAGCCCGGCGAATAAACATCATGTGTCTTGTGTTATTCGTGCCGGTGGTGGTGGTATTAGCTGGTTTGTTTATGTTCATCAGGATACAGCAGCGCGTGCTGGTGGCCAGAGAGAAGCTTATAGACACGAAAATGGAGCGAGCACATGAGGCGATAATGGAGTTCGAGCAGCTTCAGGAAAAACGCGATGCAGTGTGGAAGCGGGCGATGACCACAGCAGAGCTGCTTGAGCCGGTTTCGAGAAGTGTGTTGTTGGCGTCATTAATAAATAATCTGCCGCCCGGTGTGTCGTTCTTGCAGTTCAGCGCCGTCCAAAAAGAGCCGCCGAACTCCCGTTCGCAGGCCACGGAGACAAAAACCAACAAGTACGAAAAGGAGCGAGCCAAAAAGGCTGCTGCCGCCGTTCCTGCGCGGTCACAGGAAAAACTGTTGAGGATGCACATTGATATCGAAGGTATTGCCCCCAGTGACCTTGAGGTGGCGGCGTATATTGAGCGATTGAGCGGTTCGAAACTGCTGGAGAACGTGACGCTGGTGGAGTCCAAGGAATACGAGGCCGAGGATACAAAATTTCGACATTTCAGGTTAACCGCCATGCTCAAGAGGGATATTCATCTTACTGACGAGGACATTGACAAAATCAGGACAAAGCTATGACAAAAAGTTTGGGCAAGATTGTCTTTTTTGTTTTACTGATGGGCGTAACTTACGTCGCAGACCACTACCTGATTAGGCCAGCCGACCATCAGCTGGCTGCGCAAAAAGTTCGGGTGCAGGCGAAACTAAGCAAATTAAAGGAATTCGAAAAGGCCACGGCAACCTTCGAAGGCCTTACTAAGCAGCTTGACGAATTGCAGGAAGCAATTGATTTCTTTGAAAGTAAGCTGCCGCCGAAAAGTGAAATTTACACCGTGCTCGAGCAGGTAACTGTGAGTGCCCAAAAGCATGGTCTGCATCCAAAAACAATTCGGACACTCGAGCAGAAGATTGGCAACGTCAACGCCCGCGAGATAAGCAATGCCGGTCAGCCACGCTATATAGAACAGCCGCTGGAGATGGAATTGGTGGGCAACTTTAACTCCTTTTATGCGTTTCTGCTTGAACTCGAAAAGCTGCCCAGAATAATGAAACTCCGCCAGCTTAAGCTGACCAAACAGAGTGACAGCGAAGGAGACATTGCTGCGACGTTTATAATCAGTGTCTTTTTCCAGGACCGAGATGATACAACCTGACATCGCCGGCACAGCAGAGGTGGGTATGCTTCTTTGGCTGCAGTGCCGGTAAAAAGCCGTATCTCAATTAGACGGCAGGTGCAAAGGAAAAGGTAAAGGAGCTTCGGAATGTTGTCTTTTTGGAAAGCTGAAGAATCCGAGAATCCGCCGGTGTGCGGCAGCCGACCTGATAGTGTCGCCGAAAAACACAATGGCGGTAACGGCACCGACAATAAACAGCAGAGCCAGGAGTACCTTACCGTCGCAGTTAAGAATAAGAAGGTTTACAATACGACTCGTCTGCTCGCTGTTTTGTTCGGCGCAGCGCTGCTGTGCCTTTGGTTTATGATAAGGCATAACTCTCCCGACACAGCGGCGGCATTCGGCCTCGCTACTGTCGACACCCAGCAAACGCAGATTGAAAAGGCTGTTGTCCGCCTTATGGGAGCCGGTTCGGTAATGTACACACGGATGGACAGCATAATGAAAAAGTTTTATGAGTTCAGCGGAGTGCAGCAGGTTGGGAGCAATGAGCTTATCAAAAATCCGTTCAAGCAGGAAATATTTATCGGGAACAGAGGCAACCTTTTTGCCGCTGAGCACAGTGACCCTAATGGTGACAGCCCTATAGAGCTCCTGAGCATTATGAAGACGGAGGAAGGCATATATTGCTGCATGATTAACGACAAGATTCTTTATGAAGGCGATTCAATAAAAGGCTTTAAGGTTGTTCAAATTGGTGAGGGTTTTGTAAAACTTGAAGGTAAGCCCACCGGCGGGCAGGAGCACCAGCAGGCCGAGATAATATTGAAGTTTTCACAATAGCGAACAGAAAACGATGAAACTGCCATTTACATCTGAAAAAAGCGACGGCTTGACGGAGCCGCAAAAGGACCGCACCGAGTCCGGGCAGGGCACCGTCGATGACCAGACCTCTGAGGGTCAGTCGATTCCGGGACTGACCGAGTTGTATGTGCCCAAAGAAACCGGCCGATGGCACGTCCTTCGCATTGCCGACGTCCTGCTGGATATGGGCAGGATTACCGACCGCCAGCATCAACAGCTCCAGGAAAAACTGGCGGAGCGGCCTGAAACTGATGCCGTGGCGCTGCTGTTGAAGGAAGGATTGGCCAGCGCCGAAGACATCCTGCTGGCGAAAACAAAATTGTACGGCCTGGAATTCCGACACATCAAACCGGATGAGGTTGACAAGAACGCTCTTAAAAAACTTGACGTCAGTTTCATAGAAAACAATAAAATTGTCCCGATTGCGATAGAGAAGGACACGCTGGTTGTGGCCACCTGTGAGCCGGCAAATGTCTTCACCGTCGAGGAAATGAAAAGACACTCGCAAATGGATGTCCGCGTTGTTGTGTGCACTGAGGCCGAGTTCGATGCGATATGCGAACTGCTGAAAGGGGAAAAACTCGAAGGATGCCTCGATGACATCATCCAGGATATGACGGATGTCAAGGTCGTTCAGAATGACAAAGAGGATGAGGGGGACCTTGAAGAAATGGCAGGCGAATCACCTGTCATCAGATTCGTCAATTATCTAATCAGCAGCGCCGTGCGAGACGGCGCCAGTGACATTCACATCGAGCCGAAGAAAAGGTCTACGAAAATAAGGTACCGGATAGACGGCGTCCTTTTCGAAACGATGCAGCCGCCAGCAAAAATGCACGCTGCAATTATCTCTCGAATAAAAATTATGTCGAATCTCGATATCTCCGAAAGACGCCTGCCACAGGATGGGAAAATCGCCGTAATCGTGGGCGGCAGAGCGGTTGACCTGCGAATCTCGACACTTCCTACATCTAACGGCGAAAAGGTTGTTATCCGTATTCTCGACAGCAGCTCTATCCTGCGGGGGCTTGAGCAGTTGGGTATGGAGCCTGACACTATGGCGGCCTTCCAGGAGCAGATAAAAAGGCCGCACGGCATCTTGCTCGTAACCGGACCAACAGGCTCCGGCAAAAGCACTACTTTGTACACCGCACTCTGTCAGATGGATGGTAATAAAACGAACATCTCGACCGTTGAGGACCCCGTCGAGTATGAACTCGGATTTTGCAGCCAGGTGCAGGTCAATGAGAAAGCTGGGCTTGACTTCGCCTCTGCACTGAGAAGCCTGCTTCGACAGGACCCGGATATCATAATGATTGGCGAAATCAGAGATTATCAGACAGCCAAAATTGCGGTGCAGGCAGCTTTAACAGGCCATCTGGTCCTTTCGACGCTGCACACAAATGACGCCGCCAGCAGCGTCACCAGGCTGGTCGATATCGGCGTCGATGCCTACCTGATAGCAGCTTCGCTCAATGCTATTCTGGCGCAGAGATTAGTCAGGAAGATTTGCCCAAAATGTAAGGAAGTTTACAAGCCGCCCGAAAACATCGTTAAGCATCTGGAGAAAACTGGCGTTGACACCAGCCAGATTTTTACAGGCCGAGGCTGCGAGGACTGCAGGGGCAGCGGTTACTCCGGACGAATCGGCATCTATGAGCTGTTGATCGTTGACAGAAAATTCCGTGATATGATTAACAAAGACCCATCTGTTGAAAATATGCGCACCGTGTTTCATGAAAGCGGTGGAATCAGTTTGTTTGAAGACGGGATGAGGAAAGTGAAACAGGGCCTGACGACTATCGATGAGGTCTTGCGTGTTACCGAAGCATCCGCCTACCATCCTGAACAAAAGCCCCTCGAAAATACACGCAAAGCGGCTCCCGTTAAACAATCTGTGGTGAACAAAATCGAACCATAACTTCGGCCTGTGTGATATGAATTACATATAATAAAGGAAGGTATCTTATGGTGGATATTAAAGCTATATTGGCCCGAGCGATAGAGACCGATGCCAGTGACGTGCATATAAATGTTGCGATGCCTCCGGTACTGCGCAAAAATACCGAGCTAATCATTATGAACCTGCCGCCGGTTACCAATGAAGACGCCAAGCGAATGGTCCTCGATATGATTGGACCCGAAAGGTTCAAGGTATTCGAGATGAAAAGGGACGTCGATTTCTCAGCTTGCCTTGATGACGGGCACCGCGCCCGCGTTAATGCCCATTATCAGCGCGATACAATCGCGATTTCGTTCAGAATTATTCCCGATTCGATTCCTGTGATAGATGATTTAAACCTTCCTCCGATAGTGAAGGAGCTGGCCGACCTCCCGAGAGGTCTGGTGCTGGTAACCGGCCATACCGGCTCGGGCAAAAGTACAACCTTGGCTGCTATGATTGGGCTGATAAACTCAAAATATAAAAAGCGAATAGTCACTCTGGAGGATCCCGTGGAGTACGCCTTCAAGAATGACCGAAGTATGATAGAGCAGCGAGAAATCGGTTCGGACTGCCCGGATTTCGCGTCGGGATTACGTCACGTCCTGCGTCAGGACCCCGACATCATTATGGTAGGAGAGATGAGAGACCTTGAGACCACCAGTTCGACGGTTACAGCCGCTGAAACAGGCCATCTGGTCTTCAGTACACTGCACACAGTCAATGCCTCGCAGACAGTTGAACGCATCATAGATATTTACCCCGCCAATCAGCAGAACCAGATTCGCGCAATGTTGGCCAACACCCTTCAGGCGGTTATCTCACAAACCCTGTTTCGACGCGTGGACCAGCCCGGAATGGTGCCCTGTGTGGAGATTTTGCTGTGCACCCACGCGGTGAGAACCTGCATTCGGGAAAGTCGAATCTACGAGATACCCAACATTATTGAGACCAGCCGACGGCTCGGTATGCAGAATATGGATTACAGCATCGCCGAGATGTATTCCAGAGGCTCTATAGACAAAGAGGAGGCGATTTCCTGGTCGACCAACCCCGCCAAAATGGCGAAAACGTTGGCACCGGTGGAAATGGCCAGTGGTAGATAGTGCTGCAACGCTATGTTCGAATCGTTACAAAAAAACGATAGTGGTACTGCGGTGGCAAAAACCCTGCAGCAGGCAATGGCCAGCGAGGACGCGACTCAAGCTGGTCGGGTTCCGCCTGCAGATAAAGGTATTCACCGCCAGAGTGCTCGGCTGGCGGACGAAAGGCAGAGCCTCGTGCAGAAAGTGCGGAATTTCAAGTTCAAGTTTGGGCCCAGCAAAAAAGACATTCTCAACTTCACCAATCAGCTTGCCGTTATGGTCCGCGCCGGCATTAGTCTTCAGGACTCACTTGAGTCAATCGCCGCCCAGATTCACAATGAAAAGTTCAAGGCTGTAATCACGGATGTTAAAGACAGAATCGAAGCAGGACAGAGCTTCTCACAGGCCCTGGCTCAGCACAGTGACGTCTTCAGTAGTATTTACATAAATATGGTGGCAGCGGCTGAAACCTCCGGCGCTTTAAGCAATATGCTGCAGAAATTGACCGAGTACCTCGGTGCCGAGAGTGAAACCAGTTCGCAGGTTAAGGGAGCTATGGTGTACCCCATCATCATTGCGGTAATGGCAATTGTGGTGACTATTTTTCTGCTTACTTTTGTTCTGCCGAGGTTCACTGCGATATTCGCTGGAAAGGAGCATCTGCTGCCACGCCCAACAAAGATCCTGATGGCGCTAAGTGCACTGCTGCGGGGATATTGGTTCTTGATAGTGCCTGCTGTCGCTGCAGCAATCGGCGGGTTCATGTACCTCATTCGTACCGAGATTGGACGCGTATGGTGGGACAAAACAAAACTGAGACTCCCCCTTATAAAAACCCTTTGCAGAAATCTGTATATAACAAGGAGCCTTCATACAATGGGAGTGCTGACGAGGGCGGGTGTGCCGATACTGAATACCATTTCGATAACGGCCCAGATAGCCGGCAACGAGCTTTACAAAAATATGTGGCTCGGCGTAAGTGAGGATGTCCGTCAGGGCAACAAAATCACAGCGAGCCTCGGACGATACAAACTGATGCCGGACCATGTAGTGCAGATGATAAGCAGCGGCGAGGATTCCGGTACTCTCGCTGAAGTGCTCGCAGACATCTCCGAGTACTACAACAGAGAACTCAAGGCCGTAATTAAAACCTCCATCTCGATGATAGAACCCATAATGATTATTGTAATGGGCATCCTGGTCGGCTTTATCGCGATGAGCATTATTCTGCCGATTTTCAAGATGTCCAGCGCTATCGCAGGCAAATAACTCGTCTCGGCGAAGGCCAAGCCGTAGCCGAATTAAAAATTCAAAATTCAGAATTCAAAAGTGGTTAGTCGCAAATGAAAAGGGTTGGTTTTTCACTGATAGAGGTCTTGGTTGCGATAATACTGGTAGGGCTTGCAATTGCAGCGCTGGTCGCAGCTGGCAACTCTTTTACAAAAGCCAACGCAGCAGGTGCAGAGTTGGCGACCGCTGAGTTTCTGATTGAGCAGATACGGGAACTGACGGCGATGCGGCTTTACGACAATTTGTTGGATGACTTCGACGGCAAAAACTTTTGTCCTCCAATTGATGCCGACGGAACAGTTTTGAATGATTTTGCCGCCTTTACCCAGCGGATTACGGTCGAAAACGTCAGTGAGTCGGACCTGCAACGCGTGGTCAGCGACCACAGCAGCAGTTTCGTCAGGGTGAGCGTGGAGGTTTCCCTAAACTCCAAGCCAATCAGCTCTGTCAGTTGGATTCGGGCCAAATACTGACGAAAAAAAGGCTTGATTTATGCAAAATAAAACAGACAACCGCATCGCCTTGACCATAGCAGAAATGCTCATTGTGCTGGCGATAACTGCAATACTGCTCGCAGCGGTAGCGGTAGCTTTTAACGCCTCGGTTATTAGCTACAGAGAAAATGAAAATGCCTTCAAGGCGGTCAACAGCGCTCGCCAGGCCCTTTTTCGGATAACAACCCAGCTTCGTACCGCAACCGCCGTTGACCCAAACGCAGCGAATAACGAATGTTCTCTGCTCACTGCTGACGGAGACGATATAACCTATCGATATAGCAACGCCGATAACAAGCTTTACCTCATCACCAACGATAACCCTTCCGACAGGGACTACGTCCTTTGTGACAATGTCACCGCAATGGCCTTCACTAAAAGCACGGCCGTGCGGGATATGGTTGTCTATGTAAAAAGTGTTCAGATATCGATGACGGTTCAAAGTGGCAATTTACAAAAAACCCTCGCCGCCGCCGCAGTTGTCAGAAAAAACCTCTGATGGCAATAGCCTTGTGGTGGGCCTGCCTGCCCTGAGCGAAATCGAAGGGTCGAATCCACTTTCTCACAAAACTTCTTGATTTTTGTGTTCTCGAATGATAATATAGTTCTCTACCGAAAGGGCGGTTAGCTCAGTTGGTTAGAGCGCCTGCTCGACACGCAGGAGGTCGTTGGTTCAAGTCCAATACCGCCCAGTTGTGTGGGTTCTGTTTGGGTGGGGCGATGGCTGAATGCCTGCCTCGTAAAACGCGAACGTCAAACGAGGAACTTCTCGTCAAATTTGGTCAGAAGCTGAATTTGCTCAGTCAGCTCTTTGTAACCCTCTCTTCCCATAAGGGCGAAGGTAGCTTCTTTGCCTAACTCAACCGCAGGCTGGTCGTATGTGTTGATGCCGAACAAAGCACCGGCAAACGATGTTGTTACCTCATATAGATAGATAAATTGGCCAACCGTATAAGCATTCACTTCAGGAAAGATAACGGTAAGACACGGACGATTGCTGGCCAAAAGCGCGTATTCAGTGGCCTTCTTCTCGGCGTTGAGCAGTTCCCCCATATCCTTTCGAGCGAGGTAGTTAAATTCAGGTGCGCAGGCAGGTGGCGGAGGTATCCGCAGTTTCTTAACGTGCTTTTGAACTTCGAGGAACGTGAAAATCTTGTCGTTAGGCCCTTCGCGGTATAGCTGAACCTGGCTGTGCTGGTCGGTTGCACCGAGCGCCTTAACGGGCGTCGGCCCGATATGAACTTCGGCACCGTCAAGGGAGAATTTTTTGCCGAGACTTTCCGCCCACAATTGACGATACCAGTCCGCCAAATCCTTGAGATGATAACTATATGGCATCATCACCGAGATTCTTTTTCCCCTGTTGTAGAAATGATAGTTTATCGCAGCGTTTATCGCAGCGGGATTTTTGTAAAAATCTTCGCTACCGACTCTTTTATCCATATCACGTGCGCCGGCGAGGAGCTGGTCGATATTTACACCGCACATCGCTGCGCTGAATAAACCGACCGCGGAAAGTACGCTGAATCGCCCGCCCACACCTCCGGGGACCTCAAGAGTGGGTAGTTCGTTTTCGTCTGCGATTTTGCGTAGCGCACCTTTTTGGGGGTCGGTAGTTGCGACGACGTGGCTCTTTAAGCCTTTGGGACCGAACGCTTCTTGAAGCATTTTATGAATAATTAAAAATTGTGCCGCAGTCTCAGCGGTTTCGCCGGATTTGCTGATAACATTGAAGATTGTTTTACCAAGTCGCGGCTTGATATAGTCTAAAAATGAGCCGAATTGTGCTGGGTCAACGTTATCAAATACGAAAAGCCGCGGGTTTTTTCGCTGCTTGTCGTCTATGTTGTGCATATAAGGTTTTAATGCGGTTTGTAGTGCGATATTGCCCAGCGCCGAGCCGCCGATGCCTAAAACAACGAGATTTTCGCATCGACTCTTGAATTGCCGAACGAGTTTTTTGACAGCTTTGGGGGTCTGTTGGTCGTAGGGTAGTAAGCCGTATCGTGTTTTGCCGCCGGTGATTTCATCCTTGATTTTGGGGATAAGCGGTGCGGTTTGTTTTGCCAGATTCTCAAGCTGTTCTTTGCTGACGCCGTGTTCAGAACCGATTACCTCAGCTAAGACATTTTTGTAATAGAGCCTGATTTGTTTCTCAGCCACGCATACTCCTTTTTCCGTTAGCTGCTGCTTAGTGTGGACACAAGAGCAATAGTGTATTCATTCCGCTGGGATTTTCAATTCCTTACTTGGGAAAATGTAACGACCTTTCTGGCGTGGTATTTATTCGGGCAACTGGGTCCAGCATAAGTTTTCGGCTGTTGTATCAAGAGAGCATTTCAGTTTTGTTTCAATTCGTCAATAATTTTCGGCAACTCAACTGCTAAATTGTCAAGTTGTTCCGCCTGTCTGATTATTTCTTTTATCAAGCTATTTCTTATTGTCTCATCAGCCACCATCTCCTGCTTCAACAGTTCTGATGCAGATTTTGAAATCACATCAAGTGCGCCTCTGACATCATATGTTGCAGTATCGAGAAGCACGTTGCGAATGCGAGTTCTCCCCAGCTCTGACTCAGTTCTTATATTGGCTTCAGCAAGCCGGGCCCCCTCAACCGCCAGAGCGGTCTGCGAGACAAACATCTCCAGGGTGTGAAAATTGTCTGGACTTATGAATTGTTTTTCGTTGCTTGGGAAAATACCCAGTACCCCCACAATTTCCTGGGAACCGATTAATGGTACATATAATCCTTCCGAACCAGAGAACGTATCCGTTCCTTTTCCTGCAATTTTACAATGTTCATATACCCAAGCTGCCACCACTTGCTCCTTAGAGGCTGGTTCTCTGCCGCTCGAGATAGCTGTAAGAACGGTTAGAGCCTTGTTTGCTGGATTCACAACAAATATAACGGCAGGACATTTAAAAAAATCCTGTATATGAGAAAGAAAAATTTGAAAAAGCTCATCGGGATGTGATGATTTAGCAAGGTCGCGGCTTAGGGAATACAGGACCCGCGTATTTTCTTCTCGCAAACGCAGTTCTATAGTTTGTTGACGCAACCTGCCTGTCAAACTCCCGATAATCAGGCCGACTATTAGCATAACACCAAAAGTGACAAAGTGCTCCTCGTCCATAATTGAAAAGGAATAAAACGGTGGTATAAAAAAGAAATCAAAGAAAGCAATACTTAAGAACATTCCTACCATCGAGATAAACTGCCCATATCGAAATGCAAGCCATACCACACCTAAAAGATAAACCATAATGAGGTTTGCAAGGGCTAAATACGGAAATAGCAGTTTATTAACAGCGGTGCAAAGACCGATTATCAAAACAGCCCAAAAGACACCTTTCCATGAAAAAGATTTCGTCGGCACATATTGCGTTTGGGGCGGTTCTTCTTTGCTTTCCCCGCTGATAAGATACAAATCAATCTCACCGCATTTGCGAGTTAGCTTGTCAATAAATGAACCGAATAGTATCTCCCGCAAGCTGGGTTTGCCGGGTTTGCCTATGATAATTCTGGATATGTTTTTTGACCGAGCATAAGAAATCAAAGTCTCGGCGACATCTTCTCCGCTTAATGTTACCGTACTCGCTCCCATTTTTTCCGCAAAGTGCAACATTTCAGCTACTCGCCCCTTATCCTTAGCATTCTGTTCAAAAGCCGAAGGCCTTTCAACATAAACCACCGTCCATTGAGCCCCTAAATCAGAAGCAATTTGTTTGGCAGCGCGAATAATTTTTGCAGCTCTGGGATTTGAGCTTATACACACCAGAAAATGCTCTCCCACTTTCCAAACAGTCGATATTGCATGAACATCCTTAAAAAGGCGTAATCTGGTGTCAACGCTCCTGCTCGTATATTTCAGGGCCAATTGACGCAAGGCAATTAAATTGCCGAAACGGAAGAAATTCAGGGCGGCCGATTCTGCCTGCTCTCCCAAATAGACCTTTCCTTCTTTGAGCCGTCTTAACAACTCTTCAGTAGGTATATCAATTAGTTCTATTTCGTCTGCTCTTTCAACGAAAGTATCCGGCACCGTCTCACGGACAATGACTTTGGTAATTTGCGCCACAATGTCATTGACACTATCACAGTGTTGCACGTTAAGCGTTGTGTAAACATTGATGCCGCTATCGAGCAATTCTTCAACATCTTGCCACCGTTTAGTATGTCGGGACGCTGGACCGTTGGAATGGGCGAGTTCATCCACTAAAATAAGGGCAGGGCGTCTCTTAAGGGCCGCTTCCAAATCAAATTCTTTAACTTCAATGTTCCTGTAGGAAACGGATTTGAGAGGAATTATCTCTAATCCTTCAAGCAGAACTTCCGTTTCTGGGCGCTTATGAGTTTCGACTATTCCGATGACTACGTCAACGCCCTCTTTTTTGCGATGCCCGGCATCCTCAAGCATGGCGTATGTTTTTCCGACACCGGCAACGGCACCAAAAAAAATCTTTAGTCTTCCTCTTTTGGAAACCTCCGCCTGAATTTGCTCCAACAGTTTATCCGGATCGGGGCGTTTATCCATTTGCGGAATTATACCTCATCTTTTGTACTTATCCAAAGCCATATTCAACTGCAAAACATTAACAACCGGCTCACCGAACACTCCCAAGAAACGCCCTTGTGTGTTTTCTCTGACAATTTCAGCAACCTTTTCCTGCGATATACCTCGTAAACGCGCGACTCGCGGGACCTGATATAACGCTGCGGCTATACTGATATGCGGGTCAAGGCCGCTGGCAGAAGCTGTTACCAGATCAACTGGGATTAGACTCTTATTCTCTGGGTCAGCGTTTTTAAGTAATTTTATGCGAACCTTGGCACTTTGACGCAAAGCCGCATTCAGGGGGCCCAAGTTCGAGCCAGAAGAAGCCGAAGCATTAAACGCCACCGGTGAAGTGGCAGAAAGACGTCCCCAAAAATACTTGGGGTCTTCGAAAGGTTGTCCAATGAGAGACGAACCTATGGGCTTTCCGTCCTTTAATACTATGCTGCCGTTGGCCGGATGATGAAAAAATATCTGCGCGATGGCAGTAATCACAGATGGGTATATAATCCCCGTAATAACTGTCAGCAGCAGAAAAACGAGAAACGCAGATTTCAATTGTTTTTGAAACATATACTTCCACTTTACTTAACCAAATTCAACGCAACTATCAGCATATCGATTAGCTTAATTCCTATGAAAGGGGCAATAATCCCTCCAAGACCATAGATAAATATATTGTTGCGCAAGAGTCGGCTTGCCGACACTGCCTTGTAAGGCGCGCCTCTCAGAGCAAGTGGGATAAGCAGGACGATAATGATTGCATTAAAAATAACCGCTGAAAGTACCGCACTTTGCGGGGTGGCGAGATGCATAATATTAAGTCTGGCCAAAGGAGGATAGGTGCTGACAAATGCCGCAGGGATAATGGCAAAGTATTTTGAAATATCATTAGCGATGCTAAAGGTTGTAAGCACTCCTCGTGTAATCAACAGTTGCTTACCGATTTTTACTACCTCAGTAAGTTTGGTGGGATTGGAATCAAGGTCCACCATATTCCCTGCTTCTTTCGCGGCTTGTGTGCCTGTATTCATCGCCACGGCTACATCCGCTTGCGCCAGTGCAGGCGCATCATTGGTACCATCTCCGGTCATTGCAACCAAATGTCCCTGGCTTTGTTTTTCACGGATAAGTTTGAGCTTCATCTCCGGCGTCGCTTCCGCCAAGAAATCATCAACGCCTGCCTCGGCTGCGATAGCCGCAGCCGTCATGGGGTTATCTCCCGTAATCATAATTGTTTTAATGCCCATACGGCGCAGTTGGGAAAAACGTTCTTTTATGCCACCCTTGACGATGTCTTTAAGGTGAATAACCCCGGCAACGCGGGCATTTTCACTGACCGCAAGCGGGGTGCCGCCGTTTTTAGCTATATCGGCTGCAACTTCTTTCATTTCGGCGGGAAACATTCCGCCAAAATCTTTAACGTATTTTTCAATTGCATCGACAGCACCCTTTCTAATCATTTTGCCATCGCCGAGGTCAACGCCGCTCATCCGTGTCTGCGCACTGAAAGGTATGAACTTCGCGGCGAGCTCCTGCACGTGGCGTTCCCGGATGTTGTATCGCTGTTTGGCGAGGATGACTATACTCCTGCCTTCCGGCGTTTCATCGGATAAGGAAGCTAACTGCGCGATATCGGCCAACCCGGCTTCGGTATAACCGCCCGCAGGAATAAAATTGACCGCCTGCCTGTTGCCGAGCGTAATTGTTCCTGTTTTATCCAAAAGCAAAACGTCCACATCGCCTGCGGCTTCAACCGCGCGGCCGGAAGTTGCGATGACGTTGGCCTGAATCATTCTGTCCATACCGGCAATGCCAATGGCGGGGAGCAATCCGCCGATTGTTGTGGGAATAAGACACACCAGCAATGCCACTAATACGGTTACGGTAACCGGCGTTCCGCTTCCTGACGATGTTACACTATAAATAGAAAAAGGCAGCAAGGTCGCGGTAGCAAGAAGAAAAATAATAGTTAATCCTGCAAGCAGTATGCTCAGCGCTATCTCGTTAGGCGTTTTCTTGCGTTTTGCGCCTTCTACCATAGCAATCATCCGGTCAAGAAACGTCTCACCCGGGCTCGAAGTGATTTTGACAATCAGCCAGTCCGAAAGTACTTTAGTCCCGCCGGTAACGGCGGACCTGTCCCCACCGCTTTCCCTGATTACCGGCGCACTTTCACCGGTAATGGCGCTTTCGTCAACCGAGGCAATTCCATCGATGACCTCGCCATCCATTGGAATCATATCCCCTGCTTCAACTAACACAATATCTCCTTTGCAGAGTTCTTTCGAGAAAACCGGGACATAACCAGACCCAAACCGGGGCACTTTTAATTTTTTGGCAACAGTATCTTTTCTATGGCGTCGCAGACTCGCTGCCTGAGCTTTGCCTCTGCCCTCAGCCAAGGCTTCTGAGAAATTGGCAAAAACCAGTGTAAGCCACAGCCATATCGTAACTGCGAGAATAAAACCAGCCGGTGCCTCACCTTTGCCGAACAAAGAATGAATATATAAACCGGAAGTCAAAATGCTTCCAACAAGAACCACGAACATCACCGGATTTTTTATTTGATGAGTGGGATTCAGTTTCTTGAAAGAGTCGATAATTGCTCTTACTATAATTACCCGGTCGAATGCTGGTACTTTTCTCTGCTTTTCATTCATCACGTCTCCTTAATGTGCCGCGAGCATCAAATGCTCAACGATAGGGCCCAGCGCAAGCGCTGGAAAAAATGTCAGGGCGCCAACAATCAGCACAATCGATGCTAAAAAACAAACGAAAAGCGGCGTGTGAGTAGGAAGTGTTCCCGCACTTGCCGGAATAATCTTTTTCTTTGCCAGTGAACCGGCTATTGCCAGAATGGGAATCGCAAGCCAATACCGGCCCAAAAACATCGCCAGTCCCAAAGCAATGTTAAAAAAGGGCGTGTTTGCGCCAAGCCCTGCAAAGGCACTGCCGTTGTTGTTGCCGGCCGAAGAAAAAGCGTAGAGAACTTCGCTGAAACCATGTACACCGGGGTTAAAAATTGTAGCTTTTGCGGCAGGGGTTACTATAGCAATCGCCGTGCCCAAAAGGACAATCATAGGCGGTATCAGAACCATCAATGTTGCCATTTTCATCTCGTATGCTTCTATCTTTTTGCCCAAATACTCCGGCGTACGTCCTACCATAAGGCCGGCGACAAAAACGGCCAGGATAACGAATGCTATCATTCCGTAAAGGCCTGAGCCGACGCCTCCAAAAACAACCTCGCCTAACTGCATCAGCCACATCGGTATTAATCCGCCTAAGGGCATAAAAGAATCGTGCATCGAATTGACGGAACCATTCGAGGCTGCCGTTGTTGCAGTTGCCCATATTGCTGAGTTCACTATCCCGAATCGCGATTCTTTTCCTTCCATATTGCCGCCCGGCTGAAGAGTACTCGCCGACTGGTCAACGCCCAAACTTGCAAAAGCCGGATTGCCTCCCTGTTCAATTTGTATGCACATCCAAAGGCAGGGGACAAAAATTATCAACATTGCAATAAGTAACGCCCATCCCTGCCTTCTGTCTTTGACCATATAACCAAATGTGTAGCACAGCGCAGCCGAAATGAGCAATATCGCCACCACTTCAAGCAAATTGGATAGGGTTGTTGGATTTTCGAAAGGGTGTGCTGAATTAACATTAAAAAATCCGCCGCCGTTGGTCCCTAATTGTTTGATGGCGACCTGTGACGCCGCAGGCCCCAACGGTAGGACTTGAGTTGTAACCAACTTTCCATCACTGCCGGTTAACGGCTGAACAAGCTCAATTACCTGAGCGGGCTTGAATGTCTGCACCACTCCCTGCCAGACGAGAGCAACTGACAAAAGTATCGCTAAAGGTAATAAAACATAGAGCGTGGCACGGACAAGGTCTGCCCAGAAATTACCAATATTGTTCGACTCGCGCCTTACGAATCCCCGGATGAGCGCTATTAATATAGCAATACCCGTTGCGGCCGAAACGAAATTCTGAACGGTCAGGCCAAGCATTTGTGTCAGGTAGCTCATGGTTGTCTCACCGGCATAGCCCTGCCAATTTGTATTTGTAGCAAAGCTTACTGCGGTGTTGAAGGCAGAATCCGGTGAAACGGCAGGCATATGCATAGGATTTAAAGGAAGAAAGTGTTGGAATCGCTGGAGAAGATAAACGGTTAAAAGACCAATAATATTGAAAGCCATCATGGCAAACGCATAGGTCTTCCATGTCATTTCTTCTTCAGGATTAATGCCGCATAAGCGGTAAATCAATCTTTCAATTGGCAAAAACAATTTGTTCAACCCGACCGACTTGCCTTCGAAGATGCGTGCTATGTATATCCCGAGTGGCTTAGCCGAGAGAATTAAAATTGACAAAAAGGCAATAGTCTGAACGATACCATTGAAAGTCATGAGAATATTTCCGGCTTGAGAAGTGCAAGAAAAAGGTACACAAAAAGAATCAGTGTAATCACGCCACCTATACAGTAAATAACCATAGCATCTCCTATTATATCTTACCGCAAAGATTTATAAACCCGACTGATAAACAGGCGAGTCCTAAAATTATCCCAAAAAATAACAAATCCATAGTATGATATATTCCCTTCACGGTGGGCAAAAGGTCAATAAAAAAACTGCCGGGCGGCAGTTTTTTATTTTGCCGTTGCCCTTTCAAATGCCTGCGAGGTTAGCTGACGGGCTCGGGCTTGAAAGTACCCTCTCCTCCTGCGAGGATTACGCCCCAAAGACTCGGGTCCCCCGCGTTCACGCTGTGCGTGAACTTCGGCTGCCGTTAAACTTCGTTTTTAAAGAACAACTATATGATACATTCCCCCACCATAGTGTCAAGCCCCACCAGCTCATCTTCCAAAAGCAACAAACCATCGTTCTATCTCCTTGCCAATAAAGAACTTGTCTCCTTTTATTTGATGCTGAAAAATCCGATTTGAACACACAAGGTCGCAACGAATTCTGAGCACTGTCATTCACAGAAAGGCTATATCTTTGAGAGCTTGGCGTATTTTAGCATCAGCGTCTTTGTTTGTCCCGTGTTGAATGCAACCGTAACAACGCTGTTCTCGCCCATATCAACAAATTCTTTGACGACTCCTAAGCCAAAGAATTTATGGCGCACTAATTGGCCCGGTGCGAAGTCCGGAGCTATCTGGGCATCAGCGTCATCATAAAAATGCGGATGTTCCTCTGCGGTATCGATCGACTTGATGCCGAGTTCACGAAGAAACTGCGATGGAATTGTCCGTAGTGTCTGCCCCCGTATTGTTCGGTACCGGCTGTAGCTTATATAAAGGCCTTGTTTGGCACGGGTTATCCCGACGAAAAACAGCCTCCTCTCTTCTTCGAGTTCTTCATCATTGTCAATGCTTCTTTCGTGCGGCAGCAAACCCTCTTCGAGACCGATGATAAAGACGTTCTCAAATTCCAGCCCCTTCGCCGCGTGCAGCGTCATTAAAGCGATGCGGTCGGCAGCCGTATCGTAGGCGTCGACGTCGCTAAAGAGCGCTATCTGCTGAAGATAATCGAGTAGTGACGACTGCTCCGTCTGCTGGTCGTAAAGACTGGCAGCGCTAATCAGTTCATTGACGTTTTCGAGGGCGTTCTCGCCGTCCGCACCGGCTGCCTCCAGTGACTTTTTCAGACCCGATTCGCTGAAGACCCGTTCGACAATAGGGGCAACTTTGCCAACAAGGCCTTTTTTGAACTGCTCTAACATATTGACAAAAACAGCAATTTTGGCCTTTGTGGCCTTGGAAAGTGGTTCGATATCCTCAGCTTTCTTGAGCGATTCGAACAGGGTGATATTGTGCGATTGGGCGTATGCCTGAAATTTCTCTATCGTTGTTTTGCCTATGCCGCGGGCAGGCGTGTTAATGATGCGTAGTAGCGCCGTCTCATCGCTCGGGTTGACGAGGATTTTCAGATAGGCCAGAACGTCGCGGATTTCTTTTCGGCTGTAGAATTCGACTCCGCGGACAATCTGATATGGTATCTTGTTTCGAATAAACGCCTCTTCGAGTGTTCGGCTCATAGAATTGACGCGATAGAACACTGCTATTTCTCGCAACGCCGCACCCTTATCAATCAGGTCCTTGACCTGTTCGGCGACACCCTGTGCCTCTTCGGTCTCATTTTCGAAGCAGGTCAGTTGGGCGTTTTCGCCGCGCGGCCTTGTCGGGATGAGCACCTTTGGCTTTCGTTTTTGGTTTGCTGCAATCAAATTATCCGCCGCCTCGAGGATATTCGCTGTGCTGCGGAAGTTTTCTTCGAGTTTGACAATGGTGGCGTTGGGCCAGTCTTTTTCAAAATTCAATATGTTGCGGATATCGGCTCCTCGCCAGCGGTAGATGGATTGGTCCGGGTCGCCCGTTACACAGATATTGTTGTGGGCACAGACGAGGGCCTTTGCAATTACGTACTGCGCGTGGTTGGTGTCCTGATATTCGTCTATCAGCAGGAACTTAAAATGATTCGATAGTTCCTTGCGAACCTCATCGCAGCCTTGCAGCAGAAAGGCAGTTTTAGTTAGCAGGTCATCGAAGTCCAGCGCATTGCATTCAGCGAGAATCTGCTGATAGCGGGCGTATATTTTCGCCAGTGTTTTGGAGAAAAAATCGTCCGCCTGAGCTTGAAACCGCTCGACGTCTATTAGATTATTTTTGAGCGTTGATATTGCCTCGAGCATTCGTGCAGGAGGAAAATTTGTTGTGTCAAGTTCGCAGTCCTTCACAGCCTGTTTCATACACCCCGTCTGGTCGGACTCGTCGTAAATGCTGAAGTTGGGGCTTATACCCGCCTTCTCGGCATATCTGCGGAGGATCCTGACACATAAAGAGTGGAACGTGCTTATGTGTGCGCCCCCGCAAGTACCAAGAGCAACCGCCCGCTGCCGCATCTCGTCGGCCGCTTTGTTGGTGAAAGTTATTGCGCAGATATTGTTCGGCTGAACCCCCGAATCGACCAGTGCCGCGATTCGATGCGTGATGACGCGCGTCTTTCCGCTCCCGGGGCCGGCAATAACAAGTAGCGGTCCCTCAACGTGAAGAACCGCCTCTTTTTGTGAAGCTGTCAGTTCTTGCAAAAGTTCATTGCGCATATCAGGGGCGTCTCATCTGGAGCTTAGTTTATGGTGAGCCTGTCGAACCCGTTGGCTGTTGTTCGGTCTGCTTAAGGAGATTTTCCTCCTGTTTTTCAAACTGTTCCGCGAGTTCCGGCCTTTCTACTCTTATGCGGTTATATAGAGCCAGCCTCATATTCGGCGGATACTGCAGGTCACTCAAAAAGTCCATAATCGCAAGGTATCTTAACAGGGCGAAATCCGGCAGGTCAATCCTGTTTTTCTCATCCTCCCCGTGAATTGACGATTGGTAATGTTTATAAACCTCCTCTGCCATTTTCTCCCTGCCGAACGCCTCGTCGTCATCGTGGATGGCATAGCGAAAGTAGCTTTCTCGCAGCATCATCGTTATGATTTCCTTGGCGTCGTTTATGCCGACGTCTTGGAGCTCCTCGCGCAGCCGGTTTCTGACAAAGATAACAAGAGGGACTTTGAATTCATCCCTGGGATAAAGTTCTTTTAGCTGGTCGTAGATTTTCTGAGCTTGTTGAATATGGCCTGCCTGGTAGAAGGAAAAAATGGCGTTCTTTAGCATATTGCGGTGTCCTGTCCGCATTGATTCATACGTGGACTCTTTTTGCTCCTTGTATCTTTCGATTATGGCAAGTGTGGATTTGTTATAAGGCTCGAACATCCTCAAATCCGGCCGCAGGAATATCTGCCGGTCCATCGATAGCGGCTTACCGCCTGCAGCAGTCTGTGCTGCTTCGGCACTGGCTGCCGGTACGTTATAGATAAATATCTTTCCGTTTCTGAACAGCTCCTGCAGACTGTGGTTTATGATTCGCTCGGTGTTTGCCTCTTCAGTGGAAAATTTCTCTTTCCCGGCAGCCTGCAGTCCTTTCACTGCCCAGTAGATGGCATGAGTGACAGGATGTCGCCAGTCCAGTGGCAGATGTTCGTTCGGGTCGTTCCTGTCGCCGGGGCCGTACATCTCGTTGATTTGCTGCATCAGAGCGGGCTCGAGCTTCCAGGTGTTGCGGAGCTGGTATGCTTTGGCAAAGTTGTCAAACTTTTGCAGCGCCGCCGTGTTCCTGAAATCGTTGATGACCACAAAGGCCTCCGGCTTGAATTTGTGTGGGTCTTGTCGCAGTAACAGGTAGTTACTGACGAATTTATCGTCGTCGGCAAAGGCCTCATCTGCCGATTTGAGTGCGGTGATAAGCGGTGTTATGCTTCGGTCGTTCATGATTATCGACTGGTCGGCCGGCGCCTCGGTGAGTTCTTTGAAATGCCGCTGGTTTGCCGGCTCGATGAGCGGCTCCATCGCCTCAGCTAACTGTAGCTTGTAGTATTTATGTGCATCATCGGAGATCGACCCTATCTTGTGTTGGAATATCCGGGCCAGCTCGTAGTATAGCTCGATATTTTTCGGGTTGAGCGGGATGCCCTGGTCGCGGAGCAGTTCGTAGCCGTTTTTGACCCAGCGCCACCGCTCCTCAGGCTCCGTAGCGGGAATGGCAACGGAGATATTGTAGGCCATATTCCACGCCTGAAACACCCATACCTCCGCAAATCTCGGCTGAAGTTTGGTTATCCACTCCGCCAGTTGTTTTGCGTCGAAAAACTGATTTTGCTGTTTTAGCTTATCGGCTCTCATCCACAACGCATCGACGACCAGCCCGCGAAAGGCACCCATAGCCGCCGTCGCAAACGCCAGCGAAGGCGGAGCGTTTTCGAGCGGCTCATTGCTTATGAGCCTCATTTGGAGGCGGTTGGCATTTATGAAGTCAAGTTGATTGCCGGCGGCGACCAGTAACGCAGCCGTAATCAGAACGCACCCACACAGAATTATTATATTGCGCAAACGCATAGTTCACTTTATTGCTCCCCACTTGCGATCGAAACGCTCTTTCCTGATACCCTTTCTGTCCTCCGTCGTCTGTCTTCTGTCCTCTGTTTAGACGCCTCAAATTATAGTTTTAGCAATTTCTCTGCGGCCAAAAATCAGTATTGCCGCAAGGAAAACCAGCAGGGCTCTGACGCAAATCATAAACGCCGCTGCTTTGCCTAACACAGACCAGCTTAATAACCGGGCGGGAACGAGAAATTTTGTCGGACTGATTTTATCAAACTGCGGCAGTAAATGAATAATAGGACTTACGGTATATTGATACACCCCGCTTACGTTCTCGCTGAGGAACTCGAAGGAGTCGAGAATAAAGCCGCTGATGTTGGCGGTGAAGAAAACCGCAAGGCACAGCAGCAACGCCACAGGAAAGGACAGAAAGCTGGCGGCTAAAATGCCCAGAGTTGCAAGAAAAACCACCCGCAGCAGAATTAAAAGCACGGCTCTTATATAATTGGTGCCGAATATATCGGCCTTGTAAAGAACCTCCAGCCCTTCGTTCGGGGGAAAAATAACGGTCGTTTCGTTCTGCGGCGAATTGAAGAACGCCACTGCTAAGTAGCCGTCTTTCGCCACAGCGTCGGCGGGTACCCGGATTTCGTGAAATGTCCTGATTAAATCCTTGCGGGAAAAATCGTAAATCGGCGTCTCGACCATCCCATATTTGAGCTGTCGCACATCACCTATCACCCATTTGCTGTAGATTTGCAGGTCGGCAGGGTTTACAGAAACATCGTATTTGAATCTTATAAACAGGTTCTCGTTTGGGTCGAGAGGCTTGACGTTATCAAATTCCCAGACAAGCTCTCGGTTGGGGGCGGCGGCTCGTTTCGCAAGTCTTAGCTGCTCGGCGACGGCTGCCTTGTAATTCCTCCGGCATTTTCACTGCTGGGGACTTCCGCTGGCAACTGCCCGGTTTTGAATCGCTTTTCGTACTCCTGCTCAACCTCGGCACTGACATCTACTTCTGCAGGCATCAGACCCACCCGCGCAGTGTAAAACTCGTTCTGGGCTGCAAGAAGTTCGTCTTCGCTGGCCCCGCACAAGCGCGGCATATAAATGGTGATGCCGTAAATCACAGCCGAGAACAGGATTAGCAGGCTGCCGCTCAACACTATCACGCCCAGAAGCTTGCCCAGGAGAAACTTGAAACGCCGAATCGGCTTGGTAAGCACCGTATAGACCTGCTTATATTCGAAGTCGCTCGTTATGGAGTAGCACGACACCGCTACTGTAAGAAGGCACAGCAGCAGGCTGCTCAGCGACAGCCCGTAGCTGACGAAGGTTTGGAGTCTGCCCTTGAGGGTCCCGTCGCCGCTCATCGAAAAACCCATAACAGGCAGCAGCACCGCCAGAAGGATTATGAACACTGCGGCGATTTTCATTCGCACAGCCTGTTTTATTGTATTTACAGCAACGGCCCAGATGCTATGCATTGTTGATGTCCTTCTGCTTTTGGATGTCCGGTATCGGCGGTCGTGAATTCTGCCCTCCGTCTTCTGCCCTCTGATTATCTTTCTTCTGGTCTTTGTTTTTGGCGCTTGTAAGTTGGTCTAAGATGTTTTTCTCGTCCTGCCGGCGGTCATTTCCCGGTTCGGAAGATTCGGCTTCGGTCACAGGCTCAGTTCGTATCGGCTCAGCTCCCTCCTCCATCAGTCTTTCGAGAAGCTCCCCATCCGCTTCGCCTCGCGGGCTGTCGGCAGTCATAACCTTTTCCGTTTCGGTTATAGCGGGAGTCGACGGCGGCGATACCGGCGCAGACTTGTCCGCCATCTGTGTGGCGGAAACAAGCTTATCGAGTATGCTTTCCTCGATATGCTCAGCACTAAGAAAGTCACCGATGCGGCCGGTGCTTACGGCGCCGGAGCTGGGCTGAAACTGTCGCTGGGCTGCCATAACCGTCCTGATGAAAAACGTCTCAAGCTTGTCCATTGGTGAGGTAACGACGCACTCAGCATCTTCGGCTTCCACAAGCTGTTTTATCTTCTCGATGGTGGGGTTGCTGATGGCGCCTGTGGTAAACTGTTTTTTGTGTGTCTGTTGCAGCAGTTCCCTGACTTTCCCTTTTGCCTGGATTTTCCCGTCGTAGAGGATCGCAATTCTGTCGCATACGTCCTCAACGTCGGCCAGCAGATGGCTACAAAGCAGAACGGTCTTGCCTCTTTTGGCCAGTTGCACGATTAAGTCCTTAATCTGTCTTGTCCCGATGGGGTCCAGCCCCGTCGTCGGCTCATCTAAAATAAGCAAATCCGGGTCGTTTATCAGCGCCTGCGCCAGCCCAATCCTTCGTGCCATCCCTTTCGAGTAGGTGCCGACCGGCCTGTTCGCCGCAGCCTTTAGGCCCACCATATCCAGCAGTGCCTCGATTCTCATCTTCCGCACCTTCGGCGGCAGGCCGAACAATCTGCCGTAAAATTCGAGTGTCTCGCGAGCGTTGAGGTAGCGATATAGATACGATTCCTCCGGCAGAAAACCAATCCGGGCATTGATTTTCGGGTCGCTGCTGTCGCCGCCGAGAACTATTGCTCTGCCGCTGCTCGGATATAGTAATCCCAGCAGCATCTTCAACGTCGTCGTCTTCCCGGACCCGTTGGGGCCCAAAAGACCGAAAACCTCATTGTATTGTACCTGCAGGTTCAGTTCATCGACGGCGTAGACCTTGTCTCTGCCCCACCAGTCGGAAAAAATCTTCGTCAAAGAAAAAGTTTCTATGGCATATTGCATAACCAATAATCAGTAACCAATAATCAATAATCAATCTTTTCGTGGCTGAGTTCTTCGCCGAAACGCACGAGTCTGGCGCTGTTGAACACGACGAATAGAGACCCTGCAAAATGCATGACGGCGGCTATCTCCGGCCGCAAAAACTTAAAGGCCGAAATCCCCAGTATTATGAAGGTGATGCCAAAGCCTAAGTTCTGCATAATGAGGTTTCTTGTCTTGCGCGAGAGCAGAACCAGAAATGGCAGCCGGTTCAGGTCGTCGCTCATAAGCGCAATTGACGCAGAGTTTATGGCGACATCGCTGCCGGCGGCGCCCATAGCAATTCCCAAATCGCCAGCAGCCAGCGCCGGCGCATCGTTTATCCCGTCTCCGACCACCACAACGGTGTGCCCGTCCTTTCGAATCTGTTCTACAATCAACAGTTTGTCGTGTGGCAGGCACTGCGACTTGAAGTCCGTGCACCCAAGTTCCGCCGCCACTCGTTTGGCCACCTCGTTCCTGTCGCCGGTCAGCATAGTGATTCTTTTTACCCCGAGATTAAGTAGCTCCTTGACGGCGTGGCTGGCTTCAGGCCTGGTTTTATCCTGCAGCCCTATCCACCCGATGCACTTTGAGTTCTTTGCAACGTAAAGCGTACTGAAGCCCTGCTCCTCACCAACGGCTGGGCCCGAAACATTGCTTATATCAACATCGTTTTCCTTCAGGAAGGTATCTCTGCCGAGTATTACCTTTTCATGGTTGACCGTCGCCGTAACGCCCTTGCCGGGAAATTCCCGGAAGTTATCCGCAGCAGCCACTTCGAGCTTTGCCTGTTTTGCAATCTCCTGCAAAGCCCTCGCAACGGGGTGTTTGCTCATCTTCTCGGCGGAAGCAGCAGCGGCTAATAGCTCCGCTGCCTCAACATTCTCAGCAGGCGTGAGTTTCGTTACATACAAGCGACCCGTGGTTACCGTTCCTGTCTTGTCAAAGACCATCGCCGTGATTTTGCCGGCAACCTCAAGGTCGGCAACGTTCTTTATCAGCACTCCTAAACGGGCGGCAGCCGAAATCGCCGCTACCATCGCCGTAGGCGTCGCTAAAATCAACGCACACGGACACGAAATAATAAGTATGGTGATTGCGTAGTTGATATTTCTTGTGAAAAATAACACTATTCCGGCAATCATCAAAATTGTCGGCGTGTACCATCTGACGTATCGGTCAATTATCCGCATAATCGGAATCTTTGTTTGTTCAGCCTCTATAATCAGTTCCTGCACCTTGCCGAGCGTCGTATCTTTTCCGGCCTTTGTTACGGTGATGTCCATCGCACCGGTAAGGTTATTTGTGCCGGCGAAAACCTGCATTCCGGGGACCTTATCGACGGGCAGGGATTCGCCTGTTATCGTCGCTTCATTTACGCAGCTTATACCTTTCTGCACTTCGCCGTCGGCGGGGATGTTATCGCCAGGCCGAACACGGATGCAGGCGCCGGGCGCAAGTGCGCTGACGTCAATTTCCCTCTCGGTGCCGTCGGCGTTAACCAGATTGGCCCTGGTGGGCGTTAATTTTATCAGCGACTCAATCGAAGCCCGTGCGCCTAAGGCGGTTCGAGTCTCAATCAGCTCGCTTAAAAGCATAAAGAAGGCGACAACCCCTGCCGTAACATAGTTCTGTGTGGCAAAGGCGGCTAATATCGCCAGAGCCACCAGTTCATCCATATGTGATTCTTTTCTTATCAGGCTCTTTACCGCGTGCACTATGATTGGAGCACCCAGCAGGATAGCTCCCGCCATCGCCAGCATCTCCGCGTTGAAGCTGCCTGCCCCGTAGAAGGCTCTGGCAGCGGCGCTGCTGATTAGAAGTGCTCCGCCGGCCAGTGTCCCCAATAGGGCTATACTTACACGCACCTGCTTGCCGGCCGTCGCCTCGCTGGTTATATCCTGCTTAAAATGTAAATGTTCGTGAGCCATAATTGTTGTATTGCGTTTGATTATCTGTTATTTTTGTTCGGTCTTCCCAGATTTTGGTTTTATCGCAGGGTCCCTGTTTATCAGGACTCTGAGCTCGCCTTTGATTCCTCCGGTCGGTTGAATAATTATTTTTTCATCCACATTGTTAAGGACGTATTTAATAGCCTCCTGGTATATATCGTGGATAACTAATTTCGGCCGCTTTCGGTATTCCGGCAGTATTTTTTGCAGATACTCGGCATTGGCTTTGGCACTTTCGACAACTTTTGTTTTGTGTGCGGTTGCTTCAGCGATTATTTCGCGCCCCTGCCCGGCCAGTTGTGACCATAAAAGTTCCTGTTCTTCTGCGCTGAGGTTTTTGTTCTCTATCGCTGCAAGCAGTTCCTCGGCCACTGGCCCTGCTGCCTCGTTAATGGTATTCTCAGCATAACCTTTGGCCTGGCTGATGGCCTTTTGACTTTCCTGACTGGCTCGCAGTGACGCTAAAAATGCATCGTTGACTTGGCGCGGCCATGTACTGTCGGTCAGTTGCACCGATACGACCGTTATCCCGCTTTCTATCTTGTCGAGTCTTTCCTGCAGCAGTTTCGCAATATGTCCGGTTATCCTGTCCTGGCTCAGGAACAACGCCTGGTCGATGGTGTAGTTTACGATTGCCGCTACGACGGCGTCCTCGAACAAACCCTGCAGTAGCGGCCCTATGCTCGAGTCTATGACCTCTGCGTATGTCTGGCCGGGTTTGACCTCATCGGTATAGATATTCTTGAAGAACCGCTCGGCGTCGCTAATCTTATATGTCAGTTGCCATTTGCAGTGGATAATATTGTAATCGCTGCCGTCACCACCGGTTTCCTGCTTTTGACTTCTGGTCAGGCAGTAGCCCTCTCTCAGTGGCTCAAGTGTTTCCGGCACCTGAATCTGGGTTTTTGGGCCTTCCGGCAGCATCTCTTCAGGCCTTTGGAAATACCAGAAGGAGTTAATTGGCAGGTTTGTCCTTTTTTCAACGGGTATTTTCACAATAGTGTCTATCGGGTATGGAAAGACCCAGTGCAGTCCCGGCCCGCGGATTCTCTCATCGCCGACCCCCCGAATCTTCCCGAATCGCAGAACTAATGCCTGTTCATCCGAACCGACAGTCTTGAATCCAGACGCCAGAAACAGCACAACCAGCACAATCATTATGACCTTCAGGATAATGAAGCTGACTCGCAGTGCCTCAAACAGTGAGATGCCGGCTGCGTCAAGGACGCCTCCAGCCTCTTTCGACGTCGGCTGGTCCCGCAAATTTTTATTTCGATGACTTTGTTCTGCCATTTTTATAGTGAGCTTGTCGAACCTATCACCACTGATAAAATCAGGTTACAGGATTATTTTTTCCGCTCCGCCTCCAGGTCGGGAAGTCCCTTTAACAATTTGAAAGGCTCCGCATCGGCCGGCAGGACGATGGTAGCCCTTTCCTTTAATACTTCTTTGAGTGTTTCAATCTCACGCAGAAACATCGCCAGTTCCGGATTGGCCTCGAGCATCTTGTAATATTTCGCCGCCTCCGCATCGCCCTGGGCTCGTATCGCTTTTGCCCTCGCCTGCGCGGCAGCAAGCAATTCCGTCTTCTTGTAATCAGCGTCTGTTTTTATTCTTGTTGCCTCGGCGTTGCCCTGCGCAATGGTGGCCTCGGTCCGCCGGTTTCGCTCTGCCCTCATTCGTTCGAAAACGTCTTTACTGACCTCGCCGCTGATTTTAAGTTGTTTTATCCCGACCACCGCCGCTTCGATGCCGTAATTATCGCTGACCGCATGCTGGAGATCGGCCAGCATTTCGTCCTCGATTTGCTCGAATCTTATCTTCGTGTTGTCGCTGTTGACGAATTCGCCGAACTCATGTTTGCCGATTACACGGTTCTGCGTGTCGCTGATTTGGCTGCGGAGTTTGTTCTCAGCCTCTTTGATAGTGCCGACGGCGTTGAAGAATTTCAGCGGCTGCGCAATCCTCCAGACAACGTACGTGTTTACGATGATGGGAACGGCACCTTTTGTCGTTGTCTCGCCGACCTCAGCTTCGAGAATTCTTTTCCGCGAGTCGAATTTGTACACCCACTGGATTGGCGCAGGCCACTTGAAATACCAGCCAGGCCTCGTGATTTCATCTGTCGGTCTTCCGAAGGTCGTCACAAGCGCCGATTCGGTCTCTCTTACCTGAAATGACACAAGCTGAAGTGCAAGAATAACTACTACAAGCACGATAAAAATTGTTATTGCTGTATTTTTCATTTTGGCCTGGTCTCCTCAAATCCGCCCAGTTCATACAGGCTGGGCGTCAGTTTCTCCTGAAGGTCGATAATGGTAACTTGAGTATCGTTCAGGTCGGCTGCGATAATGTATTTTCGTATGTTTTTCGGAATTTCCTCATAAGCCCCCAGCACAAGTTGACGCTTGTAGATTTCCGGCGCAGCCCCGTAAGCCTGAACTTGGCTTTGGAAGTGTTCACCGGTCGCCTTCGCCAGCGTCGCTTTTTCAAATTCGTAGCCCTGTGCTTGTCTTAATGTCTCGAAGATTTCGCCTTTTGCCTGCGAGAAAGCCAGGTCCATCTCGCTGCCGAGTTTTTCGATGTTTATGGTGTTGTTTTCATCCTGGGCTTTTTGGTATTGTGTCGCCAGCTCATATAATTTGTCGGCGTCCTCGACTGAGCCTGCGAGATTGCTCAGGGTTTTATTGCGCTGTGCCTGAGCGGCCAGTATAAGTGCCTGTTTCTTTTGAATGGCCCCGATGACCTTTTGGTAATCGGGTGCTACCTCAGGTGGCGGATGGATTCCCTGCAAACCCAGAAAGGTGATTTCGACACCCAGACCTGTCTCGTCAGCAGCAGCCTGAATCCTCTCTGTTAGAAGCTTCTTGGCTTCTGCTCTGCCTGCGCCGAGCAGACTGCGCTGAATATCGGTTTCGTTGTCAACGTCAATCGTCGCACCGGCCGCAAAGTTCGCAAGCTGCCGATAACAAATTGACTCAAGCAGCCTCGCCGAATCCTGATGGTTGTAAAGAAAAGCGTATAGGTCCTTTACCTTGTACTGGACGGGGATATTTGCCTTGACGAAGCTTATCGGCACGGCGCCCTGTGTTTCTTTGCCGGCCGTGTGTGTGCTCGCCACGAGAATATTATGTTCGACTTCGTAATGGCTCTTGCCCCACAGCAGCGGCTCGCGTATCCGCTCGCCGGTCTTTGGGTCAACCTTGGGTACAAAGCCGATGTTTAATTCCATAATTTTCTTTGTGGGGTATTTGCGCGATATCGATGGGCCACGGCCATTTGAATGTCAGTCCGGGCCCGATGAGTTTGACCTGGCCGGCCTGGTCGCGGGGATTTCCTAAATGCTCTATTATCGCCTCTTCGTTTGGAGCGACCACAACCACGCTGCTCAATAGATACACCGTAACCCCCGCGAAAAGAATAAGCGGCACTATCGCCTTTTCGAGAAGTTTATAAAACCACGTCTGCGAGACCTTGAAGCCGAACTGGTAATCGATAGCGGTTGCAGCGGTACGGAATATCCCGCCGGGCTCATTTATAACACCCAGTAGTCTGCTGTCGAAGGCCGCTCGACTGTACTGGCCTTCGAGTCTCGGCCGGTATATGTCCAGCACAGCATTCAGAGCTGTTTCTACGCCGAGGACTACAAGCAGAATTGGGATAGTCCACCGAATTATACTCAGTGGCAGGAAAATCTTGAAATGCGCCACTGCCAAAGCTATCGCCAGCGCAAAGCACAGTAGCGCCGCCGCAAGCAGTAAACTTCCACCGGCCCTTAACGGCTTCCATTGTGTCTGCTCCGACATCCCCGTAGCGTAGCGCGAAATCAGAAAGCTCACGAACGCCACAGCCGTCAGAAAAATGCTGCACAGCAGCGGCTGTCTCCACTCCGTCTCAACTCCGCCGGAGGCAACCTTCAGCAGGTAAAGACCGACGACTATCTGGTAGCAGGCTATACCCGCTGAGAAAATTGGCAGAAACCATTTCTCAAGTATTTGCAAACGCCGCTGCGCAACGGCAAATAACCCCGCGTGTTCGCCCCTCGCCTGAAAAATCCTCGATTGGCCCTCTTCTGCCTCGCTTAACTGGCTCAGGTCGAGTTTTTCTTGTTCCGCAAGGCTTCGCTGATGGAACTGCAGCGCCAAAACCGCCCACACCAGTACCGCCGACAGAATAAGCCACGCAGCCGCATTGACTGCAACAAATCCGCTCCAGCGCCCCATCAGCAGCACAACAACGAAAAACACAACATCCACGACTAATGAAACTATCGCTACGTTTTCCGCACGCTTCGAGGATATCGCCATTTTTTTATTCCCGACTTTTATATCCGAACAAAAAGGGCACGAATGGGTAACTGATTTATATAATGGTGTCGGCTCTTGCAACCCTGAAAGTTCAAAAATATAGCAATTGATGGTGAGCTTGTCGAATCCATAAACGCGTATTCAGTATAAGAAACTATTGCCAAAAAATCATCCTTTTATTATATTTATGGTGAGCTTGCCGAATCCATTGAGTTAGCCCTTTTAGTCGTCGCCGCGGCAGCCGTAGCAGCGGACAAAGAACAATGTACAGATTATTTACCCTGGCAAAAAACACCTTCATCGAAACCTTAAGGCAGCCCATTTATGCTGTTCTGGTTGTCACTGCGCTGATCTTGTTTTTCGTTAGTCCTTCCCTTTCGATGTACTCAATGGAGGACGACAATAAACTCTTACGCGAAATAGGTTTATCTACGTTGTTTTTGGCCAGTTTGTTCGTAGGAATCTTTTCAGCCTCCGGCGCAGTCGCCAGGGAAATTGATGATAAAACCATCCTTACTGTACTCAGCAAGCCGGTCCAGCGTCCGATATTTATTGTGGCCAAGTTCCTCGGCGTAAGCGCTGCCGTCGTACTGGCACATTATATTTGCACCGTTGCACTTCTTATGGCTATCAGGCACGGCGTACTCGCCTCCGTAAATGACACCCACGATTGGACCGTTCTTACCGCAGCAGGACTCGCCGCCGCCCTGACTTTGCTGCTAAGTGCCTTTTTTAACTATGCTTATGATTGGAAATTCTCCTCTACCGCTATGGTGCTCGCCGGCATCTTTGCCACCCTCGCAATCGTTTTTTTGGCGTTTATCGACCGCGACTGGCGGTTCAACCCCACCAATAACGGCATCAACGCCCTTGATGTCTACGGCTCAGTGCTGCTGCTGTTGGCTGCCATTATAATTGTGGCACTCGCCATCGCACTTTCGACAAGGTTTAACGCCGTTGTTACACTTTCAGCCTGTATAGGCCTGTTTTTATTGGGCCTTGTCAGTGATTATACCTTCGGCAGATTTGCTGACACCCATTTATGGGCGAAAATAGGCCGCTTCTTGGTCCCGAATCTGCAGGTCTTTTGGATAAGCGATGCCATTTACGAAGGCAGCACTGTCCCCCTGAAGTATATCGCCATAACCGCCCTTTACGCCCTCTGCTACACAACCGCTATATTGTCGCTCGCCGTTGCACTCTTCCAGAGACGTCAGGTCGGCTAAAAAGTACCTAAAGTATGGAATGCCTAAAGTTACTTATTGAGTTTACTGCATTTTAGGCACTTTAGCTCACTTTAGCTCACTTCTTATGACTGCCACTTCGTCGCACTTTTCTTGTTTTGAACACCGTGCGCAGTCGCGCCAGACCTTCATTGGCAGTGAATCTTTCTCAATCCTCGCAAACCCTAATTTTTCAAAAAACTCCGGCTCTAATGTTAGCGCAAAAACCCGCTCTACGCCCAACTGTTTAGCTCGTTCGATGGCCTCCGCAACTAACATCTTGCCGGCCCCGCCGCCCGAGTTTGATTCCTTGACTGCCAATGACCTTATTTCTGCTAAATCTGACCAGATGACTTGCAATCCGCAGCAGCCGACGATATTACCCTCCGACTCAGCCACCATAAATGTCTGAAGGTTCTCGTAGATATCGGTCAGCGACCGAAACAGCATCTTGTCCTGCTCTGCATACGAGTTGATTAGGCCGTGTATCGCCTTGGCATCCGTTATTTTCGCACCGCGTATTTTCATACAATGAACCACAAACAATGAACTATGAACAATCAACAATGAACTACGAACTAAAAATTATACCCACGCAAAACGAATCCACAAAGAAAAACCAACTGCTGTCTTATTGCGTGGTTTCCTTTATACGTAATACGCTGCCTGCTGACCTCTGTCCCATTTTTTTGCCTGATAATGGGTTTTTGACACCCAAAAGCCGGTTTTCTGGACTTCTGATGTGATTCTGGGGCCTATATTTTTTGTCATTTTATTTGTTGCATATTTTTAACTATTATGCTCTAATAGCACGGATTGAAAGCGGGGATATTATTTCATATCTCAATAGTACCTCCCGGCAAACTAAAGCAGAGATATAAATTAGTTGCTCTGTAAGCAGAGCCAAGGAGAAATGCAAGTGAGTACAGGTACAGTAAAATGGTTTAATGCAAGTAAGGGTTTCGGATTTATCGTCCCGGATGATGGTAGTGCGGATTTGTTCGTCCATCATTCAGAGATAAAGACCACAGGCTATGCATCGCTTGATGAAGGCCAGAAGGTCCAGTACGAGGTCGGCCAGGGCAAAAAAGGCCCTTGTGCGACCAACGTAATCCCCTCATAACCGAGGACACTGCTTGAAAACCGAAAAGCCCTGCCATTCCAGCAGGGCTTTTTTATTTGTTCTTTCTTTTCGATATTTACCCCTTGGCTCTGCCGCGGCTAAGAAACTTCTCGTGCTTATTTACGTAATCGACCCTGGCGCTCAGTTCTTTCTCGCTGAAACAAAACCCCTTGTCGTACCCTTTCGACCACACTTTCCCCTCAAACCCGCATTCTCGCAGTGCATAGTATGCCGCAGTCTTAAAACGATTTACAACTATATCTAATGGCTTACCACCGCTTTCAATAACCACGTGTACATGATTACTCCGGACCGATATCGCAAGCACATTCTCATTGGTTCTCTCCGCCTCCTGCAGAACAGCGCTCCTGACAATCCCACGTTGTTCCTTCTTGAGCGTAAACTCTTCACCGCTTTGCCTTTTCTTATTGGCTTGTTCTAATCCCTTGCTCGTCCTTGATATCTTTCCATCCTTCACAAATCCTCTTTTGTCACCTTGTAACCAGGTGCCGTACGTCGTCCACGTAACCATATATCCCAACGTATTTCCCATTGGTACCAACCTCGTCAACGCCTGTCGTTTAGGCGTTGTTATTTAGCCCCCACCCCGCGCGGTGGGGGTCACTTAACGTTACACATGCAACCAGCATCACCGAACCGCCCATCATCTTCCACATCTTTTATCTGGAGGGTTACTTAACGTTTGAATTTACTCACAGGGGGGTGCAGGCGTGAGGAATGCTTATACTGTTTCCGCGAACCCTGCCCTGAGCGGAGCCTGCGGTGAGCAAACCTGTCCTGAGTAAAATCGAAGGAGTCGAACCGTCGAAGGGTCGAAGGAAGCCACGATTATGTCCCGCCTCAGGCGGACAAACAACGGATGATAACGTCGCTAGTCAGCCTCTCTGCTTACTGCGTCGACTGGAAGCTGAGGTTCGCCGTTGTCTTCGGTACAAGACTGATCCCGGCCTTGTAGTCTATCTGATCCACCAAGCGCATGCCCGCCTGAAAAACAAGGTCATATTCCTTCTTGGGTACCCCTTTGTAGTCCTTCTCATATGGTTCCAGGAAGAATTTGTGCACCACCCGATTTCTCAGGCTGTTGAATCTCTGAAGGTCATCGTATTCCTTCTTGGTCAACTTCCCACTTACGAGAAGTGCCCGCGCGAGTACGTTGAATCCCATTTCTTGGGTAATGTCCCATACTTCTTGGTATCCGCGTTTGATCGGAGAATATGCGACGGTATGAAAATACCTTAATGGATACGTCAGTTGCGGTGCGGATTTCGTAATCTCGAATCGTAATGGCTCCATCAACGGCTGCGGTTTGCCCTCCCCCAGCCTTTTGCATAGAATTCCCCTGTAAATTTGATATTTCCTTTTGCTAAATGAGGAGTATATTGAATTACATCATCTAAATTAGCTTTTTGAAAACAGTTGGTATTTTCATTTATATCAATTTTTACAATTTTTGCCATTGCGCCTATAGCCATATTGGCGCTTATATTATCTGGGTAACCCAAGTTGTAAATCATTTTTGCTTCATAGCAAGCCCATAACCGTATATAATCAGGAGTGGGAACAACCGGGACATTTTTATTTACATTTACCCCAACGCTGTCAAAGTATTTTAGGCCGTGCTTTGTGTGTGTCCAAAGTCCGCGTTGCAAAGCATTGGCAGTAGTACTGCCATATCTCACCTCGCAAACATAAGCATCCTCGGAATCATAAAACCGGTAAACGGTATGTTTTCTTCCTCTTCCTGAAGCTACTCTTGAAATTCTGCACGTATTATTCATCGCACGCTCATAGTCGAAAACAAGAATGTTGCATTGCATCTTTTTCTCGTCGTAAATGAGGGGTAGCACATTGATGTTGCTGAACTCTGAAAAGGCAGGGTCATCGAATATCTTGCGTACCTTCTCCCGCCCAAGAATGTCGCCCTTTTCCTGTTCCAACCTGGGAAACATCTTGGCGTCCTTATCGGTGGAGAGTTGCAAGGGGCCGACCCCATACGCCTTCAAGCTTATGGGAAATTCATCTTTGGTAATCTCGTTTATAACCTTGATGTCTTCTTCGTGGGTTTTTGCTCGGTATAGGTCTTTGCCCACGTGTACGGAACGGAAATCGTATATATACTGATTGATAAATTCGGCAATGACGATTTCAGCGAGGTCTCCGTGGGTCTTATTACCAACAAGGCGCATTGTGAAGATGTTGCTCAGTGTTGTTGTGATTAAATCAGGATGTTTGCTAACCAGTAGTTTAAGTCACTGGGCGAAGTCCTTGTATGGAGATTTCACATCCATGATTTTATCCTCTTCTGGCAGATAATAGTATAACACTACCTTCGCTCGTATTCAAACAAAAATCAGGCTTATGAGGTGATTTTGCGCGGTCAAAGTTTGTTTTGAAAATTCGGCTGCACAGTGTTAGACTTGCTGGCTGGAAAACTTATACTGTGTTATCTATAGGGTGTAAGTATGAATCGCAACGAACTAATCAAACGGATAAAAGAAACCGCGTACTTGGAAGGTGATTTTATTCTTCGCAGCGGCAAACGAAGCAAATATTATCTCGATAAGTATCTGTTTGAGACCTGTCCGGATATTCTGAAAGCTCTCGGCAAGGAATTTGCAAAATATGTAACCAGCGATGTTACTTTGATAGCGGGCGCCGAACTTGGCGGCGTCGCCCTTGCTGCCGCTACCGCTATGGAGACCGGCAAAAACTGGATTATCGTCCGCAACAGCAAAAAGGCTTATGGCACAGGAAAAATGATTGAAGGTGTCCTCAAAAAGGGCGATGTCGTTTTGTTAGTTGAGGATGTTGCGACCACGGGCGGCCAGGTCCTCGAAGCCGCCAGAGTTATTACCGAAGCCGGTGCGGTAGTTAAAAAAATCGTATGCACAATCGACCGAAAACAGGGTGCCGAAGAAAACATCACTAAAGCAGGCTACAAATTCGAAAGTATCCTCACCAAAAACGACCTCGGTATAAAAGATTAGCAAGTTAGCAAATCAACAATTTTTTTGGCGATTGTGGTTTTGGTTGCGTGCGGGAGTTTTAGCCATTTGTAGTTGGGGGTTTTTATATGAACGGTTGATTTCTCATAGCCAATCGCAGCAGGCGTGTTGGCGATTATCATATCAAGATTCTTTTCTTTTAACTTCTTCTCGGCACTGGTTCGGATCGCTTTATCTTCCAAAGCAAAACCGACAACGATTTGATTTTTTCTTTTGTGTTTCCCCGTCCATCTTAAGACATCAACCGTCGGTCTCAGTTTGATTACCAAGTTCCTATTTGATTTTTTAATTTTTACTTTTGACTTTTTAACGGGTGTGTAATCCGCGACGGCAGCAGCCATTATCAGACAATCACATTTCGGGAAAAATTTCTTTACGGCTGCAAACATTTCAGCGGCGCTGTCAACGCCGACAAAATCCACTCCCACCGGCGGCTGCAAATCCGAGGCGCTGATAAGTGTTACCTCATACCCCGCTTTAATTGCTGCCCGCGAAAGGGCGTAGCCCATTCTGCCGCTGCTCGCGTTAGAGATAAAGCGAACAGGGTCGATATATTCCCGTGTTCCGCCCGCTGTAATTAAGAAATGCATTCTCTTTGCTGCCAAACTCTCCTCCCCACAAAGATGAGAATCCATTTTTACTTTTTACCTTTTTACTTTGGAAGCGATTTTCTCAATCGCTTCCAAAATATCTTTCGGCTCCGACATCCTGCCCATTCCTTCTGTCCCGCACGCAAGCCGGCCTCTTTCAGGCCCGATTACTTCAAATCCCATCTTTTTGACTGTCTTTACATTTCGTTGCACAGCAGGGTTATTCCACATATCCTCGTTCATTGCAGGTGCCAGAAGTATTGGCTTGGCCCAGCACGTACAGACTGTTGTGCTGAGCAAATCGTCGCAGATGCCGTTTGCTGCCTTGCCGATTATGTCAGCCGTCGCAGGGACAATCGCCACAATATCGGCCCATTCAGCCAGACTCACGTGGCTGATTTTATGTTCCTCGTTGGTGTTCCACAGTGAGGTATAAACCATCTGACCTGTCACTGCCTCAAAGCTTTTTGGCCCGATGAGCTGGCAGGCGTTTTCCGTCATCACTGTTCTGACCCTCGCACCGGCAGCGGTCAGCTTGCTGGCCAAATCCACCGCCTTGTATGCGGAAATACCTCCGCTGACACCCACTAAAATATTAAGCCCAGCAAGATTTGACTTTTTCTTTGGCATCGCACTTAAGCTATTCTTTGCCTCGTTTATTGGATATATCCGTTCCCATATCAACGGTGATTTTGTCCTGGAGTATCTCTTGTACAACGATTTCCATATTGGTTTTGCCCTCAGCGTTCTCAATCAGAGGCCGCGAGCCCTCCATTAACTCTCCTAATCTTTTTTGGATTAGTGCCGTTAGTTTGAATCGGCCGCCGACTTTGTTAACTATCTCTGTGCTCTTAAGTTCTTCTATCATTGTTTTTCTCCTTGTGGTGAGCCTGCCTGCACCGAGCTTTGTCGAAGTGTCGAATCCACACCGATTTGCTCGATAATTTGTATTACCTCTTTCACTGCCTGTTCAAGGTCATCGTTTATGACCATATGTTCATAATATTGCCAAGCCGCCGCAAACTCGGCACCTGCGCCTTCAAGTCTTTTTTCAGCCGCTTCCATTCCCTCCCGGCCTCGGCTTTTTATCCGCTCTGCCAGTTCTCTGGCCGTCGGCGGAAAAATGAATACCATCGCCGCATCCGGATATAGCGACTTGACCTGTTTGGCGCCCTGAACGTCGATTTCCAGAATGATGGTCTTGCCAGCCGCAAGCGCCTCTTCCACTTTGTCTTTTGGCGTTCCGTATAGATGCCCGAAAACCTCAGCGTATTCCAGTAGTGACCCTTCATCGATGCGTTTGCGGAACTGCTGCTGGGAGACGAACCAGTAATCCTGCCCGTTAACTTCGGTCTTGGCCCTCGGCCGCGTTGTTACTGAGACGCTCAGACAAACATTGTCTAATCGCTTAGCCACTTCTTTGCAAATGGTGCTTTTGCCTACGCCTGAAGGCCCGCTCACTATTACTATTTTACCCTTGCTTGTTTTCTGCTTGTTCATGATGACGCGTTGAAATCCTGTGTCGCTTTCGATTTTTTGGGTTTTGCTTTTCATGCTATATTTTGCACTTGTTCTTTGATTCGGTCTATCTGGCACTTTATCTCTACCACGCAGTTAACGATTTCGGTATCGCAGGCCTTGCTGGCGATGGTATTGGCTTCCCTTAGCATCTCTTGGCTTATAAAGTCCAGTTTCCGACCGGCCTGCTCGTCCGCTTGGCAGCTTTGCGCAAACTGCTGCAGATGCGACCCTAATCGGGCAATCTCTTCTGATATATCTGACCGTTCTGCGAAGACTGCCACCTCTCTGGCGAGAGTTTCTTCATCTAATTTCAGTTTCGCCTCTGCCAGCAGCCCATCTACTCTTTTCCTGAGCTTTTTTTGATATTCCTCTATAACTATCTCACTACGGGCGCGTATCTGCTTAATGGTCTTGCGAATCGCTTCGCATCGCTCTTCTAAGTCAGCCGCAAGGGCGGTACCCTCAGCCTGGCGCATCTGTTGGACTTTTTCTATTGCCTGTTTGGTAATTTTCAGAACCACCTTTTTAATTTGTTCAGCCGTTTGTTCGTTTGGCAGTGCCGGCGTCACTATCCCCGCAAGACCCAGCAGGCTCCCGATATCAATCTGGCATTTGGTGTCACCGCAGCCGCCAAGCCGGCTCAGACGCTCTATATACACACGCAGCGCCTTCTCATTTATCTCAAACAGGGCGTCCGCTGGAACATCCTTGAGTCTGAGCACGTAATTCACCATCCCGCGGGACAGGTTTTCCCGAAGTGCTTTTTCGATGTCTTCTTCAAGAAACGCCAGTGACTCCGGCAATTTTATCTTGGCCTTAAAGTAGCGGCTGTTGACTGCTCTTATTTCAACGGCGTATGTCACGCTGTTGAGTTGGCCATGTCCATCACCGAATCCGGTCATACTGTTTATCATATCATTGTACTTTCAATCCTGTGTAACCGCCGCACCCTCGGTTGGTGTGCCGGTATACTATTGGAAAAACCTCACTCTATTTGGATAAGTTTGTGTCGGTCTCTGCGGGAGTCGGCTTCTCGCTGGCCGTCGGTTGCTGTGTGCTTTCCGGCGCCTGCTGTTGAGTCGCCGGACCACCGAAATCGCTGATTGTCGGCCTGTAAAATTTCACCATCATACCTGCCAGCAGCAGGAACAGTCCCGCCAGCGACACTGTAACCCATGTCAGAAAATCACCCGTTTTGGACCCCAGAATCCCGCTCGCGATTCCGCCGCCGAACATGCCGCTCAGACCGCCGCCCCTGCCTTTTTGAATCAGAACAATCAGCACGAGCGCCGCCGCGCACAGAACAAAAATACCCGCAATTACTTTCGTAATGAAAGCCGCCGCTAACAGTGGTATGCCCGCCATATCTTCTGCCTCATATATAATTTTTTAACTTTTTTGGTTATGCCGCCGCCCGAATTATCGCCAGAAAATCGTCAGCTCTCAGACTCGCGCCGCCAACCAGCAGCCCGTCCACATCTTCCTCCTGCATCAGTTCCGCTGCCGTTTCAGGTTTAACTGACCCGCCGTACTGAATGCGAATCTCCTGTGCCAACTGCTTACTATACATCTTCGCAAGAAACTGCCGTATCAGGCTGTGTACCTCTTGTGCCTGTTCCGGTGTTGCCGTCAGACCTGTTCCGATAGCCCAGACCGGCTCGTATGCTATCGTCACCGCCGAAACTTTTTCGCTGCTCAGGCCAGCCAGTCCCGCTTCTATCTGTTGTTTTACCACCTCGGTGGTTTTTTTGGCTTTGCGCTGTTCAATCAGTTCGCCAACGCAGAATATCGGCAGAAGTCCGCCGGTAATGGCAGTGGCAATCTTTTTATTTATCACTTCGTCTGTTTCGCCGATTACGTGTCGGCGTTCCGAATGTCCGCACAGTACGTACGTGCAGCCAATGTCCTTCAGCATCGAAGCGCTTATCTCGCCGGTAAAAGCCCCATTTTTCTCAAAGTAAACATCCTGGCTGCCCAGGTTGATATGCGATGAACTGACAGCTTTGGCTACCGCTTGAAGGTAAACGAAAGGTGGTATGACCGCTACGGTAACGCTTGAACCCGCAGTGCCCGATGAACCCGCTGCGATTGCCTCAGCTAAAGCTACGCTGCTGTGGCTGTCGGTGTTCATTTTCCAGTTGCCTGCCACGAATGGCTTTCTCATAAAACTCTCCTGTTGTTGTGAACCTTTGATGCACTATGCACTACGCATCACGTACGCTTGTCCTGAGCGTAGTCGAAGGGACGCAACACGATTAAAGTAGTTCTGTCGCACGTGGAAAACTGCCCAATATCGAAAGCTGCAAGCAGTGCTTACGTGCCTCTTTGAGCCCCTTTTGGACATTTTTTTCTGTCCTGTGTCCGATAAAATCCACAAAGAAGTAGTACTCCCACTCTCTTTTCATATTTGGCCGAGACTCTATATTTGTCAGGTTAATATCATATTTCTTGAATACTGTGAGCACGTCAGCCAGTGCACCTGCTTTATGTGCTGTGCTGAACAGTATTGCTGTTTTATCCTCGCCGGTTGGCTTGGCGTCTTCTCTGCCGATTACCAGAAATCGCGTTATATTGTTGGCGATGTCTTCGATGTTTTCACAGATGATTTTCAGGCCGTACAGTTCTGCTGCGACTCGTGAGCTTATCGCCGCCGCGGTTGGTTCAGCCGCTGCCATTTGTGCCGCCTTCGCAGTCGAAGCAACAGCGATGGTCTGTGCCTCCTTGAAGGTGGCACTTAGCCAGTTTCGGCACTGTGCAAAAACTTCAGGCTTGGAGTAAATCTTTTCAACCTCTTCCAGCGAGCAGTTTGCCAGGAGATTGTGATGGATTGCCATCAGGACCTCCGCGCATATCTTCACGTTGGAATCTATCAGGGCGTCGAGTGTTTCTATCACGCCCCCACCTGTTGAATTCTCTATTGGCACCAGCCCCAAATCGCAGCGGCCCTTGCTGACTTCAACGAAGATGCTTCTTACATCCGCCAGTGACTCGTATTCGACGCTTTGTCCGAACTTGAGCATCGCCGCCGTATGGCTGAAGCTCCCGTCGGGGCCAAGATAGCCTATCCGCAAAGGTCTTTCCAGGACGAAAGAGCCGCTCATCAGCTCACGCCAGATTGACAAAAGGCATTTGTCAGGCAGTGGCCCCTTGTTGGCCTTGATGATTTTATCCAGAATCTCTTTCTCGCGGTCGGGTGCGTAGATGGGTTTATCTGTCTTGTTCTTGAGTTTGCCTATTTCCTCCACCACTCGCGCGCGCTCATTCAACAGCTTCACAAGCTGGTCATCGAGCTTATCTATCTGCTTTCTCAGTTCGTCGAGAGACATAATTACACGCAAAAACTTTCCTGACGATTGGGCTTTCCAGCCGCCCGTTTTTCATAGAGGCTATTACATCTAACAAAATTATGTCTTTACGTCAACGAATTTGCGCCCCGAAATTTTCGTCCCCGAATTAGTCTCGATTAGGTTTTTACCGAGCTGCGACTTGTAGTGAGGACATTCGGCTGAGCTCAGTCGAAGCCCCTGTCGAATCCACTGTAAAGGAGCGGTACGCAGTAGCTACAAAACGAAAAAGGCCGCGTCTTTTCCCCGCAGCCTCTTAGTTCATAAACTAACTAATTGTAGCTTATGCTTTGCGTTTTCTCCCCAGCAAAGCTAAGCCGCCGCCTAAAGCAAGCAGGCATATTGTTGCCGGCTCAGGAATGGCCCTTATCTCTACCACAAAGTCATTGTAGTCGCGGTCCGAGTCCACGAAACGCAGGTCTTCCATAAAGATTGTCCACACCGTTTCGGTTGAGCTGGCGCCCTCCATAAAGTAGGTAACCAGGTGGTCTTCGTGGTTGTAGTTTTTGTCTGTCCATGACCACCATTCCAGATTAGGGTGAGGGTTACCTTTGGCCTGATAGCCCCAGAGGAACTCTTCACCCGCCGTGATTGTAAAACTAACCCCGGGTCCGCCTATGTCTGTGTTATCGACCAGCTTGTGGAAAACGGTCCCCAGCCCGCCGTCTCCGTTCCACCCGAATGCCTGTTGATAGCTTGCGTATTTGGCTTTGGCGGTGATGGTTACCGCACCATCCGTCCATATCTGGTCAACGTCGTTGGGCTCGTGGTTATATACGTGAACTATATTATAAAGTACATCATCAAAGTCGTATATTCTTTTTGCAGTAATGCCCCCATCACCCACATAATCTCTTCCGCCGGGTCCGTCGAGAGTGAAGTTCTGATGGTAAATGTTTTTCAGAATCTGTGCGTGATTTGGCTCACCATTGCCGACAACTGGAGGATTAACAGGTGTGTAGCCAAATCCGGGGTCGGCGAATGAGGGAGTCCCCCCAGCAGCAATCATCAATGCTGCTAGAAACAGAATTACAAATCTCTCACCTCTCCTCACCCTATCACTCTCCTCTTCTTCGCTAACATAAGTCCTCTACTTCTTACTCACCGGCTTACTACTTCCGGCCTTAGCGAAGTGCTTTATGTCTTTTCTTCTGCACTATAGGTATGTGCAGAAGAACCTCTTCTTAACTTTATAGCATAGCGGTTTAGGTCAAAAAGTCAAGAGGAATTTTTTAATTTTTTTTAAATTTTTTTTGGGCTGTTCTCCATCTAAAACTCTGTCCCCCAAACCCAAAAATGCCGCGAAAAGTTGTAAGTCTATTATTTACAAAATGTTATATTGATGAAAGCTGTTGACGGAGAACGCTGTGAGCCACAAAATGGCAAAATAGGCAATTCGGGTAGTTTACAAAGAATCACCTCGTACGGTTGGCTATAGAAAAAACCCGGTATGCCCCCTTATTACGGTAAAAAGGTGGTTTACTGCTGAAAAATAGCTGTAAAAAGCTAATTCAACCCGGCGTTTGTGTTGCTTGCAACAAAATAGTAGGCGATTAGCCTTTTCGGTGTTCGGGGATAGGCAGACCCAGCTCAGTCAGCACTTTTTTCATATCTTCCCAGACCCTTCTGCGGTTCTCCTGCGAATAGTTCCGCAGAAGATATGCAGTATGATATGTTGGCATGACTTTTATTGGCGGCCTGTTCAGGCCGGCGTAGTATTCGTGGAATTGTCCTCGCAGCTGGCCGATTGGTTTGTTGGTATTCAATAGTGTCCTGGCTGCGTGTGCGCCCATAGCGATGATAATCTCCGGCTCTATTATCTCGATTTGTCTTTGGAGGTATGGCAGACAGTTTATTATCTCTTCTGGTCGTGGGTCGCGATTGTCCGGTGGGCGGCACTTTAAGACGTTGCATATAAAAACGTCGCTTCGTTTTAGTCCGCAGGCTTCAATTATTTTGTCTAATAGTTGGCCGGCCCTTCCGACGAATGGTCTTCCCTGAGCGTCTTCGTCAGCGCCAGGGCCTTCGCCGACAAGAACTATGCGTGCCTTTGGGTCGCCTTCGCCCGGCACCGCGTTGGTCCGAAGCGAGCCTAAGTCGCATTTACGACACTGGCGGGTTTCCTCAGCAATTTTTTCAAGCTCTTTGGCTGCCTCGGCTGCCGCCTTGTCGGCTTCTGGTTGTTTCTGTTCGGCCCTGCTGTCCTTGACTGTAAACCCGTCCGTAAAAAAGTTCTCCATCTCGGCGTGCTGCCGTGCGACTTTGTTAATATCCACATCTCTTCTCATCGCAGCGAATTGTAACCCCCGTTGTAAAATCACGCAATAGAAAAGGACGCTCGTCTTAACAACGGGCGTCCTTCAAAATTTACTGCCAGGTTTTTGCTTATACGAGGCCTTGGGCCAGCATCGCGTTTGCAACCTTAGTGAACCCGGCGATATTGGCGCCGTCAGCGAGATTGCCCGGGCAGCCGTACTCTTCAGCCGCCTCATAGCACTGCTTATGGATGGCAATCATAATATTGTGGAGCCGCTCATCGACTTCCTCGCGTGTCCAGGAGAGGCGCATCGCATTCTGTGACATCTCCAGGCCGCTGGTCGCAACGCCCCCGGCATTTGCCGCCTTCGCCGGGCCGTGCAGTATCTTGCGGGCGATGAACCGTTCGATTGCTTCCGGCGTGCTCGGCATATTGGCTCCCTCTGCAACAACGTAGCAGCCGTTCTTCAGGAGTGTTTTCGCATCGTTTTCGTCTATCTCGTTTTGCGTTGCGCCGGGGAAGGCACAGTCACATTTAATGTCCCACGGCCGTTTGTCCTCCCAATACTCAGCCCCGAACTTCTTGGCATATTCCTTGATGCGTCCGCGCTGCACGTTCTTCAGCTCCATTACGAACGCCAGTTTCTCAGCGTCGATACCGTCAGGGTCGTAAATTGTGCCGTTTGAGTCGGACATGCTGACAACCTTTGCGCCGAGCTGGTTGAGTTTTTCCACGGTATACTGCGATACGTTTCCCGAGCCTGAGACGGTGCACACTTTGCCTTCGAAGGTTTCGCCTCGGCTCTTTAACATTTCTTCGGCGAAGTACACACAGCCGTATCCGGTCGCTTCCGGACGAATCAGCGAGCCGCCCCATTCGAGCCCTTTGCCGGTAAGCACGCCCGTGGATTCGTTGCGGAGGCGTTTATACTGGCCGAACATATAACCGATTTCCCGGCCTCCGACCCCGATATCGCCTGCTGGCACGTCGGTATTCGGACCAATATGCCGGAAAAGTTCGTTCATAAAGCTTTGGCAGAACCGCATAACCTCGTTGTCGCTTTTGCCTTTCGGGTCGAAGTCTGCTCCGCCCTTGCCTCCGCCCATCGGAAGAGTGGTAAGAGAATTCTTGAAAATCTGCTCGAATCCTAAGAATTTCAAGATACTGGCGTTGACAGTAGGATGGAATCTCAGGCCGCCCTTATATGGACCAAGCGCGCTGTTGAATTCAAAGCGGAATCCGCGATTGATGTGGATATTACCTTTATCGTCCTGCCACGGAACGCGGAATATGATTTGTCTTTCCGGCTCGACTATCCTTTCGAGAATCTTGGCCTCGATGTATTCCGGGTGCTTCTCGAGCACGGGCCCCAAGCTGTCCAAAACTTCTTTAACTGCCTGGTGGAATTCGAATTCGCCGGCGTTACGGCTGAGTACCTGTTTGTAAACGGCCTGGATTGTATCGTTAGCTGTCACTTCTATAACCTCCATCTAAAAATTTCTTTTTTAACTACCATCATGATAAGTTAGACTAATATCAAAACTGCGATACCAACTTGCAAACGGTATAACAAAAGTGTAATATACCGATTTTGGCAGTGCCGTCAACGGCTTAAATGATAATACAATTTATCAGTGTAGCTTATAATGCACATAGAGACGCTTAAGGTATTCTGTGATTTAGCTGAGCTGCTTAGCTTCTCGAAGACCGCCGACAAGCATCTTCTCAGTCAATCCGCGGTTTCGCAGCAGCTTGCGCAGCTCGAGCTTGCTCACAAGTGCCAGTTGGTCAACCGCAGAAAGCGCCCTATTGAGCTTACGAAAGAAGGTCATCTGCTCTACCAGGCCGCCAGGGATATGCTCGATAGATATGAGCAGTTAAAAAACCAGCTCAATGCCCTCAAATCCTCGACTGGCGATAGAATAAATGTCGCCGCCATTTTCAGTATCGGCATGCATACTCTGCCCAGTTATGTTAAGAAGTTTATGGTTAGGTTCCCGAAGGTCAACGTCCATATCGAATATTTTAGTTCCGAAAGGATTTACGAATTGGTTTCAACTGGCGAAGTGGATATCGGCCTCGTCGCCGTTCCAAGACAGCAGAAATGGCTCGACGTTTATGACTTTCAGGAGGAGCCCCTTGTTTTGGTCTGTAGTCCCAAGCATCTTCTCGCAGACGAATCGCGGGTCGATGTTCACAGGGTGCAGTTTGAAAGGTTCATAGGTTTTGAGAAGGATGTTCCTACCCGAGTGTGGATAGACAGTATCCTGCAGCGCTATGGCATAGTTATTCGGCCGGTTATGGAATTTGATAATATCGAAACAGTAAAACGCGCCGTGGAGATAAATGCCGGCGTGAGCATATTGCCCAAAACGGCGATAGTGCAGGAGCTTGCCGCCGGTACAATCAGGGCTCTTAATTTTTCGAACGAAAATTTTGTCAGGCCGACCGGCATAATCGTCCGCAAGGGTAGAATTTTGAGCCAGGCCGCTCGGTACTTCATCGAACTGCTTCGAAAAAAGGTGTGAAGTGAAATACATACGCTTCACAAGATACGAAAATGCCAATCAAAGCTGTAATATTTGATTTGGACGGTACGATAACTCAGCCTTACTTTGATTTCGATGCCATTCGGCAGGAAATGGGTTTGCCGAAGGACTCCGGCCCGGTTCTGGAGTCTATGGCGAAAATGTCACCGTCCCGGAGAAAGCAGGCCGAAAAGATTTTACATTATCACGAGCAGCAGGCCGTGATAAAATCCAAGCTCAATCCTGGCGCAAAAGAAACCCTCGATGCCCTTCGGGCAGCGGGTATTCGTGTCGGGATATTGACGAGAAACAAACGCCAAAATGCCCTCGCTATCGCTAAAAAGCACGGCTTAAAATTTGATGCCGTCGTGGATAGAGATGACGGCCCCGTTAAACCTGACGCCTTCGGCGTATTGCAAATTTGTGAGCATTTCAGGGTAAAGCCGCAGCAAACTTTGCTCGTCGGTGATTATCTTTTCGATTTGCAGTGTGCAAGGGCGGCCGGTGCTGTCGCAGTGCTCCTGACTAATCACGAGCGGGCCGATGAGTTTGCTGAGTATGCAGACTTTGCCATCGAGAGAATCGACCAGATATTGCAAATTGTCAAAGACCAGAAATGAAAGGTCGAATTGTGGATAGAAGTGTATTAACTAAAGCCGTTTTTATCCTGTTGGCTGTGACGGGGGCTTGTCGGGCTAACACGCCATCGGCAGATTTAAGCCGGCCACAGCACGAACTAACAGACGTCAATTCTCTTGACGCCATCCTGAAGCAGCTAAACCAGAGAACCGCCGAGTTACTTTCTTTTCAGTGCCGAATCGAATATCTGTTCAGCCAGCCTTTATTCGAGTCGCAGGCCCTAAGAACCGGCCGTTTGTATTACCAGAAGACCGGCCGGGAATCAAAACTCAGAATAAATTTTCAAACTCTTAAGCAGGATGATGAACACCAGCAGAAACACATCGAGCATTATATCTTTGATGGCGCCTGGTTTACCCACATCGATTATCAGACCAAAACCGTTAAGCGCTATCAGATGGCTGAGCCGAATAAGCCCGCGGATGCCTTTGATTTAGCCGGTAAAAATTTTCTCATTATCGGCTTCACTAAAATAGAAGATTTGAAAAAACAATTCGAAATAAGGCTGATTGAGCCAAAGCCCGGCGAGCCGAACGATTTCCTTCGTCTGCGTTTGACGGTTAAGCCGGACTCGATTTACAAAAATGATTATAATTCGATTGAATTTTGGATTGATAAAAAATTGTATCTGCCCGCAAAAATAATCGCTGTCAGTACCGAAGGGGACATTTACCAGTTAACATTCCTCGATGCTAAGGTTAATGAAAAAATCGATAAGGAACTTTTCGAGTTCAAAATCCCCAAAGACTTCGACAAAGAAATAATCCCGCTAAAGAAAAACTTGGCAACAGAGAGCACAGAGGAAAAATTAAAATGTAAATAGCCCCATATTTTAAGGTTATATGGGGTGACTGTTCTGTTTGTTAATGTGCAGTCAAAGGCAAAATAGAAAGGACTAAAAATGGCAAAGGCAATTGTAGTTTATTATTCGCGAAGTGGTAATACCAAAAGGATGGCTGAGATTATCGCTGAGGCAATGAACGAGGCCGGCCTGTCGACCGACTGCAAATCTGTTGAGAAGGTAAAGGCTGATGACCTGCTCAAGTATGATGCGATTGTCATCGGCTCGCCGACCTATTATGGCCATATGGCTGGGCCCATCAAGCAGTTGTTCGACGAGACCGTTGCCTTCCATGGCAAACTCGACGGCAAGGTTGGTGCCGCCTTTAGCAGCGCTGCGAATATCGGCGGCGGCAATGAGACGACGATTATGGGCATAATAGAGGCGATGCTCATCGCAGGTATGATTATTCACGGCGACCCGCAGGGCGACCACTACGGCCCGGTTTCCATCGGCGCACCCGACCAGAGGGTCGAAAAACAATGCCGACGCCGCGGCAAAAGGGTGGCGGAACTGACCAAAAAACTTTTTCCATAAATCGACCCCTAAAATACCACCTAACCGCCGAGCTAACAAGGACTTAGCGGATAGCGTACAGCGTACAGCCATTCACTATATGCTACACGCTATATGCTGTATGCTAAAACTAAATGTTGTTTTTTTTGCAAAAATCCCGTTTTTCTTTGACAAAATTATTGTCGGCCTTTAATTTCTTGGCAGTTTGAACCCTAAATACGCAGTATCCCTTACGGGAGTGGAGGACTATTAGATGCAGGAGTATGAAACTCTTAAGGCGTTGGTAGCTGAAATTGAGAGTGATATCAGCAAAGCTGAGGGTGGCAACAAGGCCGCGGGAACACGAGTTCGCAAGCAGATGCAGAAAATCAAACAGGCCAGCCAGAGTGTGCGAAACCGTGTTCTCGAATTCAGGTCCGCCCAGTAAAAAGCGTCACAAATACTGAAAAGTTGGTGCGAGCAAGCCGTTGCGCATGTCGTACTTTGACTGCCGATGGGTTAATGGTTCGACAGGCTCACCATCTTGAGCAAAGTCGAAGGATTGGCTGTCCGATGCTGATGGGGGCTTGTCTCGCCTGCGCAGCGTTTTACTTTTCGGGTGTCAATTATGCCGCCGCCGTTATTGTTTGATTTATCGCAGATAGACCTGAAAGCGGAGCCAATCTTTGACAAGCAAGCTATTGGCCAGGTAAATCCCCAGCGATTTGAGATGCAACAGCTCGATGGTATACTTTGGTATGACAAGGAGAGGCGGCTGGTTCTGGGCTATAAGGATGTAACCGAGAACGAATTCTGGATTCGCGGGCACATACCGGGTCGGCCATTGATGCCGGGCGTGCTTATGGTTGAGGCAGCGGCTCAGCTTTCGAGCTTTTTGGTAAAGCGGATATTCGGCTATGAAGGCTTTATCGGTTTTGGCGGCATAGAATCAGTAAAGTTTCGGGCTGTCGTGGTGCCAGGACAGCGGTTGTGTCTGCTCTGCCACTTGACGCATTTCAAAAGCAGGAAATACACCTGCAGCACACAGGGGGTCGTGAACGGCACAATGGTCTTTGAAGCGGTTGTATCTGGAATGCAGGTTTGAGTCAGCAGAGGATGGTGAGCCTGTCGAATCCGATGCTCGCTTTCCTTTCTTCCCCAATCGTCAATCGAAAATAGTCAATCGTAAATCGAATAGCCCCAAGGGGATTCGAACCCCTGTTGCCGGGTTGAAAACCCGGTGTCCTGGACCTGCCTAGACGATGGGGCCGAAGGGAAATTAAAAATCAAATATCAAAATGCAAAAATAAAGAAGTCATTGCTGCGAAGCAGCAACTCCGAAATTTTTATTTTTAATTTTTGAATTTTAATTTTCTTTTTTATTCCAGGCTGATTGCTTCGACGGGACAGACGTCCACACAAGCGCCGCAGTCCACACAGGCGTCGGCGTCGATTACAGCCTTCTCATTAGCCATACTGATTGCCTCACTCGGGCATTCTTCCACGCAAGACTCGCATCCTGTGCATTTTTTCTTATCTACTTTAGCTGCCATTATTTGACCCTTTCAAAATTTACAAGTGAACGCCGGATATTACAAAATAGTAGTGATATTACAACATAAATTTTTTGCAAATCAAGACACTCTGCGCTGATGCGTCAATGAGGATTGGGGTGTTAAGATGTAACGATTGGGCAAGACAGGCAAAATAAAATCTCACATCAAACGCGCAAGTCGGGTGAAAAAAATGCAAAAAATTGTAAAAAATTGGTAAAAATTGCAAGAAATTTGCAAAAATTACAAGAAATTGCACGAAATTGGTGCGTTTTGGACAGTGATTGCGCGACCCCCTTGCGCGAATTTGCGCTGAAAATGCAAGGGCATTTTCAGCGGGTAACTGGTGAGTGGTGATTGGTTAAATGGTGAACTGGTTGTTTGGCCGCTGTTGCTGCCGGAGGCCGGTTTCGATTTATTATTTGCTATTGACTATTTACTATTGGGGGTTGAAAACCTTCGACTATCTCAGAACAGGTCTCGATGCCCGGTAAGGTGCAGTGGATATTGTGGATAGAAAAAGATTCGAGGCAAGAGAGGAAGGTGGCAAGAGGGGGGAGGGCGGTAGATGGATAAAGGAAGGATGGAGGAGAGAGGAGAGAGGGGGAGGAGAGGAGAGAAGAGAGGGACGATGGAGGATAGAGGACGGTGGTTAGCGTACAGCGTGTAGCGGACAGGAAAATGGATAGGCCATGCCATAGGCAGAGAAATCCGAAACAGTTTCGAAATTTTATGATGTTTTTTGGATGAGGCGATTTTGGCGGAGGTCAGGCTGTTGCATCCTATACACATTTTGTTACAGAATCAAATCTTCCCAATTATCAAAATTATTCGTTAATAATTTGCCTTCTTTTTTAAAATAAACCCATCGCCTGCTATAGTTACGTTGGTCGGTGTTAGTAACAATCCCGCCGAATATCTTTTTGCCTTTTTTATCCTGCTCTCGGATATACTTGTTAAGTCCGTCTACTTTTGGCCCCGCTATTTTCAGGGTTATGCCGGACTTTGTATCGAAAAGTCCTATTGAACCGTCTTTCAGACACACTACAAAATCAACATAAAATGGTATCTTGTCGCCGTTTTCTTCATAGGGAACGGCAAAATACACAGCATCTCTGTCGCCATTCTTAAACCACCAAGCTACGTTGTTCGGGCTTTCAAGATATTTTATAAACGCTATTTCGGTACCCGATAAATCACTATAAAAAAATGGTTGCATAATCGACTTTTTATGATGATCAGTCATAAATTTGGAATTAAAACTTATGGTCTCCGGTACATTCCACCCTTTATCATAATCAAGCTCTTTTTCTCGTTTTGACACATGTTCTTGATATTTAGATTTCGTAAGATCTATTACATTGATAAAATGCTGGATATTATCCTCGCTTAACACTATCTGAACGATGTTATCCTGTTCTTCTTCATATTTCATCTTCAAGGCGTGGGTAAAGAAATAATAAATCGCCTCCTTTAATCTACCGATCGACCTATCTTCGGGATAAAAAGGAGCAAGGTTTTTTCTCACGAAATAATCAAAATATTTTTGCAGGTCAAAACCGCTTATCTTGAGTTTCCTGTCCCCTGAGATTTTCATACCTATCAACGCATCGATGTTTTCAGCCTTAAAATCTGAGATAAATTTTGCATTCAGGCCCTTTGGATTTTGATTTATTTTCCGATTGAGGCCGTAAGTGTCGGCTTCTTGCAAAAATAGTTTAATGAATAATGGGGACAGTCTTGTCTTCTCACGATGACGTTTTGAATGACAGGAAGGTAAGTCAAGAGGCAAATAATCACCTCGGCGTTTCGAAGTATGAATCGTGATGTAATCTCTGGCGATGTCCTCTTGGATTTCTATATCGTCAAGATTAGTAAAGACATACCCATAATTAAGAATTTCGTTAGTATAATGTCCATAATCTGGATCAGGCATTCGCATAATTCTGCCGATAGTTTGAATCGAAAAAACGATGCTGTGCCAATCACGGAAAAGAATCAGTATTTGAGCTCGCGGACAATCCCACCCCAAAGCAAGCGCCTGCTTGAATATCAAAACTTCTGCTTCATTGTTCCGCTTGGAGATATTGTCCAAGTTTTCATGATGACCTGAAAGGTGAATCGCCAGTTTTCCGTTCTCAGTAGTGATTTTGTATTTGTCCTTTAATATTGCAATAACTTTATCTTTGATAACATCTTCAAGGGCTGTCTTCCTATCCGGCAATTGCACCAACACCAAGGGATTTATATCTGTTGTTTCCTTTTCGTATGCCTCTTTTAGGGTATTTCGTTTTTTGAGGGCAAGATCAATGACCAATTCTTCGGATTGCTTACTGAGTTTGCTCAGAATTTTTTCATTTTTCAAAGTATTTTCAAAATCCGGATTAAGCACAATTGCTTTCTTAATCATACCCTCGGTTTTAACGTCTTCTATCTGAACACTGACGATCTCGTCCCATAGCTCTATTATAGGAGTGGCAGAAACCTCAATTGTCACCTTGGGGGCGATATCTCGTATTAAATTCTGAGATATTTCGCTCGTGGCATGATGGTGGCTTTCGTCAATAATGAGAATTATTGCCCGGCCTTCTTCCTTGGTTCGATTGATAACATTCGACAAATTATTATCTTGCTCATTTTCACGTATGTATATATTGTCCTCCTTGTTGATGCTCTCCCAATTAAAAAACAATATTTCGTTCTGGTCTATTTTTTTATCCTCGAGTTCCTCAAAAAAAGAACACCGCAGGGCACGGCTTGTTTCGTAATACATATCCAATTTTTCATTGCTCTGCGTATGCAATTGACGAGGGGCTGTCCAGATAAAAGAAAGAGGTTGTTTAATCTCCCTGTCTTCGCATAATTGCTTTAAAAATTCAGCCATCATTATTGTTTTGCCCGAACCCGTAGGGGCCTTAAATATCAGTTTCTTATTATCGGTGTAACCCAATAATTTCTTGCTCTTGCTTAATAGCTCGCTAATGGCAGTGGTTTGATAGTCTTTAAGCAGCATTATTTAAAAATTCTCCTGTAAACTCTTAAGATAACCTCAGGAATAGGCGATAGTTTGACTTTTTGTTTAACGTCGTCAAATTCATCCTCAAAAGAATCGTCTCCCAAGGAAAAAACGTAAACGCTAAATCGACCTTTGATTTTACTCATGGCTTCCTTAAATTCTGGAATAGCCATTTGATCGAATATGATGCCGGTGTAATGCCCCGTATTCTTAAAAATCTTAAAGACCTTCTTATTTACTACCTTCTCGAAAGTGCCTTCTTTCAAACAAAGCATCTCTGTTGCTTGTTCGGTCAATTTCTTTTTGTTTTTATCCGTTGGCTCAGCGTCAACGAAATCCGTGCGGAAATATTTAAGGCTAGCGGGAATGCCGGTTATATCCAAGTAATTCTTATGGCCTTTTATGACCTTCTTAATTCTCGGATAGCAAACATCTTCGGCGATTTTGTTTTCGTTATTTGTACAAAGAATAAAAGTTCTTTGTCCTTTGTCTTCTTTATTAAGGATCAATACAGCATGGCCGGTAGTGCCAGAACCAGCAAAATAATCTAAAACCAAAGCATTTTTTCTTTCATAAAGTATCGGAGCAATACAATCATAGGTATTATAGACAGATTTTGGGAAATCAAATTTAGCGTCAGGGACCAATGCATGAACTAACTTTGTGCCATATTCGTTTGCATCATATCTGCTATCCTGCCAAACCGTCCTTACCGTTCCGAAATCTTTCCCAATCTCAATCTCATATCCATAGGATGTCTTTTTTGCTCTGAGAAGATGTTTAACGTCTTCAACGGATTGTCTCGCATATCTCCATTTTCGCTCAATTTTTTGCCTATCAATAGGATAAACGAAAAAACACCCTTTCTCTTGAATCGTTTGCTTTTCGGGATGAACTTTATTTTCCAACACGTTGCCAAAGCCAATAATTTTTTCTCCTTTGACTATAATTGGGTAAAAACAATTGCGAGCATCCGTTCTCAATGACTCACCACCGTTATCCCGAAGATTTCTCCATTCAACATCTTCTGGTTTGATTTTTCGGTGGCTAATTACTTTTGTACCTTTCCGAAAAATGAAATAAGCGTATTCATGTGTATATGAAAAATTGTTGCCTTGTATCCCCCTCGGATTATGAACTATAGTGACGCAATGTATTTCATAATTAAAAAATATTTCTTCAAGCAATGTCCCCAAGTGATGAAACTCATTATCGTCAATGGCACAAATCAAAGCTCCATCCGGTTTGAGAAGATTCTTAGCAAGAAGCAATCGTTTCGACATCATGCTAAGCCATTTGCTATGGCGGTAGTTATCATTTATGTCAACATAGTCATTATTGTATTTCCAATCTCTTGCACCAGTGTTATACGGCGGATCGATATAGATAACGTCTATTCTGCCTTTATGCGTATAATTTAAGACCGATAGGGCATGATAATTATCGCCTTCGATCAGAATATTCGTTGGCTTGCTGTCATTCTTTTTGATTTCCTTGTCTTGAACATCAAGGAGAACGGGCAATTTTGTTTTGCAAAGCTCTGCTACATCTTCCGGCTTATCTTCCCAGAGCAAACCATATTTTTTACGTTTTTTCAGGCGTTTGATTTCTGTGATTAGCTGTTCTTTTGACCAATCGTTATAGCCCGCCATTGGTTTATTTCCTCGGTACTCTACAGATACAAGTTCGCATAGATAATACCGCTGAAACCGGATATTAGCAACCAGATTTCAGATGACAAGATAGGTAAACCAAAAGCCAAGGGAGAAACAAACCCCCAACGTAAAGTTAATTAACCCGCGGGATAAATCCGAAGCACATAACCCCCTAACCGCAAGGGGTTAGGGGGCAATTGAAGTGGAAGTCCGCCGTGCCGGCGGACGCTAAACGAGAAGGAAGCCGCGATAAAAATAAACCCCCAACGTAAAGTTAATTAACCCGCGGGATAAACCCGAAGCACATAACCCCCTAACCACAAGGGTTAGGGGGCTATTTGAAGTGGAAGTCCGCCGTTCCGGCGGACGCTAAACGAGAAGGAAGCCGCGATAAAATTGCAGGGGTAAATACGGTCAGCGATTTTATAGGTTTGGTTCGGCGGGTTGTAGCGGGCTGGTTTGTTTCGGCTGAGTTGCTGGTTTGTTTGGTTCCGCGGCTTGTTGCGGCATGCTTTGTTTTGGCTGAGTTGCCGGTTTGTTTGGTTCCGCGGGTTGCTGTGGCTGATTTGCCGGCTTGTTCGGTTCTGCGGGTTGCTTCGTTGTGGTGGTTTCCGGCGCTGTGCCGCCGAGAGCAACTGCCATTTCGCGAACGAGCTTATTGGAGTCGTACCTGGCGATGTGGTCCAGGACCTTGCGGAAGCTGCTGCCCTGGTTTTTGGCCAGCACGTACATAGCCATCAGACGCACCGGCCAGTGGGTATCGTTGAGGTTTTCTGAGACAGCGCTTATCATCTCGTAATCCATCGGCAGGGAAAGCATCGCTGCGACCGTATATGTTCGGACAATCCAGCTGTCGTCGGCAAGGCCCTGCAGCAGTGCGGACGTAAACATTTCCTGCATCCAGTCGGCTCGCACGAGTTTATAAGGCGGCTCCCGGTTGGCCATCTCTTGCTGTTCCGCCAAAAGCCCGGCAAAGATTTCTATCGTGCTTATTTTTTGTCCTTGTCGGCCCTTTGCCAGTGAGTTGAATCGCGTTTGCAGAAATCTGCTGCTGATTTGAAGCCCCGTTCGCTTTACGGTGAGTTTGGGTGGTTTTATATCTGCTACTCTATTGGTCACACTGCCGTCCTTGGCTGTAACAGGGTCGATGTAAACCGTAAATTCGATATCCACGGATGCCTGTGGATGCTTATCCAGTATCTGTTTCAGTTCACCGCTGATAAGCCGGACAGGCACAAGCATACTCTTGCCCGGCTCAATCGGCGCAGATGGCTGATAGTTTATATTTATCAGCTCGGGTATTTTCCTGCTGAGGTCTCCGCTAATCTCAGCGTCGATTCGGATATTGCCTTTGAATAGACCCTCGTCGCTGACCACAAGTGGATCCTTGGAGTCGTTGGTTATTGCTACGACTCCGCTGAAGTCGCTGCCGTACGAAAACTTGTCGCCGCGCAGATTTAGGTGAACCGATAGTATTTTCTCAGAGCTGAGGAAGGTCGGTATCAGTTTTTCCTCGAAAATTCCTCTTAGGGCCATCATTAGAGCGCCGGTGTCTATGGGGGCAACGTATTGCGAGCCGCACTCAGCCAGCATTTCTGTGGCACGCTCGGCCTCCAGTGTATCAGGCTTTATAGCAATGGCGGACTTTAGTGTCTCGATAGCCGTGTCCTTTTGTTGCTCCGATATTTGAATCAATGCCTCTGCTAATTTGGCTATCTGCGTTTGGCCTTGATGTTCTAAGAGGGATTTGGCCCACTCGTTTTGGCCTACCAGTGCAAGCGAATACGCCAGAATCTCCGCCGACGCTGCCGAATTTGGGTCCGCGGCATATGCCTTGTTAGCCCAGTTAATCCCCATGTTCGAATCTGTTAGCCCGAAGCAGTAGAACCACGCAAGTTGAGTCGCGTTTATCTGGCTGCCCTTTTGTTGTTGTGATGGTTGCTTTTTTTCTATGTACGAATGTGCCTGTTCTGCAGCGTCGGTTAATATCTGTATCGATTGCTCTTCGTTGCCCATTTTCGCCGCCGCTTTGCCCGCCACTGCTTCCAGCACCAAATCAAGTTGAGCTTTGTCACGCATATCGGATGCAATTTGAAGGCATTTCTGGTAGCCTCGCTTGGTGTTATAGCTGCTCAGTGCCCATGGAAGATAAATTTCTGCCGGTATACTTTCGGATGGATACAGGTAGTTGAATAAATTTGCGCAGTATTCATACGCCCCCGATGCGACCTCGTAAAGTTCTGTCTGCTCGGCATATCGGGCGAAAGCCAGCGCATACTCCAGGTTCAGTGGATTTTCATGCAGCATTAGTCTTAGGTGCTCAACATAAGTGCCCACTGATATACTCTCAGGCGTGAGTTCTTCCAGTTTCGCAAAGGCCAGTTTACTGTATTTGTTTTGTTGGTATGCCCCGAGAAAGTAGTAGATAGCGGCGTCTGTGTTAGGCCTTTCATCCAGCAATAGCCCCAGCAGCGTCGCCATCTCAGAGCCCAAAACCTTGTTCTTGTCGCCCACATCGCGCAGCATCTTTGAAAGGAAGTCCTCTCGCTCTTCGCGGGAATCCAGCCGCTCCAGCAGATACTGAACCGCCCTCCTGACCACCCCGAGCTCAGCCGATTCATCCACATATTCTTCTAACAGCTTGCGTACCAGTTCGGAGTAGTCACGGTCAGGGTATTTGCTCGCCAGCTTGAGAATATCGACCAGGACATACTTGGCTCTGACATCAACTTCTTTTGTGGCGTTCAGGAATACGATTGCCTGTTCGACCTGCTCCCTGTTGACTTGCGGTTGGTTGGCCAGTTCATAAGCTGTCTGCTGGAACGATAGACCGACCGATGGTGAAAACAACTGCTCTGAATCACCTGAATCTAACAATTTCTGTGCCCCGTCGCGCGAGCTGCTGGGCGTCGGCGACTCCTCGGCTGATAGGCAGCAGCGCCATAACAAAAATATTGAAAAAACTAACAAGTACCTGCTGTTGTGCATAATCTCTCTGCCGAACCGGCTTATGTGTTTGCAGTTTAACCGCCGGCTGTAAATATCACCGCTCCGTCGTCCCCACGTCTTCCTGTCGGAAGACAGGCGTGGGGGAGCGTCGGCGACTTGCCTTCTCTCGGCCCTGAAAACAGCCTTATCTGCGGTAAAAGACCGGTCTTTTTGATATTATTTCGGGAAATTGTCCTGCTCGCTTTAAGCATAATAATGGTGCAACCTGCATATTTTAGGGGACATTATTGCTTTTTAGCTAATCCCGCTCTGGGACGACCCTTCAAATTTCGCTTGTCAGCGGGCTTTTTCAGAGGAACAGCCCCTCTTAGGCTTCCAAAAGCCCCTTTTACGATACGATTCTTCTGATGAATATGTTTAAGTCTCAGCCGTCATAAATTCCCCCTCGGAGGTCTTTTTACCGCCTGTGAATATAGAAAGTGCCTCGATTTTCAGGGCTTTTGCCGCCGCCAGATAGGTCGCTGCCCCTATCGGCATCATTAGAGCTAATTTGAGAACATTTGGCCAGTTTTTTGACAATAGCATCGTTATTACAATCGCTGCCGACATCAGCAGTGTAGCCGCCGTTGTTTTTGCCAATGTTACTGCAAGACCTTCGAATATTGTCGAACCAAGTTGCCTGTGAAGAATCGTCGTAAGAATCACGACCTGTAGATACGAACAGATTGCCGTCGATAGTGCCAGCCCTCCCGTGCCCAAAAACCATATCAGGGTCAGGTTCAGCACGACGTTGACGGTGACCGCCGTTAGTGCGCTTATCACCGGCGTCTTCGAATTCTGCATCGAATAAAATGCTCGTACGATAACCTGCTGCGAAAAATAGCCCAATAATCCTAATGTGTAAAAAAGCAGCGTCCATACCACCATATTTGTGTCTTTGCCGGTGAATTTGCCGTGCTGGAAGGCAAATGAAATTAGTGGCTTGGCTGTCGCCACCAGTCCGATTGTCGCAGGTATCGAAATGAAAACACTCGCGCAAAAGCCGCGAGAAACCGTCTTGCCCAGCTCTATAAAATCTTTTCTTGCAGAGGCTGCGCTCATCACTGGAAAAATCGCCGTTGCCAGTGATATGCCGAACACCCCTAATGGCAGCTGGTACAATCTCTGTGAAAAGTATAAATGTGACACAGACCCGCGGCCCAGCGGGTACAGAATTTTCTGGCCCATCAGCATAAAGAAAGTCCCTTTTTCCGCCGAGCCGGAGAACCACCAGGCGATGAGGTCGTCGGCTAACGTGTTGATTTGCGTTACCGCCAGACCCAGTATCATCGGCCCCATAAGGATTATTATTTTCCTGAAGGCATCCGAGTGAATCTGCCACGCCGGCCTTATGGAAACGCCGCGGCGAACGAGCGCCGGGATATGAACCGCTACCTGCGCAACGCCGGCGATGAGTACCACAACTGCCACCAAAAAAACCTGTTTTTGCTTAGGCAGGTTCAGTATCGAATCCGCAAACGGGATTCCCGCGATAATGAAGAGGTTGAGAACTATCGGCGCAGCAGCCGGCATCGCAAAATGCCTGTGCACATTCAGTATCCCGCCCAATATCGCCACTATGCAGATAGGCAGCATATACGGCATCATTATCGCCGTCAGTGACAGAACCATTTTGCTCTCACCGGTTGTGCTGAAGAATTTGTAGTACCCCCAGACCAGCACCTCACCGATTAGGATTATCGCTGCCAGTATCACGAACAAAACCGTTACCACCGTGTTGGCCAGCTCTTTTGCACGCTGGCGGTCTTTGTGGAGTTCTTCGCTGTATACGGGGATAAAGGATGCGGAAGCTGCTCCTTCACCAAGTAGTCTCCGTGCTAAATTGGGAATCTTAAATGCGATGGACCAGGCATCCAGCAGCGCACCCGCCCCGAAGAAATGACTGTACGCTGCATCCCGGACAAACCCCAGCACTCGTGACAGTGCCGTAAGTGAAGCTATCTGTCTAAAACCTTTTATCATCCCTGACTATTTATACTCTTGCTGGTTCCTCTTTTCAATGACTCGACTCGTCTGTTATTCAACTGGTTTGCGTGCCACTCCGAAGGGCCGACATCGTCCGATGTTATTTAGCAGCCCCACTGCAATCATATTGGCCACGAGACTCGACCCGCCGTAACTGACTAACGGCAGGGTAAGGCCGGTAATCGGCATCAGCCCTAACGTCATGCTTACGTTGACGGTAACCTCAAGCGTAAACGTTGTTATGATACCGACCGCCAGCAGTCGTCCGAACGGCTCCGGGTTGCCGCCTGCTATCTCCAGTCCGCACCAGACGACCACCGCATAAAGAGCCAGCACCGCTACACAGCCCACAAAACCCCACTGATGCGCAATGGCGGCAAATATAAAGTCGTTATGTCTTTCGGGCAGAAAGTTATATTTAATGAATGGGCCTTCCCGAAACCCGTAGCCTTTTGCTCCGCCGGAGGCCGCCGCATATTTTGACCGTATCAGGTGGTAGCCCCAGTTGTTCTCCCATTTCTTTCTGCTGAACTGCTCTCCGACAAGGATGTTGCCCAGAGTCGGATACCGCTGGGCTTTTTCCTGAACCCACGGGCTTTGGAGCACCACTGAGCTTATTCTCGTTCGTTGATAAGGCCTCATCTGGTGCCACAGTATCGGGCTCACCACCAGCGCCAACAGAATAATGATAAGCAGATGTTTGACTTTTGCTCCTGCGATAAACAGCATCGCCAGCAGAATCGGCATCATCAGCATCACCGTACCCAGATTCGGCTCTAAAACTATCAGAACCATCGCCAGCACCGTCAGCGCAAAAGGCCCTGTCAGCACCGCGAAGTTGCGGTAGTTGCTGCGATACCGCAGAAACCACGCCAGTGCCAGCACGTACGCCGGCTTGCACAATTCCGATGGCTGTAGCTGTATTGATTGTCCGCCGAGACCTATTCGTATCCATCGCCTCGCACCGTTAATCACCGGCACAAAAGGTAAATCCACCACCCTGTCAATCAGCAAAAGGCCCAGAAGCACCAGCACCGCTCCGTAAATCCAATAGCTAACTGACCCTAACCGCCGGTAGTTGACCGCGTTTGCCGCTAAGAACCCGATGCATCCGACGCCGGCGAACAGTATCTGCTTCTTCCACAAATCAGCCAGCTCGTTCACCCCGGCCCCGGCGCCGGACTGGGCAGGGTGGCCGACCGAATAGATGACCACTATCCCGATTGCCACAAGTGCCGCCGCCGAGCACAGCAGTATTACCCTCACGAACATCAGGCGTCCTTGCAGGAACTTCCACATAAAACGCCAAAATAGCAAAATTCCCTGCCGATTCCATATAGTAATTGGAAGAATCGCAAAAAACCTGTTTTTTTCAGCAAAAACGCTCTTACCAGCCTTGCCCCCCATTTTGCTGCTACAAGGCCCTGAACCCTCTTTTTTGTGCAAAATCAGCGTTCAAGGGCCGTTTTCTGTCCACATCGGATGTCTTAATCTTCACCAAGCCCCAAAATTTTTTATTTTTTTTAGTTTTTTCCTTGATTTTTTTTGGGTCTTCTGATAGGATACACTTAAATCTTACAACTCGAATTGCAGTACATTATGCATGAGTAAATGCATTTTTTTCGCCAGCCGGCGAGAAAGGAGGTACGGAGGAGCGGAAAAATGTCACTCTATTTAGGCCTCCCTGTCGGCCTTTTATGTCGTTTATGCTGTACGGATAATATTGAAGCACCGCATTACTGTGCAGTATGTCTTTAGATTTTGGAGATTTTTGGTGTAGACAGGTTGTTAAGATTTTATTTGTAGAAACTAAAACAGTGCAGAGCGTGTGGCTCTGCGAAAAGAAGAAAAGGAATTTGAAAGGAAGGACTTACCATGAGAAAAACGCTCTTGGTAATAATGGTACTTCTTGTTGCGGCGCAGGCTTACGCAGGTACTGTCAGCTTGTCTGTTTCCAAGAAAGCGGGCATGGGCGCGGAGAGGTGGGCGACCATCGGGTATGACTCGAATGCCACCAAGCCAGATGCTAATGTCAGTGGCTTCGGATTGAAGGTATATACCACAAATCCTGATACCGTGAAATTCACCGCCATCGCTGATTACATTGTCGGTGAAAGCAACTCCACGACGAAGGGTTATGGTATCTTCCCGGGCGGCATTATCATCAACGACGGTAACGGTACTGTTACTGACTGGAACACGCCTATTGCCCCGAGCTGGGATCCGTGTTGTGGAGTGGGTACCACCGGCCTCGGCACAAACACAATCATTGCCGAACTGGGAGCGCTCTATGAGGAAGGCAATGCGCCACCTCTTAGCGGCACCCTGTTTTCTGTCAAAGTTGACGGTGATTGCAATGTTTGTGTTACAGGTGAGCCGCTTCGCGGAAACGTGATCCTCACCGATAGTAATTACGCCATCCTGTCTCCTGTGCCACCCATTTGTGCTCACATCACGTCAGAATCTGATTACTTGGACTTTGGCGATGCGAATGACGTGAACTATAGGACACTGCGGGTAAGCGATGGAGCCAGACATGAGCCTATCGGCCCGAAGCTGGGTGTCAATAGAGACACCGAGCTGAACGGCCTGCCTAGCGCAAACTGTTTGCTTGATGATACTACCGGTGTCCCCGATGACGAAGATGGTGTAATATTCGCGGGCGGCAGAGCCGTTACGGTAATCGTGTCGGCACCCTGTAAGCTCAACGCCTGGGTAGACTTTAATAACAACGGCAACTTCACCGATCCTTGTGAGCAAATCTTCATCAATAGGGATTTGCTTGCTGCCGGTACGTATCCACTGGTATTCACAGTGCCCCCAACTGGAGTAGTCAAGGATGTTAACTTGATTTCTCGTTGGCGTGTTACTGACTACAATCTGCCTGTCGGATACTACTACGGATATGCAACTAACGGCGAGGTTGAGGACTACAATATGCCGTATATCTCCAGTTGCTATGACGCTCCCAATGATGGTAACTATACTAGCTGGAACCAAGTTGGCAGACCTTATTGCTGGTGCTATTCGAGACAGTGCCACGGCGATGCCGATGGTGTACGCAACGGCATTAGTACCACAACCGGTTATTGGTGGGTTGGCCAGCCCGACCTGGACATCCTGGCTGCAGGATGGCTGGTTATGGACACGCCGAAAGGTTCCGGCGTTATTGGCCGCGTGTTCACCGTTAGTGGCAGAAATATACCGCTTGTGTGTGCCGACTTCGACCATAAACGGAACGGCATTAGTACCACAACCGGCTATTGGTGGATTGGTCAGCCGGACCTTGATAAGTTGGCGGCGTACTGGCTGAAGATGGAACCCCCGAAGGGTTCTGGTACTCCCGGTAATTGTCTGCCGGGCAACAGGCTTCGTACGGCACAGCCGTATTAGTATTAGTGTTGTTTTTGTGTAGTTAAACTTTAGTGAAAGTTGTTCTTTAACATGTGAATGTTTTTAAGGTTTTAAAAGTTAAGTAAGGAGTGAGATGATGAAGAAATTGTTAACCTTGATGTTGGTTCTTGTATTGGCGTCGGCAGCGAATGCTGGGATTATCCCGGGTTCCTTTACGCTATGGGTTTCCCACACTGGACTTGCGGGATCTTATGTAGAGGGCGTGGACAGCGAGGTCACCCTTAGCCCGAGTGATAACCTCTGGATTGGTATCAACAACAGTGTTCAGGGTGGTATGGCGCCGATGTCGTCGCAGATGGGCGTGGTTGTGATTGGCATTCAGATACCGTCTATGATCATAGGGTATGACGAAGAGACGGGTGACCCCATCTATGGGCCATCCGGGCCAGCCGGTAAAACGTGGACCGGCCTGTCGCAGTTGTACCAGCCGCCGTTGGTGGCAACCCCTGCGCCTCCCACGCCGTTCGGAAATTCGTATCTGGGCGTTGGCGGTATGGGCGGGAGCTTGATTCTTGATTCGTGGATGGCGATCCTGACGGATGGTAACCCGGCCTCGTTCAACGGTGTCGGTGTCCTTGACGCCAAGCAGCTCCATGTTGTGGACCCATTGGTCTTACCAGATGATGTTATCTACTTGCTCAATGGGGACACGGGTGAGGTATATGACACCCTGATTATTCACCAGATTCCTGAGCCGATGACGATTATGCTTCTTGGCCTTGGTGGATTGCTTCTGAGACGTCGCAACAAATAGTAAGAGCCAACACTGATTAGTTTGTGAAGAGGCAGGTCTTTTGACCTGCCTCTTTTTTTCTTGTCGAACACGCCGGAATTTCTTAAAATCCTTAACCTCGTTAAACGGTTGCGGTTCCGACTTCGCTTTCGCTACGCCGGACGCGTGCGAGGCTCGTATCGGTTGCGATAAACGTAATACCGTGAGGTATGCCGGCATGAGGGGACATAACGCCCGGTTAAGGTCTATCATAGAATGGCAACAAGATTTAGTAAAAGGCAGGTTTTGTATAAGGCAGGCAAACCTTATGTCGAAACTCAGTAGACCGTTTTAGCTTATCTTTGATAGTATAAGTAACAATAACCTAAAGTTAGCTACTGACTGTAAGATGAACAATATACTGACCAAATACCGCAGCTTTTGGGTTTGCCTGGCTTTGACACTCGCCACCGCAGCGGTCTTCTGGCAGGTCTGCACCTATGACTTTGTCAGTTACGACGACCCCATCTACGTTTATGAAAACCCAAACATCCAGGCCGGCATCACACTTAAAGCCATCAAATGGGCATTCACTACCAGTGACACAGGCTACTGGCATCCCTTAACCTGGCTTTCACACATCCTGGACTGGCAGCTCTTCGGTTCCAATGCTGGTGGTCATCACCTCACCAGCCTCATTCTTCACATTGCAAATACCCTGCTGCTATTCATTGTTCTAAAACAAATGACACACAGATTTTGGCCGAGTGCCTTTGTGGCAGCCCTGTTTGCCCTTCACCCTCTTCACGTGGAATCGGTCGCGTGGGTCTCGGAACGTAAAGATGTCCTAAGCACCCTGTTCTGGCTGCTGATAATATACGCATACGCCTGGTATGCAAAGCATCCAAGCGCGAGCAGATATATACTGACACTGCTGGCCTTCGCAGCCGGTCTTACGGCCAAACCAATGCTGGTAACATTGCCGTTCGTACTGTTGCTGCTGGACTACTGGCCTATAGGCCGGCTGAATCCTGCCGTATCCATTGAAGGCACCGGCCAGCATAGCAAATTAAAACGTCTGATTATCGAAAAAATCCCCTTTTTCGTCCTTGCGGCAGCCGTATGCGTTATCACCGTAATTGCCGGGCAAAGCACATGGACGGTAGCAACGCAGGAAAATCTGCCGTTGAAACTGCAATTACTTAATGTACCCATCTCGTATGTGAAGTACATCGAAAAAATGCTTTGGCCAAACCATCTGGCGGTCTTCTATCCCCATCGAGGTTTTGACATATCACTATGGCAGTCTGTTGCTTCGGCGTCGTTACTTGTGGTTTTATCAGTCGTTATATTCTGCTTGTGGCGAACCCGAAAATATCTGCCTGTGGGCTGGCTGTGGTATCTCGGGACATTAGTGCCGGTAATCGGCATCGTTCAGGTCGGCAGGCAGGCAATGGCTGACAGATACACATACATACCCCTTACGGGCCTGTTTATAATTGTCGCCTGGGGCGTCTGCGACCTGCTGGCAGGCATACGCTATCGTAAAATAATCCTTTCCTTCTCGTCGGCAGCAGTGCTATCAGCACTCGGAGCAGTATCCTGGCAACAGGCCGGGTACTGGCGAGATAATATCTCACTCTACAAACGTGCAACAGAAGTTGTTCCTGACAACTGGTTGGCATATCGACTCCTGGGCCATGCACTCGACCAGCAGGGCAGACTCGACGAAGCAATAAATAGTTATAAAAAATCACTGCGAATAGTACCGGACTCAATGGAGGTTCTCAACGACATCGGATATGTCCTGCTTCAGCAGGGCAGACTCGATGAGGCGATAGCGTTATACCGACAAATGTTGCCCAATATGCCGGATACCGGCAATGACCTCGCAACGGCAACGCCGGATGCCATAAAATCAACTACACTCAAAGGCGGCAAACTCAATGCGACCATCCTGTGCTACAGCCAGGCACATCTCAATCTCGGTGCAGCGCTTGAACGGCGGGGTAATCTTGACGAGGCCATTAAGCACTACGTAGAGGCCCTGCGGGTCAGACCCGATTACGCCATCGCACGCAAAAATCTGGGGAATGCCTTTCTTCAAAAAGGCGAATTGGACCAGGCAATCGAGCAGTTTGAAAAGTTCCTGCAAATAGTGCCGGATTCGGTAGAAGTACATATGAACATAGCATACGTCCTGTTGCAGAAGGGCAGACCCGACGAGGCGATTATGCACATCAGGGAAGTTATACATATGCAGCCGAATTCTGCTGTCGCCTACTATATGCTCGGGGACATCTATCAGAAACAAGGTGATGCGCAGAATGCCATCGAGGCCTTCAATAAGGCCATCAAGCTGGCTGAGGCCGGCGGCGAAAAGGAACTGGTGCGTCAGATTCAAACACAACTAAGCGGTTTTGAATCTCGATGAAAGACCAAGGATTTCGTTCTATGCTGCACGGAAAATCTTTTTGACTTGCATCTTTTTTTCTTGAAAGTTTACACCTTCCTTATAAAATTGCGTTTTCTCGGGTGCATTTGCTCTTTGCAGGTAAAGGGGTTGTCCTTGCGAGAAGCCCCAAGGGCGACGGGGCAATCTCAAAAAATGACAGGAAAATTCTACCTGTAAACTACAACAGATGTACCCTGCTTTCTCTATGTTTGTATGGAAGTTGGGAACCAAAGATTATGAAAAAGTTGCTGGTTTTGCTCGGTTGTGCTGTTTTGCTGTTTAGCGGCTGTCAGGAATTTAGCCGCAATAAAAACGCTGTTGAGGTAATCATTGAAGGCGGCGGCGAATTTCCCCAGTTTCTTGCTGGCACGTGGAAGGCCGATGATTACGCCTGGCAGTTTGTCTTTGAGCCAAACGGAACAATCTCATCTGCAGTAATTGGTATGGGCGAAGTGGAAATAATTCCCGGCCGAACAGCAACCTTCCCTACCATTAGTGGGGGCAAAGCTGTATTTAAACCCGGCCTGTGGACCGTCCATTACGACCCCCAACTTCGGGAGCTGACGGTTGAGATTGTTATGGACTATATTCATTTTGAAATGGGACCGAATTTGTTAGAGGGTAAAGCAAAGGACCTCTTTATAGGGAAAGTCTCGCAGGATGGTAAAATTTGGCAGGCGGACTGGTTCGGTTTCCCTGATTATATGGCGTACACTTCACAAACGAAAAGACTTACTGTAACTCCCGAGGAAAGTTTTGCCGGCACTCTAACATTTAAAAAACTTCAGGAGTAAATGCCTGCATTAGTAATCAAAGTAGGCAACGCCGGCTGGGTCTTTGCCATTCCAGTTAAGCCTGATTGTTTTTGTCTTCGGTTTATATATCCAGCCGTAGGTGTCGGTTTCGACAGGCGCTGCTGGAAAAGCCGTGACATTGTCAATCATTTTTATATCGGATTTGTTGTTGAATGGGTTTTCAGGAATTTCTGGAAGGTACTGTCTTGGTATAATCAACTGCGCCTTTAAAACAGCGGCAAAAGGTGTGCATGATGGGTTGTTGCCGACGTAGCCCGGCGGAACATCGTTGTGCTGGGCGGCATAGACTTCAATTGTATTTCGCAATATTCGTAGATTATCTTTTGCGGCAGCTTCCTTGGCCTGCTGTATGTGCCCCTGCAGCGTCGGCAAAACAAGGGCGGCGAGGATGCCTATAATGCCGACCACTATCAGAAGTTCCACAAGCGTAAATGCATATTTGGTATTTCCTGTTTTGTAACTCGTATGGCGCATCTTTACCGCACCCTATGAAAACTCTGCCGACTCTTTACAATGAACTATGAACAATGAACTCGAATTATTCTATCGACTGGGGGAAAGAGGTGCTTTGGGAGTAATTTGTTATAGGACTTGGATAATTGTTGTAAATACTGCCTTATTTGCGCCAGTGGCCTTCCCAGAGCCATTGTTCGGCGAGCATTGCATAGTCCGCGAAATCTATGAAACCGTCTTCGTAAAAATCGGCTTTAAGTTCACCCCCGCTTTGGAGCCATTCTTCTGTTAGAACCGCAAGCTCAAGGTAATCAACAATCCCATCGCTGTTCAGGTCAAGGGGATTGGTTACAGCCTCATCGGCTCCCATATCGACGATTGTATTGAAAATCCTTTCTTCGTCGTCTATGTCGACGGTGGATACAGGTGGTAGAGATGAATTATCGCCGCTGTCAACGCAGGGTGAGTTCGGCGGAATATGATAATCGCCGACGACAAAGAAATCGTCATTCGGCTCGCCCGGCGTATTGGCGTCGTCCCAGCAGCCCGGCTCAACAAAGTTAGGGTCGAGGTCGATGTTGCCGTTGCCCCAGTGGAGTGTGCAGCCGGCATCGATGCAGGCCTGTTCCTGGCCGCCCTCAATATCGCTGAATGAGACCGTCATCTCCGTGGGGAAAAATGCCGGCCATACGCGCAGGGTGCTTATAAGAGCAAGCTGATTGCCGTCCGGTGCAATGTTGTCGCGGACGATGCAGTTTATGACGGCTGGATTGCTTTCTCTGAATGAGCCGATTCCGCCGCCTTCTCTGGCTTTATTACCGATAACGGTGCAGTTTATAAAAATTGGACTTGACCAGTAAGCGTAGAGTCCGCCGCCTCGATGGCCTGCCGAGTTGCCGCTTACGATGCAGTTTGCCACTATGGCGTTACCGCCTGCATGCTGGTCGCCCCAGCAGCAGATTCCTCCGCCGTGATGGCTGTGGCCCACGGCTGAGTTACCGGTGATAATGCAGTTTGTAATTGTTGGGCTGCTTTTATAGCAGTATATTCCGCCTCCATAGCCGTCAGCAGTAGCGAAGGTATTCGAGCTGATGATGCAATTTGTGATTATTGCGTTACAGCCCTGTCCGCAGTAGATTCCCGCCCCGTGACCGTGGTGAGGAGTGTTGTTCGTGATAATACAGTTTCTTATAGTCGGACTGCTGTTGAAGAAGCAGTATATTCCGCCGCCGTCGAAGCCGGTGTAACCATTTGTGATTGTAAGGCCGTCCACGACTGAATTTGTATCCTCACCGCTGTGGAAGTAAAATCCTCGCCCTGACCTTTGACAATCGATTATAGTAGCTGCTGCAACATCGGGGTCGTTTGGGTCGATACTTTGTAGGGTAATCGCTTTGCGTCTGAAGTCTATGTCTCTATTGCCCGAACCTGTGTGGGTGCCTGGGGTAGCGACAATAATATCGCCGTTATTGGAATCATCAATCGCCTGCTGGATATTTCCATATTGGCCGCCGCTGGTGATATTCCATACCGGCTGGAATTCATCAGCGCCGATATCGACACAGGGGCCCGTAACTCTCTGGTCGCCGTCGTAGTCGGCTTCATTAGGCCCCGGCACAAAATTGGGGTCGCCCGCATTTATACACTCGCTTTTATAGTTTAAGTGATAATCGTTATTGTCAGCAGCAGCAAAATTTGGCTCAACAGATATGTTCCCGTTGATTCCGGTTTGGTCGCCGATAGCAGAGCTGTAATTGCCCTTTCCATTGCCCCGGACGTTGTTATATCTTGCCGTTGTGTTGGCATCGGCGCTTATGCCGAAGCCGCCGGCGTTTGATGTGATTATGTTACGTTCAATTATCTGGTGTGAGCCCGCTCGGCACATTATTCCTCCGCCCCCGTAGTTTTCGTAATTATCGGATATAGTGTTGCCGGTAACAATGGTGCTCCCGTCGGTATTGCACAGGATGGCCAGGCCTGTGTTCTTAACAAGGATATTGTTGCGTATAATTGGTTCGCTGTCCCAGTAAACTCCGATTCCGGCGCTGTACCAGTCTGTGTTCTGAGTGATAAAATTGCGCTCAATTACAGGGTCAGAGTAATAGTAAACATAGATGCCTCCGCCCCCGCCTGTGCAGGTATTGGACTTAATCAGATTATGTACTATCAAAGGCGAAGAGGTGTAGGTAATATGAATGCCCCCTCCTAAGGTGGAATTATTGTCGGTGATTTCGTTATCGGAAATCTCGCCGTTGGACCACTGACGCAGATGGATTGCTCCGCCGTAGTAAGCAGCGTGATTGGCTTGGATAAGGTTTCCTCTGATAGTCGCATCGACGCCCTGGAAGCCGACAATAGCGCCACCATCGCCGTGGTCACCGTTCGTATAATTACTGTCAGGCGGTGGAAAACCGTGAGCTGCGCTGGCGGTATTATTGACGAACGTATTATCAGCAATTATCGGTTTGACGTGTATCGGCGGATTGCTCGGATTATTTGGGGCAACGGGGTCGCCGTAGACGTAGATGCCGCCACCCTGGCCGGCGCTGTTACCGGTAAAAACATTTTTGCTGATAGTCGGTGCGGACATATTGTAGCAGACTACGCCGCCGCCACAGCGGTTCCAGTAGATTTCGTGGAGATCCCAGGCGATTGGCAGCCATGAACCTGTGCCGCCGGTTATTGTAAATCCGCTCAATACTGAGTTGTTATCTTCACCGCTGTTGAAGGTCACCACTGAGCCGAAGTTGATGTCAGCCGGTGCATTGCCGTCGATAATTGTCTCGGCTGTTGTATTTGGGTCGTTCGGGTCGGCGGACTGTACTGTGATTGCCTTGCCTGAAAAATTGATGTTTTCCTGATACCTGCACGGAGAGACTATCACGCTGTCCCCATCATTGGCGTCATTGATAGCCGACTGGATTTTGGGGTACCCAGCAGGAACTTGTAAAACCCGCCCCTGAGCCTGTACGCAGAGCAGGATAATTGTAACAATAAGCAAAAATCTTTTCATTTGCAGCCCTGCCTCCGGAATCTGCGTCGCCTTCCCGTACGTATATGGTTATTATAGCAAAAAACCCTTTCTTTGCCAGCTTTTTCTGCCGACCTTGGCCTCAGCCTGTCCGGAATTTCACCGCTGACAATTATGGAATCCCTTTTTTTTACCGGACTATGTTGAATCGTTGTTTAGACTATGTCCGCTTTGTTTAATCGGGCTGTTTGGAGGGTTGCTTGAGTGGTAATAGTTGACTAATTGAAGGTTTTCACGGCCGGAGGATGATTTGTAGCCAGTGTCTGAAATCTTCGCTTTTCTTACGGTGTGCTAATACTTCTTCCTGAATCTTGCCGCCGGGATGTTCAGCAGCTTGCGGTACTTCGCAACAGTTCGTCGTGCCAGGTTTTTTATGCCGGCCTCAGCCAGCTTTTTGTGTATTTGCTCGTCGTTTAATGGCTTGCTTTTATCCTCCGTCTCGATGATTTCCTGCAGTTTTGCCTGTATAGCCGCCCAGCTGTGTTGCTGTCCAGATTCGTCCGCTACGCCTCCGCTGAAAAATTTCCGAAGCGGCAGCATTCCCCACGGGCACTGAACATATTTACCGGCGACTGCCCGGGAAACCGTCGCCAGATGCACCCCGATTTCATCAGCGACCTTCGACATCGGCAGTGGCCGAAGGTGTTGTTGCCCCTTCTCGAAAAACTCCCTTTGGTGTTTTACAATCGCCTCGCTGACTTTCAGTAGAGTATGCTTGCGCTGCTCTATTGCCTCGATAATCCACTGAGCCGACCGAAGGTTGTTTTGCAGAAATTTTTTTGTCTCTTCGCCAACCTTGCCGTCTTTTGCCATTTTTGCGTAGTAGCTGTTCACCCGCAGGCTCGGCAGATTCGAGTTTGCCAATCGCACATCGAAACTGTCCGAATCATCGTTGTGTTCTATTATCACGTCTGCCGTAATCGGATGATTCTGTGTAGGACCGACCTGGAGTCCCGGCGAGGTGTCGAGTTTACTCAGACGCTCGATTGCCTGGTTGATTGTTTCAACGCCGCAGTTCATTTTCTTTGCGATATCAGGCAGCTGATTCTCGAGTAGCTCTTCCATATACTCGCTGACTAAGCGGGCCTCGAAACTCATATCTTCACCGCTTTGCGCCATCTGGATAAGGAGGCATTCTTTCAAATCTCGTGCGCCGACGCCTGCCGGCTCGAGTTTCTGGACAAGCGTCAGTGCCTCTTTTAGGTCGTCCACGGTAAAATCGGCCTTGTCTTTGTTGTAGAGCTGCTCTAATCTTACGGTTAGATATCCTCTTTCGTTGATGTAGTCGATAATCATCTCGCCCGCTTTTTTCACCGCCTCGCTGGCCTCGACCAGCCGCCACTGCTCTGCCAAGTGTTCGTGCAGCGACTGTTGTGGAGCCGCCGTATTCTTTATCGCCTCGAGTTTTCTGTCAGGCTCATCTCTCGACGAAATGCCCCGTCGGAACGACCCCGCCTGGGCCATATAGTCCCTGTAGTCGTCGCCGAGATTTTCGAGCTTCTCAAAGTCTTTTTCCTTTTTCGAGTCCGTGTCGACAACCAGATTTTTTTCCCCGCCTTCTTCATATTCTCCTTGTTCGATGGGGCCTTGTTCATCCGGACTTGTCGGCTCAGCCGTTTCCAGAACGGGATTACTATTGAGTTCCTGTTCTATTCTTTCCTGAAGGGCGAGGATGGGAAGCTGTAGTATCTCCATCGATTGAATCATGCGCGGAGCCAGCATCATACGCTGCTCCATTCGCATATCGCCCCGCATCTCCAGCTTCATAAAAACCCCTGAAAATACTTCCTTCTGTATTCTGACTTCTGTATTCTGTCTTCTGTTATTATATCACAAATCCGCTGCTAAACCTCGGCAATTTTATACGCCTGTGGCGTAATTCTGTGTGCAATTCAGAAAGTTAATAAGCAGCGTATGGAAATTATTCTAACTCTCGTCTTCCGAGTATAGCATCGGTGAGGATTTTACCGTTTGCGTATTCGATTGTGCTGCCGGCCGGAAGCCCTCGTGCCAGTCGGGTGATTTTCACCCCTAACGGTCTGAGCACTGAGCTTATATAGAGTGTTGTTCCGTCGCCTGCCATATTTGGGTTGGTTGCCATTATTACTTCTTTTACCTCGCCGCCGCGGACCCTCTCAACGAGCTTGTCGATTGTCAAATCGCCGGCCTCAATCCCTTCAAGCGGCGCTATATGTCCGCCAAGAATATGATAGACCCATCTGCAAACACCTGTCTTTTCAAGGCTTATGACGTCTTTGGTCTGCTCGACTACGCAAATCGTGCTCTTATCACGTCTCGGGTCTGAGCAGATTTCGCAGACCCGTTGTTCCGAAAGATTGTAGCAGACCTCGCATCGTTTTATCTTGTTTTTGGCATCTCGTATCGCCTCCGCCAACTTCATCGCCTCGCCCGGCTCAGCCTTTAGTATATAAAAAGCCAATCGTTCCGCCGTCTTGGGTCCAATCCCCGGCAGCTTATTGAACTCTTCTATTAGCTTGTTCAGACTTTCGGTATAACCGCTGCTCATGATTCAGATTTATCCGCCTGCGGTGGATTGTGTTTCACGTGGGTTTTCGATTTCTTCTATTCCTGTAATTGTCGCGCCCAGCTCCATCAGCACCGTTTTTACCGCAGGGTCATTGACTATCTCGTTTTTTCTTTGACTGCTGGTCTTGGCCTGGTTTATTGGAATCTTTGGCTGCTGTTTTTTATCTTGTGGTGAGCCTGCCTGTCCCAGAACGTCGTTATCTGTGGCCTGCACTGAGCTTTGCCTGCCCTGAGCGAAGTCGAAGGGTCGAAGTGTCGAATCCACACCGGCGTTTGTTTCTGATGCGTTTTGCTGACTGTTTTTAGCCGGCTGCGATTGTATCGGTGGCTGGCTCGTTGTTCTGTTATTTATTACTTCGTTTTTTTTTATAGGGCTGGCCTGATTGCTTTTTGCCTGCCCCTTAGGGGCCTGTGACAGAAGTGAATCAACATTCAGGAAGTGCTCGCTGAGTGCCAGTCTCAGAAGTGAGGCCTCCAGAAGCGCCCTCGCTGTTTCGCTGTTTTTGATTGTCCATCGTAGTTTCTCTAATGTCGTTATGTTATAGACAAGCCCTGCGATATCGAACGTTTCCGCCAGCTCGCCTGCGTGTTTTCGGTGTTCAGCACCGGCTACCAGAAGTTCGCTTTCAGTCCCTGCCGATTTGACCACCATCAAATCTCGCATATTGTCGATGAGGGCGTCGGCGATTTGCACCTCCGATAGTCCCGTACCGACTAAATCTTCGATTGCAGCGAGTACACCGGCCGCGTCGCTTTCGCCGATTCTGGCCACAAGGTTCCAGACCTTTTCGCTGTTGGGACAGCCTAAGAATTCCTCAAGCAGCTTGGCCGTCAGAGGTTCCGCTCCGGTACTTATCAATCTATCTAACAGGCTCAGCGCATCTCTCATCGACCCGTTCGCCATTTTCGCGATCGGCAGGACCAAATCTTCTTCGTATTTTATCTTTTCCTGTTGCAGTATGAGCTTAAGTTGTTCTGTTATCGCCGTCGCAGTTATATTTCTAAAATCGAATCGCTGGCATCTCGACTGGATTGTCGCGATGACCTTGTTTGGCTCGGTGGTCGCGAAGATAAACTTAACGTGCGAGGGCGGCTCTTCGAGTATCTTCAAAAGTGCGTTGAAAGCCGGTGTGCTCAGCATATGTACTTCGTCGATGATATAAATCTTGAATCTCGCCCGTGCCGGCCGGTAAATCGCGTTTTCTCGTAGTTTGCGGACCTCATCGATGCCGTTATTTGACGCACCGTCTATCTCGATAACGTCGATATCTTCGCCGAGGTTTATCGCCGTGCAGCTTTCGCACTTGCAGCAGGGCTCGGTGGTCGGCGAATCGAATGAAAGACAGTTGAGTGCCTTTGATAATACCCGTGCCATAGTGGTTTTGCCCACCCCGCGTGTGCCCGTGAATAAATATGCGTGTGCGACCTTGTCGGTCTTTATAGCATTCTTGAGTGTCTGCGCAATCGGGTCCTGCCCGATGATGTCATCGAACCTCTGCGACCTGTATTTCCTTGCAAGAACTGTGTATGACATTTTCTACAAAAAGCCGGCCGGGTTTCCCCACAGCACAACCAAAATCTCGCTTATGGCTGCTCGGTTCCCCGCCTGACCAGATTCACGGGCTTGGTCTGCATGGGACCCGGCCGATATTCTCACTAACTTGTACGCCTGTGGCGTATTGTATTATTTACCGCGCTCCGATACGCCCCTTAATATAGCACCCGCAACAAAAAATTCCACAAATTTATACGCCTTTTACCCGCCTGCGGCGGGGTGGCGTAAACATCGCCGGCCGACAATTTTCTGTTGACTATTGACTGTCGGGCACCCAAATACAATAATCAGCAGCCGACTTGTACGCCTTTTACCCGCCGTAGGCTGGGGTGGCGTATAACCAGTAGCTCATAACAAATAGTAGTGAGGGTTTTGCTATGAGAGTTAGGATTGAAGACACATGCACTGCCTGCGGATTATGTGTTGACACCTGTCCTGATGTCTTCGGCATGGGCACTGATATGGCCGAGGTTATTGTTGATGAGGTCCCTGCCGAGTTCGAGGAAGCCGTCCAGCAGGCCGCCGACGAGTGTCCCGTCGAAGCCATAGTGGTTGAATAGCTATCGATTTCAGCAGGCGGGGGCCTCTCAGGACGACGTCATTTGGACTTGTCCGCCGGACGTAAGGTGGAAAGCTCTCGGCTTCTTTTGAAAGCCGCCTCTGTTGCGTCGGCGATGATAGTATCGATACCTTTCTGTTCAAACACCTTGATGGCGGCCTCCGTTGTCCCGCCCCGCGAAGTGACCTTTCGTCGAAGCTCACTTGTCTCCTCGTTGTTTTTATCCGCCTCCACCGCCAGCAGAGCGGCCCCCTTCGCCGTCTGCAAAACTAAACTTTTTGCGACGTTTTCAGGTAAACCTAATTTGCCGGCCGCCTTCATCAAATGCTCCGTAAATAGAAAGTAGTATGCCGGCCCGCTCCCGCTTATGGCCGTAACGGCATCAATGAGCTTTTCATTATTAACGACAACTGCCTGCCCAACCGCTGAAAATATGGATTTCGCTTTTTTGAGCATCGGCTTTGCCTTGGCGTTGGCAAATAGTGCGCTCGCCCCTTCACCAATTAGGGCGGGCGTGTTCGGCATTGCGCGAACTATCGCCACGTCCCCCAGAACATCGGCGATAGTTGTGGTTCTTACACCTGCCGCGATTGATATCACCAGCTTCTTACCGCTGATTGCGCCCTTTATGCTCTCCAGTGCCTCAGCCATATTTTGCGGCTTGACGCTCAAAACGACAATATCTGCCTTGCCCGCAAGCTCACCGTTATTCTTGGCGGGCTTGACTTTGTACTTCTTGGCAAGCTGTTTTAACCGCTCTACCCTGACATCACTTACAAAGATACACGCCGGCTTATAAATCCCTGCCGATATTATGCCTTTTATCAGCGCTTCAGCCATATTGCCGCTGCCGATAAAGCCGATTGTCTTCACTTTTTTCTCCTTTATCCGCCTGTGGCGGATTGTTAAAATCGTTCCAGGATGTATAATCCTACCGTTCTACTGTATGCTGTCTACTGTATTCTGTTTTCTTTATATAAGTCCAACTAAGGAGACCTGTAATGCAAAAACAAGTCAAGTTTGAGCAGGCCGTCAAAACCAAGTATCCCGAGCAAATCGTAATCGCCGTCGCTAAGGATAAAAAAGGCAGAGCCAATCCCGTTACGCTCGGCTGGTCAATGTTCGCTTCGGGCACTCCGCCGATGATGGCAATCGCCGTTTATAAGGGCCACTATACTGTCAAATGTATTCGGCACTCGAAGTGTTTTACCATCGCCTTTCCGTCGGCTGATATGGCCGACGCCGCCTTGTTTTTCGGCTCAAAGTCCGGCCGGGATACCGACAAGTTCGCTGAATTCGATTGCGAAACTAAACCTGCTAAGAAGATTGATTCGCTCCTGCTCACCGATGCCGTCGCAAATTTCGAATGTAAGTTCCATTCGCAGACCGTCGCCGGCGACCATATTATATTTGTCGGCAGGGTCGTCGCCGCTCATACAAACACTAAACGCAAAAAGCGATTATACAGCATCGCCCCCGGCCACAAATTAGGCCCAGCTTCATAAAAGAATTGAGATGAGTTTGAAAGTACTTGGCATATCCGCAAGCCCCAGAGTCGATGGTAGTAGCGACCTGCTCCTGCGTCAGGCACTTGCCGGCGCCGAATCCGCAGGTGCCTCAACCGAATATGTAGGCCTGCGCGATTTCAAAATCGCACCCTGCGACGAGTCTAACGCCTGCTACGCCACCGGAAAGTGCATAATCGAGGACGATTTCCAGCTAATCTTGCAAAAAATGCTCGATGCAGACCGCTTGATTTTCGCTACTCCCATATTTTTTATGACCGTCTGCGCACAGGCCAAGCTCCTCATCGACCGCTGCCAGTGCCTTTGGGCACGCAAATACGTCCTCAAGAAACCGCTTTTTACAGCCACTCGAGACCGCCGTGCTGTGGTCATCGCTGTCGGCGGCTCAAAAAGCAAAAAAATGTTCGATGGTCTCCATCTTACGATGAAGTATTGGCTTGACGTCCTCGAGTTTAATTACGTCGCTGATTTATTCTTTAACCAGATTGAAGATTCTGCCCGCATAAAGCAGCACCCAACCGCCCTCAGCGACGCCTACCGCCTCGGCCGCGACCTCGCCTCCGCTGAAACACCAAAAATAATCAATAATCAATAATCAATAATCAATTGAAACACCGTCCTCTGCCCTCGGTTGTCCTGCACGCTGTACGCTAACCGCTATCCCTTAAACTTTTCCTTTTACTTTCTCCACTACCGACATACAATACGCAGTATGGCTTACGCCATTACATCAATTCAAATTAAAGAAAAAGGAGGACTCCTATGAACATCGAACAGGTAAGAGAGTTTATAAAAGAGGTCCACTGGGGTTTCCTGGCCACAACCGATGGCCGAAAGGTCGGCGTAAGGCCGATGGGCGGCCTCGCCTGGAAGGATAACTGCCTTCTCTGTGCGACCTTTAGCAAATCCGACAAGGTCGCTCAGCTTCGCAAAGTCTCTCACGCCGAATATTGTTTCTGCGATTCCGCCGGCAGGCACGTCCGTATCGCAGGCCCTTGTTCTATCAGCTCCGACAATGCCGAAAAGCTTTGGCTGTACAACGCCGTCCCGGGCTTGAAGGATTACATCCCCGACCCCGCCTCGCCCCAGTATGTCGTCATTAAAATGTCGCCGGATAATGTTCGTGTGATGGACGGCACCGATATGAAATACACGCAGGTGGAGCTTAAGTGAATAAGTGATATTATGGTAAGCGTATTCAAAGTTTGCTTTTAAGATTTTAGAAAGGACAAAAGATGGCAAAGAAAATCAATGTTCCAAAAACCAAATCAGAAGTAGGTCTTTTAATTATCCATGTAATCCAGGAAATCTTCAAGCAGATTGAAAAATACGGCCCCGAAGTTATTAAACTTATCGCAAGGGTATTAAGTTTCCTCGGCAAATGGGGCTCTGCAGGAATACAGTCCCTGAAAACATATTTAGACAAAGAGGAAAAAAGACTCAGTGCCGCTAAGAAAAAGGCTGTTAAAAGTAAAAGACCTAAAAAAGCCAAAGGCGTTAGGTAGAAGGTTAAAAATGTAGCTGATTTATGACAAAGTTTTCTAATATCAGCCGTTTGTTTTTTCTCCGCCGCTGCCGCATTTTGATTTTTATTATATGAAAAATTTTTTCGAGAAAAACAAAGTACCCCTGACTATTATCGTCGCAGCGTTTTTAATTGCCGCCTCAATCTGGCTGTCAAACAAGCTAACCACGCCGCAATTATCGAAAACGGTCTTGGCGCAGCAATCTCAGAAAACAGCCGAACCGTCGCAACACGCTGCCAAACGCATCGATTACACCGAAGCGCCGAATCACGTCGGAGAATATGCTTGCGTCTCTGGCAAAATAGACCACGTTTATACTTCTCAAAAGGGCGCTATATTTCTGAATTTCTGCCTCGATTACAAAACTTGTCCGTTTGGTGCCGTAATTTTTAACCCAGACGCATATAAATTTCCCAATCCGGAACAATACGAAGGACAAACTGTGGAAATCACCGGCTTGGTAAAGTCTTATCAAGGTCGGCCGGAGATTATTCTCGATGACCTCGATCAAATCAAAATTCTGCCCCGCGAACAACTGCCTGTTAAAAAGGAAGCCCCGCCTACTTACCGCGTTGTGGAAGTAATTGACGGCGACACAATCAAAGTCGATATTGGAGGAAAAATTGAAACTGTAAGGCTGATTGGGATAGATACCCCCGAGATAGCAAATCCTCATAATCCAAAGGATGATTATTTCGGCCCCGAAGCTGCCCAATATGCTAAGCGACTTTTGGAAAACCAGTTGGTCTATTTAATCCCGGACCCAATGCAGTCAAACAGAGATAAATACAATAGGCTTCTAAGATACGTCTTTTTGGAAGATGGCACTCTAATCAACGCTAAACTCATCGCAGAGGGGTATGCTTATAATTATATATATGAGCCGTTCCAGTTTATGAAACAGTTCGATTATTTAGAAAAGCAGGCAAAAGAAAACCAGTTGGGGCTGTGGAGCGGCAAAAAAACTAAAAACTAAAAACTAATGCCATTGGGTCTGTTGAAAAAACATTTTAAATTTTAACCTGTCATTTTGCTTTTTGATTTTTAATTTTTGATTTCCCTTTGCGGCCTTCTGTCTTTTGCTCCTTTGTCTGTGGTCTGATGTCCGGTGTCTGGAGTCTTTTGGCCGCGCATGTTGCTGCGCGACCAAACGCGCAAGGGGGTACTTCAATCGCTGTCCAAAACGCACCAATTTCTTACAATTTTTGCAAATTTTTTGAAATTTTTACGAATTTTTGCAAATTTCTTGCAATTTTTTGCATTTTTTTCACTCGACTTGCGCGTTTGATGCGAAAACTCATTGGCAGCTGCGGCGAATCTCAAATTTATACGCCTATGGCGTATTATCTGGTTGCTCTTTGCGACAAATCTTGGTAATAAAGCGACTTAAGCAATATGGTGAGCATAGTCGAACCAAATATGCCCGAGCCGGACAAAACATATCGCGTATTTATAAGTGCCGCCGAGCCGAGCGCCGACGCCCACTGTGCCGCTCTCATAACCGCCTTAAAACAAACAACTTACAACATTGACTTTGTCGGCGTAGGCGGCCCAAAGATGGCACAGGCCGGCTGTCGAATCCTCGAAGTCACCGTTGGAAAAGCTGCTATGGCGTATAAAGCGTTTCGTCACGTAATTACTTTTTACAATCTTATACGTCGCATAACCCGTTATTTGAAAAGCACTAAGGTCGATTTGGTAATTGTTTGTGACTCGCCAGCCTTCAATTTTCACATCGCAAAAGCCGCCAAAAAGCTCGGCATAAAAACCCTTTTCTATGTCGCTCCGCAGTTATGGGCCTGGGGCGGCTGGCGGATAACAAAGCTCAGAAAATATTGTGATAAGCTCTGCTGCATACTGCCTTTCGAACAGAAATGGTTTGCCGATAAAGGCATTGACGCCGTTTACGTCGGCAACCCGCTGCTCGATGGACTGGACATTGACTTGGCTGGTCGGAAAAGAAAATACACGGATTTTCAACCTAAAAACACCAGATTTGCCATTATGCCCGGCTCACGAGCCGCTGAAATTGATTCGCTGTGGGGGCCGATGCAAAGAATTGCACTAAAGTTAAAGCGGAAATATCCGCAGGCTGTTTTTACCACCGTGGCAGCCGATAACGAAAAAGAGCAGCTTCTCAAAAAGACCCAATTTCCCGATTTTGGATGTCATTATACGGTCGGTTCGGTCAGCAGCACCGCTGCGGAGTGCGATTTTGCGATTGTGGCCAGCGGCAGTGCCACTTTGCAGGTCGCGGCTGAGGGTTGTCCTATGGTGATAATGTACCAGTCCAGCAGGGTCTTATGGTTTCTGCTCGGGCGATGGCTTCTAAAAACAAAGTATCTCTCGCTTGTGAATATCCTCGCAAACAGGGAGCTGGTGCCGGAATTTATGCCGTATTTTTCTTCGATTGGCCCAATTGTTGAAGCTATTGAGGGGCTTTTAAGCGACAGGAACAAATTATCCTGCCTCAGCAGTGAACTTGCCGCCTTGGCAGCTTCGGTCCAGCTCGGCAACGCATCGCAAAAGGTCGCACAGATTGCCGGCGAGATGTTGGACAAAACCAACTGCGGATGATGGACAATGGAAGGCAGAGGACGGACGACGGAATACGGAAGCCGGATACAGTCAATTGGATATTGTGGATAGAAAAAGATTTAAGGCAAGAGAAGCGGCGGAAGGTAGAGGTGGGAAGGGTAGCGATGGAAAGGAAATCGGGACGGCGGGCGGCATTGTAAGGAGGCGAGCAGGGGGCGCTACAAAGCGCATAAGAGCACAAGAGCAGAAGACAGAAGTCAGAGGACAGAGAGGATATCAGAATATCAGGTAATATAGTAGATATTGTGGATGTTTAATCGTGGTATGTCGCTCGTGGCTCGTGACCAGGAGGCTGGAGATGGAGGACAGACGACAGAAGACACAAGACTTGTATGGCGGGCGGGTGGAAATTAGGGGGTGGATTTCGGGGGTAAAACAGGTTCGACAAGCTCACTGCAAGATGGGGGTTGGGGGCGTTAAGCTGGGACTGTTGGGTAAGGTGGGCAAAATAAAATCTCGCATCAAACGCGCAAGTCGAGCGAAAAAAATGGGAAAAAATGTAAAAAAATTGCAAAAATTCGTAAAAATTTCAAAAAATTTGCAAAAATTGCAAGAAATTAGCGCGTTTTGGACAGCAATTGATGTACCCCCTTGCGCGAATTTGCGCGAGGAAAACTTGCGCAAATGATTGCAATACCCCCTTGCGCAAATGATTGAATTCTCATTCCAGATGGAGGAGTTTTCACATCAAACGCGCAGGCAAAATGGAGGAATTTTCGTCACAAAAGCGCAAGCGAAATAAGGAGATTTTCGTATCAAACGCGCAAGTGTTTTTGGTTTCCTTTTGACACGGATTGACCCGCCACACAGATGGCGGGCAGGCACTGTACTGCCTTTGAGAAGATTTCAGTAGGTGGTAATGCCCCGTAGCGCAAGAAAGTATATTAGTATATGCATACATACTAATGTCGTGATTTAAGAATCATGGTTTTGAGAATAGGGGATTTGAGGTGGAGATTTTTTTGACACAGATTAACACAGATTAAGGCGGATTAATTTGTTGAATCCGCCTTTGCTAAATCCGCCTACGGCGGATAAACCTACGGCGGATAAACCCGCCATACGGAGCGGCGGACAAGAGTTGGGCGATTTTAGGTTGCGCGATGTTGCCGGAGGCCGCGATGAGGAGACCGACAGTAAATATGCCGAAGGCATATGGATAAAATGGCTTTCAAACCGCAGGGTTACGCAGTCCCATAAGGGATGAAGTAAAATAAGAGGAGTTTCCGAACCGCAGGCAGCAACAGCGCAAAAAGGAAAGGTGGAAAAAGTTGTGGGAATTTAGTAAATGGAGTAAAATTTGGTGAGCAATGGTGATAGATTTTAGTTTTGAGTTTTCAGTTTGTCTTGCAATATGAAAAAACAACCTTCCAATAAGTATCATTTTCATGTCCAAAGACCGCATCTTGTTTTACTTGGGGCAGGGGCAAGTAGAGCAGCTTTCCCTAAAGGCGAAAAAAATGGGCTTATACCACCTTTGATGAATGATTTTTTCGATATTGTGGAGGATCTTTCAGATTGTCTTGAAAAGTACGGGGTTGAGTATGAAAAGAAAGATTTTGAGGATGTATATAGTTCCATGTATGAAAACAGCAAATATGATGGAATTAGAACTGATGTTGAAGAAATAGTATATAATTATTTCGCCCGTATGGAATTACCCGATGAACCTACTCTTTATGACCATCTTATTTTATCATTGACTGGCAGAGACGTAATTGCAACTTTTAATTGGGACCCCTTTATATGGCAGGCGATGTGCAGAAACTATAATCGAGTAGGTGGTATTCATAATCTTCCTCGTCCCATTTATCTGCATGGGAATACGGCAGTAGGAATATGTGCGAAGCATGAAAAGGTTCAGATAGGCCGCAAATGGGGTATTTGTGGGAAATGCGGTGAAAGACTTGAAAGACCCAAATTGCTTTTTCCTATAAAACAGAAAGATTATAATGCTGACATATTTATTAAAAGTAGTTGGCACGATGTAAAATTGTTTTTACAAGATGCTTTCATGTTTACAATTTTTGGATATGGTGCTCCGTCTTCGGATGTTGAGGCTATAAAATTGCTACGGGAAGGTTGGGGAGACCGATACCAAAGGAGCATGGAGGAGATCGAAGTTATTGACATTTTGGAGGAGAATGTTCTATGCGAAAGGTGGGATAAATTTATTCACTCTCATCATTACAGTACTCATAAAGATTTTTATTTGTCATCGATAGCCAAATTTGGAAGGCGGAGTTGTGATGCCCAATTTGACCGTGTAGTTAATTGTATTCCTTTGGAAGAACATTCTATCCCCAGACATGCTAGCTGGGGTGAATTTGATGAATGGCTTAAACTTTTGCTTGAGGAAGAAAAAGCACAAAGAGAAGGACAATGAGTACAGAATTAAAAAGTAAGATTTTCAAAGTTGGTAATACAGCTTATTGTTTATGGGATTTAGATGTTAAAAATCGCAACCTAGAATTCATAAACAATTTAGATGAAGGGTTTTTTGAGTACCATGCCAATATACATTTTTCTAATTTAGATTCACAAGATAAAATGCGTGCTGCTATCGCTCTTCGTCAATTATATTACCATGGAATGGAAGTGTTTTTTTCCTTAATTTGTGCATCTTTACAAGCACCTGATTGTATTTACGCATGGATGGCTAAATACAAAGTCGTTGATGTTCAAAATATTCTGAAAGATTTGAATAAAAACCAGAGCAAATTCTCTCAAAAATTAAAGATATCAAAACCTTTAAGTTGGGATACATATGCTCTTGCGGTATTTAATAATTTGGGAAGAGACGATACATATAGACAAGAAACAGCCAAACTTTTTGCAAATTTTTGGCAGAGTTTAAGCTATGATTTTCTAGACAAGGATGCCTCCTACGAATATAACAGCATTAAACATGGGATTCGTATTAGAAGTGGTGGTTTTACAATGGCGGTTGGCAAAGAGGAACAATCTGGCCAAAAAGCACCTCCAGAAAACATGAAAATACTTGGGGGGAGTGAATTTGGAAGTTCATTTTATGTTCCGGAAATAATATATGGATGTAATCTTAAAAACGCCAGCCCCAATTTCAGGATGACACCTATAAATGTAAATTGGTATGCGGATGGTTTGGCTTATGCTCTATTTCTTATAGCGATGTCGTTGAAAAATATTAAAGCTTTTTTAAAGATAGTTAATGGCATCTCACCGGAAAGTGTTGAATTTACAAGACCAGTAGATTTGGATTTCTTTGACAAACCATGGGAAAAGAGTGTAGGTGTAACAAAAGCTTCTTTTGAAAGAGTAGTAGATTTATCCAATGTGAGGATGCCAACTAAATATGAAATTGAGAAGCACATTCAGACGGTCGAAAACGGGGGAAAAACACTCTGATGAAATGCCCTGATGATTCCTGCCTTCGCAGGAATGACACCGATGAGATGCCCCGGTGAAGTAGCCCCGATGGGATAATAGAAGCTATATCCCACGGGGTAAACTATCGCACTTCACGGGGTAAACTGTCGCATCTCATCCCGATGAGACAGCAAACGACGCGTCTCACGGGACAGGCAGGGCAGGCGCATCTCACGGGACAGGCAGGACCGCATAAATTTCGGGGGCTAAATATAACGACAAGACTTACGAGTTGAGTCCAAGACTTCGTCCTGCAAGCTTGACAACATCTTTATTATAGCTTAACCTAACTTTAGTTTAGACACCGCTTTATGCGATTGGAAGGAAGATAGAAAGGATGTCTGAGCAGGTAGTAACACGTTTTGCGCCATCGCCGACAGGATACCTTCATGTGGGTGGAGCGCGTACAGCCATATTCGACTGGCTGTGGGCTAGGCACAATGGCGGGAAATTTATCCTTCGGATAGAGGATACGGACCAGAAGCGCAATACGCCGACCGCGGCACAACAGCTTATAGAGGACCTGCGGTGGCTCGGCATAGACTGGGACGAAGGGCCTGAGGTCGGCGGCCCAAACGGGCCTTATCTGCAGTCGCAGCGAAGGGACATTTACGATAAGTACGTCAAAAAGCTGCTCGATGAAGAAAAGGCCTATTACTGTTTTGACACAGCCGAGGAATTGCAGACGATGCGTGAGCAGGCGGAGGCCCAGAAGAAAGGTTTTGCGTATACTCGGCCGGAAAGATTTCCTGATGTGAAGGAAGTCGAAAGAGGGCGTCGTCAGGGCCAAACGGTAACGGTGCGATTCGCTATGCCGCAGGATGAGCTGATTGTGGTGGAAGATGTTGTTCGTGGGAGGGTGGAATTTGCAGCCGGCGAGATAGGTGATTTTATCATACAAAAAAGCGACGGCTTCCCCACATATAACTTTGCATGTGTAGTTGATGATGAGCTTATGGGAGTAACGGACGTTATTCGGGGGCAGGAGCATTTGATGAACACGCCTGCCCAGCAGGCATTGCAGGATGCGCTGGGATTTCGCAGGCCTGTATATGCGCATATGTCCGTAACGGTCAGTGAAGGCGGCGGCAAGCTCTCCAAACGTGAGCGTCCGCAGGAACTGCGAAAGATAATCGAAGCCGACAAAAGTATCGACCTTGAAAGACTCGCCGGCGCCGGCGGCATCAGCCGAAAAGAGCTGGATGATTTTCTCTCCGGCGAGAGTATCCCAGATATGCCGAGTATTGACGCAATGGCTGGCTACCTCGGCGTGGCCCTGCCGGAAATCAACGTTGTCGATTTTTTGCGCAGCGGCTATCTGCCTGAGACGATGGTTAATTTTCTTGCGCTTTTAGGGTGGAACCCCGGCGGCGAGCAGGAGGTTATGCCAATTGAGCAGTTGATAAGCTCGTTCGATTTGTCGCGTCTGACTAAATCGAACAGTCTTTTCGACCGTGATAAACTCTTGGCATTCAATACCGAACACGTAAAAATGCTCGATACGGGTGTATTGGTCCGCCGTTTCAGGGATTACATAAAGGCGGCGAATTCGCCGCTCGCGAAGGCTGACGATGAGATGTTAGAAAAGATAATAAAGGCCAATACGGGCGCCAGAACACTTGCTCAGATGGAGCAAAAAAGCAGATTTTTGTTTTTAGCTGACGACGGGATAGATTATGATGAGAAGGCCGTTAAAAAGATTCTAATGAAGCACGATGGAATGAACATACTGCATATAGTTCGCAGCAGGTTAGCTGAAATGGATGAGTTTACAGAGCAGAAAATCGAGAAGATGCTGCGTTCGCTGGCTGAAGAGAAGCAGGTCAAGTTCGACAAGGTTGCCCAGCCGGTGCGTGTTGCTCTTTGCGGCACCACCATTAGTCTGCCGATTTTCAACTCGGTGCAAATGTTAGGCAAAGAAAGCAGTTTAGCGAGGATAGATATCACGCTGAAGAAATTTGGAGCAGTTACTAAAGCAGAAAGAGGATAGCCAATGGCGTTATTGGTAACCGGTTCGATAGGTATTGATACGGTGACGACGCCGTATGGTACAAGTGAGAATTGTCTGGGCGGTTCCGCAGTTTATTTTAGTTTGGCGGCGAGTTTTTTTTCTCCGGTTCGCTTAGTCGGCGTCATCGGCTCGGATTGTCCGTTTAACTTGTCAGAGGTTTTTGCCGGCCGGAATGTTGACCTTGCCGGTTTGGAGATGCGAAGTCTCAGCAGGACATTTCGCTGGAAAGGCTTGTATCACGACACTATGGGCGAGGTCATAACGGAGAGTGTCGAGCTGAACGTGCTCGTCGAGCCGCCGCCAGCCGTACCGGACGAATTCAGGGACAGCAGATTCGTTTTTCTTGCGAATACGGCGCCGGCGTTGCAGCTTGAGCTGCTCGAACAGGTTGAGCCGGGCGCGTTTGTGGCAGCGGACACGATGAACTGCTGGATTGAAGGTCGGCTGGACGACCTCAAGGCGCTGCTGCGAAGGATAGATTGCCTGATAATCAACGAGAATGAGGCGAGGATGCTGGCAGCGGAGCGCAATTTGCCGATAGCCGGCGAGAAGATTTTAGCTATGGGGCCTGCAACGGTGGTCATCAAGAAAGGCGAGGCAGGTTCAATAGCGTTCGGCAGTGACGGCGGGGTGTTTATTTTGCCGGCCTTCCCGGCCGCTGTTGTTAAAGACCCGACCGGCGCAGGCGACAGTTTCGCGGGCGGCTTGATGGGTTATCTGGCGCAGCAGAACAAACGAGACTTTGAATCGCTGAAAACAGCCATTGCTTACGGCACAGTGGTTGCCTCATTTACCATTGCTGATTTTTCACTGCAGGGGCTGATGGCGGTAACCAAAGACGACATCGACAGCAGATTGGAAGCACTTAGAGAACTGACAAAATTTTAGCCGGCTGGTGTGATATGCGGTGCTTTATAGCGATAGATATCGACGAAAGACTCAGGCAGGCGATCGGCGATTTGCAGCGGCGGCTCGCTGAGAAAGCAGATTTCAGGAAAAGCGATGTCAAGTGGGTCGAGCCTGAAGCGATGCATCTGACGCTGAAGTTTCTGGGCGAAGTAAAAGATGAGCAAATAGTCGAGGTCTGCAACGCCGTCAGAGACGCAGCAGCCCGAAACAGAAGTTTCGAGCTTGATATCGAATCAGTCGGCTATTTCGGCGGCAGCAGCGCCAAAGTTTTGTGGGTCGGCACAGGTCGCGGCAGCAGCGATTTGTGCCGCCTTCAGGAGGACATCGAGCAGCAGCTCAGCGCCGGCGGCTGGCCTAAGGAGACTCGGAGCTTCTCCGGGCATCTGACGCTGTGCAGAGTAAAGAATCCAAAGGCCGGTGTGAAGCTGGCAAAAATAAGTGAAGATTACAAAGAGCTTAACCTTGGAACAATATCGGCTGATTCGGTCGCCGTTTATCAGAGCCTGTTGAAGCCGACAGGCCCAGTCTATACCGTCCTGGGCAATTACAAATTGCAATAGGAACCGCAAGCTAAAATAGGAGAAAAGTCAAAATGGTAAAGGCAAAAAAGGCGCAGACTGACGTGAAAGCCTCCGGCAAAGAAACCGCACTGCAACAGGTGATAGCCCAAATAGAGAAGCAGTACGGCCGAGGTGCAATTATGCAGATGGATGAGCACAGTTACGCCAAAGTCGAGGCAATCTCCACAGGAGCACTGTCGCTGGACCTTGCCCTTGGCGGCGGGGGCATCCCACGAGGCAGGGTTGCCGAGCTTTTCGGGCCTGAATCATCAGGGAAAACCACACTGGCGCTTCACGTCATCGCCAATGCCCAGCGCGCAGGCGGCGTGGCCGCCTTTATCGATGCCGAGCACGCTCTCGACCCAATGTGGGCCAAACACATCGGCGTCGATGTTAGCAGCCTGCTTATCAGCCAGCCCGACAATGGTGAGCAGGCGCTGGAAATAGTCGATATGCTAATCAGGTCCAACTCCGTCGATATTATCGTAGTTGATTCGGTGGCCGCCCTTACGCCGCGTGCTGAAATCGAGGGCGAAATGGGCGACAGCCAGATGGCCTCGCAGGCCAGATTGATGAGCCATGCAATGAGAAAGCTGACCGCCGTTATCGGTAAAAGTAAAACCTCTCTCGTCTTTATCAATCAACTTCGGATGAAGATTGGCGTGATGTTCGGCAACCCCGAAACAACCCCCGGCGGCAAGGCATTAAAATTTTACAGCTCGGTCCGCATCGACTTAAGGCGACTTACGACCCTGAAAGATAATACCGGTGCAATCGGCAGCAGAATCAGAGCCAGGGTGGTCAAAAACAAAATCGCGCCACCTTTCAGGGAGGCAGAATTCGACCTTATGTTCGATAAAGGGATAAGCTATGAAGCTGACCTGCTTGATTTGGGAAGCAGTTGCAATGTGGTCCAAAAAAGCGGAGCCTGGCTGAACTACGGCGACATCCGACTTGGTCAGGGCAGAGAAAATGCAATTAAGTACCTCGTTCAGAACAAAGAGCTGAGTGAAGAAATAAAAAATAAAATCCTTGCTGCCAAGGAATTAGTGCAGACCTGATTATCCACCCGATTAGGAAGCCGACAGGTGTTGACTGCCAAGCAGATTCGAAATGGTTTTATAGATTTTTTCAAAGACCACGGCCACAAGTTTATCCCCAGCTCGCCGATAGTCCCTCTTGGTGATGACACCCTGCTTTTCGCCAATGCAGGGATGAACCAGTTCAAGGATATCTTTCTTGGTTTGTCTGCGCCGGATTATCGGCGGGTGGTCAACAGCCAGAAGTGTCTGCGGGTCAGCGGCAAGCACAACGACCTCGAAGAGGTCGGCAAAGATACATATCACCATACGTTTTTCGAGATGTTGGGCAATTGGTCGTTCGACGATTACTTCAAGGCGGAGGCAATCGAATGGGCCTGGGAGCTTCTTACAAAAGTTTGGGGAATCGACCCCGACAGATTATGGGCAACTGTCTTCGCCGGCAGTAAAGACGACGGTTTGCCTAAGGACAAAGAAGCGCAGAAACTTTGGACAAAGGTAACGCTGATACCTGCTGAAAGGGTTTTGGCTTTCGGCAAAAAGGACAACTTCTGGGAGATGGGCCAGACCGGCCCTTGCGGCCCGTGCAGCGAGATTCATATCGACCTCGGCCCCGACAGATGTGATATGAAGAAGGTAAAAGGCCACCGCTGCGGCGTCAATGCCGGCTGCGCCCGCTTCATCGAATTGTGGAATCTCGTATTTATACAATACAACCGCAGCGAAGACGGCAAACTATCTTCTCTGGGTGCCAATTACGTCGATACCGGTGCAGGCCTTGAACGAATCGCGGCGGTACTGCAGGATAAAAGAGGCAATTACGACACTGATTTATTTATGCCGGTGATAGGCCGCCTCGGCAGCATCACCGGCCGCAAGTACACATCAACTCTAAACAACACAAATGATAATGCCTTTAGGGTTATCGCCGACCATATACGAGCGCTGGTATTTGCGATAACAGATGGTGCGACGCCGTCTAATGAAGGCAGGGGCTATGTGGTTCGCCGCATACTTCGCCGGGCAGCCCGTTTCGGCAGAGAGCTTGGTGCGCACGAACCGTTTATGTATAAGCTCGTGCCGGTGGTTGTCGAATGTCTCGGCGATGCATTTGGTGAAATCGCCGAAAGAGCTGAGTACGTTTCGACGGTAATCCAGTCGGAGGAGGAAAGTTTCGGCAGAACGCTCGACAGGGGCATTGAAATCTTTAACGCCGCCGCAAAACGTGCCGAAAAAAGTGCTGAAAAGACCATCAGTGGTGAAGATGCGTTTCAACTCTACGACACTTATGGCTTTCCACTTGATTTGACGCAGCTTATGGCTGCCGAACGTGGCCTCGGAGTTGACAAGACCGGCTTCGAAGAACTGATGAACCAGCAGAGACAGGCGCAAGAGCAGCGCAGAAAAGCGCAGCCGTTATGGTCGCCGATGTTGAATTGCCGGTAACCGAAGACCTGCACAAATACCATGCAGACCAATGCGAGAGTACAATAATCGGCTGGGTCGAATCGCAAGGCTACAGAAATCAGGGCCGTATCGAACCCGCCGATTTATCCGCCTCCGGCGGACAAGTCGGAATTGTCCTCGATAGAACCTGCTTCTATGCGGAGGCGGGCGGCCAGGTCGGCGACTGCGGCACAATAGAATCCCGGCACGGCAGATTCATAGTTGAGAACACCATAAAAATTGCTAACTGCGTAATTCATCAGGGGAAGTTTGCCGAGGGAACGTTCAGCGTCGGCGAAAAGGTAAAGGCAGTCGTCAGCAAAGGCCGCGACGCGATAAAGAAAAATCACACTGCCACACATCTGCTTCAGTGGGCCTTGCAGCAGACGCTCGGCAAATCGGTCGCCCAGCAGGGTAGTCTCGTCTGCCCGGAATATCTGCGGTTCGATTTCACCTGGCCGAAGGCCCTGACGGCTGAACAGATAAAAAAAGTTGAAGACCTGGTCAAAGAAAAAATCGCGGCTGATGAACCGATTGTCTGCAGGGTAATGCCGAGGGATGAGGCGGAGAAGCTCGGCGCAATGGCGCTATTCGGTGAAAAGTACGGAAGCAAGGTCAGGGTGGTGGCGATTGGTGCAGAAGACGAAGGCTGCATAACTGATGCTTTCAGTAAGGAATTTTGCGGCGGCACGCACGTCGAAAGAATCGGCTCAATCGGCGGCTTTAAGATAACCAAAGAAGAAAGTATATCGGCAGGTATTAGGAGGATAACGGCATTGACAGGTGAAAAATTGACCGAATTTTTTGAAAAGCGCAGTGAAATTATCGATGAGCTTTGCGAGATGCTGAAGATACCGGCTGAAGAAATTACTGACAGAATCGGCAAACTGATAAAGGAGAACAAGGAACTTGCCAAGCAGCTCAAATCAGCCTCAAAGCAGGCCGGCACAGACGTTTCCGCCGAGGCCAAGAAACTTCTGGAAAATTGCCAAAAGTTCGGCGAAACATCGGTGGTCGCCGGCCGATTGTCGACAACCTCAGTCGAGCAGGCCCGTTCAGCCATCGATATGCTCAAAAAGAAGGCGAAATCCGCAGTGATAGTGCTCGGCTTTGACGATGACGGAAAGGCGGCTTTGCTGGTCGGTGTTACCGATGACTTAGTCAAAAAAGGTTTAAGTGCCGTCGACATTGTCAGGGCAGTTGCACCAATTATCGACGGCGGCGGAGGCGGCAGACCCCAGATGGCCCAGGCAGGCGGAAAAAATCCGAAAAAAATAAATGACGCCCTTGCAAAAGCTGCTGAATTGATAAAATCGAAACTGATGAGTGCTTGATTACAGCGGTTATTTCTCTTGTCGAATTTGTACGCTTCTCGCGTGTGCATCGAGGCCCTCGGCCTGGGCCAACCGAATAATATCCTCCGCGCTTTCGGCTAACTTCTCTTTACTGTATTCGATAATGCTCGTTGACTTGATAAAATCATTAGCGCTTAAAGCGCTGAAAAATTCCGCAGTTCGTCCAGTCGGCAACGTGTGACTTGGCCCTGCCCAGTAATCCCCGACCGCAACCGGCGAATAGTCACCTATAAATATCGCACCTGCGTTTTTTATTTTCTTGGCAATTTGCTTGCTTTGTTTCCCACACTGTATCTGCAAATGCTCAGCAGCAAAGAGATTCGCATAATTTACTATATCCAACATATTTTTAAAAACAACTATGGCGCCGCACCCCAGCAGACAGTCGAGCGTTTCTTTTGACCGGCATAGTTGTTTGATTTGCTTCTTTATCTCGGTCAAAACATTAATTGCCAGTTTCTCGGAATCCGTGAATAAAACCGCGGAACCGGGATTGTGTTCCGCTTGGCTGAGCATGTCTGCCGCCACCCAGGCGGCATTGGCCTTTTTGTTTGCTATTATCAATACTTCGCTCGGTCCTGCTATCGAGTCAATACCGACAAGACCAAGCACCTTTTTCTTGGCCATCTGAACCCAGGCATTCCCAGGCCCTACAATTTTATCAACGCTTTGTATCGTTTTAGTCCCGGTTTCCAATGCGAATACGGCTTGCGCACCGCCTATCCTGTAAACCTCTTTAATCTTCAACTCTTGGCAGGTTGCCAGTACTACCGGATGAACGCTACCTTTGTACCGTGGCGGCGACACCACAACGATTTCCTTCACTCCCGCTACCCGTGCTGGAACTGCACACATTATCACGGTAGACGGCAGCGGCGTCGAAGCCCCCGGCACACATATCCCCACCCGTTCTATTGGCGTATACTTTATACCGGTCGATTTAAAGTTCTTGTCTTTACCAACAAAAATTTTTGACTGATATTGCCTGACGTTCTTTATCGCCTGCCGAATCGACCGCAAAAGTTTTTTGTCGATTGTTTTATGAGCTGTATTCAACTCTGCTTCTGGAATCCTGAACTGCTCCGGCGTAAGTTTTACGCCGTCAAATTTCTCCGTATAATCAGCAACAGCTTCATCACCACGTTGAGTTACTTCGTTAAAAATAGTGTTTAACTGTTGTTCTTTTTCGCCGCTGAGATGAGTGGCCCTGAAAACGGCTGCCCTGATTTCTATAAATCGTTCTTCGAAATCCGGCTGGTCGTGTTTAATCAGGATTTTATCAAGTTCGTGGGGCATTGGTTTGTCCTTTACCTTCAAAAGTTGCCGTGGCTATAGACTCTTGCAGCCCGCTGCAAGAGCAGATAGTACCGGCCCTCGTATGTGGTTACAATGCCGGCCACTTTGAACCGCACAGTTTCTGCCTCGACCGCCTGCTGTCTCTGCGCCTGCTCTAAAATCTCACACGGCAGCAGTTTAATTTGGATTGTCCCTACGTTTCGGCCGAGCGCATCGGAAGCAAAAAAGCCATATTGTGTTTTTCCCTGTGTGCGACTTACATTGCGCATCGCACCCGACAGGATAAAGCCGGTTCGGTCGGCAAGAATAGAGTCCTCTTCCAGTTTCAGCCCTTTGCTTAGCTGCTCGAAGTGGATGATTTTGCGGCTCTGGAGCTTTGCTATTATCTCCTCCGGCATCGCCAGCTCATCGTTCGGCTCGTTGATAGGGATTTCGACTTCCTGCTGTGATTCTGGTGTTGTCGCCGGCTTTGGTTTTTTTACTTCACTGATAGGCAAAAAGTAGTCTGCAAATATATAGTTTTTCTGCCCGTATTTTGTCACTTTACCCCAAAGCCTGTAGCCCACATCGGGATGCTGCTGCAGGTTGGCAAGCATCTTTTCCAGTGCCGCTGAGGGCAGGACTTCGAGCTTTGTTCCGGCGTTGATTCGGCCTAACCGACTGCTTACGTCAGCGTCGAATTCGAAGAACCATTTGTCGGTTCCCTCCTGGCGTACCAATTTACCGTCGACACCCATCAAACCGAAGCCGTCGGGCGCCAGCGATTCGTCGGCTGCAGCCGTGCCAGCTGCAGCAGCAATCAGAAGAACCGCCAGAATTGTTGTTATCGAGTCCTTAAGCATCACGGATTTGCTCCGCAAAATTCTTACAGGGAAAATCTTAATCATTGCTTACCAGAAAATCCACTATTCTTTCCGGCTTATCAGCAAACTGCACGAATCGTCTGCTGTCAGGCTCATCAGCCGAGACCAAATCAACCAATGGCTTCCAGAATTTGCCCACGAGTATAATGGGTTTGTTCTGTTTTAGAAAGCCTTTGTTTTTCAATTCCCAGACCATTGCCAATTCGAGCAGTGTTCCTGTTCCGCCGGGCAGCACCACGTAGGCCTGTCCCAGTTTTATTAACGTATCCAGCCGTTCATCGAGAGAGCCGGTAACAATTTCGCGGCTGATATATTCATTGGCTAAAGCCCCACCGAAAGTGGAGCACGTAACGCCGATAGTCTTGCCTCCCGCTTCTGTTGCCCCTTTAGCGGCAGCCAGCATTGTGCCGGCGTATCCACCGTTTGCGATGACAAACCCAGCCCCCGCCAGCAATTTGCCGGTTCTGTAGGCCAGCTCGTATGCTGAATCGCCGGGCTCCGTCTTAGCTGTGCCGAAAATACTTATTATCCTCTCGCGCATTTGTCTTTTTGCGGATATAATTCAGCAGGCCGCCCGAAAGCAAAATTTCTCTGTCTCTGCTGGAAAGATTTAATCTTCCGGCAAATTCGTATTTGCCGCCGGTTTCGGTGATTCTAACCTCGTCAGCGTTCTTTAGTGCTTCGAGCAGATTATCGATTTGCAGCGTCTCGCCGGCTTTGACCTTGTCATAATCGGCGGCGTCGGCGAATTCTATCGGCACGATGCAGAAGTTAATCAGATTGGCCTTGTGAATTCGTTCGATGCTTTTTGCGATTATCATTCGCACGCCGAGGTACATCGGACAGAGTGCCGCATGTTCGCGGCTGGAGCCTTGGCCATAACTTTCCCCCGCCACAACAATCCCTGCGATGCCTTTTTTTTTCAATTCGAGTGCCCTTTGAGCGAAGGTTTCTTTGCCTGCCGTAAGGCATCCCATAGCGGACTGCTCGTTAAAGCAGTTGAAGACGTATTTTGAGTACTGCGGCACATTTGAGCGGTACTTCAAAAATGCTCCCGCCGGTATAATATGGTCGGTGGTTATCTTATCGCCGCATTTTATGAGCACCTTGCCCCGCAGTTTATCAGGCAGTGGTTGCGGAGGTTCGGGCACGACGATTGTGGCCCCCCGCAGAACCTGTACTTTTTTGGCTTCTTTTTCGGCCAGGGGTTTTTCTATCACATTGTCGTCGATGATAAATTCGCCGGGCAGTTCAGTTTTCGGATATTCAATTCCGAATAATCTTGGCAAATCACGGGGGTCGGTGATTTTTCCTGTAAGGGCAGAGGCAACCGCCGTCTCCGGACTGACCAGATAGACCTTGTCGTCGGGTGTTCCGCTTCGGCCCGGAAAGTTCCTGTTGAATGTCCGCAGGCTTACCACCCCTTCAGCCGGTGAAAGGCCCTGGCCGATACACGGCCCGCAGGCCGATTCCAGAATCCTTGCGCCGGCCGCAATCATATCCGCCAACGCACCGTTTTTCGCCAGCATATTCAAGACCTCTCTGCTGCCCGGTGCGATTGCAAATTCGACCATATTATTTATGCGTCTTTTCTTCAATACATTTGCGACCATCATCAAATCGGCAAAGCTCGAATTTGTGCAGCTACCTATTATCACCTGCCTTATCTCGGAGCCCGCAATTTCCGTAACGGGCTTGACGTTGTCGGGCGAAGATGGGCGCGCCGCCATCGGCTCGAGTTCACCCAGATTTATTTCGAGGCTGCGGTCATATCGGGCGTCTTCATCAGCCATCAATGGTTGATAGTCGATTTGGCGTTTCTGGGCGGTGAGGAATCTTTTGGTTTGCTCATCGCTGCCGAATATGCTCGTTGTAACGCCTAACTCAGCTCCCATATTTGTTATCGTTGCCCGCTGCGGTACAGAAAGCGTGGAATCGCCATTTCCGAAGTATTCGACTGCCCAGCCGACGTTGCCTTTTGTCGAAAGCAGACCGAGCAGCTTGAGTATGACGTCTTTGGCTGCCACCCACTCTTGCAGCCGCCCTGTCAGTTTAACGCCCAGGACCTTTGGGCAGCTCAGGTAAAACACCCTCCCAGCCATAGCCGCTGCCACATCGAGGCCGCCAGCTCCGATGGCAAGCATCCCAATTCCGCCGGCGGTCGGCGTATGCGAATCGCTGCCCAGAAGAGTCGCCCCGGGTCTGCCGAATCGTTCAAGATGGACCTGATGGCAGATGCCGTTACCTGCGTGCGAATGGTGAACGCCCGATTTGGCTGCTATTGTTTGCAGGTACAAATGGTCGTTGTGGCCCTCCGGGCCGAACTGACTCATATTATGGTCGATGTAGCTGACCGAGAGCTCCGTTTTAACCCTTCCATTCCCCATCAATTCGAACAGCAGAAACGCCGTCGTTCCGGTTGCATCCTGGGTAAGCGTCTGGTCAATCCGAATGCCGATAGTCTCGCCGGCGGTGAGTCTACCCTCGACGAGGTGCTGCGACAGTATCTTATATAAAAGTGTCTGACCCAACTTCGGTTCCCTCGCATTTGCCGTATTCGCCGACAATCTAACATAAATGCCGGCTGAAGACAAATCCGATTTGTCCCGACATTATAGGTCTGCTGTGAGCGTTGTGGTTGGTTCCTGAACGGTGGACACAGGAATTCAGCAATAAAAAATGCGGCCTTGTGCTTACTCGCACAAGGCCGCCTGTTAATCCGACCAAGCCGGACAGTTTAGCACCAGCTTAACGTCGCTGTTGAGCCGCTCATTACGGCGGGCCCTGTGACAAGTCCTGATGCTCATTCACGAGAAACGCATCTGATTCGGAATACGGCCCACCTAACCCTGTCGTCTGGAGATTGCCGCCTTTATCTAGCGCACCGACCTGTTTTTCTTTGTCGGGGGGGCTTCCAGCAGTCGTGCAGGTGGTCCAGCTTTTGTAGATATTGTCATTCGCAATGCCACAGTTGGGATATAACTGGAATCTTGAGCTGACATCAGCATACAAAACATTTTGCCCTTCTCGCTGGTGGGCTGCTGCGTTACCGGTCTTGTCAGAGTCGATGTATTTACCGGTTGTGGTGTCCCATCTCGGGGGCTTTGTACCAGGTGCCATACCATCAACATATCCCCCTTGGGTTCCGTCGGGACCCTCAGCATTTTTATCAAGATAGGGATTTCTGTCTGCGCACAGAGGACTGGCCGGGTTGCTCGCCGTGTCTATCGGAAAAGCTAAAGTGCCACAAGCACCACTCCATTTGAATGGCATGTGATAGGAATAGCTGTTGTGTATTCCCGGTCCCCTGCCGAAATCCCAGGCATCCATGTCCTCTTTAATAATTGTGGGGTCGGGATTGTATTCGGACAGCACAAGGGTTTCCGAGCCGGTGTCACTCTTGCAGATAAACTGCTTGACCGCCACATCCGCGTACTTTACCAGAAGATAGAAACACGAACCGATTGTCGGGTTGGCTCCGCTTGGGAAGGCTTCTGCTTCTGTTTCTGTGCCCCAGGTGTTTATATAGCCTGCTGTGCTCCAGTTCTTCGTGGGGGATATTTTGCCGCCTGCGACAGGGAAGTCGGCCTCATTATCTTGTGAGTACACTAACATTGCTTTTCCGATTCCGGACAAACTCGACCCGCAGACCATTCGGTAGGCCATTTGCCTTACCCGGGCCAGCGCAGGCATCAAAATGCCCATCAGCAACGCTATGATGGCGATCACCACCAACAGCTCCACCAATGTAAAACCTTTTCTTCTCATTGTTTTCTCCTTTCAAACTATCGAGATCCGCACTGCCAACCGTTCTCAGAGCCGCTTACAGTTATCTCTTTAATTTTATAAATGCAACCAACCGTTACCGCCTTCGGACGCAAAGGCAATTGCTTTCTGCGAATCTCTTTTGACTTAATGGTTTCGCCTGAAAACGGTCGGTTCAAATCCATTTTACTTAACGGTTTACCAATAAACTTCGTCGACCTTGCTTATTCCGCCGGCTTCACCGCTGCTGTTTTACGCTTAAGCCCGGCAGAAGAACAACACTTTTGGCAGGCAGGTTTGTGATATGAAACAGGGACGAGAATTATGATGACAGTCTAAATTATTATATTTTTGGCTTATTAGCCTACCTGCTCATCTCTCTATTACTAATATTAACCCCTATCGGATTTATTGTCAAGGGAAATTCGTCAAATTTTTCTAATTTTCTTGAAAATCTTTGCGATTTATTTAATAATCCTTTTCTTATTTATCCGCCGCAGGCGGATTTACCTGCTGGAAGTCAAAGGAATGACTGACAAAGACCTTGAAAACGCCAAGAAACTGCTGAAAAAGCACGGTCAGAGCCATCTTTTGGCGTTTTGGGGCCGATTAAACGCCTCTCAAAGGCAGGCTCTGGAGGCCCAAATCCGGCAGCTTGATTTCGTCAGAATAGACGACTGGGTGGCAAAATACGTCAAAAAACACAGGTTTACCGCGATACCAGCCGATTTTGCTCCTGCCCCTTACTATGGCGTTAGCCCAGCGGACCCTCAGCAGAAGCGCAAATACGCCGCAGCGACCAAATTAGGCAGACAGTCAATATCGGCCGGCAAGGTCGCTGCCTTCGTCGTCGCAGGCGGGCAGGGAACCCGCCTCGGTTTCACAGGCCCAAAGGGGGATTTTCCCATCAGCCCTGTTAAAAATAAAACGCTGTTCCAAATCTTCGCCGAAACCATCGCCGCTGTCTCGAAAAAATACAACGCCGTTTGCCCCTGGTACATTATGACCAGCCCCCTAAACGACACCCAGACAAAAGAGATTTTCCGCTCCAGCGGTTACTTTGGCCTGAATGAGAAGGACGTCTTTATATTTCAGCAGGGAACACTGCCTAATTTCAGTTTTGACGGCAAAATTTTACTGGCGGACGAGGCGAATATCGCCTGCTCGCCCGACGGCCACGGCGGAAGCCTGAAAGCACTTTCCGAAAGCGGTGCCATCGAGGATATGAAAAAACGCGGCGTCGAGCTAATAAGTTATTTCCAGGTTGACAACCCACTCGTAAATATCTTTGACCCGTTGTTTATCGGCCTGCACGTTCTCGACAAAGCCGAGATGTCTTCAAAGGCCGTGATAAAAACCAGCCCGAAGGAACGGGTCGGAAACTTCTGCTTCGTTGATGGCAAGGTAACCGTAATCGAATACAGCGATTTGCCGGACAGCGAAGCCGAGAAGCGCAACGCCGATGGCTCACTGGTCTTTGGCCTTGGCAGTATCGCAATACACATTATCAATATAAGTTTTGTGGAAAAGCTGAACGCCGAGGGTTTTTCTCTGCCGCTGCACAGGGCCGTCAAGAAAATCCCCCACATCGACGCTTCAGGAAAGCACGTCGAACCCGCTGAGCCTAACGGCATAAAGCTGGAAAGCTTCATTTTCGATGCCCTTCCGTTAGCCTCAGCCTCGATAATCCTGCAGACGCTCCGCAGCGAGGAATTCGCTCCGGTAAAAAATGCCACCGGCTTAGACAGTATCGAAACCGCAAGTCAGCTAATGGCCGTTCGCGCCGCCTGCTGGCTTGAATCAGCCGGTGTCGCTGTGCCGAAAAAAGCGGATGGCTCACCGGACTGTGTTATTGAGATTGCCCCCGGTTTTGCCGTTGAAAAAGATGACGTCAAAGCGATGCTAAACAAAATCCCTCGAATCAAACCCAAAGACAAGCTTTATCTTGATTAGCCCTCAAGCGGGCAGAGACACAGGACACAAGACACCAGACTCAAGACTTGCCTTGTTTGGCTGCTGCTAAAGCCGGAGGCCGCGATGAGGAAACAAAGAACAGAAGTCGGGAGACAGAATACTGAATATTTTTGAGATTGCCACGGCCTAAAGGCCTCGCAATGACACTCAGGGCAGGTTTTTGTCTTTTTGGAGTTTGTACTCGACGGAATCGACGAGAGCGAGCCAGGAGGCCTCGATGATGTTTTCGGAGACGCCGACCGTTCCCCAGATAGAGGTTTTGTCGCGTGATTCGATTATTACGCGGACACGAGCGGCGGTGCCGGCCTTAGCGTTGACGACGCGCACCTTGTAGTCAATCAGGTGCATATCCTTGATGGCGGGGTAAAAGGTTTCGAGCAACTTTCGCAGGGCATCATCGAGTGCGTTGACCGGGCCGTCGCCTTCACCGACGACGTGCTCGACTTTATCGCCAACTTTGAGCTTGATGGTGGCCTCGTTAACCATCTTGCCTGATTTGCGTTTTTCGGTGGTTACGTAGTACTTTATAAGCTCAAAAGCGGGCTGGTATGTGCCCATAATTTTCCTGACGAGGAGGTCGAAGCTGGCATTGGCGGCCTCGAACTGATAACCTTCGTTTTCAAGCTCCTGGACGCGGGTGAGGATTTTCTCGGCCAGTTTTTTGTCCTCCGTTATTTTTGCCTTTTCAAGCTCGGCGAGGACGTTCGATTTTCCACTAAGCTCCGAGATGAGGAACCGCCTTTCGTTGCCGACGAGCTGCGGGTCGATGTGCTCATAGGTGCTTTTATTTTTTCGCAGGGCATCGACGTGCAGGCCTGCTTTGTGAGCAAAGGCACTCTCGCCGACATAGGGCATACTCATCACGGGTGTCAGGTTGGCGATTTCGAAGACGAATCGCGAGACTTCGGTAAGTGTTTTTAGTTTTTCGGGGCTGAGGAGCTTAAAGCCCATTTTGAAGGCGAGATTGGGTATCACTGCGCAGAGATTGGCGTTACCACATCTTTCGCCGAGGCCGTTGATTGTGCCCTGGACGTGTCGAGCGCCGGCACTGACGGCGGCGAGGCAGTCAGCGGTAGCGCAGTCGCCATCGTTGTGGGTGTGAATTCCAATGACCATAGGGCTGAATTCGGCGCAGATTTTTTTTGTGATTTCGTAGACTTCGTTAGGCAAAGAGCCTCCATTGGTATCGCAGAGGACGAGCAGGTCGGCACCAGCTTCGGCAGCAGCGGTCAGGACACTGGCAGCGTACTTAGGATTCTTTTTGTATCCGTCGAAGAAGTGCTCGGCGTCAAATATTACCTCGAGGCCGTGCTTTTTAAGGTATTTGACCGAGTCGGCAACGAGTTTGAGGTTTTCCTCAAGCGAGCAGCCGAGGACGGCGGTTATGTGGAGTTCCCAGGCCTTTCCGACGAGTGTGGCAGTTTTTGTTTTACAGGTGAGAATGGCCCTGATGGAATCGTCGTCAGCGACGTCTTTGTCGACGCGTCTGGTGGAGCCGAAGGCTGCGATTCTGGAATTTTTCAGGCCCAGCTTAGCAACCTCGGCGAAGAACTGTTTTTCCTTGGGGTTGGAAGCGGCATAGCCACCTTCGATGTAGTCGATGCCGAGCTGGTCAAGGCAGGCGGCGATGGCGAGCTTATCCTCGAGTGAAAAGCTGATACCCTCGGCCTGCATTCCGTCGCGAAGGGTCGTGTCGTAAAGGGTTAATTTTTCCATGTCCATATATCCATAAAGGGTTGTTGAAGATTCAAGACGGCAGTTTATTTTATCCGGCCTGCGTGGTACTGTAAAGGGAAAGAAGGCAAATAATGGACCGGCACAGTGCTTGAGTTTCAGCGCACCAGCACGTAGAATATACTTGTCAGATACTTGCGGCAGCCTGCCGGCAAAGTAACCTGCGAAAATGGATTCGGCAGGCTCACCATATATGGCGAGATTCGAAATAGACACCAATTTTGTTCCTGCTGGGGACCAGCCTGCGGCAATCAGCCGGCTTGTGGAGAGTCTGCGCGAAGGCAAAAAATTCCAGACGCTGATGGGAGTTACAGGTTCCGGCAAGACATTTACAATGGCTAACGTAATAGCGCAGATGGGACTGCCAACCTTAGTCATATCCCACAATAAAACATTGGCAGCTCAACTCTATGAAGAATTCAGGGACCTATTTCCGAAGTCTGCTGTGGAATACTTTGTGAGCTATTACGATTATTATCAGCCGGAGGCCTATATTCCGCAGCGGGACATTTACATTGAAAAAGACGCCTCGAAGAACGCTGACCTTGACCGGCTGCGTCTTTCAACGACCACCAGCCTTTCCACGAGAGACGACTGCATAATCGTTGCGTCGGTCTCCTGCATCTTCGGGCTCGGCTCGCCGGAGGATTACAAGGCATCCGTTGTGGCTGTGCGCAGGGGGGATATTGTTGACAGAAATGAGCTGCTTGGGAGATTTGCCGACCTGCAATACGTCAGGAACGATATTGATTTCGCCAGAGGGACGTTTCGAGTTCGCGGAGATGTTGTGGAGCTGTTTCTTTCTTACGAATCTTTTGCCGTTCGTTTTGAATTTTTCGGCGACAAGATAGAGAAAATCAGCTACATAAATCCGGTATCCGGCGAAACCTTAGCGGATGAAAGTCAGGTTTTCATATATCCATCTCAGCACTACATTATGCCCGGCGACAGAATCGCCGCTGCGGTGGAGAGCATAAAGGCTGAATTGGAGCAGCGGCTGCAACAGTTTCGGCAGGAAGGTAAACTGCTCGAGGCGCAGCGGCTGCAGGCGAGGACAATGTATGATATCGAGATGCTGCAGGAGGTCGGCTACTGCAGCGGCATCGAGAACTATTCGAGACATCTATCGGGACTACCTGCGGGAGCAAGGCCATATACGCTGATTGACTACTTTCCGAAGGATTTTCTTTTGTTTATCGATGAATCTCACGCTACCATTCCACAGCTTCGGGCGATGTGGGCCGGTGACAGGAGCAGAAAGGAGGTTCTTGTCGAGCACGGCTTCAGGCTGCCGAGCGCATTAGACAACAGGCCTCTGCGGTTCGAGGAGTTTCAGGAAAGATGGAACAAGGTTGTTTTTGTTTCTGCGACGCCGGCATCTTTTGAGCTGGAGAAATGTCAAAGCGAGGTCGTCGAGCAGATAATAAGGCCCACGGGATTGGTCGACCCGCGGATTGTTGTACATCCTGCGAGGGACCAGGTGCCGCACCTTCTGGGTGAGGTAGAAAAAAGAATCAAAGCCAAAGAAAGGATGCTGATTACCACTTTGACAAAAAGGATGGCTGAGGATTTGTCCGGTTTCATAACAAAGAAAGGTTTTCGATGCCGGTATCTGCACAGCGAAATCAATACCATCGAGAGAGTCGAGATACTGCACGATTTGCGGAGCGGGCAATTCGATGTGCTGGTCGGAGTGAATCTGCTGCGGGAAGGCCTTGATTTGCCGGAGGTCTCAGCGGTTGCGATACTCGACGCAGATAAAGAAGGATTCCTGCGAAGTCGGACTTCGCTGATTCAGACAATCGGCAGAACGGCCAGAAACATCAATGCCACAGTTTTTTTGTACGCCGATACCATTACCGAATCGATGCAAAAAGCTATTGACGAGACGAACAGACGCCGTAAAATTCAGTTGGAATTCAACGAAAAACACAATATTACGCCCGAAACGATAAAAAAGGAGATACGTAAGGGGCTGGCGGAGGAGATAAAGGCGAGACGAACCGCGAGAGAAGCGGTCCGGTTTGAAGCCGATGAATATGAGAAGGTTGAATTAGCCGGCCAAATCGAGAGAGAGATGCTTGAGGCCGCCGAGACGCTGGACTTCGAAAGAGCGGCTTTTTTGAGAGACCAGTTGCGAGAACTAAGTGAACTGCCGGAGCTTATCAGTATCAGCAAAAGTAAAAAGCTAAGTAGAAAGAAGGCACAGAGAAGATGAAAGAACTCAAGATTGCAAAGGTACTGCCTATAATCAAGATGGCGATTGAGGAAGACCTCGGGCAGGGCGATTTGACCAGCGAGCTTTTCTTCAAAGACAATACCATCACGAAGGCAAACGTTATTTCACGTGAAGAAATAATTGTCTGCGGTATGCCTATCGTCAGAGAAATTCTTAAGTGCTACGACAAGAAGCTGAAACTGAAGGTCCACGTGGGTGACGGGCGTGTCGCTCACGTCGGCTGCAAAATCGCCACAATCGAGGGGCCATTGTGCTCGATGCTCAGCGCAGAGCGCGTTATGCTCAATTTCCTGCAGAAGCTCAGCGGAATAGCCACCACAACAGACAAATATGTGCAGGCTGTTAAAGGCACAAAAGCGAAAATCTATGATACGAGAAAGACGACGCCTGGCTGGCGAATACTCGAAAAATACGCTGTTCGATGCGGCGGCGGATACAATCATCGGCTGGGCTTGTATGACGGCATCCTGATTAAAGACAACCACCTGGCCCAGTTGGGCAGGAACTTTCAGCCGAAACTAAAGAAAATAGTCGGCGAGGCCAGGAAGGTAAAGGGCGTCAAGTTCATTGCGGTCGAGGTCGACCACGTCGATGACCAGCTCAACTATGTCCTCGAGATTCGGGGCGTAGATATTGTGCTGCTCGACAATATGGGTCAGTGGCAGTTAAAGCACGCGGTGGATATGCGAAACGCGATGTGCGGGAGAAAAAAAAAGCCGCTGCTCGAGGCCTCCGGTAACATAACACTGCAAAGCGTTTCAGCAATCGCGCAGTGCGGCATCGACAGAATCGCCGTAGGCGCCATCACACATTCGGCAAACGCGGTCGATATCGGTCTTGACAGATAAAACAGAATACAGAAGACAGAATACAGAAATTAAAAGCTGGGAAAATGGATTCCTGCCCACTATCGGCTGACGAGATAAAAGCAAATCTAAGGACCAGGCGAATCGGCAAAAAAATCCTTGTCTATAACAGCACTTCAAGCACCAACGATGTAGCCGCTGAGTATGCGACAAACAAGAGAAACGACGGCCTGGCAGTTTTTGCCGAGGAGCAAACCGCTGGGCGGGGCAGGGCCGGTGCAAAATGGATAAGCGGACGAGCGGACAGCGTCCTCTGCTCAATTGTTCTGACCAAGACCAAATGCAGTGCCGAGCTGTTGTCATTAACGTTGGCTGTTGCGGTTGCCGAGGCTGTTGGAAAAGGTGCGAAAATCAAATGGCCAAATGACATAATGTTAAACGACAAAAAGGTTGCCGGTATTCTGCTCGAATCCAAGACCAGCGGGGGCGAAGCAGTGTATATTCTCGGCATAGGGATAAACTGCCACCAAAACGGGGACAGCTTCCCCGCAGAACTGCAAACGACCGCAACAAGCATCGATATCGAGGCTCAGACAAGATGCGACCGTGTTTCGCTGGCAAAGAGGCTGCTTTCTTCGATAGACTATTGGCTGGGGGTCGCAGAAAAAGACGGCACAATGGTTATAGGGCAATGGAGCGGCTACAGTCTTTTGTTGGGCCGGCGGGTCAGACTTATTTTCAACGGCAGCGAGTTTGCCGGCAACTGCGTCGGAATCGACCCGGAGAAGGGTTTAATTCTGCAATTAGACAGCGGCGGTACGAGATTTTTCGACGCTGCCCACACCACAATCGCCAAGTAGCGAAAGGAAATACCTATGAGCCTGGAATTGTTCGACCTCAGTGGAAGGATAGCTTTAGTCACCGGCGCCGGTCGCGGGATAGGCTTTACAATCGCCGAGGGATTGGGCGAAGCCGGTGCGACTATCGTGGCCAACTGCGTGAATGAACAACGCCTCAGCGAAGCGGTTAAAACTTTTTCCAAGAAAGGAATCAAGGCTTATGGATATGCTTTCGATGTTACCAGGTCCGAACAGATAAAACAAAATGTTCGGGCGATAGAAAAACAGGTCGGCCCCATAGACATTCTGGTAAACAACGCAGGCATTCAAATTCGCGGTGGTCTTGAGGATTTTGAGGAAGATGACTGGCGACGAATTATGGATGTGAACCTGACAGGCGTGTTTCTTGTTTCCAAATGTGTAGTCAAAACAATGATAAAAAGAAAATCAGGGAAGATAATTAACATTTGCTCGCTGCAATCTGAGCTGGCCCGGCCTACAATTGCTCCGTATGCGGCTTCGAAGGGCGGACTGAAAATGCTCACCAAGGCGATGGCGACTGAATGGGGTAAATATAATATTCAGGTAAACGGACTGGGACCCGGCTACATCATAACCGATATCACGAAACCACTCGTTGAGGACAAAAATTTCAATTCGTGGCTCTGTGAGCGAGCGCCTGCAGGCCGGTGGGGCACGCCCGGCGATTTGGTCGGCGGAGCGATATTTCTTGCCTCGAAGGCATCGGACTATGTAAATGGTCATATCCTGTATATTGATGGCGGAATGCTATCGTGTGTATAACGATTTTAGAAAAAGGAGCTTAAATGACGGCGGAGAGATTCGATGTTGTGGTAATAGGCACAGGGCCGGGCGGTTATTCGGCTGCCATCAGGTGCGCACAAAGAGGGGCTTCGGTGGCGGTCGTCGAAAAGAACCTTATCGGCGGCGTTTGCTTAAATTGCGGATGTATCCCATCGAAGGCACTGCTTGCATCTGCGCATACCTTACTTATGGTTAAGCAAGCGGCGATGATGGGAATTGATGTCGGTGAGGCGTTACCCAACTGGCCTAAAATGCGGGCCAGAAAAGATGCGATAGTCAGCGGTTTTCGAAAGGGTATGACCAATCTTATACAGGCGAACAAGATAAAGATATTCAAGGGACGCGGCATTGCTGCCGGGCCTGGCAAAGTCAAGGTCGAATCAGACTCAGCGGTTGAAATCGAGACTAAAAAAATAATTCTCGCAACCGGCTCAGGGCCAATCGAGATTCCGGGGGCACCATTTGATGGCCAAACAATTATAGGCAGCAAAGAGGCGCTCGAATTGCAGCAAATTCCAAAATCGCTGGTCATCGTGGGCGGCGGAGCAATCGGCTGTGAAATGGCCTGTTTATACGCGGCTATGGGAACAAAAGTAACCATCGTTGAAGTCCTTGATAGGTTGATTCCCACGGAAGACAAATGGGTTGGTGCTCTTATAGAACGAGAATTCAAGAAGCTCGGGATTGGCGCTCTCACCAATCAGAAAGTTACCTCTGTTGACAAAACCAAGAGGCCGGCAAGAGTGGTCCTCGAAAGCGGCCGGACAATCGAGGCGGAAAAGGTGCTGGTTTCGGTCGGCAGAAGGGCGGTTGTTGATAAAGAGACGGTTGACTCGCTTGGCTTAAAAATGAACGGGACGGCAATAGCGGTTAATGCAAAAATGGAAACCAGTGTTGCCGGCGTTTATGCTGTCGGCGATGCAGTCGGTACGACCTATTTGGCCCACGGCGCGTTTGCCGAGGCTGAAGTGGCGGCGGTCAATGCAACGGGCAGCGATGAGAAAATAACTGACTACTCGCTCATCCCGCGAGCTGTCTATACGTTTCCGGAGGTTGCATCCGTCGGCAAGTCCGAAGAGGCCTGTGCTGCCAAGGGACTCGATGTTTCCATCGGAAAGGCCTTTTTCAAGGCTAACGGCAGAAGCACGACACACAACGAGACAGCCGGTCAGATAAATGTGATAAGAGACAATGCGACCGACAAAATCGTCGGCGTTACAATAGTTGGTGCTCAGGCAACCGAGCTGATTGCGGCGGCAAGGCTACTTTTGGGCAGCACAGAGAAGATTGCCGAGATAAGCTTCCCCCATCCGACTGTCTCAGAAGTGCTCAAAGAATCTGTAGAAGATGCTTTCGGCGTGAGCCTGCACAATCCGCCATAGGCGGATAAATCCGCCGAGGGAGTAGGTACGGAGGGTTACGTGTCAGCAGTAACAGAAAAGACCGGGATTTGTACCCTGCGCATTTGTGATCGCGGACTCGCCGACTATCGAGAGGTATTGCGGCAACAGCACGAATTGCATGATAAAAGAAGCCAGGACGAAATCCCTGATACCGTTTTAATCGTTGAGCATCCGGCTGTCATTACCCTCGGAGCCAGGCAGAGCGCCAACAGGCTTTGTACTGACCGCGAGAGTCTGAAGGAACAGGGTATAGACGTTGTTGACGTCCGAAGAGGCGGCGGCGCTACTGCACACAATCCGGGACAGTTGGTTTTTTATCCGATTTTGAATCTGCAAGGACTTGGTCTGGACATCGGCGAATACGTCAGAAAACTCGAAGAGACGGGTATTGAGCTGCTTGGACAATTAGGCGTGAGTGCTGAAAGACGAAAAGGCCTGCCTGGTCTGTGGGCAGGTTCAAAAAAAATTGCTTCTATCGGCGTGCGTGTATCGAAATTTGTTACCTATCACGGGATGGCAATAAACATTCAAAACGACCTCAGCATTTTCGACCACATTATACCCTGCGGACTTAACGAAGTAGAGATGACGTCGGTGCTAACCGAGACCGGCAGAGAACATTCGATGTCAGAAGTAAAGGGAAAATTATCCGAGCTGCTAATCAGGCATTTGTCCAAGCCAAACGAGCAGCGAGCTGCCAGCCACCAGCGTGGTAAGCTGCCGGCGTGGCTAAAAAGGCCGCTGCCGGTTAGTGAAAGTTATAACCATACCGAAGAAGTGTTAAGCTCTCTGGGTCTGGAGACGATATGCGATAATGCGAACTGTCCCAATCGAGGCGAATGCTGGGCGAGGGGGACGGCGACGGTCCTGATTTTGGGTAACATCTGCACGCGAAGGTGCAGGTTTTGCTCAGTGGCCGGAGGCAAGCCCCAGCCGCCGGACCCGACTGAGCCGGCAAGAATAGCTGAGATGGCAAAAAAAATGTCGTTGAAGTACCTCGTGCTAACCAGCGTGACCCGCGATGATTTGGGCGACGGCGGAGCAGGCCATTTTCGTGATTGTATCAATCAGGCAAGAAAAAGATGCCCTGATGTGAAGTTTGAAATACTAACGCCCGATTTCCGCAACTGTCAGGGGCGTGCGATAGAAATTTTAGCTGATGCCTTGCCATTCGTATTCGCGCACAATATTGAAACCGTTCCCTCCTTATACCGAGAAGCCAGAGCCGGCGGAGACTATCGACGTTCCCTGAACCTGCTTAAATTGGCCAAAGAGACCTACAAAAGCACTCTGACAAAATCCTCAATTATGCTTGGATTAGGCGAGACGGATGCCGAGGTCGAGCAGGTTCTAAAAGATTTGCGCGATGCAGGCTGTGACCGAATCACAATCGGCCAATACCTGAAACCATCAAAGGATTCGCTCGAAGTGGTCGAATACATACCGCCTGCAAAATTTGACTGGTGGAAGCAAAAAGCAACTGACCTTGGCTTTTCCTGGGTGCTCTCTACACCATTTGCCCGAAGCTCGTACTTCGCAGAGATGGTTATAGCTACGTAGTTCTACCGTCGTTAGTGAGACTGTTCAGCAGCGATTCAAGCTCCTGCTTTCTGGGCACCAATTCTTTCCGCACGGCATATTGATTCAAGTAATATATACCTGTGCAAAGAATAATAAGCCCGATAAAGCACCCGCCGATGAATATCAATCCGATCCGGCTGTCATTGCGTATCCGCCAACCTCCATGACCCCAAAACAAGGCTATTCCAATTGCGAACGGAAGCAGATACCACCAGAGAACGTTCCTCAGCAGCCATATCTGATGTTCGACCTGTACGAGTGAAATTTTGATGCAGTTCGCCAAAGAGTCACTGGATTTCGGTAGTTTCCCCTTTTGAATAACCCGGTCAACTATCATGAAAACTCCCACAAGAATGCATGCCAGCGCAGGAAAATACAAAGACCACAGGTTAAGTTTCATACTTTGATACAGGAAAAATACTGCGAGGACAAAGCTTCCTCCTGCTTCTCGGACGTCTCGCCAGAAGATGGTTGATTCAAAGTGCTTTTTATTTCTTTTTACTTCTCGAAGAAGCAAATCTGAGTCGATGGTCAGTTTTGAGCTGCTTGTGTCTTTTTGCCAGGTTTTTTGTAATTCGTTAAACGTCATCGATAAGTCCATCCAAAATTAAAGCTAATTGTTTTTTGGCTCGATTCAATTTTACGCCGACATTACTTTCTGAAATGCCGAGTATTTCAGCCATTTCACTATACGCCAAGCCGTCAAGGTGCATAAGGACGACTGACGCATCGACCTTTGAGAGTTTCCTGATTGCCTCATACAGTCGTCCTATGATTTCTTCTGATTGTCCCGAACAATTGCTTTGCTGCGGTCTGAACACTGTCATCGTGGTGCTATGTTTTCGACGTTTTTTTTCGCTGCGGTTCCAGACCAAGGCCGTATTCAGTGCCACTCTGTATAACCAGGTTGAGACCTTTGCTTTTCCGGCAAACCGCGGAATGGATAGCCACATTTGCAGGAGTATCTCCTGAAACAGGTCGTCCTGGTCATCGGCTGTAGCCGCATAGGCCCGAATAACCTTGTAAATCAGCCCTTGGTGCTCACCAAGCCATTGTTTGAACGTTGTTTCCCATTTGTCGTCTGCCATCCGGACTACCTGCTCTCAATAATAATAGTAACAATAATTAGTGATTTCTTACACGCCCATTCTAAGTTTCTTGCGAGGGATTTTGGGGCAGAGTTTTAGCAGGCAAGCAAAGAGCCATAGAAGTTGTTATGTCTTCACCGTTTGCCCGCAGCTCATATTTTGCGGAACGACAAGATGTTTTATAAGCCCTGTACGACTGCCGAGAAGGGGGTTATCGGACAAAAAAGAAATCGGTGCCGTTTTAGTGTTACTCAGCCGTTCCGCTTTGCTTTTGCTGTAAAGACTTATTATATTTTATTAGGATGTAGGAATAACAGAAGCCTTCTCATCGGGGGCTTCGGGGGGAATGATGAAACGTACGGAGAAAACAATCTGCTCCGAGCGCAAAGCTGTTGTGCTTATTATTGCGATGATATTCATCCTGGTTTTCTCTATGTTTGCGATTTCGATGGCTGCGATGTCAGGGACCAGTGTCGAGGTCAGCTCGAATCAGCACAAAATCAATTCAGCGTTGACGGCGGCCCAGTCGGGGCTGGAGTACGGCAGGTATCTGGCCTCTTCATATGTACCTGTTACAATACCGAGCGACAGGCCTGAGATTACTGATGCCGAAGCCGACCAAGTCTGGTCTGGACTGTGCGATTACATACAGGCCAACGCTATTGGCGGGGCCGTTGTATCAGATGATAATCTGGTAACATCCGCGATAAACTTTGGCGCAACTGACGCTGCATTTCAGGTGAGATTCTATCGCTATGACGACGACCCGAATACCATCTGGCTTGAGGGAATAGGAGTTGATGGGCAGGTAAAAAGACAGGTCAGCATAAATTTGAAAATCACCAGAGACAACAAGGTTTTAAGTTACGCCATCGCCAGCAAAGGCCGAATGTGGCTCACCGGCGACTCGACCATACACGGCAATATTTACAGCGAGTGGCAATACCAGAATATCTCGCCTTTTAATATGACCAGCGATTCAACGGTCGAGGGGACCATTAATACCATTCTTAGCAATATTAATCCTAATACAGGGAAAGCAGGCCCTGACCTATATGCAGACAAGCTTGATAGTTATGGCAATCCCGTTCTTGATGCACAGGGGAATCGTGTTAAAATCAAGATGCCCTACGACCTTGAGACACTGGACGCCAACGGTAATCCCGTGTATGACGACCAGGGAAACAAGGTAATCAGCCCTACAGATGAGATACAAGGCCAGTGCGAGGACATCAACTATGGCGTCAACTACGGTGACGAGGCCGTCAATATGCCCGGAATGAAAATAAGCGATTATGACACCAGCGGGTACAAAAACCAGACAACCACCATACCGAACACGACCTATAACTATACTGTGAGTCACGGCCACACGACGCTGACAACGGTAAGGGAATACTTTCCTCATGCAGCGGGGAATTACGGCCGGCCATCTTCATCTGGAAGTCGGCAACTGGATCGCGCTGTCTGTGAACATAAGACCCTTACGGATGCGAAGGTGGACGCAGGCAAGAATGCGCTATTTAAAAACTGTACTTTCGAAGGTGTTCTTTATATTGACTGCGGGGGCACCGGCGGTACTTATAATAACGTGCGATTTGAAAACTGCGTGTTTAATGGCCCCATCATAACCAACACGCCTAATTATTCGGACAGTACTAATTGGTGGATGAAAAACTGCCTCTATTTCACCGGAGAAGAGACGTTCCAGAATAGTACGTCTGTTCCCGCCACGATACTTGCGCCTAATTTCAACGTCAATCTCGGCAATACCAACCCAAACAGCGGCGAGAATAATGTTCTTACCGGCGCAATCGTCGGCGGCATTGTGGATATTCGCGGCAATGCGGAAATTTACGGCACGGTCATTTCGATGTATGACACCAGTGGCTACTCAAGCGGATATGTGAACAACATCGGAGCAACATCAGACGACGGCGGTTCGGAAACAACCGTCCCGGGCGATGTTGGTGTCATTAACATCACGCCAGACCCTGACAAGCTGCTGCCGAGCGGCGTTATGAGCCCCATTGTCATTAAACCTTCGCAGGATACCTATTCTGAAGAATAACAGTTGAATTGAAGTAGAAAGTGAACCAGACCTGCACCTGCGAAAGCAGGCGGTAAAAATTCGTACTATTAAAGGAGAACAAAATGAAAAAGCTGACCTTAAACATATTGCTGCTCATATTGCTCCTGACGGCAGCCGTAGTAAATGCGAGCTGGGTAGGCATCTCTGCTGACGATGGAATTAGTTACCTCGACGAAGACCCAAACCAGCCCGAGCCGGAGGTGGCAGGTTTCGAATATACTGACTACGATACGAGTCAGTATAAGAGCGTCACGACGGCTATACCGACGTCCAGCAAGACGGTTCATGAGTATTACCCACAATAAGCCGGGTGACTATACAAAGAGCGGCGGTTGGGGCAGCCGATACCTCACGCGTTATGTCTATCAGAATAAGACCATTACCAATGTACGTTTGCCCAAAGGCCGCGATGCGCTTTTCAAAAAATGCACGTTTAACGGCGTGTTTTTTGTTGAAACCGATTCGCACGCATTCGGCTGGGGGAGTAAGTACACTAATGTTCGATTCGAGGATTGTAATTTCAATGGTGTCATTGTTACCAGTGTGCCCGATGATTTCTACGGGCCCGGCAACGCCCTTTATTTTACCGGAAGTTCGCTTTTCAACAATAGTTATATGGAAGAGACCACGATTCTGGCTCCCAATTTTGCGGTGGACATCGGCAATACTCGGGAAGTTGAGGACGAAAGTGAGAGCGTTCTGACGGGACTGGTTGTAGGCGGAATTGTTGACGTGCGAGGCAACGCAAATGTCCATGGAACGATGCTTTCCATGTACAAACCCGCAAGTGGATGGACTTCGGCAGCCTTTGCGAGCAATGTGGGCTTTTCAGGTGAGAACCCATTTGAGAGCGGCGTCCCTGAGGATATCGGCACTATTCACATCAATCCAGCCCCTGACAAGATGCTGCCCATAGGAATGAAAAGCAATATTACCCTTGTTCCCAACCAGGAAAGTTACAGCGAACACTAAGCGCACTCGCTGCTTTTGCTTATTTTCTTGTTTGACAGTTTACCCCTTTTTTAGTTTAATCCACCGCAATTACATTCGCTCTGCGGGCGAGAAGCCCAGCCAAATCTACAACAAAGATTAGGAGAAGTTTAGTATGCCGAGACGGAATGACATACGAAAAGTGATGATTATCGGTTCCGGCCCCATTATCATCGGCCAGGCCTGTGAATTTGACTATTCCGGCACACAGGCCTGCAAGGCACTTCGCAAATTAGGTTACGAGATTGTGCTGGTCAATTCCAATCCGGCGACCATTATGACAGACCCTGGTATGGCGGACATAACTTATATCGAGCCGCTCAACCTCCAGACTATGATAAAGATAATTGAGGCTGAGCGTCCTGATGCCCTTCTGCCAAATCTCGGCGGACAGAGCGGACTGAATCTGTGCTCCGAACTTGCGCGGGCGGGCGTGCTTAAAAAGTACGGTGTCAAAGTAATTGGCGTCCAGGTCGATGCCATCGAGCGCGGCGAGGACCGTATAGTGTTCAAGGAGACAATGAATCGGCTTGGCATCGATATGCCGAGGAGCAAGCCGGCCTACAGCGTCGAGGAAGCGGAAAAAGTCGCCGATGAGATGGGATATCCATTGATTATTCGGCCTGCCTACACTATGGGCGGTACCGGCAGCGGTGCGGTCTTTAACATTGAGGAGCTGCGCACAGTTGCCAGTCGCGGACTCTCAGCCAGTCTCATCGGACAAATCCTTGTCGAAGAATCTGTCCTCGGCTGGGAAGAACTGGAACTGGAGGTAGTACGCGATGCGAAAGGACAAAAGATAACCGTATGTTTCATCGAGAACGTCGATGCGATGGGCATCCATACCGGAGATTCGTACTGCACTGCTCCGATGCTGACAATCGACCCTGAGCTGCAGAAACTGCTGCAGAAGTATTCTTACGATATCGTTGACGCCATCGAGGTCATAGGCGGCACTAACATTCAATTCGCTCACGACCCTGATACAGGCCGGGTAGTCGTAATCGAAATCAATCCGAGGACATCGCGTTCATCAGCCCTTGCTTCGAAGGCTACGGGCTTTCCAATAGCGCTTGTTTCGTCGATGTTGGCCGGCGGACTTACCCTCGATGAGATACCATACTGGAGAGATGGAACCCTTGAGAAATACACACCATCCGGTGATTATGTCGTAGTCAAGTTTGCCCGCTGGGCATTTGAGAAATTCAAAGGCGCCGAGGACAAGCTGGGGACACAAATGCGGGCGGTCGGAGAGGTAATGAGCATCGGCAAAAGCTACAAAGAAGCCTTTTTGAAAGCTATACGGTCCCTTGAGACCGGTCGGTACGGACTTGGGTTTGCGAAGAACTTCAACAAGCTCTCCCTTGACGAACTGATGAATCTTCTCACCACACCGTCAAGCGAGAGACAATTCATTATGTATGAGGCGCTGCGCAAAGGGGCTGATATTGACAGCCTCTTTGAAAAGACATACATAAAGCGCTGGTTCATCCAGCAGATGGCTGAACTTGTTGAGCTTGAGGAAGAGATACTAAAATACAAGGGTAAAAAGCTTCCGGATAAACTTCTGACACAGGCCAAGAAAGACGGTTTTGCCGACCGATATATCGCCAAGCTGCTTGGCACATCAGAAGATAAAATCCGCTCTCAGCGCACCTCTCTCGGCGTCGTCGAGGCCTGGGAGGCTGTACCAGTCAGCGGCGTTGAAAACGCTGCGTACTACTACTCCACCTACAACGCCCCTGATAAGGTTGCTGTGAGCAAAAATCGCAAGATAATGGTCCTCGGCGGCGGGCCAAACCGTATCGGACAGGGAATCGAATTCGATTATTGCTGCGTTCATGCCGCTTTTGCGATACGTGATGAGGGACTCGAATCAATTATGGTCAACTGCAATCCCGAGACCGTCTCAACCGACTACGACACCTCCAACAAGCTTTATTTTGAGCCGCTCACGGTCGAAGATGTGCTCAGCATTTACGCGAAAGAAAAACCCGAAGGCGTCATTGTTCAGTTCGGCGGACAGACGCCGCTTAATATTGCAAGTGAGCTGGCCCAGGCCGGCGTGAAAATAATCGGGACGTCTCCGGAGATGATAGATTTGGCGGAAGACCGCGACCGGTTCCGCAATATGATGGAAAAGCTCGGTATACCTATGCCGCGGGCAGGTATGGCGAGCAATCTTGAACAGGCCCTTGCCGTAGCTGAAGAGATAGGCTATCCGCTGATGGTGCGTCCTTCATACGTCTTGGGCGGGCGTGGTATGGAAGTTGTACACGATGAAGAGATGCTCAAAGAATATGTCACGGCGGCGGTCGAGGTAACGCCCGAAAGGCCGATACTAATTGATAAGTTTCTCGAAAATGCGATTGAAACTGAAGCTGACGCCATCGCCGACGGCACGGATGTTTTTGTGCCGGCAATTATGGAGCACATCGAGCTTGCGGGCATTCACTCGGGTGATTCAGCCTGTGTCATTCCGCCGGTAACCATACCCAAGAAGCATCTCAATACCATTCGCGAATATACCAAGAAAATAGCAATTCATCTGAATGTCGTTGGTCTGATGAATATGCAGTACGCGATAGCGAATGACAAAGTTTACGTTCTCGAAGCCAACCCGCGTGCCTCGCGAACGGTGCCGTTAGTTTCAAAGGTGTGCGGCTTGTCTATGGCCCGGCTCGCAACACAGGTTATGTTAGGTAAAAAACTCAAAGACCTCGATATAAGGCAGAGGGAAGTTCCATACTTTGGTGTAAAGGAAGCGGTCTTTCCGTTCAATATGTTCCACACCGTTGACCCGCTGCTCGGGCCGGAAATGCGCTCGACCGGTGAAGTGTTGGGCCTGGCGGATTCGTTCGGACTGGCGTATTTCAAGGCACAGGATGCTACTCGGCAGCCACTGCCTTCCGAAGGTGCGGTACTGATAACCATTGCCGAGCAGGACAAAGCCGACATCGTCGAAACCGCCAGGGGATTCAGTAAACTCGGGTTCACAATAAGGACAACCGAAGGTACCTGCCGGTTCCTTGCCGAAAGAGGAATCAAGACCGAGCCGATTTTTAAGATGCATGAGGGACGGCCGAACATCATCGACGCCATTAAGAATAAACAGATTCAATTGATTATTAACACGCCGTCCGGCAAGCTCGGCAAGCAGGATGATTCTTACATTCGCAAGGCTGCGATAAAATACAACCTGCCCTACATCACGACGACGGCCGCTGCTGCTGCCGCCGTCAAAGGAATCGCCGCTCGCCGAAATGGAGACAGCCCCGTAAGGTCACTTCAAAGTTACCACGCGGTCATCAAGTACAAGTAGGGGGCGGCCCTACGCAGTTGTCTGGAAATCCCCTCGGGGATTTCCGACTACGTATATTCAGAAATCTGACGGTCTTTTCGGAAAAAATGGCTAAATTTGCCCCTTCGGCAGTCCGACATATCTAAAAGGCGCCGGCACAGCCTTTGCTTTTTGCGTGCCGATAGGGTATATTCGCGTTTGCTTAAGAGACATTAACTGAAAATGACAGAGACGATTAAAAAATTCGTAACCGACGAGGGATGGCCGATTGAACTTTCCGGCGAGGACCTCAGCGATGTTGAGCACTATCTACAAAGCGAAACAGGCTCTCCTGGGAACAACAGCCATGAATTTAAGCTTCCTGATGTAATCCCTGTCCTGCCCATTCGAAACGCTGTTGCCTACCCTGGCACAGTGACGCCGCTGGCGATAGGCCGGCAGAAAAGCAAACAGCTCATCGGCGAGGCCCGCCCCAACGAATCGGTCATAGGTCTTGTCACACAGCGCAATCCCGAAACTGACAGTCCGAGTTTCGACGACCTTTATTCTGTCGGGACTGCTGCCACAATCCTCAAAGTTATCAAGATGCCGCAGGGTATGATTCACATTGTAGTCCACGGCATAGTGCGTTTTCGGATAACCGAAAGAGTCGCTACCGAGCCGTATCTAAAGGCGGCGGTGCAGATGCTTACCTTCAGGACCAAGATGACAAAAAATCTGCAGGCCCTTATTGTCGGTGTCCGCCAGGCAGCCAACCGTGTCATTGCGCTGAGCCCTAATATCCCAGAAGAAGCGACTGTGCTGCTGGAAAACATAGAAAACCCGTCCGCTTTGGCGGATTTTTTGGCTGCAAATCTCAGCCTGCCAATAAGCGAGAAACAGCAATTGCTTGAAGAGCTCGACTCGACCAAACGACTCGAAAAAATATCCGTCGCACTGGCAAGCCAGCTGGAGGTGCTTGAGTTAAGTCACAAAATCCAGGGCCGAGTCAGAGAGTCCATCGAAAAAAGTCAGCGAGAATATTTTTTGCAGGAACAGCTAAAGGCCATCCAGTCTGAACTCGGACGAGGCGACCGCCAAACGGAAGAGCTAAGGCAAGTCAAGAAAAATATCGAAAAGGCGAAGATGCCCGAAAGAGTTCAGGCTGAGGCGCTGCGTGAATTGGACAGACTGAGCAAGATACCACCAGCTTCGCCGGAATACAGCGTCATCCGGACATATCTGGACTGGGTGTGCGAGCTGCCCTGGTCGATTCAAACAAAAGACCATCTCGATATCAATAAGGCTCAGTGGATATTGAATCAGGACCATTACGACCTGCACAAGGTCAAAAAACGCATCCTCGAATTTTTAGCTGTCCGCAAACTAAACCCGACCGGCAAAAGTCCAATACTTTGCTTTATCGGCCCGCCCGGCGTCGGCAAAACGTCGCTGGGCAAATCCATTGCGAAGGCTTTAGGAAGAAAGTTTATCCGCATATCGCTCGGCGGAATAAGAGACGAGGCCGACATCCGGGGACACCGAAGAACCTACATCGGAGCACTGCCGGGACGAATACTGCAGGAATTAAGAAAAGCAGAAAGCAGAAATCCTGTCTTTATGCTCGACGAGCTTGATAAAATCGGTGCGGATTTCCGAGGCGACCCCGCGAGCGCGCTTTTAGAAGTGCTCGACCCGGAACAGAACTTCAGCTTCACCGACCATTATCTTGACCAGCCTTTCGATTTGTCCAGCGTGATGTTCATCGGCACCGCCAATTACGCTGAGCCGATACCGCCGGCACTGCACGACAGAATGGAAATCATTGAGCTGCCCGGATATACCGAAAGCGAAAAACTAAACATTGCAAAAAAATATCTTGTCCCTCGTCAGCTCACTGAGCACGGGCTGAACAAAAGTCGACTCACAATCAAGGACGAGGCGATACTTGCAGTGATTCAAAGCTATACACGGGAAGCCGGTGTCCGAAATCTCGAAAGAAATATCGCAGCGATTTGCAGAGCTGTTGCGACCGGCATTGCCAAGGGCCGGAAGAAAAGAGCGACCATAGGCAGAAAAGACCTCGCCAAAATCCTGGGACCTACACAGTTCGAGCCTGAGCTGGCGCTGCGAGCCGGCATACCGGGGGTTGCTACCGCGCTGGCTTTTACACCGGTCGGAGGGGAGCTGCTTTTTATTGAGTCGGCATTTATGCCCGGCAAAGGCAACTTGCAGTTAACCGGCCAAATCGGCGACGTTATGAAGGAAAGCGCTCAGGCAGCCTTTTCCATCGTAAAGGCGAACGCCAAAGACTTAAAAATCGAGCCGTCGAGGTTCAGCAAATTTGACTATCACATTCACGTGCCGGCAGGTGCGATTCCCAAGGACGGCCCGAGTGCCGGTATTGCGATGTTCACGTCGCTGGTCAGTTTACTTCTTGGTAAACCCACCCGTCCGGAGGTGGCGATGACCGGCGAGGTAACCCTGCGAGGCCTGGTTTTGCCGATTGGAGGATTAAAGGAAAAGATACTTGCCGCAAAGCAGGCCGGCATAAAAACTGTCATCCTGCCGCAAAGAAACAAAAAAGACCTTCCCGAAGTTCCTAAAGAGGCCAAAAAAGGTCTCAAATTCGCCTTTGTCAAGGACACAAACGGAGTTCTCAAACTGGCCCTGAAGCCTGATTAAAAAACGAAGGTTTGTTCAGTTGGCTCCGTGGACAGTGAAATCTCTGGCGGCATCGTCGAGGACCAGAACCCAGTCATTGCCATCCTTTTTCTGGCCGGGCGGGTCAAAATGACGGACGCCTTTATTCTCGAAATGCCCCAGCAGCTTAGTGCTTCCATCGCGCGGGTTGTACCACCAAGCCTTTATTTTTTCACCGGTGATTTTGCCCAGGGCTACATCGAATGCCCTGCCTGTGTAGGTGTAGATAAATGCGTAACTTGTTCCCCGAGTAGCGATGACATAGTCATAGGCGGTTCCATTGTCACCGGCAATGAGAGATGGGTCGAATACCCTTTCAAAGAAGGGTCGCGAGAGCATCAGCGCTTTAAGGTGCTGCATCTGGCCGGCGCCTGGGTTGTTGATGGCCTCGTACCAATAGTTTCGCACGCCGTAGTCGCCTTTGCCGGAATTCGGTTTGTGCATTTGCATAACGGCGTTATTGCCATAGGTATGTCCGAATGCGCCAGCGAAGACCGACCAGTAAGCGTATCGTCTGGCGTCCCTGGCCTGCCAGTAAGGTTCGTTCGGGTCGTGCAGTCCCTGTGGAATATTCTCGTAGGATGGTTCGCCATCGATGGTTGGTTTCGGCGGCCGTTTCGCAGAATCCTCCCGCACATATTTCCAGTTATCCTCGCCCTTCCATGTTGCCGGGTCATCCGTTGGTCTTAGCTGGTCATACCGTCTATGGCCGGACTGAAACATATTGAAATCCAGCCAGTCTTCATTGTGAAACCAGGTGGAAGATTGCGTTCTGCCGAATGGATGAAAAGTTACCAGATGATTCGGGTCCATTTGATGCAGTGTTGTTCCGAGTGTCTGCCAGACATCGGTGTAACTGTCCCCTCTGATATCGCCGCCATTTATCCAGATGATATTGGGTTTATTTCCATATCGTTTTGCCAGCCATTGGGCGTACAATCGCGCTTTGTGGACGGTTAAAAGTCCGGCTTTTGCGATGTTTCCCCAGGCGGGCACCATAGCGATGTAAAGGCCTTTCTGGGCGGCCTTGTCGATTACGAAATCGATATGGTCCCAATAGTCATATTCCGATTCGACTTCAGGGATGCTGCCCGGCGTGGTCAGGGGCTGAGCGGGGTCGGTACCCACAAGAGCTGCATCTCCATAGACGTTGACCTCAGGCAATTCGTGAAGCACCATAACCTGAATGACATTGAATCCCTTCCGCCGGCGGTCTTCAAGATAGATTTCGACCTCAGGGCGGCTGAGCTTTTGAAACAGAAGCCAGGCGGTGTCACCCAGCCAGAAGAACGGCTGGCCGTTTTCGTGCTGAAGAAACCTGCCATTTTCCGACACAACCAATCGACCATTATCCCACGGCAGGTGGACTTTCTTACTCTGATAAGCATCGCAATGGATTGTTAACAGGACCACTAATAATAACAAATGAGGCCCCTTTTTTCGTGTGGGCATTGCATTTGCTCCTTTGCAAGACTTCGTACTTCACCTTTTTCCCTGGCTGGACCTTAATTGGACAAGTCTTCGGCCAAGCGTTTTTTTGCCCTTTGTTGTTTTAATAAGCCGTGCTGTCTTTTTTCTTCCAATCGCTTTTCTTTGATGTGCCGGGGGATGGTTGTTTTTCGGCGGACAGGAGTAGTTTTGAGAGCTTCGGTCAGTAGTCTCTGCAATCGTTCGACCGCTGCGACCCGATTGGCCCTTTGCGTTCGGAATCTTTGTGAGACGACGTGAATTACACCGTTTCTGCTGAGCCGTGTCGCGAGGCGGACCGATATTTGCTTTTTCTCGCCGTCGGAGAGAAGGGCGCAATTTGCCACATCGAAGAATACCATTACCTTGGTGTTTACCTTATTGACATTCTGTCCGCCCGGCGCGGCACTTCGGGAATACTTAAACGAGAGTTTATCCTGTGGTATCTCGACCATCGTTACCTGATTATCAATAATTGCTGCCCGATAATCAAATTAAAAACTTTCCTCACCTGCGTTGGCGGCGCAGCCGAAAAGCCGGTCGTAAGATTCGGGATGAGTGCGGTACTTTTTAAGCGGAGCTGACCAAACTTCTTTTTACTGACAGCGGCCAATCAGCTTTGTGCTCCTGATATGCTTTTTGAAAAGCTTCAACGACCTCCGGGTCGAACTGACTGCCTGCCCGGCCAGCAATTTCGTTCAGCGCGTGTGCACAGGACCTCGCAGGGGCATAAGCATGGTCGGATGTGATTGCGTCGAAGGCGTCAGCGACCGTCAGGATTCGTGAGCCGATTGGTATTTCTTTGGCTTTCAAGCCGTCAGGGTAACCTGAGCCGTCGAAATTTTCATGATGGTGCTTTATGGTCCGTGCCTCCTGTTCAAAAAATACGATTGGTGCCAGAATCTGGGTAGCCGCTACAGGATGTTGTCTGACAATTTGTTCTTCTTCTTCGGTCAGCGGCGTCGGCTTTTTCAAAATATGAATGGGAAGGCCGATTTTGCCGATGTCCATAAGGATTGCGGCTATGCCGATTCGTTTGATTAGTTGCGGCGTCAATTTCATCTGTCGTGCGATTGCAGCCGCGTAATCTCTTACGTTTTCTGCGTGATGGACCATGTAAGGGTCTTTGATTACAGCATTTGCAGCCCGAGCAAGAGCAGATACTGTGCCGCGTGCATGAGACTGTAGTTGCCTTGCGAGTGAAGAGACCTTGTTCTGTAATTCCTGGAAGTCGCGCTCCTGCGGATTTAACACTTTTTGGCGGGGGTTGATTTGGTCGTAGCAAACCACACAGTTTCTTCCGCTTCTTTTAGCGGCGTAAAGAGCGGAATCGGCATCTTCGATAAGTTCAGCGGGACTGAGGGAATTTCGGTAGTCGGAATTTGCCAGGCCGATGCTGGTAGTCATTGATACCTGCTGGTTGGGCACTTTCCACTCGTGGCTGTCTACTATTCCGCGCAGCCTTTCGGCAGCCTGAGCAGCTTTTTCGGGTGGTGTGCTTGGCATAAGGATGACGAATTCATCTCCTCCATATCGTGCAACGACATCGAGGGGGTAAATACTCTGCTGGAGGATTTCGGCTGCCTGCTTGAGAACCGTATCGCCGCTGAGATGGCCGTATGTGTCATTTATGCTCTTGAAATGGTCGAGGTCAAGAATCATCACCGATATGGGATTGTCTTTTATCTTGGCACAAAGGATTTCCCTTTCGAGTATGTTAAAGAAGTGCCGGCGGTTTGTCAGCCCCGTTAGTTCATCGGTGTTTGCGAGAAACAGGAGCTTATCCTGTAATTCGACCATCTGAAGGGCGATGCTGATACGAGTTCGCAGGCCATCCTGCTTGAAGGGTTTGGTTACATAATCGATAGCCCCTTTTTTTATGGCCTCGACGCCGGCTTCCTCATCCTGCAGACCCGTCAGTACCACAACAGGCGCGTTGGGACACTCGCGGCGAAAGTTCTCAAGTGTATCAAGGCCCCGACTTTCCGGAAGGCCGAGGTCAAGCAGCACCAGGTCGAAACTTTGATGTTTAAGAAGCTCCAACCCCTCCGCCAGGCTGCCGGCCATTTGAGTTGCAAAGCGTTTCGTTTGCGGCGAGCTCTTCAGGGCCAACTCCGTCAGTCGGCGGTCAGCAGAGTCATCATCAATGACGAGGATATTTACTGAATCGCTGCGCATGATGGCTCTCTCTGTGGAACTCGTTTGCATATAACAAACCAGTACTCCTCGAGGCAGCTGAACACCTCGTTAAAATCGTCGAGAGTTGGTGGTTTTTTTACGTACCCAGCCGCCTGTAGTTTGTAGGTTTCGAGGATATCCTGCTCAGATGCTGAGCTTGTCAAAATTACAACCGGTATGGTGTCCAGCGCATCATCGGCTTTGAGACGCCGTAGAAACTCCTTGCCTCCAATCCCCGGCATATTCAAATCGAGCAGAACCAGCTCCGGCATAGGGTAACCAGGCTCGGCTGATTTGCTGTGGTCCAGATATTCGAGGGCATCCTCGCCGGTATTCATGATGATGAGTTTGTTGTTTATTTTCTGATCAAGCATCGATTTCTTAATCAGTTTCTGGTCGGCTGGGTCGTCCTCGACCAATAATATTACCACTGGTATAATATCGTCCATTATTGCCGCTCCTTTCCAAATCTTCCAGAGGTGTCATTGCCTGAAGACACTCTCTGGATTGTCTGTCATAACTTAAACCGAAAATTAGCTTCTCACCACTGAGGATGTTTCGAACCAGTATTTAGCCAGCTTATCCATAACCTTTTGAAACTCTTGCGAACCTGCGCTTTTCTGTACGTATCCTGCGGCCTTTAGTTTGTAGCTTTCCTGTATATCGGTTTCTGCACCCGACACCGTTAAAACAACTACAGGAATAGAGCACAAATCGTCATCGGCCTTGATGTGTCGCAAGAACTCTTTGCCGCCCATACCAGGCATGTTCAAATCGAGCAGAATCAGGTTCGGGCGGGGGCTTTCCGCGTTACCGCACTTGCTTCGCTGCAGGTATTCGAGTGCCTCTTCGCCATTTCCGGCCACGTAAAGCGCATAGTCCATTTTCTGATTGGCCAAGGCGTTCCTTGCCAATTTCTGGTCTGCTGGGTCGTCTTCGACCAGCAACACTACTGTAGTTTTTGATGTGTCCATATTTATTTCCCCCCCAACATGGTCACGCTTCTTAAAATACCCTGCTTCCAGTCTTTTTTCTCACTGCTGTTCAGCATAATTTTTCGGCGATATATGCGTTCCACTTAAGATAGTTCGCCTTTTCCTACCCAGCTGCTGACGAGGCAGGTATTTTGAGTGAAAGATGGGTTTCGAGCAGCGATTGTCATCAAGGGGATGTCTTTATCGGTCGTTTCCGGCGAGAAGTAGGTCGAAGATTTTTGTGATGTGGGGTTAGATTATGTTACGCTGGCTGAGCCATCAGGACAGATAACGCTCAAGCTGCTCGGCGAAGGTGTCTGGGTCGATTGGTTTTTCGATGCAAGCGGTGCAGCCGGCGTTGAGCGCCTTTTCCTTCTCATTTGTCATAGCGTGCGAAATAAGGGCGATGAGTGGTATCTGTGGTACAAGCAGATTTATCTTTCTTACAGCCTCCAGGCCGTCTATGTCGGCGATGTGAATATCAACGATTATAAGCTCCGGCATCTCTTTCGCAGCGATATCTATGCCCGTGCTGGCGAGTTCAGTCTGTATTACCGTGTAGCCTTTCTTATTCAGGATAGATTCGATTAGATATGAATTGACGGAGTTGTCCTCTATCACCAGAATTTTTTTCATATTTCCCCCGGACTTCTGAGTGCCTCGTGGGTACCTTTAAGTATAGTACGGCAAATTTTTACTTCCGGTCCCTCCTTAAGCACTCAAAACGCCCCCAGAATATAATTTCCTCTCTGTATCTTCCATACCTGCCGATCGGGTCAGCGTACGTTGGCCGACAATACGTTCAGCAGTTGCTACCCTCTGATATCAAATTTATTATCGGCCCGATACTTTGCTTTTCTTGAATCGCAATCTTTTTTATAAGTTTATAAGGGTCAGGAATTTCCTGAAAGTAGCCAGTGAAAACCCTTAGCATCATCGGTAAGCCGAATCCCGCCGGCGCTACCTGCTGGGAAATACCGCAGGAACGGCATTTGGGAGGCTGTTTTTGCGAGGACACTTGATTTGACCTGTTGACTGGCCCTGCTTTCAATTATACAATAGCTGCCGATAATTTTGGATTTTTTGTAGGGGTGTAGATATGCTGGCAAATGTAACTTTGGCGGATGTTTTTCGGCCTTGTGAGAAGAAACTCGCGTGGGTTTACGATGCAACTTTGATTGTTGGCGGCTCGCTTCTCATCGGATTGTGTGCTCAGTTGGCAATCCCTGTTGGGCCTGTGCCCATCACGGCCCAGACCTTTGCGGTGCTGATGGCGGGGGCACTATTCGGCAGCCGGCGGGGCAGTCTGTGCGTGCTTACGTACATAATCGAAGGGCTGGCGGGATTACCTGTATTTGCTCTGGGCAGAAGCGGTTTTGCTGTGCTGTTGAGTCCGACGGGCGGTTATCTGGTCGGATTTGTCGCCGCTGCTTATGTTACGGGACTGCTGGCTCAAAACCGCTGGGACCGAAGATTCACCACAACCATTTTAGCGATGACTTTTGGCAGTGCTGTAATGTATTCATTCAGCCTTGGCTGGCTGTGCTGCCTGATGGGTGTCAACAGGACGGTATTAACTGTCGGCTTATATCCTTTCATTGTTGGCGACATTTTAAAGATAGTATTGGCGGCGGTGGTTTTGCCGACAGGCTGGAAATTGCTCGGAATGCTGAACCTCTCGGCGGGTGACGGCATCGGCCAAAGCGGCCATTAGCGGCCTTTACTCGTTTCGTCTGTCAGCTCGGTTAATTTTTCGATTTGTTCGTTCAATCGCTGTGCCGCTTCGGCGTTGTACTGGTGAAGGGAGGCCAGGTTTTGCCTGGTGCTATTGAGTTGGTTGCGAGCATCTTTTACTTCATCCTGCGACCGGCCAAGCTGGTCTCTAAGTCGGTCAAGTTCCGTTTTTGTATCGTCGAGCTGGTTTTGCAGGATTTCTGCTCGCTGTTTAGTGAGCATAAAGCTTTTGTTTGTTTTGTCAAATTTCTCGTATGCCAGCGTGACATCGTCAAGCAATCCTTGCCGGTCAGCATACAGCCAGAGGCTTGCGAGGACCGCTGCGAAAGCACACATTACTGAAACGATTGCGGTGAACCGCCAGAGGCCTGTGGGTTTCGGCGGTGCACTTGCGGAGCTTAGTTCCTGGCGGTTACTGAGGAACCGGCAGGAATCGTCGTAAGGGCCGGGCGGTACATCAACAACAAACGTTTTGCCCTTATGTTTTCTTATCTGCACAAGCCCCAGCCTTGCCCAGTCCTCGATAGCGCTTCTCGAAACGCCCTCACTGGCCGCAAATTCGTCGATTGGCACAAGCGCTCTTTCAAGCTGCAACCTTGGGACTGTATCCTCAAGAGTCTTTTGCGCTGTGATAGTTTTCATTTTTAGTACCTGCTGGGCCTATGCCCTATAACTAACTATTCTTTTCTTTCGGACTTTCAGTGGGATTTTCTTGAATAATATGGCTGGTGCCATCACAACGGCGGGTTTGATAGTAATAGAGTCAATCAGTTGTTAGATTTATGGCAGCTTCGGTTCGTCGGATTTCTTTGAGATTGCCCGCATACAGAGCCAGCCGATAAAACAGCCTAAGACGTAGTGCGGAAAATCCCACCATACAAATGTGGTGCCCAAGAGCGCGCTGCCTAAATAGTACGAACGCACCAGTTGCAGAAACGGCGGATGCCAGAGTTGAAGCGTTTCGAGGATACAGGTGATTAACAGTACGACCACAGCAATAGGGGCAGCGTATTTCTTTTTGGGTACAAAGAAAAATACGACCAGACACCAAAAGACATCATAGAGTAATCCTCCTCCGTAGTCATTAAACCACCAGTGGCCGGCGCCGGAGTAACTTTTAGATAAGAACCCAGCCGGCGTAACAATGAACAGCGCAACAAGAATCCATTTGCGCTTAGAAAAAAACGAGACAATGCTCCTGATATTCATCGAATTGTTATGACAATATCTTCTGAGTCTAAAGCAAAAACGCTCATTTATGTTTCAGGAAAGCATCAGGCAGAGATTGGATTATATCGGTGGCGATTAAGCTTATTTGACCCATTTTCTCTACTGCGATGTCGCCGGCTAATCCGTGGATGTAAACGGCCAGGACTGCGGCATCGAAGTTGCTCAGGCCCTGACCAACAAGAGCTGTCATAACGCCGGTCAGTACGTCACCTGAACCGGCTGTGGCCATTCCGGGGTTGCCGGTTTTATTGACATAGATTTTTTGTCCGTCGGTAACAACCGTGCCTGCTCCTTTCAGGACCACTACCGTTTTGGTGCGCTGTGCTAATTGCGATGCCTGCTTTTGTCTTTCCGGCGGCAATGGTTCTCTAAACAATCCCGACCATAGTCTTTTCATCTCGCCGGGATGAGGCGTAACAATCAGACTGGCTTTTGTTTTGGCAGGCCAATCCTTTATCAAAGCAAGGTTGTTGAGGCCGTCGGCATCTATGATTAGCTTTAGTTTTTCCTGACCGAGCAGTGTTTCAAGAATGGTTCGAAGTGCGGCACTGACACCTACGCCCGGGCCGAAGGCCAGACAATCATTTTCGTTTACGGCATCGAGAATGGCATTGATTGCCTTTGCAGATATTCTGCCGGCGGCATCTTCCGCCAGCGGAATGGTGGTGAAAGACGGTTCTATCGCAGCGACTATGGCTAAAATACCTTTCGGAGTTGCCACCCGCACCAGGCCTGCGCCGGCCCGCAGGGCTGAGCGACCCGCAAGAGCAGCGGCTCCGCTCATGCCGAGACTGCCGGCAATGATACAAACTTTGCCAAAATCACCTTTGTGAGCGTCAGGTTTTCTTGGTTTTAGTTTCGGTATCGTTTCTATTAATTTCATACAAGCTCGTTCCGAGCAGTATATTACAAATAATGCAGGATATGGTCAATAAAAGATTTGACAAGCAAACAGGAAGGTTTATAATAGAAAAGCAAAAGAATCTGCCGATTTTAGCGGAGATTAAAACCTATGAGTGAAATCATATTTGTCGTTGAAGATTCTGATGAGGGTGGTTACACCGCTAAATCTCTCGGTTACTCTATTTATACCGAAGGTGAAACATTAGACGAGTTAAAAGAAAATATCAAAGATGCGATAAAATGCCACTTTGATTCAAAGGAAATTCCCCATATTGTACGCTTACACATAGTAAAAGATGAAGTAATAGCAATATGAAACTTCCCCGGGAAATCAGCGGCGTAGATCTCGCAAAACTTCTCAAAAAATACGGTTATGAAATAACCCGGCAAACCGGCAGTCACATACGGCTTACCACTACTGTGAAAGGCGAACACCACATTACTATCCCCGCCCACAAATACCTTAAAATAGGTACATTGAGTAGTATTTTGAGCGATATCGCCATCCACTTCAAAATAAACAAAGGCGATTTAATTAAAGAACTATTCTGATTGGAAAGTATCGAGTAAGAATATCAGCAGATACGCTGATAGTTTCCTATGAATTGCAAAAAATTTTTGATGCGTTGAGGTCAGAAGGTTTATAATCATCAAATAAGGCGAGCTTAGGAAGTATCGCGGTTGGAGTATTATCTTGAAGAAAGACCCGAAAGCGAGTTTATCTGGAAGCCATATAATCAGCAGTTAAGTGGCTTGAAGAAGGATGATGCAATGCGGTGGGAACCTCAGGCAATATCAATGTGGGTCAAAGCGTTTATCACATACCTGTTTATCGGTTGGTGTACACAATTGCCAGGAGGCATATTCTACCGCTGTTACCTCCCACTCCGGCTCTTGGGTGAGGGATATAAACGTCACGGAATCCGCATCGTCCTGAAAACGCCTGTCGGCTGGATCCCGTTTACTATTCTGCTTTGGCCAGTGCCTTTCCTTCGTGCAGGGCTGAACCTGATTGCCGTCGAGTTGGTTATGGTTGGTATTCTCTCGTCGGTTGTGCTCATCGGCTACGTGACAAGCCTTTTAGGAGCAGTTCTGGTGGTCATCATCGCAGGCCTCGTGTCTATATATCTTGCCAGACCGCGGAAACCACGGTTTCGCAGCGACAAGGATACGGAAGAAGAGGCGAGGAAGTTGCGTGTAGACGCAGGCAAGGACCGTATTTTAGGGCAGTTTGACGCGGCGCACATGAAGTACAAACGCGCATACGAGTTGTACGTCACGCTGGGAGACAAAGATGCGCAGTGTAATGTCCTTTGTAGCCTCACAGAGACCACACCACGCAGACACGAGATTGGAAAGTATGTGGAAATGATAGAGGCCGTTTGTGCCAGCATGTCTGACCCTGAGGAGAGGTCGAAGTGCCTTCGCAATCTGGATGCCCTCAAGCAGCGTCTGAAGGACTCACGAGGTTGGTCGCCTTAAGAGGGGTTGTCTGCACCAGCGGACGAGGGATTGTCTCGGTCATTGCGTGTGCAATGCCAAGCGTACCGCCTAACAATTCGATGAAGCTGACGGCCGCCTTCGGCGCCCGCAGTTTATCAGCAATGAATTAGCGGCTTTGCCAGAAATGTGCGACAGGGATAATATCATTATGGAGAGAATAAATAGGTAAAGTGTTGGGAGATTGCCTGTAGGCAAGATGAAACCAATAATCAACAAGAAAGGGATAAACAATGGGTATCTTTAAGAAGCTGTGTGAAAAGTGTGGTGCGAGTGGGAGAACCGAGAAAGTCGTTGCAACAAACCTAGCTGGTGAGAAAAGAACGATGGTACTTTGTCCGAAGTGCGCCGAACAGGTCAAGGCGCTCTTTAAAAGGCTAAAGGGCGAATAACACTTTACTAATATGTTGGTAGACCACCGAACAATTCCCTGTACCATACCGCTGACCACAGTGCAGGCGCGGCAGAAAGGTACCGTTAGCAGCTTCGCCAAAAATATTAGGTAGAGGTAATGTCGTCCCTATTCTTATTTTCTTGCTTTTATCCTCCTGTTTATAAGAGTCGCGGCTACGCCTGCGGAGAAACCATTGTCGATGTTGACGACGGTAACACCTGCGGCGCAGCTATTGAGCATAGTCAAAAGTGCCGAGATGCCGCCGAAGCTGGCGCCTGTTCCGATGCTGGTGGGCACGGCGATTACCGGACAACTGACTAAGCCGCCCACTACACTTGCTAGCGCTCCTTCCATTCCTGCGATGACAATGATGACATTCGCATTCCGGAGTTGCTCCATATGGCCGAGCAGTCTGTGCAGCCCCGCTACGCCGACATCAGGAATTATTTCCGTCCGCTGACCCATAATCTCAGCGGTAACTTTTGCCTCCGCTGCAACAGGCAAATCGGCGGTGCCGGCGGTAACTATCGGAATAACGGATTTCGAAGGTTTGATTTTTTTCTGCTCCAGCACAATTGCCTTAGCCGACTTTTCATATCGGACATTCGGAAATTTATTTGTTTTTGCCAGCGCCTCGAAAACATTCTCCTCGGCCCGGGTGGCGAGGACATTGTCGCCTTTTTCAGCGAGGGCTGAAAATATTTTAACTATCTGGTCGGTGGTTTTGCCGGGGCAGTAGATTACTTCTGGAAAGCCGCAGCGAAGCTGGCGATGGTGGTCCACGTGGGCAAAGCCTAAGTCCTCGAACGGCAGATGACGCAGTTTTGCAATCGCCTCATCAATGGTGACTTTGCCATTCTTTACCTGTGATAATAATTTTTTCAGTTGTTCAGCTGTCATAAAATTAAATATCAAAAATTAAATATCAAAATTACATATCAAAGTGCAAAATTACTTCCTGCCTTTAAGTGTAAGGATGCTTGAGGCAAAGATATTTGCAATTTCGTTGAGTTCATTTAAAAACCATGAGACTTCCTCCGGCTTTATACGCCCGCTATCACGAAGCAGTGCAAACCATAACTTGCTTTCATTTGTTGATTTAAGCGAGGTATTAAAGGAGTTGGTAAAATCTTTTCTGCTGCTTGCCGCCTGACCTTCAATATAGTTGCCAATAATACTTGTGCCACTCCGAAGTAACTGGTCTCCGATTCTTTTTGAAACATTATCCTTCGGCAGTTTGTCCAGAAACTTTATTAATTTTAATGTAAAATCATAGAGCCGTTTCTTAAACTCGTTTTTGAAATTTGTTCTATTTTTTTGCATTTTTATATGTCATTTTACTTTTTGCATTTTAATTTTTGATATTTCTCTCATTCACTGCTTGCTCTCGGCTCTAATGTCAAATCTGCAAAAAGTCCTGCTTTGAATTTATGATACGCCAACGAGGCTATCATAACGGCATTGTCCGTGCAATACTGTTTTGGTGCGACGAGCAGTTTTCTCGGCGGGGTGCTCGAATCGCACATTTGCTGCAAAGCGATTCTAAGCTGCGTGTTTGCCGCCACTCCGCCGCCGAGCAGGACGGTCTTTGCGTCGATTTTTTCGGCGGCTCGCTGGGTTTTTTTAACGAGCACTTCGACCACCGCCGCCTGGAATGAGGCGGCAATATCGGCGATTTGCTCAGCGCTCATCGAATCGACCTTGTCTTCGCCTTTCATATCCTGGCCGCGGCAGTAATACAGCACGGCGGTCTTGATGCCGCTGAACGAAAAATCCAGCGAGTCCTTTCCGAGCATCGATATTGGAAATTTGATTGCCCTGGGATTGCCGTGTTTAGCGGTCTCTTCGATGGCTGGGCCGCCCGGATACGATAATTTCAGGATGCTCGCCACCTTATCGAAGGCCTCACCTGCGGCATCGTCAATCGTGGAGCCCAGCAGCTTCGGTTCAAGGGGCGAATGATAATCGTAAAGACTGGTGTGTCCGCCCGATACTATCAGAGCTACGGTTGGTAACTGCGGACTATCTTGCTCCAGAAGTGCCGATTGCAGATGTGCGTGCAGGTGGTTTATTGCTATCAGCGGCTTTTGCCAGACGAATGCGAGGGTCTTGGCGGCGGTAACGCCGACTATCAAGGCAATGGTCAGGCCCGGCTGATTCGCGACCGCAACAGCGTCGATGTCGTCTTTGCCGACCTTAGCCTGTGCAATTGCTTCAGCTATGACCGGATATATTTTTTCGATGTGGGCACGGGAGGCAATCTCCGGCACGACGCCGCCATATTTTTCGTGCAGCTTTGTCTGTGAGGCTACGATGGAGGATTTGACAACTTGACCATCTGCAACAACCGCAGCTGCCGTCTCATCGCAACTGGTTTCAATGCCCAGAATGTTTACAGAGTTCTCTTTATCTGCCATAAACCGATATTAGCGAAATAAAATTGCGATGTCAACGTCACAAAACGAAACTGTGAGCAAGGTCCGAATCGAGATTTTGTTTGAGCGGCGAAATTTTGTGGAATGGTTTTTCAGTCGTCCTGCATAGGCAGGATTTCGAGTCTGTCGGGGTGCAGTCTTTTTAGTGCGGGCAGTTGGTTTCGGCCTAATCTGGTGTCAATCAGGACCGAGCTGTCATGATACTGCTCTTTCAGGATGCGTCCATTTGCCCGCAGAAAACTCTGGACTTTGCCGTTTGACTGGCTGCTGGTTACACGCAGGAGAAGTTCGCCGCCCCTGTATTTTTCCAGTATTACTTCGGTGAGAATTTCAAGGCCAAGGCCGGTCAGGGCTGATACACAGACCGCATCAGGAAATAATGTCTGCAACATTTCGAGTTCGCCGATTTTCTTTACGATATCGACTTTGTTAAACACCATCAGGATTGGTTTTTCGCCGCAGCTGATTTCCGCCAGAACGTTATTGACGGATTCAATTTGCCTGAGGACCTCCGGATTGGAGACATCCACGATGTGCAGAAGCAGGTCGGCATTGATGGCTTCTTCGAGAGTTGCCTTGAACGAAGCGACTAATTGATGAGGCAGGTTTTTGACGAAGCCGACGGTGTCACTCAAGAGCGATTCTGCTCCGCCTTCGAGGGCCCATTTTCTTGTCCGCGTGTCGAGCGTTGCAAACAGTCGGTCCTCGACGAGCGCGCCGGCGTTGGTAAGGGCGTTTAAGACGGTGCTTTTGCCGGCATTCGTATAGCCGACTATGCAGATTTTGAACATATTCTTTCGGCTGTCTATCTCGCGGACTTTGCGTCTGTCGATACCGGCAAGCTCACGCTTTAGTTCTGTGATTCGCTTATTGACCAATCGGCGGTCAATTTCGAGCTGCTGTTCGCCGGTTCCTCTGGTGCCGATGCCGCCGACCATACCGGCAGTGGAGCCGCCGCCCGCACCGGCGACACTGTCCAAGTGCTCCCACATCCTCGCAAGCCGCGGATATGTGTACTCCAGCTGGGCCAGTGCGACCTGAAGCTTGGCCTGTTTTGTCTTTGCTCTGGTTGCGAATATGTCGAGAATCAACTCGCTGCGGTCGAGCACCTTAACGCCGACTGTCTCTTCAAGCTCGCGAATCTGACGCGGCAACAGGTCGTTGTCGAATATCACGACATCGGCTTTGAAGCGTTTGACCCGGCCTGCGAGTTGCTCGGCTTTGCCTTTACCAATGTATGTGGTAGGGTTGATTGTGTGGATTTTTTGCTGGAATCTGTCGACGACGATGGCGCCGGCACTTTCAGCTAAGGCTGTCAACTCGACTAAATTGTCCGAATCACCCTCGGTGTGCAGGATAGCGCCTACCAGAATAGCCCGCTCTTTTTTGACCCTCAGCGTTTCACGCAGTTTTTCCAATTAAGGGCTGCCTCCCAAAGCTGTCCTTTTATTTTAGCATATTTGGCCGAGTTTCTCAATAGAACCCAAATATTTGGTGGATTCCACATTTTTGGGCTGAAACCAGCGTTTTTTGGGTCCAAAAGGCGGTTCAGGGCTGAAAATTGGTTGCAGATGGTGTTTTTGGCTTGATAAAAGGTAAACCATCCGTTACAGTAAATCGCCTTTTGTATTTTGACGAATAAACTTGTAGATGTTTCTTCTTGGTACTTTTTTGTTAAGTAAAGCAGGGAAGGTCGTTTCTTATGTTGAAAGTGAAGTCGCGTACAGGTGAATCGGTTCAGCAAATGATAAGACGTTTTAAGAAGCTCTGCGAGAAGGAAGGTCTTATCAGAGATATGAAGCGCACCGCCCACTATGAAAAGCCGTCGGAGAAGAACCGCCGACGTGCTCGCAGGTCCCAGCGAATTTCAAGCTACGATTACTAATACAATCCTTGGCGCCCTTTGCATCATACATGATTAAATCGCCTCTTTACTTCTGCATCGGCCAAAAGACCCAGTCTCCTTCATCGGCGTAGTGTTTGACTTTTCCGTTGTCATCCCTGGCCACCTGTCCGCCGTCGTCTTTGAAATTGCTTCCGACGCCATAAAGCATAAAACCGTCAGCGGTTCTTTTATAAATCAGCGGCTTATCACTCCAGAGGTCAATAGGTAATTGCTTAAGGTAGCCAGCCTGGATTAAATCATCAAGGGTGCCTGGAAACTCGCCTTTGTCCTGTTTGTATCTGAATATCGCGATTGTTGCTAAGGTAGCATACGTGTCCGCTTTGATTCGATAGGCTAATGTATTCACCTTTGCCAAGGCGGGCATGAGTGTCTGGACAGGCCAGTATTTTACTCTTTTGAAAGATGACCAGTTGTCAAGGTCCATTTCTAAGCCAGCATTTTCTTTATGCAGCTGCCAGGGTGTTTTTGTTGCCCATTCTTGGGCAGTGCTGTAAATTTTCTCGAATTCCCGACTCATTTTACCTCTGTTCGCGCTGACCAAGGCCATAACCAACATTTCGCTATAATTGGATACAGAATCCGGAGACGGCCCGATACCAGATAAACTCTTTAGCTGTCCGGGAATCATATGGCCTGAGCCTCTTCCATTATCAGTGTAGCATCTTTGTACAAAATCCAACTCACAGAATTTTTCGACTTCGTAATTCGTAACATACGTATCCTTAGCTATCAGGTCCTCGAATTTGGTCTGAAAGCTTCTTAGCAATTGATTATCTATTTTTTGGTTGCACAAAATTATACGTATTTCTTTTGTCGCAATAGCCTGGATGGCCATTCCAACTAATTGCTCAACCAACAAGCGGGGACCTTTAAAGTGCGTTCCTGCACGGTAGCAGTCTAACAGGTCATCAAGAGCACCCTCAGTATCTCCATTATGCGTTTTCAGTTTTACCTGCCAGACCACCATTTTCACAAGTTTTCTTGCATAGCCTAATTCGGGCATAAGGACACTGAGCACAAAGTTATCTTTCGCTTTTCGTTCCCACCAGCAATAAGGTTTTTCAGCGGCCTGTTTGAAAAATCCGATTGCATCGGCATTGTCGGAAAGCCATTGTTTCAGCAGCGTGAGTTCCTCTTCGGTCAATTCTGTGATTTCATCTTTATCCTTTATGGCGTCAAACAGGTTTTTCTTTTCTGCCTCTGTTTCATACTTGACTAAAGGTGGTTCCTTGTAAGCATCGAAGGCTTTTTGATAAAGGACTGCTGCATTCAGGCTCTCATCAGCAACCGGTCGGACAAGGCGGGTTGCCTCCTCGACATAATTGACAGCGATGGTGGGTTTGCCGAGCGAGATATAAATGCAATATAGGATGAGACACAAAATTAATACGCCGATGGTCTGAAATGTTCTCGCGACGGCTGTTCGCCAGAGCGGTCGGCAGCGTTTTTTGGCCCGGCGAAGCAAGATGCCGAGTAGTTTGGCGTCACCGAAATCTTCGATTAACCGCTGAGCTTTTTGCTGTTTTTCCTCGTCGGTTTTGCAGTCTCGCAATTCATCCTCGAAATGCGCTGACAATTCAGCCTGTACATCAACCTGGACCTTTTTGCGATACCGCATCCTTCTAATGACAAGTTTTATGAAGTCCTTTGCGCATTCGGGAAGGGTTTGCAGGTCGCTTTTGTTACATTCCTTTGCCATGATAAACCTCTCGATAGAAAAGTTTAAAAACGGCGATTCGTAGTTTAGGCCGGCATAAGAGCTCCGCCGAAGACGAGATTTAAGCCGGCTGTGAGTTCCTTAAGCTGGGCCTTTTGTTCCGCCAACTGGCCTTTGCCTTTGCTGGTTATAGAGTAGTATCTTCTCCCTCGGCCGGAATTGGTTTGCTGCCATTTGCCTCTGATGAGTTTCTTGGCTTCTAAATTATAAAGCAGCGGATACAGTGTCCCTTTGCCGAGGGTGAGTATATCGCCGCTTCGCTGCTCAATCGCCTGGCTGAGCTCATAGCCATACATCTGCCCCCGAGAGAGAATCTCAAGAACTACAACAGGGGCGATTCCTTTTAACAATTGGCTTTCAAATTTCATAAAAGTCTCCTTTTTATTCTATGGCACGGATTAATACCTGGTTGTGCCGGGTTGTCTTTTATCTTGCTTTACATATTATGTTATACATACTATGCGATGTCAACTAAAATTTTGGAATTTTTTAGTTTTTTACCGTGGTAATAAGATACCGGCGCTGGCGGATAGAGTGAAATTATGCTTTTTGGCTTGAAAAACAGCCCTTTGGTTGTAGAATAGTCGGAAATTTGCTCAAAATTCCGCGTTTGACCCGATGTTATTAGGCAGCGGGTTATGTGGTGATGGAGCAGTGGCCGAGTGGTTTAAGGCGACGGTCTTGAAAACCGTTTCATCCTTTCGGGTGACGGGGGTTCGAATCCCTCCTGCTCCGGTAGGTAAGCTCCTTTGGTGGGAGGGATTCGAACCCTAAAAAGGTGTGGAAAAAGAATTTTTCCACGTCGTTGGGGTGACAGGAGCGAAGCGATGCCAGAAGGGCAGAGCCCCTATGGAAATCCGCTGCGGATTTGGGTTCAAGGCCGAAGGCCGGAATCCATCCTGCTCCGATTTTTCATGGCAAGAATTACATGATTGTATAATATATAACAGCGCAGGAATTCTCAGATGCATATCGACTCGTACCAATTCGGCAGGATTGTCGTTAGCGGAGTAAGTTACAGCAGTGATTGCTTAATTGTTGGCGGCACTGTCCACTCCGACTGGTGGAGAAAAGAAGGACATTTGCTGTCTGCTGAAGATTTGGAGGCCGTCTTCGCAGCCAAGCCTTCAGTGCTGGTTGTCGGCTGTGGGGCGTCAGGGTTGATGGAAGTGCCCGAGCAGACCCGGCAGGTTCTGCAGGAAAAAGGTATTCAGCTTGAGATGATGAATACCGCCGGTGCCGTCCAGCGGTTTAATGAATTGTCTGCACAGAGTGCCGATGTTGCCGCCGCCTTGCATTTGACGTGCTAAGTGCCGAATTGGCACAGCCTGCAGAAAAAAATGGGCGTCTATTGTCATTTCTTTGACTTGGCTTCGTTCTTTTCTACCTCGCCGGTCATAGGCACAAACCGGACCGGCATAACGTTCTCTTTGTGCAGATTGCCTTTTTGGTCCTTGATTATCAACACAAGATACTGGAATCCGAGGCGGTCTTCTACGGGCAGAATCATTCTGCCGCCCGGTTTTAGCTGCTCTAATAAAGGCGGAGGTATTTGTCCAGCCGCCGCTGTGCCGATGATGGCATCGAACGGGCCTTTTTCAGCCCAGCCGAAATAGCCGTCGCCGGCCTTGACCGATACGTTTCGGTAGCCCAGTTCCTTCAGGCGCTTCTCAGCGGACTCGGCGAGCCCCTTGATAATCTCGATTGTATAGACCTCAGCGGCAATCTCGGCACAGACCGCAGCCTGGTACCCTGAGCCGGTGCCAATCTCTAATACTTTGGAATTGGGTTTCAGCGCCAGAGCCTCCGTCATAAATGCTACAATGTATGGCTGGCTTATGGTCTGGTCGTAACCTATCGGGAGGGGGCGGTCATCATATGCCTGATAGATGTCGTCAGGTCTGACAAAGGCGTGTCGCGGCACGGTTCGCATCGCGGACAGAACGTTCGGGTCGCTGACGCCGCGCCCGGCGATTTGCCTGTGGACCATTTTTTGACGCTCCTCGTAGAACTGGTTAAAGGCAGGATACGTGTGCGTGGGGGATAGCAGCCTTTTGTCTTCTTGGTTTGGGTTGTTGGCGTCAGACACAATTTGATTAAGGTCTGCTTTTTTCGATTCCGCAACAAAAATAATCGAGAGGAACGCTGAAATTATCAGCACAGACAGGGCCACGTATACCCATCTGATAAAAACCTTTTTCATAATATCCCTCCGGGATAATCCAACAGACCGCATTGGGAGCATTGGTCATTATAGCAGCGGATCGGCTAAACGTCAAATCCGAGCCGTCAACTCGAAAAAATCCTCCCTACAGATGCCGAACTTTTGCTAAAAACCCCTTGCATAGCCGATAATAAACCCTATAATCGGTTTACAAAAACGCGGGTGTAGCTCAGTGGTAGAGCGTCACGTTGCCAACGTGAATGTCGTGAGTTCGAGTCTCATCACCCGCTCTGTGAGTTCGTAGTTTATTGTTGTGGGTTCATCGACAACGAACCACGAACAATGAACAACGAACTATGAACAAACTATAGTATCGGTGAGTTACCGGCTAAGCGATAGTTTGGCGTTGGTCGCCGATGCGTTTCGAAATCACGAAAAATCTGGCTAAGGGAAAAATAAGTTGCCCCGAAGCCATTTTTGTTTATTATCTTAAGCTGGTAAAGCAATAGTTTCACGGGAGCAGTGGAATGGCCGAAAAACAGCAAGCCACAGAGTTGAAGAACACGGTAACAATCGAAGAGACAGGGCCCTGTAAGAAGCGGGTCTCTATAGAGATTCCGGAAGAGACGGTAAAAAAAGCTGTGGACGAGCAGTACGAGACGTTGCGTAAGGAGGCTTTGGTGCCGGGCTTTAGAAAAGGACGGGCGCCGCGGCGACTCCTGGAAAAGCGGTTCGGCAAAGAAACGTTGGAGCAAATCAAATTGAAATTATTGGCTGACGCGAGCGACTCAGCCATCAAGGATAATAAACTCGACACGCTTCGTGAGCCGAACATCGATATCGAGAAGGTGGAGTTGCCCGGCAGCGGGCCGATGAAATTTGATTTTGAGGTGGATGTTCGGCCGGAGTTCGAGCTGCCGGAATTGAAGGGCATCGCTGTTGAAAAGAAAAAGCTTGAAGTTACGGATGAGCAAATCGACAGGGAAATCGAACAGCTGCGAAAATACGCAGGTCTATGGTCGCCGCGTCAGGAGGACGAAACTGTTGAGCTTGACGACCAGGTAATAGCCGATGTGGTTCTGAAAGCCCAGGACGCCGAGCAGGAGCAGAAGTTCGACAATGTCGAGATACATGTGAGGCGAAACGGCTTTGTCGGTGCAATTGCGGTTGAGAAGCTCGATGAGCTTCTGGTCGGCGCAAAGACAGAACAGATTAAGAAGATTACGGTGGATGTTCCCAAGACGTATTTCCGTCAGGAGTATCGCGGCAAGAAGGTAGATATCAAAATCGCCATCAAGGATATTAAGTGGCTTAAACCCGCCGAGCTTAACGAGGACTTCCTCAGGAGATTCGGCGTCGAGAACGAAGGCCAGCTGCGCGAGAAACTTCGGGACGGTCTGCAGAGTCGATTGGAGCAGCAGGTGCAGGCCGATATGGCCGAGCAGATTTACAAATATATGCTCGACAATACCAGCTTCGACCTGCCTACGGACATCGTTGCGGAGCAATCGGCTACGCTTCTGCAAAGACAGTATATCAGCCTTTTGCAGAGGGGCCTGGCGCGTGAGCAGATAGATGAGCATATGGAGCAGCTTCGGGCGGGAAGTGACCAACAGGCCGCCGAGCAGCTCAAGACGTTCTTTATAATGGATAAAGTTGCCGATAAACTTGGGGTCGAGGTAAGTGAAGAGGAGATTAACGGCTATATCGCCCAGTTGGCAGTCCGGCGGGGACAAAGGCCGGAAAGAATGCGGGAACAGATGCTGCGCGACGGCTCATTGGCGCAGCTCAGATTACAGGTGCGGGAAAATAAATGCATCGCCAAACTGCTCGAGTCGGCGAAGGTAACGGAAGTTGAGCCGGAAAAGGAACCAAAGAAGGCCGTCCCGAAAGCAGTCAAAAAGACAGCGGCGGGCGAAAAGAAACAGCCAAAAAAACGCAAAGCAGCAGCCAAAAGGAAAACCGATAAATAGGGTAGCTTATAATCTGTGAATCTGTGACAAAGGAGCGGCAGATGCTTATCGAAAAGCCCTCAAGAGAGGTTATGAAGAATCTTGAGATTTTTAATCAGTACGGACAGTACCAGCGTTATCGGCAGATGAGCCTTGACGATATGCTGCTGGAGAACCGAATCGTTTTTCTGATAGGCGAGATATCATACGCCAGGGCTGCCGAGGTTGTTATGAAGATGCTGTACTTGGATAATCTCAAGCGTGCCACTGAAATCAGTCTTTACATCAATTCGCCGGGCGGCACCGTGGACGACACAATGGCGATTTACGATACAATCCGCTTCGTCAGCGCTCCAGTGGCGACATACTGCATCGGCAGAGCCCAGTCGGGAGCGGCGGTAATACTGGCAGCGGGCACAAAAGGAAAGCGCCACGCCCTGCCGCACGCAAAGGTTATGCTGCATCAGCCGTGGGGCGGGGTTACGGGCCAAGCAGCGGACATCAAGATACAGGCTGAGGAGGTCCTCAAGGCCAGGACAATGATAAACGAAATCCTGTCAAAACACACCGGTCAGCCGATAGATAGAATCGCCGCTGAGACTGAAAGAGACAGGTATATGACCGCTGAAGAAGCTAAGGAATACGGCCTTATCGATGAGGTGCTGCACGAGGAAGACAAGGAAAAGAAAGAAAAAAGTAAATAAGCGAATGAACTAATGGTTTTACGCAATACGGGATGAATTATGATAGTTAATCAGAATTTGGTGCCGATAGTGATAGAGAAAAGCGGTCGGACTGAGCGAGCGTACGATATTTATTCGAGGCTGCTCAGGGATAGAATCATCTTTCTTGGCGGAATGACTGATGATGCAAACGCCAATTTAATCATTGCGCAGATGCTGTTTCTCAGTAACGAAGATACCAAGACAGACATCCATTTTTATATCAATTCGCCGGGCGGTTCGATTACAGCGGGTCTTGCGATTTACGATACGATACAGTTTTTGCGGTGCGACGTTGCAACGTATTGCGTGGGCCAGGCGGCGAGTATGGCAGCGGTGCTGCTGGCCGGCGGTAAAAGCGGAAAACGATTCCTCCTGGCCAACAGCAGGGTGCTTCTGCATCAGCCGGAAATTGCAGGCATACTCGAAGGCTCCGCCACCGACCTCGACATCGAAGCAAAAGAAATACTTCGGCTGCGAAGCAGGCTCTACGAGATATTGGCCAGACATACCGGCCAGAGTGCCGACAAGATTGAAAAAGACTGCGACCGAAACCTCTGGCTGGAAGCAAAAGATGCTATAAGTTACGGACTGGCCGACAGAGTGCTGCAGAAAGCGCCGGAAATCATCAGAGACAGGGAGAAGGAGTAGTAATGGGTAGGTACGTAAGTTGTAAGTGCGTAGGCTGGATGTTTCTTGTGCACCTGTGCACTTGTGCACTTGTGCTCTTATTAACTGCAGGTTGTGGAGATAGCAGAACACTTACGCCGGCGGAGCAAATCCGGGCATTGAGGGGAGAAAACAGACAGCTCCACGAGCAGCTTCAGCAGACCGATTCGCAGAACCAGCAGTTAAAAAAGCAGGTCCAGGTTATTTCGGGCCTTCCGCAGGATAAATTTGACAGTCTCTACGACCTCAAAAAAATCAAACTTACCAGGTATACCAACCTCTACGATAAGGATAAAGACGGCAGAAAGGAAAAGTTAATCGTTTACATACAGCCTGTTGATGTCGAGGACAACAAGATAAAGGCCGGCGGTACTGTTGACGTGCAGCTTTGGGACCTCAGCCAAGAAAGCGATAAGTCGCTGCTGGCCAAGTGGCACGTCAGGCCGGATGAGCTGAAAAAACTCTGGTTTGACACGGTTCTAACCTCCAATTACAGATTGGCTTTCGATGTAAACGATATAGTCAAGAATTTCGACAAGCCCCTGACGGTGAAGGTTACCTTTACCGATTATCTCTCCGGCAAAGTGTTCGAGGAACAAAAAGTAATAAAGCCGTAATCAAGTCTTGCTTGCAATCCTGCAGTTGTGCGCTAAAATGATGCCGTGGAAAAACTATTCAATAAAATCATCTGCGGCGATTGTGTAGAGATACTCGGCAAGGTCAGGGAGCCATTTGCTGATTTGATTTTTGCTGACCCGCCATTCAATATCGGCTACAAGTACGATAAATACAACGACAGGCAAAAGCGCGAAAACTATATCGCCTGGACAAAAGACTGGATGATCGCCTGCAAAAAAGTACTAAAACCCCACGGCTCATTCTATATTGCCATCGGAGACGACTACGCCGCCAATGTAAGACTTATCGCTGATGAGCTTGGTCTGTTCATGCGGAACTGGATAATATGGCATTATTCATTCGGCCAGCAGATGAAAAACAAATTTTCCCGCTCTCACACACATATACTTTATTTCGTGAATAACAGAAGCAATTGTACTTTTCATGACGACGCTGTCCGCATCATTTCAGACAGGCAAAAGAAATATCGCGATAAACGAGCAAATCCAGAAGGGAAAATGCCGGATGATGTCTGGGACGAGTATCCACGTGTATGCGGGACATTTGACGAAAGAACAGCTTTTCCCTGCCAAATGCCTGAAAGCCTTTTGGCTCGAATAATAAGAGTAAGTTCGGATAAAGATGATTGGGTACTTGATCCCTTTAGTGGTTCAGGAACTACTGCTGTTGTGGCCGTAAAGTTAAATAGAAAATATACAGGAATTGAGATTTCTTCTCGATATGCCAAAGAATCACAGAAAAGGCTTGAGAGGTGCAAGGGACAGGATATCGAAGGAGAGGGTAAACGAAAATGGACTGAACAATTAAACCAAGAGCTCAAATGGCTTTATCATGAGAACAAAGTTCCTACTGAACAAATGCGCGAAGAACCGCTCCTCTTAACATTATTTACAGACAAGTTTAACAACCGTATAGGTGAAAAACAGAATCCTTTCCAACCTAATGAAGTTTTCAGACATTTAGTACAGATGAGAAAAAGTGCTAAACTGGGACCCTTACGAGGTCAGCCAATAGTGAAAAAATCTGAAAATAATGAGGAGATAACATTATGGGAAACTGGGAAACTGAAGAAATCGAAGAACTAAAAAAACTCTATAAAGAAAACAACATACCTAGCGATGAATTAGTTAAAGACAAGATGTCGCTAGAAAATTTCACCATCAATCTGAATAAAAGAATAAAAAATCAGAAGAACTTTAGCTCAAAAGAAATTGCAGATAAGCTTTTCAAACTCAGAAAAAGTGGGAAATTACCACGCATAAGAAACTAAAAAAGGAATAATTAACAAAATTCCCTGTGAGAAAAGATATCATAACTCAAATATTTCTCTTTATTACAAGTGCAGTTTTTTTGACTGTAGTTCAGCCGCCGATTGGTTTTTCGTGGCTGGCCTGGGTTGCGTGGGTGCCTTTTATTCTTATTTGCTCTCCTGGCGCAAGACCGAAACCTTTGGCGCTTATAGCCTATTTTGTCTCGCTTTGTTATTGGCTCGGCAATCTGTACTGGATAGTCCCCGTTACGATTGTCGGCTGGCTTACCTTTTGTTTGTATACTGCTGTGCTCTGGCCGATGCTGGCCTTTGGTCTGCGATACTGTCGGCTGAAAAAGATACCGCTGGTTCTGGCAGTGCCGGTTCTGGTTGTGGGAGCTGAGCGGCTGCAGGGACTTTTTCTGGGCGGATTTCTCTGGCGGCACCTCTCGCACAGCCAGTACACCAATATTACACTCATCCAGATAGCTGACATATTTGGCGCAGCGGGCGTATCTTTTCTGATAGCAATGGTCAATGGCTTGGTGGCTGAATTGATACTCGATGCTCGCCACTTCAAAAGTATTTTCAAAATCAGCAATCTTTTGAAAACTTGTCTGCCGTTCGTCTGGCGGATCGCCCTTGTGTGTGCAGTGCTGATTGCTGCTGTTGTGTATGGTCGATGGAGAGTAAGGCAGTCGCAGGAGACCGTAAAAGCGGGGCCTTTGGTTGGGTCTTTGCAATCGAACATTCCACAATCGGTAAAGAGGACATTTCAGCAGTCCGACAGTATATTTTCCGGGCTGATGGAAAAGAGTAAAGCGGCCGCCGCAGCGGGCGCCGAGTTAATTGTCTGGCCGGAGACGATGGTGCAGGCCGTACTGGAGCCAATGGTATTAAATTTTCTGGATGCCTCGCACAGCTACCGTGCATTTGACAAAGCCCTTAGTGAGCACGCCAAAGACACGGCGTTTGTACTTGTGGGGGCCTACGGCGGCAGGCCGGAAATAAAAGAAGATATGTCGATCGAATTGGTTCAAAGGTATAACTCGGCATTTCTATACAAACGAGACGGCCGACAGTCGGACAAACGGTATAATAAAATTCACCTCGTTCCGTTCGGAGAGTTTATTCCTTTTCACAAAAAGTTTCCGGCCCTTTTTAATTTGCTGATGAAGTTTACGCCTTATAATTATGATTACACACTTGACGCCGGCAGTGAGTACACTGTCTTCGAAATGACCGGCAGAGAACAGCAGCGGCAAACCTACAGATTCAGTGTGATGATTTGCTATGAGGATACAGTTCCTGTTATCGCCCGAAGGTTCGCACTGGATAGTTCAGGCGTAAAACGTCTCGACTGGCTGGTCAATATAAGTAACGACGGCTGGTTCGTAAGATTTGAAGATGGCAGGGTCTCTGCGAGCGCGGAGCTGGTGCAGCACATGGCTGTTTGTGTATTCAGGGCTGTGGAGAACAGGCTCGCAATCGTGCGAAGCGTCAATACCGGCATAAGCTGCCTGATTGACTCATTAGGTCGTGTCAGAAACGGCTTTGAGGTCGGCGACCTGCCGGCTCAGGCAGGGCGGCGCCAGGCCGTGGCGGGCTGGTTTGTCGACAGGGTGCCGATTGACAAAAGGACCACATTTTTCAGTAGATTCGGCCAATGGCTGGATTTTTGTTGTGCGGTTGCTTTTGTTTTGGTCATAATAGTACCCCCGCTCCTGTCTTCCGACAGGAAGACGCGGGGGTTTGTCGGATTTCGGCGAGCTCGGTCGAGCCGAGCCAAAAATATGGTAGGGCGTCATAGAAATGCAAAGTGAAAAACTGAAGAATTTCGATTTTAGAACAGTGAATTTCGAAGTTCGATATTCCGAAACAACATCGGGCCCCAAACGTGCGGTAACGACACCGCAGGTGTCAAAATTCGATATTCGAAATTCGATATTCCTTTTGCTCTGCGCTTATGTGTTGCTGGCTGTCTGCGGTTGCAATGAACCTCCGAAGCGCGGGCCTGCCGCCTCGGCGGATAGCAGGCTTGTTAACAGCCTTGTGCCTGAAGCTGTTCGAATTATCGAGGAGGCTTTGGCTGACACAGACCCTTCCGTCAGGGTCAATGCGATTGAGGTTGTGGCGGCGACAAGGCGAAATGAACTGATGCCCAAAGTCGGACGATTGTTGGCAGACGAATTTGTGCCGGTCAGATTTGCAGCGGCTTTGGCTGTCGGCGACACGCAGTATCGCTTTGTAAGAGAATCGGTGGGGCAACTGCTGAAGGACCGTGACGAAAATGTCAGAATTGCTGCTGCTTACGCGCTGGCCAAACTTGGGTTTCAGGATAATTTCGGACTCATTCGCAAGGCAATGCTCAGCAAGGACCAGGATATTCGTGCCAACGCCGCCCTTATACTCGGCAAAAGTGGCGACCCTCGCCAGTTAGAGCTGCTGAATTGGGCCCTGAGCGACAAAGATTCGGGTGACAAGGTCAGGTTTCAGGTCGCCAAAGCGATGGCAATGCTCGGAGATGAGCGGGTATATCCGAAGCTGTGGACGATGCTGATAAGCGCGTATGCCGACGACAGATATATAGGTATAGAGGCGATGGGTGCGTTTGGGACGCAGCAGGCGAGGAACGCCCTGATTACAATGTTGGATGATAAGGTGTTGGAGGTTCGGCTGGCGGCGGCGGAACAGCTCGGTGCGCTCGGCAGCACGCAGGGAGAAGCCGAGGTGCTTGATGTTTTCAGAAAAGAGCTCACAGCAGGGATGGATGCCGAGGGCATCGAGCGGGTTAATATGTTCACGGCTCTGGCAATAGGCCAGATTCGGACGATTGGCGTTACCGAATTTCTGCCAAAACTGCTTAAAAACCAGTCCAGGCGGGTCCGTATTGCGGCCGCCAAGGCCGTCCTGCAATGCGCTAAGTAAACAGGTTGCCGAAAGTTGCTGGTTTTGCACCGGCTGTCGGTTGAGGTTGATATTTTGCCAGGGATAATGCAGTTTCCCGCCCCCACGTCTTCTTGTCGAAGACAAGCGTGGGGGCACAAAAATAACTTGACCTGTCTGGGGCTGGAAATTAGATTATTCGGTTGCATACTGTCATACAGCGCAGTATAATACATCGCACGGCCCACGGGGCACGAGAGACGAGAGACGATTAAACGAAGGGAGCTGATTTTGAGCACGCTTACAAAGATTCTGATAGTGCTGCTGACACTGTCTTCGATATTCCTCTGCGGCATTGTCGTAACCTACGTTGCCAACGCTGATAATTACAAGGGAAAGTACGCCGATGTAAAATCCAACATAGATGGTCTGGACAAAAAATTAAAGGCCAAGACCGATGAGGCGAATGGGTATATCAGCCAGAAGCAGCAGGTGGAAGACAAGCTCAGAAACGAAATCGCCGCTCTTAAGGCTAAAAGCGACAAGCTGGAAGGCGACATCAGTAATGTCGAAAGAGAAAGGGCGTCGCTGCTTGCGCAGGTGGAGAGCTGGACAAGTATAACGAAGGATTTCTACACCACCAACGATAAGCAGGGAACGCTGTTGCAAAATACGCTCGATGAACTCAATCATATTCAGGCTGAAGAAATCAAACAGCGCAAAGAGCTTAGCGAAACCACGGCACAGCTGGTTGAAAAGATGGCCATAATAGAACAGTTGCAGACAGATAACAAACGTCTGCTCGAAGAGAAGACCGAGCTGCAGGCCAAGTTGGATAGTTACCTGCGGCCGACGGGTAAGACAGTTGCCGGCGCGGTGCCGGTAACGCCGCAGAAAGCGACAGTAAAGCCTGCTGAACCCGCCACCACGCAGATAAGCCTTAAGGGGTTGGTGACAAACGTTGATTTGGGGAATTCTCTGGTTGAAATATCCATCGGCTCGGCGGATGGCGTAAAGGAGGGAATGAAGTTTTACGTCACCCGCGGCGAAGAATTCATTTGTGATATTTTGATTTATGATGTCGAGGCTGAAAAAGCTGTTGGCTTGCTCGACATGGTGAGCAAACAGCCCAAGGCCGGCGATAGCGTTTCTACTAATTTATAGCGTTCTGAGAACGAAACAGTGAACTAAAATGCCTAAAGTGAGCTAAAGTGAGCTAAAGTAGAAAAATAACTTGTAACTTTAGGCACTCCGAACTTTAGGCACTTCACACTTTTGGAGTCGAAGGATGAGTCCTGATGGGCAGGGTTTTGGTGGAAAGGCGACGGCACCCAGTAATCTTTATACCGTCATTCTTGCCTTGGCGTTCGGTGCTGTGGTGACTTCAGCCGCGTTCGTTGCCTATATATGCTATTCTCAGTACAGTACAATCTTCAAAATCCCATAGCTAAATTCACCATTGACAATTCCGATTTTTGGTTGTATAGCTGTATAAAGGTTGGTCGTACGCAGTATCCCTTACAGGAGTTGATAATCGAAAGGGAGGTCGAAGATGCTGCTGGACACGATTTTAGGCTGGTTTAGTATGGATATGGGTATCGACCTTGGTACCTGTACGACGCTGGTCTGTGTCCGGGACAAAGGCATCGTCCTCAATGAACCCTCCGTAGTAGCCGTCCGCAAAGGGACCAATATTGTGCTCAATAATGGTGAGGCTGTGGGGCTGGTCGCGAAGGAAATGCTTGGCAAAACGCCCGGCTCAATCACCGTGATAAGGCCCCTTAAGGACGGCGTTATCAGCGACTTCGAGATTACCGAGGCGATGCTCAGTTATTTTATCAGGAAGGTTCACGGCAGAGGCGGTTTGGTACGGCCTCGAGTGGTAATTGCCGTTCCGAGCGGGATAACCGCCGTCGAACGCAGGGCTGTCATCGACAGCGCCGAGCGGGCAGGGGCTCGCAAGGTCTATCTCGTTGATGAGCCAATGGCAGCCGGTATCGGTGCGGGGCTGCCGATAACCGAACCTACCGCCTCAATGATTGTCGATATTGGCGGCGGCACCACGGAAGTGGCCATAATGAGTCTTGCCGATATTGCCACGTGTGAATCGATACGTGTTGCCGGTGACGATATGGATGAAGCAATCATCAATCACCTCAAAAAAACGTACAATCTGCTTATCGGCGAACCAAGAGCAGAAAAGGTCAAGATACAAATCGGCTCTGCTGCCCCCTTGGAAGAGGAGCTGACAGTGGAGGTGGCAGGCAGGGACACTATATCAGGGCTGCCGAGGAAAATCGTCATAACAAGCGAGGAAATCCGTGAGGCCCTGCGTGAACCGATAGCTGCGATTATAGATGCGGTTACGCGGACACTCGAAAAGGCTGAGCCTGAGCTTGCTGCCGATTTGATTGACAACGGTATCCACATCTGCGGCGGGGGAGCGCTGCTGCGCGGGATGGATACGGTCTTGGCCAACGCCACAGGATTAAAGGTCGAAAGGGTCGAGGACCCCCTCAGCGCCGTCGCTCGCGGTACCAGTGTCTATCTGCAGAATCTGGAGCTTTGGAAGGACACAATGGACCATAGCGATTACGGATGGTAGTAAGCCTTTTTTTTATGTGTGACGTGTAGGCGACAACACGCGAATCATGGCAAGGAAGCAATTTAAAGTCTCCCGACGGATGTTGTTTACTTGGTTTATGTTGGGCGGACTCATTTTACTGTTCACCCCTCACAGTCTGACAAATAGGTTTCAGTTCGGTTTTGCTCGTATTTTTCGCTGGCCTTTGGGCTTCGGCAGAAGCGTTTCGCTGGCGGCACACAGACAGCAGCCGCTTACAGACAGGTTGACAGAACAGCAGTATCAAAACTACATCACCAACCTCGAAGAGGAACTCTGGCAGGAACGTCAAAAGGTTGAGAAACTGTCGGGATTACGCGACAGGCGTGCATTTGAAGGCGCAAAACTGGTGGTTGCTGATGTGATTACAGCCACGATTAACGACTCCAAAGGCGAACTTATTATTAACCGTGGGCGGGATGATGGTGTAGTCAGGGGGCAATATGTTCTCGGGCTTAACAATGTCATCGGGAACGTATCCGAGGCCGGTTCTCGAACGGCGAAGGTCAGGCTGGTTACTGACCCGGCTTCAAAAGTTGAAATTAAGTTGGCTGAATCGGATGTAAAAAGGGTTATGCAGGGCGCAGGCAATAATTCAGCGAAGATACGGTTGCTTTCCAAGGAGCACATAGTAAAAATAGGTGACAGGGTCTTCGCTTACAAAACCCCCGGGTTGCTCGATGGAGCACTGATTATAGGGAAAGTAACCGACTGCAAAACCGACAAAGAGCATCCCCTCCTGTGGGATATAACGGTCGAACCTTCGTGTAACACGCAGGCTCTGGAGAACGTGGCTGTGGTCATAATGAACCCGCAATAGTAGAAGGCCGGCTGTTTTGTGCAGCAAAGTGGGTGTCTGGGGAAGATATTTAGATGCAGTGGTGGCTCCGCTTTTGTGGTTTTGTTCTGGTTGCTGCTATTTTGCAGACCAGCGTATTGGCGGGTTTGAATGTCAAGCCTGACCTGTTGCTGGTCCTTCTTGTGTTTTTTGCGATTTATTGCAGGACCACTGAAGCGATTATAACCTCTTTCGTAATAGGTTTTGTAGCTGACATCAGTGGCTGTGCGATGGGCCCTTATACAGTCAGCTTCGGTTTGTTCGGCACTTTGCTTGCATATTTGCACCGTGCTGTTGCCATCCGGAAAATGCCTTATCAGTCCGCCGTGATATTCGTTACATCTCTTTTGGCCGGGACTTTGGCGCATCTTCTAACATTTCTGAAAGGTGCTGCGGTGGCAGACAGCACCGGCGGGGCGGTTCTTTTTTGGACATCGTTGTACTCGGCGATAGTGGGACCTTTTTTGTTCTTGCCCTCAGCTTGGTGGATGCATATAAATACACATCGTTTCAGCCACCACTAAATCCGCATCCTTGTGGATTGTCGAACTGCCTCGATAGGATGCGGGGCAAGAAGATACGATGTATAACAGGCGAATTAAAATCTTTGTCGGCGCAAGTGTCCTGTTCCTACTGATTCTTTTGCTCCGGCTGGTGCAGATGCAGCTGCTGCCCAGCTCGTCCGTTCGGGACGAAATCGCACAATTGAAACTGAGCAGCGGTCTGTCGCGACAGTTAAAAACCGTCAGAGGCAGGATATTCGATTGTAAAGGCAGGCTCCTGGCGTTTGATGAGCTGCGATTCCAACTACACATAAACTACCGACTCACCTGTTTTGCTGACCCGCGTGTCCAAAGAGCCGAGTTGCTCCAAGCGGCGCAAAAGCCCGACGCGGCTGCTGCCGAAGCCAAAGCCAGCCAGGCAATAAAAACCGGTCTGGAGAACATCCAGCAGGTTATCGATAAATGTACATATTTCGGTCTTGGGCGGTCGGACATCGAAGAAAAAATCAAGAGCATAAATGACGAAATCTGGAATCTGCGGACATTTGCCGCCTGGAGAAGAAACGACCCTGACCCGAATCTAATACAAAAATATGCAGGCAGAATGAGTAGTATTCCTCTTTCGGAGGTTATTGCGGATTTCGAAACCAGATTCCCGAGCGAGGAAAAGCGTCTTTTACTTATCGGCAGGGTTGATGACATTGCGGAGATGGACGCTGCCGAACCACTGCTGGAGCTGAAAACCGATGATGATATCTTTACCGCGCAGTTTGAATTTATGCACACCGACGGCGTTCAGATTCTTCCCGAGGCAAAGAGGGTCTATCCTTACGGCAGTGCTGCTGCTCAGACAATCGGCTGGGTCGGGCTGGCCTCGCAGGAAGAAGATAAAAAGCTCTTCGCTGACGACAGATTGGCGAGATATTTGGATAATGAGGTGTGCGGACGCGAGGACGGCGCAGAATACGTGTGTGAAACCGTTCTTAGGGGCCGACGTGGCGAGGAAATTTACGACCTCGACCGTAGTCTCATAAGTAGGACCGAGACTCAGCTCGGCAGAGATGTTACGCTGACACTCGATATCGAACTGCAGAAGAAAATAGAAAGTTACCTTCTTGACTGCAGTCTCAATCCCAACTGCAAAATGCCGACGGCGGCTGTTGTTATTGATGTCGAAAAAGGCGATATTCTGGCGCTGGTTTCAACGCCGACTTTCGATTTGAGTAATGCGCGATATAACTACAGAAGTATCAGCAGTGACCCCAATACACCTTTGATAAACCGGGCGCTGAATAAGCAATATCCGCCCGGCTCTGTCATAAAACCTGTAATTCTTATCGCAGGTCTCGAAGACGGCAAAATCACCCCTGATGAGATTATCAGTTGTCCCCCTCAAAAAGCGCCGCTGGGCTGGCCAAGTTGCTGGTTGTATAATAGATACCCCGGCAGATGTCACGACTACGAGTGGCAGAACAATGCACGCAACGCTATCAAGGGTAGTTGTAATATTTACTTTTCCCGCCTTGCTGACAGGATTGACCCGAGGGTTTTGCAACAATGGCTGTTCAAGTTCGGCTACGGCCACCACATCCAGCTTTCGCCATTTGATTCAAATGACTCAAACGAGACACCAGTTACGGCTCACGAGTCGCGAGATTTTAGGCAGGAGCAGGGACAAATCTCAACGGACGTTCCAAACGGCACAATTTCAAGTTTTGAACAGCTTCCGTCTCTTATCCCCGGCGAAAAGAGGTATTTCGGGATGGGACAGGGAAATTTGCGCGTTACAGCCTTACAGGTCGCTAACGCCTTTGCCGCAATCGCAAGGGGTGGAATCTTTGAGCAGCCGAAGTTGTTTAAGGAAATCTCAGACCCCGAATTTAAAATTCGAAATGCCGAGGGCTTTATCCTCGGTATCTCGCCCCTCACTTTAGAAGTTGTCCGTGATGGTATGAGTGCTGTGGTCAATGAGCCGGGCGGAACAGCTTACAGTCCGTTTGCCTACGCCGACTTTGGCCGGGAGGGTGTGAAGGTTTATGGCAAAACCGGCTCGACGGAGAAGCCCGACAGCGCCTGGTTCGCAGGCTTTGCCGAAAGTACCCAGGGCCGCAGTATTGCTATTGCAGTGGTTGTTGAAGGCGGCCAGTCAGGCCCCAGAGATGTCGCGCCTTTAGCGCGTGACATCATCCAGTTCTGCATCGAAGCAGGATACATCGGAAGTCCCAGCCCCAAAACCCAATAGACCTTACCTATAAAAAGATACAAAGAAGCAAAAATATTCTGGTATCTGATGGACAATAATGGTATTTAGCACCAGTACCGCATAAATCCTACAATCAATTTGAAAGGGAAAGGCGATGTACTGTCCAAAATGCGGAGTAGAAAATCCTGATGGAGCCCAATTGTGCAGTTCGTGCAGTTGGGTGCTGACAGGTGTTTCCACAATCGGCCCTGCGCCGGATGCCAGAACAAGTAGATTGGCTGTTGCATCTCTGGTACTTGCCATACTGAGCTTTTTCACTTTCTTTATCACTGCGATACCGGCTTTTATTCTGGGGCTTGTCAGCATCTTCAAAATCGAAAAAAGTGCAGGTAAGCTAAAAGGCAGAGGCCTTGCCATCGCTGGTATAGCTGTCCCACCAGCCGCTGTAATCCCGTTTGCGCTGATGTTGGCAATTCTGATGCCCGCGATTGCCAGCACAAGAGCAATGGCGCAACGGACGGTGTGCGCCGCTAATCTGAGACAACTTGGCCTTGCGATGCACATGTATGCCGCTGTTAATGATGGCAAGTATCCCCCAGCAGATAAATGGTGCGAATTGCTTGAACCATGCTATAACAACAAGAAGTTACTGATTTGTCCATCTGCGGGACAAGGGCGGTGCCACTATGCGATTAATCCACACGCCAAACCAAACTCTCCACCTGATACGGTTCTTCTCTTTGAGACCCATCCCGGCTGGAACCAGTCCGGCGGGCCTGAGATTTTGAGCACCGACAATCACAGAAATAAAGGTTGCAACGTCCTGTTTAATGATATGCACATCGCGTTCGTCAAAACTAAAGACCTTAACGACCTCAAATGGACTGCGGAATAGAAACCCTCGTATTTCAAGATTCCACGAAAGGAAAATTATGGCACGTAAATATTTTAATTTCAGCGACGTGTTAAGCTTCGGCTGGGGGGTGATGAAGGCCAATCTTTGGTTTTTTGTAGGTTTGGGTTTTGTCTTTATGATATTCATCTATTTGCCCGTCGTTGCCAGAGTCGTCGTGGTGAAGAGTCTGCATTTGCCTAAGGCATCCGACGTCACATTGGCAATTCTATTACAGGTTCTGGAATTTCTGGTTGGCATTGTTGTAAAGATAGGTCTCATCAAGATAGCCCTTAGTTTTTGCGATGAGCGAAAACCGCCATTTGCCACTTTATTTGATGTGTGGGATTGTTTCTGGCGCGTTTTAGGGGCCACAGTCCTTTACATCCTTATTATATTGGCTGGAGTTATCCTGCTTATCGTTCCGGGCATCGTATGGGCTGTAAAATTCAGTTTGTGTTATTACTTTGTCATTGATAAAGGCCTTGGCCCCGTCGAGGCGCTTAAGGCCAGCAGCCGAACAACGATGGGCGTCAAATGGCAGCTATTCGGCTTTTTTCTTTTGTGCCGCCTGATAAATCTACTGGGTTTGCTTTGCTTAATTGTCGGCGTATTTGCAACGTATCCGACGGTTTTGATAGCGAGCGTGCTCGTATATCGGCAGTTGTCGGCACAGACCCCTGAACTGGCTGAATTCGGCATCGCGGTACCATCTGATGAGCCTCATGTGGACTCTTAGGTGAAAAGTACATAAAGTGCACAGGAAAAAACTTGTGCTCTTATGCTCTTATGACTTATGCACTTAGTAGTGCTGTCACGGAGAACCTGTGGTGAGCTTGCCTGCACTGAGCTTTGTCGAAGTGTCGAACCCACCATTGGATTCGTATCGTTCGAGGTAGTTCAGGGTCTTTTCAATTATTCTGGCGGCTACGGGGGCTGCGACTTCTCCACCCGTATAACCTTTGCCGAGATGTTTGTTCGGCCTTTGAATCGAAACCAGGACCACCACCTTCGGCTCTTCGACCGGTGCCCCTGCTATAAACGAGGCGATGTAGTCATCCTCCGAATAACCCCGCCCATCGCTTTTTGCGATGTTGGCGGTTCCTGTTTTGCCGAACAGCTGCCATTTTTCCAGTTTGGCTTTGCGTCCGGTGCCTTCATTAACCACGCCGACGAGGGCGTCTTCGACAATCCATTTGGCGACTTCCGGCTTAACTACAAAACCAACGCCGGGCGATGGTTGCTTCAACTTTGTAACCTGCCCTGTGCTGTCGACCGTTGCCCTCACCACAAATAGGCGGACGGGATGTCCACCGTTGGCGAGGATGCAGAAGGCCGTGAGCAATTGGGTAGCCGTCGTGGAAATTTCCTGCCCGAATGGTATTCTTGTTACACTGTATCCTGTCCATTTATCCGCCGGTCGTAAAAGACCCTCGGCTTCGCCGGGAAGGTCTATGCCGGTTTTCCTGCCGAACCCGAAGCGCTCCAGCCCCTCACACAACCTGTCTTTGCCGACTTTTTGTCCGATTTTAGCCATTCCGATGTTGCTGGATTTGACCAGAATCTCCCGCACGCTCAGATTGCCGTATGCGTGATTTGCATATTCGCCGATGCTGCCGAAGCCTTTGCCGTGGTAGCTGCCGTTTTCGCAGAATATTTCTTCGTTCCGACCAACAACACCGGCATCGAGTGCTATTGCGGCAATTATCGGTTTTATGATGCTGCCCGGCTCAAACTGGCTGTTTATCGCCCGGTTGCAAAAATTATTCGGGTTGGTTGTGTGGATGTTGTTGGGGTCAAAATCAGGCAGTGACACCATAGCCAAAATCGCACCTGTCTTCGGCTGGGCCACTATTGCCACAGCCGACTCAGCCTCGTAGCTTTCGTATTGTTTAAGCAGTTCAGCCCGTGTGAACTGCTGGATTGTAGCGTCGAGGGTCGAAATAACACCAAGTCCATCCTCCAGTATGCTTTTTTGCTGTCTCAATTGAATGGGTCGGCGAAAGGCGTCGGCAAAAAATATATTTTCGCCGGCAGAGCCGACAAGTTCCTTGTCGTATTGTAGCTCGATGCCTCCCAGCCCCCTGTTGTCGGCGCTCGTGAAGCCGACAGCGTGACAGGTCAGAGTTCCAGCCGGGTAATATCGCTGCCAGTCTGATTGAATGCCGATGCCGTAGATTTTTTCAGCGGCGCTGCACTGGCTGGGATTGGCACCAACCTTGATTTTAGCAAAGCCGGGATTGTTGCCTTCCGTGATAATTCTGCAGATTTTGTTCGCGGGCATACCGAGGACAGCTCCGAGTTTGCGCGACACCTGCATAGGGTAATCTATGATTCGAGACTCGGCAAAGATGGTCTGTATTTTATTGCTCGCAGCAAGAACCCTGCCTCTGCAGTCGAGAATCACTCCTCGCTGAGGTTTTTGGGCTGTGCGGCTTTGCTGCTGGTTTGTGCAGACTTCAAAGTAGTGGTCGCCGGCAAAATACTGCAGGTAAAAGCATCGCCCCATCAGCACCAAAAATGCCGCAATCAGAAGAGCAAAAAGGACAATAATAATGCGGGTGCTTCTCAACTTTTCATCTAATAATTGGGTCAGAAGATTTCGTTTTTATTGGCCCAGACGTCGCGAGACAGCAGCGGGATTTATCAGGCTTTCCACCTCCAACTGCTTCTGCCAGAGATGCTGTTTCAGTCGGGTCTGTTCGGCTCTTTGGACACAAAGCTCGTAAAAAATCCGATTGTTAACATTACGCAGATGGACAGTCAAAATCAAAATGGCCGTCACCCAAAACACAACAAAAACGAAGCGAAATCGTGCCTTCATGATTTGACTCGTGGTGAGCTTGTCGAACCAGTTGTTTAGCGCTTAGGCAATTTCAGACACATTCCCACCGCCAGGCTGTCTTCATTTTCTAAAATATCGGCGTTTAATTCGACTATTTCCTGGTAGCGGCTGCCGTCGCCGAGCTGCTCGGCTGCGATTTGCCATAGGCTATCACCCTGCTGCACAATGTGGCTTCTGTTTTCTTCAACCCGGCTCGAATCGGCCGAAGCACCTTTTTGACCGATGGATTTGACCTCTTCAAGAAGGGTAGGACGGGAAAGTTTTTCGAGTTTGTTTTTGCCCGAATGTGACTCAACTAAGAGCGGTATAACGAGCTTTTGGCCGACATATATTTCGTCAGGTGATTTCAGAACGCCGCGATTGGCTTGGAATAGGCGGGCAATGTTACTTTTTTCACTGTGGCCGTAAACCTTTTGGGCGATGGTGCCGAGGTTATCCCCCTCGGCGACGACGTAAATCTCCGCCGAAGACGCTCCGCTCGATTTAACCTGTGGTGAGCTTGCCTGCACTGAGCTTTGTCGAAGTGTCGAATCCACCTTATTGTCAGTTTTTTCCGCCGAAGCGGCTTCTGTGGTTTCAGATAGGTTTGTCGCCCCTAAGGTGGAAGGGGGGGACGATGATTCCATTGCGAGCAGACTATTATTTTCTGCCGGCTGGGCCTGAAATTCGCCTGGTGTTTGTTTGACCGACTCCGCTGACTCGAAAGCCTGCTGTATCCTTCGCTCCTTGGCGGCAAGTCCGGGCGGGGTGTTTTCGAGACTCACCATACTGGTTGATAATTTGTTGTTGTCTGTACCCTTGTGAAAGATAGGTATCCCGTTGATTATAAATGCAATCAGAAATATAAAAACCAGACCTAACAGCAATCCAATCTTTGCTTCCGAAGTCATAGCTGAAACTCCTTTTTCTGTTTTCTGTGTTATTTTTTCTGCGCAATCCTTAATTTTGCGCTTCTGGCCCGCCTATTTTCTGCGATTTCATCCGGCTGAGGAACAATCGGTTTTTTCGTGATAACCTTGTAAACCATTTCCTTTTCATTTTGCTTAAAATTGTTTTTAACGATTCTGTCTTCCAGGCTGTGATAGCTGATAACTGCTATATAACCATTCTTTTTCAGAAGCGGCGGGGCCGAAGTAAGCAGTTCCTCAAGGTTTTCCAATTCGTTATTGACGGCGATTCTCAGCGCCTGAAAAGTTCTTGTCGCGGCGTGAATCCTCGGCCTTTGCCTTCGTGCCGGTCGAGCCAGCGCCCTGCAAACTATCTGGGCCAGCTGAGACGTCGTTGTTATCCGTTCACTGCGGCGACGTTGCACGATGAAGCGGGCAATTCTCCGCGAAGCTCTCTCCTCGCTGAACCTGTAAATCAAATCCGCTAAAGACTTCTCATCCGCTTTATTAACTATATCGGCAGCGGTCGTCTTTAATCTTTTGTCAAATCTCATATCGAGCGGCATATTTGATTGAAAGCTCAGTCCCATCTCGACATCGGATAACTGTGCCGAGCAGACGCCTAAGTCGGCTAAGATAAAGTCGACGGCGCTTATGCCCTCATTGTTCAAACACTCGGCAATTCTGGAAAAGTTCGAATGAATAAGAATAACCCTGCACGCAAGACCGTTTAATATGGATTGGGCCCTGTGGATCGACTTTTTATCTATGTCCAAACCAACTAAGGTCGCCCCAGGGCCCAAAGTTTTACCGAACAGATAACTATGACCTCCGTGTCCTATGGTCGCATCGACCATCACCGCCTCCTGCGGTAACTTTATCTGCCCGGTCAACGTCTTCGCAAGAACCGGTATATGCCCAGATGCCGTCTCATTCATAATCCTTGGCGTTTGGCACATAACGTTCGGTTTTCTTCGCCGCACGCTCCAGCACTCGGGTATTCTAAACAAGCACCCTGTTATTCCGTCTTTTAAGCTTTTCAACGGCGGGTGAGAACTCAACAGCGGAAAAAACTTTGTCGAGTTTTCTTAGCCGTTCCAGGCGTTCGCTAAGAACCGCCAGTGACGCAAAGGTCTGCTCGTCAGTCGCCCTTTTGCCGATAATGCTGTCTTTTACAACCTCACAATGATTTGAATCCATTCCAATCACGTTGCCTCCTTTGGAAAAATTAAAGTTGCTCCTGCTGTTTTTGCATCGCAATCTGCCGTGCCTGCGATGTTTGTTTCTGGTACTGGTCCATATTGTCCGTTAGATACTGCTCCCAGTTTTCGGTGTTCCACAATTCGATGTGGTCTCTTACGCCGACGAGTGTAATCTTCTCTTTCAGCCCTGCTCTTTTTCGCAGCCTTTCGTTCAGGAGTAGTCGCCCCTGCCCGTCAAGCTCCACCTTGGAAGCCAGCGCAAAGGTCATTCGCTCAAACGCCACAGCCTCGTCCGGAGCAACGCTGCTGCCGGTAACCGTAAGGACAATTTGTTCGAAGTACTTCTCCGGGTACAGGCAAAGTATGCCGTTGGAGCCGAGCACTAAATAGAAATTGCTGCCGTGCTCATCGCAGTCGATTTGCGACCGCAGCTTGTTGGAGATTAGGACCCTGCTTTTGTCGTCAACTAAGTGCTGATATTCACCTGTTAATAAAAGCATGGCATTTGTCCCACTAAGGTAATCAACAGTGGGAGATATTACCACTCTTTCCCACCAAGTCAACAGACAAATTTATTTTTTTTCAAAATTTTTGAAAATTTTATTATGGGACCATCGCCTAAAATTCGTAATTCCTGTAGGCTAATGCGCTTAGGGGAAAAACTGTTTTTGTGTTTGGATTGCCCCAACTCGTCGGGATTTTTAAGTTTGCGATGTGATTTTTTCACAGGTGCGGTAAGTGGCTTTAGTGTTTGGACGCATTGGTCCGAGAAGCCGCGATAATTTCGAAGTGCATAAAGCTGGCAATGGGTGAAATAGAAAAGCGGGTGATGGGAATCGAACCCACCTGACCAGCTTGGAAGGCTGGTGCTTTACCACTAAGCTACACCCGCGATTCCAATTGATTATTTAATGCAAATTCATTATAAATAACATTCGGCAATAATAAACAATAAATCCAAAACTTATGACTGATATCCTCGAATTATCAAAGTCAGCTAAAAACGCCTCAGTTCCCTTGTCTGCAGTCAAAACCGATGTCAAAAATAGCGCCTTGGCTGAAATAGCCAAAGCCCTGAAGCAGCGCAGCCCTGAGATTATCTCAGCCAACAAAAAGGACCTCGCTGCCGCCCAGAATCATCTCGCTGCCCCATTGCTCAAACGCCTTAAGTTCGACGAGGGCAAAATCGCAGAGGTATGCGCCGGCATCGAAAGCTTAATAAAGCTTGAAGACCCAGTCGGAAAAACACTGTCGGCCACCGAACTTGATGAAGGGCTTCAGCTTTATAAGGTAAGTTGTCCTATTGGTGTTATAGGCGTTATTTTTGAATCAAGGCCGGATGCACTTGTCCAAATCTCGACCCTTTGCCTCAAAAGCGGTAACGCCGTCCTGCTCAAGGGCGGCTCAGAGGCACAGTACACAAATAAAATATTGGCTGAGCTAATCAGCCGGGCTTCGGAATCGGCCGGCATCCCAAAAGGCTGGCTCGGCTTGATGGAAACCCGTGCCGACGTCGCGGAAATCCTGAAATTGGATGGATATATCGACCTGATTATTCCTCGCGGCTCGAACGAATTCGTCCGCCACATAATGGATAACACTAATATACCCGTCTTGGGTCACGCCGAGGGAATTTGCCACGTCTATGTGGATGGCGATGCCGATTTGAATATGGCCGTTGATATCACCGTCGATTCGAAGTGTCAGTACGTTGCCGTTTGTAATGCCGCTGAAACTTTGCTGGTCGATGCTAAAATCGCTAAAGAATTTTTGCCGAAAGTCAAAACCGCTTTAGAGGACAAAGGCGTTGAGCTTCGCGGCTGTAAAAAAACAGCTTCGATAATCAAAGTAAAGCCGGCTGCCGACAAGGATTGGTCAACGGAGTATCTCGATTATATTATCTCGATAAAAGTCGTCGATGGTCTCGATGAGGCAATCGAGCATATAAATCGTTACAGCTCACGCCATACCGATACAATCGCTACCGCTGATAAACAAAAGGCAGCTAAGTTTATGAACCTCGTTGATTCAGCTAATGTATTCTGGAACGCCAGCACAAGGTTCAGCGATGGCTTCCGCTATGGCCTCGGTGCCGAAGTCGGTATCAGCACCGCCAAAATTCACGCTCGCGGCCCCGTCGGCCTCGAAGGCCTTGTTATCTACAAATGGAAACTCCTCGGCTCAGGCCAGATTGTCGCTAACTACTCAGGCAAAAACGCAAGGAAGTTTACACATAAAAAGCTTCAAAAGAATTGTGAGCTATAAATGCGAAACTTCGACAACGTAAAAAAAGTAGTTATCAAGATAGGAACAAACACGCTCACAAAGCAGGGCACCAACGAAATCGACACCGACTACATCCGGCTGATAGCCGGTCAAATCGCCGAGCTGCGGAAAAAAGATAAACACATCGTCATTATCACCTCCGGCGCTATCGGCATGGGTGCAGGGCGACTGAACCTGACCGAAAAGGTAAAAGATACAAAGATGCGCCAGGCCTGTGCAGCTATCGGCCAGCCTTTGCTGATGACTGAGTATCGAGAGGCATTTGACCGTTTTGGTGTTACCGTCGCCCAAGTCTTGCTGACCGCCGATGTGCTCAACAATAGAAAAACGTATCTCAACCTTCGCAATGCTGTTGAGACGCTCCTACAACTCGGCGTCGTACCTGTCCTCAATGAAAATGACAGTATCTCCACCGAAGAAATCGGCTCAGCCTTTGGTGATAACGACAGGCTAAGCGCCCTCGTCGCCAGCAAAATTGATGCGGACTTATTGATTATGCTAAGTGATATTGACGCCCTTTACGATAAGGACCCGCGAAAGTACGACGATGCCAGGCCGATACCGGTCGTCTATGAAATAACCGATAAAGTTATGCGAAGCGCCGGCAGAAGCGGCAGCAGATATGCGACCGGCGGAATGAAAACCAAAATAGAGGCCGCTAAAATTGCCTCCACCGCAGGTTGCCGATTGGTTCTGGCGGATGGCCGATTGGAAAATGTCATTGGCCGAATCATTAAAGGCGAGCAAATCGGCACATTATTTATGCCAAATCGCAAATTGGGTAACCGCGCAAGGTGGATTCTTAATAGCGCCGCCGCAGGCACGATATTTATTGATGATGGCGCAATGAAAGCGCTGCGAAACCGAAAGAGTCTCTTGCCGAGCGGCGTGGTTTCCGTCAAAGGCACATTCGAAGCTGGCTCGGTTGTTATGCTCAATGAAAACGCAAAAGCCGTAACAAACTTCAGCAGCGCCGAGCTAAAGACCCTCATCGGCAAGCACAGCAGCGAAATCAGAAAGCTCCTCGGCCCCGGCCGCAGAGACGTGGTAGCAATCCCGGAAGATATTGTCTTTCTGGATTACTGATTTTCTGTCTGTAAATAGATGACGAAATGTCATTCTGAGCGCAGCGAAGAATCTCGTCGGCAGGCGGACAGGTCTCACTTGCGAAAGCCAGATACTTCGCCTTCGGCTCAGCATGACAACTCCAGGAGGCGAGGTTGAGCCGTGATAAGGTTCAAGTGTATTTATTGCGGACAGAGGATACTGGCGCAAGAAGCGGGCCGTGGCAAGAAAGGCCACTGCCCAAAGTGCAGGCACGAGTTGCGTGTTCCTATAACCACCAAAGACAGGCCCGCCATCAGTACCGATATTCCGGAAAAGTTGCAGCAGGCAAGGGAAGCAGTTGCCTTGTGGAACATTGCAACTACCAGCCCACAAAGTCAGGATGACTTGGCCGAGCTTTGGGGGGAAAAGCCCGGATGGTTCATTCCCACCTACGACGAATTGTCGCTGTTTTTGATGGCGGCCACGCTTATTCTGCTCTACGCCACTAATACTCCGATGCGAGAGCAGATATACTATTTGATGACGAAAGTTCACGATGGCCGGGTATTCGTCATAGCCGTACTTTTTCTGTGCGGCCTGTGCCTTAGTATTTATCACATCTTTACTACAAGGGAAAAAACCGACTCCGAGAAAAACGTTATGCTGATTTTCGCGGTCTTGGCAAACGCCGGTACAGGCATCGTCTCGGCGTGGTATGTGATAAAAAGCAGCGCCGTCCACAACTGGTGGCTCGTCTTTCCAGTATGGAACATAGTCAACGGTGTTCTGCTGCTCTTGATGTTGCGTATCAGGATTATCAATGAGCAGTGCATCAGCGACCGTGATGCGACAATGTCGCAGGTTGTCTTGGGCTTGATATCTGTCCTCATAATGTTCACCTTTTGTAATTACATTTTTCACTTGTACTGGGCAGTCACTTTTTCTATCTGTATCGTATATACCACCAGTTTCGACAAGGCATTGCAGAGTGTCTTCCCCGGCCTGGAGTACGGCGAGGATGAAAGAGCATAATAGTAAAGGAAGGAATGGCAATATTATGGGCAAGGTCGAATCTTTAATCCTCGGCATGTTTTTTGGCCTTGTGGCACCAGCGGCCTTTTTTATGGCAACCGTTCTTTTTGCTGCCGTTGCCTTTGGTGTAAAGGCCTTGGGCCCGTGGGCATTGTGGAGTCTGTTGCCGGGGCTGTTGATTGATGTAGCCTTTCTCAAATGCTGGGTCAAAAACGCCTATACAATGAGCTCAAAGGCGATTGGCACTCTGTACATCTTTTATTCTGTTTGTGCGCTCGGCTTCTTTATGGGCATCCCCATAGGCAACATCTTTTTGGGCATTCTCGCCGGCATCTACTCCGCCAGAAGACTCTCGCTTACTCGTGATGACCACTTAACCCCCAAAAGAACAGCCATCTTCTGTGCAGCCGTTATGGTTTTAATCTGTGTTCTGTTGGCGTTGTGGGCCGTCGCCGGCCGAGTCCCAGGCTCAAAATTCGAAACTCCGTTTATATCATTTACCTTTACTGCGCCGATATTTTGGGCAGTCGTATTTGTCGGCGGTGCCTTTTTGGTTTTACTACAGTACGGCTTAACCATCACAACTGCGAAGGTTGCCTCTAAGCTGTGGCGGTAACATCTTGAAACTTTGCAATAGAGTATCGGCGAAGAATCAACCGACCTACACGCCTACGGATGAATCGGTTTGAGATTGACTTCAGGCCGAATTTCACTAAACTGGTGCTTTTCCGGGAGTTAATGTTTTCGGACAGGGTTTCTGCAGGGAGAAAGAATTGGCCTACAATTGCGTTGTTTTAATCAAGCAGGTGCCGGACACAAAAAGGATTACCGGCGATGCGATGAACGATGACGGCACGGTCAGGCGTGGTGCTTTGCCGGCGATTTTCAATCCGGAAGATTTGAACGCGCTCGAGACGGCTCTCGAAATCAAGGAGAAGTTCGGCGGCAGCGTCAGCGTCATTACGATGGGGCTGCCGGCGGCAGCGGAGATTCTTCGGGATTCGCTCTACCGCGGGGCGGATGAGGCAATTCTTGTTACCGACCGCCGATGTGCAGCCAGCGATACCTTGGCTACGAGCTACATTCTATGCTGTGCAGTCAAAAAGCTGGATTACGACATTGTGCTTTGCGGCAGGCAGGCGATAGACGGCGATACCGCGCAGGTCGGACCGCAACTGGCGGAAAAATTAGGCGTTCCGCAGATTACCTATGTCGAAAAGCTTTTGGAGCTTAACGGCAAAACGATAACCGCTCAGCGAAATATCGGCAACGGCTGGCAGCAGGTACGGACGAAACTGCCGGCCCTTTTGACCATTACATCCGATGCAAATACGCCGAGGGCGGCAGCAGCAAAAAAAATGATGAAGTATAAAAATGCTATGACGCCGGTCGAAGTTGAAAAAGAGGTCAAAGATGACAACCCTGCCGCTGATGAAAAAAGCATTAAGGAATTGGTTAAGCACAAATGCAGCGAGCTGGAGCAGAGAGGTCTGTTGATAAAGCAGTGGGATTTGGATTTTATCGAGGCTGATTTGAAATGGTGTGGCCGGGACGGCTCACCGACCAAAGTCCATCGCATACAGAGCGTCGTCCTCGCTGCAAAGGAAAGCAAAAACATCGAGCCGACAGACGAAGGCGTTTCGAATATGGTGCACGAACTAATCGAAGATAAGATAATTGCATAACCCATGACGGGCCACGAGCGACGAGAGGCGAGTTATGATTGATGTAAATAGACAAGGCGAGGTTTGGGTCTTTGCCGAGCAGCATAATGGTCATTTGGAAGATACGCCGATTGAACTGATGAGCAAGGCCCGGCGATTAGCTGATACATTGGGCGTAAAGCTGGCAGCGGCTCTTTTGGGCGACAATGTAAAAGGCCTTGCGACAAAGTTAATACATTACGGGGCCGACAAGGTGTATCTTGCCGAGCATCCGCTGCTCGGTGCTTACCAGGCAAACAGCTACGCAAAAGTAATCTTCGATTTGATTCATAAGTATCAACCGCAGATAGTGCTTTACGGTGCTACCATAACAGGGCGGGATTTGGCTCCCCGGATTGCAAGTGCAACCAGGGCCGGCCTGACTGCCGACTGTACCGATTTACAGATTGGTGACCACAAGCCTCCGAATAATGAAGAGGTTCATAAAAACCTGTTGTTTCAGATTCGCCCTGCGTTCGGCGGAAATATAATCGCGACGATTATCAATTACGACCGCTGGCCTCAGATGGCGACTGTGCGTGAAGGCGTTATGCGTAGACAAGAGCCTGACACGGCTCGTAAAGGCCAGATTATCAAAGAAAAGGTCGCACTAAGCAGCGATTGTCTGGCGCTGGAGATATTGGCTGAGCATAAGCGGCCTAAGAAGGTGGACTTAAAGGCTGCTCGGATAATCGTAGCTGGTGGTGCCGGCGTCGGAAACAGGGACAACTTTAAGCTCATCTGGGATTTGGCCAATTGCCTCGGCGCAGCGCCGGCAGCAACAAGAGCGGCTGTCGATTTGGGCTTTATCGACAGCGACCATCAGGTTGGCCAGACGGGCACAACGGTTCGGCCGAGCCTGTATATAGCGGTCGGAATAAGTGGTGCTATTCAGCACCAGGCCGGGATGAGCCAGAGCCAGAAGATTGTCGCGATAAATAGCGACCCTGAAGCGCCGATTTTTCAGATTGCACATTACAAAATAGTAGGCGACCTTAACGAAGTAGTCCCGCGAATGATAAAGGCAATAAAAGAAAAGAGTATTAAGGAAGAAAAGACAGTAAAAGATGGCTAATTTCTACAAGGACAACGACGACATACAGTTTTTGTTCAAACACATCGACCTCGGCGTCTTCGCTGAACTGTGCGAAGAAAATTTCAAATTCGCCTCGCAGTTCGATTACGCACCCGCCGACGCCGCCGAGGCTGTGCGCAATTACGATATGGTCCTGGATTCACTCGGCGAGTTGAGCGCCGACTTTATCGCTCCCCGTGCTGAGGACGTTGACCGCCAGGGCAATACCCTCAACGAAGACGGCTCGGTAACGTATGCCAAAGGCATTGCCGAGTCCCTCGAAAAGTTGGCAAAGTCTGAGGTTATGGGTTTTACTCTGCCTCATCAGTTCGGCGGCCTGAATTTTCCGAACATAGTTTACTCGATGGCCATCGAGATTGTTTCGCGGGCGGATGCATCGCTTATGAACATATTCGGCCTGCAGGGAATCGCAGAGACGATTAATGCCTTCGCGTCCGAGGAAATCAAGCAGAAGTATCTACCCGATTTCGCCGCAGGAAAAGTTACAGGTGCGATGGTTTTGACCGAGCCGGACGCAGGCTCTGATTTGCAGGCGGTTAAACTCCGGGCCTTTCAGGATGACAAAGGCAATTGGTTTCTGCACGGAGTGAAGCGCTTCATCACAAATGGCTGCGGCGATGTCCTGCTGGTGCTGGCTCGCAGTGAGCCGCAGATTACTGATGGCCGCGGACTGAGTTTGTTCGTCTGCGACAGAGGCCCTGCCGTCCATATCCGCCGGCTGGAGGATAAACTGGGTATTCACGGTTCACCAACTTGTGAGATATTCTTTGACAATACTTCCTGCCAGCTTATTGGCGAGCGTCAGCGCGGACTTATAACGTATGTTATGGCGCTAATGAACGGCGCTCGTATAGGTATCGCTGCGCAGTCTGTGGGAATAGCCGAGGCTGCTTTCAGGGTGGCGAGGGATTATGCCGCCAGCAGAAAGCAGTTCGGCGTCGCTATCGAAAAGCTGCCCGCTGTACGCGACATGCTGATTGATATGAAAATTGCCGTCGAGGCAGGCCGGGCGCTTTTGTATGAGACATCGCGTGTGGTGGATATGGAAATAGGATATGCCAAACGGCTCGAAACGAACCCGCCCGAAGATAAAGAAAAGGCCAAACGGCTTAAGGAAGACGCTCGAAAATACAAAAGGTATTCCGGAATGTTGACGCCGATGAGCAAATACTACTGTTCGGAAATGTGCAACAGCGTCGCTTACGATTCGATTCAGGTCTTGGGCGGCTCCGGTTATATGCGGGATTACGCCTGCGAACGTCACGCTCGTGACGCAAGGATAACGACAATTTACGAAGGAACAAGCCAGTTGCAGGTTGTCGCCGCCGTGCGGGGCGTATGCAGCGGCACCGCTGAAAAGTTCATCACCGAGCTCGCCGAAAAAAATTATGAATCTGAACTGAAAGATTTGCTTGAAAAACTTGCCGCTGGAACTGAGCAGTTAAAAAACGCCGTCACCTTTGTGAAAGGCAGCGGCAACGAGTATATGGACCTCTGCGGCAGAGCGCTTGTCGATATCGCGATAACCTTAATTTCAGGCTATCTGTTTTGCGGCCAGGCGAGCACAAAGGTCAATATGGATGTGCCGACGACTTCAGGTAACGGCCAGGACAACCTTATTCCCGTCAAAAAACGCAAGGCAGCAATTGCCCATAGATTCATCACCAAAAACGCTCCAAAAATCGCAACGCTCGCCGAGCTCATCCGCACCGGCGATAAATCGACATTTACCGATTATGGTATTCTGGTTGGGCCGGTAGCAAAGGAGTGAGGGAAAAGCCATGCTTCGAGCAGTCATACTTGATTTCGATGGGGTGATAACAGATTCGGAGATACTGCACTTTCGTTCGTTGAATAAAGTGCTTGCTAAGTTCGGCTTCCAGATGACGAAAAAGGATTACTATCAGTATTATCTCGGCCTTTCAGACCTCGATTTTTTTAAGGAGCTTCAGCAAAAAGGCCGGCTTCGACTTGACGGTCAGCAAATACAGCAGGCTCTCGAAGAGAAAAAGCAGTTGTACGAAAAGCTGGCAATGACCGAAGGCAGAATTATCGAAGGCGTACGTGACTTCCTCGAGATGCTCAGGCAAAACAATATACCGATGGCTATATGTTCTGGAGCGCTTCTTACGGAAATTAATTTGATACTCGAAGGTGCACAACTGAGACACTTTTTCGATTGTATAGTTTCCGCTGAGCAGATAAGAAGAGGCAAACCCGCACCGGATGGACTATTGCTGACTTTGCAGAAGCTCAACTGCCATAAGGCATCCTGCGGAGAAAAAAGCGAAAACCCGATTGCGTCGGACCAGTGCGTCGTAATTGAAGATTCGCACTGGGGGCTTGAAGCCGCCAAAGCGGCGGGTATGCATCAGGTCGCTGTTACAAATTCCTACGATGTCCCGCAGTTGATTCCGGCAGAGAAGGTGGTCGATTGCCTCAGCGAACTGAGTATAAATGACCTGCAGGAGCTTTGCCGCTGAAGAAACCTACTGCAATTGGCCGGGGCCGGTTATCATCGTTTTAACAGTATCGCTTTTCAGGTTATACTCTATCTGGTCGACGTGTGCACCGTTGTAGAGGCAAGGTTGTGTCTCGTTGCCGAGGATTGTCATCAAGGACTTGTTGGCGTTGTAGAATAATTTGCTTCCCGCGAATTGCCTGTCTTTTTCCCGATAGCTGATGCCGTCTGTGGCGCTGAGTGTCGAAAGTTCGAGTTTTCTCTCAGTGGTTTCGTAGAGGACCGCCTCTACGTGGCTGGTGCCGGCCTCGACATGTTCACCTTCTTTGCCGTCAACGATAGGGAAATAATCGATAAGCATCTGGCCCAGATTCGAATCGGCGACAAGGTGGTCGGAGTCTAAATGGTACTTTAGTGTGTCGAAGTCCCGCAAAACCGCATAGCAGGGTTGGCTCAGGCTGAATTTCTCTGATTTTTTTCTCTGCCTCTGTTGGATTATCTTGGAATGGTCAGCGGCGATTAAGCCGTCCGGCCCGCTGGCTAAAAACAACTGCTTAGCAGGGTCGTAATCGAACCTGTGGCACTTCAGCTTTATAAAGCCCAGCAGCTTTTTGGCTTCCGCCGGCGCTTTCCATCTTGCGTTCGCAAGCTGAACCACACCGTTATCAGCCGTCAAATACTCGATAGCGTTTACGCTGCCTCCCGAGCTTTTCTTTTTGTCCCTGTATAAATTTATCGTCAGCCTCGGCGCCGACAGCATATACTCTTGCTCGATGCCGGAATCGGCCCGGAACATTTTGCAGACGCAATCACCTTCGAAAACAGCCTTGTTTTCAGCCGGCAAAAATGTGGCCTTCTTCTCTGTAGTAACCGTCACCGGAACCGAATTTGGCGAACCGGCCACATCGTTTGCATAGAACTTAAGTTCCGATGAGCCACTGGCAGTAATGTCTCCTGCAGAGGGGTCGTAGTTGTAATCAATTCTTTGAGCAACGAAGGTGGGCCTCTCATTGATATCGATGGAATTTATCAAAGTTTTCCATTTCTCTATAGTATTCTCAGCAGCAGGCGGTTCAATAGAACTCCCATACACCTTTGTTGAGTCCATCTGCGTAATAAAAATGCCGTTGTCGCATGTAACAACAATATCGGTTGAGGTTTTGTCCCGTTGCTCTGGCTTGCCTGGTCCACCTGCGATGTTTTGCCTGTTGGCATCGGGCAGCGGAATTTTCCCGCCTTCCACAGCAGTTGGCTCAACCTCGGTGGACGACGAGGCGGGGCCTTTCGGCTCAAATATATTGTCAATGAAAAGCTCATCAGTGAAGATTACCTGCTCAGGGTGGTTTACAAAAACATTTTTGCTGAACAGACATCTGTATTTTCGTCCTTTGGCCTGCTCGGTCGGCTCTTTGCCGGCGGCACCGGCGACGCCTGTTTCAGGTGTCCCTTCCTTCGGTTGAATCTTGCTGTTGGCATCGGCTGGGCCGGCGCTCCCGGGCCTTCGCGATGAAAACAGCGACGCCTGCGAAGATGGTTTTATGTGCAGACTTTCTAACTTGATTATTCTTAAAAAATCAAGCTTTTCCTGCGCCTCGTTATAGACAAGTTCCATGCCGGTGGCGAACATTTGCACATCGGCAGAAGCGAATTTGACAGGCCCATCAGTCGAGAACTGAGATTTTTCACTGATATAAGTGACATCGTCGAGATAGATGAAACCTTCCCCCATCTTGCTGTTTTTTTCAGGCACAATATGGATGACCACGTTTCCGCGGAGTTTCGCGTCTTTGGGGCTGGTTTTACCAGCAGCCGTCTCGACCTGAACGTCCCCTTCCTCGGCTGTAATGTAACATTTGAAGCTCGGCCTAAAAATGTTCATAAATGGCTTTTCAATTGCCCATTCGTTGCCGCTCTCGTGCAGCAGTCTCTCAAATCCGAATTCCCGTTCTATTTGCTTATCCTTATTTAAGGTCGTGAATCTGGCTGTTTCGACCTGCCCAACCCCCACCCCGCCGACAACGCCTACCTCACCGCCGAAGTTGCTGTCCGTGTTGACTGCCTCCGGGCCGATATCTATCTCAATTCGTGGCGTCCGGCTTGACAGACTGTAAAGCAGAAATACCATCAGCACAGCCCCGAACGAGACAACCCATATAGATAATTTTCGTGACCTGAAAATCATGGCAGTTTTATTTATCCATCACTCTTGCAGAAAACGTCATTTTTATCCGCCTATGGCGGACATACGGTCTGGTGGTCCGCCAAATATCTTTCCATCAACTGCTGCCACCTGCCGGTTTTTTTAAGGATGTATTCAATCACTTCCCGCACCGCGCCGTTTCCGCCTTCTCGGCTGGTTACGTAATCAGCGTAACGCTTGACCTCATCGGTGGCGTTGGCAACAGCTACTCCGAATCCCACATATCTCATCACCGGCAAATCCGGCAAATCGTCACCGATGTAAGCAACAGCCTCCTTGCGGATTCCTGACTTTTCGAGAAGTTCCTTGAGTATCGGCAGCTTGTCGAAGCAATTCTGGAAGTAGTAGTCCACCTCGAGCTCCTCGGCACGATGTTTTGTCGGCTCGCAGCTTCTGCCGCTTAAAAAGGCGACCTTCAGACCCGCTCTTTGCCACATTCGAATCCCGTGGCCGTCGAGTGCATTGAAGGATTTGCTTTCGCTTCCGTCGGCGTTGATTATCAGTGTCCCATCGGTTAAAACACCGTCAACGTCGAGGACCAACAATTGTATATCAGCAAGGTCGAATTTACGTTTCCGTCCCATTTGCATCTCCGCGGCCCGACAGACTTACGCTGCCCTCAACCGCAGTCTCCGATGGATGCAGCATATACGAGATGCCGACTCATAATTTTACTATACTGCCCCTTTGGTTATAACATACCAGTTCGAGTTGTTCGCCGGTGTAGTTTGTCGCAGAATGAATTATTATGCGTTTGTCATTGAGCTGCTCAATGTGTGCAATTGCAGTTCTTTTTTCGTTATGCAGATATTCGGCAACTTCCGGCGGGACAAACAGCTCGATACGCTTGACCTGGTCCTTCGCAGCCGAAAGAGTTAGCAGCCTGATGACATCGAGGGCCAGTGACTCGTGGCTTTTGACGAATCCTGTGCCTCCGCAGTTCGGACACGCCAGGTAGATTGCCGACTGCAGCGATGGACGCATTCTCTGGCGGGTCATTTCCACCACTCCGAAACTGCTTATTCTCAGTATTTTTGACCTTGCCCGGTCGGCCTTGACTGCCGTCCGGAAGGTCCTTTCCACATCTCTGCGGTGTTTCTCGTTGCGCATATCGATGAAATCGCAGATTATAAGTCCCCCGAGGTCGCGCAGTCGCAGTTGCCGCGCAATCTCAGTTGCCGCCTCCGTATTGATTCTATACGCCGTCTGTTCGGCGCTCTGGTCTCTGCGGTATCGTCCGCTGTTGACATCTATGGCCACCAGCGCCTCCGTCTGTTCTATCACGATTGAGCCGCCTTCTCTAAGTTCCACTGTGCGAGACTGAACCTTCGCAATCTCATCTTCAATTTTATACTTATGAAAAAGCGGAATTTTGCCGTCATAATAGACAACTCTGCGCTCAAGACGCGGGTAAGCCTGTGAAAAAAAGTCCTTGATTTTGCGGACCACATTTTCCGAGTCACATATTACCGCGCTGATTTTGCTGTTAAACACATCTCTGAGTGTTCGAATAACCAGGTCCGATTCGCGATAGAGCTCCGCGGGAGCTTTCTCGCTTTTCATCCGTTTCTGAACAGTGCCCCACAGCCGCTCGAGATACTTCAAATCCCTGAGCATATCCCTTCTTGAGCATCCCCGGCCGGCTGTTCTGATGATAAAGCCGTGCCCCTGCGGCGGTCTGCTTTCCTCGAGCATCTCCCGCAGCCGAGCACGCTCCTTCTCATCTTCGATTTTGTGGGAAATCCCGTGTTTTCGCATCCACGGCATCATAACCAGAAATTTGCCCGCCAGCGCAAGATATGTACTGAGGGTCGGCCCTTTGGTGTTTATCCCTTCTTTGGTTACCTGAACAATGACTTCATCGCCCTTGTGAAGGCAGTTTTGTATGGGTTGGCGAAGCCTTAGTGATTTTCGATGCCCGACAGTTTCGGTTCGGCTGCCGTCAGCTTTGGGAAAATATCGGGGGTGAAGGTCGCTGATGTGCAGAAAACCGTTCCTGGCCGCGCCGAAATCTACGAACACCGCCTGGATGGCTGACTCAACATTTACCACTCTGCCTTTGTAGATATTGCCGACATACCGGCCTCGACTTGCCCTTTCTATGTACAGCTCTTCGAGCGCGCTGTCCTCAACCACAGCCACTCGGCATTCTTCGCTCTCAGCCACATTTATAAGCATCTCTCTTGCCATCGTTCATCCATCCCGACTAATTTTTCGAAAATCAGTTGCTTTGCCATTCCACTGCTGCCCGCCTTATCGGCCCAGCTAATTTCTCCGCGTCCAGCTCGAGCAGCTCTAAAATCTCATCCACTCGTATCGAGCCGGCAGAACTGACCCCGCATTCGACTATGACAACCGCTTCGTCTACACGAATCGATTTCAGAAAACCTCTGACATCCACAGTTTTGGACCTCAATTTTTTATCATTTATCCGACGCTGCAAACTGAGGCTTTCACTTGCCAGCGAACGCTTAATAGCAGCCTTTAGTTTCTCGTTGATGTGCTCTTTTTTTACCGGCAGTATGTACGTAGCCAACCTCGGCTGCAATGAAGCTTTGTCTTTTGCCAGGCTTACTGTAAGCAATTGGCAGCCCTGCGGCAGTTCATCCGAAAGTCTTCTCTTGAGTTGCTCACAATCGAAAGGTGAGGTCGCGGACTGATTTTTTATTCGTTGACCCATGTGCACTTTCAGCTGCAGCAAATCGTCCTCCGATTCCACCCCGACGGTTCTCGGCAAAGGAAGAGATAGTTTCGGGTGGGGGTTGAAACCCTCTGTGTACTGAATTTCTATCCCCGCCCGGACGCAGGCCCGCTGGAAAACCCTCAGTGTTTCCACGTGTGAGAGAAACCTCAAGCTGTCCACGATTCTGAATTTTATCAGAACAGCTGCACTTTCCGCATCAGCTCCGGCGGCACAGCCGCTATCGCACTTCGAACCTCTTATATGCATATCTTTTCTGCCGTCTTGTGTTCCCAGCATAGTTTTATCCGCCTGCGGCGGATACAAAATCATCACTTCGTCACCAGCAGCATTATGCCTATCCTTACTGCAAAAACAAGCATTTTTTTTCATGGCAATCATCAGCAGGTTGCAAACGGACCGCAGACTTGACGATGGTATCAATCCTCAATATAATTGTTGCTCGAAGTATCGAGTTAAAAAGGAGTTGAGTAATAAATGGATGAGAAAACGTCCCGCTATGATTTCAATGCTATAGAAAAAAAATGGCAGCGGTTCTGGGAAAAGAACAGGACCTTTCAGGCCGCCGACTGCGATGATTCGAGGGATAAATATTACGTGCTGGATATGTTCCCGTATCCGAGTAGTGACGGCCTGCATGTCGGCCATCCGGAAGGTTATACCGCCACCGACATCATCGCCCGCTATAAAAGGATGAAAGGCTTTAACGTGCTGCATCCGATGGGCTGGGACGCCTTTGGCCTGCCCGCTGAACAATATGCCGTTAAAACCGGCACGCACCCCGCCGAAACCACAAAAAAGAATATCACCCGCATACGCAAACAAATTAAATCGCTGGGCTTTAGCTATGATTGGCAGCGGGAGGTTAATACTACCGACCCGAATTATTACAGGTGGACGCAGTGGATTTTCCTGAAATTCTTTAATAGTTACTTTGATGAAGCTGAACAAAAAGCCAAACCGATTGACCAGTTGCGTATTCCGAAGGGATTAACTGAAGAGCAAAAACGACAGTACATAGATGAGCATCGTCTTGCTTATGAGGCGGAGGTGCCGGTGAATTGGTGTCCGGTGCTCGGCACGGTCCTGGCCAACGAGGAAGTAATCGGCGGCGTAAGTGAAAGAGGTAGACACCCCGTAATCAGAAAGCCGATGCGACAGTGGATGCTGGGAATTACAGAATATGCTGAGAGATTGCTCGAAGATTTAGCCGAGGTGGATTGGCCCGAATCAATAAAAAAATTGCAGCAGGACTGGATTGGTAAAAGTATTGGTGCTGAGGTCGATTTCAAAGTTGATGGCCGAGACGATTGTATACGCGTTTTCACTACCAGGCCGGATACGCTCTTTGGCGCAACTTATATGGTGCTGGCGCCTGAGCATCCGCTTGTGGATGTAATCACAGCAAAGGATAAATGTGCCGCCGTAAAAAAATATCGCCAGGAGGCGGCTCGCAAAAGCGACCTCGACAGGACTGATTTAGCGAAAGAAAAGACCGGCGTCTTCACCGGCGCCTACGCAATCAATCCGGTTAATAACAAAAAAATCCCAATCTGGATAAGCGACTACGTCTTAATAAGCTACGGCACCGGAGCAATTATGTCGGTGCCCGCTCATGATGAAAGGGATTTCGAATTCGCCAAAAAGTTTGACCTGCTCATTATACCGGTCGTTGAGCCGCAGGATGCTGAGCAGGCCGAGATGGTTAAAAAAGGTCGGTTGTGCTTCATCGGTGACGGTAAGGCAATAAACAGCGGCCGATTCAATGGCCTGCCAACCGCAGAATTTAAAGAGCAGATTGCAAACTGGCTCCAGGAAAAAGGACTTGGCAAAAAGGCAGTCAATTATAAACTCCGTGATTGGCTTTTCAGCAGGCAGCGGTACTGGGGTGAGCCGTTTCCGATTTTGCACACAGATAGCAATAGCGTTGTCGGACTCAGCGAACAGCAGTTGCCTTTAACTTTGCCGCAGGTCGAAAATTATAAGCCGAGCGGAACAGGCCGGTCACCTTTGGCAGGCATTGACGATTGGGTCAATGTAACTTTGCCTGATGGCTCAAAGGCAAAACGCGAGACAGATACAATGCCTCAGTGGGCAGGCAGTTGCTGGTATTACCTGCGATACATCGACCCAGATAACAACGCCGGAGGCTGGGACAGCAAAAAAGAAAAATACTGGATGCCCGTCGATTTGTATATCGGCGGAGCTGAGCATGCTGTCCTGCACCTTTTGTATTCGCGGTTCTGGCATAAACTGCTTTACGACCTCGGCTATGTCAGTACAAAAGAGCCGTTTAAGAAGCTCGTCAATCAGGGAATGATTTTAGGCGAAGACGGCCAGAAAATGAGCAAGTCACGCGGCAATGTCGTCAATCCAGATAAAATTGTTGCCGACTATGGCGCCGATTCGATGAGGCTCTATGAGATGTTTACGGGGCCGTTGGAAGCAGTAAAGCCCTGGAGTATGCAGGGCGTCGAAGGCGTGCACAGGTTTCTGCAAAGAGCCTGGCGGATGATTATTGACGCCGATACCGGTGAGCTTGACGAATCGGTAAAACAAGTCGATGCCGACGAGGCGACGCTCAGGCTGTTGCACCAGACAATAAAAAAAGTCGGCGACGATATCGAAAGTTTCGGCTTCAACACGGCTATCAGCCAGATGATGATTTTCGTAAACCACCTGAGTAAACAGGAGGTTCGGCCGAAATCGGTCGTCGAAAATTTCATCCTGATTCTTGCCCCGTTCGCGCCGCATATAGCCGAAGAGCTTTGGGAAAGATTGGGCCACACGGAGAGCCTTTCCTTTGAGCCTTGGCCGCAGTATGATAAAGAGCTTATCAAAGAAAAAGAAATTGAACTTGCGGTGCAGGTCAATGGCAAAATAAAGGATAGAATCATAGTCCCAGCCGAGGCTGACGAAGAGCAGATAAAACAAAAGGCGCTCGGCTGTGCAAAAGTAATCGCTGTTTTATCCGGTAGAAAACCAAAAAAAATTATCGTGATTAAATCCCGCTTGGTCAATATAGTCGTTTAGATTGTTAAGCAATCTATGGGAACTGAAATTGAAGCAAAGCTGAAGGTCAATTCGCTTCAGACGGCAGCAGAGAGATTAGCCGAGTTGGGCGCCGAGTTTTTGCAGGAGCAATTGCAGAAGGATTACTATTTCGATAATGCAAATGGAGACTTTACCAAAGCCGACAAGTGCCTTCGATTGCGGCAGCAGTTTGCAGATGGCAAAGAAAACGTATTCTTAACTTATAAAGGCGCCAAAGAGAAAGGTAACTTCAAGAAAAGAAAGGAGCTGGAGATTGAGGTTAAAGACCTCGATTCGATTAGGAAGCTGCTCTCGGCTCTTGGGTATGAGCAGATGTTGATTGTCGAAAAAAAGCGTCGAATTTGGCGGCTTGGAAACTGTAGAGTTTGTCTGGACGAGCTGCCTTTGTTGGGTAGTTTCGTCGAAATAGAAGGCCCCGATGACCGGAACATCGCCGATGTGCAAAGCAGTCTGGGACTGGCACATTTGACGCACATCCCCCAAAGCTATGCTTCTTTGATGGCTGAAAAACTTTGCCGGAAAAAATCAAAGGCCAAAAAATGAAGCCGGATGACGGTTATATCACCTATATCGTAAACCCCAAGTCGGGAGCCAGCAGCAGTGAGGCTGTTGGACGATGGTTTGAGCAGTATCTTGTCGACAGGGGATTCGACGTTAAACTTAGTCTTACAACTTCCCTGTCCGACGCCTGCGACCTGGCTACCGACGCCGCTGTTGATTACGACTGCGCAATGGCTGTTGTGGTCGGTGGTGACGGCACAGTCAGAGAGGTCGCCCACGGACTCGAAGGGTCTGACAAGCCATTGTTGATAGTACCCAGCGGAACTGAAAATCTGCTGGCAAACGAATTGGGTTTTGACGAGAGGCTTAAGACCGTGATAAAGGCATTTGAGGCCGGCTGCATCAGGCCCCTGGACCTCGGCAGTGCAAATGGAAAGTGTTTTACTTCGATAGTTGGCTTTGGATTTGACGGCAGGGTGGTCGAACGAGTCAGCCGTCAGCGACGCGGACATATAGACTACTTCGATTACTTCTGGCCTATCTGGAGAACGTTCTGGAGTTATGAATTTCACCCAATGAAGGTGGAAGTGGATACAGAAGTGATTTTTGACGGACGGGGATTGGTCTTCGTCGGAAATATTTCACGATATGCCCTCGGGCTTAAAATATCGGCTAATGCCAGTTTCGGTGACGGTCTGCTGGATGTATGTATCTACAAGTGTGCTTGCCGGTCCCATCTTGTGAAGCATTCGGTGATGACGGTCCTGAAGCAGCACACGCATTGCCGCGATGTAATCTATCGTCAGGGCAAAAAGATAACCGTAAGCTCCGATAGCGTTAACATAAAGACTGAAATCGACGGCGACCCCGGCCCGGCCCTGCCGGTCGAAATTGAGGTAATACCTCACGCTGTCAATTGTGTCGTACCGGAAGGCGCTAAGCCGGCAGGTATAAGAACAAGAATTATCAGGGCGATACGTTAATTCAGAGTACCTGAAGTTTGGAGTGTCCGAAGTGCTTGAAGTCAAATCGGTCAGGTTTTGTTGTGTTGCTGTAACTTTAGCTCACTTTAGGCACTTTAGTTCACTTTAGCTCACTTTTAGAACGAGGTATGGCAAAAATGAATTTCAAAATTGGTAATGTCGAGATTGGCCTGAAGGGACCTCTGTTTCTGATTGCAGGTCCCTGTGTTATCGAGGATAGAGACCAGTGCCTTGAAATCGCCGACAGACTCGTGGAGATTGGCCGGCGCAGCGGCGTCGGAGTAATTTTCAAGTCCAGTTTCGACAAAGCTAATCGCTCCAGTATATCCAGTTTTCGTGGCCCAGGCCTGAAAAAGGGTCTGGAGATTCTTTCGGCTGTTCGTGCAAAGAGCAATCTGCCGGTTATGACCGATGTTCACGAGACGGCTCAGGTTGCGCCGGTTAGTGAAGTAGTTGATTGCCTGCAGGTGCCCGCTTTTCTCTGCAGGCAGACCGATTTACTTTGCGCCTGTGCGGAAACGCCCAGAGCTGTAAATGTAAAGAAAGGACAATTTCTTTCGCCTGATGAGATGAAGAACGTCGTCGAAAAAATCCGTGCCTGTGGAAACGAAAAGATATTGCTTACTGAGCGAGGCACGTTTTTCGGCTACAATCGACTGGTTAATGATATGACCGCAATCGAAGCCATGAAAAATTTGGGCTGCCCCGTTGTTTTTGATGCGACTCACAGTACCCAGCAGCCCGGCGGCCTCGGATATGCGAGTGCAGGCCGACCGCAAATGTCGCCGATTCTTGCCAAGGCAGCGATTGCAGCCGGCGCAAACGGCCTTTTTATTGAGGTTCATCCCGAGCCGAAAAAAGCAAAATCCGACGCCGCCTGTATTATGCACATCGACCGGCTTGAGGACCTGCTGATAATCTGCAAACAAATCTTTGAGGTTGTACGCGGATAATAGAGTGGCTGGCGAAGAAAAATATCTGTATGGGCCGGTGCCTTCACGCCGGCTGGGACGCAGTTTGGGGGTCGATATCGTTCCTCTTAAGGTCTGCACCTTGGATTGTATATATTGTCAGCTCGGCAGAACCGCCAATAAAACCCTCGAACGCCGCCAGTATGTCCCCCCCGCGGCGGTCTTGGCTGAAATCGAGCACAGATTGGCAGTGGGACTGCAGGCTGATTATATCACGATAAGCGGCAGCGGCGAGCCGACGCTGAATTCCGCCCTCGGCGAAATTGTCGTCGGCATAAAAAACCTTACTGAAATCCCTCTGGCCATACTGACAAACGGCACGCTGCTGTACGACAAGGACGTTCGGGCCGATTGTGCTAAGGCCGATGTAGTATTGCCTTCTCTGGATGCCGGTGATGAGCAGACCTTTCGAAGAATCAACCGACCATACCCCGATATCAGTATCGAAAAGCTGGTTTCAGGCCTGTCCTCCTTTAGAGATGAGTTTGCCGGCCAGATATGGCTTGAGGTATTTTTGGTAGAAGCTGTCAATACCGACGCCGCCGCGATAGCAAAAATCAGCGAGGCCATAAAGCGGATTCGGCCGGACAAAATCCATCTTAATACCGCTGTGCGGCCGACAGCCGAAAAAAACGTCAGGAGTGTCGATGTCGAAAAGTTAAATGCCATAGCAGCCCAGTTGGGGCCGCACTGTGAAGTGGTAGCCGATTTTTCGCCGCAGCGGTGCACCGGGCATATTGTAAATAGGGCTCAGGACGTATTATCAGTACTGAAACGAAGGCCTTGCTCCCTCGATGACTTATGCTCAGGCCTCGGCATCAGCCGAACTGAGGCCCTCAAGTACATCACGCATTTCAGGCAACAGGGGCTTGTACACTCCGAACAAAGGGGGGACGTCACCTTTTTTAAGGCGGATTAGTACCGGCCGCTTTGGGTAACCACGGCGCAATAAATTTGTCCTAATTTTATGAAGTTTGCCGGTATTTTCCACTCAATTTGTAAAGCTGAGAGTTTTATTGGCCGATAAAAGTATTGCCGTTCTCAATGAAGCCGTGATTTTATGATTCTTTGCTGATTGTAGCGATGAAAAAAGGCCGAAGACAACTGGTTTTAAATAAGGGAATTCAGAAGTTTATATTCCGCTATGACAGCGGCTGTGAAGACCAGCTCTTGGATGCCCTGGTTGAGCAGGCAAAGGACAAACGTACAGACTTTGACTGGTTCGACGCCGCCGTCCTGAGCTTCAAACTGACGCAATCACTGATAAATGAGGCGGACGAACTTTTACGCAAACCGGACACCGCTGACCTGCAAAATGACATCGCAAATCCGGACACGCAGCTCTGCGTGAATTAGCGAAGTAAGCAGATGCAGTCTGCTCTTGAAAAAAGTGGATACAAAGAACTGCTTTTTACGCAGTAATTTACTGTTAACGTGTTTGATTGGTAGGTAAGCAAATCATGGAAAACAGCGTATTCGTCCAGGAATTTCTGAATTACTTGCGGTTTGAAAAAAGGTTTTCTGAGCACACAGCCAAGTGTTATGGGGCGGACCTGACCCAGTTTGGTGAGTTTGTGACTTCCGCCTCCGAGCATACCGCTGGTGACCTCGGACATGCCGGGCTGCACGAGCATCAGGCAGGTGCCGCCCTTGCCGTGGCAACACAGACAAAAGCCGATATCGACCAGATGCTTTTTGCGGTACAGACTGATGACGTCAGAGCTTATCTGACCTTTCTAAATGAGAGAAACTATGCCAAGGCAACCGTCGCTCGCAAGCTTGCGACTCTGCGCAGCTTTTACAAGTTTCTTGTTAAAAGGAGACAGCTTAGCTCTAATCCTGTCCTCGTGGTCAGAACGCCCAAGCAGGAAAAAAGGTTGCCCCGATTCCTCGAGTATGAACAGGTCAGAAAGCTGCTTGAGACTCCCCCGATGGATAGCTGGCTCGGCGCAAGAGACAGGGCCATTATGGAAACGCTTTACAGCACGGGTATGAGAGTCAGCGAGCTTGTCGCGATGAATATGGACGATATCGATTTCCTCGGTGAGGTTGTACACATCAGGGGAAAGAACAAAAAGGAGAGAATCGCCCCGATAAGCTCCTCTGCCCTCCAGATTATTCAGCATTACCTCGAGTTCAGAAATAAAAGAGCTCAAAACAACGCCAATTTTGACTCGAAAGTTCTGTTCGTCAACAAGCACGGCCGCCGACTCAGCACACGTAGTGTCAGGCGGAAGATGGACAAATATCTCAAAATAGCCGGACTTGACCCTTCAGTCAGTCCACATACCCTTCGCCACAGCTTTGCCACTCATATGTTGAACAATGGGGCAGACCTCAGAAGTGTTCAGGAAATGCTCGGCCATCAGTCTTTGTCGACCACCCAGATTTATACTCATCTTACGACAGGCAAGCTCAAGAAAGTTTACCAGGGCGCCCACCCGAGAGAAACCGAGCATGACGATAATTAGTGGTAGAAGCCGGCTGCCGGGCGGAGGCAGGCAGCTGTAGAAATCAAGAAAGCCGAGACTTAAAAGTCCCGGCTTTTTGACTAAATAGATGTTCCCCCTGCCCCTGTGTCCAATTATTCCGGATTTTTTTGGGCGGCTGTTTTGCTGCCTTCTTTGGTGACGACGACCCCATCGTTCTATGCTCGCTGTTTGTTATTCTCACCGATGTATGTGGGCACAAGCTCTTTTATCTTCTCTACTATCTGCCGGTGGTCTTGGCTTTTGGCGATTTCAATCAGTTCGTTTATGCCGCCGCGAAGTTTATCCCGGTCCTTTGGAATGTTCTTCCATATCCTGATTTTAGGATGACCCGTGCGGAGCATATCTTCGCCTTCGATTGAAAGCTCTTCGAAAAGTTTTTCGCCAGGCCGAATCCCCGTGAACTGTATTTCAATGTCTTCCTCCGGACTGAAACCGCTGAGGGTAATAAGTTCTTTTGCCAAATCGACTATCTTTACCGGCTCGCCCATGTCTAACACGAAAATCTCCCCGCCTTTGCCCATTGTTGCTGCTTGGAGAACTAACTTACTTGCTTCCGGTATGGTCATAAAGTATCGCTTCATTTCAGGGTGGGTAACGGTTACCGGGCCGCCCTCCGCTATTTGCTTCTTGAATATTGGCACAACCGAGCCTTCAGAGTCTAAGACGTTTCCGAACCGGACCGTTACGAATTGCGTCTTGCTTATTCCGCTCAAGTCCTGAATATACATTTCCGCAATTCGCTTCGATGAGCCCATTATGCTGCTCGGATTGACCGCCTTGTCCGTGCTTATCATCACAAAATTGGTTGCGCCGTAATTATTCGCGGTGTCCGCTGTAACTTGCGTACCAACAATATTGTTCTTAATGGCCTCTCCAGGATTAAGCTCCATCAACGGCACATGTTTGTGAGCCGCAGCGTGAATAACAACCTCAGGCCGGTACTTCTCGAAAATCTCGTTGACACGAGCTTTGTCGGTGATATCGCAGATGATTGCTTTTATCGGCAGTGCCGGAAATCGATGACGCAGTTCCCGTTCTATGTAGAATAGTGGGTTCTCCGCCTGCTCGATAAGCAAAAGCAGCTTAGGACCAAAATTACAGACCTGCCTGCACATCTCCGAGCCAATCGAGCCGCCGGCGCCGGTAACAAGAATCACCTTGTTCTTTAGAAAAGCCTCTATCGAATGCAGGTCAAGCTCAACTGCTTCTCTGCCTAACAGGTCGTTGATTTCAACATTTCTAATCTGAGAGACCCGCAGTTTACCCGATGCAATGTCCGTCATTGACGGCACCGTCTGGAAACGGATTTTAGTTCCTTCACATACTTGAATGACGCGCCTTCGCTGACGGTGGGTTGCTGATGGCATCGCGATTGCGATTTCTTCAATGTTGCGCTCCCTGCATATCTTCGGCAGCTCTTCCACAGTCCCCAGAACAGGCAAGCCGTGGATAAACGTCCCATGTTTACGAACGTCGTCGTCAATAAAGCCGACCACATCGTACTGCGCGACCGGCATTCGGTGAAGGTCACGAAACAGCGATTCGCCGGTATTGCCGGCGCCGACTATGAGAAATCGCTTCAGCGGGCCACGCTCCTCCGTCTGGAACTCCTCATGGTATAACCTTATCACCATTCGCAGACCCGCCAGCAGCAGAACCGTTGCGAACATATCAGCCATAAATATTCCCTGGCCGACTTCGGTTATTGCCTTTAGAGCCTGCCGAATCGTTGTTGTGCTCATAAAAGCGTACCACAACGCTACGATTATGAACGTGCTGACTAATGATGCCCGCAGTATGCCTAAAAGGTCGGAAATCCCAACATAACGCCACCACCCGCGATACTGCTTGAATAGGCTGAACACCGCGAGCTTGATAACAACAAAAAATAGCAGCAAAATCGGATACTGCTCCACTAACCAGCTCCGGCTGAACTGCATATTGGAGGCCAGCAGAAATGATAGCAGCAGCGACACCGCAAAGGCGGTTATATGGGCTAAAATAATCAAAGGCTTGCGGAACATTAACAGCCTCACTGGAGGGGCGGGCAGTGATGAAACGCTCTTTTCGCTGTCTTCTGTATGTGTATCTGTCTTTGATTCCGGCATACTTGTACGCCTGTGGCGTATTTCTCCGGTATGATTCTGCTAATGCACTTTCACAAGATTAAATATAGCAATAGTTTAAGCGATTGTCAAACAATTTACGCCCTCTCCGGTGCGGTTCGTTTAGCCGTCGCCGGCATTTATCCGCCGTAGGCGGACGGCGACGTTACGCTAATAAAACAGAGCCGGGAGTGTAAACGACCGGTCGATATTCAACGGCGTCATTGCGAGCACACCTGTCCTGAGCGAAATTGAAGGATTCGAAAGGTTTATTTTGCGATTGCCCACACTGAGTTTTGTCGGAATAACATTCCTGTAATCTTCAATCTTAAATTTTCAATCCTAAATTCTTTTCGTCCTTTCCCGGATTTCGTTTCTCTTTCCTGGCAGCTCGAAGTAAAATATCTAAGAACTATTATGGGAAAAAAACCAAAAACTCAGAAAAACTACAGCAACCTGATACTTTATAATGCTTAAAAAACGATTAATTCATTTACAGTTTTAATTGAATTACGAAAGGAAAAAAATGCTCAAAATTATTAACAAAACTTCTTCATATATAAAAATACTGCTGATGCTGGCAATGTTATTTATGTGTTCGTATTCTTATGCACAGAATAAACCGGACAATAAAGAAAACCAGATAGATACAAATGATTTTTACAACAGCAAACACCACTGGTACGATATTTACGAGGCGAAGAACGTAATTAATCCGGAGCCGAACCAGCCCCGCTACGAGCCGACACAAATAACAGAAATCGCCGACAATATCCTTCGCTACCAAAGAGATAACGGCGGCTGGCCCAAAAATTACGATATGCAGGCGATTTTAACAAAAGAACAAAAAGACAAGGTTATTGAGGCAAAGAGCGTCCCTTATACAACATTCGACAACTGCACGACGTATTCGCACATAAAATACCTCGCAAAGGCCTGCCAAATCACCAAAGTTGAAAGATATAAAGATGCTGCCCTGAGAGGAATAGATTATACACTTTCAGCGCAATACCCGAACGGCGGCTGGCCCCAGTATTTTCCTTTGGAATCAAAATACAGCCGACACATCACGTTCAACGACGATGTTATGGTGGGCATAATGGAGATGCTCAAAGATATAATAGATAACAAGCCGTATTACTCTTTTGTCGATTCAGCTCGCCGCCAAAAAACTAAGTTCGCTTTTGAAAAAGGATTAGATTGCATACTTAAATGCCAGATAAATGATAACGGAAAATTAACAGGGTGGTGCCAGCAGCATGACGAAATCACTTTACGTCCTGCGTGGGCAAGAGCTTATGAACCGCCAAGTATTTGTAACAGAGAGGGCACAGGGGTCGTTCTTTTTTTAATGAGCATAGACAAGCCCGGTAAGGAAGTTATTAATTCAGTACAAAGTGCTGTCAAATGGTTCGAAGATTCGAAAATTCCGGGAATCAGGGTTGAAGAATTTAACACTCCGCCGTTCCAAACTCCATTGAGGCTTTTAACAACAGACAGGAGAGTTGTCGAAGACAAGACAGCGCCGCCGATATGGGCACGCTTTTATGAACTTGGAACACACAGGCCCCTGTTCTCCAACAGGCAAAGCCAATTACTTTATTCTATGGCGGAAGTGGACAGAGAACGCCGCGCTTATGGCTGGTACACTTACGACCCCCAGAAGGTTTTGGATAGTTACCCCGTCTGGCAGGCCAAATGGGCCCCTGCTCAAAATGTTCTGAAAAAATGATTACGAAATAAAAGGTGATTAAATATATTTAAGAAAGACCGACATGGCCAATAATCAAGTAACCGGTATGCAGCCCTCGCCGCAGGCATTGTCCCGCTGTTCCCTGCTGCAAAGTTCCATTCTCGGCACAGCGGCTGTGCTTTTATTTGTATCTTTTGCCCTGTCTGCAGAACAAGTCAAAGCATCAGGGACGGCAGCTAATACCCCAGCCGTAGACAGGCCGAAGTACCCGCCGAGAAATCAGTGGGCCGATTTTAGCAAACAGCCCGACGATTGGTATCGAAGCCAGGAAGGAATTCTAATCGCGACTAATATTCTATCCTGGCAAAGCCCGCAAGGCAGTTGGCCCAAGAATATCAGCACAACGCGAGAGCCGTTCACGTCAGACCCCAACACCCTTCAGGGTACCTTCGACAATAACGCCACGACCGAAGAAATACGATTCCTGGCTCGGGCCTTCCGCGCAACCAAAAACAATCGATATAAGCAGGCGGTTCTCGAGGGTATTGACCATATCCTTAAAGCGCAATACCCAACGGGCGGCTGGCCGCAGTTTTATCCGCCGGATAAAAACTATCACCGCTACATCACCTTCAACGACAACACTATGGTTCGCTTGATGAAGCTCCTGCGAGATGTCGCCGCCTCGCAGGATTTTGACTTCCTGGACCAAGGCCGACGAAAAGAGGCTAAAGAAAGTTTCGACCGCGGCATTCAGTGCATTCTCAAGTGCCAAATCGTAGCCGGCGGCAAACCCACAGTCTGGTGCGCCCAGCACGATGAGCTGGACTATAGCCCTCGCCCCGCACGGACTTACGAGCTTGCCTCCCTGAGCGGTTCGGAAAGTGCCGGCATTCTCGAGCTGCTGATGAGCCTCGACAATCCGAGCCCCTCGGTAATCCGTGCCGTCAAGGCCGGCTATGAGTGGTTCGAATCCTCTAAAATTACCGGCATCCGCATCGCTCGAACTGGCGGCGACAGTGTCGTCGAAAAGGACCCAAACGCTCCGCCGCTCTGGGCAAGGTTCTACGAAATCGAAACTAACCGTCCTATCTTTTCAGGCCGCGACGGCGTGAAAAAATACAACCTCGCCGAAATCGAGCTGGAACGCCGCAAAGGTTACGCCTGGTACGGCGAATGGGGCAATCGCGTTGCCGAAGACTACGCTAAATGGAAAGAAAAATGGGACCCTGCCCGAAATGTCCCGAAAAAATGATTAGGAATAATCAAAACCAATAATAAACATGTGGGACGTTTAATTTCTTCACCGCCGCATTTTGTATTTTGATTTTCGAGCGACGGGGCACGAGCGACTCGCGACTAACTTACCCGCCTTTGGCGTACTCGTTTAGCCCCCTCGTAGCGAAGCGAAGTTTACCCGCCTCCGGCGGGACCCTCGAAGCGCAGCGCAGATCCGGCGTAGCGCAGATCCTTGAAGAAAATCCGTAATTTGTCGAAATTCTGTAGCTTTTTCTGCTTTACACTTAAGGTAAATTATGGTATAATATCATAAATTGGGAGGGAGCCTCTAATAGAGGAGTTTAAAAGAAGGAGGAGAGATATGAAACCGCGGATTTTGAATATAATCTGTGCGGCTCTGATTTTCTGCACTGTTGGCCCTGTAGAAAGCACACACGCTGCGCCAATCACAATCGGCATCGAAGCAAGGGTTAGCCTTATCAATGACGACGATACTCTGCTCGAAGGCAAAGTAAATGTCAACGACATCATCACCGGCTCTTACACCTACGATACAGACACGCCCGATACAAATCCCGCATCAGATGTAGGAGATTATCTTCACTACTCCCCCCCCTGTGGAGTTTTATTGATGGTTGGCGGATTTACTTTTATGTCCGACCCCAGCAACACTATATTTGGTGTGGAAGTGGTAAATAATTACCAAGGTCTTATGCAAGATTATTATAGTTTTGGAAGTACTTACAACCTGTTAATTGGTAGTGAAGTAGAATTGAATCATATTTCTTGGCAGCTTGATGATTACAGTGGTACCGCCTTATCGAGTACAGCTCTGCCAACAACGGCTCCGGTTCTTTCTGACTGGGATTACAACAAATTGAATATTGATGGTGGCATTGGTGGAATACCACCGTGTTTCGAAAAAACCTTTTACATTGAAGCCTATGTTATTTCGACAACACTAATTCCCGAACCGGCAAGTTTATTCCTTATCGGTTTTGGTTTGTTGATGATAAAACCCCGTAGAAAGTAACGAGGTTGGAATTCTCATTCGATGGTAAGGAGGAGGAAGGTGAAGACAGAGGCACTCCCTGTACTCTTGTCCGTCCTTATTTTCTCTCAGGTCAGTTTTGCTCAATCGTGCGCAAGATTGAAGGATATTTCAGCAGGTGAAACTCACACACTTGCCCTTGCCGATGATAACAGCCTCTGGGTCTGCGGCGCGGGGCCTCTTGGTCTTGGCGACGGCGCGAATAAAGTATTGTCTCTTCAGCGTGTTCACGGACCCAATGATGTTGGATTTCTTGGTGATATAAATGATTTTGATGCAGGATGGGAACACTCACTGGCCGTCGATTCAAACGGCTTTTGCTGGGCATGGGGAGATGATTACCGAGGCAAGCTCGGCAATGGACCAAATGAAGGAAGCTCCGATTTTCCTATCAGGGTTCACGGCGTCAATGACGTAAACTTTCTTAGAAATATCGTAGCGGTATCAGCAGGCAGAAGCGGTAGGCACTCTCTTGCGGTAGATGTTAATGGTTATGTGTATGCTTGGGGCGAGAACTATTCCGGACAATGTGGTGACGGAACAGTACACAATGAGAAGCAGTTTCCTGTTCTTGTTGTTGACAGTAACTTAAATACTGTCGACAAGTATCTCGGCGATGAAGCGAATATAATTGACGTTGATGCAGGCGTTGACCATTCTCTTGCACTTGTTGCACTTGCCGATGGAGGCTACGTCTATGAATGGGGTTCTAACAATGGTTCGTCAATCCCCAAGAAAGTTCCTGATGCAAACGGAACAGGGTATCTTAGGTATATCATCGACATAGCAACCTGCAAACATTCAGTCGCGGCTGACAGTAATGGCAATGTCTGGCAGTGGACGTCTGGCTATCCTCAAAGAGTCCCCGGCGGCCAAATGGGAACAACTTATCTGGAACATATCGTCAAAGTAGCCGCTGGTGGCGGTGCTGGTGACAGTAACCTTTGTGCCGCCTTGGACAGTAATAACAATGTCTGGCAGTGGACCATCGGCGGTCTGCCAACGAAGGTACCTGATGGCCAGATGGAAACAGGGTCCGGCTATCTCGAGAATATTGTCGCAGTCGATGCCGGATACAACAACTTCAGGGTAGCAGTATCCAGTGATGGCTATGGCTGGGGCTGGGGAGTTAATGGCTATGGTCAGCTCGGGGTCGGAGATACTAATTCTCGGCCGGAACCAAATCAAATGCTTTGTGCTGAAGTATCAGGTTCAATATATTTGACAAAAACCTCTGAGATTGAAGGTAATGAACCCGATTGTGTGCGTCCTTTTACCGGCAACAATTATCTGGTTTACGAAGTCAACTGTGGCAATCTGACAGGCCCCAACTCTTGCGGCACCGTCCATAACATCAATATCATTGACCATTTACCGCTCGAAGTGAATTTTTACTCGGCATCTGACGGAGGAGTATATAACGCTGACACCAATACTGTAACATGGACGATTGATGAACTTGCACCTGGTGATTCAAATTGCTTCACGCTTACGGTTATGGTCAACGAGTATGCTCAACCCGGCGGAGAAATAACCAACTTCGTGGAAATGACCGCTGATGAGTATTATTCCTACGACACCGATACAGTGCCGGTCTGCTATTGGGGTACTGAAATCATCTACGTTGACCATGATGCTACTAACGGCCACAACAATGGAACAGATTGGGACAATGCTTACACCGATTTACGAGCTGCGTTTATTGGCGCCCAAAATTCCAGCGCTGATGCTACCGCTATCTGGGTCGCTGCAGGAACATATAAACCGACCTACGATATGAACGAAGGCTACACGCTCAAATCCTTCGAACTGCTTGAGGATGTTGGATTGTTCGGCCACTTCGGCGGCGTCGGAACTTATGAGACGAGTACGAGCCAGCGGAACTTTGCCGATGCAAACAATGAAACCATCCTCGAAGGCCAAATAGGCAGTTCTGCCCAACAGGCGGTTCAATATGTTGTGAAGGCACAAAATATCGAAAATGCTAATGTTGTCGTCGATGGCTTCACAATAAAAGGAAGTTACAGTGGAAGTAACGAAGGAGCAGGCATCTATCTTAATAACGCCGATGTATCTATTGTGAATTGCAAATTGAAAAATAACCGAAGCGATGGCATTTACGTTACCAACTCCTCGGCCCCGGATATTCACAACTGTACCTTTATCGGTAATCGGTATTATGGCATGCAGGTAGACCAATCAAGTCGACCTGATATATCTTATTCTATCTTTGATGGTAATGATGCTAATGTTTCTGGAGTTTATATAGGGAATGGCAGTGAAGTTTCAGTTAGCAGCAGTATGTTCAAAAGGCACACCAGCTATGGAATCGACGCCGTCAGTAGTACTTTGACCGTAACCGATTCCAATTTTGACGGCAACTGGGACGCGGGTATGCATTGTTCCAACTCCGATTTAACGGTGGACCATAGTGTCATTGCCAACAATAACCATGATGCGCATGTGGGCAATGGGCTATTCATAGAGAATAATTGCTCGCTCACCCTCACAAACAGCGCCGTTTGTAACAATGGGACCTATGGCTTATCTTTAAATAACAACTCGACATCGACAGTAACCATCAAAAATAACTGGATTTATGGCAACGGAACCGATGGCTTACATTTAGACGACAGCTCGATGGCAACCATCGAAAACAACTGGATTTATGGCAACAAGTTCCATGGCTTATATTTAACCGACCACTCAACGGTAACCATCAAAAACAACTGGATTTATGACAACCCCTATGGGATATACCTTTATTACTCGACCTCAGCCGTTACAATCCGCAATAACACAATTTTCTGCCACCCAAGCCTGGGAACCAGAAGATGCGGAATATACACGGACATAGATAGTACCCAACCTAATATTTCCAACTGTATCCTCTGGGACAATCGCGATGACTTAGACAACTGCGTCGCAACCTTCAGCTGCATTCAGAATCCGGACGATGCCGATGGCAACGACAATACCACCGACGACCCCTGCTTTGTTAATTCTGATTCTAACGACTTCCATATTCGGGAATATTCTGTCTGTAAAAACAACGGCGACCAGAATGGCAATTACAGCGGTGAAACAGATATTGATGGCGAGAATCGCGTTTATTATGGCAGAGTCGATATGGGAGCCGATGAATATTACTTGAGTCCGGCTGACTTTGACGAAGATGGTATCGTTAACTTCATAGATTATGCCGTCCTCGCCGCCTCCTGGCAGAGAAAATTCGGAGACGTAAAGTACAACGAGAACTGCGACCTTGCGGATAATAATACAATCGACTTCAACGACCTTGCCTTGTTCTGCGAAGACTGGTTGTGGGAAAAGGCCGGGGGCGATGAAGGCTGGATGATGGCTATGGGCGATGGCGGTGGCCGCGGCACAGACGGCGAACTGTTGCTGCTCGATGCAGCCGCCAGCTTGAAAGCTCGGCCGGAAAGACTAACTGCCAGAAGCCAAAAATTCTATGATATCACGCCGGAGACAACAATATCCGCTATACAAAAAGCATTGGAGCTTCAGCTCCAGCTCCAACATCAAGCTAAATCTAAGCCCAAACCCGAAGTGCAATTCGAACTTGAGCCGTTACAACAGGAACTTCAGCCTCAGCCTACCGAGATTGATATTCAAAAATTAGTAGACTGGCTCGATGAAATCTGGCTTAATGGTGAGTTGGAAGGTTGGACAGAAGATAAGTATCTCGAATTCAGAAAGTCCATCGAAGATTTGCCGCAATAAATGCTCATTGTAAGAGTCGGCCATTTTTATGGCATACGCAACACAGCTTTCTGCCTTCCGCCTTTTGTCCTCCGTCCTCTGTCGTCTAATCAACTAATTTTTTAATTCGCTAATCTCCGGTTCACCTGCTCTCTCGCGCTAGGTGGTATCGCCACCTACTGAAATTTTCCCAAAGATATTACCGTGTCAATCCGTGTCTAAAAAATTCTCTGTGAACTCTGTGTTCTCTGTGGCTAAATAAAAAGCAGTGTAAATCCGTGTTCATCTGTGGCTAAACTCTCCGCGAAATCTGCGTCTAAAAAATTTATCTGCCTCTGGCGGATTCCTCTAACGACATACGATATACGCATCACACAATACGAACCAGCATCGTGGCCTCGGCAACAACGCTTTCGAAAAATTCAGCTCCGCAGTCTTATTGCGGATTCCGCTTTGTTTAGCCCACGGCATCGCCGTGGGTTCTGCTTTTGTATCTTGGTTCCCCTCACTCATTTGTATGTCGTCTCTCTTGCCTCAAATCTTTTTCTATCCACAATATCCACTGACGTATAAAGTACATCGAGCATCGAGCCTTGTCCGCCGTCCGTCTGGCGGATTTAGACATCAGGATTTAGGACTTAGAAAAAGAATACCTAAGTATCTTAGGTATTGCATTTCACTCTTTGATTTTTGCTCTGTAATTTTGCTCTTTGATTTTTAATTTTTGATTTCCCTTTGCGCCTTCTGCCGTCTGTCCTCCGTCGTCTGTCCTCCGCCCTTTAATCTCTAATCCTCTAATTCACTAATCCACCGGTTCTACTGTTCCACTGTTTTACTTTCTCCGCCTTCGGCGGCTGGCCTCCGGCAGCACCAGCGAACGAACCAAAAACCTCAAATCCCTCCTTCTCAAATCCATAATTCTTGAAGCACTACATTAGTATATATGCATATACTAATATACTTTCTTGCGCTATGTGGTATCGCCACCTACTGAAATTTTCCCAAAGATATTATCGTGTCAATCCGTGTCAAAAGAGAACCAAAAATACTTGCGCGTTTGATACGAAAATCTCCTTATTTCACCTGCGCGTTTGTGACTAAAATTTTCTTTTGAGTTTTGTATTTTGGTTATTTGGATTTGTTTAGAATTTAGGACTTAGAATTTAGAATTTTTGATTGATTTTTTGCCTCTCCACAAAAATCAATCAAATGCGCAAGGGGGTACTTCAATCGCTGTTCAAAACGCGCCAATTTCTTGCAATTTTTGCAAATTTTTTGAAATTTTTACGAATTTTTGCAAATTTCTTACATTTTTTTGCATTTTTTTCACGCAACTTGCGCGTTTGATGCGAAATTTTACCTTGCCCACTTTACCCAACCGTCACATCTTAACACCCCAGCCTCCATTTTCCCCTCCGCAGCGCCGGGGTAAAGGCGAGATAATTTTTGCTGCAATCGCCTCCAACGTGTCGAATATACACCTATAACAGCCGGGTTATATCCAAGCTAAAGAGAATTTGGTTTTTCCTTGCCCGCCGGCAGGCGGGTAACTTTTGCAAAGATAAGTGCTTACAGACACAAAGCAAATTTATAGTGAGCTTGTCGAGCCTAATCGATTGCCCGATTACATAGCAGCCCCCGTTATTCTTCTGATGGCCCTCGGCACCGTCTTTGTATTTTCCGCATCCGCTAACGTCGGTCAGCAAATCAACTTACATCAATTCTACAACTATCATCATCTCCGCCAGGTCATCTTTTTCCCACTGGCTGTCATCATTATGTACGCTCTTTCCTATCTTGATTATCGCCATCTGAGTCTGAAAGCCGATTGGTTCAAATCGCCGGTCGTGTATCTGTTAGTTCTTAGTATAGCGTTACTTATACTCGTTCTGTTCCCGCAGTTCGGCACCGAAATCAACCGTGCCCGCCGTTGGCTGCGAATCCCAGCCGGTCCAATCTCGATAAGTTTTCAGCCTTCCGAATTAGCTAAATGGTCGCTCGTCTTTTTCCTCGCCGCCTTTTGTGACAAGTTCAGTGACAGCCTGAAGTTATACCGCAGGAGATTTGTCCCGCTCTGTCTGGTCGTAGCTGTCGTTGTCGGCTTGATAATTATCGAAGATTTTGGCACAGCGGCACTTATAGCATTTTTGGCGTTTCTATTATTCCTAATCGCCGGCGTAAAATTTTGGCATCTGCTGACCCCTTTACCGATAGTCGTAGCCGTCTTTCTTGCAGCTCTAATCTGCTCTCCCAGCCGAGTTCAGCGGATTTCAGCTTTTATGCACCCCGAAGAATTGGCAGGTTCCGCCGCTTATCAGGCCAATCAGTCGCTGATAGCATTGGGTTCCGGCAAAGTTCTCGGCAAAGGTTTAGGCAGGGGTATCTGCAAATATGGCCATCTGCCGGAGGATACAACAGATTTCATTTTCGCTATAATCGGTGAAGAGTTCGGCTTCGTTGGAACAGCAGCGGTAATCGGACTGTTTATTATTTTTGTTTGGCTGGGCGTTTTGGTGATTGTACGCTGCAAAGACCATTTCGGGCGGCTATTAGCCGCCGGGATTGTCCTATCAATCGGCATCCAGGCGGCGATAAATATCGGCGTGGTAACAGTGGTGCTGCCGACCAAGGGGATGCCGCTGCCATTTGTAAGTGCCGGCGGAACGAGTTTGCTTTTGTCGGCTGCGGCTGTGGGCATACTGTTAAACATCGCAAGGCAATCGCCTAAAGTCGCCGACGCTCCGGAGCTATTGCGACGGAGCGATGAACTCTCGTGCTACACGCCTGCGACGGACATGCAGGCCGAGGCAGAGCAGGAGCAGGCCCCTGAGGGGCAGGCCCCTGGGGGGCAGGGTGAATAATGAGTAGTGGCTGTTTTTTCTTCGCTGGGGGTGGGACAGGCGGACATATCTATCCGGCCATCGCTGTGGCGGAAAAGATAATCGAAATGCGGCCGAATGCAAAAGTGCATTTCTTTGTAAGCGACCGTGACATCGATTCACAAATCCTTTCAAAAACCACTTTTCCATATACCAAACTTTCGGCGAAAGGTTTTTCCCTTCAGCCCGGCAGGCTGGTTGAGTTCTGCAGATGTTTTCTAAAAAGCACTCGGCTGGCCAAGCAGGTAATGGCGGATAGGCCGCAGGCAGAAAATGAAGCTGCCGTGTTGGTTGGCGTGGGCGGTTTTGTGGCGGCACCGGCCTGCTGGGCGGCACATAAACTGAAAATACCCGTTGCTCTTTTGAATGTCGATAGTGTGCCGGGACGAGCAAATAAAATAATTGCGCGATGGGCAGATGAGGTTTTTGTGCAGTTTGAGCAAACGCGCGAATACTTCGCTGGACGTAAGGCAACCATCTACGTTGTCGGCTGCCCCCTGCGAAGCGGGTTTGAAAATCCTGAGCCTGATAAGATTAAGAGCTGCTTAAACCTCGATAAGGACAAAAGGATTTTGTTAGTGGCAGGCGGCTCAAGCGGGGCAGCGAATATCAATGAGGCGGTGTGTTTGCTGTTAGAGAGATTAGCTGCTTTTGCTGAGGACTGGCAGATAGTTCATTTAACCGGCATTAATAATTACGACAAAGTTAAGCGGCAATACACCAGCGTGAAAATCAGCCACAGAGTTTTGGATTATTTCGACGATATGGCAAATCTGCTGGCAGCTTCGGATTTAGTGGTTGGCAGAAGCGGGGCAGGGAGTGTTGCTGAGTACGCAGCGGCCTGCGTGCCGAGTATCTGTATGCCTTACCCATACCATAAGGACATGCATCAGTACCGAAACGCCGGCGAATTAGTTGATGTCGGTGCCGGGATAATCGTAGATGATTTGCCGGACGCGAAAGAACGGGCGGATTGGTTGTGGGAAGAACTGGAATTGCTACTAAAAGATGAGAAAAAACGGCAGGAGATGAAAAGGGCTTGTGGACAAATCGCAAATAAAGATGCAGCGATTAGAATCGCAGAGCGACTGATAAAGAAAGCGGATAGCGGATAGCGTATAGCGGATAGGGTATAGGGTATAGGGGATAGGGTATTCCGGCGAGGCGGGAGGGGAAATTGGGGTGTTAAGCCGTAATGATTTGGTTCGACACGCTCACCATTTTAGGCAAGATGGGTAAGGCAGGCGAAATAAAACTTCGCATCAAACGCGCAAGTTGCGTGAAAAAAATGCAAAAAAATGTAAAAAATTTGCAAAAATTCGTAAAAATTTCAAAAAATTTGCAAAAATTGCAAGAAATTGGCGCGTTTTGAGCAGTGATTGAAGTACCCCCTTGCGCGAATTTGCGCGCCACAGCGCGCAGACTCCAGACACCAGACTCAAGACTGATCCTTCGACTTCGCTCAGGACTTTCGCTTCGCTGCAGCTTGCGCGTTTGGTTGCGCAACACCCTTGCGCGAATTTGCGCGCGGGGCAGCGCGCAGACTCCAGACACCAGACTCAAGACCCCAGACTCTGTTGCTGCCGGAGGCCCGAGAAAAATAGATTTCGCAAAGTTTTTAGTTCGTAGTTCATAGTTCATCGAGAAATTCGTCACAAACGCGCAAGCGAAATAAAGAAATCTTCACATCAAATGCGCAAGTTTTTTTGTAGGCACAAAGGCACAGAGGGACAAAGAGGCAGAGGACAGAAGACGGAAGGCAGACGACAGAAGGCAGAAGACGGAGGACGGCAGTCAGCGGATGGCGTAGAGCGTATAGCGGACAGGAAAGAAAAAAGAAATACAATACCTAAGATACTTAGGTATTCTTTTATTGTTCTAGTCCTTTTGATTAATCAAAAGGACTACGAGCATTTTAATAAGGTATGGAGAGAGATTGTTTGGCTTTGGTGTTTCGCCTTCGCACATTCGTGCTACGGCGGACAAGACGCCGCGCCGCTGCGCGAAAGCAAAATGCGGCGGAGAAAAAATAAACGGCCACGATTATTCCTGTTATTATTATTCGTGGAATTATTGGGGCTACTTCTTTTCAATAAGGAAGAGGAACTCACGATGGGCTTTATCAGAATCGCGAACCCATTCGTTCGTCCACTTCATTTCTGCCATCACATTTTTTTTGTAATCCACCTCGATAACTTCAAGAAGTTCGCCATTGTCTGTGAGAACCTGATTTAACTCATCGGCTGTAGCTCTACCCCCAGAACTGTACGATAGGATAATCCATCTAGCTTTTGTAAGTTGTATTAATCGTTCAATAGCTTCTATGACAATAAATCTGCCATTGCTATTTTTCCGGAATTCTTCAAATACAGAAGCTGCCACTGTATCTGAAGAGTCATCTCTTCGTTTGGCCTTACCGAATAATCTGGGTTTGTCATAAAGACATATAGTAGTCCACAGATGATAGTAGGAAGCATATCTTACTCGTGACGGAGGCATTTTGTCGTTATTAGAACCGTATGGGGGATCAAAATATGCAAGGTCAGCAGAGACGCTCGGAACAAGGTCAAAAATATCGCGTCGAAAAACCTGGTGTTTTTCATTAGTAACAAAGACATTAGGCACTTTAAGAATGAGATCGTTATAAGATCGCGGCGACCAATCCTGCAGATAAGACACAAAATGACCAAGTGTGCTGTCAACCTGGTCAAGGGCAAGGATTAGGCTGGTAAGTGCCACTGCCTTGTCAAGTTTCGATAGGGAAAGGCGTTTGACTTCTTCTCTGATTGCGTCAAGTTTTCTTGTGTTATGAATCTGCCAAGGTTTTTTGAGGCCATCTGCTTGAATCGCGCAGCCTGCGTTGGGCAGTCCGCCGTAATTTTCGGTAAACCAACCGTCAATGGGTGGCAGCGAGTTCAGGTGTTGGATAAGCTCTTCGTATGCCTGTCGTTTTTTATTATTGAGAAGGTAACAGGTGCTGAACACTTCGGACCAAACGGATATATCATTACACAGTACTCGATACCCACTTTTGGCAAGTGCCTGAGAAACCCTTGTAGTGCCGGAGAAGCCGTCCAAAATGGTCTTTGCGTTCACTCTCTTCACAAGTTGGAGGATATAAGGAACGAGCTTTAGCTTAGACCCAGCGTACTTGATACCCTCCGTTGAAGGAGTATCAACAATAACCTCATTAAATAATGAAAGTATGTCTGTCATTTCGACAACCCTGCCTTTTGCTTTAACGTTAGAATATCTTCCTTGATTTTCTCCAGAGCCGCCGTGTGTCCTGCACTGGAAGACACCAGTGCGTGGGAGAACAACTTGACCAAGATCAGATTGTGTGAGTAATCAATCCAACCGTTGGTAATGCTGTCGAAATACTTGAACCCTGATTTGGTGTTCGTCCAGAAACCTCGTTGTAGCGCATTTGCCGTTCTTCCGCCATAACGGACTTCGCAAACATATCCTCCATCAGTATCGAAGAATCTGTATATGGGATGCTTTCGCCCTCTGCCTTTTACGATAGAATCAATGCGGGTTACCGCAGATTGTGCTCTACCAGAATTGAACACAAGAATGTTGCACTTCATTTTCTTTTCGTCGTAGATCAAAGCTAAGATATTGATGGCTTCAAATTGCGAAAACACAGGATCGCCCCACACTTGCTTTATCATGTCTCCTTCAATCGGAGTCTTATACTGCTCTAGTTTGGGAAACATAAGGTTGTTCTTGTCCGTGGACAATTGTAGCGGGCCAGCTCCGTAGGCCTTCAGGCTCACTGGAAATTTAGTTTTAGTGAGCTCATTAATTATTGTGATGTCTTCCTCTTTGGTTTTCGATCTGTAAAGGTCTTTGCCAACATGGACGGACTTAAAGTCGTACATGTACTGATTTACGAACTCAGGAATTGCAATTTCGGCAAGATCGCCGTGAGTTTTATTCCCAATGAGGCGCATCGTGAAAATATTGCTGAGCGTTGTTGTAATCAGGTCAGGATGCTTGCTGATGAGTAGCTTAAAACGCTTCGTAAAATCCTTATATGCTTCTTTCTTTTCCATAATGTTGTATTCTAGCGCGGATTATAGGCGATAAATGCGTCGAAGTCAAATGTTAAAAACTGAAATCCAAATACGCCTCTGATGTAATCATTTTTTAATTTTGCTGTGTCGCAAACAATGAGTGATTATTTTAGTTTTACCTGCGAGTATTTCATATCGGTGGATTCCGTAATTTAGATTGATGTAATGGCGTAAGCCATAGTGGGTATTATACGACAGGGAAAGGGGAAAACAAGTGCATAAGAGCAGAAGACAGAGGGCGGAAGACAGGCGACGGACGACGGGCGACGGGCGACAGAAGACAGAGGGCGGACAAGCAATTAGTCGTTAGTGAATGGTGAATAGTCGTTAGCAGAGTGAGATTGCCGCGCTGCGCTCGCAATGACCTCGGACAAGCAAGTGCGGGGACGACGGAGGGCGGATTTCTGAATCGACGGATTTAGATACTTCGGCTATGCTCAGGATTGCACTTCGCTCCGGTTTTGGGTAGTGTGTGGTTTGAAAGTGAAAGATAATAGAGGGAAGACAGGTAACTGTCCCCTATTTTCCTTCGAAAGGAGGCACAGTTATGGGAAACTTCAAGCATATTAAGATTATGCCGGTGCTTATTCTTTTGTCCTTTTTAGCGGTCGGGGTATCAGGTGCGCCACCGAAGGTCATCAAAACAGTCCCTGAAAATGGCGCCCAGGATGTGAATTCCAGTCTGCGGCAGATTCGTATTGTCTTCGACCAAGACATGAATCAAGATGGCTATTCAATATGCGGAGGCGGCCAAAACTACCCTGAAACAGTCGGTAAACTACGGTGGATTGACAAACGCACAATTGTGATGGGGGTCAGGCTTGTTCCAAACCATAAGTATCAACTAAGCATCAACTGCCCGGACTACAAGAATTTCCGGAGTGCGCAAGGTGAATCGGTTGAGCCGTATCCGATTGAATTCAGAACCGGTTCAGGCAAAGAAAGAGCCAAAGATGAGATGCTCAACATCACTGACAACAATGAGGCAATTGGAGAGCTGCGCAAAGCGATAGAAGAGGACTACTCGTATCGCGACCTTCGTAAAGCTGATTGGGCAGGGTTGTTTGATAAGTATAGTCCAGCAATGAAGGTTGCCAAGACGCCGCGGGAATTCGCTGTTGCTGCCGCTGAGCTGCTGGCCAACGCCGAGGATGCACACATCTGGGTTAAGGTTGACAATGAGACTGTAGGCGGTTTCAAACGGAGTATAACGCGAAATTATAACCGAAAAGTTCTTGAGAAGACTGTTCCCGGTTGGCGGAAGCGCAGCGATGTGGTATTTAGCGGCCGATTCAACGACGGCATCGGATACATTCTCATTGATAGTTGGTCCAGCGACCAGACGAAGGCACTCGAGCAGGCCTATACGGCGATAGGGGAGTTTGCAGAGGCCCCGGGACTGATAATCGACGTTCGCAGTAACGGTGGCGGTGCCGAACCCCTTGCGCAAAAGTTTGCGGGCTGTTTTATAGATGAACCGAAAATTTATGCCCTGCATGTGTACCGCGCAGTTGATGAACCGAGCGGGTTTACCGCGTCAAATAATCGTGTGCTGGAGCCGAACAAGGACCGGCCGAAATTCCGCGGCAAGATTGCAGTGCTTACGGGCCCGGCAGTTATGAGCAGCTGCGAGGCCTTTCTTTTAATGATGAAGCAGGTTCCGGGTTGTAAACTGGTTGGCGAGAACTCTTATGGCGGTTCAGGCAACCCCAAGCCGACCGACTTAGGCAATGGTGTGACGGTATTCCTGCCGTCGTGGAAGGACATGCGCCGAACGGCACCTGCTTTGAGGGCGAAGGTATTACGCCGGATATTCTTGTCAAAACGACGGAGACGGAACTACTCAGCCGGGATGCTGTTCTCGAAGCTGCGTTGAAGTGGCTACGTGAGCCCTAAAGATGCGCTTGCCGGTCGAGGGGGGTTTTACTTCGTATTGCGAGTGCGAAAGAACACAAGAGCATAAGAGCGGAAGACAGAAGACAGACGACGGAGGACAGACGACGGGTAAACATACAAGAACCCCCAGGGCGTGGCCTGGGGGCTAAATATTTTTGAGATTGCCGCGTCGCTGCGCTACGAGGGGCAGTAACGCGGAAACAGCGTACAGCGTACAGCGGAGAGGGCATAATCGTCGCACGTCGCTCGTGACCCGTGGCTCGACAACAAAAGACAGATAACGGAGGACAGAGGGCGGAAGGCAGACGACGGCTAAACATATAAGAACCCCCAGGGCGTGGCCTGGGGGCTAAATGAAGTGGAAGTCCGCCGTCCGCCTACGGCGGATAAATGCCGGCGGACGCTAAACGAGATTGCCACGTCGCTGCGCTACGATATTCCGATGACTAAGGCGATAGCGGAGGCGGTGAGTGTTCCGGTGATTGCGTCCGGCGGGGCGGGGAAGCTCGAACATCTGTATCAGGCTATTGTCGAGGCACACGCTGATGCTGTTCTTGTGGCTTCAATAGCACACTTCGGCACATACACTATCAGGCAAATGAAAGAATACCTTGCGGAACGCGGGATAGCAGTCAATCTTTAAAAGGTTGATGATTATCGGTATAAGTTAGAGGCTTATAAATTAGGGGGTCCACAAAAAGGGGCGGTTGCTGAAAATCCACAAAAGTGGGGGCTTGAATCGGCCGATTAAGGACTCTGCGAGCGGATAAATCGAGGCGGTGGGAGGAAAGCGTTGGTAATGCCTACCAAGACCCAAAAAAATAAATTAGCTTTGCAAATCGAGATACTTAATGTTCAGTGGTATCCGAGCAGCCGGAGCTGTGTTCGAGTGGCACGTCGGCGAGTCAGGCCACAACAGGTGCCGCCATTAATGGTTCGTAAAGCAGAGTGGCGGCAGTAAGTTTTTCACAGGAGTAGTCCCTCAGGGCAAGCTGAGCTTGAGGTCATATCAATTTTCCGGAAGGTTCAAAGATTCTTACGGTGCTTTTTCCTGCCTGTTTGGCCATATACAGAGCCTTGTCGGAACAGCTGGCGGCGTCCTCCGGGTCTGAGTCGGCGTCATACTGGCCAAGTCCAATACTAATCGAAGGGTTTATCTGGTCTTTTTTCCAGGTTACCGGCGAGTGTCTGACGTTATCCACCATTCGTTCAGCGGCGACGACGGCATCTGCGAGCGAAGTGTTTGGGAGTATAACAGCAAACTCATCGCCGCCATACCGAGCGGCGGTGTCAATCTGCCGGATGCATTCCTGGATTTTTCTGCTGACGGCCCTGATGACCTTGTCGCCGGCGTAGTGGCCGAAGGTGTCGTTAATTTCTTTAAGATTGTCGATGTCAATCATAATGAGCGAGATTAGTCCGCCGTATCGTTTGCATCTGAAGAGCTCCCTTTCGAGGATTTCGTAAAAGGTCCTGTGGTTGGCGAGTCCAGTCAAGCCGTCCACGGCGGCCTGATGTCGCATTTTCTCGAAGAGCTTTATATTTCCAATAGAAGCTCCGACGAGCTGACCAAACAACTCAATGAGAGCGACATCGTAACGGTCAAAGCCTCCCCCTTCCACTTTATCCGCCAAGTTGAGTACGCCGACGACCTCGTTCTGGCAAATAAGGGGTACAATGGCGCAGGCCTGGTTCTTATAATTATTAGTAAAATTGAGGGCTGATTTGCGGATAATCGGTTTTTGGTAGGCAGTTATGTCGGCGGTGAGTATAAGCTCCCTGCTTCTGGCAGCCATAACCATAGGGGAGGGAGGGTCCTGATTGAGTGAGACAATCTTGTTTATGGGGAAACGATGATTGGCTTTCTGAAGGCACAAAATCGTGTTCGTTTCATCAAGGATGTACAGCGAAGCAAGCCTGACACCAATCAGCTTAGGGAGGTTTTCAACACAAACATCGGCAATTTGGTCGACTTCGAGACAGTTAATGCGTCGCGCCAGCGGCGTTATCTGCTCAAGCAGTGAGCCGTTGCTTTCAGGGTAATTGAAGGCATTTTCCGAGTTTTCATCATTTTGCCACATATCGGTGTATAGCCCCATAATAGCGGCACTTAAACAATAATAGTGCCCGACCCCAATGGTTTTCCACAATCAGTTCTGTGCCTTGGCGGGCTGACGAGCTGAAAAAACAAGGCCTACCAGAGAAAACTTAATGAATCTTTTTGCGTACGAGAAATTTTTTTGAAAAAAAGCGAAAAAAAGAAGTTGACAAGGGGAAGAGTATGTTTTACATTTTACAAAATGTAAAATACATTACAGCTTTGATTAGTGAGGAGCGTTATTCGGACGATGAAACCAAAGACCCAAAACGGGACATTTGCGATACCTGCCAAGCTCTATCGCATCGGAGAGGTGGTCCACTACAGCCCGTTCTCGCGGCAGACTATTCACAACTATACGATAATGGGTCTTATCAGCGAAGCAAAATGGACGGAGGGCGGACATCGGCTGTACGACGAGACGGTGTTCGAGAGATTGGCAAGAATCACCGACCTTAAAAGAAGCAAAACTCTACTTGAAATAAAACAGATTCTGAGCAGGGAAGAGGCGGCAAGCAGATATCCAAGGGGCGTTCACGGCCCGAGCAGAACTGATTAATGCATACGCAAAGGAGTGCATATGAGTGTGAGCCCGCAGATAACGGACGGCGTCACAGAGCTAATAGTCAATATAATCGAGTTCACCAACATTCGCCAGGAGATACTCCAGCAGAACATCAACAATATGCACGTGCCCGGTTACGTGCCGCAGGACCTTCCGAGCAATGAGTTTTCCGAGGTGTTAGATGAGGCCATCGACGAATACATTCAAAGCCGACAGTTTCTGCCATGTGACAGCACAAACGTTAAATTTGGCGGCGGGCTCTATGTTCGGGCGGTGTCCGATGCGGCCGCTATGTCACTGCTGGAAGAAGACCAAAACAGATATCTGGAGTCTCAAATAGACAAGCTGATGGAGAATTCTCTTAATAGGAGACTGGCGAAGGAGCTTTTGAGGCGAAAAGCGGAGAAGGATTTGAGCTTTCAGGCAACTGTTAATTAAGCTTCGGCGAAGGAGGTCTGCCTGGAATGCCGGTTGCGATGAGGTTTTTTACAGGAACAACAGAGTGTTTCTTTTAAATAAAGTTATCCGGCAGTCTGCCGATACTGATAGAGAATAAAAATAAGGATTTTTTTCGGCAGAAGAGAGGGCGAGTTCGCGTAACGACGAGTCGGCGGTCGTTATCGGACCTACAGGAAAGGATGCGGAACATATGGCACGGACGAGCAGCACAGGCAAGACAAAACAACGACCCGCTGTGGAACAAATATGGGCGCGGTTTTTCGAGAGCCACGACGAGCATACGCGTAATCAGCTTATAGAGCACTACAGGCCTTTGGTAAAACAGACGGCGGAGCGACTGCACAGCAAACTGCCTGACAAGGTTGAAGTTGAAGACCTTATCAGCGCCGGGACGTTCGGGCTGATGGACGCGATAGACGCGTTTGACCCTGGGAGGGGAGTAAAGTTCGAGACGTATTGCCTGCCGCGGATAAGGGGTTCGATACTTGACGAACTGAGGGGAATGGACTGGGTTCCACGATTGGTCCGCGCACGTGCCCATCAGCTAACAAGAGCTACGCGGTCGCTGGAGACGTATCTTGGCCGAAAACCCACAGAGAAGGAGACGGCTGAAGAGCTGGATATGGATGCGGAAGAGTTCGACAGACTCCAGCGAGACGCCAATGCGGTCGGACTGGTATCGCTGGAGGGTGGATACAATAATGGTGACGATGACAGCGAAAAGAACGTCCGCGAAATAGATATCATCAAGGACAAAAAAAGTGAGGACCCGCTGATAGAAGTACAAAAGCGAGACCTGAAAAGCCTGCTGACGAGGGGGCTGACGAGGGCAGAGCAGCTGATTGTAATTTTGTATTATTACGAAGAGATGACGATGAAGGAAATCGGTGCGACACTGGACTTGTCCGAATCGCGTGTATCACAAATGCATACGTCCATTATCGCGCGTCTGAAAGCCCAGATGAGCAGCCGAAAAAGGGAATTTGCGGTCTGATTTGTGGCTTGTCGCTCGTGCCCCATCGCTCGTGTTTTGTGTTCCATCACTTTCTTCAAACCATGTTGTGAGCGTGCCACACAAATCTTGCTTTTATTCCTGTTTACGCGTATAGTAAAGCGGTATTCGCAAGGAGAAGCACAATGAGATTTACGAAGATGCACGGGATTGGGAATGACTATGTCTATGTCAATTGCTTTGAAGAGACGGTTGACAATCCGGAGCAATTGGCGCCGATAATCAGCGACCGACACTTCGGTGTGGGCTCCGATGGCCTGGTTCTGATATGTCCATCGAAGACGGCAGATGTGCGGATGCGGATTTTCAACGCTGATGGTTCAGAGGCGGAGATGTGCGGCAACGGTATTCGATGCGTTGCCAAATATGTATACGAACATAAACTTGCCAAAGCCGGCGGGTTATTTTCTGTGCCCGGTCAAAACAGCTATCCAGCTTCTTTGAAAATAGAGACCGGCAACGGCGTGCTTACAGTCGGTCTTGCTGTTAATAACGCTGACAAGGTTGAAAAAGTCTGTGTCAATATGGGCCAGCCGATTCTGACGCCGAAGGATATACCTGTAAAACTGACCGGCAAAAAGGTGATGGAAGAACCGATAGACATTCTCGGGGAGAAGCTGCGGATGAGCTGCGTGTCAATGGGGAATCCTCATGCGGTATTTTTCTGCGAGGATGTTGAGGCGATAGAGCTTGAGAAAATCGGGCCGATGATTGAGAGACACAGACTTTTTCCAAACCGTGTAAATGTAAATTTTGCTGAGGTTCTTGGGGAAGGTGAATTTAAGGTTCGGACGTGGGAGCGCGGCAGCGGAATTACGATGGCCTGCGGGAGCGGGGCGTGCGCGTGCTGTGTGGCGGCCAATTTGACGGGAAGGTGCGGGCGAGACTGTGTGGCGCATCTGGCCGGCGGCGACCTCGAATTGAACTGGTGCGAAGAAGATAATTGCGTTTATATGGCCGGGCCGGCGGTCGAGGTCTTTGAGGGCAACTGGTGCGAAAAATAGCCTTTGTTTAATCAGAATCGTTTCCTGGTAAGCATCGCCAAGCCACCAAAAACCAGTGTCAGGATAGTAGCAGGTTCTGGGATAAGAACAGCCTCCTGCGCCAAGGTGGCGATGCTTGTTCTGACAACATCCGATGCAAAGGCATAGTTGTAAGTAACACCACTGGGATTGAGGGGATTGTTGGCTAAGCCGTCACTGGCGTCTTCGGGCGAGTGATAGTAGGTATTGCAGCCAGACCATATTTCGTTGGCGGTGTTCTCTATGGCCAAAAGAGCAGGGAAGCCGGCTGAGATAAAAGGGTATTGGTCACTGGCAGTCCAGCCGGATGTGGATGGAGTCCCGCCATCTAAGCTCAGCGACGGCACATAAGTTTGAGCCGCTGTGATGAATGAGTCAGCCCAGTCAAGGCAGTCCGTGGTACTCAAGGTTATAATGTCGAGGTCTTCGATTTGGGTAGGGTCATTGTCCCAGCCCGGCCGCAGTATCATATCCAGACTTATCATTCCGGCGATGGTCTCGTTGTTGACGAGAACCACATTATTAATGTAGTCACTGCTGCCTTTTAACCCATCTTCTTCCGCGTTGAATCCAATAAAGCGGATTGTACATTCGAAACTATACTGACTGAGTACCCTGGCAGCCTCGAGCAACCCAGCCGTCCCTGAGGCGTTATCATCGCCGCCGGGGTATTCGCCGCTGCCACAAGTATCGTAGTGACCACCAAGAACGTAGATTTTCTCAGGTGTCACAGCGCCGGTCAATTCGGCAACGACATTGCTGTAGGTTCCCTGAAGAATAGTGCTTAGACCCATTTCTGAGAATTTGTTATGGAGATACAGTGCAGCCTCTTGGTTTCCGAGATTTCCACCACCAGCCCAGCCGTCACGGCTCCGGTAACCTTGATTGAAACTCGAATCATAAAATCCGAGGCCACAACTCTCAACGGCTAAGCGAAAATTCTGATACTGGCTCTGCGAGACGTCGTTAACGATGTTCTGAATTGCATAGTCTGAAGCTTGTGCAGAGCAGGCAAAACCGAACGTTACCAGTAAAAATATTGCCCCCGCTCTCTGAGTATTCAGATGGACAATTCTACTCATTTTGTACCCATACTCCAAAGACACAAATCCGAGGTGTACAAGACTTTAAATCAGCGACTCTCTCTATCCCCTCTTTTGATATGGCCCGTCCGCATCTAAGGACAATGCATTATCGTACAACTTTCGAAGCCTGGTGTCAAGCTAAAAAGGCACTTAAATTTGGGTGTTTTTCTCATAATCTTTTCTGTAGTAAATCCTTGTAAAGCCAAAAAACAGGGGTGTATTGCTTCGGTTAGACCTGTTAATAGTCGGCACATAAAAACTTCGGTTTGTCCGGCAGGGGCTGAACTCTTTGAGAGTATCCGGCAGGAAAGGTAATTCTTATGTGCAAAGCTTCGGCGAACGGCAGAATTCGAGCGCGATACCATATCCGTTGTAAGAAGAATGAGCTGAATCGGGAATAGGAAAATGGCTGTGCTGTTTGCACAACCTTTTGATTTGTAACACAAGTTGTCTTTTCGAGCTTTTTATGCCCTGTGTTTTTTCAACAGACCCACTGTCTCTGGTTTTCTCAAGTAACGCTCCTGCCTTTTTATTCAGGCACACAGGCGGGATTGGAAGGATTCGCCTGACAGTCGATTAACCAGTTTTGCGCCAGTTTGGCAAAGTCAATCAGCGTGACATCTCCGGATAGGTCGAAGTCCGCACCGCCGCACCAGTCAGGTTCGTCGCACCCTTCTGCCAGCCACTCTGTCGCAAACAAGGCAAAGTCATCAAAATCCACCTTGCAGTCATTGTTCAGATCGCCGGCCAGAGCAAACAGACAAATCGGGTGTATGTCCGCCATGGTATTGCCCCACCCTTCGCCAAAGGGATGGCCATAAAGGTTGTCGAAATTGGTCGTGAACTGTTTTTGTGCTACATCCCCCGCTACGTTGATAAAAGTCATAATGATGTACACTTTGGCGCCGATGCCGCCGTATAAATCTGCCATATCACCGCCCGAGACGTCGAATACAAATTCGAAGTTGGCCTCATCACCATTAGGATTTTGCGTGTCGAAGAAAGCAGAGTTGAAAATAGAAAGATTATTTCCGGTTATCAACGGTCCCGTTGTCCCATATCCCAAAACCTCGCCCGTCAGGGAAAACGACCCTGATGATGCGACTCCCGCATTATCGATTGTAGCGGAGAGATTGAACGCGCCCCATTCGTCAAAGATGAACATGTTCTCTTCCGCGTCAACGAACACCTGTCCCGATACCGGTCCGCTTGCCATGAGTGTCTGGGTGCCGGCGTTATAAGCAACATCAACAGACCAGAGGCTCAAATCGGGCGCCCACTGCGGGATAAGAACCAAGTCTGCCTGTACGTTACTTCCGAGCAGAAATAAGGAAATAATCGCCAGACAACAATAGAACTTAACTGATATGGATGGCCACCCTGCGGGCAAACCGCCTACCTTACTCTCTCTCATCATCCTTCTTCTTCTCATCACTCCCAACTTTTCCCTCCAAGCCCAGATAACGAACTTACTCAACTTTGTAAATTATACCCCCTCCTATCTGGAATGTCAAGAAACGTCAGGCAAGAACCTGAGTTCTTTTGAAATTCCCCGCATTTTTCCGGACCAACACGCATTTTAGCCCCAAAACGCGGCGAGATTCATCAAGAATTAGCTCTTAGCCTCTTTTTAAGCTGAGAATAATCGAGGAACTTATGAAACGCTGTATTAGACGCTACGTGCAAAGCTTCGGCGAACGACAGAATTCGAGCGCGATACCATGTTTGTTGTAAGAAGGATGAGCTAAATCGGGAATACGGTCGAGGGTTTCGGTTCTCAAGACCTTAGCGAAGGCTGAGATGCGGCCACCATAGTCGAGCTGGCCTGTTTTCGGAGGTATTGACAGTTCGATTCTCAGGAGATTTCCTGTGGCGAAAGAGTCGGCGGATGTTTCGAAATACATTCCGCCCGGACTTACGTTGATGGTGCGGCCGATATAGACTGTTTCCAGAGTTGCATCGACTTTAAAACAGGACACATCGAATTTTGCCGCCAGGCGTTTGAACCTGCGTTTCTCATTCTCACCCATTATCTGCATCCGTGCATAGTCCTCCTAATTTTTACTCGAAACACCCTCCAAATTAGAGCAAAACTCGTACCAAAGGGATGCTTAGGCAAATAACCCAGTTTTACTTCTGCAAGTGTTTGTCGGGGTTTAGGTTAGAGGGGATTGTTGATTGGCGGCGGTCAGATGTGGATAAAATCAGCGAGAAGGCGGCCTGTAATGTTGACAAATAGCAACGTTCAAAGCGGATTTTGGCTGGCTGAAAGGCCAAATATCGTGTGAAAAGCCGTTTTAGCTGTTTGTTTTACAAAATGTTACGCTTATTGCTAAAAAAATGGTGCTGGATGTCCGACCAAAAGAACAAATATGTTGTTTTTTTGCAACATTAGTGCTTGACAGTGGAGAGATATTGCTTATTTTAATACCATCTGCGAGGAAGGGAAAAAGTCAGGGCCAATAATTCGAACGACACGGACTTTCGAGTGATGGCAAATATAGTGAACCCCAATGCTTCGGCTAATAAGCTCAGCATAAATGCCGGCAGGGAAGTGAGGCTTGGACTGCTGGGCAGAACAATCGTGCAGTCACTTCCTGTGGGCGTTGTTGCATACGGACCTGACCTGCGGATAATCGAGGCGAATCCGTACGCTGCGAAGCTGATAGGGCTGGATGATTACATCGACAAGTCATTAGCCAAGGGCACAGATAAGGCCGGCTCACCCGGATTAGACTGGAGCCAACAACTAAAAGAGGTCCTATCAAAGAACCAATCGCGGACGTTCGACAACGTCAATTACACATTGAACGGCAAGATGCGACTACTTCGCATTGTCTGCACGCCGCTGAGGACGGCAGACTCGGCAGAGAGTTTCGGCGGGACCATCGTAATCGAAGATGTAACGGAAAAAGCTGATACGCAAAGGCAATTGGCCGGTGCTGAGAAGCTGGCAGCCATTGGGCAGCTTGCCTCGAAGGTGGCGCATGAACTGAACAATCCTATGGACGGGATTTTAAGATATATCAATCTGTCGCTGAGAATCATTGAGCAGGCAAATCTTGAGAAGCCGAAGGAATACCTGACACAGTGCCGGCAGGGTTTGATGAGAATGGTTCAAATTGTGAGCGAGCTTTTGGAATTTTCGCGTAGTAGTTACGTGTTTTTCGAATACACCAAAATAGAACGGGTTATCGAGGATGCGATAAAGACGATGGAGCCGAGGGCGGATGCCTGCGGTGTTCGGATACTGCGTAATTACGCTCCAGACATGCCAAAAATCAGGAGCAGCAACCTGTTTCAGGTGTTCTGCAACCTGATAAAGAATGCGCTGGACGCGATGCCGGAGGGAGGAGAGCTCAGCATATCAACGCGCTTGGCGGCAGATAATACAGCCATTGTGGAATTTCGCGATACTGGAACGGGTCTGCCGACAGAAAACACCGAGGCGATATTCGAACCTTTCTTTACGACAAAAGATAAAATCAAGGGCACAGGACTGGGCCTGGCGATATCGAAGGACATAATCGAAAGACACGAGGGTCGAATAACCGCTGAAAACGCTGCGGGTGGCGGCAGCGTATTTACGGTGTATTTGCCGGTGACAAGTGAAGATTCATAATCTCACGGGCTAAAAGGGAAGGAAATCCGCCAGAGGCGGATAAATCGGCTGCTATGAGAGAAAAGAATATCCTCGTTGTGGACGACGACAGAATCATCTTGGATTCGCTGTGCGAATTTTTATCACTGGAAGGGTTCCAGTCCACGGGGACAGAGACATTAAACGGTGCGCTGGCTGAGCTGCGGAACAAGAACTACAACCTTGTTATAACAGATGTGAATCTGCCGGACGGAGACGGGCTTGCGCTATTGGATGTGGTGCGAAAAGAATACCCGCAGACTGTAGTAATCGTAATAACCGGCTACGGCACAATCGAAAGCGCGGTGCAGGCGATTAAGAGAGGCGCTTACGACTACCTGACAAAACCAATTGTCGATGACGAGCTGCGATTAGCGATAGACAGGTCGCTGCAACAACAATCGCTTATGAACGAAAATGAGAGGCTGCGACTACAGCTTCGGCAGAAATACAGTTTAGAGAGCATAATCAGCCAGGATTATAAGATGGCGAAGATATTTGACCTTGTTGAGGCCGTTGCCGACAGCAAGACGACAATACTGATGACGGGGCCTTCGGGGACTGGCAAAAGTATGTTAGCGAGGGCGATACATTATCGCTCCAGCCGACGGAATCAGCCATTTGTGGAGGTGAGCTGCGGAGCCCTTCCGGAGACGCTACTGGAAAGCGAACTATTCGGACATGTTAAAGGGTCGTTTACCGGAGCGGTAAGCAACAAGAAAGGGAAATTTTTGGCGGCGGAAGGCGGAACGGTGTTCCTCGATGAAGTTGCCAATGCGTCAGCGGCACTGCAGGTTAAGCTTTTGCGGGTTCTGCAGGACAGGCAGTTCGAGCCTGTCGGCAGTAATAAGACTATAACCGTCGATACGAGGATGATAGTCGCTTCAAATCAGGACCTGGCGCAACAGGTAAAGGAAGGCAAATTCCGGGAAGATTTGTATTACCGGATAAATGTGGTGATAATAAACCTGCCGCCTTTGTGCGAAAGAGTCGGCGATATTCGGCTGTTAGCTGAGCATTTTCTGCAGGTTTACTGCGCACAACAACAGCGAGAGAAACTCGGTATCGCTGATGATGCGATGGAGTGCTTAGAGCGGTACTTGTGGCCGGGCAACGTTCGCGAGCTGGAAAACGTGATTGAGAGGGCGGTCCTGCTGAGCAAAAACAGCTTCATCAGTCCTGACGATTTGCCGAGCGTGATAAAGCAGGAGGCAAACCAACGGCGGAGGACATATAAACTCACGAACTTAAAAGAGGCGATGGCTGAGCCGGAAAAAGATATCATTCGCCAGGCGCTCGAATCGAATCACTGGAGCAGACAGGAGACCGCCAGGAGCCTGCAGATAAACCGCACAACGCTGTACAAGAAAATGAAGAGCTATGGGCTTGATGTCGAGGCTGAGAGATTGGGATTAGCCTAAAGGAATTTATTATTTATTATTGACTATTTATCATTGAAGGAAGCCAGTCAACAATTGCCCGGGACAGGATTCGAACCTGCAAGGGAAATTCCCACTAGCACCTCAAGCTAGCGCGTCTGCCAATTCCGCCACCCGGGCGAATCAATTTATTATTTTCTATTTTATTTACCGGCGGTTGTCAATCAGTAAGTCGGTTAATTACGTTCCTCTCTCGTTATTCCAGAGCAGGATTTGCAGGCGGTTGCAGAAGGCAAAGCCGGTGCGTTTGCACATTTCGGTAACAATCGGCGATTTGGCTAAAAGTTCGTCTCTTGTGGTTGCCTGCGGCATCAACATTACCTTCTCCAAATCGACGTCGCCGATTTTCTCTATCGTTTGCTGTATCTCTGACAAGTCATCCTCTGAATCGACGACAAACTTCAACTGATAATTGTAATGGTCAATCAACTCGCGCAAAACGGACAAATCAAGCCTTGAATTTTCGTGGATGGCTGAAAGTTTTGGGTCGGTCGGTGTAGAGTTACTCAATTTCGGGCTGATACTCATCAAATCACAAGGCATATCGGGAATAAATGCGATGCCGGCAGTTTCAACGGTTATGTGTTTTCCGAGTGCTTTTAACTTTCGCAGCAACTTTGGCAGACTTAAGTTTATCATTGGTTCGCCGCCTGTTATTACGATGAATTTAGAGGGCCATTGCTGAATGGTTTGGAGGATTCTTTCAATGCTGTAGTTTTCGCCGGCGATACTATCCCAGGCGTATTTGGTATCGCACCACTTGCAGCGCAGCGGGCAGCCGGCCAGGCGCACAAAGACACTCGGTACACCCGTCAGGAAACCCTCGCCCTGCAGAGAATAAAAGATTTCGTTTATTCTCATCAGCTAACTTCCAGTTACGTATTCAATCGGGTCTTTCAGGCCTGCTTCGGCAAAACCTTTTAATCTTAATCTGCAGGAGTCACACCTGCCACAACTTCTGCCGGCCTCGTCGGGGTCATAACAACTGCAGGTTATGGAATAATCTACTCCTAATTTTGTGCCGGTGAGGATGATTTCACTTTTGGTCATATTTATAATCGGGGTATGGATGCGATATTGTCCTTTTCGGTTAATAGCGGCGGCGGTGGCGAGATTGGAGAGTTTTTCGAAGGCGGATATAAATTCAGGGCGGCAGTCGGGGTAGCCGCTGTAATCGGTGCAGTTGACGCCGATAAAGATATCGAATGCGCCCAATACCTCAGCCCAGGCAAGGGCATAACTTAAAAATATGGTGTTTCGGGCGGGCACATAGGTTGGCGGGATATAGTCTGGCCTGCCTAAATCACTTCTATCCTTGGGGACTTCAATCGAGCGGTCGGTAAGAGCTGAGCCGCCGAAAGCGGCCAAGTCGATATCAATTACACGATGCTCAGAAACAGCCAACAGACGGGCTATTTTCCTTGCGGCCTCGATTTCGCGATTGTGCCGCTGGCCATAACTGAAAGTCAAGGCAAACAATCGGAAACCTTCGCTGCGGGCGACAGCGAGGGTGGTGGCAGAATCGAGGCCGCCACTTAACAAAACAACTGCTTTTTTATCTTTCTTCATTTTTCTCGACCTTGTCAAAAGAAGCGGTATCCATTATATTAGGTTATCGCGGATTTTGCGAGGTGCAGTAGATGGAGAAAAAGCCGAAATTTGAGCTGTTCGACAATCCCAGTCCGGAGCGTGATTACGTTATCACAATCAGATGTCCCGAATTTACAAGTGTCTGTCCGCGGACGGGTCAGCCGGACTTCGGCGAGATTGTTATCGAGTACATTCCAGACAAGGTATGCGTCGAACTAAAGAGCCTCAAATTTTATATGCAGAGCTATCGCAATCGAGGAATCTTTTATGAGGCATTGACAAACGAAATTTTAGATGATTTAACAGGCGTCTGCAAGCCGAGATGGATGAAGGTTACCTCACGGTTTACCCCTCGCGGGGGGGTAACGACGGAGGTGGCAGCGGAATATAAATCCGCCACAGGCGGATAAAATTGACAAATAACCAGTTCGCCACAGGCGGATAAATCGGAGGCAAGAAAATGACTGTGACATTTCATTGCGAATACTGCGGCAAGAAGATAGAGGCGCCTGACAGCGCCGGCGGCAAATGGGGGAAATGCCCCGCCTGCCATAACAAGTTATATGTTCCGGACCTCAGCGAGGGCGAAGAGCTGAAACTGGCACCGATAGATGAAAGTGAGGAGGCGCGACGAAAACGACTGATGGACGAGACCTCCAAGCTCAGCGAGGATATACTTCGTGAGAAGGAGGTTCCGGGTGAGTCGGCTGATGTTGAGGCTGAGGTTATGGTATGGCCGGCCGAAATCAGCGACGAGCAACTGGAGAAAAACATCATCGGCTGTCTGCATCAAATGGCGGAGGGGCAGGAGGAGGCGGCTAAAAGGAGCAGAGGCTTGATAGCGTCATACGGCAAAAGGTCAATAAAGATTCTCGACAAGATAGCACTTGCTGAGATACCGGAGCGGGAACTGGCGGGCATTCCACAACAGGTACTTTCAGGTCTGATAAGAGAGCTGCGCAGCAGAATGGGCTAAAGGGAAAGATTTTCGGCCCAATGCAAAGTCCCTAAAAACCGTTCTCGGCGGCTGAGTTCGGGGGGTGACTTCCGCGACCTGCAAAAACCATCCAACGGCTCGACCTCTTCAGTGCCTATGGCATGGCCCAGCCATTTGGCTTTCTATGAGCTATTACTTATATTTTATATGCCATTGATGGAAGCAACGTTCCGGGAATTGTCACGGCTTGGGAGAGACTTATTATGGATAAAAAGATGACGGCGGTTCACGTTACCCATGAGGCGGTGGGTAAGGTCGGGGGTATAGGTGCTGTCCTTCAGGGGCTGTTTACCTGCGATTTTTATCTTGACACGGTCAGTCGTTCAATCCTCGTCGGACCATTGTTCGAGAGCAAGGGGCCTTTATCAACCAGACTTGGTGAAGATGGGCAGGTGTTCTACTCGTCTCTGGATGGATTTGCGGAGACGGTTTATGCCGGCGAGTTTCGGAGAATCGAAGATTACTACAACGTGGGCATTGTCTACGGAAGGCGAACGTTTGTCGATGAGCAAACGGGCATAAAAAGTGCGCCGGAAGTTTTGCTTATCGATGTAACGCGAATGAAGAAAGAACCCGTCGATGAGTTCAAGTGGCGCCTGTTCGAGGCGTTCGGCATCCGCAGCGATTTGTATGAGCATTTCTGGGATTACGAACAGTATGTCAGACTGGCGCCTGCGGCGATTGCTGCGTTAAAAGTGATAGGTGCGGCGAAGGACCCGACAGTCGTTATCGCCCATGAGTTTATGGGAATGCCTACCGCACTGGCGGCTATTCTGGAGAGCGGCTGCAATTTCAGAACCGCTTTCTATGCTCATGAGGTTGCCACGATACGCCGAATCATCGAAAAACATCCCGGTCACGATGTGATGTTCTATAATGTTATCAAGCAAGCACGTGAAAACAAATTGTACGTGGACGAAGTTTTCGGAGACCAAAGCGCTTATTTCAAACATCCTTTAGTGCGGGCTTCGAGATACTGCGACAATATATATGCGGTGGGTGATTATGTTGCCGATGAGCTGCGATTTTTAGCACCTGAATTCGAAACTGCGAAGATAAATATAGTCTATAACGGGATACCGGCCTACCAAATCGGCGTCGCCGACAAACTTCAGTCGAAAGAAAGGCTACAATTATATTGTGAGAATCTACTGGGCTATAGACCGGATTTTGTCTTTACGCACGTGACAAGACTGGTACGAAGCAAAGGTTTGTGGCGTGACCTTGGGGTGCTTGAACATCTCGAAAAAGACTTCAGGGCGGAGGGGAAGACGGCGGTGCTGTTTCTGCTATCGACGGAGGTTTCACAAAGACCGACAGAGGACATTCTCAATATGGAGTCGGTGTATAACTGGCCTGTTGCGCACCGGCAGGGCTGGCCCGATATGTCCGGCGGCGAGGCTGATTTTTATACGGCAGTGCAGGAATTCAATGCGAGGAGCCGGAATATAAAGGTCATTTTCATCAACCAGTTTGGATTCGAGCCGAAACACTGCGGCAAAAGAATGCCGGCAGATATGGACTTTATGGATATTCGTAAAGGCACCGACGTGGAATTTGGCCAAAGTATTTATGAGCCGTTCGGGATATCCCAGCTTGAGTCACTGACCTTCGGCGGAATATGTGTGATAGGCAGCGTCTGCGGATGCGCGGGATTTTTGCAGAAGATAAGCGGGGCGGAGACGGCTAAAAATGTTGTCATCGCCGATTATACCAACTTAGGGTACGATAGCTGTGCCGATATCAAGGAACTGCTTCGAATCAATGAGGGTGAGCGAAGCCAAATAGAATCGCTCCAAAGCGAAAAAGTTGCAAAGCAGATAATCTGGAACCTGCCGAGAAATGAGTCTGAACTCAAGAGTATGATTGAAACCGGCTATCAGCTTGCAAGAAGTATGAGCTGGGATGTGGTGGTCAGAAATTACTTTCTGAGCAGCCTGCAGGATGCGGCAGGGAGTTTGGTTGGCGGTATCCGCGGCGGTTAAGTGCGACATTAACTATTTGCGATTGATTACTCGCCTTTGCGCAGCGCTACAGCGAAGCGAGGTCGGAGTTGGGGTGGTGCTGAGGCTTCGGGTGTGTTTTCGAGCGGCGGCAGAGACGACTGTTTATCGAAAGTTGACAGTGTTTGGCCGCCTATGTATAATGTAAAGATTACAAGGATGGTCGAGTTAGCTTTGGGGCGAGCGCGATAATGGCCGAAGACCAATCTGTAAAAGCTGAAAAGAAGCCCGAAGACGAACCCCGATTATATAAGTTTTTCAGGGCAGCGGTCAAGATGCAGGCAAGCGATTTGCACCTGAAGGTGGGTCAGCCTGCCAAGCTGCGTCTGTACGGTCAACTGAAGAACACAACTGGGGAGGTTATGACCGCGGAGATGGTCGAACGGATGGTGTTTGAGATACTGAACCCTGCTCAAAGAGAGCTTTTTCTGAAGGAGGGTACGCTGGATTTCGCACACGAGATAGGCGGCGAAGACCGTTTCCGAATAAACATATTTCGACAAAGAGGCATGGTCAGCCTTGTGGCGCGACGTGTAAACTCGACGGTACCGGCTTTTGAAGAGCTGCATCTTCCGGCGATACTGGAGAAGATTTGCGACCTGGGGCAGGGGCTGATTCTGGTGGTAGGGCCAGCTGGCGGAGGCAAGACAACGACGATAGCAGCTATGATAGATTTTATAAATCGTACGCAATCATGCCATATAGTTACAATCGAAGACCCCATCGAATACCTTTTCCAGGACAAGAAGGCGATAGTGACGCAGAGAGAAGTCGGCCTTGATGTAAAGGATTTCGATGAGGCTTTGAGGTACCTTGTGCGTCAGGACCCGGATGTTGTTTTCGTGGGGGAGATACGTGATGCCAAAACAGTTACGGCGGGGATGCGAGCCGCGGAGACCGGCCGGCTTGTCTTCGGAACGATGTACTCGGCAAATACCTCGCAGGCTGTGCAAAGAATTCTGGATTTGTTTGCCCAGAACGAAAGAGACCTTGCGAGACAAACTCTGAGCCTGACGGTCAAGGCCATCATCAGCCAAATGCTTGTGCCGAGCATCAAGAAAGATGTGGGCAGGATGCCAGCCGTGGAGATTCTGGTGGCGAATCCGACGGTTCGTAAACTTATCTCCGAAGAAAGGGTATCGGACTTACCCAGCATAATCAGGAGCAGTCAGAATGAAGGGATGCAGGATTTTACTTACAGTTTGTGCGAGCTGATAAAAGACGGCAGCGTGGACCCGAAAGATGCATATAAAATAGCTCCGAATGTTGAAGAATTGAAGATGGCACTGAAGGGCATCAGGAGCACGGCGAGCGGTATTTTGTGAGATTTTGTTAGTTGTTAAATGGGGCGCCTTATGGCGGAATTACTGTTAGCGGCGGCAGGATACGGCGGATATATATCGCCGGTTAAATTTGCTGTTTTTCTGATTTTGTTTTTTTTGTGGCTTTCGCTGGTTGGCTGGGTGAACAAAGACGCCAAGACGGTGGGGACCAAAGAGATTTTCTGGACAGGAATCGTAGTCGGGGTTGGGGCAGCGGCGGCGTTAATCTGGCTGGTTGTTCCCGTTTTTATTGTGGGGATGCTATTTTATCTGGTGGCTGTTGGTGCGGCATCAGCAAGCTATGTGCTACACCGCAATGCGAAGGTTCCGGATTTCAACCGTGTTTTGACGGCTGAACATATCAAAGGTTTACTATCGAGGGGAGCGAAGAAGCCGGCGGCTGGTGGTGAATTTGTGTTTATAACCGCCAACAACAATGAAGTGCCGGTGCCGGAACCGAAAACGGCGGACTTTTTCGGCTACAAGTCGGCATGTGAGCTGTTTACCAATGTCAAACGGCGAAGAGCGAGCGACATTGCTTTTTCAACGGGGCCTGAAAGCTGTAAGGTTACCTACTACGTGGACGGCGCGGGTCTGCAACAGCCGGACCTGGCCAAGGAACAGACGGAGTACTTACTTCGGTTTCTGAAGAACCTTGCAGACCTGGACCCCGAAGAGAAGCGCAAACCGCAGACGGGTCGTTTTACGGTGCATCGAGATGAGGAAAGCATCGAGTGGGAGCTGAAGGCCGCCGGCTCAACGGCGGGAGAGCAGGTCATAGTCAGACAGGTGGCTCAGCACCAGATGAAAAAGCTGGAAGAGATGGGACTGACGGCAGAACAGTACCGGCAGCTAAGTAAGCTGCGTCAGGTTAAAGAGGGGGTATTTATCATAACCGGTCCCAAAGGCAGCGGCGTAACAACGACATTTTATGCGCTTCTGCGATGCCACGATGCCTTTCTTAACAGCATCAACACGCTCGAGAGACAACCATCCGCCGAGCTGCTGAACATAACGCAAAATATGTTCACTCTCAGCGATACCGGCACGACCAGCTACGGCAAAAGGCTGGAGTCAATAATAAGGATGGGGTCGGATATTGTCGGTGTAGCTGACTGCGAGGACGCTGAAACGGCAAAGATTGCATGTGCGGCTGCTAAAGATGCAAAGCTCGTATATGTTACACTTGATGCGACCAACGTGATGCAGGCACTGGGGAAGTGGATAAAACTGGTCGGCGACAGGAGCCTGGCGGCTGAGACGCTGGCGGGCATAAGTGCCCAGCGACTGCTGAGGAAACTCTGTGAGCGATGCAAACAGGGATACGAGCCAAACAAGGAGCTTCTCAGGAAGTTCAACATACCTGCGGAGAAAGCAAAGGTGCTCTACCGCGCCGGCGAGGCTGTGTACGATAAGCGGGGCAAAGCCACAACGTGTGAAGATTGTCAGGGGACGGGTTTTCTCGGCCGAACAGGAATATTCGAAATCATAATGATAGACGACCGGTTAAGAGAAGTTATAAAACAGTCGGATTCGCTGTCGCAGATTGGTACCGAGTTCAGACGTGCTAAAATGGTTTACCTGCAAGAGGAGGCGCTTAAGAGGGTTATTGCCGGCGAAACAGCAATCAACGAGATGGTGAGGATATTTTCAACAAAGAAGAAGGTAAAAGAGCCGCGACGGGACGCGAACAGATGAGATGTTGAAGGCGGCTGTGTAATCGAAGAGGACACGATGGGCAGTATACTTGTAGTGCTGATTATTTTGGGATGTGTTGTTTATCAGTATTTTAAGGGGTCACTTGTCGGCTCATTGACCACCTTAATGATTGTTGTTTGGGGAAGCATGGTTTCGTTCGGCTACTTTGAGTTTTTAAGCGGATTTCTTTTCGTTGGGCGAGGTGCCAGCGGTCGTTTTCCATCTCTTATGCCGTGGGCGCAGATGCTAAGTTTTTCGCTGCTTTTTGTTTTAATATTCGCGGTTTTTCAGACAGGCGTCAGTCGGCTAATCAGCAAGAATATCAACCTTGGGCTCTGGCCTGAGCGGGTCGGGCGTGTTTGTTGTGGGATATTGTTAGGCCTTATGCTGTCGGGCCTTCTGCTTACGGCTCTTGCGATGGGGCCGTTGTCAAGCAAGTACCCGTATCAGCGTTTCGATTCAGCAAGCCCAGATGTGGCAAGGCCTAACAGAGTGTTGTTGAATGCGGACGGTTTTTTAACAGGGTGGTTCAGCCTGATAAGCAGAGGCGGTATGAGCGGCGAGAACAGCTTTGCGGCTCTGCATCCTAACTTTCTGGACCAGTTGTATCTGAATCGACTTGCTTCCGGCAGGGAGGTGTCAATCATTACAGGTCCTGAAGTAATAGAAGTTCCGAGAGAACAAGCTGTCTGGCTTGCTCCTGAGGGTTTACAGGATGCAGAAGGGAGAGTGGCGGCAGCTAAAAGCGGCTGCAATCTGACAATTGTGAGAGTGGGGATGAGAATGGGTAAACTAAGGCAGGACAGCGGAAGATTTACACTCTCACAAGTGCGATTGATTTGTAAGCGAAAAGACGAGGCTAAAAAACCCTTTGCGGGCAAAGGAATAAACGTCTACCCTATCGGATATCTCAGGGCGCCGGAGCTGCTGGAAATAAAACGGTTGAATGAGCCGATAGAGGCAGGACGTGAGAGTTTCACTGCAGGACAGGCGCTTATGGACTTTGCTTTTGAGGTTCCGGAGAATTTTGTGCCTGTGCTGGTCGAATTCAAGCAGAACAATGTCGCTCAAGTTCCTGCGATGATGCCGGCAGAGCGTCGGCCGGCAGAAGAGCCGTCTGCTCCACCATCTGAAGAGGCGGCGCCGAGCAAGTAAGTAGTGGTATCGCAGAAGAATTTAGCCGAGCGGCCGAATCCGGAGCCGCCGGGTACAAAAAGACGATGGGTTTGGCCGTTAGATAGAGGTGCTTTGCGTCGCCGGCTCGAACTGGTGATGTGAGTCATCGGCGGCGCAAATGGTTGGTTCTTCCAGGCTGAGCTGCCTAAGATGCTCAAGGTAACTGTGCAGCTCTTCTTCAGAAAAGGTAGCCAGAAACTCTGCCCTGGCGGTTTTGTTTATTTCGCAAATGCGGTCTATCAATTCCCTTTTGCTCATACGTATGTCCCTGTGAGTTTCGACGGTTCCTGGTTTTGTGCTTGTCCCTGCGTCTTCCTGTCGGAAGACAGGAGGGAAGACAGCAGGCAATATCGACAAGGCGGATGTCTTTTCTTTAGCGGCGGAGGCGGAAGGAAATACAAGGCCCTATAATGCGAACCACTATATAACAGGGTGGTCATAGCTTGAACTACAACATATAGAGAAGGGGAGTCGGGTGCTTATGAGGCTGGCTCCAATGTCCAATAAAAACGGCGGTAAACTGAGTCGATACAGGTTATAAAAAAGTCGGCACTTTTTCATTTTTTGTTTTTCTATAGGTGAGGCAGTTTTGCGTTGGCGGCCTTCGTTCTTGCTTTCACAAGAAAGCATGGTGGTCCAGTGTGAAAGGGTTGTTCTCGAAGTGCTAAGCTGCTTTTGAAAAAAAGCTGTTTTTTCCGGCTGGAGTGTTGTATCATTATCCAGTTTAGGGCTGTTTGGATGGTGACGAAAGCGTTTTTTGGAGGTTGAAAAGTGACTGAAACCGGTGATATTCGCAACATAGTCCTGTTAGGGCACGGCGGAAGCGGCAAAACTTCCCTGGCTGAGGCGATGCTGCACATCAGCGGCGCAACGAATCGGCTTGGAAGCGTCGACGATAAGACGAGCATATGTGATTATTATGATGAGGAAAAAGAACATCAGCACTCGATACAGTCGGCGGTGATTCACGCCGAATACGGCGGCAAATTGGTCAATATCATTGATGCGCCGGGGTATCCCGATTTTGTGGGGCCGGCAATCAAGGCGGTGCCAGCTGCTGAGACGGCGGTAATCGTGATAAGCGCCGCAGCCGGTATAGAGACAAATACACGGAAGCTGTTCGAGACGGCCAGCGGAGCGAATAAGCCGAGGCTTATAGTCGTGAATAAAATTGACGCTGAGAACGCGGACTTGGCAGCTTTGGTGAAAGGTATTCGTGAGACTTTCGGTCAGCAGTGCCGGTGTGCGAATCTGCCGACTGCGAACAAAACGTCGGTTATCGACTGCGTTGAGAACAAGACGGGTGATTCGCCGCTGATGGACGTTTCGGCTGCCCATACGGAGCTTATCGAAAGCGTCATAGAGGCGGACGACGCACTTATGGAAAGCTATCTTGGCGGTGAAGAAATCGGTGCTGAAAGAATTGTGGGTGTGTTTGTGAAGGCGCTGAAAAGGGGGACAGTAGTTCCGATACTTTTTACCAACGCAAGAAAGGAAATCGGCATCAGGGAGCTTCTGGACTTTATCGTAAGATATACGCCGTCACCTGAGCAGGCGGATGCGGTTGAACTGAAGGATGGTGAAAGCGTAATAAAGCTCACGGCAAACCCTGCAGCGGCGCTGGCGGGACTTGTGTTTCGTATCGGGTTCGACCCGCGCTCAAATATGAAGTATTCAACCATTCGGATTTTCAGCGGCACACTTAAATCGGACGGTAATCTGTTCCGCAATGATGAGAAGAAGGCCATTCGGCCGGGCCATATTCTTAAATCGCAGGGAGGAGAAAATAAAGAAATCAGTACTGGAGTAGCCGGTGACATTATTACTTTGGCCAAGATAGAGGAATTTAAAATCGGAGACCTCATCCACGATGGTAAAGTAAAAGGGAGGTTCAGTATACCGGCTGTTCCTGAGCCGATGTTTTCGCTGGCACTGGAACCAGCAGCGAGGGGAGATGAGCAGAAGATTAGTACGGCGATGGAGAAATTATGTGAGGAAGACCCGTGCCTTAAGATTACCCATTACCAGCAGACAAATGAGCTGGTCGCCAGCGGACTGGGCGACCTTCATCTTCGCGTTATGCTCGAAAAGATGGATAAGCGTTTCAAGCTATCGATAAAGACGAAGGAGCCGAAGATTCCTTATCGCGAGACGATTACAGCAAAAGCGGAGGGGCATTACCGGCATAAAAAACAGACCGGTGGGGCAGGGCAGTTCGGCGAAGTTTATCTTCGAGTGGAACCGAGTGCGCGTGGTTCAGAGCCGCCGCTGGAATACAGCTGGGATATTTACGGCGGGTCCGTTCCGGGTCAGTTTGAGCCGGCGATTCTTAAAGGGGTCAAGGACGTGATGCAGAAAGGAGTGGTGGCGGGTTTTCCAATGCAGGACATAAAAGTGTCTGTTTATGACGGCAAAAGCCATCCGGTAGATTCGAAAGAGGTGGCGTTTCGGGCGGCAGGCAAAGGCGCGTTCATCGATGCGCTGGAAAAGGCAAAGGCTGTGCTGCTTGAGCCGATAGTCAATATCGAGATTACCATCCCGGCTGAAAATATGGGTGATATCACCGGTGACCTGGCGGGCAAGCGCGGCAGAGTAATCGGCCAAGATATGCTGGCGGGTAATTTTGTTGTGATTAAGGCACAAGTGCCATTGGCGGAGGTTATGCAGTATAACAGCCAGCTGAAAAGTGTAACCAGCGGGCGCGGCAGCTATTCGATGAGCCTCAGCCATTACGAGGTTGTGCCGAGCAATGTGCAACAGCAGATAGTGGCAGCCTATGCAAAACAAAAGGCAAAAGACACAGATTAATACAATCCCGATTCATCGGGAGTTTTGTTGCAGTTCGGCACGGATGTTGGTATAATAGTTACAACAGGGGGCAGGCTAAGGCAAGGAACAGGTTATTGAAAAGTTAATATGGGGGCGAACGGCTTCGACCGGATGGGAGAGAGGCAAGTTGCATGTCCAGGACGCCGGTTGGCCTGGCTAATCATCCGGCAGACAATTAATTGGTAACTACCAATTGCAAATGGCTGCCTAATAATTGGGTAGCTCGTCCTCTCGGGTTTCGCCTGTGAGCCTGAGAAGGGCGTCAGATAGCAGGCTGGCCCAGCCGGTTTGTTCGGGCCGGTGCGGGCGAGATTTACCGAAATAGCTGAACCCGGGGCCTGTCGTTTGGCACCTGGTAAAGCGAAAGCTAAATAGAACGACTAAGCATGTAGAAACTTGTCTTGAAACATCACGGGACGGGGGTTCGAATCCCCCCGCCTCCATTGTCCCCAACTGCTTGTAATTTTTTGTCAGGCAGTAGTTTGGGTTCTACCGTTACGGATTCAACGTGCCTGCGTTGCACGTCTGTAGCACACTTTTGAGCTGAAACGATGTTTTCGGCTATCTTTTCTTCGTCAAAACACGCTGTAGAGCGCCATCATATTTTTCGATGTCCGTTTAGATTTTATAAAAATGGAAAGGCGAAATAAAAAATGGGATGTAAGTTAATAAATCTGCTCATTTTTGGTTGTCTTATTCTTACATCATGCACTTGGTCACATAAAGAGGTTCTTTTATTTCATGATGACTTTAGCGGCCTGAAGAGAGGCCCTTTGAGCACCGAACTTGGCGCCTACACAGAATATCACTATCTGCCGCAAGCCGCACCTAAAGGAAACTGGGCCGTATCGAATGACCGGGGATGGTGGAGCCTCCGCGAGGTAGACAGCGAACGATTTATCTGTCAAAGTAAAACGGATGAAGCAAGCTATGCCCATCCAATAATTATCGCCGGAGATGAACTCTGGGCCGATTACAATCTGAGAGTTCGTTTTGCACCGCAATCGCCTGAGCACCAAAGCGGCGTTGTTTTTCGATACCAGAACGACCTATGTTATTATTTCTTCGGTGTCGAGCACAACAAAGTCATCTTAAAAATGGTCCAACACGCTGTCGGTTTCCACAAGCCGTACGAGAAAATCTTATCCCAGGCCCAGTACGATTGGCAGCCGGGTGATTTTTTAACAGCGGACATTTTAGTAAAGGGGAGCCGGATTCGCGCACAGCTCAATGGTGACATCATGCTTGAAGCAACGGACTCTACCTACTCAAAAGGTAAAATCGGATTAACCGCGAATGTGCCGACAAGATTTGCGGCTGTCAAAATTACAACGACGAAAGAGAACAAGACCAGATATAAGGCCGAACGCGACACATTTGTCGAGTTAGAGAAGAAGCTTCAGGCGGCCAATCCGAAACCTGTGGTCTGGAAAAAGATCGAGACCGAAGGCTTTGGTGTAGGCCGGAATCTGCGATTCGGCGACCTTGACAACGACGGTGTCATCGATGTGCTCATCGGGCAGGTGGTTCATCATGGCCCAAAGGACCGTAATAGTGAATTAAGCTGCCTGACTGCAATGACCTTTGACGGGAAACAATTATGGCAAATAGGCAGGGCGGATCCGTGGAAAGACCGTCTGACCAATGACGTCGGTTTTCAGATTCACGATATCGACAGGGACGGCAAAAATGAAGTCATCTATTGCATGAATTTCGAAATCATTGTAGCCGACGGTGCTACGGGGACAACAAAATATAAAGCACCAATGCCCCTGACACCCGGCGGCAAACCTTATAAATCAGAATATAATATTTTCCCTCACATTCTTGGAGACTGTATCTATTTCTGTGATTTACGCGGTACAGGTTATGACAGCGACATCACCATCAAAGACCGTTATCGTTACCTCTGGGCGCTCAACGACAAGCTGGAGTTGTTATGGCAGGCCGAATGTAATACGGGCCATTATCCGTATGCTTACGATGTTGATGGCGACGGCAAGGATGAATTAATGATGGGGTATACTTTGTTTGACGATAACGGCGACAAATTATGGTCTCTCGATAGCTCAATGAGCGACCACGCGGACGGCGTAGCCATTGTCAAGTTCAAGCCTCAGTTAGATTTGAGACTGCTGTGTGCGGCAAGTGACGAAGGATTTTTTTTCACCGATATGAAAGGAAATATTTTAAAGCATCATTATATCGGCCATGTTCAAAATCCCGCCGTGGCCAATTTCAGAGACGACCTGCCGGGTTTGGAGACAGTGACCATTAATTTCTGGGGGAATCAGGGAATTATTCATTACTACGATTGGGATGGGAATATCTATCACAGTTTCGAGCCGAGTCAATATGGAAGTATGTGCCTGCCGATTAATTGGACAGGCCGGTCAGAGGAATTTTTTGTTCTTAATGCCAATGTGAACGAAGGCGGCATGTACGACGGCTGGGGACGGAAAGTCGTGGAATTTCCTGACGATGGGCATCCTGATATGTGCTATGCCGTATTGGATATTACGGGAGATAGTCGTGATGAAGTTGTTGTCTGGGACCCGCACCAAATCTGGGTGTATACCCAGGATGATAACACAAAAGAAGGGACGCTTTATAAGCCGGCCAGAAACCCGTTATACAATTATTCGAACTATCAAGCCACTGTATCGCTGCCAGGCTGGTCCGATTAAAAAACTCTCGGAGGATGGGGTATAGGCAGTATAGAATCGGGTTTATAGGACCCGCGGCCATAACTGCCGAGGTGGCTCTATTTAGGCGTGCAGGCAGTCGTCATCGAAAATTCACTTGAAATTTGCTGGTTTTTCGTGTATAATCATATACCTGGTTAAATGGTAATTGGTTAACGGTTCGACAGGCTCACCGTCCTGAGCAAAGTCGAAGGAATAGTAACCACTCACCACTCACCACTCACCAGTTTTGTTGCGAAGGAGCGCAAGTATGAGCGGAAGCAGATACTATGAGGGCTTTAAAAGGGCTGGCTTTGGTATTGTTAGTTTCAGCCGTTGTGCTGTTAGTTCTGATACTTTTCACATGTCAAAAAACCACCGTTCAGGTAGATAAAACAGAAGACCTGATTAAGCGATTACAAAACTTCGACTGGAACCTGCGAGCGCAGGCAGCGGAAGCGTTGGGGCTGATGGGGGACAGGGATGCGGTTGAGCCTCTTATCGCAGCATTAAAAGATGATGATAGTGATGTGCGTCAGAAGGCAGCGGAGGCCCTCGACAAACTCGGCTGGCAACCCACAAACGAATCTGAACAGCGCCTTTATTATATAGCGAAGAGAGACTGGGGTAAATGTGTGGAGATGGACGGTGCGACCGTGAAGGCACTGATTGGCGTGTTGAAGGATAAGAACCCCCAGGTCCGGAAAAAAGCGGCGGAGGCGTTGGGCCAGATAGAGAATCCTGCAATTAAGCCGCTCCTTGCTGCGCTAAGAGACGATAAGAGCGAAGTTCGGGATAAGTCGGCAAAAGCTTTGATTGAGATAGGGGGGGATAGCGTCATACAGTCATTGATTGTTGCGTTGGAAGATAAACATTCTTATACCCGGGAGATAGCAGCAGAATCTCTGGGCAGGATAGGCGACAGATGTGCCGTTGAATCTCTGGTTGCAGCGCTTGGTGATACGGATTGGGAAGTTCGTGAGCAGGCAGCAGAAGCCCTTGGCCGGCTTAGAGACAGCCAGGCGGTTGGGTCTCTTGTTGCTGCATTGAAAGATGATGACAGCGACGTGCGGCAAAGGGCAGCAGAATCGCTCGACAGATTCGGCTGGCAGCCCGAAAACGAGAGCGACCGACAACTTTATTTCATAGCGAAGAGAGACTGGGATAAATGTGTAGAGTTGGATGGAGCGACCGTGAAGACGCTGGTTAGTGTGCTGAAGGATAAGAACCCACAGGTCCGAAAGAAAGCGACAGAAACACTGGTCAGAATAGGAGGACTTCGTACCGTCGAGCCACTCATTATTGCGTTAAAATATGAAAACAGCGATATCCGAAGAGAAGCAGCAGAAACGCTGGGTAAGATAGGAGACAGCCGGGCAGTGAAGCCGCTCGTTGATGTACTGAGTGATAAGGAGCCGGCTGTCAAGGAAGCGGCGATGAAAGCGTTGATAAAGATAGGCAGTGTCCATACTGTCGGGCCATTAATCGAGGCGTTAGGCGAGAGGGACAGCGATGTCCGAGAAGCGGCAGCAGAAATCTTAGGCAAGACAGGCAATCCAGCTCTGGAGCCGCTGATTGCTGCACTGTGGGATGAAAATTGGGGGGTGCGGGAAGAAGCAGCAAAAGCTTTAGGTAAGCTCAGAGACAATCGTGCGGTGGACTCTCTCACCGCCGTGTTAAAATATGAGGATAGTGGTGCGCGACGAAAAGCGGCAGAGGGCTTAGGTGAAATAGCCAGGCCGCTTGTTGCTCCATCTATGACTCCGAGTATTCGTTTTCGGATAGAAGTAATCAAGGCTTTAGGCCAGTTGGGGGACAAAAGGGCTATTCCAGCGTTGGTTAGAGAGTTACAATGCTGGGATACGGCCCAGGCGGCGACATACGCTTTGGAAAGACTCGGCTGGTTGCCTCAATCCACCGAAGATAAGGTGCATTTTCTTGTAGCTAAAAAAGATGGAAATACGCTTGAACAGAGCTGGGAACAGACCAAGCAGGTATTGCTGGAGGATACGAGGTCTGATGAGGACAAAGTCGTGAAGAACGCGCTCTGCGCCCTCATTGCTGTCGGTAAAGAAGAAATTATAAAGGAACTTATTGACACGCTCAACGCAAAAGGGGACAGAACTATTGCTGAGATGTATTATAATTGTGGAAGAGAGGAATTAAGCAGTGCAGCCCAGGATTGGGCGGGGAGGTATAAATATTATATCGGTGCTGATTCCGGTGCTCATCTGGTCGGGTGGGGTTCATGGCAGCGGAACATTCCTTAAGAGGAAGCTGTGGGGGAAAAGCGTCCTTTAGCCGTTTTTTGTTAAACAGAGCATTATAAGCTCTAAATGGGCGATACAGGATTCGAACCTGTGACCTCACGGGTGTGATCCGTGCGCTCTAACCAACTGAGCTAATCGCCCGCACAAATCGTATTAGAACCGCAGAAGAGGCTGACTGTCAAGGCTTAATCGCTATTTGTCGGCTCTTCGGGAGCGGTCTTACTTGTGGTCGGCTCAGGGGTTTTTGCGTAGTCAGTGTAGATATCGTCGATGGTGGTGTTGTCAACTCTGCTGCGCATAAGGGAATAGATTATCGTATTTGCGGAGAAGTAAAAGCTTATGACGAAGGCACCCACCAGCACGACAACAACCAGCGAGGACAAGTATATCAGCCCAGCAGAGACCCAATATAACCAGCCAGCTTCGGCCAAAGGCGGCAACTGGAGCAGATTCATAAAGGCCGGCTGCGGCCAGAGTGCCGTAACTTTGTCAACGTTTGTGCTGCTGTCAGTAAAGACACCGAGCTGCAAGAACCAGCGTGTTACCACCAGCAGCAGGAATACACAAAATCGCACAAACGTATAGCAGATTGCCCCATAAACGGCAGCTACGGCGGTGTAAAAGCCCATGTGCCACGGTTTTGCGTATATGTAGCTGAAGGAGCGGCTTATCGCATCAAAACAGTCTGAGCCGTCGTACGCCACGGCGGGGAACATTAAGTTGAATCCTGCGACTGTTCCTATTAAAACGACGGCTATCAGCGCCCCTGCAAACAAGGCTAACGGCATACAAAGACCCATTATCAGTTCGCCGATTCGAGGGATGTTTCCAATGAGTCCGAGAAGAAATACGAACAGGCCTATGAAGATGATTATTCCAACCGGGGCTAAGGGCGTGGTAAAGAAACTCGTGAACTTTTTTGTGCTGTATTGCAGTGCGTCGGTCGAACCCGGCTTTTCGCCGCGGGCACATTGCAGTGCTGCCATTCGACACAAAGCGCCGCCGGCAATTGAAATCACGGCGAGTGTTATTGCGAAGAATATAACACAGTAAATCGTATGATATTTGATTGCCCAGCCGACTGCTTTGAAGCAGTCGGCGATGTTGGCGGCGACGGCCGGCAGATTAAAGGCGAACAACGAGTCCACGGCACCTTGAAATCTTGAGGCTGTGAGCTTCCAAAGCTCAGAAAATACGCCGGTATGTTCACCCGTTTTTTTGTAATTTTCGATGTACGGTTTTAAGCGGTCCGGACCGGCCATATAGGTTAGCAGTTCCGTATTCCGGCCGTGTGCCTCCTTTGCGACGACGACTGTCTTACTGAAGTCCATAATCCAACCGGCCAGGCATATAACCGCCATTGCTGCAAAGGCGATTATCAATTTGCTTGGCTGGATGGCCATGCGGAAGCTCTGGAATATCTTCGGGAAGAGACAATTGTCGAAAAGCTGAGTGGATTTTTGTTCGCTGTCCATTTTGTTTCCTTTCTAAACGGTTAGATTGTGTTTTATTTCGCGAATACAGGAAGTATACAATGCGTTGTTGGCTTATTTCAACAGATTTTATGAGATTTTGTGGCCCCGGCGGTCGGCGTTTGTACGGCGTCAGGAGGAGTGAGAATCAGAAGCCTGGTTGTGCGGTTTTGATTGCATAACGGAGATTATCCTGTATCTGGCATCCAGCCAGGCTCCCAAATCAATCAGTTTGCATCGCTGGCAGCAAAAGGGGAAGGATTTTAATTGATGTGGAGATTTGCCTGGTGGTGGTTTGAGGGTTTTATGACAGGTCGGACATCTGTATCTGTATTTCATACAGAGACATCCATCTGATATTTACTGCTCTTGTTTGCCTGGCTGGTCTTGTTCGAGCATTCGGGCGTATTCGACGCAGTACCTGGCCCAGGGTTGAGCCTCGAGTCGAGCTTTGCTTATTGGTTTTCCCGTACCTTCGCAGATGCCGTAAGTGTGGTCTTCGATTCGCTGAATGGCGTCGTCGATTTCCCGCAGGAGCTTCCTTTCGCTATCCATCAGGCCGAGGGCAAATTCCTGGTCGTAGGTATCGGTTCCTATGTCGGCCATGTGAATGGGCATGCTCGACAGGTCGCCGCTTGCGTCCAGCCGGGATTTGTTGAGCGCTTCATCCTTCATTTCATTTACATTGCCGATTATTTCCTGGCGCTTGTCCAGTAACATTTGTCGGAAATGCTCGAGGTCAGCAGCGCTTAAGCGAGCCTTTTTTGTTTTGGCTGCGTCGGTTTTCTTTTCGGACGTTGTTTTGTTTTTCCGTGCCACTTTTACTTTACCCTTGCCAATACGTTTTCTTTGAGTCTCTACAAAATATACATTATAACATGTCGGCGGCCGCTCTAATAGCACTTATTTTGTCCAGAATATAAATACCGGGCCGCCCTTACAAAATCCGGATGGGGGAGAAGATATCGGACCAAGTTTTTGACGACCCTTGCTAAGTGCTTGTTGAAGCGGAGGTTAGGATGGTACAGGTCGCGAATTTTTTTGTTTATTGTAGTCCGGTTCGTTGGCAGTTGGTCGGCTGTCTTTTGCAAATTTGCCCAGCGGGATGAAAAATTTTTCCTGTCCAAGACTGCCTGCAAATGTCCTGATGCTGAAGACCTTCTCGATTCGCTCCTGAGATAAAACATCCTTGGTTTTTCCGATATGATAATCGCCATCGGCACCGAGAAGTAAAATCTCATCGCAATACTGGGCAGCGAGATTGATATCGTGTGTTACGGCCAAGATTGTTTTACCCTTTTCAAGCTGAGCGGTTTTTAGCAAATCATATATTGCGACCTGATGTTTCAAATCCAGAAGGCTTGTCGGTTCATCCAAGAGCAGGATGGGGGTATTTTGTGCAAGCGCCCTCGCGATGAAAACTCGCTGGCGTTCACCTCCACTCATTTGGTAAAGCGGTCGTGAAGCAAACTGGGCTGTGTCGGTTTCTTCGAGTGCTTCATTTGTGAATTTTTTGTCGGTTTCACTTTCAAATCCGAATATGCCTAAATAGGGCATTCTTGCCATCGAGACAATTTCTGCGACGGTGAAACCAAATACGGGCACAAATTCCTGGCGAACGACAGCGACCTTTTGGGCAAGTTTTCTGGACGAGTAGGATTCCACCGGTGCGGCGTCGATTTTTATGGAACCTGATTTGGGTCGCAGAAGGCCGCAAAGCAGATTCAGGAGGGTTGTTTTACCTGCGCCATTTGGCCCTGCTATTGCCAGGAAGCCGCCCCGGGTCACTTCAAAGCTAAGTTCCTTCAAGATTGTGCGTTGAGGCGTATAGCTGAAGCTTAAATTTTCAACCTCTATAATAGCGCTCATTTTAGCCAACTAACTTTTCTGGTATGTTTAGCCAGCAGAATCAGGAAAATCGGCCCGCCGGCCATAGCTGTAATTACACCGACCGGCAACTGGGCTGGCGCAATGATTATCCGGGCGATTGTGTCGGCGATGACTAAAAAGGCGGCTCCGATTACCGCACCAAGAGGCAGCAATTGACGATGGTCGGGGCCGAATATAAGGCGAACTCCATGAGGAATGATGAGGCCTACAAACCCAATAAGCCCACTCAGACTAACGGCGATGGCGGTCACAAAAGCTGCGAAGCCGAAAGCAACCATTCTGGTTTTTGCCGTGTCAACACCGAGAGCTTTTGCCTCTTCTTCGCCAAGCGTCAGGATGTTTAGCCTGTAGCAGATACTAAATAAGGCGGCTATCCCTGTCAGGATACAGATGGTGCCAGCCGTCAAAATCGGGGCTTCCTTTTCTGTTATGTTGCCCATCAGCCAGAGTACCGTGGAGCGCAATTGTTCACTTTTTGCTATCGACATTAAAAACATTATTACCGCTGTGAAGAACGCGTTGACTACTACGCCGGCCAGCAGGAGGCTCGTGACCTGTGATTTTCCTGTAAAATAGCCGATACACCAAACCAGCCAGACAGTTGTAATCGCTCCTGCAAATGCAAAAACCGCTATTGGTGAACCACCCCAAAAGCTCCACGTAATCCCTGAAAGAAGAGCAATGGTTGCACCCAGTCCCGCTCCGCTGGATAATCCGAGGATGTATGGGTCAGCGAGTGGGTTTCGTAAAATTGCCTGTAGTACGACGCCGCAGGATGCGAGGGCAGCTCCGACCAGTGCAGCGAGGATGACTCGCGGCAGCCTTACGCGAACGAATATGTCGTAATCGATGTTTTGGCCCGGCTCATTGCCGGGGCCGGCGAAGACCGCCTTGAGAGACACCTTCTGCGTTCCCATCAAAGAACATGCGAACATCACGGCGGCCAGCACCGCCAGAGACAGGATGATTCTCATTGCCAAGCGTTTTGGTGTCAACGGGTCAGCCATCTGTTTGTTCCGTTCCCTGAACTGGTTTTGGCGGCTGGGTGAACAGCTCCGGGTGCAGACACTGTGCGGTGGTCTGCAGTCCCTGCGGCAGACGAGGACCCAGTCGCAGCACAGTATCAGCATCGATGACGTAAATCCTCTTATCCTTCACTGCTGGCAGATTTGTGAACCTGCTCCAGAATTGCTCGGCTGCGATTTGCTGCTTGTGGATGTTTTCTGTCCCCATAGCCGACTGTATTATCACTTCCGCGCCGCAGCCTATGATTTCTTCTGTTCCTACAGCGGGGTATTGGTCGATGGTTGGGGCTATGGCATTTTGGCCGCCCGCCAGCTCAACGATTTCGTTTACGAATGTATTTACGCCGGCTATCCGCACCGGCTCAGTCTGCACAACCCAGAGGACCCTGACCTTTCTGGCTGGAGAGGACATTGCACGGATGTGGTCGAGGCGGTTCCTTATGCCTGTGGCAAGCTGCTCGGCGGCAGCGGGGCAGCCGGCGGCATAGCCGATTTCTGTAATCGCAGAAAAAAGCCCCTCGATTGACTCAACCCGCAGCGTCAGGATATTCAATCCCGTTCTTTTCAGTGTCTTGGCCACTGTTCTTTGCTGGTCGAAAGATTCACAAACAACCAAATCAGGCCTGGCGGCGATGATGGCTTCGGTATTCGGCTGCCAGAATGTTCCGACTTTTGGCTTTGCCTTCGCCTCGGCCGGCCAGTCGCAGTTGCTGGAGACGGCCGCCACCCTGTTGCCCAGTCCGAGTGCAAAAAGTATCTCGGTGAGATTGGGTGAGAGCGAAACAATCCTTTGCGGCAGGGTGCTTGTGTGCGGATTCTCAATATGACGAGGCGTTGCCCTCGATTCCGTCCGCCAGTGAAGCCCAAAGGCGAGGAACATCAAGGCAGTTAAGACAAGCAATAGCGATGCTATTTTTTTTGGAATCATTTTCTTCCGAATTGCCTTTCGAGTTCAGTTAGGGTGAATTTTATCACTGTGGGTCTGCCGTGCGGGCAACGGCCGGAGTGCTCGACGTCTTTTCTGTCGGCGAGCAGTTGTTCTATTTCGCTGTTGGTGAGTTTTTGGCCGGCTTTGATTGCCGCCTTGCAGGCAGCCATATTCAGAACCTGGTCAAGCAGTTCTTCTGCGTCAAGTTCGGCGGCTTTATCTGTGAGCAAATCCATTAAATCCAGGGCGAAATCGGCGGGCGATACTTTTGCCAGTATGGTGGGGAACGCCTGCACAGCCATAGTTTTTGGGCCAAAGGGTGCAAGTTCGATTCCCAGTCTTTCAATCAGCTCGGCGTTGTTTTTGAGCGCATCGGCCTGGGCGTCGGTCAGCTCGAAACTCTCAGGCACAAGAAGTTTCTGCGATTCGAGGTTGCTTTTTTGGAGGCGCCTTCGCAAGTCTTCATAAATTATGCGTTCGTGAAGCGCGTGCTGGTCGACGATGACAAATCCATCGTCGGTCTGCGCGACAAGGAAGCTATCATGTATCTGGAGAAATTTCTTTTCATATCGGGTATCTGGCATTGCGTATCGCGATGTTTTTTCGTCCGGCAGATTTCGTATGGCCGGGGAGGCCGGTCGAAAGCCGAGTTGCTGCTGGGTTTGAACGGGTCTGTGCTTTTTGAAGAATTCAGCCATTGCATCGGCGATTTTCTGACTTCTGTAACCTGCCGTGGGCAGATTCGGTTGTTCTTTAATCGGGATGGGTAGTTTCACCGGCGTTTCAGTATCTATCGCCAAAAGTCTTTCGTGCAGCGCTGCAAGGATTTGGGAATGAATCAGATTGGCATTATAAAAACGCACCTCAATTTTTGTCGGATGTACGTTGACATCGTAATCCTCATAGGGCATTTGAATAAACAAGAACACGACTGGGAATCTGTTTTGCTCGAGGGTGCCGCGATATGCTTCTTTGATTGCGTGTGAGATGAATTTGTCGCGGATGAATCGGCCGTTGAGAAAGATATATTGAAAGCTGGAGTTCGTTTTTGAGAAGCCGGGTCTGCCGAGCAGTGCTAAAAGATGCAGGTTCTTTTCGCTGCTTTCGGTTTCGATTAAATTATCGGCAATCTCCGACGAGAATAATTGGGCTATTCGCTGGCGAGTGCTCTGGCCGGCCGGCAGACGGTAAAGTTCTTTGCCGTTATGTATCAGCGTCAAGTCCAGGCTGTCATTGGCCAGTGCGATGCGTGTGAAGTGCTCTATGATGTGTGTCATTTCGGTATTTGCGGTTTTGAGGAATTTTCGCCGGGCAGGCAGTTTATAAAAAAGGTCTCTGACCTGAATCATTGTGCCGTAATCGGCGCTGCAGGGGATTACAACAGCAAAGCTGCCGCAATCAATCTCAATACAATTTCCGGTGAGTGAATCTTTTGTTTTGCTGACGGCCTTGACCTGTGCTACGGAGGCGATGCTCGCGAGGGCTTCGCCTCTGAAGCCGAGCGTTGATATGCCGTGCAAGTCATTGGTGGTTTTGATTTTGCTGGTTGCGTGCGGCTCAAATGCAGCGGTGAGGTCCTCTGCGTCCATACCACAGCCGTTGTCGGTTATTGATATTAGTTTTCGGCCACCATCCTCGACTGAGACGGTTATTTTAGTTGCGCCTGCGTCGATGCTGTTTTCCATCAGTTCCTTGACCACGCTGGCGGGGCGTTCAATCACCTCGCCGGCGGCTATCATATTAACCATATTCTGGTCAAGGATGGCTATCTGGCCCATTGTTGCCGACGCTCCTCCTGAAAGCGACGGAATATCGAACATTGGGCTTTGAAATTCCCTGTCCGATACTCATTTTTCTATCAGGCTTTGGCCGGTCATTTCTTCCGGCTGCTCCAATCCCATCATTTCCAAACAGTGTGGTCAGCAGCAGTCGATTATTTTTTTGCCCCGTACTGCCGAAGTAGCTCTTTGATTTCTTTGTCTTTAGCGCTCTTTAGGGGTGTTTCTTTCCAGAATCCCTTAACTTCCGCGTTAACATCAGCGCCGTCGTCTAAAAGCAGTTTTACTATTTCCTTGTCGGCTTTATTATGCATAACAGCACGGAAAAGCGGGGTGTAGCCCATAGAGTCTTTAGCGTTAACATCCGCTCCGTGCTCTAAAAGCAGTTTCACCACTTCCTTGTCCGGCTTATCAATCATAAGAGCATAGAAAAGCGGAGTATAGCCCATATAATCCCTTACATTGACATTCACTTCATGGCTGACGATTAACTCTACCATTTTTTTGCTGTCAGAGCATTTATACATTGTGCCGCCTGTGATGGCATAGCGAAGCGGGGTATATCCTGAAATATCCGTTACATTGACATTCGCTCCACTCTCTATCAGGATTGCAATCGTTTGTTCCTGACGTTCAATGGCTGCGTGTTTTGCCGATTCCTCTTTATCGGCTTCAGGTCTGTTCAAATACCCGAATGCGAATAATAAAGGAGTATAACCATTGATATTTTTGGCATTAACATCTGCGCCATGTTCAATCAATACTTTTACCACTTCTGAATGACCTTTTTCTGCGGCACAATGCAGAGGCGTATCCATTTTGCTCTGAATCGAACTTCCTGCAAGAGAGCTGGCGACCAATTCGGCAGTAAGAGAGCCGACAAGAGCGCCTACTAAATTGCCTCCAAAACTGGCCTGCGGTTGATACGTATAATACTGCCCTCCGCCGCCTTGATAATTGGAATAAACATACTGGCCGCACTTGCAATTGACGTTTGCTCCGCTGTTTATAAGAACTTCGACACAACTCTTACGTCCTTGCTGGGCTGCAGTATATAATGGAGTGCATGCGACTGAATCTAATGCATTGATATCAGCTCCCTTTTCAATTAGCATTTCGACGCATTTTTTGTTCCCTTTAAAAGCAGCAATGTGAAGCGGGGTAGAAGCAGTATTATCTGAAATATTCGGGGCAGCCCCTTTATCAAGCAAAAGTCTAACCATATCATTCTGGTCTGACCACACTGCGCAAATCAGCGGCGTCCGCCCATCAGAGTTTTTCTTATTAATATTAGCCCCCTTTTCTAAAAGCAAATTAACATTTGCCGCTTCTCCCTTTTTTGCTGCATCATGAAGAGGTGAAGCGCAACCTCCCAGACACAGAACAAACCCTGATATTGCAACTGTGGCCACCAAAATTCTCATACCTACAACCGATTTCATGTTTTTCTCCTTTCTACCTCGCCGGCGGCAATCATATTAACCATATTTTGGTCAAGGATGGTTATTTGGCCCATTGTTGCTGATGCTCCTCCTGAAAGCGACGGAATATCGAACATTGGGCTTTGAAATTCCCTGTCCGATACTCATTTTTCTATCAGGCTTTGGCCGGTCATTTCTTCCGGCTGCTCTATGCCCATCATTTCGAGTAGTGTCGGTCCTACATCGGCTAATCTTCCGCCCTGGCGCAACTTCCTGCCTTTGTAGCGTTCGTCGAACACAATCAACGGCACATCGCCAATGGTATGTGATGTGTGAGGTTTGTCGGGGCTTCCGTCTATCATTTTTTCAAAATTGCCGTGGTCTGCGGTGATTATTGCTGCACCGCCCATGCTTTTGACTTTATCGAGGATTTTGCCGACACATTGGTCCACCGCCTCAGCGGCTTTGATTGCTGCGGACAGTACGCCGGTGTGGCCGACCATATCCGGATTGGCGAAATTGATTACCACTACATCGTATTTGTTCGAGTCGAGTCTTTCGAGGACAACATCCGTTACCTCATAGGCGCTCATCTCGGGCTTCAGGTCGTATGTTCGGACTCTTGGTGAAGGCACAATCTGTCTGTCTTCACCGTTGAAAGGTTTTTCGGCGTAGTCATTGAAAAAGAAGGTAACGTGAGCGTATTTTTCCGTTTCGGCGCAGCGGAATTGTTTTAGTCCCAGAGAGCTCCAGTACGCGCCCAGTATATTTTTCATTTTCGGCGGCTTCGGAAACGCCACCGGTGCAGGGATTGTTACATCATATTCGGTCATACAGACGAAGAGTATATCTGGTTTGGATGGCCGATTAAACTCTTTGAAATCCGGGTCAACGAAAGCCCGGCTGATTTCACGGGGTCTGTCGCCGCGGAAGTTGAAGAATATGACGCCGTCGCCGTCGTCGATGGTTGCCGTGGGTTCATTGTTGGGGTTAACAATTGATGTCGGCTCGATGAATTCGTCGGTAACATTCTTTGCATAACTTTGGGTAACTGCCTCTAACGCGTTGGCTGCCTTGAGGCCGCGACCATATCGCATACATTCAAAGGCTTTCTGGACACGGTCCCATCGGCTGTCGCGGTCCATTGCGTAGAACCTGCCCGTCACAGTTGCGATTTTGCCCACGCCGATTTCAGCAGCTTTTTTTTCTATGTCGGCGATGTATCCTTTGCTGCTGTCCGGTGGTGAATCCCGGCCGTCGGTAAAGGCGTGAATAAAAACGTTATTTATGTTATTTCTCTTTGCCAGTTCGAGCAGACCGTAAAGGTGGTCCAGCAGCGAGTGCACACCGATGTTGCTGCACAGGCCCATAAGGTGCATTTTTCCGTTACGCCTTTTTATAAATTCGATTAGATTGAGAAATTCTTTGTTCTCAAAGAATGAGCCGTCACGGATAGCTTTGCTGAGTCTTACGGATTCCTGTGGGACGATTCTGCCGGCTCCGATATTCTGATGTCCGACCTCGCTGTTACCCATAGTTCCGTCCGGCAGCCCAACATCCTCACCGCTTGTGTGGATAAGACAGTTTGGGAATTCCGCCATAAGCATGTCGTCAGTAGGCGTGTTGGCGCGTTTGACGGCATTGTAGGGGTCCTCAGCGGGGTCTGGGTTGTAGCCCCAGCCATCACGAATGATTAAGACAAACGGTCTTTTTTCCAAGGTTATTTTCTTTTTGGCCATAAAAGTTGGGTCTTCCACATAAAGCGACAGAGACGAGTCCGCAGCCTTAATTCCGGTGCGGCTGTTGTACGGTGATTAACCGTGAGGGCAACAGCCGATGAAATTAATTGGATATGATATAGTGCTGTGTTGGATATGTCAAACATTTAGAACAAAGACCGGCGGACAAAAAACGCCTCTTACGCCAAAAGTTTTTGACAGGGCCGGCAGCGGTGCTATAATTGGTTGCCAATCAAGCTCGGTTTTAAAAACAGGTGCGACGAACATGGACGTTATGTCGCTTGGGAAAGGCAAATGCGCAGGTCTAATAAACGGGGCTTTAATCTTATAACCCGGCAGGATTTTGCCAGTGACCGTGATGAGAGGAGTCAGCTTTTGCGCAGTCGGGAAATATACGCTGCTAATATATTTTTGGTTGCTGCGGCGGTCGTCGTAATGTCGCTGTGTTTGGGCGGCTGCGCTTCGCCGGGCAATGAGGTTGATTTGTATGTTGACGCTGCTATGCTGAACGAGCAGGGTGAAAACCAAAAGGCGGTTGAAAAGCTCAACGCCGCAGTGCAGGTCAACCAGCGGTTTTCGCCGGCATATTCGCTGCTCGGTGAGATTTATCGGCAGATGAATGATTATCAGAAAAGTGCTGCTTCTTACGAGGATGCGACAAAGCTCAATCCGTGGTCTTTCCAGGATTTTTTTGGTCTTGGGCGGGCTTACCAGGTTATGAAGCAATTCGCAAAGGCGGTCAAGGCATATTCGCGGGCGTGCGAGCTCAAACCCGACCACCTCGAGGCACATATTGGGGCGGCCAAATGCTATTATGAAATTGAGGATTACAACAATGCTTTGATTTACGGCCAGCGAGCTGAGCAGATTGACCCCGACGCCAGTGAGTTGCGAAAGCTGCTGGGTGATATTTATCAGTCGCAGAAAGATTACAGCCAGGCCATCAGCTCGTATAAGCGAGCGCTGGAGGTGGATAGTAATAACCCTGAGATTATGACGTCTCTGGCGGTTGCATATCTGAGAAACAACGTCAATTACAATGAGCCAGCGAGAGAACTGTTGACATCGGTGATACAAATTCAACCCGATAATGGCCCTGCTCATCAGTATCTGGGATATTGCTATCTGCTGCTTAAGGATGTCGACAAGTCAATTGCCAGCTACGGCAGGGCGGTTGAGATAAATAACGAGGACTGGGAAGCACACAGAGGTCTTGGAATTGCTTACGCGATGAAGGCATCTGATGGGCAGGACCCGAATTTACGGGCTAAAGCGGTCGAGCACTGGCGAAGGGCTTTAGAGATAAAACCCGACCAGTCTCGGCGCGAGAAGCTGCTCAGATTGATAGAAACCTACTCAAAGTAGACAGAACACGTAAGCGATGCGTGTTTGCTTCGCCTTCGCAAAGGACGAAGCTTCGGCGAAGTTCTTTGTTGTTTGCGGAATCGAGAACAATTATGGTCGAATTGAAGTCAGAAGAAAACGGGGCCCGGCCAGACTCAGGTCGGGCTTTTTTGTTCTGTGCCGAGGAGCAGCGCGGTTGTGGGAGCGGTCTGGCGGTTCGCAAGGCACATCTTGTTTTCTGGCCGATATTCATACTTGGCCTGATACTGGATTTGTGGAGTAAACGGGTGGTATTTGAATGGTTGGGACAAAAGTCCGGCGGCACCGTTGTATTGATAGACGGGCTGCTGCGATTAGTAATGAGGGAGAACGCCGGTGCCGCTTTTGGAGTGGCGGCAGGTCAGCGCTACTTATTGGTAACGATATCTGTTATTGCATTGATGGTTATCTTTGGGGTTTTTCTTTTTGGCCGAATCTGCCAAAGGTCTGTGTATGTTGCGCTGGGGCTTTTTGCGGCGGGCATCTGCGGCAATCTTTACGACAGGATATTTAACAACGGCTTAGTGCGGGACTTTATCGATGTGGTCTACTGGCCCGGCAGGCACTGGCCGGCATTCAACGTGGCGGACAGCATGCTCTGCATCGGGGTCGGCGTGGTGGTTATTTCGGGGCTGCTTACTGAGAAATCCTCTCGAAGACATGCTCAGCAACGTAAATAGGGGCATTCGATGCTGCCCCCAGCGCGATGGCGTCACTCGGCCTGGAATCTATTTCAACAGTATGGTCATTTGAGCTTAGATATATCTTCGCGTAGAAGGTATGATTGCGTAAATCGCTTATGACTATCTTTTCAACTTTGGCGCCGAGGCTTTCGATGACGCTGTCCAGCAAGTCGTGGGTCATAGGCCGCGGCGGCTGGATGCCTTTCAGCCGACGGTCAATCGCGAAGATTTCGACTATGCCGATAACGATGGGAAAACTTCGTTCGCCGTGACGCTCTTTCAGAACGATTATCTGCTGGTCGGACGTTTCGTTAATAATTATACGTGACAGTTCTGCTTCGACATCCATTTGGCGCCGCCTTTATCTCGTATATGCGATACTTATCCACTATTTTCTAATTCTGCGAGGTGTTTTTCAACAGTTTCCAGTTCTTTCGACAATTGGTCGAGCCTATCTTTTGCCTGTGCAACAACTTGCGGTTTGGCCTTTTGGAGAAAATTTTCGTCGGCCAATTTGGTCTCTACAGCCTTTTTGGCCTGTTCCAACTGTTGTTTTTGTTTTTCTAATCGGCGGCGCTCAGCCTGTGTGTCAATCATATCGTGGACGTAAACTTCCGTAGCGTTGACTACTGTGACGGCTGCGTTAGCTGGTTTTGCGATTGCCGTTGCTGCCTGAAATTCCCTCAGGCCGGCTGACTGTTTGATAAGTTCAGCGTTTTGGCTCAGGATATCAGAAATTTCCCGTTGCGATTTTGCGGAGGCCTTTAGCATTTCGCTCGGCGGCGTATTATATTTACTTCTGATGTCCCTTATCGTTCGGACTGTGTCCTGAACTATTGCGATTTGCTTTTCGGCATCAACGTCCCGCAAGAAATCCAGTCTTTGCGGCCAGTCGGCGGTGACCAGCGCGTCGGAATTTTTCGCTTCTGCTACGCCCTTTAGCTTCCTTGACGGCGCAACCTCATTTAGCTTCTGGAATATACCTTCGGTGATGAAAGGTATAAATGGATGAAGCAAACGAAGTGTCTGGTCCAGCACGAACGCCAGGATAATCTGGGCGGTCGGCTTTTGCTGCTCGTCTTTTATTCGAAACTTTGTCCATTCGAGGTACCAGTCACAAAAATCGTTCCAGAAAAATTTGTAAAGCCCCGATAAAGGCTCACTGTATTTGTACTCATCCAGGGCTTCGGTTGTCTCTGCGATGGTTTGTGCCAGACGTGAAAGAATCCATCTGTCGGTCAGGGACAATTTTCTCTTGTCGAATTTATCGGCGTCAATACCATCAAGATTGGTGATTGCAAAGCGCGAAGCGTTCCAGAGTTTGTTGCAGAAATTTCGGCCAATGTCGAACTTCGGCGAGGTGTTTGCTGTTCGTCCGTCAGGCAGTGTCATTTGCACAACCGGCATTCGAATGTCCTGTGTTTCTGTTGTCATACTGGCTAATGTGAAGCGCATCGCATCGGCGCCGTGACTGTCGATGACTGTCAAGGGGTCGATGCCATTGCCGAGGCTCTTGGACATCTTGCGGCCTTCGCCATCCTGTATCATTGCGTGGATATATACGTCTTTGAATGGGATATCGCCGACGCAGTACTGACCCATCATCACCATACGCGAAACCCACAGGGTGATAATTTCACGGGCGGTACAGAGCACATTGCCCGGATAGAAGGTTTTCAGTTCCGGCGTTTCGTCCGGCCAGCCCATAGTGCTGAACGGCCAAAGGGCAGAAGAAAACCATGTATCGAGGACATCGGAGTCCTGAAGTAAATCGCTACGGCCACACTTTTCACAGCTTTTGGGGTCCTCCATTCCACTGTTTGTTTGGCCACAATTCCGGCAGTACCATATCGGGATTCTGTGTCCCCACCAGAGTTGTCTGCTGATGGGCCAATCGCGGAGGTTCTCCAGCCAGGCTTGATAGGTTTTGGCATAACGGTCAGGGATAAATCGCAGGCGGCCATCGAGCAGCGGTTTCAGTGCCAGGCCTGCTAACGAGTTTACCGGCACATCGGTTCCTTCAATCAGACCTTCGCCGAATTTCTTTTTCAAGTGCTCAATTGGCTTTTTGACCGCGATGTACCACTGGTCGGACAGGTACGGCTCGATGGGAACGTGGCTTCTGTAACTATGGCCTACCTCGTGGCTGTAAGGTTTTATTTCTTCGAGAAGACCTTCTTCTCTGAACCACTCGACGATGGCCTCGCGTGCTTCAAAACGGTCCATTCCGATAAGGTTTTCCACATCCGGATTTTTAATCTGTTCCCAGTCGGTCCAGCTGAATTTATCGCTTATCGAGCCGTCCGGTGCGAGGACGTTGATAACCTCAAGATTGTGCCGCTGGCCAATCTCCCAGTCATCGGGGTCGTGAGCGGGTGTAACCTTCAAGAAGCCCGTTGAGAATTTTGCTTTTTCATCTTCACTATCGGGATTCGGCAAAACGACGTGCTCATCAGCTATTATCGGTATGATTCGCCCTACAATCGGAAGGCGAACCTTTTTTCCGAGCAGTGCTTTGGCACGGGCGTCCGACGGGTTCATCGCTACAGCCGTGTCGCCGAGCATCGTTTCCGGGCGGGTGGTCGCAACCGTAACGTACTCGATTTGCTTGTTGCCGATTTTCACAGGCTCGACGAGCGGATAACGAAGGTACCAGAAATATCCCTGCACCGTTTCGTGCTCAACCTCATCGTCAGCCAAAACCGTCTGCGTTGCGGGGTCCCAGTTGACTAAGCGCTTGCCTCTGTAAATCAAGCCGTCTTTGAACAGTTTAAAAAATGCTGCCCGAACGGCCTTTGCACAAGTCTGGTCCATCGTAAATCGAGTTCGCTGCCAGTCGCAGGAGCAGCCCATCGCCTTGAGCTGGTGGATGATTGTGGCTTCGTACTCGTCTTTCCAGGCCTGTACGTGGGCGATGAACTCATCACGCGCAAAGTCTGTTCGTTTTTTGCCCTGTTCGGCGAGCAGTCTTTTCTCGACAACGGTCTGGGTGGCGATGCCTGCGTGGTCGGTGCCCGGCAGCCAGAGGGTGTTAAACTGCCGCATTCGGTGGAACCGAATCAGTATGTCCTGTATGGTGTTGTTCAGCGCGTGACCTATGTGCAGCGGTGCCGTAACGTTAGGGGGCGGAATGACAATCGTATAGGGCTTTGGGCGGCGGCCATCGGCTGAAGGCTCTGCGTGGAAATACCCGCCTGAAAACCAGATTTCACTGACCCAGTTTTCTATCGCCTTTGGCTCGTAGACCTTCGAAAGTTCCTGGCCCATAACTATATATTCGACAACAAATAAAAAAGTTCCGGCTGAGGAAAACACCGGAACATTATCTTATTAAAACCCAACGATAATGTAAAGGGAGCAATCGAGCGCAAATGCGGTAGAGCCCTTTTGTTGCGGCAACAGGTTTTACGGGGTCTGCGGACTCAATCGATATTCATTGTCATCAGGAACTCGGCGTTGGTTCGGCACTTGGCAAGTCTGCTTTTGAGCAGTTCCACCGCCTCGACCGGGTTCAATTCGCTGAGCACCCTTCGCAGGCGATATACGAGCTTGAGCTCCTTCTCGTCGAGCAGCAGCTCCTCTCTTCTGGTTCCGCTTCGGCTGATATCGATGGCCGGCCAAATTCTTTTGTCGACGAGACGCCTGTCTAAGTGCAGCTCCATATTTCCTGTTGCCTTGAACTCTTCGAATATGACCTCGTCCATTTTCGAGCCGGTATCAATCAGGGCGGTTGCGAAAATCGTAAGTGAGCCACCGCCTTCGACGTTTCTCGCTGCGCCGAAGAATTTCTTGGGCTGTTGCATAGCACCTGCGTCAACACCTCCGGTGAGGATTTTGCCCGAGTGGGGCATCTCCGTATTGTGAGCACGCGCAAGACGAGTAATCGAGTCCAGCAGGATTACCACATCTACACCGTACTCGACCATTCTTTTTGCCTTTTCTATTACTACGTTGGCCACCTGGCAATGACGAGCCGCCGGCTCATCGAATGTGGAACTTATAACCTCGACGTCGTCAGCGGTCTTGCGTTCCATCTCGGTAACTTCCTCCGGCCGTTCGTCAATCAGCAGAACAATCAGCTTTACCTCCGGATGGTTTGTGCTGATGGCGTTTGCTATTTTCTGGAGCAGGACAGTTTTACCGGTCCGAGGCGGAGCGACAATCAGGCCTCGCTGACCTTTGCCGACCGGCGTTATGAGGTCGATGATTCGCATATTCAGCTCTTCCGCTGTTGTCTCGAGGATGAGACGCCTCTCCGGATGCAGGGGGGTAAGGTCGCTGAAGACCACCTTTTCAGCGAGGTTGTCGGGATTTTCAAAGTTGATGGCTTCGACCCGCAGAAGGGCAAAATACTTTTCGGAGTCCTTGGGCGGCCTGATTTGGCCGGATACGGTGTTTCCGGTCCGCAGGCCGAAACGCCTGATTTGGGACGGTGAAACATAAATATCATCGGGGCTGGAGAGGTAATTGTAATCGGGGTTTCGCAGGAATCCGTAGCCGTCCGGCAGCACTTCCAGCACGCCTTCGCCGTACATCAGGCCGTTCTGGCGAATACGCTCCTTGAGGATTCTGAAGATTAAATCCTGCTTCTTTAGGGCAGTGTATTCCGTGATGTTGTCCTTTTTTGCGATATCGTGCAGCTCGGCGACGGTGAGTTTCTGCAAATCGGTCAGGTAGAGCTTTCCTTTTTTAATCCGTTCGTATTTGGCATGTGTGGATTCTTCCAGTTCCTGTTTTTCTTTTTCGGACAGCTCAACCGTTTCGGCGGGGATGGAGGCCTCAGCCGCGACTGCAGCAGGCTGTTGCTCCTGCGACACCTCGAGATTTGCCTGCTCATCGGCGGTTTTTGCCTCATCGTCCGCCTTTTTGTCCATAGTTCTGCGATTTTTTACTGTGATTTTTCTGTTTCTTGTGGATGCTTTAGCCATTGTTAATTACTCCTTTTGAATTTGCAAAGAGTCTTTGGTTTTAAGTTGAACACTTTATTTGTGAGACCAGAACAGAAGTGGAACTTTTGCGTATCTTAAAACCTTACAATTCGAAACCGCACAAAACTGCACGGCCAACCTATGGTAAACTCTACTTACGCACTATTCACAATGTAAGAGAAGATATCTGCGACTTGCCTGGCTAACGCCGAGAAGCCGGAATTGTTATCTATAGTATTGTCGGTGATGGAGGCCTTTTTGTCCAGAGAAATCTGAAAATTTTCTCGAACTTTTAGTTGATTTTCGTCAAAAAGGCCCATTTTTTTTGTTCTTTCAAGCCTTTTTTTTTGGTCACAGCGGACGAAAATAAGCCTGTCGCAGCGTTTATCCCAGCCTACCTCGAGCAAAAGCGGCATATCCAGCACAATCGCCGCAACCTGCTGCTGGCGGTTATATTGTTCGATAAGCTGCTCAGCCCGGGCCAGAACGAGCGGATGAAGTATCCGGTTTAGTGTTAAAAGTTTGTCGCCGTCGGCGAAGACTATATCAGCCAGCTTTTTGCGATTTACCTTACCCGTGTGGTCCAGGATAGCTTGGCCAAAGGAGCTAATCACCTCTTTTTTTATGTTCGGCTCATCGAGAAGTTCGTGGGCGATTTTGTCGGCGTCGATTATGGCACAGCCGAGCTTGGCGAATTCAGCCGCGACTGCGCTTTTGCCCGAGGCGACACCGCCGAGGATTCCGATAACCGGTTTTCTGCCGACTTTGCTCACGGTCAAAAGTTTAACCGTATGAGGCTGTACCGTCAAGCCGCCAAACACTGATTTATGGAATGGCAGGGGAGTCCGCTGCGGCGGGCGGTCAAGCCTGTTGTGATTTTTAAGATTGATGGTGAGCCTGTCGAATCCATTCCGGATGGTATTAGTTTTTGTTACCGCCGAGATGACTTTCCAGAAGTTTGTCGGCTTGTTCGGGCAGAACCTGCGGCGGAAATTCATCGGTAAGCGGCAGAAGCACGCTGAAGGTGCTGCCGTGGTCTGGTTCGCTTTCAACCTCGATTCTTCCGCCGTGCAACAACACTATTTTTTTGACGATGGCAAGGCCAAGACCAGTGCCTTTTATCTCTTCGCCTCGCCGCTGTACACGATAGAACTGCTCGAATATTTTTGGAAGCTCTTCTTTGGGAATACCCACACCCGTATCGCTGACACGTATAACCAGTTCATCGTTCTGCCGCTGAAAACCAAGTCGCACCTGGCCTCCCTGCGGCGTGTATTTTATGGCGTTACCAACGAGGTTGGTCAGGACCTGGATAATCCTGTCCCTGTCGAGCGTAACTTTGGGCAGATTCTCGTCGAGTTCGAGGGAGAACTCCAGCCCTTTATTTTTTGCCGTGAGCATCATTGTCTCATGAATTTCCTCGGCAATCTGGCGGACACTGTTTTCCTGCAGATTTAACTTCATCTTACCGGCGTCGAGCTTCTGGAAATCGAGGACATCGTTAATCAGCATGGCGAGTCTGTTTATGTTTCTGCTTGCAATGCCCAAGAAATGTTTTTGCTTTTCGTTTATTTCGCCTGCCACGCCGTCAAGGACGATGGAGACGCCCTCCTTTATGCATGTCAAGGGCGTCCTCAGTTCGTGAGAAACGGTAGAAATGAACTGTGATTTCATTTCCATTGTTTCTTTGAGTTTCTTTTCTGTTTCCTTGCGTGTTGTGATGTCATCGATGGCAATGACGACATGCTTTTGGCCGTATATTTCCGTTGGCACAACACATAAGGAAAGCCAGGGCGTAATTTCCTCGCTGTTGGTTTTGAGCGTCGGCCGGAATTCGACATTACGAATGGGCTGCTGTGACTCGAACACGCTTTCTATGGCTTTGACCATAGGGCAGATCTGGCAGGCGGGGCTGTAACCACAGCCTTTTTCACTGCAGGTACTGTTGATACATCTCAGGGCCTGGCCGACCCGCAGGTTAATGATTTCCGAATAATCCCTTTTGACCATTTGCCTGACGGAGTCGTTGACCCGCCTGACTATCAAGTCCTCATCTACCAACAGCATGCCAATCGGAACCGCATCAAAAATGGCCTCAAGATGCTTTTGCTTTCGGTCGAGTATGTTCCTAAGCTGCTTACGCTCAATGGCATACTGCACAGTGTGAGTCAGCAGGTTGCTGTCAACTTGTCCCTTGACAAGATAATCTTCCACTCCCTTTCGCATCGCCATAGCTGCCATTCCAGCATTGTCAAGACCACTTAGCACAATAACAGGTGCATTTGGAGCTTTGGCGTTTATTGTGCTGAGTGAGTCAATTCCCTGACTGTCTGGCAGGCCGAGGTCAAGGAACACAACGTCAAAATCATCTTTATCCAGAACCCCGAGTGCCGTATCAAGACGTTCCACGTGTTTTACGGTTGAAATAGAGAGCGATGATTGGCGTAGTAGGCTATGCAGCAATTTTGCGTCACCCAAGTCGTCTTCGACTATGAGTATGTTTAATGGTTTTGCAACATTGGACTCCATTCTTTTGCTCTACATTTTGTTCTTTCAGTAAATCGTTTCTTGCCTTGTCTTGTGAGGGTTTTTGGCCTGGTTTTACACACTGCTCCTGCTTTTGTTTTCCAAAGCGTTTGATATTTTTTCCACCATCTCCGTGAAGTCAAAAGGCTTGGTAATGTAATCAGCGATACCATATGAGGAGGCCTTTGTTATATCCTGAGCCTCGCACATCGCCGTCAGCATTATTACGGGGACATCTTTGAGCTGCGGATTTTTTCTGAGTTGTTCGAGCATTTCATAGCCGTTCATAACGGGCATATTGGTATCGAGCAGTATCAGGTTCGGTTTTTCAGTTTCTGCTTTGTCCAGACCCTCTTTTCCATTCAGGGCGGTAACGACATCAAAGTCGGCCCACTTGAGTCGGCATTCTACTGTGCTGACGAGGTCGGCCTCGTCGTCGACAAAGAGTATCTTTGGGCGGACGGTTTTAGTCTTGGATTTAAACAAGCCCAGCATTTGTCCCTGCCTTTGAAGTTTGCTTGCGCAAGAGCTTCGAATTTTTGGTTAAAGATGTTATTTTGTGGATTTTATCGACCACTTGGCAGGCTGATATTAGTGGAAATAAGCTTTGTGCACAAAAGCGCCATTAGTTTTTAACCTGCCTCGGAGGGTCGGCGGAACTTATAAGACCGTAGCGTTTTTCAAGGGTTTTGGGTTCTGATAATCAGGCTGTTGCCACCAAAGCTGACGAACGACGGTTGCGGTTTTCGCCAACCGTTTAGTGTTCATCGGGCCGTTGCTGGTTTATTATCGGTCGTTGTCCTTTGCTGTTGCGGAGGTTCGGAGGCGGCATCTTATTGATTTGTCATTAAGTCAGCGTGTGGTCGAGTCGATGGTAGTTATGCGGAAATCTGGCTTAAATGTTTTCGGTAAACAGGAAGGGCGTATAAAAATGTCGGACCCGGCAATTTTGTATATTCGGCAGGAGCATATCCTGGATGAGGAAGTTCTGCAGGAGGCTCTCAAGGAGCAGCAGAGCAGCGGTCAGAGCCTTATAAGTATTCTGCGGCAAAAGAACCTTGTCGATGAGGAGCAGTTGACGAGGATAATCGCCGCTGCGAATAAGATAGAGTTTTTAAACCTTTCGCCTGAGATGGTTGAGCCGATAGCCGCTCATATGGTCACGTACGAGATGGCAAGTCGCAACAATATAATTCCGGTCAAGAAACAGGGAAACAATCTGCTGGTTGCGATGAGTTCACCGCTGAATCTTGCCGTCAGGGACCAGATAGCGATAAGGACCGGCTGCAAGGTCGTGCCTGTTGCGGCGACGCCCAGCGCAATCAAACAGGCCATCACGTACCACTTCAGCGTGCAGAATGTCACCCGGCAGGCGATAGCCTCAATGCGGTTCAGCAAGGGCGCCGACAAAGAACAGGCAAAGGGTGTGGTGGTGGCAGGCAAAGCTCTGCGGGCTGCGGACGACCCTATTACCAAACTTGTTTCCCTGATTATTACTGGTGCAATCGACGCCAGGGCAAGTGATATACATATCGAACCCCATGAGCCGGATACAAGGGTCCGCTACCGTATCGACGGGCTCCTCCGTGACGCGATAGATGTGCCATCCTCGGCCCAAAAAGAGGTGGCGTCGCACATTAAGATTCTTGCTGATATGGATATATCCGAGCATCGGCTTCCACAGGATGGCCACATTGCGCTGCAGCACGAAGGCAAAGATTACGACCTTAGAATTTCGTCGCTGCCGAACATCGGCGGAGAAAAGATTGTCATCCGCATCCTCGACAAAGGCGTCAACAGATGGACGCTCGACGAAGTAGTTACCTCTGCCGATGACAATGAAAAATTCAGGTCACTTCTGGCAAATCCTTACGGTATGTTACTGCTGACGGGGCCTACGGGCTGTGGCAAGACCACGACTTTATACTCAGCTCTTCAGCTTCTCAACACGCTCGAGAAAAACATCGTAACAGTTGAAGACCCTGTAGAGTACCGTCTCGACGGGATAACGCAGGTGCAGATTAAGCCGGCCGCTGGAATGAACTTTGCGTCGGCTTTGCGGAGCATATTGCGGCAGGACCCGGATATTATACTTGTCGGTGAAATTCGTGATGCTGAGACCGCCGAGTTAGCTGTAAGTGCCGCTCTGACAGGCCATTTGGTTCTAAGCACACTGCATACAAACGACGCAGCAGGTGCGATTTCGCGTCTGATTAATCTGGGAGTGGCGCCGTTTCTTGCCGCATCGGTGCTTCTGGGCGCAGCGGCGCAAAGGCTTGTACGAATAGTCTGCCCCAAGTGCAAAACCAGCTACGACCCATCATCAGAAGAACTTGAGCAGTTACTTGGTTCCGCCGAGCGTGACGGCCGTCAACTGCAGCGAGGCGAGGGCTGTAGTAACTGCTACCATACCGGCTACCGTGGGCGCAAGGCCGTCTACGAGGTATTGCAAGTTTCACCCGCAATCCGCAGGCTGATAGTAGAGGGTGCCGACGATGATACAATCAAAAACCAGGCGATAACCGAAGGGATGAAGACGCTCCGCAAAAGCGCTCTCGAAGAGGTCATTAAAGGCATAACAACATTCGAAGAATTACAGCGGGTTGTTGATGTAAGGACAGAATAATGGCCATTTATGAGTATACAGCAATCGACCAGAACCAGAGCGCTTTCTCCGGCGTTTATACTGACGTAGATGGTGTCAGGGGCCTCCGGAAAGAGCTGGCCAAGATGGGTTACAGGCTGCTTAAGGCGAGGCGCAAAACGAGCTTGGCCGGAAAGCAGGCCAGGATAAGGCAGGCTGAAGTAGTTACCTTTACATATAGGTTCGCCGGGATGTGCTCGGCGGGGGTGTCAATCGCCCAGTGTCTCAAGACACTCGAAGAGCAGGCGGACAATCCCGCCTTTAGGTACGTAATTTCAGACATTAGGCAGAGCATTGAAAGAGGCTCAACCTTAAAGGATGCCTTCGAAATGCATAGAAAAGTATTTTCAGATTTTCTGCTTGGGATGGTCGAGGCGGGTGAGTCCAGCGGAAAGCTTTCCGAGTCGCTCGAAGCGAGTGCAAACCACCTTGAGAAACGGGCTGAACTGAGGCACAAGGTTAGGGCTGCTTTTGCCTATCCGATTGTGGTTGGCATTGCGTGTCTGGTGGTAATCACAGGGCTGGTGATTTTTGTTGTTCCGGTATTTTCGAATATATACCGCCAGCTTCATGTGTCGCTGCCCGGGCCGACGCAGGCCCTTGTAGATGTGAGTTTTCTGCTCAGGCACCGGTGGTGGGCCATTATTCCTGCTGCTGCGGCTCTTGTATTTGGGCTCAGGCAGCTTGTGAAAAATCCGCATGTAAAGGCCAGGTGGGATGTCTTCAAGCTGAATATGCCGCTGTTCGCGAGGCTCAACCGTGCTGTGGTTGTAGCCCATTTTATTCGGACTTTTGCGTTGCTGATTTCGACGGGTGTGTCGCTGGTCAGGGCCTTGGAGGTTGCCAGCCAGGTTGTGCATAATTCGAAAATCTCGCAGATAGCGGGCCAGCTTCAAGAATCAATAGAATCAGGTAATTCCGTTGCGGGTTCGCTGAGAAGTCATGATATTTTTCCGCCGATGATAATTCAGTTGGCGGCCTCCGGCGAAGAAGCAGGGTTATTATCGGAAATGCTGAATAAGGGCGTCGATTTTCTCGAAAAGGATATCGACAGAATGGTAAATGCCCTGGTAGCCAAGCTTGAACCTGCAATGACGATTATTATGGGAATTGTCGTTGGCTTTGCGCTTGTAGCCGTATATCTGCCGATGTTCGATTATATGAGCCACCTGAAGTAATCAATTATATAAAGAAAAAAGGAAAGTACAGCGTATTTTGTGTCGATTGTTTGTTATGTTTTATGTGAGATAACAGTCTGTAAATGCAGGGCAATTTTATCAGGAAAGGAGCGAGAGATGTGTCGGGAAAAGGGTTTTACACTAATTGAACTTCTGGTCGTGATAGCAATCCTTGGGGTTCTGGCGGCGATTGCGATTCCGAGAATAACGACAAGCACGGCGACAGCCAAGGCAAACGCCTGCGCGACGAATATTGACATAATGAACACCCAGATTGAGATGTATTATGCCGACAAGGGCTACTATCCAGCCGGAACCAGCCTGACAACTGTAACCGGCGACCCCAATTACTTCCCGGAAGGCCCGCCGGTCTGTCCGAGCACTGGAACCTCCACGCCCTACACGATGGACGGCAGCACACACCGCGTCTCGTGCAGTACCGAGGGCCACTAAAGGGTGGCGGCTCGATAAGAGCTGAATGGTGTTGTTCTAAAATGGGAAATGGGGATGGCTATAGGTTGACTGTAGCCATTTTTTTATGTTGCTGCGGGGTTCGGATATGAGCAGGTACAAACCGGCATTTACGCTTGTTGAGGTTATTCTCGCCGTTCTTTTTCTTGGTATAGTGGCGGTTATTGCCATACCGAGAATTAGCTCTGCTGGCTCTTCAAGGCAAAAAGCCGATGGCGTGGCCAAGAAGATTGTTACCGACCTTCGCCGCACACGCATGCTGGCGATTTCCAATGCCGCGACAAATCCAACCGGCTTTTCGCTGAGGATGATTGGCTCAGCGCCCTACTTGGGCTATCAAATAGTCGATGACTCCAATATTGTAACGGTGGATTCACAAACGATAGACTCAGGTGTTACTGTTAGCTGTACACTTGGCAACCAGTTTCCCTTTGGACCGTTGGGGAACAAGCGAACCGGCAGCGGCGTCATAAGCGGCATCAATATTAGGGTTTATGCACAAGGCAGGACTTATATAATTACACTCATAAGTGCTACGGGTGCGGCGAAATGGACCAAATCAGGATAAAAATCGCAGCCTGCAAATCGCAACTTGCGAGTCGGTCAGGGGGCTTTACCCTCACCGAGGTTGTTGTGGCATCGGCACTGCTGATTGTTGCGATGGTTCCGATTTTGAAGGGCCTTACTGCCGCCCACCTCGGCACCGTAAATATCGAGCACAAGAGCCGAAGTCTGATACTCGCCCAGGCCAAACTCGATGATATAAAGGCCCGCTCAATCTACCACTACAGCAGCTCATATACCGCGACCAACCTGTCGCTGGACGTGAACAGTCCACATTATTTGTGCAACGTATCCGACAGCGGCTCAGGCGGCAATCTCAGGACGATAACCGTCTCCGTTGGTTTTGATGCGAATGGCAATGGTCTTGGGTCTGACGAAATCGAGGTTACGCTGAGCACCCAACTTGCAAGACGATGGAATAGCGGATGACGGAAGACAGATGACAGAAGACAGATGACGGAAGACAGAATACAAAAGACAGAATACAGAAGAAAAAAGCGTGACGCACGACGCCGCGGTATGACGCTTATAGAGATAATCGTATCTTTAACTATAATGGCCATTATTTTTGCTGTTATTGTGCCGCAGTTTGTGATGATGCGCAGTAGCTGGGACTCCAAACAGGCCGCTACCGAGATACTTCAGAACGGCAGAATTCTGATGGACCACCTCGAACGAAACCTCTCAAAGGCGGTAAGAATAACCGCTGTAAGCAGCCCATCGACAACCCCCGTGTACATCCAGTTCGTGGCTAACGACGGCAACAGTTACAAATATGACATAGCAAGCAATTACATTCGCTACGGTATTGTAGGCGTTCCTTCAAACCTTGCGGGGCCGGTCAGCCAACTGCAGTTTAGCTGCTACGACGCCTGTAGTTTGGACATGCCGCTGGACCCCGTTACAGATGCCAACATCATCCGCTCCGTAAAAGCCGAATTTACACTGTACGCTCCCTACACCACAACGAGCCGGTCCAAAACCTTCACCGCCCAGACATACCTTCGCACCAACTCATCCTCTACCTGGGAGCTTAACAAAGGGACAAATGTTGAGTTCGACACCGTAAAGGGCATAGAAGCTGCCCTGGCACAAATAGACGAAACCCACTATCTCTGTGTCTATGCCGGTGTGAATTCTGATGGCTATGCAGTGGTCCTGACGGTCGATACGCAGACTTTGGAAATCACGGAGGGGACGCCGCCGCACCAATACACCACCCCAGAAGCCTCAGATGCCCTGTATCCTGCCGTGGCACAGATAGATAGTACTAATTATCTCTGTGTCTATAGAGGTAAGACCAGTAATTACGTACAGTATGCAGTGGTCCTGACTGTAGATACAGGTAACTGGACAGTCACAGAAAGAGCGTTAACGCAAACGAAGGAACCCTTTGGTTTTAATTGTAAGTATCTTGACATGGTAAAGTTAAACGATAGTAATTATCTCTGCGTCTATTCTGATAATACCAACGGTCCCGGCCATGCGGAGGCTCTGAGGGTCGAAGCAAATGATACAAATGGCTGGACAATCACGCCTGGGGATCCGTGTATCTATACCCCCACCAACTACAGGGGCAATACGCCTGACCTGGCAAGAATAGACGATACCCATTGTCTCTGTGTCTATTATGACAATCAGAGTAGTTACAAGGGTGATTGGGCAGTGGTCCTGATGGTTGATCCGCAGACTTTGGTAGTCACGAAGGGGACGCCGACGGCGTTTAACTATGACACCAGCGGTGGCAGCGCGCCCGCTATAACGCAGATAGACGACACCCATTATCTCTGTGCCTATGTCAATAGTAATTCTTACGGCTATGCGACAGTTCTGATTGTAAATACCGGCGACTGGACGATTTCCAAAGGCGACAGCAACAGTTTTCAGTTTGAGTCTGTTTCCGCCTCGGCGCCGGCTCTGGGGAAAATAGACCCTAATCATTATCTCTGCGCCTATAGAGGCCACGTGAATCCAGGAGCTGCCAACGGCTGGGCTGTTATTCTAACCGTAAATACCAGTGACTGGACCGTCAGCAAGGAACAAGCATCGCTTGAATGGGAATCGGTGAACGCAACCGAACCCGTTTTAGTAAAGGTAAATGAAAATGTAAATGATTCGCTCTTTCTGTGTGCTTATGAGGGGGGCTATTCTTACGGCTGGTCTGTAATGCTGGAAGCGACCAAAATACGGCCGTGAGTCTTGCGCGAAAAAGAAAAACCCATCCTGCCAATCGCCGACCTTCTGCAATCCTAATAATCAATCCCGACCAGTTGAAATGTGATGAGCTTATAGGACGCTGGGGGGAGAAGTATTTTGCGACGTCGGCCTGTATCGCCCAGTGCCAATAAAAACCAGTTTTTCACGGTTCGATACGGAGTTTGTGCCGCAACTTTTCATATTTCCATCAAAAGCTGAATGAAGGCAGCTTTTTCACAATTCAGCGGTGTTTTTAGACGATACGAATTAGTGTTCCTGAACACTTAGATAGTGCAGGTTCAGCGTATACGGATTGCGCAATTAAGATGTAGGGGTCTGATTATTGTATGAAAGTTGAACTGAAAGATGATGGTGTTGCGCTTTTGATAGTGGTTTTTATCATAGCTCTTTTGGCAGCGGTGGCTATCGGTATGCTCCAGCTCAATACGGAGGATATTCAGCTTGTGCAGAATCAAATCAATGCTGCTCAGGCCGTTGCTACTGCGGAGGCCGGCTTAAATGATGCCTTTTCCAGAATCCGACAGGGCGGTGACCCGAATATCAGCAGCACCTCTTTCAACGGCGGCTCATACATCGTCACCACAGCCGACGGCAATGTGGTTACGTCAACAGGCACTACGGCGCAGGGGTTTGTTGCGAGGGTCAGAGCCGGCATAACCATAGGAGCCGTCAGCCCGTACAGAATAAGAATTGATAGTTTGAGGGTAAATGAATGAAGTTGACCGCCAAAACAGCGCTGGGTGTCGATATTTCGCACGAGCAGATAAATTTAGCTCTGCTTAAGAAAGGCGCTGACGGTATTCAGCTGGTGAGAGCTGCTCATGGTCCTGTGCCAGCCGGCGTAATAAAGAACGGCGTTGTGGAAAAACCCTCAACGCTGGCCGAGGCGGTAAGAAAACTAAGGGTCAAAAGCAGAATGGGTGCGCATCATCAGGCGGTATTGTCAGTGATTGGCAGTCCTGTGCTGATGCAAATTCTCGAGCCCCCTGAAAACGTTCCGGCCAACATAGGCGAATTTGTGCGTGATGAGGTCAAGCACTGTGCGATGCTGCCGGCGGGTAAGGTAACATCGGATTTCTGCGGACTAAAGACACAGGGTAAATCGGTTGGTCGCAGGCTGCTGGTGGCTGCCGCCGACACCCAGAAACTTACCGACTTCGCTGCTGCGCTCGAGAAAAAGGGATTGAATATTGTCGCTATCGAACCCGCTTCGCTTGCTTACGTCAGGGCCTGTTACCACAAACGAATCGCGAAAAAGTTCGACCAGAATCTGCTGCTGGCAATGGTACGCGAGGATGTGCTTACGCTGTATCTGTTCAGGAACGAAGCCTTGGATTTTGTGACGACAAAGCAATTTGAGTCTGCCGGTAACGATGCCGACAGGTGTATTGAATGGCTGGCGGGAGAGATAAGAGATGTAATACGCTTCTACGATTTTGAGGTTCCCGGAAAGCGAAATAAATGGGATATGGAGATAGTGATGGATGAGTGCGACAGCTTTCCTAAGGAGAAAATGGATATGTTGCCTACGCTTCTTACCGAGGCAGCGGGCCTGAAAATCAGGACAGTTGAAGAAGCGTCCATTGACAGCCCGCTTGCAAATCCGGAAGCGGCGGCAGGCGCCTCCGCCGTTGCCATAGGACTGGCAATGAAGCTTTTGCAGCCCGACGATTTTGCGATTGGTGTCAACTTGTTTCCGCCGAAGCTGCTTGAAGCCAAATCTGAGAAAAAGCACAGTTGGGTGATTGCGAATATCGCGGCGGTTGTTTTTCTGTTGATGATTCTTAGTATCAGCCTGTTCAATGCAAAGTTAAAACGGTTGGGTCGTAATATGGACCGCAAAATGCGTACTGATGTTGTCGAGAATATGCGAACATTATTGCACGAGCGGGCATTGCTGGACGAGCAGGTGAAAGACGCATCCCAGAGGCTCAGCAATGTGAGCACGGCCGTAAGAGGCGATTATTTTCTCAGGTGGGACCGGATTCTTGAGCAGATTGCCCGCGCAATACCGAGAAACGTGCGGATATGCAGCCTTTCGAGCGGGGGCGATTCGATGGTAACGCTCGAAGGGCAGGCTCTTTCCTACGAAGCCGTTGAGCTTTTCCTCAAGACGCTCAGCAAATGTGAGTATATTAAGTCTGCTTTGCTGGTCGGGACTGAAAAAGACAGTGAATCAGACAAGTGGATAAGGTATTCCGTCAGCTGCTTATTAACTGAGCGAAAGGAATATCAGTGACCGGGCTGAATAATTATACAAAATTGGCCTACTCTTCAAAGAACGCTGTGCTGGTCGTCGTGTTCTGCATAGCGGCGGTCGCATTTTATAATTATTTTGTTGCGCCTCACAGAAATTGCCTTCAGGCTGCGCAGACTTACCAGACACTTGTGGGCGTGCTTAACGAGAAGAACGGGATTATCGCCGGATATGTGGGAGCCAAAAAGAAAGAGCTCCAGCAGTTGCAACATAAATCACGGTTGATTGATACAGGATTGTTTGATGATGTCGAAGCCAAGCGGTTTTTCAGCGGCATTCAGACGGCTGCTGAGCAGACAAAGTGCGTTATAGATTCATTGAAATTTCTGCAGGATGGGAAGCTGAGCGGCACGAGCATCCCTTCGCAGAGGCCTTATGTGGAGGCAAGTCGTGCGACGTTGAACGTTACGGGCAGCTACAAAAAAATAGTCGAACTAATAAGAAAATTGCAGGAGCGTCCGCAACAGGTCTGGATTGATTCTCTGAGGCTCAGATTAATCTCAGATGGATTATTGAATTGTGATATGACTATTACCATTTATGTGGAGCACAATAAGGAGGGGACGGCCGATGATTAAACCTGTACATTTGAGTGTCCTTCTTTTTTTACTGGTGGTCGGCCTTTGTTTTGTTGTCGCCGGTGCGCAGCCGGCGCAAGCTGCCGACAAGCAGTCTGTTGCCGCCGATGCTCGTCTCGGCGAAGGCGCGAGCCGCAGCGGGGTCGGCAGAGAAGACCCTGAAGACCCTTTTGCAGCATTGGTTGAGAAAGCAAAGCCCGACACTTCACAGCCCTTGGCCGCTGAGGTGAATAAGGCGGAGCCAAAACCTGATCTCTTTGTCGAAACTGTAACTCTGAAGTTCCTCAAGGCCGACAGTCTTAAGGATGCGGTTGGAAAGATGTCCTCCGAGCACGGGAGCGTTTCTACCGATGCGAAAAGCAATTCTTTAATTGTCTGCGACACGAATGGCAATCTTCCGAAGATTCTTGCCGCAATCAGAAATGCTGATAAAAACCCTGTACAGATTATGATTGAAGTCGTTCTTCTCGATGTAAAACTCAACGACGAAACAGAAATCGGCATCAACTGGGATATGCTGACCACTAAATACAGGGACGCGGTCTTCAGACAGAACCTTGGTTTCTCAAACCGTTTGCAAAGTACCATAGAGGACGAAGACACAATCGGCAATGCTACGGCATGGAACACGACCGGTACAGCCGCTGATTTTTGGCTTCTCACCGGTGATGTTAGAAACGTGATTCATGTGCTGCAGGAAAAAAACAATGTTGAAATTCTCGCCAGTCCCCGAGTGATGGTTGTGAGCGGTAAAGATGCTACTATCGAAGCCATTGAAGAAATACCGTATCGGGAACAGACTGACACAAGCCAGGGCGGAGCCTCAGCTCTGACAAGCACACAATTCAAGAATGTTGGTGTGACGCTTAAAGTCGGAGCAACGCTGACGGATGGCAATTCCATTTTCCTGAACGTCGAAGCCGAGCAGAATGTCCAGACGAGTACAAGCACCGTCAGCGGCGTCGTCGGCACGCCAATAGTTGATACGAGAAAAATACAAAGCTCGCTGCTGATGAAAGATAGCCAGATACTTGTTATCGGCGGCCTGCGGCGAAAAGAGACAAAAAAGCAGACTAATCAGATTCCCATTCTTGGAGACCTGCCGATTATAGGCCTTGCCTTCAGGTCCACAGATACCATTCAGAACAATTCAGAGCTGCTGATAATCCTTTCGCCTCATATCTACGCCGGCGAAAAACCAAGCAATCTTGAAATGGAGAAGTTTAACGAAATTACTAAAAGACCTCTTCTGATAATTCCGGAGGCCATAGAAAAAAAGAAAGAAGAGGAAAAGCAAAAAGAGAGACAGATTAAAGAAGCAGAAAAAATAGAAAAAGCGAAAAAAGCTAAGGAAGCAAGGGAAGCAAAAAAGGCAAAAGAAGCGGAAGAAGCTGAAAAGGCAAAAAGAGCGAAAAAAGAAGCAGAGAAAGCAGACCAGACGAAACAATCCTCGAAGCAGAAATATCCCGAGTCTTTTGAAGAGATAAAAAAAGCATTAGCGACTCCTTCCAAAACCAGGTAATATCGCCGCCCCGAAGCTAACAACTTTTTGCCGTTCTTTTCTTTCAGAAAACAGTTACTATCCTTTTGGCCGGCAAGGTCCGCTGGTCAAAAAGAAATTGACAATGTCAGGGCAGGGCCGTTACACTGCAGTGCTTGAGTTTGCCGGCGCCCGTAGCTCAAATGGATAGAGTGCCGGACTTCGAATCCGAAGGTTGCAGGTTCGAGTCCTGCCGGGCGCGTTTTTGGTTGGAATCGAACTTCAAAGGGTGTTGGAAAAGAATTTTCTCATGTCGTCGGGGTGCGGTTTTAGGTTGCCAAGCGGGTTTGTCAGTCCACCACAGCCCAGTTTTCTCCACTGTTGTTCATTCTCACGCGCAAAAAATTTTCGTGCGGGGAGATGTCCTGCTAACAGGCGATAGTGGCCGGAAGGTGGTAAATCTCAACACCTTTTTTATAGGGTTAGAAAATTCGTTTTCGCTTCAAAAACGAATTTTCCCACGTTATCACACGCGAGTTTTCAGACCTTTGAGACAGCTTCAGGCGTCCCGCAGGATAGCGATTTGGCGTTTGCCGGTTTTATTCTTAGAGTTTAAGGGGGTGGGCATATAAAGAGGACTAAGCCGGTCACACGTTGGCTTTGAGGCCGGGAAAAGAGAAAATCTACTCAGTGGTTTGCCCCCTTGTGGAAGCGGTGCAAGCTTGCATCGCCGCAGGGCATAAGAACCGCGAATGCCTGCGTAGTGCAGTGAGATGATGGTCTCCGCCAGTAGGTAGATAGGGAGGACATATGAAGAAAATGATGGTTGTTCTATTATTGGTGTGCGGTTTATGTAACATCGCAAACGCGACTTTGTATGTGGAAACGTTCAGTAGCAATAATGCCGGTTGGGAAGCGGTGCGGGTAAATGATAGCGGCGCTATTACCACCCCTGACGCCATTTATAACAGCAGCGGAGGCAATCTCGGGGGGTACATAAGCGGCTCTCTCGGCTCAGACCAGCCACGTCTTTATGGATTCCAACCATCCCAAACCTCACTATGGGGGGATATGACCGGCGACATACTGACCACAGATTTTAAGATTGAGGGTACAGTCGCAGGCCCCGTGGGTGCTGAGGTGAGGTTTTACGTGGGCACTTATACCGGCGGTTATAACTATTTTGTGACGAATGACACCTACAGCTGGAATCCAAATAACGATACCAGTTGGACCACACATCAGGTATCGCTGCTGGCGGAAAACTTTATAGAGTGGCCTAATCAAGCCGCTAATAACAAGACCTTTGCGCAGATAATCGCCGCACCGAAAGATATTGGCTTGGTGTTCTCGGGCAACTTCACGAGCAATACTACCCTCGGCTTTACCGGCAGCGGCAGGCTGATGCTCGATAACTTCGGCGCAGTCTACGAGCATATCGGCACAATCCCAGAGCCGGCGACGGTTGGGCTGCTTGGGCTTGGCGCACTGGTTCTGCTGAGAAAACGCAGAGCATAAAAGTACATATCACGGATTGAGTTTTAAGGGCTGTGGCTGATACCCGCAGCCCTTTTCTTTTATCTCCTGTGTTTGTTGTGTCTGCGGCGTATTGTACCGTTCCCTGTTAAACCGGTAAAAAGTTAGGGAGTTCTCGACGGGTTTATCCGCCTTTGGCGGACAAGATTTTTCATACTCACACGGCTACTTACCTTGCTTACGCAACTGCTGGATGTGGTCATAACGGGACGGCGGAACGAAAACGTCGGGGGTAACCTTCTACTCGACACGCCCCTTATCACGAGGTTTTTCCGCAGAAGTTGCTTGATGAATTCCGACCAACTATATATAATAATCTTATTCGAGATAATTCGTGATGTTTTGAGAATTGTCAGACTAAATGTTCAAGGAGTTGAAAAATGGCTTCGTTAATTGTGTTGAACGGCCCCCAGAAAGATAACTATTATCCGCTGGGTTACCGAACGAACGTGATTGGCCGAAGCGAGTCCCTTATGATTCAGATACTCGATGAGCGTATCTCACGGAAACATATGCAGATTACTTACGACGAGGAAAAAGATGAGTATCACGCAATCGATATGAGAAGCAAACATGGTGTGTACATCAACGGCAACAAAATCAAAGATGAAACCTGCCTTATCGATGGTGATTTTATTACTATCGGTACTACAACGCTTTGGTTTACTGTGAAGGACTTCCCCGACCGTGAAAGCGCACTGTTGCACTATAAAAAAGTTGGGGAAAGGTCGCGTCCCACGTATGTTCAGTAACTTTATAGCAGGACAGCGTACGAAGCCCCCTTGATTGTGAGAAATCGGTGGGCGATACAGAAATCGAACCTGTGACCCATTGATTAGAAGTCAGCAGGACAGAAACAATAATTGCAGCAAAAATAAAGACTTAGGAAATTACAAGATATCTGCTCAACTGCTCCGCTGAAGAAAATAAAATTTTAATAAAATTGCTGAAAATTTGCTTGACATTTGTATTTAGGTATAATATGTTCCCGTTAGGAATGGAGTGGTGTTGAGAAGGCTGGCAAACCGAAGCGTGCTGGCACTCATAATAAGTCTTCGGAAAGGCACTTTAGGGTGCTTTGAAGAGGAGGAGTGAAGGACGAAAAGGTATATGTCAGCAATTCAAAGGGTTGTGAGTTTTTGCTTACAACCCTTTGCTTTTTTAAGGTCCAAGAATTTTTAATATAGCTGTTTGGGCCGGAACCGCTGGAGCATATCAAATAAACACCAGTTCTTCACAGCAAGCCTTGAGCCTCAGTTGTAGAGCCAGCCTGCTTATGAAGTACTGCTTGAGGTGGGCAATTGGGCGATACAGGAATCGAACCTGTGACCCGCTGATTAAGAGTCAGCTGCTCTACCGGCTGAGCTAATCGCCCTCAATTAGACAAAGCGTTATCGGCTTGTGTCACACGCTGCGGTATCTTGTAATATCACCCCTTGTGGTTGTCAAATAAAAACTTATGACACTGCGGATTGTCCGGTAAACACCCGCGGCCCACTAATATTTTTGCTTGACAAAATCGTGCTGTTGCACTATTTAAGACTGCTTTAGAAGTCGATGAACAAGGTTTTGACTGTAAAAGCTACAGCGGAGACTCCCGGCTGTTTCTAATTTAAGACCTGACGGCATCGATAAAAGAATCTGAACCTTTAAGCAACGGAGTAATTATAGTGCTACCAGCAAAGAAAACCAGTAAAGCCAGAACTCGCACGCGTCGCAGCCATCATCGGCTGAGAGCTGTGAATTATTCAGTGTGTCCGCAATGTGACCAGGCGAAACTGCCCCACGCAGCCTGCGAAAACTGCGGTTACGTCAATCCGAAGATAACCTTAAAGCTGGGCAAGGAGGAGAGCAGCTAAGTATGCGAATCGCCGTCGACGCAATGGGTGGTGATTATGCACCTGATGAGATTATCCGGGGCGTACTGGAATCAATCGAGCTGCTTGACGACGAGGACGAGGTAATCCTTGTGGGGCCATCGAATGTCATCGAGTCGCAATTGACTGCGCTAAAGGCTTGCCGAGACCACCTCAGCGTTGTCGATGCGCCTGAAGTTATCGCTATGGACGAGCCTCCGATTGAAAGTCTGCGCAGGAAAGTCAAAAGCTCCATCGCAGTCATTGCCAAACTTGCCAAGCGGGGTCAGGCGGATGCTGTGATTTCCGCCGGCAATACCGGCGCCTGTGTCGCGGCGTTTCAGATAAGAATGCGAAATCTCCCCGGCGTTAATCGGCCGGGCATAGCAGTGGTCTTTCCGACCTTCGAAGGACCCGTAACGATATGCGACGTCGGCGCCAATATCGCGTGTAAGCCGATAAACCTCTATCAGTATGCCATAATGGCCCGCATCTATTCGAAGCATCTTCTCGGTATTGAGAACCCTCGGGTCGGGCTTATGAGTATCGGTCAGGAGGACGCCAAGGGAAATGAAATAGTGAAAAAGGCCCGCGAACTGATAAAATCCGACGCCAATATGAACTTCATCGGCAATATCGAAGGCCGCGACATCTTCCGAGGCGTCTGTGACGTCGCGGTTTGCGAGGGTTTCGTCGGTAATGTGGTCTTGAAGCTGACCGAGGGGCTTGTAGACGGCCTTTTCAAGGCGATAAAACACGAGCTTAGCTCTGAGAAGCTGTTGCTCGCACTGAAATTTAAGCCCGTGATGGAAAGAATCTATAACAAGTACGACTACAATGAGTACGGCGGCGCTCCGCTGCTGGGCGTCAACGGAACAGCTCTTATATGTCACGGTGCCAGCAGGAGCCGAACTATCAAAAACGCCGTTCTCGCATCAAAGAAATACCATACGCGAAAAGTAAATGACAAGATTGCCGAGTACCTGTCAACAACTTCCTTTTGTGACGAAGCGCAAAAGGACCATTCTCAGGATAGTTACATAGGGACAAGGGATGACCAGACAAATTAACGGAGGGAGCATTCCCTATCGTGCAGTCATAACCGGCCACGGCTCTTTTGCACCGGCTAAAATCCTGACGAACGAAGAGTTGGCTAAGATGATCGATACCACGGATGAATGGATTACAACCCGAACAGGAATAAAATCCCGACATATTACCGGCGACGATGAAACTACCGCATATTTAGCTACGGAGGCGGCCAAAAAGGCTTTGAAAAAAGCCGGTCTCGATGCCACCGACATTGAGCTTATTATTGTGGCTACCATCACGCCGGAGATGGTCTTTCCCTCAACGGCGAGCTTTGTACAACGGGCTCTGGGGGCAAAGAAGGCGTGGGTATTCGACCTCGCCGCAGCTTGCAGCGGATTCGTCTATGGCTTGTCCATTGTACAGCAGTTTCTCGAGAGCGGCCGATGTAACAACGCCCTTGTGATAGGTGCAGAAACTCTGACAAAAATCACCGACTGGAGTGACCGAACAAGCTGCATCCTCTTCGGCGACGGCGCAGGAGCGGTTGTGATTGAGCGAAAAAAAGACGGCCAAAGTGGTATCCTCTACAGCGTTATGGCATCGGATGGAAACCAATGGCAGGCCTTGAACTGCCAGGCTTACGGTTCTCGCCATCCCGCAAATAAAAAGCTGGACGACCCAAAGAAAACGTATATGGAAATCAAGGGCAGAGAGGTCTATCAGCAGGCTATTCGGCGAATAGTTGAAACTGTTACCCACTGCCTGGAACATTGCAGCCTGAGCATAGACGATATCACAATGGTCATTTCGCATCAGATGAACGCGAGGATTATCGAGTCGGCGGCCAGAAGGCTGAAACTGCCCAGTGAAAAGGTCTTTCTGAACATAGCAGAATACGGAAATACGTCGGCAGCCTCGGTTCCAATCGCCTTCGACGAATGCGTCAGAAGTGGAAGAATCAAAAGAGGCGATATTATTATTTTTGTGGTATTCGGTGCAGGGCTGACGTGGGGAGCTAATGTGATTCGATTTTGAATGAGTGGATGATATGAAAACCGCTCTTTTATTTCCGGGACAGGGTGCTCAGACCGTCGGTATGGGTTCTGACATCGTAGCGAATTTTTCCGAGGCGGCGGAAATTTTCAAAAAGGCAGATGATGTTCTCGGCTTTAACCTGAGCCAGATTTGTTTTAGGGGCCCTGTGGAGACCCTTAATACCACGACGATTTCTCAGCCTGCGATTTTTGTGACCTCAGCGGCGATACTGGAGGTCCTGCGGAATAAACGACCTGACAGCGCATTCGTGAATGCCGAGGCAACCGCCGGCCTTAGCTTAGGCGAATATACCGCTCTGTACGCGGCGGGCGTGCTTAGTTTCGCCGACGCCGTTGTTTTGGTCCAGAGGCGAGGCTATGCGATGCAGACCGCCTCCGATGATGCCAAGGGTGCGATGGTCTGTATTATCGGACTTGACGAGGCTGCCGTTAATGCTCTTTGTGCCGAAGCGAGCCGGGGCCAGCTTTTAACAGCAGTGAATTTCAACTGTCCAGGCCAGATTGTGATAAGCGGTGCCAAGGGTGCCTGCGACAGGGTAGAGGCTCTGGCGACTAAATACGGCGCCGTAAAAACCGTTCGCCTGCATGTGGCTGGTGCTTTTCACACCGAAATGATGGCCCCAGCCGTCGATATACTCAGAAAAGCACTGGCCAATTCTGCTATCCACAACGCCACCAAGACCAGAATTGTCGCTAATATCAATGCCGAATATTACACCAATTCTGAAGGGATTGCAGAAGGCCTGATAAAACAGTTGACCTCTCCCATTCTCTGGCAAAAATGTATGGAGCGGCTCCTGGCTGATGGTGTGGAAGAATTTTATGAGATTGGCCCCGGCAAGGTCCTGGCGGGCCTTATGAAAAGAATCAGCAGAAAAACGAAAGTCACCAGCGTAAGCGACCTGCAATCCCTAAAAGAACTCTTGGCTGCTTAGCCACCGTTCTTGCCTTCGCCTGAGCATGCGGGGGAAGTTTAATTTTTCCGGTATATAAGTTAAGATAACCAGTCTGTTGGTGAAAGGAAGTGATAGCCCGGCGTAAAAGGGAGCGCGGATTATGAAGGCTAAATTAAGTTTGTTGCTTTTGGTTGCAGAGGTACTTGTTGTGAGTAACTGTTTTGCAGAAGATGATATTTCGGCAAAGATAACACCGGCTGCAATTGACGCCCGGATAGCAAAAATCCGGATGGGTGATATTATAGTAAAGACCAAACCGGGGGCTGATGTTAATGTTCAGCAGGTACGTCACGAATTTTTGTTCGGCACAGCTATTACAAATCAACTTGCAGAAAAGAGCGATGATGCCATGTCGCCGGAAAACAGAAAGATGTTTTTGAAAATTCTTTCTGAGAATTTCAATTATGCGGTGCATGAGAACGCCTTGAAGTGGTGTGACTGCGAGGTAGAGCCTAACGTTGTCGATTATTATAAGGCAGACAGGATATGGGAAATCTGCCGGGATTATAACATACCTATGCGCGGCCATTGCATATTCTGGGAGAAAGACAAATACATTATGCCCTGGCTGAAAAAGCTGAATAATGACCAGCTTCGTGCGGCAGTCAACCGTCGGGCGATTGATGTTACAAAACATTTCAAAGGCCGCATTGAAGAATTTGACCTGAACAATGAAATGATTAATGGCGACTTTTTCCGTCGTCGCCTCGGCTACGGTATCATCAATGAAATGGCCTATATGGCCAAGGCAGGAAATCCGGATGTTGTTCTGTGTGTAAATGATTACGGTATTCTTGTTGAGGGTGGTTACAATGCCGACACTTATATAACTCAAATCGAAAACCTTCTGGCAAATGGTGTTCCCATCGGCGGGATTGGATGTCAGGGCCATTTTGTCACTTCCCACAAAGCAGACTCTTCCGGCAGAGCCGCTACTACGTCCGAGCATGTTCAGAAAACTCTCGATAAGCTCGCCAAGTTCAATTTGCCGATTAAAATCACCGAGTGTCTTTTCAGCGCTGATAGCGAACAAGGCAAGGCCGAGGAGCTTCGAAGGTTTTTCCCGATTTGCTTCTGCGCATCCCAGTGTTGAAGCCATTTTAATGTGGGGTTTTTGGGAGGGTGCTCACTGGAAACCGCAGACCGCTATGTGGAAAAAGGACTGGACTCCCACCCCACAGGCTTTAGCTTATCGCGACCTTGTTTTTAACAAGTGGTGGACTAAGACTTCCGGCAAAGCTGATGGCAACGGCATATTTAAAACAAGGGCATTTTACGGCGATTATATAATCACCTCGAATGGAAAGACCCAGAAAGTAAATCTCAGTAAGAAAGAAAAATCGATACAAGTAACTTTTGAATAATGAAAATTTCGCAGGTTGCTGCGCTGACTCACAGAGACAATTGTGGATTCCGCGTCAGGCACAGAATGGCTTTTAGTCGTCCTAACCTCTGTACCTGATTTGATTTAAAAATCTTCTTGCAAACTGAAGTCTTAAATGCTAACTAAATGCCTCTCGGTAACTAAAAGGATTGACGCAATTTGCGGAGAATGAAAATGTCGGAAAAGAGACTGGCAGTTGTAACCGGTGCTGCGAGGGGGATAGGCCGGGCAATCGTGCTTGAATTGCTCAAACAAGGCCGGCTGGTTGCAGGGCTCGATATAAACGCCGAGCAGTTGAAGGAGCTTGAGAGCATCGTGGGGCAGGCCGGTTTTAGCTGTGTAACACGCTGCGTGGATATTACAGACACTGCGAAGTTCACGGAAGTGCTCGAATCCCTTGCGTCTGAGTATGGTGGGATAGGCATTCTCGTTAATAATGCCGGCATCACCCGGGACGGCTTGCTTATGCAGATGAGTGATGACGATTTCGACAGGGTTCTTGCCGTCAATCTCCGCGCTGCCTTTGTAGCGATGCGTGTTGCAGCGAGGTCTATGGTCAGAAATAAGTACGGCCGAATCATCTGTCTGAGCTCGGTTTCCGGTGTGATTGGCAACGCGGGCCAGGCCAATTACGCCGCCAGCAAGGCCGGCCTTATCGGCTTGACCAAAACTATCGCCCGCGAGCTCGCAAGGAAAAATGTAACGGCTAATTGTATCGCGCCGGGCTTTATCGTTACCGAAATGACGGATAAGCTGCCCGAACCCGTTAAGGAGGCTGCCAGCCAGATTATACCGCTTCGCCGATTCGGCAGCGTTGATGACGTTGCAAAGGCGGTTGCTTTCTTGGCCAGCGACGATGCAGGATATATCACGGGCCAGGTACTTTGTGTGGACGGCGGAATGGCTATGTAAAAAAAGAAAAAAATGTTTGTACACCGGTGCCCTAAAAGGTTAATATACCTGCCAAAATAGCTGGTGCCGGCGGCGCTGCGGATAGTTTCCGTTGCCGGAAAGGGTTTTTAAGGTAGATAGAACGCATTTAACCAAGGAGGCTGAGCAAGTGAGTGCTGAACAGTTAGATGTCAAGGAAATCGAACAAAAGGTAATCGACATAATAAGTGAGCAAATGGGTGTGGATAAGTCTGAAATAACACGCGAAACCTCATTCATCAATGATTTAAATGCCGACTCGCTGGATACGGTGGAGCTGGTCATGGAGTTCGAAGACGAATTTGATATGAGCATTCCCGACGAAGAGGCTGAGAAAATCCAGACGGTCGGCGCCGCAATTGATTACATCGTAAAAGCAGCACATGCCAAGAGCAGCGAGTAATCAGCGGGTACCTCCTTATGATGAATAGACGACGAGTTGTTATTACCGGCCTGGGTTGTGTTACCGCTTTGGGCGATTCTGTTGACGCCCTTTTTGCTGCGCTGTGTGCGGGCAAGAGCGGCATTTCGAACATTGAGTCATTTGATGTCAGTGCTTTTCCTGTCAAGTTCGGCGGCGAAATAAAGGACTTCGACCCCACCAGATATATCAAGCAGCGTGATGCAAAGCGGATGGACCGCTTTGCGCAGTTTGCAGTCGCCGCAGCCGGCCAGGCCGTCAGCGACAGCGGACTTGACCTCTCGAAGGAAGACCTCAACCGTACCGGTGTCATCGTCGGTACAGGTATAGGGGGAATCGGGGAAATCGAACAGCAGCATATAAGGCTTCTGGAAAAGGGACCAGGCAAGCTCTCACCTTTTTGCGTCCCAAGACTTATGGCTAATGCCGCCAGCGGAAATATCGCGATTCAATACGGCCTGCGTGGGCCCAATTTTTCCGTCTCAAGCGCTTGTGCCTCCGCCACGCACTCTATCGGCGAGGCCTTCTGCAATATCGCTGCCGGTCGCAGTGACGTCATAATAACAGGTGGTTCGGAAGCCGCCCTGACACCCGTTGGATTGGCCTCTTTCTGCGCAGCAAAGTCGCTGAGCACGCGAAACGATAACCCTGCCGCAGCTTCAAGACCGTTTGATAAGGATAGAGATGGCTTTGTTCTCTCCGAGGGTGCTGGAATTCTCATTCTGGAGGAGCTTGACCACGCAAAAAAACGCGGCGCACACACATACGCTGAGCTTCTTGGCTACGGTGCTACCGACGACGGTTTCCATATCACCGCACCTCTGCCGGATGGGAGCGGTGCCGCGGAGGTAATGCGATTGGCATTAGCTGATGCAGGCATAGAAAAGGAAAAGGTTGACTATATCAACGCACATGGAACCGGTACGGAGCTAAATGACATAGCTGAAAGCATTGCCATCAAAACTGTTTTTGGCGAGCACGCCTACAAGCTGCTTGTCAGCTCCACCAAGAGTAGCATCGGCCATCTGCTCGGCGCAAGCGGCGCCGTTGAGTTGATTGTTTGTGTAAAAGTGATTGAAGAATCGATTGTTCCTCCCACCATTAATCTTGAGAATCCCGACGAGCGATGCGACCTTAAAATGGACTTCGTTCCGCTTCAGGCCCGCAAGGCGACCGTCAATATCGCCATGAGTAATTCCTTCGGCTTCGGCGGCCACAACGCCTGCCTCGTCGTCGGAAAGTTTTGAGGACTTGTCCGCCGCAGGAGGGTTTGCGGGCATCTTTAGAACGTCATCGACTCCGCAAATACATCTGCAAATTGCAGTTCGTGTGCAATCTCAACATGCTCGATTTTGCGGGCTAATTCGCCGGCTTTCGTTCTCAAACCTCGGCTCAGAAGCATCATCTGCGCACCGCTGCACGCGGCGTTGCCGATAAAGTGAATGCGTTCGGCCGGCACATTCGGCAATAGGCCTATCCGCAGCGCACTCTCTGCACGGATATAGTTGCCGAACGCACCGGCTAAATAGATATGCCGGATGTCATCATTGCTGACGCCGATTTTTTTCTGCAAAAGCTTTATTCCCGTCCGGATTGCTGCCTTTGCGAGCTGCACCTGTCGGATGTCTTCCTGCGTCAGTGTAACTTTTCCGTTTTTGGTTCGTTTATTTTCGGCAAGCACAAAAGCTCGCTGCCCATCATGTTCAACGATTCGCGAAAGAATAGCCGGTGATACGCGGCCTTTTAGTTTCTCGGCCTCCACGAATCGGCCGGTCTTGTCGATGATGCCTAATTGCAGCAGCACCGCCACTGCGTCGATTAAGCCGCTGCCGCAGATTGAGCGTGGCGACCGGCCGCCTATGACATCGAGGGCTATCTCGTTTTTGTTTGCAATGACAGCTTCTATTGCGCCTTCGGATGCCCTGCTGCCGCAGCTTATCCGTGCGCCTTCCAGTGCGGGGCCGGCGGCACAGCTTGCGGTGTAGAGTTCATCGGCGGTCCCAAGGACTATCTCGCCGTTTGTGCCGATGTCGACCATCAGCGTTGTTTCATCTGCTGAATCGATGCCGGCTGCAAGCGCCGCGGCGGTGATATCTGAACCGACAAAGCCCGCGATATTTTCAACGGTATAGATGTTTCCAGCGGGGTTAATGGAAAGTTTCAGTTCATCCGGCCGGCGATTATGAGCCTCGACGGAAAAGGCCCGGTAGGGGGCCTGCCCAAGTTGCGTAACGGGAAATCCTAAAAAGATATGATTCATAGTTGTGTTGCCGACAACACACACTTCGTATATGTGTTCTGCATTTATGTGTGCCTGTTTGCAGAGCCGGCTGATTAGTTTGTTGATACAGTCGACAATTGCCCTGTTCAGGTCGGCCAATTTGGCATCGGATTGAGCGTATGCGATTCTGCTGATGACGTCATCGCCGTATCGGGTCTGCGGGTTAAACTCTGCCTCGGTTGCGAGTACCCGGCCATCCTTCATATCAAGTAGTTTCACCACGATGGTGGTTGTGCCGATATCGACAGCCAAGCCAAGTATCCTGTCAGTCCTGTCCCTGTACTTTTCCCATACGTCGGGTCGGCACTGAGTTTTTGCTCTGGTGCCCTCGGTTAAGATTTTTTGCTCGAAAAATCTGGAGGCGGGGGGGATTGTTACTGTAACATCACTTGCGATTGTGTACTGGCAGGCGAGCACGGCTTTAGAGTCAGGTTCGAGATTTACGACGCATTTTTTGCATGTGCCCTTGCCGCCGCAGATGGTGTCTAAGATTATGCCAGCCTGACCAGCAGCCTCCAGGAGCGTCGCGCCGGCGTGAATCGAAATTCGTTTGCCATCAGGCTCAAACATTACGTTATAATGTCTCATTTTAGTACTGTGTGCGCGTGGCATCAGCGTGTGTTTTTATTGCAAGCTGTCGGCGACGCCGCTATCCGCTCTTTTTATGGCGTACTTTCCACTTGGCGTGTCTTTTCTTGCTGCCGATTTTGCGCCTGCGTCTTGATTTTCCCATCTATTTCTCCTGCAAAAGCCCCAAAAAATCTTTTTGCAAGTACTTTCAAACAGACGGAGTATATGATACCATTGTGGAAAAGTAAAGAGCGCAAGCGCTGATTTTGAGTTTTGGAATTCTGTCGATTCAGTTTGGGTGAAAAGATGATTCAGTGTAAAGACTGTGAATTTTGTGAAACTGGTCCCAACGGCCAAAGGGTTTTCAAGTGCGACCCCTTCAGCAACATCAAGGAGCCGGAGTGCTTGGCCAAGTGGCAGCTCATCCGGCTCGATATGCTCGTAGCCAGCTATCAGGGAATGCTTAAATGGTACAGAAAGTTCGCTCCGCTACAGGATAAAATCCTCAAATATATGGAGCGGGAGATTGAGGATATAAACGAGTCCGACCAGTGGAAGCTGGACGAGGATGAACAGGACGAGTCTGAGCAGGACGAAAAAAAGCCTTGAAAGGCCCCAGAAAACTTGGTTCGCCAGCGGGGTTTTTGGAATCTATGCAATAAAATTGTCGGGCATGCCGTCTATAATATTGTAAAAAGTGCGCAGATATGGCTGAAAGGGAAAATTTGGACCGGATAATATCCGGCTGTAGGAACGGCGATGCACAGTCCTTTTCACAACTGATAGATATGTACGCCGGCCGATGTTACGGTTATTTTTACCGGCTCACAGGCAACCACACCGTAAGCGACGATTTGCTTAGCGAGCTATTTGTCAGGTTGGTGGAGAAAATCGGCTCTTTTAAGGGAGGTTCCTTCGATAGCTGGCTGTTCAAAGTCGTATCTAATATCTTCCACGATTATCTAAGGGCAAAACACCGGCAAAGCCAGTTTTTGGAGGCACAGAAAGGTCAAATGCAGTCTCAGGTGTACGAACCGACGCACTGCGATGGTGACACAATCGACAAATTGCAAGTACAGTTGAATAAACTGGATGCCGATACAAGAGAGGTGATAATGCTTCGCTATTATTCGCAGGTGAGCTTCAGGGAAATAGCCCAAATGCGGTCCGAACTGATAGGAACGACCCTCTCAAAGGTTCATCGTGGACTGAAGAAGCTTCGCGAATTAATGGAGGCCTAATGGCGTATGGAAAACCAAACGAACGAAAACATTGAAAAGCTGTTCGGCGAATTTCTCCCCGACCAGGACAGCCGCCAGGCTGCGGAGGATGTCCGAGAGACCGAAAGAATCCTCCGCGAGCATCCTGCCCCAGCCCCTGCCGGCAGGCTTTTAGCGGATATTAACTCTAAAGTTGCTGAGGCACTGGCAGCCAAAAGGGCGAAGACCCGCAGGTTGACTGTTTACAAAATGGCTGCTGCTGCGGTAGTTATCATTTTTATTGCTATAGGCGCAAAATTTTTCGTAAAAGGCCCTGCTGCACGGACCCCCGTTACTTTAGAGCCGATAAAGCGGGTGGTCTGGGAAAGTGATGGTGTTTCCCCCGGCCAGACCGACTTGGCTCTTTTGACGGGTGAGATTGAACGGGTTGAAAGTGAAATATTGACCCTGCGGTTAGGCGAAGGCGGAAAAAATGGCAGCAAAGAATCTATCGAACTCGAAGTGGAATTGACCGATATTGGCGGCGATTTTTGGAAAGGATAAAAAATGAAGACACGATTCAGTCTCTTATTGGTCCTGGCGGCGGCAGCCATTTTAGCAATGCTTAATCATCCTTGCCGGGCCGAGCAGCCTGCTCAACAGGCCTCGGCTGATACAAACGCTCAACGGGCTTCGGCTGATACAAACAAACCCGCTCTGCTTACGCCGGTGTTTAAACCGGATGAAGTCGCAGTAAAGGCGATGATGGAGCGATTGACCAGCGCAGACCCCCAGCGGGCCGAGGAGTTGGAAAAGCTGCGCCAGACAGACCCTGAAAAATTCACCAGAGAACTTGGAAAAATTATGCGCGATATGGGTTACTGGAGGATTAAAAGTCGCGAAGAGCAGCAGAACCGACAAAGACATCGCCCCGACGTGGAAGTGCCCTTTGCACCGGCTGGCGAACATGAACGCGGGCCGGCGGCAATGATGCGACAAATCTCCGAAGACTATCTCCAGTGGCTGCAGAATAATTACCCAGATGAAGCGAAAGAACTGGCTGCACTCAAAGAACAAGACCCGCAGCTTTACGCCAGAAAGCTCGCACTCAGCTTCAAAACCTATGGGAAAATAGCAGAAATCGCAAGGGAAAATCCCGCACTTGCCGAAGTTCTCAAAGGAGATTTGGAACTCAGGAAGCAGACTGATAAACTTCTCGGCAGAATAAAAGCCGCTGCTGACGAAGAGAAAAAACAACAATTGGTTAAGGAACTGGAAGGGGTAACTAGCGCTAGGTTCGACCTGATTGTCAAAAGGACTCAGATACAATACGGACAGCTTAACAAAAAGCTTGAGCAGCTCAAAGAGGAGGTAAAAGAGAGCGAAGCCAGGGTGGAAAAGTGGAAGGACCCCGAGTTTAAGAAACAGAGCGTAAAGGCCCGAATGGAAGAGCTGCTCAGCGAAACGGGAAAATTCAACTGGGAGTAACCAGCTGTTTCAATCCCGATTTATCGGGACCGCAGGCTGGATTTCTGCCTCTGCAGGTTTCCTTATAATTTGTCCTTCGACTTTGCTCAGGACGGTGAGCTTGTCGAACCGTTTCGCATTCGCTCGGCTTCGGTCGCCTGTTTGAGTATCCTTTTTTCCTTTGACGTCAGGCTGTGAACGCCGTGCTCGTGTACCTTCGCCAGTATCCTGTCGAGTTCCGCTTGTAAATTCTGCTGTTTAGCTGCCTTTCTGTGGTGTACGCTTGTTTGGATTTTGAATTTGATTCTGTCCCGCCAGGATTGCGAAAGAACATAAATGGCGCCGGTCGCCATTCCCGCAAGATGCGCCGCATCACCGCCCGCATTAGCCGCTTTTGTTACGACATAGAAAAGATACATAGCGCCGAAGATTATTGCCGCCGTCCTGATTGATACAGGAAAGAACAGGGGAAAGATAAACAATTTGATGTGTGGAAACAGAATCGCGCAGGCAGCTAATATACCGAGTATCGCGCCGGATGCTCCGACCATTGCCAGAGCCGGCAGAAAGCCCACAGCCACCAGCAGAAGGTAAAACACACCTCCCGCCGCTCCGCAGCTAAGGTAAAATATCAGAAACTTCCTGCCGCCCCAGTATCTTTCGAGTGCTGGGCCAAGAAAGTATAGGCCGAGCATATTGAAAAAGACATGCCATACGCCGCCGTGCAAAAACTGGTAGGTTATCAGTCTCCAGAGCTGCAGCATCCGCGGCAGCGTAGTGGGGTCCAGTTGAAACCAGTCATAAATAAAGACGCCCAGTGGCTTCATGGTTATTGCCGCCAGAAACACGCCTGCATTGATTATCAGCAGCCACTTGGTTACCGTTGTGACGCCGGGAAAACCCATCCGCATCGGCGGCCCGTAATGGTAGGAGGGCTGATACCTTTCCTGACTGTATTCTCTGTCGTAAAGCCCCATACTTGTACGCCTCTGGCGTAGTAAAAAGTTTAAGCTAAAAAATGAAAAAACCGCTCATTTATATAATATCGGCTGATTTAACTTAATGTTCAAAGGAAACGTCGTTCTACTTTGTCTTTCGTATCGGAGTATTGTCAGGCTTCATTTTGGTAAATACGGCCATTAAAGCTGCGCCGAAGACTATCATTATAATGCAGATATTTTGTGATACTGTCAGACCGTCGAATTCAAGTGGGTTGTCGTCCCGCACAAATTCTATAAAGAACCTGGTGATGCCGTAAAGTACGAACATCAGGCCGAAGGTACAGCCGGGCTTTGTAAAAAGTTTTTCATTTTTGCCGGTTCGTACGGCATTTTGCGACCTTCGCCGGAAAAGATATAGTATAAGGCATAACAAAACCGCGTTTGCCGATGAATACAGTTGGGTTGGATGTACGGGCAGACACCGGTATGGGCCGCTTTTGACCATTTCCTTTTGCTCATCCGTCAGCTCTTCGTACTCTTTCAGCCGCTGATACTGCAGGCCGTTCTTTTCCACAGCATCTAAGAAGAATTCGTCAGGCAGCTTAAGCTGAGGCTGTGCACGAAGCCTCTTCGGATTTGGAAAAACCTGGCTGTGGTAAGCGTGTGAGCCGTACGGAAAACGTATACCCCACGGCAGATTCGTCGGTCGTCCAAAGCAGCAGCCGTTAAGAAAACACCCGATTCTTCCGAACGCAAGTGCCAGCATAAGCCCGATAGCCAGGATGTCGAGATATTTGCGAATGGCAAGTTTGTGGTAGTGCATATAAACAACGATTACCGCAATGGCTAAGAGTACGCCGCCCAGAACTTCAAGCCCTCCTTCCCAGATGGCGAAGACGGAAAGCAGGTCTGTTCTGAAATTTTCGAAGTAATGGATTACATAAAACAACCTCGCCCCAACGACGCCTGCGATGAGCGAGTAAAGTGCTGCGTTGGTAATCATCTGCGGGTCGGGTGTGATATTGCGGCTCAGGCGTCTTATCAAAAAGACCGCCGAGAGAAAACCGATAACCATCATCAGACCGTAGCTTTTTACGGTCAGGTGCGTGAAAGGTATCTCAAAAAGTATGGGATGCATAGCGTGCAACGTTTAACACATAGGTTTTCTAATCGCTATTTCTATACGCTCTTGTACGCCTTAGGCGTATTCTTTAATTTTGTTATTTTTGTCGAGAATAACGACTTTCGGCTTAACGCTTTTGGCCTCTTCGGGGCTGTAATAGCCGAAAGCAAGAATGATTACGGTGTCCTTGGGGCTTATTAGTTTGGCCGCTGCGCCGAGTACGACAATCTGGCCTGAATCGGCATCGGCGGGAACAGCGTATGTTTCCACTCTGTTGCCGTTATTCAAATCAGCCACCAGCACAGCCTCATAAGGCAAAAATCCGGCCGCATCCATTAGTGTGGCGTCTATCGCGATACTGCCGGGGTAGTGCAGTTTTGCGTCGGTTACCGTTGCGTTGTGCAACTTGCTTTTCAAAAGTCTCACGAACATATAATACAAGCCCTGAATATATATAGGGTTTCTCGGCGGCGATTATATATTATCGTTTACCTGCGTCCACTACAATGTTGTCGATTAACCGGGTGGAGCCGATTTTGACTGCGACCGCTGTCAGGACTCTGCCGGTAATTTTCTCGATACTCTGCAGAGTCTCAGCGTCAACGATACTTATATATTCTATTTCTATCGACGGCACCTGGTTCAGTACCTTTTTCATTTCGTCGATGATTGTTTTGCTCTTTGTGGTGCCGGCTCTGATTAAACTCTCGGATTTTTTCAGCACTTTGTAAATACAAGTCGCGTCTTTTTTTTGCTGCTCACTGAGGTATTTATTTCTGCTGCTTTCCGCCAGTCCGTCGGCTTGGCGCACCGTAGGATAGATAACAATCTTTATCGGCATGTTCAAATCTGCAACCATTCGCTTAATCACAATCGCCTGTTGTGCATCCTTTTGGCCGAAGTACGCAACATCCGGCGTAACGATATTAAACAGCTTCGCGCAAACTGTTACTACTCCGCGAAAGTGTCCCGGCCGGGAGCGTCCGCAAAGCGGCTCAGTTAGCTTTTCCACGTTCACCCACGTCAGGTTCTCTTTTTTGTACATTTCCTGTGGACTCGGCGCAAAAACCACATCGACGCTGGCCTTTCTGCATATAGCCAAATCGCTCTTAAATGGCCTCGGATACTTCTTGAAATCCTCACCCGGCCCAAACTGTGTCGGATTTACAAAGATGCTGACGATAGTAAAATCGCATTCCTTCGCTGCTTTTTTAATCAGCGAGATATGTCCGATATGCAGCGCACCCATCGTCGGCACAAAGCCTATTTTACTACCTTTGTCGCGGGCCGATTTTACTAATTTTCTGACTGACTTTATTGTCTTTGCAGCTTTCATTTTTGATTATGCCGCGACGTAACTTTTTATTTGTTCCGCCAGGTGCTCAACGTCAGCGTCTTTGCCGCTGTCGAAATCCGGCATCTGTTGACGGATAACAGGGCATTTTCCCCAGTCTGCGAAGAGCTTTTCGTGGCCGCGGCTAAGAGTCTCCAGAAACGCCGGCTGAATTTTCTGCTCGTATGGCCGGTTGCGCCTGTGAATCCGCTCTAAACAGTTTTCCACTGAATCAGTTAAGTATATTACCAAAACGGGCTCCGCAACATTAGAAACTATTTGTTTATGAATCTTATTGTACAGTGCAAGTTGTTCGGAATTGAGTAGTTGCCTTGCGTAAATCAGCTCCTTATCGAACACGTAGTCAGCGAACACAATTTCGCCCGCCGATAAACTGTGATTATTTAGCTGAGCGACTCGGCTGGTCAAAAAATACAATTGTGAATCCAGCGCCAGCTCATTTTTACCTGCATAAACCTGCGGCAAAAACGGATTTCTATCATAGGCTTCGAAAATGGCTTTGCGCCCAAACAATTTTGACAATCTTTTGGTCAGCGTTGTTTTGCCGACGCCGATTATGCCCGCCATACTGACAACCTGCGGCAAGTCACCATTGATAACAAAATCCATTCCGTTCAGCCGAGCCGCCAGCTCATCAACCGATTTTCTCAGCACAGGATGTACCAGTTTCCCATTGAGTTCGCACAGACCCTTCAGCACAAACGACCGCAGATGCATCTGTGGATGCGGCACAGTCAAATTCGGACGATTTATAATTTTCTCGTCATACAACAACAGGTCTAAGTCGATGGTTCTCGGCGACCATTCCCTCGACTTCGCTCGGGATGGTGAGCTTGTCGAACCATTTGTCTGCCGGATTCTGCCGAGTGAGATTTCAATCTCCGCTATTTTTTTGTGCAAATCTTCCGCAGTTAGGGTCGTTTTTATTTCCGCCACGGCATTTAAGTACTTCGGCTGACCTCGCTCCGCCGAAGCGCTTCGCGAAGGCAAGTTGGCCGCAGCCCCAGCGGTTGCTTGCGCAGCAAGCGGGGCGGTCTCGATTACCTCGCTCACTCGGACAAGTTCAATCCCTTCAGCTTCACCGAGCTTTTTTAACGCGGCCTTTATCTGTTCCTGTCTGTCGCCTAAGTTGCTGCCTAATCCGATATATGCAGTCGTTGCTTCTGCCATTGTCTCAGGCCCCGATTAAATGGACTTGGCCATCCCTTACGGAAGAGCCGAGAAGCGTTCCATTGCTTTTCTGACGTCGGCGGGCCTGGCAAATGCCGTGAGCCGCAGGTATCCTTCGCCGGCTGGCCCAAATCCCGACCCGGGCGTGCCGACCACGTTGGCCTTTGTCAGCAGCCGGTCGAAAAACTCCCACGAGCTGGTTCCATCCGGCACCTTTAACCAGATATACGGTGCGTTGACCCCGCCGTAGACCTTATAGCCGAGCTTTGTGAGCGATTCGCGAATCAGCGCAGCGTTGCCCATATAAATATCGGTAATCTGCCGACACTGTTTTTTGCCTTCGGGTGTATAGACCGCTGTAGCACCCATTTGTGAGATGTACGAGGCTCCGTTGAATTTCGTGCTGTGCCGTCGGTGCCACAGGCCGTTAAGCTCCACCGTTTTGCCGGCCTTCGTGTCGGCCTTGAGCTGCTTCGGCACAACGGCAAACGCACATCGAACTCCGGTAAAACCTGCCGTCTTCGAGAAACTCCGGAACTCTATCGCGACTTCCTTTGCGCCATCGACCTCGTAAATCGAATGCGGTATCTGCCTTTCGGTGATAAAAGCCTCGTATGCGGCATCGAAGAGAATGACTGCCTTTACTCGCCGGGCAAAATCTACCCATTTCTTGAGGATTTCCTTGCTCGCTACCGCGCCCGTAGGATTATTCGGAAAGCAAAGATAAATGATATCAACTTTTTGTTTCGGTATGTCCGGGATAAAGTTATTCTCAGCGGTGCACGGCATATAGACGATTTTTTCATATTGGCCGTTTCGGCCCGCTGGGCCGGTTCGACCAGCCATAACGTTCGTATCGACATACACCGGATACACAGGGTCGGGCATCGCAACGATATTGTCGATTCCGAAGATTTCCTGCATATTGCCCGTATCGCATTTGGCGCCGTCGCTGACAAAGATTTCGTCCGCTTCCAGTTCGACGCCTCTGCTGTTAAAGTCGTTTTTGATAATCGCTTCGACTAAAAACTCGTATCCGCGTTCCGGCCCGTAGCCGCGAAAGGTCGATTCATTCGCCATCTCATCGACAGCCTTTTTCATCGCGCTGATTACCGCAGGCGCCAGTGGCTGCGTAACATCCCCTATCCCTAAGCTGATAATCTTCGCATCGGGATTTTTTTGCTTAAATGCCCGAACTCGCCTGCCGACCTCCGGAAACAGATACCCCGCCTGAAGCTTTAGAAAATTCTCGTTAATTAACGCCATAGCCTTTTGTCTTTCTAACAAAATCGGGTTTTGGGTTCAGATTTTCTCGAATTAGAATAGACCAAAGAATCGTATTTTATTGACAAATTCGCACTGCGTCAACCTGCAGGTTTGAAAACTTTCTTGACATATTTGATGCCGGCCATAAAATCCAGCCGAAACTATCAGGAAAATTAGGAGAACCAAATGGCTGACAAAAAAGCAGACCTCGCTGGGCCGGGCATCGGCGATTATGCCGAGCTCGAAAAAAGCCTCCCAAAAGATTACAACTCCCTGCTCTCACCCAAAGAAACCCAGATTGCTACCTATGCAGTCAAAGACTACATCGAAGAAAATCTCTGTAAAGAGCTTAATTTGATTCGGGTAACAGTCCCTCTGATTGTGGACGTTGAAAGCGGTGTCAATGACCTGCTCGACCGCGATGGCTCCCGAACCCCAGTCCAGTTCCATATCTCAAACGACCGCGACAAAAACCCCATAGATGCCCAGGTCGTCCAGGCCGCCACAAAGTGGAAACGAATGGCCTTAAAGCAGTTCGGCTTGAAAATCGGCGAAGGATTGGTAACAGATATGCGGGCCGTAAGAAAGGATTACTTCCTCGACCACGACCACTCCGCCTACGTTGACCAGTGGGATTGGGAATTGGCGATAACCGCTAAGCAGCGAAACCTAAAATTCCTCCGACAGGTCGTCGAAAAAATCTGGAAGGTCTTAAAAGGCGCAGAACTTCACGTCCAAAAACTCTTCCCCAAGCTAAAAACCGACAAATACCCCGATATGCCTGACGAACTGACTTTTATCCACGCCGAAGAAATCCTCGACCGCTTCCCGCTCCTGCCGCGCAAGAAGCGTGAGACGAAGATTGTCAAAGAGCTGGGCGCAATTTTTATCATCGGAATCGGCTGGGTCCTCGAGGATGGCTACCCGCATGAGCTCCGCGCCGCTGACTACGATGACTGGGTAACCGATACCAAATCCGAGACCGGAAAACCCACCCACGGCCTGAACGGCGACATACTCGTCTGGAACCACGTTACTAAACGCCGGCACGAACTGACTTCTATGGGCATCCGCGTCAACGCCGACACATTAAAAATTCAGCTCAAAATGGCTGGCCAGCTCGACTTCCTGAAATTCCCGTATCACCAGGCCATCATAAACGGCGATATCCCCTTAAGTATTGGCGGCGGAATAGGCCAGTCCCGTACTTTTATGCTCATATTAAAAAAGGCACACATCGGCGAAGTCTCCGCCACCGTCTGGCCTAAAATCCTAAAACAAATGTCCAAAAACAAAAACATCCACGTCATTGAATAAAAATGTTTTTCATTGCGAGGAGGCCGCATTGTGGCCGACGAGCAATCTGACCAATTTGGCCCCGAGCGTGAGAGGTTCATATCGGCCGATCACTCCGCCAGCATGCGCCTGCCTTGCTTCACTGTCGCCGCATCGAGAGGGATGTTGCCGCCAGCGGCAACGATTTGCTGCCCATCTCGCGAGAGCAGAAATCGCAAGAACTCCGCCGCCGGGCCACCGAGCGGTTGGCGAGGGGGCTTGTTCACACAGACGTAGAGGAACCGGCTCAGCGGGTACCTATGGCTGCGGATGTTCTCCTCCGTCGGGGCATAGAAGCGCCCATCGGCCCCGGCTATCTGAACTACCCGCACTCGCTTACAGGCGAAGAAGACGCTGGCAAATCCGATCGCTCCCGGATCCGCGGCAACGCCTTGCACAATCGATGACCCTCCCCCCTCAACACGCAGTGACAGCCGAAATACGCCTCCATTCAGCACCTGCTGTTGAAAGATCTGGTAGGCGCCATCATCGGGGCCGTACCCGTACAGAGTAATCCGGCGATCGGCCCACTCCCCCGTCAGTCCGGCCTGGCCCCACGTCTCAATCGGACTCAAGCCCCGGCGCTGCGTCTGGGAGAAGATACCATCCAGTTGCCCAAGCGTCAGCCCGGGCACCGGATTCCCCTTCTCGACGTAGATCGCCAAGGCATCGGCGGCCACCTCTATCTCAGTGGGCGGGTAGCCGTACTTCTTGGTGAAACTCTGGACCTCCTCGGGCGTGAGCGGCCGGCTCATCGGCACGAGGTCGGCCCGGCCCTCCAGGAGCGCCGCGGGGCCGATGCTTATCGGGCTGGCGGTGACTTGCAGCGTCACGTCCGGGTACATTCTCCGGAACTCGGCCGCGACGCGGGCCACGAGATTGGTGGTCACGGATGCCCCGATGCTGATGATATTCCCCGAGAGACTGGCTACGGGCTCGTAGGGCGGCAGCACGTCGTCGAACAAGACACGCGTGCCATTCGCGTCACCCTCAGCAACAGGGAGAGCAGTGTCGGCCTTATGGACAACCTGGTCGCTTGCGCCGCGCCCGCCGCTCACCGGCGGCGCAGAACAGCCTATCATGACGGCACAGACCAAGGCAATAACCATCATCAAGTGCAGCCGCGTCATTTGGACATCTCCTTTCTGCCCGCATCACTCGCGTTTCCCGCGACTATCCTGAGCCGCCGAATGACCAGGAACGCCGCCACTATGCAGAGGATGAACATCGCGAACAGGATGCTGATCGCCACGTAGACCCGCCAGAAGGCGTCGTGTACCACTCGTTGGCTCTGCTCGGCTGCCATCTTCATCCGCTCGTCGGCCGACTGGCTCACCTGCTGAATCCGGCGGTCCCATTCCGATGATCCGAGCAATTCGTTCGACGACTTGAGCATATCGTTTATCTTTTCCACGGTCACCGCCAGTTCCTTCACCGTCTCCGTGTACTCGCGGATGTCGAACGGGCGAGACGACTTCCAGTCCGAACTGTCATACCGGGCAATCAGACCGTCCGCCGTCTTCAGCATCTCGTTGAGCGAGTTGCTCGTCTGGCCCAGGGAAGTGACGACCCCGTTCACCTCGCTTATGGTGGCCCTCGCATTGGCGACCGTCGCCTCTGCCTGCTTAATGCGGTCGTCGAGGGCGATGAAGATGTCCTCCTTCAGCGTATCCACCTGCCAACGCAACAGGGTGGGTTCGCGTTTGAGCATGTAGAACATCCGCTCGGTGAGCAGGTGGGCCTCAGCGACCGCCTGGCCCGCCCGTCCAACGTTGGCGTACAACCCGCTGGCGGCGAGCACCTCGGAGTTGGCGGACTTGCCTCGGCCGATAGCAAAGTTGGAGAAGCGGACAAACGCCGCTCGGTCCAGACCGGGGTTGTGCCGCCGCCAATCCCACAGCAGGTAGTCCAGCAGGTCGATCTGGTCGGGCCTGAGCACTTGGGCAGCCAGAGCCCAAGCCTCCACTCGGCCGTGGTGCAAAGCCCGGATCAGCAACTCTTCGCGGCCCGCGAATACCTCCGCGACCCTGTCGTCGTCTATCCACACTTGACTAACCAGCGTGGTAACGACCACCAGGTCGAGCATGCGGGTGAATGCGTCGGCGTTGCTGGCAATGTCGTAAATGTTCGTGGCGCAGTCCACCATCAGCACCTGCGCTTCGCGGCGCTGCACCGGATTGGGGTTATCCTTCTTCAGGGCATCGCAGGTGGAATAGAGCAGGCCGACGTAGCGATCGGCGAAGGCGCGGGTCAACTCGTCAAGCTCCGCCGACTCTATCGGCTGGTTGCCGTCCGTTGCGCCGACCTGGCGAGGCCTGTCCTTCGTTAGATTCTTCGCCAGCGAGGCGCACCCGCCGCAAACGAGCGAAGCGATGCAAACCCCCAGCAGTGCGGGCAAGAGCCTGCCCGCGAGGGGCGCGGCGAATTGATATGTCCGCAAATACAAGCGCACTGCTTACCTCCCAATACTTAACAGACCGTCATTTGTTATTTTAATCCCCAAAAGCATATTTGGCCTGACATCGCATGAGCGAAAAACAAATCTAATGCCCGTCTGCTCACATTCCACGACATATTGCCATTACGTCCTCTTTGATCCGCGAAATAGTCCAGCCAGCCCGATAATGATCGCAACAACGCCGCCGATCAGCATCCATATCGCCTTGTCGGTAGGCGATCCGGTGAAAAATCGGGAAATGTCAGAGCTCAATGACTCTGACGCAGCAACGCCATAGGTCACAAGAACGATACCACCGGCAAGAATTACGAGTGAGACTACTTTGTTCATAGAAATAACCTCCTTCTGATTTTCATACCTGGCTCTACGAGATGGTCACAGGGGTTTTTGTCCGCTAATGATTCTAACCAGGACGACCACGATGGCGATCACCAGAAGAATATGAATGAAACCGTGCATGGTGTAGGAAGTGACCAGTCCCAAAAGCCATAATACAATCAGAACAACAGCTAAAGTGTAAAGCATAATAAGTATCCTTTCCTTTTTCGGGTTTAGTATTTAACGCAAACAGCCGAGTAGCCCCACGTCAAGCGACCTGGGGCTACTCAGATTCGGACAAACTGCCCTGAACCTATGGAGAAACAACCTTCACGTCGAATTCCGTCGAGGTTGGCTCACCGGTTTCCGGCGTCCCCTTCACAGAGACGCGATATTCACCGAGGGCAGCGCCTTGGGCCGCCTCTATTTAAGGTTCTCGTGTATTTTTTCATAAATCAGCCGGGTTTTTGTTTCATCACCGAAAAAGCCAACCCGAATGGTTATATCAGTGGCGTTTTCAGATGCCGCTTTAAGTTTTATTGTTACTTTCTTATCCTGTGAATCTCGTGCTATTATCTCACCGGACATTTTGTCGTGGGTTTTTTCTGTTATATTCAAGTTAAGTTGCTCCGCTGCCTTTTCAGCAGCGTTGTAAACAGTATCTATATCTTTTGCCTCTGTACCCTGCATTTTGCCCATTACATACGCCGTCGTACCTACACCTGCACCGACCGCTGCAACCATACAACCGCTGATAAATAAACCTGTTCCCAAAAACAGGATTGCTAAAAGCATTTGCTTTTTTCTCATCTTGATTTTTCTTTCATAAATTTCTGTGGATTAATATTCTTTCCTTATATTCGCTATCGACATACCATCCATCATTTCGTTTTGTATGCCGACTCGAAACAGTTTATCGTTGCCTGAACAGCTTAACTTTTTTATACGCCTGTGGCGTATCACCAGCTTTTTTCTAAGAGCGTTTCTTCTTTAATCCCTCGAGATACCTTGCCGCGGCATCTTTACCGCCTAATCCAAAGGCAAGCGCCAAAGCAAGGCAAATGCCGCCAAGGATAATATTGAAGGTAGCAGTTACCAAAAATGGTGCAATGCCAAGCTGTTCCAGAGCAATGGTTGCTGCAAAAATTATAATCGCCCACCGGCTTATACCGGCAAATATCTCCGGCCTGGGGAAATTGGCATTGCCGGCTGCCGTCCGAACTATTCCTGACACAAAATTGGCCAGAAACATTGCGACCACCAGAACAAGCAACGCTGCTATGACCTTCGGAACGTAAGCAAATAAGCTTGCAAGAATGTCGGATGCCTTGGGCAGCCCAAGAGCATCAACTGTCATCACTAAAACCATAATTATAATCAGCCAGTAAACCAGTCTGCATATCACCTCTCTGGCGGAAATCTTCAAAGCGCCTTTCCTTATAATGTCTGATATACCCGTCTTGTCCGCCAGCGCATCGAAGCGCACTGCCTTGAGCAGCAAATCAATTACCCGTCTGATTGCATTGGCCACAATCCAGCCTACTATCAGAATCACTAATGCGCCTAACAGGATAGGAAGATAGGCTAATATTCTGGTCAACATTTGGCGGATCGGCTCTGCAACAAGATTGTCCCATTCTAATACTGCTAACATTTTTGGTACCTCCCAGATTAAATTGTTAATATTGGATGTCGTTTCTACCAGTTTTTATTTAAACACTCTGATATACCTTATTATCTCCTATATTATTTCCCATATTATCGGCGTTACTGCTCGACATCGATTAAAAATTCCCCCCTGTGGTTCGACAATCCTTTTGTTGTGCTAACTATAAGTGCTGATATAACAGGGGCTTACAATGCTATTTCCGGCCAAAAACAAGTCGGATTCAGACCCCTGCCACAGGGGCAGGGGCTAAGCGATAACGGAACCACATAATGGTCGGAAAAGTATGATATGTTATAATTTTGAATATGGCAGGGATTGTGGGATATATGGTCACTTGGACTACTTATGGTACCTGGTTGCAAGGCGACAGACGTGGCTATGTTAAAAATGGCCAAATCCTGCCCCCCGACGAAAAAATCAAAACGGCAAACCGTAAACTGCAAAGATACCAAACAATAACTCTCACAAAAAAGGAAAGAGAAATAATTCGGCGAACGATTTTCGCCGAAGCATCAGGCGCAGGGCAGGTGGTATATGCAATTGCGGTTTGCTCAAACCACATTCACTTGGTAGCCGAACCTTGCAGGTATTCCATCGAGCAAATTATCAGCAGATACAAAAATAAGGCAATGTTTGCCCTTCGCAAACTTGGCCGACCAGCCCGGCTCTGGACAAAAGGGTTTGACAAACGTTTTTGTTTTACGAAGGAAGACCTCGCTGCAAGAGTTGCCTACGTCCAAAAACACAACGATTAGCCCCCACCCCTGCGGTGGGGGTAAATAATTCTTTCTTTCCCACCCCTGCGGTGGGGGTCGATTACCTTATAACAATTCCCCCACCCCCTGTGGTGGGGTCAATTACCCTACAACGATTAGCCCCCGCCCCTGTGGCGGGGGTGATTAACTTATAACGATTCGCCTTCTGCAGGCGGGGTTAATTAACCTATAACAATTTGCACCCCTGCGGTGGGGGTAATTAACTCTGTGGCGGGGGTGATTAACCTCTCCCCGCAGCAAAAACATTGAATAAATCGTTTAATGGTTAGCCCCCACCCCTGCGGTGGGGGTAATTAACTCTGTGGCGGGGGTGATTAACCTCTCCCCGCAGCAAAAACATTGAATAAATCGTTTAATGGTTAGCCCCCACCCCTGTGGTGGGGGTAATTAACTCTTTCTTTCCCGCCTCTGTGGGCGGGGTTAATTAACCTATAACAATTTGCACCCCTGTGACGGGGGTGATTAACCTCTCACCGCAACAAAAACATCCTCCTAATTGAATAAATTGTTTGACGATTAGCCCCCGCCCCTGTGGCGGGGGTGATTAACTGAGTGTTTATATTGAGGGTTGTTATGTTTAACTTTATGTTGGGGTTAAACTCGAAAATCGCAAATTGTCAATCTTGATTGCCTCTTGCAAATTATCTGGCAGGGCTTACACTAATGGCCTATGGCAAAGAAATCCACATCCAATTCTAGGAAAACTCCAGCAAGCGGCAAACCATCCTCTCTAATCGATACCCGGGTCATTTATTGCGGCGATAACCTTGACCAGTTGAAAAAATTCCCCGATGGATGCGTTGACCTTATCTATATCGACCCGCCTTTTAACTCCAATCGCAATTATGAGGTCTTCTGGGGTGAGACAAAGGAAAAACGCTCATTCGAAGACCGCCACGCCTCAACGCAGGCCTACATCGACTTTATGCGGCCTCGTTGCGTTGAACTGCACCGCGTCCTCAAAAAAACCGGCTCGTTCTATTACCACTGCGACTGGCACTCCTCACACTATGTCAAAATTATGCTCGACCAGATATTCGGCCAAAACCAGTTTCAAACGGAAATAGTCTGGCGTCGAACTAATGCTAAAGGTTTGGCTTTCCGTTCTTTTCCGAACGACCATGACACGATCTTTTATTACACTAAAAGTGATGATTACACCTTTAATCGTCAATACCTACCCCATAACGAGGATTATGTCGAAGATTTTTACAAATATGTTGAACCTGAAACTGGTCGCCGTTATCGGTTAGCTGATTTGACAAATCCCAATAAGGACAGACCTAATCTTACCTATGAATTCCTCGGTGTTAAACGGGTCTGGCGGTGGACAAAAGAACGTATGCAAGAGGCTTATGAAAAAGGTATTGTTATCCAAACCAAACCCGGTGCTGTTCCCGCACTGAAACGTTACTTAGATGAACAGGAAGGGAATCCCGTTGACAGTATTTGGGCTGACATCCCGCCTATACAAGCCCAATCTGCTGAGCGCCTCGGCTATCCAACCCAAAAACCCCTTGCTCTTTTGGAACGCATTGTTAAATCTTCCAGCAATCCGAACGACATCGTCCTCGACGCCTTTTGCGGCTGCGGCACGGCTTTAGTCGCTGCTGAAAACCTCGGCAGGCAGTGGATTGGCATTGATATTTCGCCGACCGCCTGCCGTGTTATGGCAAAGCGTCTGCGCGATGTCTGCAAGATGAAAGAAGATGAAAAACTCTGGCGAATCGGCCGCGGTTTTGTTGTCCGTGACCTGCCTCGGAGCGAAAAGCAGCTTAAGGAAATTCCACCCTTTGAATTTGAGAACTGGGCCGTTATCGCCCTCGGCGGCATCCCCAATAAAGCACAAGTCGGCGATATGGGAATTGATGGCCGTATCTATCCCATCTCGGCTATACCCAAAAAGAAGGCGGATGAGCTTGAATTTATGGACGTGTGGTACCCGATTCAGGTCAAGCAAAAGGATAAAGTCGGCAGACCCGAAATCGATTCCTTCGAGGCGGCAATGATGCGCGAGGACCGCACAAAGGGGTTCTTTGTTGCGTTCGACTACTCATCCGATGCTATGAGCGAAATACAGTCGTTCTTCAAAAAGACCGGCAAGAGCATAATCGCCCTTACCGTCAAAGACATCCTCGAAGAACAGATCGCCTACAAACTGGCATAAAAATGGTTTAATACGCAAATAAATTTCATCCGTAGTTTTCAACCAAAATCTTGCGGACAAAAATTGTGTGGTATTTCTTGAAAAACTGGGGTATAGAATATTAAAATGAGTTAGAGATTAAAAAATGATTAAAAAAAAGAGAGAGCACCCAGTGTGGGAAGTGTACGACCTTCAGAGGGACTGTAGGTTGAACGTCAAATATTGGTCTAAGAAATTAGTCAAAATCCGCAGAATTAATTTGGTGTTAGAATATCTCATTATAGCAACAGCATCAGGTTCAGCGGTTGCCGTTTTACCCTTTTGGCAAAGTGCACAAGGTAGGGTTATCTGGCAATGGTTAACCGTTATCACGGCTTTCTTATGTATAGCCAAACCTCTTCTAAAATTGTCAGATAAAGTAGCCAACCTGCAAGGTATAGTCACACAATATCGAACACTTGATTCCCAGTTGGAGCAGCTCGAGAATAATATTCGACGCTTGAAAGAATATTCCCAAGTAATGGTAAGTACTTTCCAAAGTATAGCAGGACAAGTTGATAAAATAACAGTATTAGAGCCAATTGAAGAGATTGATACTAAACTACAAAAAGCGTGTTTTGAGCAAGTAAATAGAGAGCTTCCTGAATATTCCTTTTATCTTCCGCCAGTATAATATACTCGATTAAAAAATTTATTAACTTTTTAGTTCTTTAACGTGAGGCAATATAATGACTGAGCAAACTCCAAGACCAAGTAGGCCGGAACCCCCACCAAGACCGGCACCCCCACCCAGACCGGCACCACCACAACCACATATACCAGAAAGAAAATCGCCAGGTGAGCCTTACTCGCCGCCTAGTCCCAAAGTACCTCCGCCTAATCCTTGGCCACGACCAGATGAGAGTTAGTCGGATCTGAGTAAGACAAGCCAAATTAGGGAGAAGGCATTTCAGTTCCAAAATAAATAGGGACATTGGTGCTGTTGAAAAAACATTTTTGATTTTTGAATTGTAATTTTGCTTTTTGATGTTTGATTTTTGAATTGTTTCCTAACGACTATCGACTAACTCGTCCGCCTTTGGTGGCCGCCCTCCGGCAGCACCGCGCAGCGTCCCTTACGGGACAGCGTCCGAACCGAAAACCTCAAATCCCTCACTAAAAAACCATTCGACATATAAAAGGCTCGTAGTCCTTTCGATTAATCAAAAAGACTAGAACGATAAAAGAATACCTAAGTATCTTAGGTATTGTATTTTTTCTTCCCCTGTCCGCTGTCCGCTATACGCTGTACGCTGTTTGGTATTTTACCCCCCCAATCCGACACTGAAAACCAAAAAAGTCTTGCGTCTTGTGTCTGTGGTCTTGAGTCGTCCGTCTTCTGTCGTTCGTCCTCTGTCTCCTGATTTTTGCATTTATGTTTTTTTGTCTGTGGTCTGGTGTCTTGAGTCTATTTGCGCCTGCGCAAATTTGCGCAAGGGGGTACATCAATCACGGTCCAAAACGCACCAATTTTTTGAAATTTTTGCTAATTTTTTGAAATTTTTACGAATTTTTGCAAATTTTTTACATTTTTTTGCATTTTTTTTCGCCGACTTGCGCGTTTGATGCGAAAATTTTAACGTCTTTGCCTATCTTCTCATCTGCTTTTACACTTTACGCTGTTCGCTGCCCGCTAAACGCTATAAACCCCAACCCCTTTTTTATTAAGCACTTAGCCAGGTTGGGCCGGAGGTGATGTCAACTTTCAGCGGGACGCTGAGCTTTATTGCGCCGGTCATTTCCTCAGTAATCCATTTTGCGTGCTTTTGGGCCTCTGCCTTCGGCAATTCAAAGACAAGCTCATCGTGGATTTGAAGGATGAGTTTTACGGGCAGGTCCTCTTTCTCGATTCTGCTGTAAATGTTTATCATAGCGACCTTTATCAAATCTGCTGCGGAGCCCTGAATGACGGTATTGACGACGAATCGCTGGGCCTGCGCACGTTTGTTGGCGTTTTTACTGTTTATGTTCAGTATTTTTCGCCGGCGATGCAGAATGGTCTCGCAGTAGCCGGTGCGCCTGGCGAAGGCGATGCAGTCGTCCATGAATTTGCGGATTGAACTGTAGCGGGCGAAATAGTCGTCGATGAACTTTTTGGCCTGTGCCTGGGATATTCCAATCGAGCGCGACAGGCCGAAGGCGCCCTGGCCGTAAATGATGCCGAAGTTGACGGCCTTGCAGTTAGAACGCATTTCGTCGGTAACTTTTTCGATTGGGACATTATGGATTTGGGATGCGACGAAGCGGTGAATGTCTTTGTCGGCGGCAAAAGCTGCTGTAAGGGCTTTATCCTTTGAGAAATGCGCGAGCAGGCGCAGCTCGATTTGCGAATAGTCGGCACTGAGTATGTAATCGGTCTTATTTTTGGGGATAAAAGCGGAGCGGATTTTTCGGCCAAGCTCGGTGCGAATGGGGATGTTCTGGAGGTTCGGGTCGCTGGAGCTGAGCCTGCCTGTTGCGGTAACGGTCTGGTTGAATGAGGTGTGGACCCGGCCGGTAGCGGGGTTAATCAGTTGGCCTAATTTATCGACATAGGTATTTTGGAGTTTGCCGATTTGGCGGTATTGGAGGACAAGATTGATAATCGGGTGCTCGTCAGCTAATTGTTCGAGGACGGCGGCATCGGTGCTTCGGCCGGCCTTGCCCATACGAATGGATTGCAGGTTCAGCTTATCGAAAAGGATTTCCGCGAGCTGTTTCGGAGAGTCGATGTTGAATGTGGCGCCAGCGAGCGCGTAAATCTGGGCAGCGAGGTTTTTTAAGGCGGTGTCGAGGTCGCCGGCCATTGTTTTCAGTAGGGCGGTATCGAGTGAGATGCCGTTGTACTCCATAGCGACGAGGACGGAGACGAGCGGCATCTCGACCTCTTCAAACAGTTTTTTAATAGGGGGGTCGTTTTCGAGCAGGTCTTTGAAGTAATTGTAAAGCTGGAACGTTATGTCGGCGTCTTCGGCGGAGTATTCACAAGCGGCGGCGGTGTCAACCATATCGAATGTGAGCTGGTCTTTGCCTTTGCCGATAAGCGAAAAGAGGGATGTGCACTGATAATTGAGGAAGTCGGCGGCCATTCTGTCGAGGGCGTGGCTGGTGCGGAGCGGGTCGAGGCAGTAGGATGCGACCATTGTGTCGAAATGGATTCCTTTTAGCGGCATCTTTGCTTTTTTGAGGATGAGCATATCGTATTTTATATTTTGGCCGACTTTTTTTACTTTTTCATCTGCCAGTATGGGTGCGAGTTTGTGGCGAACATCGGTTATATCGAGGTGCTTTTGGCCGAGCGGGGCTTTTACGGGAAGATAGAAGGCCTTTTGCGGCTGCCAGGAGAAGCTGATGCCGACGAGGTCGGCCCGCATAGCGTCGAGGGATGTGGTTTCGGTGTCGATGGCGAAGAGTTTTTGTTTTTTGAGCTGGTCGAAGAATTTATCGAATTTCTGCTTTGTGTCTATGAGCTGGTAGTCGTGCTTTACGGTTTTCGCAGAGGCTGGTTTGGTGAAGTCCACCATACGTCTGGCGGATAAATCCTGCGGCTGCTTTTTTGCGGGTGCGGGCTGTGTGCCGGTCGTGGGTGTCAATCCTAATTGCGTCAGCAGGCGATTGAAGCCAAGCTCGGAAAAGATTGCAGCCAGTTTTTCCTTATTGGGTTCTTTGAGTTTGAACTGTTGATAATCGATTTTTAGCGGCGCCTCGGTATTTATAATCATAAGCTTTTTGCTCAGGTATGCCTGCTCTTTAAATTTACGTAAATTTTCTCCCCTTTTTCCTTCAATTTTATCGGCGTTTTTATATAAATTATCGAGAGAGCCGAACTGCTGTATCAGTTTGATTGCATTCATTTCGCCGATAAGCGGTACGCCTGGGACATTGTCGGAGGCATCGCCCTGAAGGGCCAGGACGTCGATAAAATGCCGCGGCTCGAATTTGTACATCTGGAGAAGGGTGTCGTCGTCAAGTTTTTCGCCTTTTTTTATGTCGAAGATATAGATATGGTCATCAACAAGCTGATACATATCCTTGTCCTTAGCGCAGATGTATGTATCGATGCCTTCTTTGGCCGCCTTTTTAGCGAGCGTGCCGATTACGTCATCGGCTTCGAAGCCATCGAGGCGGAGGACAGGGATGTTCATCGCGGTGAGTATCTGCTCGATACGGTCGATTTGAGCGGGCATATCGTCAGGCATAGGGGGACGATGGGCCTTGTATTCGGAGTAAATTTTGGTTCGGAAACTGGGGGTCTTGCTATCCATAGCGACAGCGAGCAGGTCGGGCTTCTGGTCGCGGATGAGGCCCAGAATGGTCGTGGTGAAGATATAAGTTGCTTGGGTCGGCTCACCGGAAGGACTGGTCATCTGGCTCATCTTCGCCCAGTAAGCGGCGTAGATGTAAGCGTGGCCATCGATTATGTAAAGTTTCTTCGCCATCGAGCAAAATATAGTAGCCACTGGGCTGCGTTGTCAAGGCCATAAGCAAACGATTTCCTGCAAAGTGTAACTTAACCGACTTATTTCGGAGTTTTATTTTCGGCAGCAGATTTCTTTTGAATGGCCAGGAGGGCTTTAAGGTTGTTATATGCGGCGGTATCGTTCGGTCTGTATTTGAGTGCCTGGCGGTAGTGTTGGATTGCCTCATCGTTTTTGCCTTGCTGAGTAAACAAGAGCGCAAGATTCTTGTGAATTGTTGGCTGATTGGGCCTGATTCTCACGGCTTCGCTCCAATGTTTAATGGTCTGGTCAGCCTTGCCTTGCTGTAACAGCAGGCTGCCGAGGTTGTAGTGCATGATATCATTGTTAGTAGTAACGGCTACGGTATGCTCAAACAATGTAATGCTATTTTTCCAGTGTGACAGTTGCAGCCAGGTGAGTACCGATAAGACCAGAAGCACCATCCCGGCACCTGCTGCCAAGATAATGTTCTTGTATTTTAGTTTTACAATAAGTTCAGCAGTGCCCCATGCAATGATGGTGAATAGACCGATAAGAGGGACATAGGTGTAGCGGTCAGCCATTGATTGAAGTCCGACCTGTACCAAGCCAATTACAGGGACGAGAGTTCCAAGGTACCAGAGCCATCCGACTATGAGCCAGCGACGGTTGCGGGATAAACGGAACACTATGGCAGTGATGCATAGAAGCGGTAAACCGGCGGCCAAAACCTGCCACAGTTGAAGATTGGTTTCCGGGTGTGGATAAAGAACTCCCAGATGAAGGGGCCAGAACATCTTTGTGATGTATTTTGTATAAACAAGAATCGCATTTGCAGTGCGAAGAGCGATTGGTATCTGAATTGTGTTTCTTACAAGAGCAGATTTCGATTGGACATGAAGAACGATTAGACTTGCGATAAAAGACAAAGCCAAAAGGGGCACTTTTTCCACGAAGCAACGAGAAAGTGAAGTTGTTGCAGTTGCACCTTTACGGTCTTTTTGTTTTAGCGGCCATGTAAAGCGCTGCAGGGGCCAATAGTCTAACAGAAGCAGAACAAGCGGTAGTGTCACCAGCATTTGTTTGGTCATTAGTCCAAGTGCCATGGTGAGCATAACCAGCAGATAATCGGCGAGTCGTGGGTGATGAGTGTAGCGTATATAAAACCACATAGTGAGCAACAGGAAAAAGGTGCTGAGGACGTCTTTTCGCTCCGAGACCCAGGCGACTGATTCTACGTGAAGCGGGTGCAGAGCAAACAAGGCTGCAACGAAAGCACTTCGCCACAAATTACCGGTCATTCGTTTGAAAACCAGAAATAGAAATAAGGTATTCGCTATGTGAAAAATTACATTTGTTAAGTGATGGCCAGCGGGATTCAGGCCATAAAGCTGGCAATCCAGCATATGCGATATCCAGGTCAATGGATGCCAATTATACGCCTGGTTCGTTGTGAAGGCCCATTTAATGCCCTGCCAAGTCAGGCCAGCTTGCACATTTGTATTTTTAGTAACGTAGAGGTCGTCGTCAAAATCGATGAAATCGTGACTGAGGACCTGCAAGTAAACCGCGAGGTTTATCAATGCGAGGGCAATGCAGATTAGAGGGACATAATATTTGTTTGATATTTTATTCATTATTTATGAGATAAGTTCTGAGCTGCCGGCTGGGCTGGTCAACCGCTGCTGCATCGGGGCGTAATAGGCGGCGTAGATGTGGGCGTGGCCATCAATTATGTAAAGTTTTTTTGTCATTAACGACAACTTTATTTGTTGTTCGGTGTGGTGTCAAGGCAATAAGGGCTGTTGTTGAAAAGGCGGATATAATTTTTGGTGGTTAAAACTCCCCATGAGGCGGGGGCTAAGTAGAAGTTATTCCTTTGTGCCTTCCGCGTCTGTGTTCCGGAGCTTTTGTTTTTCGGCTAAGGCACTGTTGAGATTGTCTCTTGCGGTTGTGTAGCTGGGGTCGATTCGGACGGCCTGGCTGAAATGTTCGATGGCCTCATCGAGTTTTCCCTGTTGGAGGAGCACTACGGCGAGGTCGTTGTGGGCGACGGCGTTCTGGGGCTGAATAAGCAGGATTTCTTCATACTCTTTCACTGCTTCTTCGAGTTTGCCACTCTCGGTCAGAGCGAATCCGAGGTTGAGACGGATGTCGACGAGGTCAGGTGCGATTTGGAGGGCTTTGTTGCAGAGCGAGATTGCCTCGTCGAGTTCTCCGGCGTGTGCCAGTGCGTAGCCCAGCTCGTTTAGGGCATTAGGGTCGTTGGGTTTTGCCGAAAGTGCCTTGCGATACTCTGTAACGGCTTCCCGGGGCTGGCCGAGCTTCAGCAGTGCGGTGCCGAGGTCGCTGTGTATGTTAGGTGTGTCCATTGTTTTGAGTGCGATTCTATAGTGCCTGACGGCCTCGGCGAATTCGCCTTTAGTTACAAGGGCAGCAGCAAGATTGAGATGAGTCATGTCAGCCGCGGGATTTATTTCGAGCGCCCTTTTGTAGTAGTAAATAGCATCGTCAATTCTTCCCGCCATGTGGAAAGCACTTCCAAGGTCGTTAAGGGCGTTAACACAATCAGGTTTGATTCGAATAGCCTCACTGTTATGCCAGATTGCTTCCTCTATGCGGCCCTGCTCGAGAAACGTATGCGCCATACCGACATGTGCCCCATAGTTATTCCTGGTTACTTTGAGTGCGTGCTGAAAAAGTGTTATACTGTTCTTCCAATATCGCTGCTGGAGGTGTGCGAGTATGGCCAGTACGGATAAAACTATCAGCGAGGACGCCCAGAGCACAACCCTTCGCTGCGGCCATTTTCCGAGCAACTCGGGTGAGCCCCAGGCGATGATAATGAATAAACCCGTCAGAGTGATGTAGCTGTAGCGGTCGGCCAGGGCCTGCTCGCCGACCTGGACAAGGCCTATAACAGGCACAAGCGTCCCAAGATACCAAAACCAGCCCGTGACAAGGTATCGATGGTTTTTGGCGAATCGAAGTACGAGAATTGTTACAACCAGTAGAATAGCGACTGATATTATAGCGTATAGAATGGAGACGCTTTGGCCGGGGTGCGGATAGAACATCGCCAAGCGAGCAGGCCAAATCATCTTGGTAATGTATTGCAGATAGGAAATAGAGGTATTGGCCAGACGAATAGGAAAGCTGTAGTCTTCTGTTAAGTGCATTACTCCGATTTTTTTCGCATTGATGAAAGTCACTATGCACGATGCGAGGGTCATCACAAATAGCGGAATCTTCTCGATGAGCAGATAGGCCAGCGAATACTTTGTGCCGGCCTTTTTGCATTTCGGGCCGAGTCTATCCAAAGGCCAATAATCCAAAAGCAGAAGTACAAAAGGCAGGGTAACCAGCATAGGTTTGGCCATCAGACCGAGGGCAAAAAGCGCGACTACCAACAAATAACCGGCAACCTTCGGGCGACTGGCAAAACGGGCATAGGCCCACATCGTGAGCAGCCAGAAAAAAGTACTCAAGACATCCTTTTGCTCAGCGACCCAGGCAACAGATTCGACGTGGAGTGGGTGAAGTGCAAACAGGGCCGCCACAAATGCACTCGGCCAGGGCCTGTGTGTCATTAGTTTTAGGACAATGAAAAGGAGCAGGGTATTTGCAATATGGAAAACCAGACTGGTGAAATGATAGCCGCCCGCATTAGGGCCAAAAAGTTGCCAGTCCAGCATATATGAAAGCCAGGTTAAGGGATGCCAGTAGCCTGTGTAATTGGTAGTGAAGGCCCATTTAATGGTCTTAAGTGTGATGCCGGCCTGAATGTTTGGGTTTTTATAGATGTAGGGGGGGTCGTCGTAATTGACAAAGTCATAGGTGCAGACCTGCCAGAAGACAGCCGTGGTGGCGAGTGTCAGTGCCAGACAAATCCAAAAGCTGCGGTATTTGGTTAATACATTATCCATTTTATAATAGTGAACTTTAATTTATTGTTTAGTGCGGTGTCAAGGCAATAAGGGCTGTTGTTGGAAAGGCGGATATAATTTTGACGGTGAAAACCGGGGGCTGATTGGAAGTTATTTCTTTGTGTTTTCTGTGTTCTGGAGCTTTTGTTTTTCGGCTAAGGCGCTGTTGAGATTGTCTCTTGCGGTTGTGTAGCTGGGGTCGATTCGGACGGCCTGGCTGAAATGTTCGATGGCCTCATCGACTTTTCCCTGTTGGAGGAGCACTACGGCGAGGTCGTTGTGGGCGACGGCGTTCTGAGGCTGAATAAGCAGGATTTTTTCATACTCTTTCACTGCTTCTTCGAGTTTGCCGCTCTCGGTCAGAGCGAATCCGAGATTGAGACGGATGTCGACGACGTCAGGTGCTATTTGGATGGTTTTGTTGTAGAGCGAGATTGCCTCGTCGAGTTCTCCGGTGTGTGCCAGTGCGTAGCCGAGCTTGTTGAGGATGTCTGGGTCGTTGGGTTTTGCCGAAAGTGCCTTGCGATACTCTGTAACGGCTTCCCGGGGCTGGCCGAGCTTCAGCAGCGCGGTGCCGAGGTCGCTGTGTATGTTGGGTGTGTCCATTGTTTCAAGTGCGATTCTATAGTGCCTGACGGCCTCGGCGAATTCGCCTTTAGTTACGAGGGCGAAACCAAAATTGGCGTGGGCCGGGGCAAGGATAGGGTCTATTTCGAGCGCCTTTTCATAGTAGGCAATGGCCTCGTCAATTCTTCCTGCTTTGCAGAGAGCGACGCCGAGGCTGTTAAGAGCTTCGGCATAGTCAGGTTTGATTCGGATAGCTTCGGTGTTATGCCAGATTGCCTCTTCGATGCGACCTTGCTCGAGGAGCATGTTTGTCATGCAAAAATGTGCGGTGTAGTTATTGTTGGTTACTTTGAGTGCGTGCTCACAGAGTGTCATACTGTTTTTCCAATACCGCTGCTGAAAATATGTACACACGGCCAGTGCGGACAAAACTATCAGTGAGGATGCCCAAAGCGCAGTTTTTCGATGGGGCCATTTTTCGAGTAGCTCCGGCAGACCCCAGGCGATGATAATGAATAAGCCAGTTAGAGTGATATAGGTATAGCGGTCGGCCATAGCCTGAGAGCCAACCTGGACGAGGCCTATAACAGGCACAAGCGTCCCGAGATACCAAAACCAGCCCGTGACTAAGTATCGATGGTTTTTGGCGAATCGAAGTACGAGAATTGTTACGGCCAGTAGAATAGCGACTGATATTATAGCGTATAGGATGGAGACGTTTTGGCCGGGGTGCGGATAGAACATCGCCAAGCGAGCAGGCCAAATCATCTTGGTAATGTATCGCAGATAGGAAGTAGAGGCATTGGCGAGGCAAATAAGTAGGCCATAGTTTTCTCCTTCGTACATTGCTCCGCCTTTTTTCTGGCAGATGAATGTGACTATGCACGCTGCGAAGGTCATCGCAAATAGCGGAATCTTCTCAATGAGCAGATAGGCCAGCGAATGCTTTGTGCCAGCCTTTTTGCATTTCGGGCCGAGCCTATCCAAAGGCCAATAATCCAAAAGCAAAAGTACGAAAGGCAAGGTGACCAGCATAGATTTTGCCATCAGACCGAGGGCAAAAAGTGCGACTACCAACAAATACCCGGCAATCTTTGGGCGGTTGACAAAGCGAACATAGGCCCACATCGTGAGCATCCAGAAAAAAGTACTCAAGACATCTTTACGCTCGGTGACCCAGGCAACGGATTCGACGTGCAGGGGGTGAAGGGCAAACAGGGCCGCCACAAAGGCACTTGGCCAAAACCTGTGCGTCATTTGTTTTAGAACAGTGAATAGCAGCAGGGTATTCGCAATGTGAAGAATGAGGCTGGTGAGGTGATGACCACCAGCATTGGGGCCGAAGAGCTGCCAGTCCAGCATATGCGAAAGCCAGGCTAAGGGATGCCAGATACTGGCGTGACTGGTAGTGAAGGCCCATTTGATGGCTTTAAGTGTGATGCCGGCCTGGATGTTTGGGTTTTCATAAACGTACTCGGGGTCGTCGTAATTGACAAAGTCATAGGTGCAGACCTGCCAGAAGACAGCCGTGGTGGCGAGTGTCAAGGCCAGACAAATCCAAAAGCTGCGATATTTGGTTAATATGTTATACATTATAACAGTGAACTTTAATTTATTGTTTGGTGCGGTGTCAAGGCAATAAGGGGTGTTGTTGGAAAGGCGGATATAATTTTATAGGGTGAACCCCCCGCTAAAGCGGGAGGCTAAATAGAAGTTATTTTTTTGTGTTTTCTGTGTTCTGGAGTTTTTGTTTTTCGGCTAAGGCGCTGTTGAGATTGTCTCTTGCGGTTGTGTAGCTGGGGTCGATTCGGACGGCCTGGCTGAAATGTTCGATGGCCTCGTCAAATTTGCCCTGCCGGGAAAGTACTACACCAAAGTCATTGTGGACGATAGCATTTTGAGGCTGGATACGCAGCATCTCCTTATATTCCTTCTCTGCTTCTGCAAATCTACCGCTTTTAAGCAGAGCGCGTCCGAGATTAATGCGTATATCGATGAAGTCGGGTGCAATTTGCAAGCCCATATTGCAAAGTGAAACGGCCTCGGCGAATTTGCCTTTGGCTATAAGAGCGGCGCTGAGATTAAGATATGCCTCGATAGCACGGGAGTTTACTTTAAGGGTCCTTTCAAAATAGCCGATAGCCTCGTCAATCCTTCCTGCATAGAGGAGAGCAAGCCCAAGATTATTGAGGGCGTCGACATAATCAGGTTTGATTCGGATAGCTTCGGTGTTATGCCAGATTGCTTCCTCAATACGACCCTGATCGAGAAGCATTTCTGTCATAGCATAATGTGCCAGGTAGTTATCATTGGTTACTTTGAGTGCATGCTGACAAAGTGTTATACTATCTTTCCAATGCCGCTGCTGAAAATATGTACACACGGCCAATGCGGACAAAACTATCAGTGAAGATGCCCAGAGTACAGTCTTTCGATGCGGCCATTTTCCGAGCAACTCGGGTAAGCCCCATGTGATGATAATGAATAAACCCGTCAGAGTGATGTAGCTGTAGCGGTCGGCCAGGGCCTGCTCACCGACCTGGACAAGGCCTATAACGGGCACAAGCGTCCCGAGATACCAAAACCAGCCCGTGACTAAGTATCGATGGTTTTTGGCGAATCGAAGTACGAGAATTGTTACAACCAGTAGAATAGCGACTGATATTATAGCGTATAGAATGGAGACGTTTTGGCCTGGGTGCGGATAGAACATCGCCAAGCGAGCAGGCCAAATCATCTTGGTAATGTATCGCAGATAGGAAGTAGAGGCATTGGCGAGGCAAATAAGCAGGCCATAGTTTTCTCCTTCGTACATTGCTCCGCCTTTTTTCTGGCAGATGAAGGTGACTATGCACGCTGCGAGGGTCATCGCAAATAGCGGAATCTTCTCGATGAGCAGATAAGCCAGCGAATACTTTGAACCGGCTTTTTGGCGTTTTGGGCTGAGCCTATCCAACGGCCAATAATCCAGAAGCAAAAGTACGAAAGGCAAGGTGACCAGCATAGGTTTTGCCATCAGACCGAGGGCAAAAAGCGCGACTACCAACAAATACCCGGCAACCTTCGGGCGACTGGCAAAACGGGCATAGGCCCACATCGTGAGCAGCCAAAAGAAGGTACTCAATACATCTTTACGCTCGGTGACCCAGGCAACGGATTCGACGTGCAGGGGATGAAGGGCAAACAGGGCCGCCACAAAGGCACTCGGCCAAAACCTGTGTGTCATTAGTTTTAGAACAATGAAAAGCAGCAGGGTATTTGCAATGTGAAAAACCAGACTGGTGAAATGATAGCCGCCGGCGTTAGGGCCAAAAAGTTGCCAGTCCAGCATATATGAAAGCCAGGTTAAGGGATGCCAGTAGCCTGTGTGGCTGGTAGTGAAGGCCCATTTGATGGTCTTAAGTGTGATGCCGGCCTGGATGTTTGGGTTTTCATAAACGTAGATGGGGTCGTCGTAATTGACAAAGTCATAGGTGCAGACCTGCCAGAAAACCGCTGCGGTGGCGAGTGTCAAAGCCAGGCAAACCCAAAAGCTGCGGTATTTGGTCAGTATATTGTTCATCTTACAGTCAGTAGCTAACTTTAGGTTATTGTTACTTATACTATCAAAGATAAGCTAAAACGGTCTACTGAGTTTCGACATAAGGTTTGCCTGCCTTATACAAGGCAAGCCGTTTTTTAATTTCCTTTTTAAGCGTCTCTTGTTCGGAAGACTGGCATAATTCTAAGGCCTTTTCTGCCGTTTCTATGGCCTTACTGAAGTCGCCTGTTGCGGCATAAGCCGCGGCGAGGGTATCCAATAATTCGGGTTTTTTGTGGTTGGTAAGTTCGCAGGCTCGCTGGGCAAGTTTGAATGCTCTGTCGGGATTATGAGCTGTAATTTCCGGACCGGCGGCCAGAAACCAGGCGAGGTCGTTCATAGGCTCAGCCCAGTCAGGTTTAAGTCGGAGTGCCTCCTCGAAGTGTGTGATGGCCTCATTGATTTTACCCATTTGCACCAGAGCCAGCCCGAGATAGTAGTACGTCTGGGTAGAGTTAGGGTCAAGCCGGAGCGATTCAGTGAGATGTGCAACGGCCTCATCAAGGTTGCCTTGAAGGGTTAAGGCATAACCTATATTGGTATGGGCAGCGGCAAAATCGGGTCTTATTCGCAGGGCTTCAGTAAGGTATTTGACGGCTTCATCAAATTTACCCTGCTGGCCGAGTGCAGTGCCGAGAGCATTGAGCAGATTGGGGTCATCTGGCTTCATCTGAAGACATTTTCGATACTCCTTAACAGCCTCGTCGAGCCTGCCGGCATCACGCAAGACATGGGCAAGATTAATCCGTGCATCGAAGTAGCGGGGTCTGATCCGGATAACCTCTGAACAGTGGTAAATAGTCTCATCCAGTTTGCCCTGCTCGCGCAGAGGTCCTGCTATGCAAAAGTGTGCTATATAATTGTCTTTGGTCACATCAAGAGCGTGTCGAAACAAAGTCAGGCTGTTTTGCCAATAGCGAAGCTGAAAATAGGTACATATTGATATAACTGAAATAATCAGCAGTGCCGACGAGGCAAGTGCGATTTTTTTATATCGCCATCTTGCCAGCAGGTCCGGCAGACCCCAGGCGATGATAATAAACAGGCCTGTTAGAGTGATGTAGCTGTAACGGTCGGCCAGGGCTTGGGCACCGGCTTGGACAAGACCAATGACAGGTACAAGTGTTCCGAGATACCAAAACCAGCCTGTGACAAGGTATCGACGGTTTTTGGCGAGTCGAAGTACGAGAATCGTTACGGCCAGTAGAAGAGCGGCTGATATTACGGCATATAAAATCGACACGTTTGGGCCTGGGTGCGGATAAAACACCGCCAGCCGGACGGGCCAAACCATTTTGATAATGTATTGCATATAAGAAATAGAGGTATTGGCCAGACGAATAGGAAAGCTGTAATCCTCTGTTAAGCGTATTGCTCCGATTTCTTTCGCATTGATGAAAGTCACTATGCACGATGCGAGGATTATCGTGAATAGTGGAATCTTCTCGATAAGCAGATAAGCCAGCGAATACTTTGTGCCGGCCTTTTTACATTTCGGGCCAAGTCTATCCAACGGCCAATAATCCAGAAGCAAAAGTACGAAAGGCAAGGTGACCAGCATAGGTTTTGCCATCAGACCGAGGGCAAAAAGCGCGACCACCAACAAATAACCGGCAACCTTCGGGCGACTGGCAAAACGGGCATAGGCCCACATCGTGAGCAGCCAAAAGAAGGTACTCAATACATCTTTACGCTCGGTGACCCAGGCAACGGATTCGACGTGCAGGGGATGAAGGGCAAACAGGGCCGCCACAAAGGCACTCGGCCAAAACCTGTGTGTCATTAGCCTTAGAACAATGAAAAGCAGCAGGGTATTTGCAATGTGAAAAACCAGACTGGTGAAATGATAGCCGCCGGCGTTAGGGCCAAAAAGTTGCCAGTCCAGCATATATGAAAGCCAGGTTAAGGGATGCCAGTAGCCTGTGTGACTGGTAGTGAAGGCCCATTTGATGGCTTTAAGTGTGATGCCGGCCTGGATGTTTGGGTTTTCATAAACGTAGATGGGGTCGTCGTAATTGACAAAGTCATAGGTGCAGACCTGCCAGAAGACCGCTGCGGTGGCGAGTGTCAAGGCCAGGCAAACCCAAAAGCTGCGGTGTTTGGTCAGTATATTGTCCATTATGGTAGTGAACTTTAATTTATCGTTCGGCGTGGTGTCAAGAGGGTGCGAAACTATTTCGGCATACGGCATTGAGTTATCAGGGTATCAGAGGTTTTAGTGCGGCGTGGATTCGACTCCTCGACTGCGCTCGGGGCAGGCAGGCTCACCACAGGTTGTGCTCAGTCAGTTTTTTTAAAGCGAGGCTTGACACTGGTCGAATATTCTGGTAAGAATAAAGGTGCTTACGATAGTTTTGGTTTCTTTATGTGTAGGACAAAAAATGGGTAATCGATTCAGGATAGCAGAGCAGAATTTGGGCGGTGTGGTTGTCCTCGCTGGTGTCGGGCTTATTAATATTATAGGCATTATTATAGGAGGCAGGGAGAAACTGCTCTGAGAAAGCTATATTTGATTTTTAAGGCCTTTCAGAGCAGCAGGTTCTGAGAGGCCTTTTTTGTTGGCGGTGAATGCAGTTGACATTGCTGTCTAAAATGCGTAGTTTTGCAGGCTCTATTGTTACTTTTGAGGATTTTGAGATGTCGGACAAGGAAACCAAATATCGGGATACACTGAACTTGCCAAAAACTAACTTTTCGATGAAGGCTAATCTTACCCAGCGTGAGCCTCAATTGCGCAAAGACTGGGCGAAAAAAGGTCTTTACGGCAAGATACGAAAGGCCCGCGGCGGCGGTCCGTTGTATATATTGCATGATGGGCCGCCATACGCCAACGGCGATATCCATATGGGGCACGTTATCAATAAGGTCCTCAAAGATTTCGTGGTCAAGTACAAGACTATGACCGGTTGCGATGCACCGTATGTTCCCGGCTGGGATTGTCACGGATTGCCTATCGAATCGAAGGTCGTCGGCGAAATCGGTGAAAAGGTGCATCAGATGAGTAAGCTCGATATCCGCAGGGAGTGTATGAAATACGCGAGCAAATACGTGAAGGTGCAGAGCAGGCAGTTTCAGGAGCTGGGTGTTTTCGGCGATTTTGAGAATCCGTATCTTACATTTAAGCCGGCGTATGAAGCGGGGATTTTGGAGGTATTTGCGGAGCTGGTTGATAAGGGGCTGGTTCATAAGCAGCTAAAGCCGATTCACTGGTCGGTCGGATGTGAGACGGCATTGGCGGAAGCGGAGCTGGAATATAAGGACATTTCATCGCCGAGTATCTTTGTGAATTTCCCTGTTGCCAAAGAAAGCATCAAAAAATTAGTAGAACTCGGTCTGGTCGAGCGACGAGATACGAGCGACGAGCCACGAATATGTTTTATGATATGGACGACAACGCCGTGGACATTGGCGGCTAATCTGGCTGTGGCGGTGCATCCTCATCTGGACTATACAACACTAAATTACCAGGCGCACGGCACAAGATTTACCTCGATATTGGCGACGGAGCGAGTGGAGGTGGTAATTGCGGCAGGTAATTTGAAAAAGGGACAGTACAGCGTCGGCGGGAAGACCGTACGCGGCGGTGAACTCGAAGGATTGCGATATGAGCATCCATTTGTAGAAAAGAATCCAACCGATAAAGACGCTTATATGGTTATCCTTGCTGACTACGTTACAACTGGAGACGGGACAGGACTTGTTCATATTGCGCCGGGACATGGACTTGAGGACTATATGTCGGGACAAAGGTATGGATTAGCAATATATTCGCCGGTGTTGGATAACGGCTGTTACGATGATACAGTGCCCGATTGGCTGGTGGGGAAAAATGTCCTCGAAGTTGACAAGATTGTAGATGACTATTTGCGAAATAAAAATCTGCTTTTCGCTGAAAGTCAGGTTCTGCACAGCTATCCGCACTGCTGGCGCAGTAAGATGCCGGTGATATTCAGGGCGACGGAGCAGTGGTTTATCAGCGTTGATAAAGAACTGCGTGGTGCGGGAAAGAATTTGCGGGATTTATCGCTGGAGAGCATTAAAGATGTGAAATGGATTCCTGCGTGGGGACAAAAGCGGATTGAGGGGATGCTGGAGTCTCGGCCTGACTGGTGCATCAGCAGGCAAAGAAGCTGGGGTCTGCCGATACCAGTGTTTGTGAATTCGAGCGGGGAAATTTTACTGACCAGGGAGTCCGTTCTGGCGGTGGCTAAGCATATCGGCAAAAAGGGTTCGGATAGTTGGTTCACTGATTCGCCGAAAGAGATCCTCGGCGAAAACTTCAATCTGCCCAAAGGTTTTAGCTTTGACGATTTACAAAAAGAAGAGAATATCTTCGATGTGTGGTTCGAATCGGGGTGCAGCTGGCACAGTGTGGCTGTCAAGGCCGGCTGGCCCGTGCCGGTTGATTTGTATCTGGAAGGTTCGGACCAGCATCGCGGGTGGTTTCAATTGTCGCTGCTGCCGGCACTCGGTTCGATAGGGCGGGCGCCGTTTAAGAGCGTTTTGACGCACGGCTTTACCGTGGATGAAAAGGGGATGAAGCAGTCGAAGTCTCTGGGCAACTACATTAACGCCCAGGATGAGGTCGCAAAATATGGTGCAGATGTCCTGAGGCTGTGGGTGGCGAGCGTAAATTATCAGGAAGATGTGCGATGCAGCGATGAGTTAATCGGCCGGACGCAGGAGGTGTACAGGAAAATCAGAAATACGCTGCGGTATCTGCTGGGCAACATCGATGATTTTGACCCGGATACGGACGCAGTTAGATACGAAGAGATGTTTGACATCGATAAGTGGGCGATGCAGCAGCTGCAAAAGCTGATTGCGGATGTTACCGAGAGCTATGAAGGCTTTGCTTTTCACAGGGTCTTTTCGCTTATTTATAATTTCTGCACGGTCGAGATGAGCAGTATCTATATGGACGTCCTCAAGGACAGAATGTATTGCGATTCGGCAGATAGTCTCTCGCGGCGCAGCGCACAAACGGCTATGTATAAAATCTTGGATTGCCTTATCCGGATGCTCGCTCCGATATTGGTGCACACCGCGGAAGAAGTATGGGACGTAATGAAAACGCACGACGCACAACGCAATACGCAATACGAAGATAGCGTGCACTTGGCTGAAATGCCGAAAGTCGATGACTTGATTGACTGGCAGAACGAGGAACCGAGGTGGCAGAAGCTGATGGACCTGCGAGATAAGGTCCTCGGCGTTCTTGAGCCGCTTCGGAAAGATAAAATTATCGGCAGCAATCAGGAATCGAGTGTGACTATCCGCTGCGATGCCGATTCCGCCGTCGCTATCGAACAGTTCGGCTTGAAAAATTTTACGGCCCTTTGCATTGTCAGTGAAGTAAAACTGGAAAAAGGCGCACCTGAAACAACGGTCTCCGCGGAGAAAAGCAAATATCAAAAATGCCAGCGGTGCTGGAACTATTGGCCAAGTGTCGGTAAGAACAGCAAATTCCCCGATATTTGCGACAGATGCGTCGAAGTTATCAGTAAGATGGGGTCGTGACCACACCAACAAACTGTCATTCCTGCGAAAGCAGGAATCCACAGTTGGGTTTGATTGGGTTTGTTTTGAATAATAGTTCATAGTTAATTGTTCATCGTAATTCGTTGTATTTACTAAGGTTACAATCATTTCTGGCATATCGAAAATTGGCTTTGTTTTGCATAATCGTTCAATTTTGATTGAACGAAGTTCATTGTTCATAGTTCGTGGTTCGTAGATAGTAGATAGTTTGTAGTTCGTTGTTCGTGGTTCGTTGGTCATTATTAGTATCTCGCAAAAAACAGACTTCCTCCATTAGTAAGGCGAAAATGCGAGATTGATGTGAAAATTTTGTCCGTTTAGGGAGTAAGGTTTTGGCTAAGTCGTTGCAGTGTAAGGGATAAGATTTTTTTCAAAAAATACGTTTTAGGTATTCAGGTACCCACAGTTTTGATTGACCCGTCTTCGCCTACGGCTCCGCCGAGGTCTTCGCTGCGCTACGATAAAAAAATTTTGGAAAAAATGGATTTTTGCGATTAACCTGCTACGCGTTTGATTGATTTTTAACCGCGGATTATGCAGGTTTTTTACATTTGCGAGAGTTTAGAAAATGGGGTAAAATAGAGTGAGCAATGGCGATAGATTTTAATTTTGACTTACAAGGCAGGTTTTTAGTTAATTTAACAGGGAACGAGATTTTAAGGCCGGAAGATGCAACTTTTGTATTGTAATAAAAATAAGCATGATGGATACAGATACCCGTCGGTGGATTCTTTATAAATAGTAATGAAGGAGCAAATAACATGAGTTATAAATCGAGAACTTTCAGGGTAATTTGTAGTTTTTTGATTCTATTTGTTGGCACAACTATAGCCTTAGCACTAAATGATACGACAGGCTTAATTGGAACACTTGGGAAGAGCCTAGGGCTTGCATTTGTTGTAACTGGTTGTATATCAGTATTTCGAGAAGGAGTAATCTCACGAGGGGAATTTGAGGAAACAAAAGCACTTTTCGATGAAGTCAAGACCCTATTAAAAAGCCATTTTCATGAGGTTTGTGAGGGATTGTTGAAGGAAAAAATCTATCTCTTATCAGAAGATAAAAAGGGACATCCTTCTTTTCACAAATGGTTGTTACAGACAAAACCACAGCGTATCTTTTTTGCTGGACATTCCGTTCTACACAGTGTGCAGAGGGATTTTATAAAAATGAGATTTAAAAGTGTTGAAGAAAATATTGAAAATAAACTTTTGGAAGGTTCTGAAATAAATATCATTTTTCTTGACCCAACTTGGGGGTTGTTAAAAGACATGGCAGAAGGTGAGGGGCAGTCATTAAAGGATTTTTGTTTAGATATTAAAAAAACGCTCGAAATATGCCAAGATATTTGGAAAAGGATTGAAGGGAAAAGCCTGCCAGGAGAAATCAATATCTATACTTGCCGAGAAACTGTGCAATACGCATACCATAATGTTGTTTGCCCGGATGATAACGAAAGCGAAATGTTAATTGGTTTTTATTTTGCTGGAATATTAGGAACTAAATCTCCTCTGTTCCGTGTAGAAGGCGATGCAATTCAACAATTCTTTAAGAGGCATTTTAGGACTATAAGCAGGGAAAAGACGACAAGGCGTCTATTAGCTTATTCACATAACGGAACCGAGTGCACATTTGATTTGCCTTATTATGAAGTTTGCCTGCAAAAGGTAAATAAGGTGATAAGTGGGAATGATGAAGGGGATTAGGTGTTGTTATGGTAACTAACACTGCCGAAGGCGGAGAGCCGTTGAACAGGAGCCGAACTGGAGGACGCACTTGAGTGTAGCAGTTAAATCCATTCAGTTGTAAGAATCCCTCTTTCCCATCCTTCTTTGAGGCGACAGAATTCGATACCAGACAACAAGTTTTTGTCAAATTCATAATTCGGCTTGGGATGTAGAATCCCTAGGCACTTAACCGGGCGTGCATTAAAAGGACAGAGGAGAACAGCGGAAATTGCTTGCCAAGCAGGTTGGACTAGCGGTTCATCACAAATAATCTTGCGTAATTTGAGAAAAGGAGCCGACTCTAAAGAAGTCGATTGATAAGGTTCCCCAACGGCCCTGCCTGTCCGTGTGTTGATTTGGCTACTAATACCAGATTTGCCTGTGAGTATTTGCTCTGCTGATTTCTTATCGAAGCAGAGTACTCCCGCTTGAAAATGAAACGTTCCAATAGCAATCACACACGGAGCATTCAATTTTTCAAATTGAGATAACTTCTTGCCTGCTTTACGAAAATAAGCTTCAGTTAAGAGTGAATAAAAAGTCCCCTTTTGATTTTGTGGTACATCATCAAGCTTTGATTTCCTTGTAGCCGTATCCTTCATTACACAAGTTGCATCAACATAAAACAATTTGCCGCCTTTCTGGCACTTAAAGTCAGGATTCGGATCATTACCTCCCAAGGAATAAGGCTCGACATTAACATCTAACTCCTGTAATAGCTGTCTTGTGCCTGCTTCGCAGAGAGCTGCTTCCGAATTATCTTTTGTGAAAAGATTGTCCCAAACATTCAAATGAACTCTATCAAAACCCATAAGCCATTCTCGATGGCCACCAACTAACTGGTCAAAATATTTTATGCCCAAATATTTTTTAGGATCTGCTGCCATTAAAAATCTGCAAAATTAAAAACTAAAGATTACCTAAGCTGCTCACATACCTTTTGATAAACTTCATCAACCGTTACAGCTTTAATATTATGTTTTGGGTTTTTGCTGTCGGTGTTGAAACCTCTGCCGTCAGGTTCGACCGCAGCGACGCAATTAGGCCTTCCGTAAGGGGCCACCCTCGCTGGATTGGACCGGCCGAATATCAAAACAACCGGCACGCCCAAAGCTGCGGCAATATGACCCGGGCCGGTATCGTTGCTCACCACTAATCGGGCGGATTTTATAAGGGCAGTCAGCTCACGAAGGTTAGTCAGGCCGGCAAGATTTGTCAGGCGGACGCTGGTTTTTCTCTGCAGGGTTTCAATCACGCTTTTCTCTGCTTTGGTTCCTGTAGCGACAATTGAAAAGCCGAACCGTGATGAGATTTTTTCAGCCAGAGCGGCGAATCGTTCGACTGGCCAACACTTATCACTATGCGCAGAGCCAGGTACAATAACAGCATAATTGTCGGGCTTGACTTTCCTCTCCGTTAGTAATTTCCGGACTGAATCTGTAGCGGCGCGGTCTGTATTCAATACAAATTCCACCGAAAGGTCCGAGGCGCCGGCAGCCTGTGCTATCTTTAGGTAGTAGTCCACAAGATGGATGCAGGACTGGTCCTGCGCCAGTTTATGGGTGTAAAAGATGTGAGCGAATTCTCTGGCAGTTGCCATACCGAAGCGTTTTTTGCAGCCTGAGAGCCAGGCCAGAACGGCGGTTCTGAAAAGCCCCTGCAGGTCTATTACGATATCGAATTTGTTTTGGCGAAGTTTGTGGATAAGCGATAGCAGCGCGGCGAACGCGCGGGGATTGTACCAGGCTTTGCCGAGGAACTTTCGGTCGAAATGGATGATATTATTTAAATGCGGATGATTATCGAGAAGCGGCGCAAACTCGGGACGGATGAGCCAGCTGATTTTCGCGTCCGGAAAGCTTCTGCGCAGGGCTGAAAGAGCCGGCAGCGTTAAAACTATGTCGCCGAGTGAACTGGGCTTGATTATCAGGATGTTTTTCGCAGTGGAGCGCAGATGTTTGGCTTTAGCCATATCTGATAGTTCACGAAAGATTTGCTTACGCTGAGAGACGTCGAGGCCGATGAGATTGCAATAGGTTGTAAAGGTTCGAAGGTAATCTGTTCGATTGACCGCAGGTACGGACATAAGTGAAGCGCCGAGCTGCCACAATGAGCGGAACTGACAGCTTTTGCGGCGCAGTCGATACGGCTTTATTCCGTCCATATCGATGAGCAGGACTTTATGTTTATCCTTGTCTTGCGGCATAACGAGAAAGTTGGTTGCTTTTGGGTCTCTGTGCCACAGGTTGTTTTTGTGAAGTGTCGCCAATATGGATGCGAGCTGATGAGAGAGATGCTTCCTTAGTGCTAACCCCCGCACTTGTCTTCGACAAGAAGACGCGGGGACGGGTTTTGAGAGATGCTGTCGGCAGAAGGTGTGGAGGTCGTAGCTTTCTTCGAGGCAGCAGGTTACATAAATGCTCTGGCGGGTGAGCAGGCCTTTCTTTTTCTGCAGGGCCGCCAGTGGAGCCGCAACCGGAATCCCGAGGCACTGCAATTTGAGAGCGGTTTTGAAGTTTCGCAGTGCTTTGCCGGGCCGGAGCGACCGGAAAAATTGGCGAAGACTATTTTCAGGCCAATGCCGTTTGATTACTACTTTTAGCCGAGTATCTGCGATTGTAAGGGTTTTCACTGCGACGCGATTTCTGCCTTCTACTTTTATGGTTTCGTCGACATTTTCGAACAATAGATATGGTTTTGACAGACACTCAATCCAGTCGGTCTTCGAAAACTTTCTGCCTGATGTATCCGCCTTCGCCCTGTGGGCTTCGTCGGACAAGTCTGATAAAACTACCGTGCCGCTCCACCCGTTGCCGAGCCTGAGCGAAGCGATTTGGATTTTGTTTCCCGAGTTTTTCTGTGAACAGGCCATAAAGCCAATTATTCTAAGCAATAAGGAGGTTTTAAGCAATTGATTGTTTACTGTCGAGTTGTTAAATTAGAGTGGTTGGCAAAAGATAACGAGGATAAGGCTGCTATGGCGAAAAAAGGCAAATATGTTTACGACTGGCCCCGGCCGATGGTAGCGGCTGACGATACCGTGTTTGGGTTTTTTGCTCGCCTCCCCGCCTCTCGGCGAGGCCGAGGGTCGGCGAAGCCGAGGGCAGGCAAAGCCAAACTGCTGCTTATCAATCGCAAAAGGGAGCCGTTCAAAGGCAAATGGGCCTTGCCCGGCGGATTTGTTGATGTTGATGAGGAACTTGACGACGCTGCGGCCAGAGAATTAGAGGAGGAGACGGGCCTCGCGGGGGTTCGGCTGGAACAAATTTATACCGCCGGCAAAGTTGGCCGAGACCCGAGGGGAAGAGTGATTACCGTGGTATTTATGGGAATTATAACAAAGGGGCAGAATAAGTTAAAGGCCGGTGACGATGCGGCGGAGGCAAAATGGTTCGACATAGAAAACCTGCCGAAAAATCTGGCGTTCGACCATGATGAGGTGACACGGCTGGCTATTCGCAAGCTAAAGAGAAAAAGGATATATCGAGTGAACGTATCGTGCCGGAGTGTTAAGAGGCGCTGAGTGATTCTTCGAGCTGTTTGTTGAACATATGCAGTTGTGCGTCGATGGCGCTGATTGCCCAGTCGATATAGTGCAGTTTGTGTGCGGGTTTGTGGTGTCTTTCGTTCATCAAGCCGGTCCGGATGGTTTCAATGAGGCTATTTATTGTTTGCTGGCTGATTTTCGTAGGTTCGAGTGCCCATTTTTTCAGCTCTTCGTATTCTTTCTGTAGTCTTTTACTTTTCTTTAGCTGCTCGGCGCTTAAGTAATCACCCGGGTTGTATGCAAGCTGCAGGCCTTTAAGGCAGAGGATTAAAGGCTCATAGTTGGCCTCGTTATCCAGACGAATAAATTTATACTGCTGGGTGTATGTGGTGGCCTGAGCAGGGGGTTTGTCGGCGACTTCGTCCTCGCCGAGGTACCATCTGCGTTTACTGGTTCTGGCGAAGACAAGCTCTTCGCCGTAGGTGTGTTGTGTTATTTCATCGTAGCCCATTCTTGAAATCCATATTTTGCCGGTTTTTTTCTTTTGTGGGCCGCCGCCGAGTGCAAGCAGACACTTAACGAAACCCAACGGCAGGGTTTTTTGGCGGCCGATTTGGTCTTTGCGGAGTTGGAAAGAAAGGTGCAGACTGTGTGGTGCTACCTCGTAAAAGTTAGTGATTTCGTGTATTAGCTGATTGAGAAGCCAGGGGTCGGCGGTGGCGGGTCGAGAAAGTTCGCTGGTGATGTTTAGTCTGCCCGGCGCCAGCTCGAGAAACCCCAGCCGGCGGGTGCGTTCGGCTGAGCCGGAGTGGTCATCAATATATCCGCCGAGTTTCCAGGACAGGACATCCAGACAAAAATCGTGGAAATATCTGAAGCCATCGTATATGGGGTCAGGTTTTTTCTGAGTGCTCATCTGCGGCTCGACGGCAGCAGCGCCCAGATTGCTCAGTTCAATCTCGGCCCCAAGTGGTATAAGGCCGGGGTGGAAATCGGCACGAATGTGCTCAAGATGTGAGTGAGCCACTCGCAAATCAAATATGCTGTCGGCAGCGTGGACAGCATATTTGACGTAGTCAATAAGGTCATATTTTGGATACGGCATCGCCTTAATTGCCCTATCGATAATCATTTCGATGGCACCGGCAGAGTTTATCATCTGCAGGGCGATAAGAAGGCTGACTGAGCGTTTGAAGTATCTTTCGGAAGTACGCATGTGCTCAAGCTCAAAACGGTATTGAGACTGAATCTTGTCGTCTAACTGATTGAGCAGGACCTGTTTTATGACCAGTGCTAAGTAGTTTCTAATAAAGGGCTTAGCGTTCGGGTCATCGTGGAGGTGTTTTATGCTCGGCCTCGGACGGTCGAGCTCGTGCTCAAGATAATAGTCGCTGACGGCGTCACTGCGGTAGTGACTTATGACCAAATCGCGTTCAGTGGTCGCCAGCAGTTCTCTTTCCGCTCGGCGTTCAAGCTCGGCATCGGCGGTTTCTTCGCCGGGGCGGGTGTGCTTTTTTATAAATTGTTCAATCCGTTTTCGCAGCCACAGCTCGTGTATCAGGTTGACGTGGAACCTGTCGCCGAAGCGTTTTTTCATTGACTCGCGTGTGGCTAAGTACGCCTGGGCTTCGACGAATCCGTTTGCGGTGTTGACGCGAACAGTTTCCTTGTAGTAGCGTTTGCCTTCGTATCCGTCGATTTCGGTCATTGCTGCGGGAGGAACGTCGTAGATGACAAAACCTTCAATCCTCGAAGATGGACTTGGCACGGCGTAGAAATAGACGTTGTCGGGCGTTACTCTTCGATAGTGCGGCAGCAGGGCAGGCTCAGCCAGCAGGGTTTTTTCGCTGGTTCGTGACCTGTCGATAGTAAAGCCCAGGCCGCTGACCGACTTGAATATGCCGGGCTCCCGCAACGAGCCGTAAACAAACAGATTAACATTGGCATTGCTCATATTGTGATGATACCAATCCGTGCTACGGTAGGCAATAGCGTAGTGTTTCGGACTGGAGTTTTTGCGTGTTATGATTGACTGTTTGTTTTTTCGCTTTGTTTTATTTCGTCGGCCAGTTTGAATAATTCCCTGAATGCGCGGAGGATTACGCGTAGTTTGGCGCCGGTTTGTACGCCGGCTGTTCGGGGATAATGATGCACCGGTCTCTGGGTGATAGTATAGCCTTTGCGGATTGCGCGTGCGAGAATTTCGGCGCTTATCAGGCGCCGCGGCTTGACATTCGAATGTTGTCGAATATTTCTCTTTTATACAGCTTGAAGGCGCAGTCAATGTCACGGACCTTCATATTGAATAAGAAGCCGACCAGTTTTGTCCAGGCCCAGCCGTTGAGTTTGCGGATGAGATTGTCCTGCCGGTTCAAACGATAACAGCTTACGATGTCGTATTGTTTTATAAGAGGCAGCAGTGAAGGCAGCTCGCTGATATCGAACTGGCCGTCGCCATCGGTGTAAAACACAAGCTCTTTGGTGGCTGCCTTAAAGCCCGACTGCAGGGCGGCACCATAGCCGAGGTTGGTCGGATGATGCACTACCTTTACCCGGCTGTTTCCGCGGGCGATTTCGTCGGCGATTTTGGCCGTGGCGTCCGAGCTGCCGTCATCGACGATAATCACTTCATAATCAGCGTCGAGCTTTTGCAGGACGTCGATTGCCCGCTGGGCGGTGCGCGCGATGTTGTCCTGCTCGTTGTAGCAGGGGAAAAAGACGCTGATAGAAACAGGCTTTTTATTTGAATCCATATTGTTTTTTGGCTGGTTATCTTTTGTCACAAATTTATCCGCCTCAGGCGGATTTATCTATATCAGACCTCTTACTGTCAAAGATACAGGGTCTGCACTTGACGTAAGAACTCCTATGCTAATTCCAAAATTCGACTTGTCAAACGAATTTTGCGTATATGAAAAGTTGGTGAATTAGTCTTTATTTAGGGGTTGAATTGGTGTATAGTAATATCGTCGAAGTGCGATTACAGGAGAGCATAAGTGCTGGCGCAAAAGGAACGAATCATTGTTTGGGTGGCAATCTGCGTTTCAGTAATTGCGATTGCGGCGGCAGTGATATCGGCGGTAAAAGGCCGTCAATCCGTTGAGGATACCGGTATTGTACATCACCACGAACCCCTGCCAGTTAAATCGCTAACTGAAAGCGCTCGTAAAACTGCCGAGACAGATATTGAGCCTGCCGGCGGTGCCAAAGTTACTTTAGAAGACGTCATCAGGGCCAGGAGAAGCTGGGAGCCGGTTTATAGTTCGTGGTACGGCAAGATGGCGCCGGATTTTACGCTGACCGATATCAATGACAGAGAACACAAATTAAGCGATTACCGCGGCAAAGACGTTATGGTTATCTTCTGGGCGACCTGGTGCGGCCCCTGCGTAGCAGAAGTGCCGCATTTAATCGCCTTACGAAACCTAATCAGCGAGGAAGAGCTGGCGATACTGGCAATATCTTATAGGAGCACATTCCCGTGGGAAACCCCCGAAAAGGTCAAGAACTTTGTAAAACGAAACAAAATTAACTATACGGTCTTTTCCACCAGTATGAGCGCAATGCCGTCACCTTTTAGCCAGATATCCGGGGTCCCTTCCGTCTTTTTTATCGACAAGCAGGGCAAAATAAAGCTGGCGACGGAAGGCCTGCTCCCATTGGGCGAAATCAAGGCCATTCTCGAAGCGGAACGTTGACAACTGATTATTGATAATTGATTATTGATGATTTGAAAAACGCAGCAAGGACGGGAAAAATAAGTGAAGGGAGAATCCGATGAAACGAATCCTGTTTTTTATAGCATGTATTTTTCTGATACCTGTGGTCTCTGCTGGGGCGGGTGTATCAGACAAGAACACTCGATTGCTTCAAGCCGCACAAGATGGCAACCTTGCAGATGTGCAAGCCGCTCTGGCCGACGGCGCTGATGTCGACGCCAAAAACACCGCTAACGGCGTGACTGCCCTGATGGTGGCGGCACAGGGTGGCTATACGGAAATCGTCAAGCTCCTTCTGGAAAAGGGCGCTGAGGTAAACGCGAAGGACATTACTTACGGCGTAACGGCCCTGATGATGGCAGCACAAGGTGGCCATACGGAAATCGTCAAGCTCCTTCTGGCAAAGGGTGCTGAGGTAAACGCCAGGAATATCAGAGGCGTAGCGGCCCTGATAATGGCGGCACAGGAAGGCAATACGGAAGTCGTCAAGTTCCTGCTGGAAAAGGGTGCTGATGCCAATGCCAAGGCCAACGACGGTGGAACGGCCCTGATAATGGCGGCACAGAACGGCCACACGGAAGTCGTCAAACTCCTTCTGGAAAAGGGCGCGGAGGTCAATGCGAAAAGAGCCATCAACGGCGTAACCGCTCTGTGGATGGCGGCGCAGAACGGCCATACGGAGGTCGTCAAACTCCTTCTGGAAAAGGGCGCCGATGTTAATACGAAAGAAGCCGCTTACGGCGCAACGGCCTTGATGATAGCGGCGGCGAAGGGACGGACGGAGGTCATCAAGCTACTTTTGGAAAAGGGCGCTGAGGTCAATGCCAGGGCCAACAACGGTGTAACGGCTCTGTGGATGGCGTCGCAGGAGGGTCATGCGGAGGTCATCAAGTCATTGCTGGAAAAGGGCGCTGAGGTCGACGCGAATGACACTACTTACGGCATAACGGCCCTGATGAAGGCAGCGGAAAAAGGTCATACGGAGGTCGTCAAGCTTCTGCTGGGAAAGAACGCTGATGTCAATGCCAAGAATGATGAGGGTGGAACGGCCTTAGAAATGGCAAAAAAAGCAGGTCACACAGACATCGTGCAACTGCTTAGAAAGGCTGGCGCAAAGAAATAGCGTGGAAAAAGCAAGTGTTTTTCGAGAAATCTGTTGGACAAAGAAGCTGTATGCTGGTATAATTCATATTTTGGTCGGAAAAGGCTCGTTTTGATAACAGAAGAAAGATAGAGGTAATTACCTATGGCACATAAAAAGGGACAAGGGTCTACGCGAAACGGCAGAGACAGCAACGCCCAGTATAGGGGTGTAAAGCTGTTCGGCGGCCAGGTGGTTACGGCCGGCTCAATAATCGTTCGCCAGTGCGGTACGAAGTTTTTCCCGGGCTCAAACGTCGGAATGGGCAAGGACTATACACTGTTTGCCACGGCGGATGGACTCGTGCGGTTCCGGGGCCGAAAAGTCCACGTTGTCTGACGAGAAAAAAAGATGACTGATAAAATAAGGATGGTGTAATTACCATCCTTTTTTTATATCGAGACGCGAGAGACGAGATATGTTTATCGACGAGGCGGAAATCTACGTTAAGGCGGGTGACGGCGGCAATGGGTGTATGAGCTTCCGCAGGGAAAAGTACGTCCCCAAAGGCGGCCCGGACGGCGGCGACGGCGGAAAGGGCGGAGACGTCTATTTCGAGGCGGTCGAGAACCTCGATACCCTTATGGATTTCGCCGGCAGACATCACTGGTATGCTGAAAACGGCTCGAGCGGCTCAGGCAAGAATAAGCACGGCGCAGACGGCAGCGACCTTGTAATACAAGTTCCGCCCGGAACGCTTATTTACGATAACGATTTGAAGATACTTTTGAAGGACCTCAGCGAAGCTGGTGTGAAGGTCTGCGTTTGCCGGAGCGGAAGAGGCGGCAGAGGCAATAAGGCCTTTGCGACGCCGACGAACCAGGCGCCGCGCTATACCGAGCCCGGCAAAAAAGGGCAGGAAAGAAATATAAGACTTGAGCTTAAACTCATCGCCGATGTCGGACTAATAGGTATGCCAAACGCAGGAAAGAGTACGCTCATCTCGCGATGCTCGGCTGCAAGGCCGAAAATCGCCGACTATCCGTTTACGACGACTGAGCCCGTGCTCGGAATTGTGGAATTAAGCGACTTTCGCAGGTTCGTTATGGCTGATATACCAGGCCTAATCGAAGGTTCACATAATGGGGCGGGGCTTGGAATTGAGTTTTTAAGGCATATAGAAAGAACCACGATTCTGGCCCACATTCTTGATATAATGCCTGTAGATGGCTCCGACCCAGTTGAAAACTACAATCTTATACGCCGGGAACTGGAATTGTACAGCAAAGCGTTATCCGAAAAATACGAAGTAATCGTTGCCAACAAAATTGACCTTGACCCCGATGGGAAAATAGTGGAAAATTTAAAAAGTAAGCTCAAGAAAACGATTTATCCAATCTCAGCGGTTACCGGGAAAGGGGTAAAAGAGCTGGCCGAACTCCTGTGGCAAAAGATTAAAGGCATTTGAGGGCAAGTGTTTCTGGGGATTTTTGTTTTGCTAATCTGCGATAGCTTCAGTATAGTGCCGGCGTGAATAAGCTGTAAATGGAGTATATATCAGGTTCTATTTAATTTGCGGGAGGATAAAACAGATGGCTAAGAAACGCAAAGGAGAGGATTGGCTGGGCGATGAACCCCGGGAGGATGAAGACACAAGCCGAACCGACGAACAAGAAGATGAAGATTCCTTGGGCGATAAAGATGAGGAAGAATACGGTGGTGATGAAGACGAGGAAAAAGGAGGTAACTAAAAGTCTGTTCTTAAAAACTCTGACTCTATAATTCGGTAGACTCACAGTGTGTTAGCGACAGGTTAGTTGTCCTCATTCCTTCGACTTCGCTCAGGACGGTGAGCCTGTCGAACCGTTTCCTAACTTTTTAATACTACATTGCCTTGGGTGGCTTTCGCCAGTGCTTAAGTTTTCCATTTTGGCTGGAACAGAAATAGGGGAGAGGGCGCAGAGGACGAAGGACAGACGGCGGACTACGAAAGACGATGGACGAGATACGAGCGACGAATTGTGAACCTAATCGCAGTAGATATTGGCAATACGAATATCACAGTTGCCCTTTACTTAAAAGGCGAAGAACAATTTGTTGAATCCATTTCTGGCGACTCGCAGGACAAGCTAAGAGATTGCTTCCAAACGGCCTGGGAGCGAATTCCGATTCTAAAAAGTTCAAAAGAGAAGAAACGAAACGGCGTCATTGTCGTCAGCAGTGTTAAACCTGTCTGGGTCGAACGTATCGCGGAAATTGTAAAGGACACTCTCGGCGAGAAGATACTGCTGGTCGGCAAAGATATACCATTTCCCATCGATTTGTCGGTGGAAAAATCGTGCGAGATAGGCACGGACCGGGTAGTTGCGGCGGCGGCGGCTTATGCGGTTGTCGAAAAGGCTGTTGTGGTGGCTGATTTTGGCACCGCTGTTACAATCGACCTCGTAGACGACAGGGGAGTGTTTTGCGGCGGGGTGATTTTCCCAGGCTTTGAGATGAGCGCAAACGCCTTGCGTAATGATACGGCACAACTACCAAAAGTTGAGGTCAGCAGGCCGACCCTGCCGTTCGGGAGAAATACTGCTGACGCCATAAATTGCGGCCTGTACTATTCGGCGGTCAGCACTTTGCAGGAAATAATCAGACGTTACGCTGAAAAGATAGGTACCTGGCCCCAGACTGTCATTACTGGTGCGGGTGCTAAAATCATAAAAGACGATTGCGATTTTATCGATTCGTACGTGCCGAACTTGGTCATCAAGGGCATCGTTCTGGCATATCAAAAATTTATCGAGAGTAAAAGGGGGTAAGCCGGCCTACTATGAATACGTTTGCTGCGGTAATGACCGGCAAGGGCGTCGGCGCAATAGCAACCATTCAAATCTTCGGCGAATCGGCACAGAAGCTCCTAAAGAAGATATTCGTTCCTGTCGGGAAAAGCCCGGCGGAATTCAAAGCCGGTAAAATTCTGCTGGGCACAATTGTTGACGGCACCGAGACCATCGACCAGGTTACAATCGGCTGCGAAGACAAAAATATCTACGCGATAAATTGTCACGGCAATCCGCTTATCGTCGCAGATATTATGCGACTGCTCAGCCGGCAGGGGGTAACACCGCTGGATGCCGAGGAGCTTTTGGCTAAAATCTTGTCGACGTGGCAGGGCACCACCGCGATAGAAATCGAGGCCAAACTGGCCCAGCTAAAAGCTAAAACACTCGCCGGTGCCAAAATAATCGCCAATCAAGTCCGGGCGGGCTTGAGTCAGTGGCTACAGGATATCGACACAGCGTCACTCGACGAGATTAAATCGCAGGCACAAGAGATTCTCAAAAGAAGCAGGGCGGCGAAGCTGATTATCTACGGGGCGAAGGCGGTCATAGCCGGTCCGCAGAATTCCGGCAAAAGCACGTTATTAAACTATCTTGCCGGCCGACAAAAGGCAATCGTTACCGATATTAGAGGTACAACCCGCGACTGGGTCAGTGCCGAGTGCCAAATCGGCCCGCTTTCAGTCGAGCTGATTGATACCGCTGGGCTGGATGAAGAATTTGGCGCAAAAGCTGATGCTGTTGAAAAGGCGTCTCAGGAAAAGGCCGTTCAGCTTTTGGAAGAGGCCGACTTGGTTCTGCTTGTTCTGGACAGTAGCGAGCCGATAGAGCAGCCTGGGGAACGGCTGATTGAGAAGATCGCAGACAAAAAGGTTTTGACCGTATTGAATAAGTCGGACCTGCCCAGCCAACTCGACACAGAGCCGTTCCCTGAGAGCCTGTCAAGGACGGTGCGAATAAGTGCAAAGTTAGGCGCGGGGATTGATGAGTTGATCGGAGAAATGCAACAGCTTTTAGGTGTCGCTGGGTTTGACGTTTTCGGCAGCGCTTGTTTCACGATGCGACAGCAGAGACTACTCGAGCAGCTAAAAAATGCTGAGTCGAAGGCTCAGGCGAGTTCAATCGCAGGAGAGCTGTTAAATGGAATGGTTAGCTGAGGCCATCCTGTGTTCGCCTTGTCGGCTGTGTATCAGTCTGTAGGCTCTTATCAGTTCTGCCACGCTCCAGGCCTGGGCGATACAACCTCTGGGCTTATGGGGCGGGTCGCCATCGAATATCTCGCAGATTTGTCCGAGGCAGCCATCGTTAGTTTCGCCGCAGGCGAACCGCATCAATGGCTCGATAAACTCGGCGGCCTCTTCTTTGCTTTTTCTGCTAAAATTATTGACTTTCAGATAAGCCTCCACGAATGGCCCAATCAGGTACGGCCAAACCGTGCCCTGGTGATAGGCTTCGTCTCGCCGCTGCTGTGGGCCGGTGTAAGTGCCTTTGTAACGGCTGTCGCTCGGCGCTAATGTCCGCAGGCCATAGGGTGTTAGCAGGTTTCGCTGGATGGTATTTACTACCGAGGCCTGCTGCTGAGGCGTCAGCGGCGAAAACGGCAGTGACACGGCAAATATCTGGTTAGGCCGAAGCGTTGCATCAATTGTGCCGTCCGGCCCACCTAAGGGTGAGGTCTCGCTAAAGGCGGACAAAATGCAGTCGTTAAGATAGCCCGCGTTTTCGTTCCAGAACAGCCGACGGAAACTGTCCCTGACTTTGTCGGCCATATCTTTATATTGCGCAGGTCGTATTGCGAATCGTCCCTGTTTTTTCTTAGAGTGCGACGAATAGAATTGGGCGAGCAGGGAAAGGCTGTTATACCATAGTGCGTTGATTTCAACAGCTTTTCCGTATCTGGGGGTAAAGACGACGCCATTATATTTTGTGTCCATCCAGGTTAGCTGAGTTTCATTGTTGCCGGCAGTTATAAGGCCGTCGGCGTCGGCGCAGATACCGAAGCGTGTGCCTTTGTGGTAAGAGTCTACGATAGAGCGGATGGTCGGCAGGAGGTGTTGTTCGAAGGTTTTCAGGTCGCCGGTGACATCTAAATACCGGAATGCAGCATTGATAAACCACAGAGAGGCATCGACACTATTGAAGTGAGCGGTATTGGTGTAATCATCGAAGCGATTTGGAATCATACCGTCATCTGCTGCCTCGGCGAAGGTGGTCAAAACCGATTTTGCCTCATCGAACCTTCCGGTTTCAAGCAGCAGACCCGGCAGGGCTATAAAGGCGTCCCTACCCCAGTCTGCGAACCAAGGGAAGCCAGCTAAAATCGTCGCTCGTCGCTTGTGGCTCGTCGCTCGTGGTTCGTCCGGAACACGCGTTGTGATAAACTGGTCGGCTGCGAGACAAAGAGTCCTAAGTTTCTTGTCCCTCGTTCTTGCAGCGGCGATTATGTTCCTCTGGTGCTGGAGCAGCTCTTTAATTGATTGATGGATGTTGAACGTCGGACTTCGAGGCTTGTTATGGCGGCTTGCGTGGAGATCACAGTGGAAAGCGATTTTGGTTGGCGAATCAATCCGGCACTTGAAGAAGCCAGGGGTCCACAAATCTTCGGCAAAATCCTGTCCTCTTTCCCTGTCGTTGCGGTATACAAAATTGAACCACCATTGGGGGTCTTCTTCAAAGTTCATAGAAAGGCAGCTCAAGAATAATTCGCAACTATCTGTGATGTCGTGGCGAATTATCAGGCCGGTGTCGAGCCGTTCCGAGCGCAGATGGGCGTAAGACTTCTGGAGTGTGTGGAAATCCCGCAGGCCAATGAAAGGTCTTAAAACGAACTCTATTGGTTCAGCGACGGTTGTAAAGTCGTAGGTGATGACTGCGGTATCGCTGTCTCGGAGCAAATATACAGACTTGGTCAGTTCGAGACCGCCCACTATGTAATCAAAATGCACGCCTGTATCTTGGCGGAACTGCTTCAAGAAGGTGAAACCTTCAGGTGTCAATTTGTCGTAAAATTCGAATGTTGAAAGATTAAATATGTTTCCATTGATTATGACCATTTCGAGGCAGTTTGCCAGCGCCATTATTCTGTTAACAGGCGGGGTGAGCGAGCCGATAAGCAGGCCGTGATACCTTCTGGTATTGCAGCCGATTATCGTTGACGACGCATAGCCGCCGCGATTGTTGGTCAACAGCCACTCTTTGCTCAATAAATCCTCAATGGGTCTGTCGGATATCGGCACAGAAATGATTTCGGCATTTTTTGTTTTTTGCAGTGTCAGCACAATTTTGCCCCCAAAGTATTGTTATAACACGGCTTCGGCGGTCTGAGCGGAACAGCGGCTGCCAAGATGGTTCAGAATATTCATAAAATTGATGTAAGAGTCATAAGGCGAGTCATACGGGTTAAAGTATTTGTGGACGTCGCCGTCGGAAAAATACTTGGTGCACATATAGTAGAAGTGGTCGGATATTTGCAGTTTCCGCCAGTCCGAGATGAGATTTTTGTCGCCGCTGTTTTTGACTTTTTTCTCGAGACGATAAAGCTCACAAGCAGCATTTGATTGCATTGCATTTCCGAGCCAGGCGGAGACGTCTCTTTCGATGTCGGCCCAGCTTATCAGGTGCGGCACATCGATTACGCCGACCGGCTCATAAGAGCGGACAACCTCGCTGGGGGTTTTGAAATCGTTGTCGGGGTGCTTTAGAATTTCCTGTGGCAGATGGCTCATAAAATTAAATATGCCGGTATCTTCCCACTGATGTTCACCGAATGTCTCGTAATCCATAAACAGGTTGACGACATTGCCGTTTCCGTTCGTGGCGGAAACCCACTGTGCAAATTTGTCCGCGGTCAAAGGCCACTGCGACCAGTTGCGGTCGGAAAACCTAAAGGCGACGTCATCACTGAGGGCGTAGTTTTTCAGCAGCAGTTTAAGTTTGCTGCAGCCTTTTGGGCGGTAGACGAAGTTTGGGCTTCTGTAACCGAGGATGTGGTCTGCTCCCTCAGATACTATCGCGTCGAATTTTCCGGTTGATTCGATGAGAGCGGCCAAATTATTATTGTATATGAGTTCGGTATTTCTGAAAACACGCGGCTTTTGGCCGAAGAAATGCTCGATGGTTTCCATGTGTTTACTGACCTGTTCGAGGAATTCATCGCGTGAGTACAAGAAACTCAGACTGTGGTAATAGGTTTCAGCGAGGAACTCTACACAGCCGGTCTGGGCCAGGGCGTCGAAGGTGCTTAAAACTTCCGGACTGTACTGCTGGAGCTGCTCGAGCAGTACTCCTGTGAGGCTGTAGGCTATCCTGAATCTGCCGTCATATTTTTTTATCAGGTCCAGCAGCAGACGGTTTGTCGGCAGATAGCATTTGTTCGCGACTTTGGTGCAAATGGCGGCATTTTTGTGGTCATCAAAGTACCAGTTGTTGTTGTCAAATACGGTGTAGTGCCTTAATCTTATGGGCTGATGTACCTGAAAATAGAAACACACGGAAGCCATAATTTTTTCTCTTAATGCAGGGTTTTATCAAACCGTAACAAGCAGCTCTTCGTAAATTTGTGCGCACTTTTGAGCCGCATCTTCCCACCGGAGTTTTCCGGCCTCATACCGACCATTGTCCCGCAGGGTTGCTCCAAGCGGGGGATATTTCAGAACGGCAATGATTTTGTTAGCCATTTCGTTGATGTCCCAGAAGTCCACCTTGAGGGCGTGGCTTAGGACCTCCGAAACGCCGCTTTGCTTACTGATTATTACGGGTATATCATTTGCGAGTGCCTCAAGCGGCACCAGTCCGAAAGGCTCAGAGACGGAAGGCATTACAAACAGGTCAGCCATCCTGTATATTCTCTCCACATCTTCGCCGCGTAAAAAGCCCGTGAATAACACCTTGTGGCCGATTCCAAGACCTGCTGCCATTTCGACTGTGCGTTGCATTAAATCGCCTGCCCCGGCCATGACGAATGTGACGTTATCCATTACTTCGAGAACTTTCTTGGCTGCCATCAGGAAATATTCAGGGCCCTTTTGCATCGTTATTCGGCCGAGGAACAGGACGATTTTCTCATTTCTGCCGATTCGCGTTTCGCCAAACGTCATATTGCCGTTGCCATTGTGTTCGATGCCGTTATATACCACCTCGACTTTTTCGCCGCTGACGCCGTAGCGATTGATTATGATGTTCCGGGTGAAATTGCTGACGGCAATTACTTTATCCGCTGCGTGCATTCCCTTTCGCTCGATGTCGTAAATCATCTGGTTGACGTGCTCGCCGCTTCGGTCGAATTCGGTGGAATGGATGTGCACAACGAGGGGTTTGCCGCTGATTGCAGCTACCGCGATTCCGGCGGGATATGTCATCCAGTCGTGGGCATGCACGACATCGAACTGTTCATCTTCGGCCAATTCGGCGGCAACGGCTGCGTAACGGTAAACCTCGCTGTACATATCACCGGAGTAGTCCATTGGGCCGGAGCAGATGCTCCGAGACCGTGTTTTGCGTTTTTGCTCTGCGGCTTCTTTAAGGCGTTGCTGATAACTCTGTGAGGTCGAATACGGCTGCAAAAGTGAGGGAATTGTACGAAAGGCCACGTTTCTGAATTTACCGGACGTCGACAGCCTTGAGGATGGGGTCAGCAGTTTTACATGAGTGGTATAGTCGCTGTCTGCCGTCGCGGGCAAACAGAAGATTACCTCTATGTTAAGCTGGTCCATTGCTTTTGTGAGCCCGTAGCAGGCTGTGCCAAGTCCGCCGCTGATGAACGGCGGAAACTCCCAACCTAACATGAAGACCCTCATATCACCCTCGTCGTGTTGGTTATGTAATCTTCCATCTTATGGTTAAAAAGCTATGGTTAGCTCTCCTGTTGAGTCCGGTATCAAGGGCAGTAGTTCCGGAGCAGAGACCGAATCGCGGACTCGTTGCCTGTTATTAGTAGCGTAATCGGCAGGAAGTAAGGGAGCCTTAATCGACAAGGGGGGTAAAAAAACAGTATAATTTACCCTCGGTCTTATATGTAAATCTGAGGTGAAGAAGGGGCGTACGGTAAATTTTTGAATAGTCGGGGCTTTCGGATTAAAAATCAGTATTTTACTGGTCTATGTGAGGGGCAGAATTACCACAAACCGGCTGTGTGCTGGCTGTTATAACTGCAGGTTTTTGTTGTCCAATTGGTAACGAGGAACAAGAAGGACTGATAACTTGTATACTGCCACTGCCCAAAGTGGTCGGGCATGGGTATCCAGGGGAAAGCTGCCCCGTCTGCTTACGGCGTAGACGCAAGCCAAAGTAGTACGGGACAGCTATCCTTCAATAGCGTCGCCTCAGGAGTAAAAAATGTACAATCAAAGGCCATTGAACCGCGGCCTGCCGCATTTGGTGCAGCTGCGGATACGCAACTTTCCGGGAAAGGCAGGCCGGTGAGGAAGAAAATCCTCTTACAGGTCCTGCGGCTTGAGTGTGCTGCGACGATTAGCCTTAGTTCGTTCAGCGGCCTTGTCGAGCATACAATAGACCCTGTCACTGATTGCCTCGAGCGAATCAGATGCGGTCATCATCCCTTTGCTCTTGACGTAAGCCTTGATCTTGCTGGCTACAATTAGAGACTCTTTTTTCTTTGCCATTGCTAAAAATCCTCCCTGTTAAAAGAAATTAAGTTTTTATAGTCCGCTGTTTTATCCCTGAGACTGACATATCTCAGTGGGCTTAGCTTCATAACGTTTCGATACAAAAACAAGTTGACCTCTGCGTCCAATAAACAGCGATATGGAGGTCCACCGGCGTTTTTATTTACACGCCCCCAGCCGAATTTGCAACAAAAAAATGTGTCAATTGGCAAATTTTATCGGCCGTATGCCGAAAGGGCTGGCAAAGACCACCGGCCAACCTGTTTTTTGCCAGCCGGCAATTTTTGACGATTTAAATAATTGGTAGGGCTGATTTTGTCGAAAATAGCAAAACGAGAAAGATTTCTTGGGAACTGAAGGGAATTTAACTTGACTTAGTGTGGAGAGATAAAAATGGCAAAGCGCTCCCAAAAAGGTCGAAAATCACGGACGAAGGTACAGGAGCTGGTGACGGTCGTTTTTGCGGATAACGCGGAGCAGGCCAAAGACTATGAAGCTATTCTGAGAAGCAACGATATCCCAGTTACAATCAAAGAACAGGACGAGCAGGATACAGACGGCAAAGTTATCGTAGTGATGGTTCCTGAAGAATTTCTCGAGGAAGCGCATGTGGTTATCGAATCTCAGGACGCTTACGATGATTTTTATGATTTGGCATTAGAGGATACGGACGAGAGTGAATTCGACAGCGACCTTCTTGACGAAGAGTTTTAGCTGCCGGCGGATTTGTATGCCGGGATTTTCGGTCTATTGCGGCAGGTTATCAGAGTTAAATAGATGCAGGTGATTGCTGCGATGTTGATTGTTTAGATTGTCAGAAGCCCGAAGAGTGAAATAGGGACAAACAAAATGAGCGAAAAATATTTTAAAGAACGTCGCGCCGGTAGTGACAGGAGGACAGACGTCGTGGACAGACGTCTTGGACTGGACCGTCGACGAGGCCCGGGAAGGCGCAGAAGCGATGAGCGTAAATCCGCTGAAGAAGGCCAGATGTCAGATGAGCAATTTGAGTTCCTTATGGCTATCGACGAGTACAAGAAAAAAAACACCAGACCTTTTCCAACGTGGACCGAGGTTCTCGAAGTGATAAAGGCGCTGGGCTACCGGAAGGTTGCTGAACCTCAATCGCTTGGGCAGTTCAGGAAAAAAGAGGGACAACCCGAGGTTGTAAAATAGCTCCATCGTTAATGTGAGTCTGTTTTGCAGCATCAGCATCGCAGATTCTCGTGCAATTTTGCCTTGTAGAGGCAGCACTCAAGTCAAAAAATATCCCCCGCAAGTAAACCAGCCTGGTAGTGAAAAAGCTTGCTATAGATGAAATTGTCGGGTAAACTCTCCCCACGTTTTGACAGTCGAGGTGTTGAAGGGGGTGTATTTTAGCGTTTGTGTGATTTGGAAAAATATAAATCCGAGTGGTTAGGCGGGTTAGGTGGCTTGTAATTTATGACAGTGAAAGTTATTCAAAGAGGTGACAAGAATGACTGAGTATTCGGTAAGTCCGGCGGGAGAAAGATTTGCTATACCCCAAAAAGATGAGTATGGGGCGGAATTTAAGCGTATCGAGTCGCTTGTTAAAACGGCTCGTGGGCAGGGCAAAGAAATCGTTGTGGTAATGGGTGTCGGTTTTGTCGGTGCGGTTATGGCGGCTATTATCGCTGATACCGTCGATAAAAAAACCGGTAAACCTTCGAAATTCGTCATCGGTTGTCAGCGTCCCAGCACTCGAAGTTTCTGGAAGATTCCTTTGCTTAATCGCGGGCTGTCACCGGTAAAAGCTGAGGACCCCGAGGTCGAGCCGATGATTGCCCGTTGTGTGATGGAGAAAAAGACACTTGTAGCCACCTACAACGATGATTGTCTGAAATTAGCCGACTGTGTGGTAGTGGATGTCCAATGTGATTATACAAAAAATGACCTCGGCAACATGCGAACCGGCGTGGCGGAGATGAGTGCGCTGGAAGCCACAATGAAAACTATCGGAGAGAGGGTTCCGCCTGCTTGTTTGACATTGATTGAGACGACGGTAGCGCCTGGTACGACGGAGTTTGTGGCCTGGCCGATTATGAAAAAAGCCTTTGCAGCACGCGGCATTGATTCTGAGCCCTTGCTGGCGCACAGTTTCGAGCGGGTTATGCCCGGCAAGAATTATGTTTCATCAATTCGAGATTTCTGGCGGGTCTGCTCAGGTTGTAACGATGAGGCAAGAGGCCGTGTCGAGAAATTTTTGCGGGAGGTGCTGAATACCGAGGAATATCCCCTGACGGTTATGGATAGGCCGATTGAATCGGAAACCACAAAGATTGTCGAAAATTCCTATCGGGCGACGACACTTGCGTTTCTTGACGAGTGGAGCCTGTTCGCCGAGCGCAACGGCGTAGACCTGATTAAGGTTATCAAGGCAATCAAGGTTCGACCTACGCACAGCAATATGATATTTCCGGGCCCTGGAATCGGCGGCTACTGCCTGCCTAAGGACGGGGGACTCGGCTATTGGGCGTATAAACATATACTCGGTTTTAACGACGACATTTTCAAAATAACGACGACGGCAATCGACATCAACGACACCCGTGGGCTTCACGTGGCGGCATTGACAAGAGATGCCCTTCGCAATATGGGCAGGCAAATAGCTGGTGCGCCGTTGTTGCTTTGTGGTGCCAGCTATCGGCAGGATGTGGCCGACACACGCTACAGCGGCTCGGAAATAGTGGTCAGGAAACTTACCGAAATGGGTGCTGAGATGCGTGTGCACGACCCATATTTGGAGCACTGGTACGAGCTTGAGAAGCAGGATACGTACCCGGCACCGGGCCACTCATGGGCACGGTTCTTCCGCAATCAGGAAGGTCTGGTTAATATTCGCGTTCAGAGCGACCTTGCCGAGGCGCTTGCAAGTGCTCAGGCGATTATATTGGCTGTGCCGCACGCACCATATTTGGAACTCGACCCCGACAAAATAGTTGAATGGGCGGGCGCGCCTCTGGCAGTGATTGACTGCTTCGGCATACTTACTGATGAAAGAATCCGACGGTACTTCGAGCTTGGCTGTGAAGTGAAAGCCCTGGGCCGGGGACATATCCAGCGAATCAAAGAAGAAGTGAGAAGAAAGCCAGTGAGCTAAAGTTTGAAGCGTCTAAAGTACCTAAAGTTTTTGTCCAATATTATAAGCCTGATTATTTGCGTCTTCTGTCCATAAGCAGGATGGTCTTTTCGTACTTTTCCGCCGGCAGAGTTTCTTTTAATATCCTGCGGATTTCTCGCATTGGAGTCCGCTGCGTCGTATGTGTGATGACGATGTGGTCGTTTTGGAGTTGCTCGATCAGGATTACAAATTCATCGAGGTGCATATGTCTGCCTGCTTCAGCTCTTTCGGTGTGCTCAGTTTCATAGAACGTGCATTCGGCGATTAAAATTTTGCTTTCTGCGATGTAGTTCAATTGTGAAAAATCGGCATATTTCGTATCGCCTAGGTAGGTAACAATCGGAATCTCGAGGGGGTTATCAATTTGCACGCCCTGTTTTTTTAATTCGACTATCTGAGGGCCGGTCAGACCTGCGTACTCGGATTTAAGCTTTTTTCGTTTTTCGATTATGCTGTAGCCGACCGAGCCTTTACTGTGCTTTGTCGGAAATACCCTCGCAAACAAATTCGGCTTTATCTGGTATTCGTCACCCGGTTTTACGCCGACCAGATTGGCTGGTATTTTGTTGCCGTCTAAGCCGGTCCAGGCGTCGACCACCTGCTTTATAGGGTCAATTAAGTTAGAGGGTGCCAGAACCGTGCCGGGCGATTGGCCGCAAAAATTGCGATGCGAGAGGTAATATACGATGCCCGCGGCGTGGTCCATATGTCCGTGTGTCAGCAAGACATGGTTTATCGGAATAACTTGGTCGGGAGCCTTGCCGATATCGAAGCAGACGTCTAACTGCGGCACTGCGACCACGGTTTCCTCCCCGGCGATGGAATAGCCGATGATTTCCAAATCGTCTATTTTTATATGTGCTAAGTTATGACTCGGCATTTAAGACCTGACTATTGACAATTGGAAAATAAATTGGACATTGGAGTCAATAGTAAATAGTCATTAGTAAATAGTCAATTAAATATGCCTGACAAGCGAACACACAGAGGGCCGCATCCGGACGATGCTAAATTGTTTGCACCGGCTGCAATTGAGAGTCTAAGGTTGGCTCTGGCGGATTTTTCGCTGTTGTTGACAAAAGGCTATGCCGAAAAAAGTTCGCTCAAGCTGGTCTGTGACAGGTTTTCTCTTACTGAAAGACAGAGATTGGCAGTTATGCGAAGTGCCTGCTCCGACCAGCAGCTAATGTCCCGAAGGCAGCGGCAGGTGGAGCTTGGCGAGCTTACCGGCAAGCCAATTGCCGTCGACGGCTACAATGTCTTGATAACTGTTGAGGCGGCGATGAGCGGCGGCGTGATTTTCAAAGGCAGGGACGGCTGCCTGCGGGATTTGGCAAGCATACACGGTACATACCGCAGGGTTACCGAAACGATACCGGCGGTGGAGCTTATAGGTGGATTTCTCGCCGAGATTGGCGTCGCTGAAGCCCTGTGGCTGCTCGACAGCCCCGTCAGTAACAGCGGCCGATTAAAAACGCTGATTGGTGAGCTGGCGCAGGAGAACAATTGGGACTGGGAGATTAAACTTTTAATTAGTCCCGATGCTGAACTGGCGAAAACGGATGCGATTGTCGCCAGCACTGACAGCGCCGTTTTGGACCGCTGTAAAAGATGGGTCAATTTAGCGCGGGCGATTATTGAAAAAAAGCTTTCCGAGGTTTGGTGTGTGAGCTTGTAATGACCTAAGTTGAGAATTTGGCAGTAATTTTTAGCGAAAAGAATTGGCCGTGAGTCGGCGGCACCCACGGCCAGCTTGTTATATGCAAGCCTCCTCCGACCTGCATATAAGTTTGTGTTAGTGGTTAATAATCCTCCGTATAAGACCCATGCGTTTCAGCCCGGTTGTCCGCTTGCTTTTCCGCTTGCCTTTGGTCGAGCTTTTGCTTTATGAGACTGCTCACCTCCAGCGTGATGTCCTTTGCCACCTCGAGGCATTTGTGCATAGCGATGTTGAAAGATTGTGCGAACTGCTCTGCCCTTGCGGCTGAATGCCCGGAGCTTTCTTCACTCATCTGGGCCTCGGGCGATGGCGCCAGGCAATAAATTGCGGTTGCGAAGCCGGAAAAGTAAACCATCAGCAGGAATACAAATTTGCCTTTCCAACCTCCCATACAAGTTTCTCCCCCATTAGAGTGTTTTTTATCGGTCACAGCGGCCCCAGTACTTTTCGCTGTCCGCCAATAACAAATATAACATAAAATGGGGCGGTGGCCAAATTACCTACGCCGTTTTGTCCAGCACTTTTTTCAAAGTGCCGCAGACAATCGCCACCTCGTCTTTGGTCAGATTATTGTAAAACGGCAGTGCGATAGTGCTTTTGCAAGCGGATTCGGTGATTGGAAAATCACCCTCTTTATATCCGAACTGCTTGGTCATAAACGGCTGCAGATGCACGGGCGGAAAATAATTGCTGACCTGAATGCCCTCAGCTTTCATTGCCTGCAGAATCTTGTCCCGCTGGCGGTAAGTAGATTGCTCGGCGAGCCGGACGACAAACACGAACCAGCTCAGCTCGCAGCCGGCCTGCTCAGCAGGCACTATCAATCTGTCGTCGTCGGCCAACATTTCCTGATACCATTTTGCTACCTGTCTGCGTTTGGCCTTGATTTCGTCAATTCTTGAAAGCTGTACAATGCCGAGTGCACAATTGATGTCGCTTAGTCTGAAGTTGTAGCCGAGCCTTACGTGTGCCAGCCAGTCGCCGCCTTTGCCTCTGCCCTGACTGCGAAGCGATACACACATATCCGCTGGTTCATCATCATCGGTCAAAATCATACCGCCCTCGCCGGTGGTTATTTGTTTGTTCGGATAAAAGCCGAACACGCTTATCTTGCCGAACGTGCCGACCTTCTTGCCGTTCAGCGCAGAGCCCAGTGCCTCACAACTGTCCTCGATTACCGGCAGATTGTGTTTTTTGGCAATTTCGCAGACCTTATCGAAGCCGGCAGGGTCGCCGAAAACTTCTACCGGCAAAATGGCTTTGGTTTTTTTGGTAATCCTGGATTTGATTTTTGCCGGGTCGATATTCAGATTTGCCGGGTCGATATCGACAAAGACCGGCTTGGCACCGACCATCATAATGCAGGTGGTCGATGCGATGAAGGTAAACGGCGTGGTAATCACTTCATCGCCCGGCCCGATTCCCAAAGCAAGCATACACAGAAATAATCCGCTCGTCCCGCTGTTTACAGCCACAGCCCGTTTTCTGCCTATGTAGTCAGCGAAAGCCTGCTCAAATTCGGCCACCTTCGGTCCGAGAGAAAGATTGGGAGTGCGAAGCACAGCACAGACTGCTTCGATTTCTTTTTCGGTGATGTCAGGCCGAGACAAATATATCCGCACAGGAATATCCTCAATTTTGGTAAGTGCTGCCGTGATTTAAGCCATGAACATTGTATCGTCTGTAGATAATAAATCAAAGACATTTTCCTGCGAGCTGCCGGTGTCAACCAGCCCCGGTAGCTTTGATTTTTTAGCGGTACAGCCTTACACAAAACAAACGGCGCTTATGGGACGTAGTATTATACAGAGGCTTGTTTATTCAGCACGGATTGAAAATTGCGACTTCAGTGTTAAATGGTTGTTAATTTAAGGTCGAGTTAAGTTATGGCATACGCTGTAAGTATGCGAAGTGGGGATAAAAAAATGGCAAAAGGTAAGAATGTGCTGACTACAGGAGATGTGGCCAAGATTTGCAATGTCGCGCCGCGAACAGTCTCAAAGTGGTTTGACAGAGGCCAACTCAAGGGTTATCGCATACCAGGAAGCAGAGACCGCAGAATACCGCTGAGTGAGCTCATTCGTTTTATGAAGCAGAATAATATGCCGACTACCACGCTTCCAATCGGCAAAATCCGCGTCCTCATAGTGGACGGTTCCACGAATAGTATGTCGGCACTGGCGGAAGATTTGAGAAGTAAGGCTAACTATGATGTTCAAACCGTCGCGAGCAGTTTTGAGACCGGCGTGATTGCACAGAAGTACGTCCCGCATGTGATGTTGATAAACCTGCTGGCCAGGGACATAGATGCCGCAGGTATCTGCAAAAGTATCCGCTGTGACGAAGATTTGCAGACCATAAAAATCATTGCTATTGCCCACCGGTTAAACGATACTGAATCCAACGCCCTGCTGCAGCGTGGTTTCGATGGGTATGTTTCGTTTCCCTGTGATGCAGTCGAAGTTATCAAAAAGATTGAAGAGACAACCGCGATTATCTATTAGCGGAGAAAAAGGAGCCGAAAGGTTATGCTTGTGGGAGGGAGCATGAGGGCGTTGGGTGTTTTGTTAATTATCATAAGTGTATTTTTAGCCGGCTGTGCCGGCCGAGAACCCAATCCTATTTCCTGCTGTGCGCCGGGGGATGAAAAGCTAAGTTGCGAGTCTCTTAAACAGGAGATTGGTCTGCTTCAATCTTATATGCTTGCCTTGCTCCAGAAAACCGATAAGAGTTTTACTAATACATTGTGGGGCGCAGGGGGTGCTATGTTTTACGTGCCTTACCTGTTCATAGATATGAAAGACGCCGAGAGAATCGAATATGAGGCCTTTCGGAGGCGGCATAATAGATTACTGCTCATAGCCAGCGAAAAAGGCTGTGATATGGAAGGCGTAAGGGCAGAGCCAATACCGGCTCTGTGGCAGCAGAAATCGCAGGGCGAGCAGTCTAACAAAGAAATAGCTAAGGATTGAACGTTAATTTCGGAAGCCCTTATGAAATCGAGACGATTTCAATATTTTCTTCGGGGGTCGTTTGCCTTACTGGGGTGCAGTTACCTTTTGTTTTTCGCAGGATGTGCGGCGCGTGCGAGCAGGATGATTCCAAGTAGTTATGATTTGACGAATAAGCATCCCTGCACGGTTAAAGTTGAGGTAGTAGGTGGAAGAGAAACTCATCCTTTGTGGACCTCTCAAATCTCGGATTCGGCTTTTACGGAAGCCCTGAGGAGGGCTATTCTTAAATCCGGTGTTTTTGTGGCGGCAGTCAAGGACGAAAGGCCGGATTACTTTTTGGACGTAACCATTTTGCACTATGACCAGCCGGTGATATCTCCGAAGATAGGTATGTATTTTGATGTAAATATGGGTACGAGGTGGGAACTGAGCAAAGCAGGCGAGTATAAGAGAGTTTGGGTGGACACTGTATCAACGACATACAAGACAAAGTTGGGTGAAGCGATGTTGAAGGGAAGGCTGCGTGAAGCAAACGAGGGGGTGGTTCGTGAAAATATCAAAGAAGCGATAAAGCGACTTTCAGAGATACAGCTTTGAAAACTTGTACGCCTGTGGCGTAAAACTGTTTTTGTAGTTGTATCAGGATTAAAAAAGCCCGTTGTTTGTGACAACGGGCTTTTTGATTACAGTTTAGTGTTCCAGCGGGTGACGGAACTATATTTTCTCGAATATGAATTTGTGCTGCTTGGCGTCGATTTTTACGCTGTCGCCTTCGGTGAATCTTCCGGACAAAATCTCAGCGGCTAACGGATTTTCCAGACGCTGCTGGATGGTACGCTTCAGAGGCCTTGCGCCAAAGACAGGGTCATAGCCCTCGTTCATAATCTGCTCACGGGCGCTGTCGGTAATTTCGACCTTAATCTTGCGCGAATCGAGACGCTGGACAAGATAGCCAAGCTGGATATCGACAATCTTTTTCAAATCGTCCTTTGTGAGTATATGGAAGACGATTATCTCGTCGATACGGTTCAGAAATTCCGGCTTAAAGTGCTGCTTGAGTGCGTCTTTGACATGGGCCTCGATTTCCCAGTCGGAACCGGATTCCTCGGTCAGCTTTTGAATCTGCTGGCTGGCGATATTACTGGTCATAATGATAACGGTATTTTTGAAATCGACGGTTTTGCCTTTTCCGTCGGTCAGTCGGCCGTCATCGAAGACCTGCAGCAGGACGTTGAAGACGTCCGGATGTGCCTTTTCAATCTCGTCAAGCAGGATTACTGAATAGGGTTTTCGCCGAACTGCTTCCGTCAGTCTGCCACCTTCTTCGTATCCGACGTAGCCGGGCGGTGCGCCGATAAGACGCGCAACGGAGTGCTGCTCCATAAACTCGCTCATATCGATGCGGACCATAGCGTTTGGGTCGTTGAAGAGAAAATCAGCCAGTGCCTTTGAAAGTTCGGTTTTTCCAACGCCGGTCGGCCCCAAAAACAGAAACGTTCCTATCGGCCGATTCGGGTCACCCAAGCCTGCCCTGTTTCTGCGGACGGCGTTGCACAGGGCTTCTACCGCCTCGTCCTGGCCGACTACCCGTTTACGAATATGCTCTTCCATCTTCATCAGCCGGTCGCGTTCACCGCTCAGCAACCTCGCAACCGGTACGCCCGTCCATTTTGATACGACCTCGGCGATGTGTTCCTGCGTTACCTCGTTCTGGATAATAGAGCGGTCCGATTTGGAAAGTTGAGCCTCCTTTTCTTCGAGTTGTTTCTTCAAATCGGCTATTGTGCTGTACTTCAAACGGGCGGCGGTTTCCAGCTCGCCTTTGCGCTGGGCGGTTTCAAACTGGTTCTGGGCGTCCTCGATTTTTTCCTTTAGCTGTTTTATCTGGTTTATCTCGGCTTTTTCGCCTTCCCACTGACTTGTAAGCTTGGCATCCCGCTTTTGCAGGTCAGAGAGCTCCTTTTCGGTATTTTTCAATCGTTTTTTGCTCGCATCATCGGTCTCTTTCTTCAGCGCTTCGCGCTCGATTTGAAGCTGAACGGTTTTTCTTCGGATATCGTCCAGCTCAGCGGGTAGCGAGTCATTCTCGATTCGCAGTCTCGATGCCGCTTCATCAACCAAATCGATGGCCTTGTCCGGCAGCCAGCGGTCGGTGATATAGCGGTTCGACAGCGTCGCAGCGGCAACGAGCGCTGAATCGGTAATCCGGACGCCGTGGTGCGTATCGTAGCGGTCTTTCAGCCCGCGAAGTATGGCTATCGTCTCTTCAACTGTCGGCGGGTCAATCAGAATCGGCTGAAATCGCCTTTCAAGTGCAGCATCTTTTTCCACGTACTTTCGATAGTCGTCAATTGTGGTTGCGCCGATGCAGCGTAGCTCACCGCGGGCAAGCGAGGGCTTCAGCAAGTTGCCGGCATCGACCGCGCCCTCAGCTTTGCCGGCGCCGACAACGGTATGCAACTCATCAATGAAAAGTATGATTTGGCCCTCAGCGGCGACAACTTCCTTCAGTACCGCTTTCAGCCTGTCTTCAAATTCGCCCCTGAATTTCGTGCCGGCAATCAATGCACCCATATCGAGGGCGATAATCCTTTTATTTTTTAAACCCGTAGGGACATCACCGGCAACTATCCGCTGGGCGAGGCCTTCGACAATCGCGGTTTTGCCGACGCCGGGTTCGCCAATCAACACCGGATTGTTTTTCGTTCGGCGGTTTAAGACCTGCATACATCGGCGGATTTCCTCATCCCGGCCGATGACAGGGTCGAGCTTTCCTTTTCGCGCCATCTCCAGAAGGTCGATGCCGTAGCGTTCGAGGGTTTTGTATTTGCCTTCGGGACTTTGGTCGGTTATCTTTTCACCGCCTCGAATATCCTTTAAAGCGTTTTCGATATCCTTTTCCTCCACCGAGTTGAGCCGCAGAATCTCTTTAGCGTCACTCTGAACCGAGACAAGTGAAAGAAACAGATGCTCCACGCTGAGATACTCATCGCCCATCGCATCGGCGCGGTTCTGGGCATCGAGAACTATTTTGTTGAAAGCTGGGTCGGGCAGGAGTTGAGAGCTGGTGGAGCCCTGTGGCAGGCGGTTAAGCTCACCCTCTATCATATCCGTCAGCCGGCCGATGTTGGTGCCAATCCTTTTGAGTATCATAACGACGACACCATCCTCGTCACTACAAACGGCACTTAACAGGTGCAGCGGCGAAAGAACAGTGTGGGACCTGGCCATCGCTATCTGCTGAGCAGTCGCCAGCGATTCCTGAGCCTTTAACGTGAATTTGTCGAATTTCATAACCCGATTCCCTCAAAATATTAATACGCCGTAGGCGTATAAATCGTTATGTATTCTCGAATACATTAGAGCAAACACCGTGCCCAAATCAACCAAAAAGCATAAGCTGTTTGTAAACAGGTATTTATGATTGCTTACCTAATCGGCTCCGTGCCAGTTTGGCAGGTGCCTGCTGCCTGTGCATCTGGGCGATAGGATTCGCTTGATAACGGTGAGAAAAGCAGCCACAGTGCCGTCGGACATGGCCAAGTCCATTGTGGCAAAGAGGAACACTGAAACAGATGAATTGGCTTTGCTGTCGAAACACAATTTGCTAAACTACTCAAACCGACCAATTTTGTTTCTAAGAGACGGAGCACAATTAAGTGGATAAGGTAGATAGCGGAAAAGGTTCGAATGGAGAAAAGGTCCAGCTTGATTTTATCAGGGCCATTGTCGCTGAGGATATAAAGAGCGGCAAATGGGATGGGCGCGTTGCGACACGGTTTCCGCCTGAGCCGAACGGCTATCTGCACATCGGACACGCAAAGAGTATCTGCCTGAATTTCGGCATCGCAGCGGAAAATAAAGGCGGCACGTGCAATCTGCGCTTCGACGACACCAATCCGACAAAGGAAGAACAGGAATATATCGATGCGATTATCGAGGATGTCCGCTGGCTCGGCTTCGACTGGGTCGATAGGCTCTATTATGCCTCCGATTACTTCGAGCAGATGTACGAATATGCTGTTCAGCTTATCAAGGCCGGCAAGGCGTACGTCTGCGACCTGAACGCCGACGAAATCAGAGAATATCGCGGCACGCTTGTCACGCCCGGAAAGAACAGTCCCTACCGAAACCGCAGCGTAAAAGAAAATCTCAATCTGTTTGAACGAATGCGGGCAGGTGAATTTGTGGACGGCTCACGAACACTGCGGGCCAAAATAGATATGGCGCATCCGAATCTGAATATGCGTGACCCGGTTATGTATCGCATTTTGCACGCAACCCATCACCGCACGGCCGACAAGTGGTGCATCTATCCGACCTACGACTGGGCTCACGGCCTTGAAGATTCCATCGAAAAGATTACTCATTCGATTTGCACGCTTGAATTTGAAAATCATCGGCCTTTGTACGACTGGTTCCTCGACCGGCTCGGTGTTTTTCATTCGCAGCAGATTGAGTTTGCCCGGCTGAACCTAAGCTACACAGTGATGAGCAAGCGAAAGCTGCTGCAATTAGTGCAGGATGCCAGAGTCAGTGGCTGGGACGACCCGAGGATGCCGACCATTTGCGGCCTGCGGAGACGTGGCTATTCGCCGGAATCTATCAGGAATTTCTGCCAGGTTATCGGAGTCAACAAATTCAACAGTACTATTGATATCGCATTGCTGGAACACTGCCTCCGTGAAGACTTGAATAAGACCAGCCCTCGCGTAATGGCGGTGCTTCAGCCATTAAAAGTAATAATCGATAACTTCCCCAAAGACAAGGTCGAACAGCTCGAGGCCGTTAACAATCCCGAAGACCTAATCGCTGGTGTACGTAAGGTTCCCTTCTCACGGGAGCTTTACATTGAGCGGGATGACTTTATGGAAGCTCCGCCCAAGAAGTTCTACCGTCTGGCGCCGGGACGGGAAGTTCGCCTGCGATACGCCTATTTCATCAAATGTACAGGCGTGGTGAAAGACGCCAAGGGTGAGATTACGGAGCTTCATTGTACCTACGACCCAGCCACTCGCGGCGGCGATACCCCCCCGCGTCTTCTTGTCGAAGACAAGAGCGGGGGCCGAAAGGTCAAATCAACTCTGCACTGGCTCTCAGCCCCGCACGCTGTTGAGGCCGAGGTGCGACTTTACTCGCATCTGTTCAACAGTGAAAATCCTGATGACGTGGAAGAAGGCGCTGATTTCAAATCGAACCTGAATCCAAATTCACTGGCGGTCTTAAAATCCTGCCGTGTCGAGCCGTCTCTGGCCGATGCAAAACCGATGAGCCGTTACCAGTTCGAGCGGCTCGGCTATTTCTGTGTTGACCCTGATAGCCGCGACGGCAAACTCATCTTCAATCGCACCGTTACACTCAAGGACGAGTGGGCCAGAATTCAAAAAGCTGTGGAAAAAGAGTAGTTGATTTCGTTGTGTTTCTGCACAACTAAAACGAATGGTAACTCCCTTTTTTCTGACGTATTATGGGTAGCCGGTTGCCTTTGTTCATTTGCCGAAAATCATCTTCAGCGATACCAGAAGCAGTACAACTCCAAAAATCTTCCTTAAAAGTTGGTCGGGAATTATAGTAGCAATTTCGGCGCCGATAAGTCCGCCTAGAAAGAAGCCGATACATATAAAGCCTGCCATCTTCAAATCGACAAAGCCGGCCTTATAATATGTCCAGGCTGCTAATAGGCCGATGGGTGGAACCATCAAAGCCAGCGTTGTACCCTGAGCCATATGTTGTGAGAGGCCGAGCAAAAGCACAAGTGACGGAACAATGATTATCGCTCCGCCGATACCAATCAGGCCGCTGAAAACCCCGGCCAGCACGCCAAGCAATAGAAGAAATACTATATTCATAATCCGTAAAGCCTCCTTCCGTCACAGATTTATAAGCCTGTGGCTTAAAGTTGATTGCAGAAACTTTAGTGGAAAAACAGCAGCAGAAGGTCGATAACAAAGAGCAAAACAATAGTAACTTCGAGCACAAGCATCATGAAATTGGACCTGTCCTGCTGGAGAATCTGGTAAAGATTGCCGAGCATGCGGAGCTTTTCATCTATGGTTCGGTGCCAGTCGCCGAGGTGAAACCGGCTGGCCAAATTCGCGTGGATTTGTGCCAGGTGCCAGTCGCCGAAAAACTTTGTTATATTCGATAGTTCATCGCTCATCCGCGACAGGTCTATCCGCATCTCGCGCAATCTCCTGTGCACGTCTCTGCTGGAGTGAAATCGTCTCTGTGTGATATCCTGATAAGAGACCTGGAGCGAATCGTCGAGGATACGGTCATAAGCTGCAAGCTCGACCAACTGGACGTTGGCGAGTTCCATAATGTGCAGGACGTCATCAATCGCTGCCCCCTGACCGACAACTAGCGCAGAGCCCCAGTCGACAACCACCAGGTCGCTGTTGTAATAGCTTATGTAGAGCTGAGTGGACTCAGCCATTTCCTGCTCGGAGAGGTCCGCGGCGTCTTCCTCCTCGGTCAACAGCGCTGCAACCTGTCGGCGGTTGGCCTTTAGCCACTGCTCGGCTGAGGGATTTTCGCCGTCGCTTGTTTGCGGAAGGCCGGTAAGGCAGAAAACGGTGTATGCCTCGGCCTGCGTGATTGTGGGCACGGGACGGATGCAATGAAGTTCGAGGTCGTGTCTGACCGCCTCCGCCAGTTCGTGTATGTCCTGTTCAAGGGTTCCGTCGGCGAATTTCAGGTCGTGGTAGGTGACAAGTTCCTCTATGTTTGCGACGGAGAACGGCACGCGGACTGCGATACTGATTGCACCGATACTAAAGAGCTTGACAGTTCGCCTGACGGGGACTACCTGACCGTCGGATAGTTGCTTTGTCTGAGCGGGAAAATCAGCGACCTGCGGCCGATGGAAGAACATCTGTCGGGGGCTGCGCTTGCTTGGCTCGATGAAGTAGTTCCTTGCAGGCTGAGATAAGATGTGCTCGACAGGCTGGCGCTTCATATCGTAGGCAAGGTCGTAAGCATAGATGTAGGCAACCTCGCCGCGGTAAGGTTTTTTATCCTGGTGTTTCATATCTTCAGTCATTTTGCTGCGTCCAATATCGGCGGCTTTTCGAGTAGCTGCATCAACCGAAAAGCTCGCGGAATTTGTCTTCGATGCTTGGGCTTTCGCACAGCACCTGGCCGATTAGCACAGCCTTGACGCCGAGAGCTTTAAGCCGCTCAACGTCAGCGCGCCTCTTTATGCCGCTTTCGGCGACGAGCTCGTCTTTGTTATCGACAAGTTCAGCTAATCGGTAGCTCGTTCCCAGGTCAACCTCCATTGTTCTGAGGTTTCGATTGTTTATTCCGAGGACGCTGTAACCTTTTTTGGGAAAACCCAGGAAACTCCGGATGGAAAGCAGAGTATCCGCGTCGTGCACTTCCAAAAGAACGGTAAGCGTCAGTTCAGCCGCAAGTATCATCAAATCGGAAATCTCGGCGGTCTTCAACACTTCAGCTATTAACAGAACCGCATCAGCACCGGCAGCACGCGATTCATACAACTGCCACGGGTCGATGATAAAATCCTTTCGCAGAATCGGCAGGTCCACTGCATCTTTGATTTGTTCAATGTATTCGAGCCTGCCCTGAAAGTATTTCTCGTCGGTAAGAACGCTGATGGCATCGGCGCCGCATTTCTGATAAGTTTGCGCAATCGCTACAGGGTCGAAATCTTCGCAGATAACACCAGCTGAGGGAGATGCCTTTTTGACCTCAGCAATGACGTTTATCCCGCGGGCATTGCGTTTTGTAACTGCTTTGTAGAAGTTGCGGCACTTGTGCATCGAGCGTATTCGCTTCTCGAGCTGTTCGAGGCTCATCTGAGATTTGCGATAGCTTACTTCAGCAGTTTTATCAGCAATTATCTTGTCCAATATGTCCGCCAAGGCGCTTACCCCGCAACTTTTACGTAAGCCATTCGAATCTGGTTGAGAGTATTTTCGAGGACCTTCTTTTCCTCTTCGGTCAGGTTGCCTTTGGTCTTTTCCTGGAGTGTTTCGAGCATATCGATATTGTATTTCGCCATCTCAAGGTCTGGTTCTCTCTCCTGTCCTTCGATTTTGAGCACACCCAGGGCAAACAGCGCCTGCGTGGTGAGCATACTTATAAGCGCGGCAAAATTGCCATTCGGCAGGGGGGGACGCTCAGGTTTGTCTTTGCCTGTTTTTTTCTTCTCGGTTTTTTCCTGGGCAGCTAATATCTTTTTTTCTTTCTGAGCTTGTTGCTTCCAGTCCTCATCTACTATGATTTTTTTCTCCTGGTTTTTTTCTTCTTCAGCCATTTCCCAAAACTCCATAAAATCCAAAAAGCGTTGGTTAATTGACTTGTGGTGAGCTTGTCGAATCCACGACAAACTTATTTGCGATACCTCTTCATATCCCTGTCGATACTTCTCTTTTGTTCGCGTTCAGCGATTTTTGTCCGTTTGTCGTATTTTCTTTTGCCCCTGGCCAGTGCCAGCTCAACTTTTGCCAGGCCTCTGTCGTTAAAGTAAATCCGCAGCGGAATGAGCGTAAAGCCACGCTGGTCGAGCTTTGTCTGTATCCTGCGAAGCTCATTCTTGTGCAGCAGCAATTTTCTTTTTCTTGTCGGTTCGTGACCGGCTGTGCCGGCTTTGTCGTACCTCGCTATGTTGGTGCCGATGAGCCAGCCCTGTCTGTCTTCGACCCTCGCGTATGAACCTGCCAAATCGGCCTGACCGGCCCGCAGAGATTTTACCTCCGTACCCAGCAGCGACAGGCCCGCTTCAAACCTTTCTGTGAGTTCGTAGTTGTGATAGGCCTTTTTGTTGACCGCTGCCGGGCTTCGGTCGGCATTCTCCTTGCGCGATTTCGCTGCCATTTAAGCTATGATAGCCCGCAGATGCAGATTTTGCAAGGGATAACCCCTCAAACCGTATGTGACAAAGTACTATGCTTGTGTAATCGCAGCCCCGATGAACTCAATTCTTTATTTGATGAATCTTATACTTACCGGATAGCGATACGCCTCGCCGCTGTTTGCCTTTACAGAAGCAACGATAGCAAAGACCAAGTCCGCAATGGAGACCGCAATTCCTAAGAAAGCCCCGATACAAACAACTGTCAGTGCTACGGACACAATCCCTGCAATGGCTACGGTAATCTGAAAGTTCAGAGCCTCTTTGCCCTGGTTGTCGACAAACGGGTCTTCATCCTTTTTTATCAACCAGATAATCAGTGGGCCGATAAAGCAGGTAAAAAGTCCCAGCAGGTGACACAACATCGCCCACATACGAGCATCTTTGCTGACTTCCGCGCTCGGCTGGGCTTGTTGTTTGCCCTCTTCAGTACCACCTGTTCCTTGCGGCTTTTGGGCTGCTTCTGCCATAATTTAACTCCTTCCTAAAGTTATATCCGATTCGACGGCCTAATTATCTACTCGCCGATGATTTTTACAAGAACTCTTTTTTTCCTTTTGCCGTCGAATTCGCCGTAGAAGATTTGCTCCCACGGGCCGAAGTCAAGTTTGCCATTTGTGACGGCTACAATTACTTCGCGCCCCATAATACTGCGCTTCAAATGAGCGTCAGCGTTGTCTTCAGAACCATTATGACGGTACTGCGAATACGGCTTTTCAGGCGCTAATTTTTCCAGCCAGACCTCGAAATCATGATGCAGGCCGGTTTCGTCATCGTTGATGAAGACGCTGGCGGTTATGTGCATAGCATTGCAGAGAACAAAACCTTCTTTAATGCCGCTTTCTCTCAAAGCTTCTTCGACCTGCGGCGTAATATTAATAAATTCCCGCCTCGTTTTCGTATTAAACCATAATTCTTTTCTGTAGCTTTTCATAACGCTTTTTCTCCTGACAGAGCAATATTCTGTTGAGCCTGACGACATGGTTTTATTCTATCTCATTTAATATTTTTTGGCACTGTCTCACATGGCTTCTGCCGGTCGCCATACTTTTGCCGCGGGCAACACGGATAAATGCGTATTTTATAAGCTCATACACAATGTACAGCCTCTGGCGAATCTGGGCGTTTGTATCTGCAGGACGCAGCCTTCCATAACCTTTAAAGAATTCCGGGCCGCTGTATCCATAGGTATCAAGCACCGCAAATTCAAGCTCCGGGTCGCCGAAAAGACCTCTGTCAAAATCAAGTATCGCCGTTATCTCTCCACTTGCTGTAAGAATGTTCTGGTGCCACAAATCAAGGTGGAGAAGGCATGGCTCAACGTCAGTGACCACGTCACGGTGCCGCTCATAAATTAATAAAAATCGCTCATATTCATTCTTGTCAATAACGCCGCATGACAAACCGTCGTCAAAAACCAACCGAACGTATGCGTGAAAAATATCGGGCCAGTTTTCTCCGGTTGGTGCCGCCCGTTCAGGATATCCGAAACGACCCCCTTTTATTGAATGAAGTTGCTTTACATACCTGCCCAGTTCTTGTTCATCGAACCAGCCTGGTTCGCCTTCGAGGTACTCCATTATAAGATAGTCTCTGTCAATGGTTTGCCTCGAAAAATCATGATAGACAATCTGAGCAACTGGAATATCGGTATGCTCTTTTACCAGCCGGTGAAGAGTGACTTCGGACCTCATCATATCAATTTCATAAAATAGTTTCGGGACACTGTCCAGCGGTGCAATTCTCAGTACGAATCTTCCCTTTTCCGAATTGATATAGTATGAATCGTTATAGTGACCTGCTCCAACAGGGCTGACGGTGCACCTGCCTAAATCAGCTTGTCTGAGCATTTGGTCTATTTGCTTTTTGTCTAACACAATTCGAGACTTAATATAAAGTGGGAGCGAAGTATAAGCTTATGCGAGCAAATTCTTATAGACTATTTCGATGGTGTCGACCATAGTCTGTGGTGCGAACTTTTTCTTTACGGATTCTCGGCCGGCAGCACCGAGTTTGTCTCTTAGCTCTTTGTTTTTTATCAATTCGGCGCAGGCCTTTGTCAATTGCTCCACATTCTTTGGTTCGATAAGTCGGCCGGTATTTTCGTTTACGACCTCGCGCGCTCCATCAACGTCGAAAGAGACAGCCGGCCTGCCGCAAAGCATCGCCTGAGGTATCGCTCTCGCAAGACCTTCCCGCAGAGAACAATGAACAAGAATGTCCGAGGAGGCAATCGCAAGTGGAATTTCCTTAGGCGAGAGTAAACCCGTAAATTTGATTCTGTCGGCAAGACCTAACTGACAGAGCTGCTTCTTATAATGCTCTGATAAATTTCCGTCTCCGACAAAAAGCCAGACTGCGTTTTTGTACTGCTTCAAGAGCGTTTTAGCTGATTCGATAATGTAGTCATGGCCCTTCAGCATAAAAAGCCGCGCAATAGTAATAAGCACAACAGCATTTTCAGAAATGCCGTACCTTTGTCGAAATTGCCTTTTTTGCTCACCGGATACGGGCCGAAGAAAATCATCCTCTTCAATAGCTGAGTAGGCCGTAGCGAACTTATCAGGCTCTCCTATTCCCGCATCAATCGCCTGATTGGTCATTGCGTCGGCCACACTAATGAAAAAATCCGTTCGCTTCGCAGCAGCTTTTTCAATAGCGATATAGAATTTATTCAGCAGGTTATTTTGGTAAGGGTGAAACGCTAAGCCGTGTATTGTGTGTACCACTACGGGCAGGTCCCATCCCCATTTTTCTTTCAGGCTGTATGCGGCGAATCTGCCTAATATCCCCGCCTTGGCCGAGTGAGTGTGAACAATGTCAGGCTGGAACTGCTGAAGGTGCTTTTTTATTTGGAAATAGCTTATGGTGTCGTATAAGGGGCAGATTGCACGAATCATTTTGGGGACGACGATTACGTTATATTTTTGGTTTTTGGTTTGTTCAAATAACTCGCCTTCAGGGCCTAATGCAGGGCCTGTGATGAGTGTAACATCATGGCCTCGCTCTGCCAGCAGTTTGCAGGTAATCAGCGTATTTTCCTGCGCTCCGCCGAGTATCAACCGGGTTATTATGTGAACGATTTTCAATATTTAATCCACATCAAACAAAGGCCCTGAGCAGGGGCGATAGGCCCTGCTTTGGTTCGGTTTTTGGCTTCGAGAATTTCGTCTATCTTTTCAGGCTTCCATTTACCTCTGCCGATTTCAACGAGAGTGCCGACGATATTCCTGACCATATTATACAAAAACCTGTCGGCTACGATATCTATATAGACCCACTTGTCTTCCTGCGTAACTTGGCATTGCATTACCGTGCGAATCGAGCTTTCGCGTTTGTCCGCAGCTGACGCGAAGGATTTGAAGTCCTTTTTGCCGATTAGCATCTTTGCGGCGGCGTTCATTGCAGCAGTATCGAGCGCTGCGGGTCGGTGCCAGCAATTTCGGGTTTTCAGGACGTTCCGATTTTTGCCGGTGAAAATTGTGTATCGGTATAGTTTGCTTTTAGCTGAGCCAGAAGCGTCAAAAGTTTGGTCTACCTCAACTGCCTCGGTAGCGACAATGTCCTGCGGCAGCCGGTGATTGATTGCCTTGACAAAATTTTCAGTTGGTATCGGTGAGTCGATAAAAAAGTTTGCGACTTGGCCGAGGGCGCTGACACCTGCGTCTGTTCGGCTGGCACCATTTACTTTAATGAAAACGCCGGTCAGTTCACCAAGCGCTCGTTCGAGTTCGCCCTGGATGGTTCGTTTGCCTCGCTGGTTCTGCCACCCGCTGTAATTTAGACCATCGTAGCTGATTGTTAGTTTTATATTGCGAATCGCCATCGAGGCCGATTATAGCAATCTTTCCGCTATCTGAACAGCATTCAGGGCCGCGCCTTTTCGCAGCTGGTCGCCGGCAACCCAGATATTGATGCCGCGGTTATCAGGTATGGATTCGTCCTGGCGTATTCGGCCGACAAAAATATTGTCCTTATCAGTGGCGTCAATGGGCATCGGGAAACGATTGTGTTTGCGGTCATCCAGAACCGAAACGCCCGGCGCAGTGCTTAAAAGGTCTCTGACCTGGTCCGGTGTAATCGGGTCGGTAAACTCAAGATTGATGCTTTCACAGTGGGCCCGAAAAACAGGAACGCGAATGCAGGTACAGGTAATCGCGATGCTCGGACAGTCGAAAATCTTGCGGGTCTCGTTGACCATCTTTCTCTCCTCAAGGTTGTAGCCGATGGCGTCGAGCGGAGAATTATGGCTGAAGACGTTAAACGCAATTTGATGGGGAAAAGCCTTGCAGGTCGGCTCTTTGCCTTCAAGTATTTCGCGACTCTGGTTCTCCAGTTCGAGCATCGCCTGCATTCCCGCTCCGCTGACGGCCTGGTAGGTGCTGACAACCATCCGCTTGACGGCGTTGGCCTTGTGCAGTGGCCAGACCGGCACGATGCCGATTATCGTCGAGCAATTCGGATTGGCGATGATGCCCTTGTGCTCGGAAATTTTCTGCGGATTGATTTCCGGAATGACAAGGGGGACATCCGGCTCCATTCTAAAGGCCGAAGAATTATCTACGACAACCGCACCGGCCTTGACGGCGGCAGGCGCAAATTCCTTGCTTCTGTCCCCGCCGGCGCTGAACAACGCGATGTTAATCCGCTCGAAGCTGTTCGCAGTCAGTTCTTCGACGATATACTGTTTACCTTTGAAATCAATTTTTTTGCCGGCCGAGCGGCTGCTGGCAAGCATTTTTACCGAGTCGAATGGGAAATCACGCTGCTGCAGAACCTTCAAAAACTCCTGCCCGACAGCGCCGGTTACTCCCGCAATCGCTAAATTACAAGCCATAACTAAAGCTCCTGAAAATATCCTCTACACCCAAACAAAGGGCAGCCCGACAACGACTGCCCATCTAATCTGACAGAACCGAAATATTTGGGGTAATTATAGCGTCTTGGCCGACAAAATGCAATAGGCAAACACAATAATCTTGGGCGATTAGTCCAACGCTGAATCCAGCCAATACAAAAGCCCCGCTTTTTGGGCGGGGCTAAGGCATTTACAACATAAAGGCTTTACTATGTCAGTGTCCTATTCTTTTTCTTTGGGCAGTTTCAAAATCACGTAGCGAGCGAATCGGCCGTCTGTGAGAAGAAGCAAAATCGACCTGTCTTTGCCGGCCTTTTCCACCGCCTTCTCGAATTCTTTGATGTTGGAAACAGGCTCACGATTGACTTCCACAATCAACATACCGTCCCTGATACCGCTCAGTTCTGCCAGTGAGCCGGGCTCAACTTGGGTAACCACCACGCCCTTTAGTCCCTTATAGCCCAATCGCTCCGCTAAATCATCAGTCAGGTTCTGGGCGGTAAGGCCTAATTTTTCAATAGTCTGCGACCCAGCCGCTGCGACTTTTTCCTCAGGCGGACGCTCGGTGAGTGTGATGGTAAAGGTCTGGCGTTCGCCATCCCGCAGCACGACAAGCTTGACCTCGGTGCCGGGCTTTAGCATCGCGACGCGGTTGCGGAACTCATTGTCGCTTTCAACCGGCTGACCTTCGAATTCTACGATAACATCATTATGCTTAATACCGGCTTTTTCAGCAGGGGAACCTTCGAAGACCTGCGACACAGCCACGCCCTTAGTGTCCTTGGCAAGTCCGAGGCCTTCAGCCAGTTCAGGTGTCAACTGCGTCATAGCTATTCCAACCCACCCTCGAACGACCTTACCCGTACCAATAAGCTGCTGCTGAACACCCTTTGCTATGTTTATTGGAATGGCCAGGCCGATACCTATATTGCCGCCTGGGCCAATTATTGCCGTATTGATGCCCACCACCTTTCCGTCGAGGTCTATCAGCGGTCCGCCGGAATTGCCGGGGTTAATTGCAGCATCGGTCTGGATGAAATCCTGATAGCTGATTCCTTCGATGGGCAGACCGCTTCTTCCCTTGGCGCTTACTATGCCAGCCGTTACGGTATGGCTCAGGCCGAATGGATTGCCGATAGCAATTACCCATTCACCGACCTGTATTTTATCGGAGTCGGCAAGTTTCAGGTACGGCAAATCGTTGCCCTCGATTTTTACCAAGGCTACGTCGGTGGCAGCATCGGTACCGATGACCTTTGCCTCCGTTTCTGTGCTGTGTCCGGCTGTCTTGACCAGAACCTTGTCTGCACCGCCTACGAGATGATTATTGGTGAGGATATATCCGTCCGGCGAGATAAGAAAGCCGGAGGCCTGGGCCGTCTGAACGGATTTTTGCTGACGCTCTGGTGAACGCTGCTGGGAACGTGGTTGCCTGCCGAAGAACCGCTCGAAGAACTCGTCATCAAATGGGTTGGACCTGTCGCCAAATGGCCAATCAGGTATTGTGTAGTACGGCTGGGTAACGGTTTTTTCGACCCTTATACCAACTACCGCGGGCGAAGCCTTTTCGGCAATTTCAGCAAAGGCCTTGCCCATCTCCCGCAGCACAGCGATGCTGTTTGTGTCCTGCGCTAAGGCTGGCAGCGCACCTGCGGATAACATCAAAACCAGAAAAATCGAAGTGACAAGATGAAATGACAGCCTTTTACGTCGATTGAAACTTAAAATTCGCATTGGCAACCTCCCATTTCCTCAAAATAATCAAACTTGTACGCCTGTGGCGTAATAACAGCAAAGACCGTTAAATCGACAGCAACGAAAAAGTTTAATTTCTATACGATTTTGTTGCCCATAGGTTCGCAACGTCAAAGATTTTTTCATGCGATTTCTTCGTCAATCCAGCCGAGCAGTTCTTCGAGCTCGTCGAGCGTAATATCACCCATATGGGCGATTCGGAAGGTCTTTTCTTTTAGCTTGCCGTAGCCGTTTCCGAAGACCGTATTATGCTTTTTCTGGATGGCGCTTATCGTCTCAGCAACGTTGATACCTCTGGTGTTCTCGACCGCCGTGAGCGTGTTCGAGGCATACTTTTCCTCGCAGAACAGGTCGAATTTTTCTTTGGCCCAGCCCCTTACAAAGTCGGCCATTTGTTTGTGCCGGGCCCAGACGTTCTCCATACCCTCCGCCAAGAATCTTTTACACTGGTAGTTCACGGCCATAATATGCGGGATATTGGGCGTGACGAGCGTCTGGCTCTTGGCATCGGATTCCGCCCACAGCTCAAAGTTAAAGTAGTAGCCGCGACCGGGAACTCTTTTGCTCTTTTCCACTGCTCGCTTGCTTACGGCGGCTATCGCCAGTCCCGGCGGAATCGCAAAGGCCTTCTGCACCGACGCAAATCCCACGTCCCAGCCGAGCTCATCAAAATGCAAAGGCATAGCTATCATCGCGCTGACCGCATCGACAAAGACAAGAACATCAGGGTACTTTTTCTTCATCATTTTGCTTATTTCATAAACCGGATTTCTCAGGCCCGTGCTTGTCTCGCTGTAAACGATGGTAACAGCAGCATATTTCCCGGCTGCCAGTTTCTTATCAATCAGTTCGGCAGTAGTGGCGTTGCCCCACTCAACTTTTAGCCGTTCGACCTTTTTGCCGCACTGTTCCGCCACCTGTGCCCATTTGTCGCTGAAGGCCCCGCAAGATGTGCAAAGAACCGTTTCGTCCGGAGCAACGCAGTTCCGAATCGCAGCTTCCCAGATTCCGGAGGCCGACGATGTAGACAAAAACACGTACTGCCCGGTGAAAAGAATCTTCTTTAGCATCTCAATGGTCTCAGCGTGAAGCTGGGCATATTCTTTGCCGCGATGCCCTAATGTCGGACGTGCAAGCTGCTGCAGAACGTCTTCATTGACCTTGACCGGCCCAGGAATGAATAATCTCGGCGGATTTTTCCAATCTACCATTTCGTCTTCTCCAATGAAAAGTTACGGGCCCTCTTTTGCAATACACAGCAAAACGATAGCCTCTACAATTTGTTAATTGTCAGACCTGTGTACATTTTCGGATAAAAGTAAGTCGACTTCTGCGGCATTCTCTCGCCGGCTTCGACCACCATCTGTATCTGCTGCATTTTAGGTGGATTCATAAAAAATACCACCTGCTTTTGGCCGCTGTCGACCTTTCCAGTCAGCTCATCGATTTTATCGTCGGTATCTTTAACATATTCGATATTGGTGCCCTCGGCCAGCTTCTTCTCGTCAATACCCAGAATCCCCTCCAGGACTAACTTATGGAGTACAGAAACGTCGAGCAACTTCCAGGCGGAACTCATATCGGTCGCCGCAGAATCCATCATGCTGCTGTTTTTTAATACCGCCACATAAAAAATACTGCCACCGGCGAAAATACCAAACGCATTTTTGCCGCGGCCCTGCTCATCATTCATTCGCGCAAGCATTTTTAGGCCGGCCTCTGTCCGGGTCTGCAGTGAATCAAAACGGTATTCGGTAACCTCGAATTTTTGCATCAGCTTACCGAGCAGTTTCTTAAAATCAAACTTTTTAAGATTGCCCACAAGACGATGCGTGGCAAGTATAACCAATCCCTTACGTTGTGTGTTGACAAAGGCCGTCATCTGGTACTGTGCCGCGGGGTTGCCCGTTTCCCTGTAGTAGCTTAAGGCCGCCTCGTAGCGATGATGGCCGTCCGCTATTACGCAGCTCTTGTCGAGCATCATTTTCGAAATCGCCTTGATGTCGCTCTCGGCGGTTACTGCGAAGAGCCGATGACGGACGTTCTGCTCATCGATAAAATCGACAAGGGCCCTCTGTCGGACGGCATTTCCGATAATCCTGTCCGCAGTCTTGTGCTCGTCGCTATAAAGCATAAACACAAGGCCGAACTCGGCCAGGGTCGCTCTCTTAAGATTCAGCCGGTCAAGCTTCGGCTCATCGAGGGTGTACTCGTGAGGCCTGACTCGCCCCCGCGGCCCGAATTCTTCGAGCCTCGAAAGGGCTATAAAACCGGGACGCTGAAAGATAACGCCGCCCAATTCAAAATCCTGAACGTAAGGATAGATGGCCTCATCGGCATCTTGCTTCAGGACGCCTTTTTCTATCCAGCTATTAAGATACTCGGCGGCCCTTGTGTACTGATTGTCGCCTTCAGTGTCGGATGCGGCTGTTTTCCCTCTCGTTATACGTACAATATTGTACAGACTTTTTTCGTAAAGCTGCTGTTGCTGGGCCTCGCTTATAATATCGTAAGGCGGAGCAATACAACTGCCCACATTGCCGACTACCGCCGAGTCGAACCTGAACGCCCTGAAAGGCTTAATTTCCATTTTTATAGTGAGCCTGTCGAATCTAACCGCCGCCTTCGAATCCTTCTTGTACGCCTGTGGCGTATTCTGTTTTTGTACTGATATTAATCCTTGGATTCCCGTACAATGATTTTCAAAAATCGAGAAGGGCAGAATGATACTAAAAACCCTCCCCTCTGTCAAATCTCAAGTTCTCAGCAGACAAAATGCGAAAATAACAACGGGTTGTTGTTCTGTTGGTTTTAGTTGCCGCCTTTTTTCTTTTCCGCGAGATATTTGTTTATTGCGGCGGCGGCGGTTCGGCCCTGCCCCATTGCCAGAATTACTGTGGCATCGCCTAAAACTATATCTCCGCCCGCATAGACTCCTTCCAGCGAGGTCTTGCAGTTCTCATCGACAATGATATTCCCCCACTTGTTAAACTCCAGGCTCCGCGTGGTCTGGCGAATCAGCGGATTAGCAACATTGCCGATAGCGATTACTACAGTATCGACTTCGATTTGGAATTCCGACCCTTCTATTGGGACGGGTCTGCGCCGGCCGGATTCGTCCGGCTCACCAAGCTCGTACTTCAGGCATTCGATGGCAGTTACATGGCTGTCTTTATCGCCGATGATTCGTTTGGGACTCTGCAGTATATGGAACTCAACGCCTTCTTCCTTTGCGTGATGGACTTCTTCGATTCGGGCAGGCATCTCCTGTTCGCTTCTTCGATAAACAAGGTAGACCTTCTCGGCCCCAAGGCGGAGAGCCGTCCTCGCCACGTCCATAGCAACATTGCCGCCTCCGATAACAGCAACCTTTTTTGAAAGCGCAATCGGCGTATCGGCGCCTTTGCCGAAGTTGTAAGCCTTCATAAGATTGGTGCGTGTCAGACATTCGTTGGCGCTGTATACGCCGACCAGCGATTCGCCTTCGATGTCCATAAATCTCGGAAGACCCGCACCGACACCGATATAGACCGCCTCAAATCCGTCCTCTTTCATCAACTGCTCGATGGTCCTTGTTTTGCCGACCACAAAGTCGCAGATGATTTTGACACCCATCTTGGCAAGGACGTCTATCTCTTTTTGCACAATCGCCTTTGGCAGACGGAATTCCGGGATGCCGTAAACCATCACCCCGCCCGGCTTATGAAAAGCCTCGAATATGGTAACATCGTGCCCAGCCCTTCGGGTATCCGCGGCTGCCACAATTCCGCCGGGCCCTGAGCCGATGACCGCAACCTTCATCCCGGTTGGCGGCCCGGCAGCAGGAACACTGTCATTGCCCCGGTCGAGGTCGGCAACGAATCTTTCGAGTCGGCCGATTGAAACGGCCTTGCCGACGTCCTTGAATTTCAGCCCGACCGTGCATTTTTCCTGGCACTGGACCTCCTGCGGACAGACTCGCCCGCAAACGGCCGGCAGCAGTGAGTTTTCCTTGATGATTTCCAGTGCCTTTTTAAACTCACCCTCGGCAATTGCAGCTATAAAGTCCCGTATCCTTATTCGCACCGGGCATCCCTCAACGCACGGCGCATTCTTGCACTGCAGACATCGCAGCGCCTCCAGCCGGGCCTGCGCCTCCATATAACCGGTCGCCACCTCGTTGACGTTGCTTCTTCTTTTGACAGCGTCCTGAGCAGGCATTTCCTGCGGTGGGATTTCGTATCTGTCTTTGGGTTTAAGCCCCTCGGCCTTTTGCCTTTCCAAAAGCCGCTGCAGTAATTCTCGTCTGTCTTTTTCAGTCATCAAAAATGGTCAATAATCAATTTATTTGTACAAGTCTAATCTTTGGTTAATGCAAACTCAGACATTTATGCTCACTGTTGTGGTCCGCCGCCACCGCTTCGGTTTGTCCGACCGAATGTATTTCTTCGACTCGATACGCGGCCCGCCTGTTCTTGAGTTCTTCCCAGTCAATCTGATGTGCATCGAAGAACGGCCCATCCACACACGCAAATTTCATTTTTCCACCGACTGTCACGCGACAAGCCCCGCACATCCCGGTTCCGTCCAGCATAATCGGATTCAGCGCCGCCAACGTTTTTACGCCGTACGGCTTGGTCTCCTGACCTGTCAGCATCATCATGAAAGGACATCCCATCACGATAACACAATCGATTTTCTCGCCGTTTTTCAGCTTTTCAGCGATTACGTCAACTGAGTGTCCCTTGATATTCATCGACCCATCAATTGTTGTCAGTATCAACTCATCGCAGGCAGCCCGCAGTTTTTCACTATAGTAATGCATATAATGGCTGCGGGCTTCCACAATTACTACCACCCTGTTACCCGCATCTTTCATCGCCCTCGCAATAGGGACGATGGCTCCAATTCCATAGCATCCCGCCGCCAGCGCTACTGTTCCGTAATGTTTAATTTCCAGCGGCACACCTAACGGCCCGACCACGTGAGCCACCTTATCGCCCGCCTTTAGCAACGCAAGCTTGCTGCTGGAACGTCCCACTTCCAGCACTACCAGCGTGATAGTGCCTTTCTCGGCGTCCCAGTCACACAAGGTATATGGCACACGCTCAGACCTTTCATCAACCATCAAAATAACGAACTGTCCCGGTAATGCATTTCTCGCCACGTTGGGTGCATCGAGGACGATTTCGTGAATGTTTGGTGCAATCTCACGTTTTTCCAGGATTTGGAATGCCCCTTCGCGTTCAGCCGTTGCCGCCTGACCGGCACCGGCGTCATCCACTGGTATCTGCCGCAGTGCGCAGACCTTCTCGTCGATACGGTGTCCGCGGAAGTACGTTCGTCTTAGTTTCGCATCCTGCGACGCTTCAGGTGCTTTGTCCCGCTCAACCCACAATTTGGCTCGCGAGATTCCCAGCTCCCGTCCGATTGCATTGGCTGACCTGTATACAAAACCTTTAGCCCCCATTGCTTGCGCGAGCTTGCAAATAATCCACCATTCGGGCTTCGCCTCGCCCGCCGGCTCACTCGCCTTGCGCAAAGGCCGTTCCTGGCCGCAACTGTCCAGAATAGTCCCATCGACCTCAGCAAACACCGCGGCTGGCAGAACAAAATCGGCTCGCTCGCTCGCAACGCTCGGATAGCAGTCCTGTACAATCACCACCTCAAGTCCGTCTAACCGGCTTGAATCGACAAAGTTGCCTGTCAGCAGCACCGCTTTCGTACCTTCCGGCAAAGAGCTGCGCGAAACTCCACGCGCATCAGGCTCTATCTCTATGTAGTTTGTTGACTTCATCACCTCATTAGTGAACTTCTTAAATATATGTCGGTCCTCGAGCGTGCTGGTGGTGTCGCACACCATCGTGAAACCCTGGCCCACAAAACTTTTCAATTTTGCCCCCGCCGTCTCCAGTGCCTCTTCCCATTTAGTCTGGCGCAAAACTTCACCCACACGTATATGCGGCATCCGCAGTCGGTCAGGCCCATTCAAAAATTCAGGTACGGCAAATCGCCCCAGCACGCAAATAGGAACGTCCTCACTGACCGCCTTTGTTGTAATTAGTTTTCCGCCTTTTGCCCCGAGTACGAATGCACACGCAGCCTTGCAGAAGATACAGGTTGTTTCCGTGAGAGTGTCCAGCTTGCCGTACCATTTAGCGTATCGGTCGGCTAAGCTGCCGGTCGGACAAACGTCAACGCATGAACCGCAGAATGTACAGCCGGCGTCTTTCAGCGAATGCCCGAATGCTTGGCCGATATGCGTCTCGCTGCCGCGTTTAACAAAGTCGATGACCGCTCTGCCTTGTTGGCGTTTACAAATGCGAACGCATCGGCCGCAAAGAATACACAGATTAAGGTCACGGTCGATGAATGGGTCTGACCGTTCCAAAGGCCGCTGATGATAGGTCGGTGGAACCGCCAGCTCCGAAAGCCCGATATCCTCTGCCAGAGCACGCACCTCACAGACATCCTTATTATTACAGGTATGGCAGCCGGTGGTTCGTCCCGCCTTGTCCGCTTCCGGCCGATATTGTTCGCATAGCTCCCGCTTGCCGCATACTAAGCAGGCGCTTGGATGTTCGAGCATCATTAAGCCGAGGATATTTCGACGCAGATTCTGCACTGCCTTTGTGTCGGTTCGAACTACCATTGCTTCTGCCGCAGGCGTTGTGCACGAAGTTGGGTAGCCTCGCATACCTTCAATTTCGACCACGCACAGACGACATGCGCCGAACGGCGGCAAATGTGAATGCGTACAAAGATGCGGAATCGAAATATCGTGCCGCAGTGCGCATTCAAGGATGGTTTCATCCTTCTTGGCGGTTACTGTTTTTCCATCTATGGTTAATTTCACCTTAGGCGAATCCTTTGTTTAATTAGTCTTTCCCCTCTTTTCTATACGCTGCTCGTATCTGGTCAGTTCGCCGCTGCGGCGGTAAACAGCAGCATAAACCGGCGGACATTCGCTCAGGCACGCCCCGCACCTAATACAGATTTCCTGGTCAATAATATGAAGTTTTCTTCTTTGGCCGGTGATGGCCTTGACAGGACAGACCCGGGCGCATGCGCCACAGCCGCTGCATCGGTCAGGGTCAATATGATAGCTAATCATACTGCCGCAGACAAATGCGGGACACCGCCCTTTTTCAATGTGCTCCTCATACTCTTTTCTAAAGTACCGTAGCGTCGTCAGCACCGGGTTGGGTGCGGTTTGCCCCAAACCGCAAAGCGAACCATCTTTAACCGTCTGCGCTATTTCGTTAAGTTGGTCGAGGTCGGCCATCCGGCCTTTCCCTGCCGCGATGCGCTCCAGAATACTCAGCATCGCACGCGTCCCGACCCGGCAAGGCGCACATTTGCCGCACGATTCCGCCTGAGTAAATGACAAAAAATACTTAGCCATATCCACGATACAGTTGTCTTCATCAAGCACAATCATCCCCCCTGAGCCCATAATACTGCCCGCTTCTGTGAGCGACTCGTAGTCAACCGCAAGGTCTATTTTTTCTGCCGGAATGCACCCTCCCGAAGGTCCGCCGGTTTGTACCGCCTTAAGTGCTTTATCGCCGACAATGCCGCCGCCGATTTCATAAACTATGTCCCGCAGTGTAATACCTAAAGGCACCTCAATCAGACCGGTACGTTTGATTTTGCCTGCCAGAGCGAAAGTCTTCGTTCCTTTGCTGGACTTGCTGCCGTACTGAGTGTACCACTTGGCACCATTGCGCAGAATCAACGGCAGGTTGCCGAGCGTCTCTACGTTTTGGATGACTGTTGGCTTGCCTGACAGACCGCTTTCGGCAGGAAACGGTGGCCGCGGTTGTGGCATACCTCGTCGCCCCTCAATCGAAGCTATCAAAGCCGTCTCTTCACCGCACACGAATGCCCCAGCGCCTTTCTTTACACTCAGCTCGAAAGAAAAGCCGCTGCCCTCGATGTCTTTACCCAAAAGACCTAGTTCACGCATCTGGCCGATGGCAATATCTAATCGGTGTATGGCCAGCGGATATTCCGCCCTGCAGTAGATGTAACCTTCCGACGCCCCTAATGTAAAGGCTGCAATCAGCATGCCCTCCAGCACCGCGTGCGGGTCGCTCTCGATTAGCGAACGGTTCATAAATGCCCCCGGGTCGCCTTCATCCGCGTTGCATATCAAATATTTTGTCTCGCTGGGAACGCTGCGGCAAAGCTGCCACTTGCGCCAGGTAGGAAAGCCGGCCCCACCTCGCCCGCGAAGCCCCGATGCCTTGACCTGTTCGAGGGTTTTATCAGGCCCTGTCTCCAGCGCCCGCAGAAACCCCCGGTAGCCGTCACGGGCTAAGTAGTGATATACGTTCTCCGGGTCTATCAGCCCGCAGTTGCGCAGGATGTTTCGTACCTGCCGGCGCATCATCGGATGTTCACTAAGAGCGCCGACACCGTTCAATTGCCCCTGCGTCATTTTCCCAAGGGCCAGTTCAGCACAGGGGTCGTCGCCCAAAACATAGTTTTCCAGAATATGGATTATCTCATCAGGCCCGATGTTCCCGTAACAGACACGCGGTGCGCCGGGCTTGTGCACGATTACTAATGGCTCAAAAGAGCACGGCCCAAAACAGCCAACTTCAACAACGATAACATCCAGTTTCTCAGCATCGATTCTTTTGCGCAGGCTGTCTAATACTTCTGTGGCACCGGCGGCACGCCCGCAAGTCGCCGCACCAACAAAAAAAATGGGGGTTTCGCTGTTTTCCAGCTTCTCCCATTCAGTGCGGGCTTTGCTAAACGCCTCTTGAAGTAAACTCATTTTCTCTCGCGGTCCTTTTTGCCCCCGTATTGAGACAGTATGGAAGGAATCTTCTTCACAGTCATTTTTGCGTGCACCTTGCTGTCAACCACCACCACCGGTGCCAGCGCACAACAGCCTAAACAAGCCACACGTTCAAGGTCGAACTTACCGTCTGTCGTCTTCTCACCAGCCTTAATACTCAGACTCTGCTCTACTTCTTTGAGTATCTGCTGCCCGCCGCGCACATGGCACGCTGTCCCTTCACAGACCCGGATGGTATGCTTACCAGGAGGACTGAAACGAAACTGTGAGTAAAACGTGGCCACGCCGTATATCTCGTTGGCCGATATCCCCATCAATTGTTCCATTCCTTCTACTGTTTCTTCCGACAGGTAGCCGAACTTTTCCTGTATGTCCTGCAGAATTGGTATCAGGCTCCCCCTTTTCGCAGGGTAATGTGCTAAAATCTCCTTGATTCCGGATAGCCTCTCATTTGCTGCTTTTGCCATATTCTCGAATATGCTTTCGGATGCAGTTTTGTGCGACGCTATTTTTACTTCCTTCAGGTTGAATTTCCTAAAAACAATGATTATCGCACGTAAAAACTCGTGTGTCAAAAACTCTTTCTAAGGTGTGCGTTGTTTCCTTCAGAACCTTTCCCCGATGTATTTGACGGCGTTGGTAAAGATTGTCGTCCCATCAGCCTCGTCCCCGTCTTTCAAACGCGACCACTGCGGATGCTGCGTGTGCCGAACGTGCCTTTCGGGATGCGGCATAAGACCCAGAACTCGCCCCGTGGAATCCGTCAGGCCGGCTATCGAATCAACCGAGCCGTTCGGATTAATCGGATAACCTCCCTCTTTGCCGTTGCGGTCCACATATTTGAACGCAATGCATCCATCGGACTTCAGTTTTTCCAGCGTCGCTGTGTCTTTGGTAACGACTTTGCCCTCCCCGTGCGCGACCGGCAGATAGATTTGTCTGCCTTTCTCGATAAAGACACATCTGTCGGTCTGTGGGGCTAAATACACCCATCTATCCTCGAATTTACCGCTGTCGTTGTAGGTTATGGTTACGGACTCTTGTCGGCCGGTCCCGTTGCCGGGCAAAATCCCCACCTTGACGAGGGCCTGAAAGCCGTTGCAGATTCCGAGCACTAATTTACCGTCATTGATAAATTTTTGTATCGGCTTATAGAGATGATGCATAACCTGGTTTGCCAAGATTTTGCCTGCCGCCACGTCGTCGCCGTAACTAAAACCGCCCGGAAAGACAAGTATATGGAACTCCTCAAGCAGCGCCTTGTCTTCGATTATCTTGTTTATATGTACCGCCTGCGTCTCTGCACCTGCTAATTCGAGTGCATGCACGGTTTCCATATCGCAGTTTATCCCCGCCGCCCGCAAAACTATCGCTTTAACATCTGTCATATTCCGATTTCCTTTGATGTCTGTCGTTCCCGCGCAAGCGGGAATCCATTCCTTATTATATCTTTGTACTTATACCAACTCTCTATTTATGCCCGCAGGGGTCAATGCCATTATGGTATCGACGGCACTCGTCCTTGCTGGGGCTATGTGATTGGTGCGAATCAGCTTCACATTCAAGTATCCAACCGGATTCTCATCCCAACTATCATCTTGTTTCCTTTGGTGAAGATAAAGCCGTTCCCCATCTGTGAGAAAGATTCTCTTACAGTTATCTAATTTAAGTTTTTTAACGTATTTTGTGGCTTGTGGAAAAGTGTTTTGTAGCCCGTGCCCATACTCCTTTGCTTCGCACAGCAGACACACATTTTCCTTTTTCCTAGGTGTGCAAGAAAAAGCGACAAGGTCAATCCGATTCCACTCAACTGCGAGCAGTTGTTCAGACCATCCCAGGGCAAGCATAAATGGCAATATCATATGGGCTACAACCTCGTGCTCTGCTGGCTTTTTAGATTGAGGACGGTTTTCCCTATACCATTTCGCCAGTCGTCGTTGCCTCTGAATCGCTAATATGAATTTATCTACATCTTCGTTTGGCAATCCCTTTGAAAATAACTCTGTGCCAAGCTCCTCTAAAGTCAATGGTTCAGGCACAGATGGCAAGGGCTTCAACGCTCTGGATTTACATTGATTGAGCAAATCCTTTAACTGACTATCCAAGTTCTTGCGGAATCTGCTGAAGGCTGGGCCGCGAAAGTGAAATAAATTCCGACTTTTTTGGATTCTCAGTAATTCATCTGTCAAGTGTTCTTGCCATATAACTCGGTGAGTGTGCTGCAAATCCCAGCCGTAGACATCATCAAAAATTTGTGTCCAGAGATACTCTCGTGACCTCCATGGCCTAATTAAACCAATTGCCTTCGCTTTTGACCCCAAGCGAAGCAAAACAATATCTCCGCCTTTTACTTCCGTGCAGAATTGACGTAGTTGTGTTGCAAAATCTTTTCCAAGCAAACCTCGTACAACCAAGTCATCGTAAACCTGTTTATCATAAGCACCAGGATTACCAGGCCCCATAAACATCACGTCGTAATCGAGAAATAGTTTTGTATAGTCCCTTCCTGTCTCACCTGCTGCTATTTGCCATACTACCATACCTGTTTTCTCACTTTTTTGCCTTTTCCCTTTTTACTTTTGCCTTGATTTATTACCAATCAAGCGGCTTCTGCCACGCCTCTTTTAGCAAATCTATATCGGCCTCAATAACTTTCTTACCGTCTTCTGCTTTTATGATAAGTGTTTTTTCTTCTGTAACTTTTCCGATTTGTCCAAAGGGCAAATTTAGCATCAGCTTGACAAAGGCATCATAATTTCCCGGCTCAACTTCGACTATGTAGCGCGAGTTTGACTCGCTGAAAAGCTGTGTATCTATGCGGGCGCAGTCCGCACTTCTCGGCAGGCCCCGCAAATCTGCTTCTATTCCGAGTCCGCCGGCAAAGCCCATCTCCGCAAGCGCAACCGCCAGCCCACCCTCTGAGCAGTCATGGCAGCTCACAATCAGCCCCTTGGCTATCGCCTCGCAAATCTTTTGTGCTGTCTTAGGTGCTGTCTTCAGGTCCACCTTCGGAACGTTGGTGCCGAGTTGGCCGTGAATCTTGTAATAATGTGAGCCGCCTAATTCATTTTTCGTCTCGCCCACGACAAAAAGCAGGTTCGCTGCCTTCTTGGCGTCCATTGTCACGCACCTGCTCACATCATCAACCAGCGATATTGCGCTTATTAGAAGTGTGGATGGGATAGACATTTGCGTTCCATCTTCGCAGGAGAATTCGTTATTTAACGAATCTTTGCCGGAGATAAATGGCGTCCCGAAGGCAATCGCACCATCATAGCAGGCCTGTGCTGCACGAACTAATGGCCCGAATGTCTCCGGCTTCGTGCAGTTGCCCCAGCAAAAGTTATCCAGCAGGGCAATCCTGTCGACTCGTCCGCCTACGCATACAATATTTCTTATTGCCTCATCAATCCCTCCCAGCGCCATCCAGTACGGGTCGATATCGCCGTACATCGGATTCATTCCACAGCTTATTGCCAGCCCCTTGTCCGAATCGAACTTCGGCTTTATCACCGCCCCGTCACTCGGCCCGTCGTTGTCCACGCCCGTCAGAGGCTTGACAACCGAGCCGCCCTGAACCTCATGGTCGTACTGGCGGATTACCCATTCCTTGCTCGCAACGTTATAACAGCCCAGAATCTTCAGAAGTTCGTCATTGTAATTGTCTTTTGCCGGTATGTTGGGCTCAGTCAGTCGCGGACTTTTCCAGACCGCTTTGCGCAAATATTTCGGCACACCATCGTGCAGGAACTCCATATCCATCTCAGCTACTTGTTTACCGTTGTATCGAAGCCTCAGCTTTTTGTCATTGGTGAACCTGCCGATTACCGTTGACTCGACATTCTCGGAGTCGAAGATTTTGGTGATAGCCTCTAAGTTCTCCGGCTTTACCGCTATGACCATTCGTTCCTGTGCTTCACTAATCCAGATTTCGGTATAATTCAGGCCGGCATATTTAAGCGGCGTTTTTTCCAAATCGACTTCAGCTCCTAAGTTTTTGCCCATCTCGCCGACCGCGCTGCTGAGTCCCCCAGCCCCGCAGTCGGTAATCGCTTCATACAGACCGGCCTCATTCGCCCGGACCAGTACGTCTAACATCTTCTTTTCCACGATTGGATTGCCGATTTGCACAGCGTGCGAAAAGATTGTTTCATACTCGTGTGTGATTTCGCCGCTTGAGAATGTCGCTCCATGTATCCCATCTCGCCCGATTCTGCCGCCGACCATTATGATAAGATTGCCGCTCTGCTGGTTCTTAAAGCACTTATTTTTGTCCATTATGCCGATATTGCCGCAGTAGACCAGCGGATTAGCCATATATCTGTCGTCGAAGTAAATTGCGCCGTTGACTGTCGGTATTCCCATTCTGTTGCCGTAGTCCCGCACGCCGGCCACAACACCTTTCATAACTCTCCTCGGGTGCAGAACTCCTCTGGGTATATCTTCGAGTTTCTTGTCGGGCGGACCAAAGCAGAATATATCTGTGTTCGCAATAGGCCTTGCTCCCAGCCCGGTCCCCATCGGGTCCCGAATTACCCCGCCGATACCTGTAGCTGAACCGCCGTATGGGTCCAGTGCCGATGGCCGATTGTGCGTCTCGACCTTGAAACACACCGCAGAATCTTTGTCGAATTCTATAACGCCGGCGTTGTCTTTGAATACGGATATGCACCATTTCTTGTCGAGCTGTCGCGTCGCTCGAAAGACCGTGTCCTTCAGCAGATTATCGAAATGCACCTGTTCGCCGTTGATTGCCATATCCACCGAGCTTGTCAGCGTCTTGTGAACGCAGTGTTCGCTCCACGTCTGCGCAAGTGTCTCAAGCTCAACGTCGGTCGGCTCTCTGCCGAGCTCCCGGTAGTATTTCTGAATAGTCTGCATCTCCACGAGGTTGAGAAACAAGTCCTTTTTTTTGCTCAGCGCTTTCAACCCCTCATCGTCGAGGTCGCGTACAGGCCAATGTACCAGCTTAAATTCGTAAGGCTTCAGATGCGGACTTGGCGGCTCAGCCTCGTCGCCGATTATGACAACCTCGATGCAGTCGTTGGCCAGAATCTTCTTCGCGATGGTATCAACCTGACTCGAAGTGATTTTGCCTAACAGAATATACTTCCTCGCTGTTCGAACGTTATTCGCTTTGACCCCCATATCTGCCATTGCCGCCATTACCGAATCAGCCACAGGGTCGGTAACACCGCTTTTAAGATGCACTTCGATTAGTGTTGCCTTTGCCAGCCCAGCCGGTGCTTTGCTTCTGCCTGTGTAATACTCCTCACAGACCGGGTCAGTCAGAAGCTCATCGCCCAGACGTTTCGCAAAAGCCTTGTCAAAATCAGCTTCAATCAGAAAGACCTTCGCCGATTGCACCGCCTCCACAGAAGTGATGCCTAATTCCCTGATGTCTTCCAGCACCCGGCCGCCGTTCACATCGGTGGTGCCGGCACGATTGAAAACCTCAAACCGCCACTGCCTCACGATATTATTTCCTCACTTTTCATCTTGTATTTTATAAATGCTGCGCGTTTGTTTCTCGCCGTCTCTAACAGCCTCTTGATTTTTTTCTTGTCTGCCGAGCCTATCGCGATTTTTAATTTTTCCAGTTCAGCTATGATTCTGTCGATGCCTTTTATACTGTTTTTCGCATTCGTTGCCAGCACGTCAGCCCAGATATTGGCCGGCCCCGATGCTATCCTCGAAGTATCGATAAAGCCTTTGCCCGCAAATTTAAGTTCACTTGCTCTGCTGGCGTTTATCAGCGCCGCCGCCGTTATGTGTGGCAGATGACTTATATTCGCAAAGACCCTGTCGTGTTCAGTCGGCCCCATCAGTTTCACGCAGCACCCCAGAGACGACCAGAATTTCCTGAGCACTTGTATCACTTCGCTTGGTGTGTTTTTCGCCTTTGTCAAAATGCACAGTGCCTGCTCAAACAAATCGTCTCTCGCAAACTCAACACCTCTTTGCTCCGAGCCTGCGATTGGGTGTGAGCCTGCATAGTGCACGCTTTTTGGCAGATACTTCGCCGCCCATCGGTGCGGCTGGACTTTTGTCGAGCCGACGTCGGTAACAATGCAGCCTCGACGGAGTGACCCGCCAATCGTCCGAAAGATTTCCTCGAAGTTGCCTATAGGCGCCGCTAAGATGACAAGGTCTGCGTCGCTGACGCTTTTGTTTATATCATCCGCTATCCGCGCCACTGTCAGCAGTCGCCTTGCTTTCCGCCGGGTACTGGTGCGGTGCGTATAACCCGTTATCTGCACCCCAGGCCAGATACGCGAAACCGCCAGCACTATCGAGCCGCCCAAAAGCCCCAAACCTATTACAGTTATCCGTTTTAAGTCTTTCAAAATGAACGCCTTATGAAAGTGTCCTCCGTAACGAAAACCACTGAAAAGCTATAACAAACAGTCTCTTCTGTCAATTTTTTTCTTTGATTTATTTTAGTTAAATGGTTAAATGATTAAATGATTACCAATTACCAGTTACCACCTGCCAACTACCTGGACTTCGAGCAGAAGGTAGCCGACATCGACCGCCAGATTGCCGAGCTTACTAAGCTTAGCTCGGTCAAGGGCATCGATTATACCGCCGAGATTCACCAGCTCCAGCGATTGCAGGTCGCCGTGCTCAAGCGAATCTACTCGAATCTGACTGCCTGGCAGACCGTCCACGTCGCTCGCCATCCCAATAGACCCATCCTTACCGACTATCTCGACCTGATGGTTGACGATTTTCGCGAGCTGCACGGCGACAGATGTTTCGGCGACGACCGCGCTATCATAACAGGCCTCGGCCGTATCGGAAGACAAAAAGTCCTTATCGTCGGCCAGAATAAGGGAAAAGACACAAAGCAGAAGATTGCCTGCAACTTCGGCTGTCCCCATCCGGAGGGTTACCGCAAGGCCATCGCCAAAATGAAATTCGCGAAAAAATATGGCATCCCCATCGTAACGTTCATCGACACCCCCGGCGCATATCCCGGCATCGGCGCAGAAGAGCGAGGCCAGGCTCACGCTATCGCCGTCAATCTTATGGAGATGTCGCGCCTGCCTGTGCCCATAATCTCAATTGTCATCGGCGAAGGCGGCTCTGGCGGCGCTCTCGGAATTGGCGTTGGCGACAGGCTCGCGATGCTCGAATTCGCATATTATTCGGTCATATCGCCGGAAGGTTGTGCCGCAATCCTTTGGCGGGATGGCTCACAGGCCGAACTCGCCGCAGAGGCCCTCAAATTGACAAGTAAGGATTTGCTTAAGCTGAATCTTATTGACGCCGTTATCCCTGAACCGCTCGGCGGAGCGCATCGAAACATCCACGACACCGTCCTCAGCGTCGAGGGCTACATCGTTAAAACTCTTGCTGAATTGAAGCGAACTAAGATTGATAATCTCATTGATAGTAGATACAAGAAACTGCGTTCCATCGGCTCCGTCCCCACAGAGAGTATTCAGAGCAGACCTAAGATAAAACCTGTCTTGAGCAAAGCTCGTCCAAAACCCATCCCCACCAGAGTTTAACTCAAATCAATCTCGTTTAGCCCGTCGATTTATTCGGCGGGTTCTTAGTGTTGTTTTTCCTTGATTATCCATATACCGCAAAATATACTTTTACATGATAAAAATCGAGGTTTCTGAGAGGCGGAGAAAATGAGAAAACTAATTCTCATATTGGCCTGCGTGATGGTAGCTGGTTCTACTATCGCAAATGCTGACGAGAAACTCGTAGATTTAGTTAGAAAGGTAAAGCCAAGCGTTGTTCTTATAGAGACTTTCGACAAGAATAACAAGCCAATCGGTCAAGGTAGCGGCTTTTTCATTGATAACAAAGGCAGCCTTATCACGAACCATCATGTTATCGAAGGCGCTTATTCAGCCACTATTAAAACCTCGGCAGGCAAAGAATATCCGGTACAGGGCATCGTTGCCAAAGACATCGAAGCCGATATTGCCAAGCTCATCGTGAATCTACCGGATGCCAATATAATATTCTTAAACCTCAGCGTGAATGTGCCTTCTGAAGGTGAGGACATTGTTGTTATAGGTAATCCCCTCGGCCTTGAATCAACCGTATCAACCGGCATCGTATCGGCAGTTCGAGATATTCCCGCCTTTGGCAAAATACTTCAGATAACCGCTCCCATTTCGCCCGGCTCAAGCGGAAGTCCGGTTATAAATAGCAAAGGAGAGGTAATAGGCATTGCGACCCTTGTTGTAACAGAAGGCCAGAATCTCAATTTTGCGATTCCCAGCGACAAAATCATCGCCCTCAAAGAAACCCCCAAAACCACCATATTTGAATCATACAATGCGATGACAGCCGATGCAAATGATGCTCAATCGTTTTATGACAAAGGCTTAAAGGAGTTATGGCAGGAAAACTGGTCTGCTGCACTTGTTTATTTTAAAAAAGTGATAGCAGAAAATCCACAGGAAGCAGATGCATGGTTCTACAATGGCTATTGTTACAGCAAACTCGGTCGCTACCAAGAAGCAATATTAGCCTATAAACAGGCTATTCAAATTAAGCCAGATGATGCCGATGCATACAACAATCTCGGCAATGCCTGTTTACAACTTGGTCACTACCAAGATACGATAGAAACTTGCAAACAAGCCCTCCGAATTAAATCAGATTATGCTGAGGCTCACCTTAATATCGGTCTTGCTTATTGCCAACTTGGTCGCTACGAGGATGCGATAGAAGCTTGTGAGCAAGCCGTCAGAATTAAACCTGATTATGTTGCGGCCCACAGTGGCCTTGGCCTCACCTATTTATTGGTTGGTGATAAGAATACCGCTTTGCAGGAATATAAAATTCTGAAAAATCTGGACGTAGAATCAGCAAACCAACTTTTTAATCTAATTTCATCTTCGGACACTAATGAAATAGGGGATAAGCCCTTATCTGAAAATGCGAGTTCTTCAGGTATGAGAGAGCCTCTCTTATACCATAACTCAGAAGGACATTTTTCTCTCACTATCCCAGCAGGATGGGAAGAAATTCCGAGAGATGCTATAAAAGCAACTCTTAAACTATTGCAGGAGCAAAACGCATCCTCTTCAGAACTGAATCGTCAAAACTACGATGGCGCGTTCCAAAAAACAAGCACAACTTATTTCACTTATCCCTACGTATTATTTGCAATAGATGAAAAAGGACGGTGGCCAGAACGTGAAATTGAGAAATTTGCTTCCTCTGATGAGTGGGAAAAGGACGCACAAAAAGGGCTGCGCACAGTTGAGAAACAACTGTCCAATCTAATCCAAAACATAAAATTGGGGCAGACAACATATGATAAGAGAAGAAATATCTTGTTTATTAAAGTGGAATCTGAAGTAGTCGGGATTGGCAAGGTCATTGGGATAACGTCAATAATTCCAAGTAATTACGGGGCAGTCAACCTACATTGTTATTCAACCAAAGATAATTTTGAAAACGATTTGCCTGCTTTTACCCAGATAATTGATTCGTTCAGATACGATATTGGCTACGAATACAATCAATTCACAAAAAATAAAAGCAGCGATACTGCAAGTGGAAGCCTTTTTGGTGTTGGGTTAATAGTTTTCATTTGCGTTGGTTTAGCAACACTTGTGATTATAATTGTTGCAAGAAAATCGTCCGGCAAATCGAGCAATTTCCCGGATGGGAAACAGTATAAATACGACACAAAAACCATTACAGGCCCAAACAGCATCAGCACACAGAGAGCTATCCTGCAAACTACAGATGGTCGAAATGAAACAGGCACAAACAAAATTGAGTCTTGCCAGAACTGCGGACGAAAAATTGGAAAACTCGAAAAGACCTTTTCGTTCAACGGTAATCAGGTTTGCTATGAATGTTCTAAACGACTAAAAGACCTTACTTAATATGTTCTAAGGTATGATGTGGAGCATCGGATATGAAAAAGGATGTTAACGAACTAAGTGAAGCTTGGAAGCGAGCCAGCGACTCCGATGTAATAAAGGCCGCTACCAAAGATTGGGGAGAATACTCTCCTCATGTTCAGACAATAATCGAAGCTGAAGCAAAAAACAGGGGTTTATGGGAAAAAGTGCTTGCTTTAAGCGGCGAAAAGACAAGTGAACCAACTTCAAAAGAAGGGAATCTTGAAGGATATGTCTGTGAAGGCTGTAAGGGCACTTACCTAAACTTTGAAACTGGTAGATGTGCGAAGTGTGACTTACCATCAGACAGCAGGGGGTATTGTATTAAGTGTGATAAATTTTGGCCTCTTACGCCGGGGCAATTGTGTCCTGAGCACAGTGTAAAACTAAGTAAACACAAGGCAGCTATGGCACTTCTTCGCATCGGCAATTTATTTCTTGATGTAATCATTTTCAGGGTGCTTGCCTATACTACAATATTTATATTTGCTTTTTTAGTGGTATATTTCGGCTTAGTAACTCCTAGTTCTTTCGAAAATATCGACCCTATTACAGATTGGTTTATAGGCGTTTCTTTATTGTGGCTCTATTGTTTCGCTTTTGAAGCAAAGTGGCAAAGAAGTCCTGCAAAGTTCATTACTGGCACTAAGGTCATCACCTCAACCGGCACAAAACCTTCTGTTGGTGTAATTGCAAAAAGGGCATTGATAAGATTAATCCCATTTGAACCGTTCTCTTTCGGCGGGTCAGGAGTACGCGGGTGGCATGATAGGTGGTCGGGAACATATGTAATAAAAGCCAAAAGATTTGAAAAGAAAAAACCTGTAGAAGAAAGACAGATTATAGCTCAGCCTCAAACGTCATCTTTTCAAGAGCCACGCAGTAATTCCACAAATAACGTCGCCTCATACAAAAACATCGAAAACTGCAAAAACTGTGAGAGGACTATAGGAAGACTCGAACAGGCATGTGTCTTTAATGGACACGTTGTGTGTAAAGAATGTTATGAACGGCTAAGGAAACAAGTATAGATGGAGTCAAAAGTACATAGGCTTTTGCTGCTCGGCCTCGGTGCGGTGTTCTGCGAGATACGAGCGACTAACCACGTGCGACGAGTTTGCTGTTGCTGCCCAGCTTGCCCGCCCGTCCCGGAAGGTCGTTATCCGGGATCCACTTTATTTTCTCCGCCGCAACCGCAGCTTTTAACCCTGAGTGTATTTATCCTGAGCTACATCGAAGGAGTCGAATGAGGAAGTTTACCCGCCGTCCGTATGGAGGGTTTACCCGCCTCCGGCGGATGCCTCCGCCGCCACCAGCCGTTAGCAAAACCCAGCCTGCACAGAATCCACATCTAAAAAGAATCTTTGTTTATTTGCGCTAGGTGGTATTACCACCTACTGAAATCTCTTCTGCTCCCATACTTTCTCCTGCAGTCTCTCATAGGCTCCTTGTCTATCTGCGCTATGTGGCATCACCACCTACTGAATCTCTCATTGCCCCATACTCTCCCCCCAACTTCCCACAACATCTTTGCTTATCTGCGCTAAGTGGTATCACCACCTACTGAACGCCTCTCACCTCCATACTCTCTCCCCGCAATCTCTCACAACTTCCTTGCCTATTTGCACTAGGTGGCATCACCACCTACTGAATCTCTCATTGCCCACACAACTCTCCCAGTAACCTCCCATAATATTCTTAACTATCTGCGCTGGGTGGTACTGCCACATACTGACATTCCCCAAAGGCAGTACATCGTCAATCCGCGTCTAAAAAATCTTTGTTGTACTGTGCTAGGTGGCATTGACAGATACTAAAATCCGTTTATCATACTACTTATGAACGTCGTCTTCTTCAAAAACTGGACGAACCAGGCCCGCAGGGGGTTTCTCGTACTGACCATTCTTAACGACATACGCAACCGAAGAATGTATGGCTACGAGATAGAAAGGAAGTTTCGTAAATCCAAAGGCTTGCTCATAAGCGAAGGAACAATTTACAGCATCCTTAGGCGACTCAAACAACAAGGACTTGTGAAAACCACACAAGCCAAGTCCCCTGATGGTCCCGCAAGGAAATATTACCGGTTGACCGAAACAGGCCGCCGGACCCTTGCTAATATGAACGGCTATTGGCAGGCAATCGAGCGACAGGCCGACTTTATCGAACAGGGCAAATAACCATGCACATTTTGCTTCGTTGTTTCTTTTCTTCTGGTCAAATAATGCGCTAGGTGGTATTGCCACCTACTGGAATTTTCCCAAAGATGTTACCGTGTCAATCCGTGTCAAAAGGAAACCCAAAATACTCGCGCGTTTGATACGAAAATTCCCTTTTTTCACTTGCGCATTTGATGTGAAAATTTCCTTATTTTGCCTGCGCGTTTGTGACTAATTTCTCTATGAACTATGAACCAAAAATTCTCTGTGAGCTCTGTGTTCTTTGTGGCTGAACTTTTCTATGAACTATGAACTACCGACTACGAACTCGCTGCGCAAATTCGCGCAAGGGGGTACGTCAATCACTGTCCAAAACGCACCAATTTTGTGCAATTTTTGCTAATTTTTGCAAATTTCTTACAATTTTTACCAATTTTTTACAATTTTTTGCATTTTTTTCACGCGACTTGCGCGTTTGATGCGAAGTTTTATCTTTTCCACATTACCCAATCGCTGTAACTTAACACCATTTTACCCCCAAAACCCACCCCTCAAAAATCACCATTTTTCTGTAATTCCGCTGGCCCACGGTTAGTGCGCAAGTTTATCCGCCAATATGTGTGGCGGATTTATCCGCCTTTTACCCGCTGTAGGCGGATTTCTAAATGCTTGTTGTTTCAGGGGATGTGATTTGAATACTGCCGATTACCCGGCAGTCTAATTCTTTCATTAACTGCAGCAGTTCCGCTGCATCAGCCATATCTTTTGCGCAGATAAACGCAACATCTGCTGCTGATATGATTAGTCTTCGGTCACAACTGTCAGCTAATGTGGGAGCGTTTATTACCACCCTATCAAATTTGTCCAGCGATTTTTGTGCTATCTCCTTTATATTCATATGCTTAAGCCGCGTAAAAAAGCACGCCGGCCAGACCCACAAATTCTCAAATTCAGTCTTAAACGCTCTGGCTTGCACATCGTTCTCTGCGATATTAATCTCAAATACCCTCGCGACAGCATTGCGGTCGAGGTCAAGGTCTATCAGCAGACAGCTTTTCTTGCCCTTGGCTAAGCCGATAGCTGCATTGACCGGCACCGTTACAGGCAAGGCAGCGGCGTCAGGCGAGGCAAATAAGATGCTTTTGCATTTCTTCCCAGCTTGGTTAATTCGCCGGACGATAATGTCATATTTCTTCTGCGTCTCTTGAGCAGGAGGTGCATCACTGCTCTCAAGATTGATAATGATGCTTTTTTTTAAGCTTCGCTTTTTCAGCACTTTTAGAATCAACATAAGTACCACGAATCCAACTACGGTAGCGAAGAAAACCGTGAGAATCAGTTTGGCGTGCATTCCTCCCAGACTCGGCAGGCCGAGTTTGAAGAGGAAGCTGTTGACGGCGTCTTTGATTTGTTGAAATATGTCTTGCAGATTCATTCGTACATCGCAAACTGTATTTGGTAACTGGTTATTGCCATTTAACCTTTTGACCGATTACCAGTTATCAGTATATTACCACGGCAGAGTTTTTCGATATCCCTTGCCACGATTTCCACAATGATTTGCTCCCGTGCCGGCGGTTTCAGCCATTGCAATGGGCTGGTAGAACCGACTGAACCGGTAACTGACGGTGCGCTTACAACCTCGATTCTTTTACCGGGAGCCTTTCTTTTTATAGCGGTGATTCTTCGCTGTTCCGCCATAATATCATTCAGCTAGGTTGAATTTCGGTATCTCCGGATTACCGTGCTGATTAGTGGGTTCGACAAGCTCACCACGAGTTACAGCCGGTTTATGATTTACCGTTGGCGAATCCGCCGTTTTGTGTTCGGCTGCTTCTATGGGTATCGGGGCAACATCTTCACGAACCTTGGCAGGATTAGCTGTTGGCGATTCTATCGCAGCGGGGCGGTTTGTGTTTTTGTCGGTGTGCTGCGACGATAGGGGGGGCTTGCCGCCTGTTTTGGCGTATGGAGGCGTTATATCATGAGCGCGAAGGATATCCGCCCTGCATTGCAGGATATCGGCATCTATTTGTTCGCTGCTTTTATCCTTACTTACCATTGCAACTTCCCCTAACACTATCGATAGCTTACCAGAATCATCGGCGTTTATCAAGGGCAAATTGCAGTTAGATTGTAACGTTTAGGCAATTTAGGCAAGGCAAAAACGTTAGAATTTTCGCATCAAACGCGCAAGTCGAGTGAAAAAAATGCAAAAAAATGTAAAAAATTGGTAAAAATTGTAAGAAATTTGCAAAAATTAGCAAAAATTGCACAAAATTGATATGTTTTGGACAGTGATTGAAGTACCCCCCTTGCGCAAATTGTTCGAATCGAACAATTCGCACAGTTTTTAGTTCGTGGTTCATAGTTCATCGAGAATTTCGTCACAAACGCGCAGGCGAAATAAGGGATTTTTCGTCATAAATGCGCAAGTATTTTGGTTAATAGTTCATAGTTCATTGTTCATAGAGAAGTAGATGCAAAGGCGGTTCGCCTGTAGCACGCGCATTTGGTTGCGCAAGTACTTGCGCACTTGATGCTATTCAGACAAGTGATGTCCGGAACTCCTTTGGCGATGTTCGGGACAAGTTGCGCAAATGATTGAACGAGTAGATGGGTGAATGAGTAGATGAGTGGGGGGCGCGGGGAAACTCAAAACTAAAAATTGACGTCGCGGGGCGAAAATTTCAAACACGGACCTACATGGATTTTTAGACGTGGATTATGCGGAGAATAGCTCGGTCTTGGTTAACTTGGCAGGCAGTGCCATAGTCCTTTTGATTAATCAAAAGGACTACGAGCATTTTAATAAGGTATGGAGAGAGATGGTTCGGCTTTAGCGCTTTACCTTCGCACAAGGCTTCGGCGGACAAGTAACACGGACTTGGAAACACGGACTGACCCGCCACACAGATGGCGGGCAGGCACTGTACTGCCTTCGGGGAAATTTCAGTAGGTGGTAATACCACCTAGCGTCGGAAAGTATATTAGTATATGCATATATACTAATGTAGTGATTTAAGAATCATGGTTTTTGAATGAGGGGTTTTGAGGTTTTTGGTTTGGTTGCTGGTGGTGCCGGCGACCGCGGAAGAAAATTAAAAATCAAAAAGAAAAGATAAAAAATACAAATCAAAAATCAAAGATTAATGCGGTTGCGCAGCTCGTTACGTATTGCGTATATCGTATGTCGTCAGAGGAATCCGCCAGAGGCGGATAAATTTTTTAGACGCAGATTGCGCGGATTGTCGCAGAGAAATTAACCACGAATTCACACGAATTAGCACGAATTTAATTAGCCACAGATGAACACAGATTTACATAGATTAAGGAAGGCTTTTTGGTCGGCTTGGCGTTCAGCAGGTGGCGATACCACCTAGCGCAAAAAACATAGAGATTTTTTAACCACGGATTACACAGATTTCACGGATTTAGACACAAAAAGAGACAAAAGCGAAAAATTGACGTCGCGGGGCGAAAATTTCAAACACGGATTTATTTCGTATTGTGTGATGTGTGATGCGTATTGCGCAAGAGTTAAAAACGTAAACCTAAATACGCCATAGGCGTACAAGAGTGCAAAACCAAAACTAAAAAGCTAAAAGTTGGGGTGTCATCTATCGAGGGGAATACCTAAGATACTTAGGTATTCTTTTCTTAACCTCTGAATCTTAAGTATCTCTAAATTCCAACAACGTGTAGCGTTCAGTAGACGATCTAAGACGCAAGGTCCTGCTGGTGCTGGCGGAGGCCGTGATGAGGAAACGTACAGGATTACGCAGGGCCGTAAGGGACGGAGTTAAGTAAAAATAGTATCCGAACTGCAGGCAGGAACAGCGTGGAATATGGAGGGAGTTATTTGTCAGGTTAAGTAATAACTACTATAGCTTAGACAAAGAGAAAGCTGTAATACACTTATTCCAACCACGCTCTAATAGGTGGTTTAGGAAACTCTCGCTGCATAACATCTCGATACTCTTTAGTGTTTCTTGTTACAAACAAGTAATCAGATGTTTGACAATAACCTAAAGAAAGTTGTTGTAATACATCCCTACCAAGAATACAAGGAAAATCAGGCTTGCCCATCAAGGGGGCTATTTCTTTGTCTTTTTCTTCAGACGCGAAAAAATAAACACTTATCCTGCCCACCGGATATGGTCTATCTTGCAAATCATTGAACACTATACAACAAGAGGGAAGGGATACAAGATGAACTTTGCCTCCTATCGTGTCTATAGGGTTTGGGTCTCTCACCAATTCATCTTGGGGTATCTTTAACATTTTTTCATAATAAGGCACTATCAACGTTCTTTCTGCGCCAGTGTCAATCACAAAATTAAGGCCACGAGAAAACCCTATAGATGGATGGAAAACCTCGGCAATAATCATAGGACGATGACGATGCTTTCTGTGGAACCATCCGTGAGTAATGTCAGTAATCATCAATCTACTAGTACATTAACTCCAATTTCGGGGAGTGACGCCATGCCATAGCGCTATTAGGATTGGTCCCAAGCACACCTCCCGCCAGTTCCTTGTCTTCGAAGAATACCACGTCGGGTTCTGGAATTTCACCTGTGCCAGAGCAACCTAGAACAACTTCGACTTTCTCAGGAGCAAAAAATGCTACAACGTAGTCTTTCCTTCGGGCATCCCTTCGACGGAAAATGTGATCATGCCTATGGGTAAGATAAACATGGAGAAAGGCTTGGATTTTATTTCTCTTAGCAATCTCAGATAAAACTTCAACTGGTATGCCCCCATTATTTCTGATTATACTCACGCTAGCCCCCCTCTCGGCCACATCCCCAGCCTTGTAGCTCTACCATATGATGATTCTCCGCGTATCTCTTTTACGCGTAAGTAATTATATACTATTTATCGTCCAAGGTCAAGAAAAAAGTTCGGTTATAGTAACGGTCTCTGAACAAATTGTCAACCACGAAAACTATATTTTTCAAAAAATATCCATAGATTGTTGTAAGTCCTTACTTGAAAAGCGATTACATTCTCTCTAGAAATTTAACAAAGTAGCCTAATTTATGTATTAAAATTTTCATTTTTTGCTAAAAATCCATTTTTCATGTGCAAAAAGAAAATATCAACATTTCTTAACGTCCCTCTTTCAAAAACGTATTTATTTGCCATCACTGCTCACCAAGCAAAAGGCTATCAAGATAAGTGTTTAGCTGTAGTAGTCATTACTTACTCGATAAACATCCCCTCTGTCTTCTGCGCGGTTGCTGCCGGAGGCCGCGATGGTTGGAAAGCTTTGTTTCTTAGGATCGGTTGGCGGTTTTAGATATTGTGTACGAGTTCTTCGATTGCCGAACGTGTTGCCTGATGCAGTTTATCGATATCGTCTTTGCGCACAAGAGCTTTTCGATTGTGGGCTCCAAGGTCCCCAAAGAACTTCAAAGTAGGTAGAATGCGCTTAGTGTTTCTTGTGAGTCCAAGCTTTGGTTCAGAGATGGCGACTCCTATAAGGGCTGAGAAATCAAGGTAATTGCCGCTCTTTTTAATCTTGTGTGCAATGCTATGGTGCTCGAAGGCTTCTATGATTAGACTTTCAGTAAGCCTACGGACCATAGCGGCACAGGAGTTATAGCAGGCCGCATCATAACAGCGATTGATCTCCCAAAGCACCTTTTTCAATACGTGGTGGCGTTCTTCTATTAAATCATTTGGTATGAATGAGGGAGAAGATGACGGAGTCAGCGTTGTGTCTGTGGCTTCAAGTTCTGCTGCCAAATCGGACTTAACTTTAAATTCGATTTCATTTGCAAGTTGAAGCAATTCATCGGTTGCCTTGGTTGGATAAGTCGTAATAATGCTCTGCAAGAGGGGTTCTATTGTTGCCAGTTGAAAGGCTACCTTCGGGTAACGTTCTGGTGGATAGTCCCGTTGGATCGCTAAAAAAGACTTCCGAAGATTTGCTAGTGCCAAGCGAACCTTGTTTGCATAGAAAGAGGTTGAGGAGAGCCTGACTTTATTTTTCTTTGCAGCACAGAGAGCTTTGATGGTCTCAACAAGCCTCTGGTTAAATTCTTCGGAAGAGGCGGTAGACAATTGCTGGATCTCCTACGGATTGGTATATAGCCATATGTTTTTTTTGCCGATTTTTCCTTTTTGCCGCCGAAGTTTGCGTTTTTGCACCAGTTTTATAAGCTCCCCGCTGAGGGTAGTAACGGGGTAATGCCAGCCATGAGCTTGGAGCTCGGCACGGATCTCACTGATTGACTTAGGTGAACTCATGAAACCTTCATCTTTTAGAACTAGGATTCTGCCTGCTGCCGACTCTGCATCTTTATCAACGGAGCGTTGCCGTTTCGCTCCTGTCTTCGGAACGGCGGGTGAGTCTGATGTCGACTCTGGTTTACCTGGAGAAAGGAGGTGATTGAGAATGACCTCAAATGCCTTCAATTTGAATTCTCCGTCTTGCATGTCCGCAACTGCTTTTTCAGCTTGCTTTCGCAGTTCAATAATTTTTTTGGCATCCATTAGAAGCCTCCTATGGAAAAGTAATGAAGTAATTTAAGGTACTTTGTAAGGGATAACTGTCGACAGCCACAAACGATAGGATTCTGGTGCTCATATGTACTTTGCAGATCGGATTGTTCATATATGGTTCCAAGTAAGTGATCAAGTTGTAATTTTGCTGTCATTATTTTCCTGCCTGTATGGCTCAATTCTACCTAATGTATTGTATATGCTAAATTGAAGAAAGTAAAGTTTATTAGAGAGTAGCGGGTAGTTTTATAGGAGATGAGAATTTCAACCCCTGACTGATATCCTTCAGGACAAGCAAGGAATATCGAATTCGGGGTGGGTTTTGGACTTCTGGCGGAGAAGGGAAGGAAAAAGCAATCCTCGCGTTTGCAACCTTGGGTGAAACCCGAGGGCTAAATACGCCGCCGGCAAAGCCAGCGGTATGAGGGTAATTGCAAGTGGTACTGCCGGAGGCCGCCGAACCGCGCCTGCGGCGGGTAAACCGCAGGCGGGACTGCGGGGGCAAATCAATAATAACCCCATCATAGTGATGACGGGGCTAACCGAGACGGAAGTCCGCCGTGCCGGCGGACGCTAAACGTTTTGGATTCCCGCTTCCCACTTTCGTGAGGACGGGCTTCGCGGGAATGATGTAAGCGGGCCCGATGATTGGCGATTAAAGATAGTTGTCCCTTAACTTGATTTAATGGGGCCTATTGAAAGTTGTGTAAAATCAGCGGGGTTGAAGTGCTTTATCAGTGAGTGGACATCGTCGACGGTAACGGCCTTTATTGCGTTAACGTCATCTGCGATAGTGCGATACTGCTGCAAATATATCCAGTGAAAGCCCAGGTCAACCAGCCGACCCATCGGCAACTCGTTTTTAATAACCAATGCGCTGAGTATCTTGTTTTTTGCCTTTCTCAATTCATCTTCGGTTATGCCGCTTTTGTTGAGACTTTCGAAAATGTTCTGAACGATATCGAGCACTTTGGCAGTATTTTCACTGCTGCAGCTAATATAGCTGTAAAACGCACCCGTGCCATCCATCGCCTCAAATTGCATTGATGCGGTTTCGGCCAGGGCCTTGTCGACCAGCTCCCAGAAGAATCTTGAGCCGACGTCATCACCGATGACGACAGCGAGGAGCGAAGCGGCGAATCTTCTTTGGTCCTGGGCGGCCACGGCGGGACTCATCAGGCAGATGTGCTCACGGGCCAGATTTGATTTTTCAATTCGGTCCTTTTTTCTGCTGCCTCTGCAATCCTGGAGTTGTCTTTCCGCGGTCTGTTTTTTCCAGCCGCCGCAGCGATTCTCGGCGATAGAGCAGATTTGCTGCCAATCGAAATTGCCGGCGCAGGCCAAGACCATATTATTCGGTGCATAGCGATTGGTGAAATAGTCCCGCATTTGTTCGGCCGTCAGGCCGTCTATGCTTTGCTCAGTGCCCAAGACGCTGTTTCCGCAGGGATGGCCGCCAAAATGAAGGGCCCTGCATCTCTCCATACAATCGAAGCTCGGCAGGTCTTTGTACATTGCTATTTCTTCTTTGATTACATTTTTTTCGATGTCAAAATCTTTGTTCCGAAGAGCCGGCCTCATCAGCTCTATCCACAACTGCGTTACCTCTGCCAGATATTCCGGAAGGACAGCCGCGTAATAAACAGTATTTTCCTCGCTCGTACCGGCGTTGAACTGGGCACCTGTTTTGTCGAACGCCTCGTTGACCTGAAAGGTGTTTAGTTTTTCGGTGCCCTTGAACAGCATATGCTCAAGGAAATGTGAGACGCCGCTTATCTCGCTTTTTTCATCACGTGAGCCGGTCTTGACGAAGAAGCCGACCGCAGTTGATTTGGCGGATTTGTTGACCTCGCCTATGATGACTAAGCCGTTTGCCAATTGTTTGTGCTTGAACTTCATCCGTTGTCCTACCTAACAATTACTTCTTTGGGGCCTATCGTTACGATCGTAAAGTTTTTGAACCTGTTATTTCGCAGGGACCTTAAAATCGACTCGACACTCGTTGCTTCGATTTTACTTTTAATTTCGTCGAGGCTCCTGACCCTGCCCAAAAGATAGTAGTCGGCTGCGATTGCCCCGGCACGACTGCTTGACGATTCGCTTTGGAGAATCAGCGCTGATTTAAGGCCGACCTTGGCCCGATGGAGCTCCTCCTCGCTGATTCCTTCCGCGAGCCGATTGAACTGTGCCATAACACAATCGAGTGTTTCCTGAGCCTTATCCGGCGTTGTGCCGGCATAGCAGGCTATACCGGCCGCCTCTTTAAGCCCGTGATACTGCGCACCCACAGCATAGCAAAGGCCCCGTTTTTCCCTGACTTCCGTGAACAGTCTGGCACTCATCCCGCCTGAAAGAACCGACACCGCAACTCTAACATCGTAATAGTTCTCATCATTGGGTTTGACCGTTTCGGTCATCAGGCCGATGTGTACCTGTGCGCCATCATTGTGTATGTGCGTATACCTGCCAGGTCGGTCGCTGAGGGTGGGTGCTTCAAGCGGTTTCTGCAGGCCCGTCTCAAATAAATTTTCCATTTGCGCAGCAACGGCGTCGAAGTTGTATTTGCCCGCGACTGTGAAGATGGTCTGCGACAAATTGAAATTGTCCTTTATGATTCGTCTTGTTTTATTAACTGTTAAAGCCTTCAATTCATCAATCTCGCCTATGACACTGCGTCCTAAAGGACTTGGATAGAACTGCTCCCGCAGCTTTAACATAACTTTATGTCTGGGGTCGTCATCCAGAGCCGATATGCCGTCAATCGCCAATTGTCTGGCTAATTCAAACTGGTCTTTGTCGAGGCTGGGTTTTCGTATGATGTCAGCATATAAATCGAGAGCTTCGGCGAGGTTCTCAGCTTCGAGTGCTGCTCCTATGGTTAAATGGGAACTGCCGACCGAACTGCTTCGATGCAAGCCCAGGCCGTCGAGAGCATCGCTGAGCTGTCGGCTGCTTTTATCGCCGGCACCTCTGAAAATCCAGTCCGCTGTGACGTTCGCCGCCCCGCAGCAGCCGTCCGGCAGCGTAGCGGCGCCGGCCGGCAGCATAAAGTCGAATGCCACCGACTCCACAGCCTCCATCGGCTCGCCGAGAAGAACCATTCCGTTCTTTGAGATGTGTTTGTCGAATCTTTCAGCCATTTTTTAGGATTTTCATCCAAACAGGGAGGAAGGATTTTACAAGCAATCGGCGGGGTTTTCAATTACGAATTTCAACAGGCACTCAAAATTCGCTCTGCGCAATACGAATTAGTGAATTCCCAGTTCCCCGATTTGTTTCATTAAGTTACTGTAGACGTAACCAGTAAGATAAGAAAACAAAATAGTAAGTGCGATAACCAAAACTGTAACAACGAACTTGGTAGTTGTTTTATATTGCGGGTTGAACCACACCAGCGGAAGGGCAAGCGGGCCTAAGCACAACAGGGCGATTACAACGGTGGAGGTGGCATAATACCATTTTGTTTTTGGTTTGCCAGCCCCTTCGAGAAACTCGCCGCAATAACGGCACTTTACGGCCTCATCCTGGATTTCCTCTGCGCAAAAGGGACACTTCTTCATAATAATAGTTTGCCCGCATTAAGCTACCGCGGCGGTTTCTTCCTCGACTTGGTCGAACTGGTCGAATCTGACACTTATCTTCTTACTGACTCCACGCGTCTGCATCGTTATCCCGAACAGAACGTCGGCAATACTCATCGTGCGCTTGGCGTGGGTGATGACTATAAACTGCGAATCCTTCTGGAACTCGCGAATGAGCATATTAAATCGCTCGTTGTTTGCTTCATCGAGGGCTGCGTCAACCTCGTCGAGAAAACAGAACGGCGACGGCTTTGCCTTAAAGATAGCAAACAATAGCGCCATCGCAGTCATCGATTTTTCGCCGCCGCTGAGCAGCGATATGCTCCTTGTCTCTTTGCCGGGCGGCCGGGCTATTATCTCTATCGGCGCTTCGAGTATGTCTTCAGCCTCTTCGAGCACTATGTCGGCCTTGCCGCCGCCGAACAGTTTGCGGAAGAGCTGCTGAAAGTGAAGCCGGATTTCTTCGAAGGTCTGCACAAACTTTTCCCGGCTCATTTTGTTAAGACGATTTATCAACTGTTGCAGCTGGGCTTTACTGCTGTTTAAATCTTCGACCTGGCTGCTCAAAAACTCCTGGCGTTTCTGCAGATTGTCCTGGCTTTCTATCGCCTCGATATTCACGCTGCCCAATCGCTCGATTTTTCCGCGAAGCTGTGCTATTTCCTCTTTTACGCCTTCCCAGTCAACCGCGGTTTGGGTGTAATTTTTGTAGGCCTCGTGCAAATCAATCTGCAGCTCGTCCCGCACCCTTTCAACAAGGTCCTGGCTTTTTACCTCCAGCTGGCCAAGCTCTATTTTAAGCTGACTTATCTTCTGCTCAGTCTCAGCCTGCTCGGCGCGTTTTTGGCGGATTAATTGCTCTGTTTGCCTTTGCTCTTCGAGCAGGTTTTCGATTTTTTCCGCCAGCAGCTGGTTGTCCCTCTGAGTCTTTTCCTTTTCAACAAAGAGCTGCGAGACGGCTGACTCGCAGTCAAGGATGTCGCTGGCGGCTTGTGTTAATTGTTCGGCTGCAGGTTTGTATCTCCATCCGGGCGGTGTCGGCGGCTGTTTTGCTTGCGTTGATTTGGTTTTGTACATTTGCGATTGTTTGCTTTAGAGATTTGCTCTGTTCAGCTATCTGGCCGAGCGCAACCTTCAAGTCAGTCAGCTTATCGCCCAGTGCCTGTTGCTGTATCTTTTTCTCGGCGAGATTGGTTTCAAGTTCTTTTATGTGTTCGGTCCGCTCGTTGTTTACCGCCTGCAGTTCCTCTAATTTCTGTTTTGATTCGTATTCTTTCTTCACTGAGTGGGCGATTTCATCTTCGAGCGAATCGATTTCGCTCGTTATTAACGGCTGTTCCTTTCTCAGTCGCTCTATGTTTTGCTCATAGATAGCCACCTTCGAAGCGACCTGCATCTTTTCGGTATTCGCCTCGTAGATAGCGGTGCGCAGTTCCTGGCATAGTTTGGCCAAGTGTGCGCTCTGCTGGGCGTTTTTGCCGATACGCTCTTCGATGGCTGTAATCTCTTCCGAGTTGTTGGCGATGGCCCGCTCCAATTGACGCAGCCGACTCTTGCGAGATATTAAGCCTGTTGCTTTTCCTAAAGACCCGAGTTTTATTGTTCCGTCAGCACTTAAGACTTCGCCCTTGAGGGTGACGAATTCGTATTGTTTCGGCAGCTTGCCGGCCAGTTCAGCCGCTGCTTCAATAGAATCAACAACTATAGTTTTGCCGAGCAGACTCCACACCAGCGGTGCGTACCTGCTGTCGTATTTCAGGAATTCGACAATGCGTCCCTTTACGTGGTTAAATCCTGATAAATCCGCCTTGTCTGCGAACGGCTCTATTTTATCGCTGCAGAGAAAACTTACTCTGCCCTGGAGTTTTTCGAGCCGGTGGGTATCGGCCAATAGCGCGGTTGTGTCATTGGTTATTAGAATATCGGTTTTCCCCTCGAGGGCGGCCTCAACAGCGTTTGAATATTCGATGTCCGCGGCGATGACGTCAGCCAACATCCCTTCGACGTAACCGAATTCGTCGTGCCCGGCTGCTTTACTTTGCAGAATACTTTTGACAGCGTTGTTGATTCCTTCGAGTCTTGCTTCCATATCGGCCAGGACCGTCTGCTCACTGACCAGAGCGCTTCGCGTCTCTTTACTGGCGACCAGTCTCCTATTGTCGTCTTCAATGAGGGCGTTGATTTCTTCTGTTTTTGTCCGTTTGCAATCAAGGTTTTCCGTCAATTCGCCCAGAAGGCCTTCGATGTCACTTTGGCGGGCCTGGTGCTGGGCCTTTTCAGCCAATAGTTTTTCGAGTTCCGCCTGGCCCGTCTGAGCACGGTCGGACAAACGGTCTTTCTGGCTGGATAGACTGCCGCGGTAAACCGTAATGCTCTGAAGCTCGTTGTGGAGCTGTGCCGTTCTTCTGACGATATCGATTATGCCGGATTTTTCATCTTCAAGCTCGGCCTGCAGCAGGGCACACCCTCTGTTTATCTCTTCTATTGTTTCCAGATTCTGACGGAGAGATTGCTCTTTTTCTGTTTGCAGCCTCTGGCAGTTAATCTGCTCATTCTCATATTGTGCGAGGTCAGCTCTTAAGTGGTTCTCCTGCTGCTGCAATCCGGCGGCTGTATCGACCGCGTTTTGTTTTCTCTGTTGTAGCTCGGCTGTTCGAGTCCGCAGGAATTCGATTCTCTGTAAGCTTTGGTCAATCTTACTCTGGACCGAGACGAGGGAATTTCCAGAGCGGCTTATGTCATTTTCCGTTTCTATTATTTGCTGCCGAAGGTCGCCCAGAAAAGCGTCGCTTTTGGCAACTTCAGCCATAATAGAAGCCAATTGCTGCTCAAACTGTTCGAGAGCGGTCTTTTTCTCTGTGTGTGCCGCGTTTATCTTGTCGAACTCTGCCAGTGAATAATTGACCTGCAGTTCTTTCAGTCGTTGGGTGTATTGCAGATAGTTTCTGGCCTTGGTCGCCTGGAGTTTGATGCTGCGGAGCTGTTTCATTACTTCGCCGAGGATATCGGCAAGCCGCAGCAGATTTTGCTCCGTGCGTTCGAGTTTGGATAGGGCCTCTTTTTTGTGGGCCTTGTATTTGCTTATGCCCGCTGCCTCTTCGAATATGACTCTGCGGTCTGTTTTGGAGGCATTTAAGATTTGCTCAATCTGGCCCTGCTCGATGATTGAGTACGCACGCACTCCCACACCGGTATCCATAAACAGCTCACGGATGTCTTTAAGTCGGCATACCTTGTTGTTTATGCTGTACTCGCTCTCTCCGCTTTTGTATATTCGCCGCGTAATCTGGACCTGGTCTGTTTCAATCGCAAGTCGGCCGGAACTGTTGGAGATAAACAGGCTCACCTCCGCTAAGCCGGTGGGTTTCCTGCTGCTGCTTCCGCTGAATATCACGTCGGCCATCTGGTCGCTTCGCAGGCTTTTTACGCGCTGTTCGCCCAGAACCCATTTGACTGCGTCAACAACGTTGCTTTTGCCACAGCCGTTGGGCCCAACTATTGCTGTTATTGGTGAATCGAAAACAAATTCTGTTTTGTCAGCGAAACTTTTGAATCCGTTGAGGACGATTTTTTCAAGTCTCATTTCTTCCTCTGCCGTTGTGTATGTTATTCTATGATGGCCGTGTTACCAGCCGAATACGCAATATCATTATCGGCCGCGGACCTCTTTTCCCTTGATATTTAAGTCGATTTCCGGCAGAGGCCCTACCCTGAACTCCGCCTGTACCAGACCTTTTTCAACCATCTGCTTCAGAATTGCCACCATATCGTGATACGGAACATTTAATCCGCCAGGTTCTTCAGCAGTTTCCTCAGCCGGTTCCTCACACAGTGTTCGGATAATATCGGCGAGTTTAAATGAGCTTTTCAGGGTCAGGACATTGGACCGTCCGGGATGTGTGCGCATTATACTGACATAATCCTGACCGGCTGGTGAATCTATTGTTATATCGCCGTCGGCGGATTGGAGGAAAACATTGTCACGACAATATAGTTCCCCGAATAATACGATTCTCGGTGGGCCGCTGCGGGTAACAAAAATCTCCTTGTATTTTGCCTGCGCAACTTGTTCGAGAAGAAAACTATGTCCGATGGTGGTTTGTGTTATGGCGATATCATCTAATTTTCTTAAGCTTTCGTACGCTGCCAGCCTGATATCGGGACCGCTGTCGTGGAGCAGCCTTCGCGATACAGCGGTAGCATCGTTTCTTCGAGCTGCCGTCGTAATGGCCTCGAGGGCCTGCAGTCTATAAGGCGAATTCTCGTCCAGCGCTATCTCACGAAGAGTACCAAAGCCCCGGTCGTTGCCGAGGTTAAGCATACATCTGGCAGCTCGAAGTCGGACCTGCCCATCGGAAGACCTCAGCAGTATAGCTAATTTGTCGAGACTGCCCTTGCCTATCGCCTCAAGGGCGGCCTCAGCAGCATCCTTGTCTTTTGAAACAGCAAGCTCTCTAATAAATGTTTTTATCCTCTCGTTCGTAATTTCCTCAGTCTGTGTAAGGTATGTCGCCTTAACTATTGAGACAAATCTTTGTTTTTGGCTTTTGTATCTTGGTGGTGCTTGTAGTTCAATCAGGCCTGGCGACAATGCCTTGGCCATGTCGTTGCCGAACCGCTCGTTAAGACGGTTACGAATGAAACTTGCGACTTTGTAATCGGGCTGCCGAAGCACTAAAGCTATCTTATATTCGTTGATGACCCTGCCGCCGCCCAGGACATACCCTGCTCTCTTATTCGACTCGGAAGGTGCGATTTTATTTATAAAGATTGGCCCTTCAGCCTTTGCCAGGGCCTTTATTGCCGACCCGAACCCGCCGGCCTCGTACAGGTCGGTGGTATACAACCGGCCGCCTTCCAACGAAGTTGTCTGCGTGCCCGACAGTGCAAAGACCATCAAATCGAAACATTGGTCTTTCGAAGCACCCTTCGGTATTATTCCTTGGACCAGCACCACAGCGGTATCGGGACTGTCGATAAGCTTTTCAACGTCTTTTTGCTTAAGCGATTGCTTTAGGAGGTGCTGCGTAAGGTATGCTCTGATGTTCGGAAGACACTGTGCCGAGCCCGTTCCATTAAGGCCGCCTACCAGGGCATACCCTTCGACCGGGATGGCGTCGGATAGAGAGACCTCAACCAGCGAGCCGATTGTGGCTCCCATCGGTTTTTCGCCTGTGGATTTCGGCTGCTGCGTGAGTGCTTGTGTTCCGCAGCCGGCTATAAAAAGACCAATCAACAATAATATACTTGCTACGCAAGCAGTCTTTTTTTGCCGGACATCCATAATGTCGAATACTATGCCTCGCCGGCTTTTTCGTCAAGCTTTATCTCAGTTGTCAGAGCAGACGGGATTATGCTAAATAAAAAGGGCTGGAGTGGTCGGCACTCACAGCCCTTTTATAATCAGTGTTTGCTATCTTGTTACAGTCTGAGCCTTCTTCGAAGAACTACGCTGCCCAGTCCAAACAATACCATCGTTGCCGGCTCGGGAACATAGTCGTAAGTAACCTTAGCGGTAACAGTCAAATCAGGGTTCTGTGCCTCCAATTGGTAGGCGACAGAAGGGTTAAGCACTAAGCCATCGAACATCATCTCTATATCGGCGATGAAAGTCACTGTCCCCGCCCCAGCCGTGGTGTAGAGCGCTGTAGACGGATTAAATGAACCGGCGGATACGTTTGAGTACGATGTCGCGATACCGAAATCGTGGAAATCCAGTGTATTTGTATCAAAATTGCCAAGGTCGCCGTCATCCGCACTCAATGTTACGGCGGTGCTCGTTACGGTCTTGCTGATTGTACCAGAAGAAACACCTGGTCCGGTCGCTGACCACTCTCGTATAATACGGGCTTTAGCCTGTGTGCTTTTCGCGATGTCATCGTTGTCAGCGAGAAGGTCAGCCGAGCCACTGTGGAACAGCTCAACCAGCACACTGTTAAGGACGCGGCCACCGGTAGTGTCGAATGAAGGCAGAACTATGTCTTTATTTAGCTCCCCTTCACTTGCAAACGACACCCAGCCACTGTGCACCTCAAGTGTTGCAAAGGCTGGTGTTGCTCCCATCATTATTAATAGAACGACAGCAGCCAATACAGCAATCTTTTTTGTGTGTTTCATTTCTAACCCCCCAATGAATGTTTTGAATCCACCCCCATTAACTATGGCATCATTATATCCGAAGGCCTATGGTAATATCAAGATTTATCTGTAAAGGAACCCCGCTTTTTAATCATTTCGCAATATACGGCTTGTAGCCGACATTATTATAGGGCAAATACGGAAAATTTTCCCATCGCATTTTTCTGAAAGAATAGTTTTGTTTTTGGATTCAGACAGGCTCTTTAACTGGCACCAGCACCTTGAATAATTATTTCATTCGCTTACTATTTGGCAGACAACCCCCTGTCCGCACTTTCAGCCTTTTCGCTTTGGCCATAACCGAAAATATAGTGTAAAATACCGGCTGCTGCAGGAATAAGCAGGTTTGACACCCTTTTCAAATAAAGTTGTGATGCGCCGGGAAAAACTCTGGTATTTGATAGGTTCGAGCAATATCATCGGCAGTACTACAGGACGGTTGGCGTCGTTGATATTGTCTCGAAAGACCTTGTGATTTATCGCTGGGACCAGGATGCCGCAGGCTATAACCCCCTGTCTCCCTTCTGAATTGCCGTTTTAGAGCGGCTCGAATGGCCATGTCTTTCTCTTTGTCTGGCATGAGTCTGCAAAATGGGCTGACATTTCTAATGCATCGGCGTGGCTTTGAAGGTGAAGACCTGAAACGTCTTTTTGTCCGAGGTAATGGTGTTCTCTCCCGCTGTGTTGTATTGCTGGAAACAGGCGGATTTCGTAAATCGAGGCCCTTTCGATAATTAGCCTGGACGGAAGCGATATATTATAAAGCGGGCACCGGATTTCGGGTAAGGGGTTGTAGGAAAAGAGGTGTAAAAATTTTTTTGATTTTTTTGTTTTATCCTGTTGACTGGAGGGTGTGTTTTGTCGTATATTATAAATAGACATCAAAGCGGACAAGTTAAGACCGTTAGGGAGTGGCTTGGCCGCTGATTTAATCTATACAGTTCTTTGACAAGTTAACAGTTAAGCCAAACAGCAGCGAAAGTGCAGCCCCTTGCAGGATACACGATTGCCCGCATGGGGCCTAAAATTTTTTGTTTTTCAGCACTTTCGGTGCGTGTGCCAATGAAAGTGTTGAGCCTTTTAATCGACGACCTCCGTTCTCACCTTGGTGAGGGCGGATTCGATGAATCAAACTGAAGGGTTTGATCCTGGCTCAGAACGAACGCTGGCGGCGTGGCTAAGACATGCAAGTCGAACGGACTATCCCATAGAGTAATCTAGAGGAATAGTTAGTGGCGAAAGGGTGAGTAATGGATAGGTAACGTACCCTGTGCTTCGGAATAGCGGCTCGAAAGGGTCGGTAATACCGAATAATATCGCTTGTCGATAGACAGGCGCTCAAAGATTTATCGGCGCAGGAGCGGCCTATCTCCTATCAGCTTGTTGGTGAGGTAACGGCCCACCAAGGCTATGACGGGTAGCGGGACTGAGAGGTCGGCCCGCCACATCGGGACTGAGACACTGCCCGGACCTCCACGGAGGGCTGCAGTAACGAATATTGCGCAATGGGCGAAAGCCTGACGCAGCGACGCCGCGTGCGGGAGGAAGTCCTTCGGGATGTAAACCGCTGTCAGGGGTAAGAAAGTCCGTTTCGGCGGATTGATCCAACCCAAAGGAAGTCACGGCTAACTCTGTGCCAGCAGCCGCGGTAAGACAGAGGTGGCAAGCGTTGTTCGGTGTCACTGGGCTTAGAGCGTGTGTAGGCGGAATGGTAAGCGCTTTGTGAAATCCCCCGTCTCAACCGGGGAATTGCTGGGCGTACTGCCATTCTTGAGGCAGGTAGGGGCGCATGGAACTCTTGGTGGAGCGGTGGAATGCGTAGATATCAAGAGGAACGCCGATGGAGAAATCAGTGCGCTGGGCCTGTCCTGACGCTGATACACGAAAGCGTGGGGAGCAAACGGGATTAGATACCCCGGTAGTCCACGCCGTAAACGATGTCTACTAGGTAGTGATGGTTCTGACACCTCCACTGCCGAAGCGAAAGTGTTAAGTAGACCGCCTGGGGAGTACGGTCGCAAGGCTAAAACTCAAAGGAATTGACGGGGGCTCACACAAGCGGTGGAGCATGTGGATCAATTCGAAGCAACGCGCAGAACCTTACCTGGGTTTGACATGCTTGGATGCCGCCTCTGAAAAGGGGTTGGCTGCCTTCGGGTGAAACTTGCACAGGTGCTGCATGGCTGTCGTCAGCTCGTGTCGTGAGATGTCGGGTTAAGTCCTTTAACGAGCGAAACCCTTGCCGTTAGTTACCAACGGGAGAGCCGGGGACTCTAACGGGACTGCCGGTGTTAAACCGGAGGAAGGTGGGGATGACGTCAAGTCATCATGGCCTTTATGCCCAGGGCCTCACACGTGCTACAATGGCGACCACAAAGCGACGCAAAACCGCGAGGTAGAGCAAATCGCAAAAATGTCGCCTCAGTTCGGATTGTAGGCTGGCAACTCGCCTGCATGAAGTTGGAATCGCTAGTAATCGCGTATCAGCTACGACGCGGTGAATGTGTTCCTGAGCCTTGTACACACCGCCCGTCAAGTCATGGGAGTCGGAAGTACCCGAAACCGGGTTGTTAACCGTAAGGAAACGCCCGTCTACGGTAAGTCCGATGACTGGGACTAAGTCGTAACAAGGTAGCCGTAGGGGAACCTGCGGCTGGATCACCTCCTTTCTAAAGGATATTTTCTTGTCAGGCATTTTCGCTGCATGGCTTAACTGTTCTTGATATTAAAGCCCTGCGGAAACCCGCAGGGCTTTTTTCGTATGTTGAAACAGCATGCTGAACTATGTATACTTGGCCGCTTAGTCAAGGCCGATGTTAACGGCACAACGGCGCTACTTGGAAGCGGTGCCTTTTTTCAGTATCAGGCAATACAAAAGGCCAAGGAACTTGGTCTGACAATCCCCAAATGATGTCGGCTGAACCAGAGCCCTGAAATTCTGCTGACTGTAAAACGGCTCCTCAAAACTGTGCAGCCAGAACAGCGTTGTCTTTAGTTTGCCGAATTCACGCCTGCAGTCATCTAAAATAGACTTCGGCGTATCGCTGACAAGGTCATAAATCAGGGCATAGCCTCCGTCTTTAAGCACTCGATAGACCTCATTTAAGCCAATGGTCGGCTGTTTCCAGTGATGAATCGAGGCTGTGCTTACAACTATATCGAAAGATTGTTCAGGAAACGGAATATCGTCGGCATTGCCTTGTTTAATTTCAATGGACTCGATGCCGGCCGTGTTCTCCGTGGCTTTGGCTACCATTGCAAGTGAAGAATCTATGCCGACAAGTTTCATTTGTGGGGCCTTGCGATGAAGTGCCAACAATAACCACCCCGGGCCTGTGCCGATGTCTAAAAGAGAGCCTTCTTTACGAAAGCTTAATATATCATCTGCCACCAGCTCATAATGGCGTTGAAATATAGCGCTCGAACTTATCAGGTTATAAAGTACCGAACCCGGCCAGGGAATCGACTCAGGATGAAGAAGTTTCATCAGTCTGCGCATCGATGGAAGATTAGCCATTGAGAAATAATCTTTAAGAAAGCGCTGCTGAGTTATTCTGTGATTTTGTAAACGTCATCGCCTCTGCGGACGCGGTCGGGAACCTTTATGCCAATCGAAACGCCTGCCTCTGCTGTTGTAACGTTTACATTGTCTATCTGCATTGAGCCGACCGTCAATTCAAGGTTTGTGGTATGGCCTTTGATTCGAATTTTATCGCCGACCTGCAAAGCAGCGGTCAGCTCAATAGCCGCCACGACCGGACGTGCAAAGAAACCCGAGACCTTGCCAACAATCTCTTCAGCCATTTTGTGCCTCCTTTCACTGAACTAATTTGCTAAGTGAACCTGTATCATTCTAACACCGGTAGATTTTTAGGCAATAGGCAACCGGGGCTGGCCGAAAGGTTTTTTCGATTGAGCTTATTACGTTGCTGCGGTATTATATCCTTTAACGTGAAAGGCCGCTCGGTTATAAGGAACAAAGATATGGCCAAAAAGATAGACCTGATTGCTTATTGTGGACTATATTGCGGCAGTTGCCCCGCTTATACGCAGAGCATCGCCAATCTTGCAGGCAGCTTGCAAAAAGAGCTTCGCCGCAGCAAATGCGATAAAACCGCACCGGCCCTTGCCAAAATCCCGGCCTTTAACGCGTTCAAACACTACCAAAAGTTCTGTGAGCTTCTCGGGACAATGACGAAAATGCGCTGCAAGAAAAGCTGCAGGACCGGCGGCGGCTCCGACCAGTGCCGAATAAGAAAATGCGCTATAAAGAAAGGTTACGTTGGCTGCTGGCAGTGCGATGATTTTACTGCCTGTAAGACACTAAAAACACTCGAAGATTCTGGCGACACGGATAAAACATACCTGAAGAACCTGCGGAAAATCAAAAGACAAGGCCCTGTTGCCTTTATCAAAACAAAAAATAACTGATTTAATCAGGGCCTTAATCATCGAATGACCGCAAAGGTAGAGCTGTATGCATGAATCATTGCCTCACAGTGCCGACACCGCTCGCCGGGAAAGATGTTACTATATTGATTGGCTCAGGTTCTTTGCCGTGCTCGGCGTTTTCCTCGTGCACGTTGCAGAACCATTCACTCCTTACGGCCCGCTTAGAAATGACCCGACCAGTATGGCGATGACGTTGTTTGGAGGTTTTCTTTTCCTTTGGGTTATGCCCTTCTTTTTCTTTCTGGCCGGTGCTGCTGCATCGTTCGCCCTCGAGGCGAGGACCGCACTGCAGTTCCTGCAGGAAAGATTCCGTCGCCTCATCATACCTTATGTCTTCGGCGTCCTCATTCTCATTCCGCCTATGTGGTTTATCACGTTGCTGAGCCGTTCTCAGATACAAGGTTCATTTTTAGCTTACTATCCGCAGTTCTTCAAAAATCTGGAATTTAACGGCGGTCTCGGTTTCCTGCACAAAATCGGCGGGCACTTGTGGTTTTTGCCTTTCCTGTTTCTTGCTTCCGCAGTTACTATACCCTTCTTTCTCTATCTTCGAACACCCTACGGTCAGACCTTGATTTCAAAGATAGCGGTCATTTGTGGGCGTTTTGGCCTGCTGACTCTTTTTATCATTCCCGTTATTCTGATACATCTGGCCCTCAGGGTTGGCTTTGTGGGCCATAACAACTGGCAAAACCTCCTTTATTTTCTCCCATTCTACGTCCTCGGCTTCGTTGTTTTCAACGATAAGCGGTTTGAACAGATGATTGAGAGAAAAACTCTGACCGCAATGTTTGTTGGAATTTTTTGTTTTGCCTTTCTGGCGGTTATGTACGTGCTTGGCTTCGGTGAAAAACTCGAAACCAACCCATCCTGGAGCGTGTTGTTTGTCTTGTACTCGGTCGTCCGCTCACTGAACATCTGGGCCTGGATTCTCTTTGTTATAGGCATAGGCATAAAATTCCTGAATCGCACCAATTCCTTCTATGGTTATGCCGTTGAAATTATTCTGCCTTTCTACATCCTGCACTACGTTGTTCTTCGCTTTGTCAGCTTCTATGTTGTCAGGTGGCATACCGGCATCGCGGTCAAATTCTTCTCTCTTGCCTTTGCCTCGTTGGTTATGATAGTTGTTCTGTACGAGGTATTCGTAAGACGCCTGAATATAATGCGGTTCTTGTTTGGTATGAAGATTAGGAAACCTTGGTGCGCCGGCATATAAAACACAAAAGCCGTTATTTTTGATTGTCGTTTTGCGATTTCCGGTTTATAGTGGGTATACCTGCCTTGAGCGAAGTCGAAGGGTCGAATCCGCTTAACAGATTATGTTTTGGAAAAAGGAAAGCCAATACGATGACAAGAAACACGGCTCTTAAAATACTAAATCCGGTCCTTGCAGTACTTTTAATCAATCAGGTTCTTACCGGCCTGTTTGGACTAAAGCTTTCTCCCGCGGCCTTTGAGATTTTTCATAGAAAAGCCGCTCTTGTCCTCGCAGCCCTGGTCGTTCTGCATCTGATTCTCAACTTCAACTGGATAAAGGCCAATTACTTCTCGTCAGGGCGGAGGCTGCCGGATCGCGACAAGACCCTCAGGATACCCTTGTCCTGACAGATTCGATTAAGTTTTTACAGAGCCGCGACTCGTGGTGAGCTTGTCGAATCCACCGTGAGGGAACGGTATGCCGTATTCTTGATGGGAGATACAAAAATGGATGTCGAAGCCTTTTTATTATGTGATGCTGCTACGGACCAGCACGGCAAATTGAATGTCCTGGGTGCCTTTGATACCGTTTTTGCAAAACAAGTGCCCGCTGTGCATCCAGCCTGTGCTGTCGCAGCCAGAATTCGTTTCTCGAAGGTTGAGCAGGGTGAGCACGTCGTTCGGATTTGTGTTATCGACCAGGATGGCAAAGAGGTGGTCCCTAAACTGGATGGCAAAGTATCTGTACGGGTTGCAGATGACGCAGCCTCTGCGGTTATTAACCTCATCTTGAACTTCCAGCGATTAAAGCTGCCGGACTACGGCGAGTACAGCGTCGATTTGGCAATCGACGGCCAGCAGAGCGCCTCTCTGCCATTCTTCGTCCGAAGCAGCTAAACGACGATTCAAGATTGGCGGGGTTTTGTTTTTCTTCGCAACCTTTTTGCTGTTTCAGCTTAATTTTTAGCCGGCGATAGGACGATAAATATATATAAGAAATAAAAAGAGACTTTCGAGGAGTACAAGGAAATGGTCAAAAAAGCCCTCTTAATAATCATGTTGCTTTTCGTCATACTTTCTGCAACTGGTTGTCAAACAGTACAAGGTTTCGGGGGAGATATCCGCTGGCTTGCCGGTGCAAGAGACAACCCTCCTTAAGCCCTGTGTTTGACAGAACTCTTTTTGTTCTGAGGGTTAGTTGCTAACTTATTCACCTCTTGCACAACGTCCTCAAACGGTCAGCTTGAGTATTTCAACTACGAAGAATTGGTCGCCCAAAACCTTTTTGCTGCTCCAGTTTTATTTTGGCCGGTTTGGCTCAACGGCCTTGGCAGCCGGTTTGGTCGGTGCTGGTTTCTTGCTCTTGCAGCCGCTAAATGCAACTGAACCAGCGAGTAATATGCTCGCCAATATGATAATTATTCCAGCTTTACCTTTCATTTTTTGCTCCTTTAAAACTATTTTATTGCTCAACTAATTTTGAGGGTCGAATTCATCAGGATTCCGGTACCCTCAATTATCGTGGGAATTATATACCTTTTGAATGGAAGGGCAAGCAAAATTTGCTTTCGTCCTTAATTTGATGGTCAAAAAAGACATTTTTTTCTTGACACGTCTCCAGTGCGGCATATAATCACTATCCTATCTTGTAGGCTTTCAATTCTGAAGTAGAGGAGCCAACAATGATAATGGAGGAAGTGCAATTTTCTTTCAAACCTTATGGCGGAATCACTGCGCATAAAACTCGCCGTAAAACGAATATTAACAATCATTTAGGAGGATTGATAATGGAAGGAAGGAAAATAAAATTATTGTTGCTTTTTGTAGTTGTGTTATTGTTTGGTTCTGCAGTTGTAGCTTTTGGTGATTGGGACCCCTGCGACCCTTACAAGATGCACTTCCCACAATTGCCGGACCCGTGCGGCTGGGACATTGCGTTCTGCTGGGCGGGGCCGACGGAACTGCGGCTGGAGCTGGCGGACGACTGGCTATGCACCAAAACCGGACCCGTCAGTGACATCCACTTTTGGATTTCCTGGGAGGGTGACCTCGTGGGGACAATCGAATCGGTTATGGTGTGTATTTATTCAAACGACCCTTGCGGCCCCTCCGGCTGGTCGGAACCTAATGTGTTGCTGTGGTCGCGTTACTTTCCGGATGGCAATGGCTTATACACCGTACGCCCGTACGGCAGCGGTCAGCAGGGCTGGTATGACCCTAACACAGGTATGTGGAATAAACCGGACCACTACAATTATTATCAAATCAATATCACTGATATTAACGACCCGTTCATTCAGGAGGAAGGCAAGATTTACTGGTTGGGTATTCACATCAAAGCAGTCCCCTTCCCAGAGTGCCGGGTAGGCTGGAAGACGGCGGTTCAACCACACTTTATGGACGACGCTGTTTGGCGGGTGTTGTCAACAGAAATGTGGACACCGTTGCATGACCCAAACACGTACGAGTCGCTGGACCTGTCGTTTGTGATTACCGGCGGGGAAGAGCCAAACTATGCCAAGCCATTGGAGCCGCATACGAAATGGTCGCAGCCGCCTATTGAGATTGACCCGAATTCGGTCGTGCCGACATACTGCGGCTGGGATGAGCAATCTCGCAATGGGCTACCGAAAAATAAGTGGAAGATAGTCGCAGACGACTACCGCTGTATCGGCTCAATGCCAGTAACAAGCATCCACTGGTGGGGCTCGTTTTTCGGCTGGGAATGGCCCGAGCATCAGGGACAACTTCCGCCTGTTCTGCCCGCAAACTGGTGGATTGGGTTCTGGAGCAATGTCCCCGCAGGGGCGGAACCGAATTATCTGCCGTATAGTTATCCGAATAAGCTGCTGCACAGTATTACGATACCTGCGGCACGTGTCGATTTTAACGAGGTTGGTTACGATGAGTACGTCTCCCGTCCTAACGATATCTGCTATCAGTACCACGTTGATTTGAATTCTGCGGAGGTATTCTGGCAGGATGATTTTAATGGGGTAACTGATGCTAACACTTACTGGATAAGCATCGTAGCGGAGTATAATGTGGTTTCGGTGTATGAGTACCAGTGGGGGTGGAAGACGCGGCCGTGGAGCTGGATGGATGATGCCGTAACGTTCATTTTATCATTCAAACCTGGTCCGAACTTCGTTATTCCCGACCCTTGCCAAGTAACACGGCTTATAGACCAGTGGGGTGAAAGTGTTGACGTGTCATTTGAGCTTGACACCGACCCGAACTACATCAAGTGGGAGCAGCTCTATACCGGCATCCGTAACTGGCCGCACTACGAAGATGTCAACTCCACCTATAACTTCTACAAACCTGAAAAGGAACGGCTCGTTGCCGACGATTGGCGATGCGTGCGCAGAACGCCGGTTACGGCGGTTGTATGGTGGGGCTCCTATATCGACTATATCTATGAGGCATGCCAAGGTCCTATGTCTCGGCCAGTCCCGCCGGATAAATTCAGGCTTAAGATATGGACGGACGTACCAGTCGACGGTAAGGCTGATGTGCTGTTCCTGACGGATACCACATTAAGCATGGGCGGTTACATTAACGATTTAAAGGATGCCCTCAGTGGCATCTTTGCGGCCATCGGCGAATTCATGCCCGGTCTGGACATCGAGTACGGTGTTGCCGATTACAAGGACTACGGCGACGGCGGCAACTACCAGGCCTATGGTGTGAATTTAATTCAGCCGTTCACGTCCAATACCAATGCCGTTCAGGCTGCGATTAACGGACTTTCCGCAGGTGGCGGTAATGACCACCCTGAAAGCCAGTTGACGGGTATGGTCAGCACAGCGAACAACTGGCTCACACCTGCCGGCGACCTCGGTTTTAACGGTCGTGCTGATGCCCAAAAGATTCTTATCTGGGCTGGTGACGCTCACGGTCACATTGCGGGCGACGAGCCGGGCTCAAGTGGGCATCCTCCGGCGGGCTATTATCCTTCGCTCAGTGCAACCATCAATGCGTTAACTGCTCAGGGTATCAAGGTGTTTGCCCTGAACAAAGAAGATTGCGCCAACGGCTTAAATTATCCTTACGATGGTTTATTCAATCAAACGCCCCCACAACAGCAGGCGGACGAGATCACATCTGCGACGGGCGGCACGCTTTTCTGCGACGTAGATTCAGGTGGGCCGAGCATCGAAAATGCTGTCGTTGCTTCGATAAAAAGCGGTGTTGGCCACAGCCATCCGGGTGAGGTAATCTGGCAGTATGACGCTAACGAGTATGACGAGGTGCTTGTAGGGTATGACAAACATCCTGAAGATGTACCGCCATATAGAACTGAACCGGTATTCCGTTACTCGGTCAGGCTGCCAGATGCGAACTGGTTCCATCAGCCGGCTTACAACGAGGTATTCTGGCTCAGTGTGCAGGCTATATACGACATTAATATGCCTGACTATGAATGGGGCTGGACGAACCATAAGCATATGTTCAACGACGATGCAGTATCGGGTTATTACGACGACGCCAATGAAGTATGGGTCTGGGACGAGGAGCTTTATGACCAGACGGGTGCAAGTGAGGATATGTCATTTATGTTATTCACTGACCCTGCCCTATGCTCGACCTGCGCCAATTACAATTGTGATGCACGTGTGAACTTCGTGGATTTTGCTGATTTTGCGGATGACTGGCGCTGGGTCGGCCCGGCAGGCGGCTACAACAACTCAGACCTCGACTGTAACGGCGTTGTAGACTTCAAAGACGTGGGAATATTCTGTCTGCAATGGCTGACTTATTGTCCGTAAGTTAGCTTGTGTGGCACGTTTGATTCGCAACCAAAAGGGCTGTGAGCATGATACTTACAGCCCTTTTTAATTATTGGCCAAGGGACTGAACATCAAACGATGAATGTGCGGAAATTTTGGATGAGTAGTTTAGTGTATCGGCCGGGTGTGCCATCGCCGATTGGTTTATCATCGAATTTTACTACAGGGATAATGTCTTTGGTAGTAACGGCAATGAAAAGCTCATCGGCGGAGACGGCCTGCTGGATAGTTACAGATTTCTCGACGACTTTCAAATTGATATTTCTGGCGGCTTTAATGACGAACGAACGCGTAATGGAAGGCAGGATATTTGCTGTAAGCGGGGCGGTCTGCAGGGTTTTTCCAAAAATTGCAAAAAATGCGGAGCCGGCACCTTCGGTTATTAAGCCGGCCTCATCGACAAGTATCGCCTCGTCGCAGCCTTTCCTGGCGGCGTCGGCACGGGCAAGGACATTAGCCAACAGGTTCAGTGATTTTATGTCGCATCTTTTCCACCGCCAATCGGGATGGGTCGATACGGCGATGCCGTTAACTTTAGCATGGCTGTCATCGGGTGCTTCGGTTACGGTAAGAAAGAAATTGGGTTTTAGGTCGGCGCCGTAAGTGTGGCTGCGGGGGGCTGAGCCTCTGGTGATGTGGAAGTATATCCTTGCGTTGGCAATGCCGGCGGCCTCGAAGGCCTTTAGTACCCGCGAGCGAATCTGATTGATGTCAACATTGGTTATTTCGATGGCGGAAAGACTATTGGCGAATCTGGCCAGGTGCTCTTCGAGTGCGAAGATTTTGCCGTTGTAACTTCGCAGGACTTCGTAGACGCCATCGCCGAAGTATGTGCCGCGGTCGAGATGGGCTGGGTCAACGTCGGCGAGCGGCAGGATTCTATCCTGTATCATCGCTATCTGCATTAAGCGCTCCGTAAAGGCCGAAAGAAAGATTTTAACCTGTCATTTCGGGGCAGGATATAAAAATATCGACAATCCGCCCCGCGGCGGATAAATCCGTCCTACGGCGGATAAATTTGCTTTACAAAGAACGGGTCGGTACGTAAAATACCTGTCTTATTAAAACTTACGGCATGAAAGCTGGGAGTCTTTGCAATGTACGCAGTGATAGAGCAGGGCGGAAAACAATATAAGGTGAGTGAGGGGGACAGATTACGAATCGAGCTGACGGAGATTTCGCCGGAGGCAAAAACTATCGAGCTGGATAAGGTTCTGTTCGTTAGTGACGGGAAAAAGACTAAGCTCGGCACGCCTTATCTGGAGGGCGCAAAGGTGATGGCTTCATTCGAGAAAAGCGCAGCAGAGGCGGTCGTTAAAGGTAAAAAGCTGTATCCGACATACCTTCGCCGGCGAAAAAACAGCAGAAGACGTATCGGACATCGGCAAAAGTCCCTGCAAATAGTGATTGAGAAAATCGAAGCTTAGTCGGGGGGTATTAGACGCGGGTTTTGTACTGCTGTATGATTTTTTCAGCTCGGTCGCGCCAGGCGGCTGGGCCATTTTGTATGAAATATTCAAACGACTCATCCTCAACCAACTGACCCAATAAGGCCTTTCGGTCGGCGGGGTTCGGCACCATTTTAATGATAAGCTCCCTGAGAGTTTCAAGCTGAGCTAAGAATTCGCCGTGCTGCTCGGTGAATATCTGTTCGAGCTTTTTTCGCAAATGGCCGGCATAGGCGGGACAGTCGCCCTCGGTAGAGATGGCTATCTGCAGGTCGCCTCGTTTGACGACGGCGGGTATGAAAAAATCGCAAAGCTGCGGCTGGTCAACAACATTGCATAAAACCTCCAACTGCTGACAGTCTTTGTGGATTTGCTCGTTTAACCGGCGGTTCGAGGTAGCTGCTATGACTAATGCTGCTCCTACAAGATGGTCTTTGGAATACTTTGATTTAACTAATTCAGCGTTGGTCTGCCGGCAAAGGGCCGTCATAGCGTCGTCGATGTGCTCAGAGACGACCACGAGGCGAGCGCCGGCGGCCAGCAGGGATTGGGCCTTTCGCAGGGCGACGGGCCCGGCACCTATGATAACGGCACGGCGGCCGGTAAGTTTGAGAAATATGGGATACTTGGCCATACCAGTATTATACCATAAATACCGGTTTTTTCGGTTCGCAAAATTTGCTTGGTTATTGTAAATTAGTTCATAGTTAATTGTTCGTTGTTCATCGGTAGAAAGAGAATATGAGTGAAGTGAAGAGAATACAATCGCCTTTGAGCGAGACGGATGTGCGTTCATTAAAGGCCGGCGACGAGCTGTCTGTGAGCGGTGTGGTCTATGCCGCGCGTGATATGGCACATAAAAGGTTGTGTGAGGCGATAGATGCCGGGCGGAAACTGCCGTTTGAACTTGAAGGAGCGATTATTTATTTTGTCGGGCCGACACCCGCCCGGCCGGGGAAGGTAATCGGAGCAGCGGGGCCGACCACTTCGTCGAGAATGGATGCTTTTAGCCCGAAACTCATATCGCACGGACTGCGGGCTATGATAGGCAAGGGATATCGAAATGAACAAGTCAGAGAGGCGCTGAAAAAATACGGGGCGGTACATCTTTCAACTATCGGCGGGGCGGGGGCGCTACTCAGCAGGTACATAGTCTCGGCGGAGATAATCGCATACGATGATTTGGGGACCGAGGCTGTGAGAAGATTAAAGTTTATCGATTTTCCGGCGATTGTTGCGTACGACTGTTACGGAAACAGCGTTTATAAATGAGGAGATGAACGGTTGAAGGTTGCATTGGTCGGTTTGCTGGAATCGGGCAAGAGCACGCTCTTTGCGGGGCTGAGTGGTAAGGCGATAACGCCGACAGGCTCTGCGACAATTGAAGAGGCTATGGTGCAGGTTCCGGATGAAAGACTCGACTGGTTAGCCGGATATCACAAGCCGAAGAAGGTAACATACGCGACGATAGACTGTCTCGATTTGCCGGGGCTAAGTTTTGTCGAGGAGCACGGCAGGGCGCTTAGCAGGCGGCTGATTAGCCACGTCAGAACGGTTGATATGCTTGTGCTGGTGGTTCGTGGGTTTGAAGAAGCGACGGTGCCTGCTTATCGGGATAAGGTGGACCCGGCGGGGAACCTGATGGAGCTGCGGACGGAACTGTTGCTTTCAGATTTAGAGCTGGTTACGACGCGGATTGAGAAACTCGAAAAGCAGATTAGTAAGCCGGCCAAGACACAGCCGCACTCCGCTGGGGGACGCCTTCCGACGGACAAGGTTGAACTGGCGCTGCAAAAGAAACTACAGGAGACAATCGAATCGGAAAAGCCGATAAGCAGCGCCATCGAGACCGAGGCTGAACGGGAGATGGTTAAGTCGCTCGGATTTTTGACGTTGAAGCCGATTGTGGTTGTGGTAAATGTCGGCGAAGACCGGGTGGGTGAGGAATTTAGCTTTCATGGGGTTATCGACGCGACGGTGCCGGTCATCTCAATCTGCGCGAAGCTGGAGAACGAGCTGGCACAATTGGATGCCGACAGCAAGACGGCTTTTATGGCGGATATGGGCATCAAGGAATCGGAGAAAAGCAAATTCGTCAAGAGCTGCTACTCGGCGATGGGGCTGATTAGCTTTTTGACGATGGTTTCGGATGAGCTGCGGGCCTGGCCAATACAACGAGGCACCAGCGCATTAGAGGCGGCGGGCAAGGTGCATACCGATATTAAACGCGGCTTTATCAGGGCTGAGACTTTCAGCTTTGACGACCTGAAAAAACTCGGCAGCGAAAAGGCAGTCAAGGCGGCCGGCAAGATTCGATTAGAAGGAAAAGATTATATCGTTCAGGACGGTGATGTCATCAACTTTAGATTCAATGTTTGAGAATGGAACAGTGAACTAAAATGCCTAAAGTGTAAAGTGAGAAAAATAACTTGCAACTTTAGGCACTCCAAACTTTAGGCACTTTACACTTTTGGAGTCGAAGGATGAAGGCTGTTGTGCTGACAGGGATTCGGCAGATGGAAGTGGTTGATGTTGCGGAGCCGAAGATAAGGAACGATACAGATGTTTTGCTGAAGATTGAGGCGGTGGGGATATGCGGCTCGGACATACATTATTACGAGGCGGGACGAATCGGCTCACGGGTAGTTAAGTACCCCTTTATTATTGGCCATGAATGCGCTGCTACAGTTAAAGCGACCGGTAAGGCTGTTAGACGTGTTAAACTCGGCGACAGGGTTGTTGTAGACCCTGCTGCTTCGTGTCACCAATGTGACCAGTGCAAACAAGGCAGAGAAAATACCTGTAGAAACCTGCGTTTTCTCGGTACACCCGGCGAGGGTGGCGGCTGCCTTTGCGAGTACATAGTTATGCCGGAGGGAAGTTGTTATCCCACTAATGAAGAAATTACTTTTGAGCGGGCGGTGTTGTGTGAGCCATTTGCCATAGGTGTATATTCAGTTTTGCAGGCTGAGATGCCCAACAAAGCAAATATTGCGATTTTAGGTTCAGGCCCAATAGGGCTTAGCTGTTTAGCAGCGGCACAAACTGAGCAGGCCGGTAGAATTTATATGACTGACAAAATAAAAGGGCGCACCGAAATCGCCAAAAAGGCAGGTGCTTTTTGGGTCGGCAATCCGACGCAGGAGGATATTGTTAAAGCAATTCTTGAGCAGCAGGGCTTAGGTCTTGATGTTGTTTTTGAATGTGCCGGCCAGCAGGAAACCCTTGATGAGGCGGTCGAATTGCTTAAGCCGGGCGGCAGATTAATAATTGTTGGTATACCTCGTGAAGAGCGGATTTGGTTTGCTATCGATGAAATCCGCAGGAAAGAAATAACCATTGTGAATATCCGTCGGCAGAACAACTGTACCCAAAAAGCAATTGATTTGATTGCTTCGGGTAAAGCGAAAATTGATTTTATGGTTACCCACAGATTCAGCTTTGAACAGGCCAAAGAGGCTTTCGATATGGTCAGCGAGTACCGTGACGGCGTGATTAAAGCATTGATTAAGCCGTGAGCTTATGAAAAAGGCAAGTATTATAAGTATCGGCAATGAGATTCTGAACGGCCAAATAGTAGATACAAATGCTGCATATCTAAGCGAAAGATTACTTTCTATCGGCATACCGGTTGTCGGCTCTTACACTATCGGGGACGATGTGGACTCAATCGTCCGAGCTTTAAAATTAGCAAGCGAAGATGTTGATGTTGTGTTAGTAACGGGTGGCCTCGGGGCGACTGATGATGATGTAACCCGCCAGGCGCTTGCCAAATTCCTCGGCAGCGAACTGCAGTTACAAAACGAAGTTCTTAAGGACATACAGAATGCATTCGTCCGCCGAGAACGGTCAATGTGTGAGAGGGATAAAATCCAGGCGTATATACCGGAAGGTGCAAAGGCACTTGAAAATAAGCTGGGGATAGCGCCGGGTATTGCGGCTGAGAACAGGGGCAAATTGTTCTTTGTTCTGCCGGGGGTGCCGGCTGAAATGAAGGAGATGTTCGAGGAGCAGGTTTTGCCAGAGCTGGAGACAGCGGCGGCTGGGCAGGCGATAGTCGTGCGAAAATTAAAATGCTTTGGGGCGGGCGAGTCAGCTATTGCTGATTTGGTCGGCGATGTTATGGAGCGAGGAAGGAATCCGCTGATTAACTGCACGGCGGAACACGGTGTAATTACCCTGCACATTGTCGCGACTGCCCCCACGTCTTCCTGTCGGAAGACAGGTGTGGGGGCTGAACGAATGGCGGAAAAAGATGAAAAGATGCTGCGGAAATGCCTTGGAGAGCTGGTTTACGGGGTGGGGGAACAGACGTTGGCGGAGGTGGTGGGCGAAGAATTGGCGCGGCAGAAAAAGACAATTGCGGTCGCTGAATCCTGTACAGGGGGGCGCTGGCCAAATTTATAACCGATGTTGCAGGGGCAAGCCGATATTTTACGTACGGCTGGGTTACCTACAGCGACAAGGCCAAGACCAGCGAGCTTGACGTATCTAAAGATTTGATTAAAAGATATGGGGCGGTCAGCGAACAGGCGGCAAAGGCGATGGCTGAGGGCGCCAGAAAAAAGGCTGGGGCGGACTTTGCTATCGGCATAACCGGCATAGCTGGGCCGAGTGGTGGGAGTGAACAAAAACCCGTCGGACTGGTGTATATCAGTGTAAGTGCCGATAATTATACTGAGGCCGAGCGTTTTATTTTTTCCGGTAACAGACAACTCATTCAGCTCAGGGCGGCGTTAACAGGACTTAATATGCTGCGGTTGCGATTGTAAATTTGACTGGCAGGGCCGAGAGTGCTATAATAGTGGGCGGTAAAGGACTAAACAGAGCGTAAGTATGCCTAAAAAGCAGGGACATCTCGGTGAAATACTGTATAAAGCCGGCGTGGTCAAAAAAGAGGCCCTGCTCGACGCGATAAAGACATCGAAAGTCCAAAAAAGGCGTTTAGGCGAAGTGCTGCTCGAACTGGGGCTTGTCAACGAGGACACGCTGACTAAAGCAATCGCAAAGCAGTTTGGCCTACAATATGTGGACCCGGAAAAGGTTTCCATTCCTCCAGAGGTGATGAAGCTTATTCCTGCAGAAGTGATGAAGAAGCACAACATTCTGCCGCTGGGTATGAATAACGGCAGACTAAAACTGATTATCAGCGACCCGTTAGACCTCGATATGATGGACGCAATCCGATTTCGGTTGAACACTGAGCTGGAGTGTTATCTCGCCAGCCCTTCGAGGATTCGCGCAACAATTGAGGGGTCATTTGGCCAAACGGCGGTAAAGGTGGTGGAAGAAGACAGACTGAAGCACAGCATCGACGCGACTGCAGCGGAGCTCACCGAGGCGGGTCATGAGCTGCAGGCGGAAGCACTTCGGGCACAAGCTGAAGGCGGCGATGACGAAGGCCCCGTCGTCAGACTCGTGAATCTTATAATAGACAACGCCTATTACATGCGTGCGAGTGATATACACGTTGAGCCGATGTCTGACAGGGTACGGATACGGTACCGAGTAGACGGTGTTTGTCTGGAGAAGGATAATATCCCCAAGAATATGCAGTCGCCGCTGATTACGCGACTGAAGATTCTATCGGGGATGGATATCGCGGAGAAGAGGCTGCCGCAGGACGGCCGTATTAAACGCCCGATTGGCGGCCAGGACATTGACTTTCGTGTATCTGCTCTGCCGGGTTATCACGGCGAAAGTGTGGTGCTGCGTATTCTTCGGCCAGACTCCGTCAACATCGGTATCCAGTCGCTTGGCTTTGAGCAGGATGATTACGAGCGGTTTCAAAAGATAATCAAAAGGCCCAACGGCATCTTTTTGGTTACAGGGCCTACAGGAAGCGGTAAAACCACAACTCTTTATGCGGCACTTCAGGAACTGAACAAGCCCGACAAGAAAATAGTCACCGCGGAAGACCCCGTAGAGTACAATTTCACGGGTATGAACCAGTGCCAGGTGAAAGAAGACATCGGTCTGACCTTTGAGAAGATTCTGCGGGCTATGCTTCGACAGGCACCCAATATTGTGCTGATTGGTGAGATTCGAGACAACATTGTCGCGGATATTGCCATTCAGGCAGCTCTGACAGGACACCTGGTTTTCAGCACGCTGCATACAAATGACGCACTCAGTTCAATTACTCGATTGATAGACATGGGAGTAAAGCCGTTTCTCGTGGCCAGCTCAATACAGGCGATTATGGCGCAAAGGCTTGTGCGGGTCATCTGCAATAGCTGCAAAGTGGCTGACGACGACCCTGACCCGCAGTATTTGCGGCTGCTCGATATTACGCCGGAAAATATCGAAGGCCGTACAATCTATAAAGGAGCGGGGTGTAGTCAGTGCCATGGCACCGGCTACAGAGGCCGAATCGGCATATTCGAGATGGTCGAGATGAATAATGAACTGAGAGAGCTGGCCTTCGCAAAGGCACCAACGAGCGAATTAAGAAAGACGGCCAAGGCGGGCGGAATGAGAACACTTATGGAGGACGGCAAGATTAAGATATTTAAGGGCATCAGTACGCCAGAAGAAGTGGCAAGCATAGCACAGACAGAGAATATAATCGATTGAAAGGTAAACTGTTAGGGGTTTTCAAATGGCAACAGTTAATATGGACAGACTGCTACAGGCCTGCGTTGTGCAGAACGGCTCGGACATCCATATTGTTACCGGCCTACCACCTGTATTGAGGATAAATAGCCGACTCAGGTCGCTTGAGACCAAGGTTATTGAGCCGGATGATACAATGGCTTTAATGAAGAGTATGACGCCTGAGCGAAACCAGCAGGAATTCCAGGAAGAGGGCGGTACCGACTTTGGGTTTGCCTTCGGCGATAAAGCGAGGTTTCGTGTGTCTGTTTTCAGGCAAAAAGGCAACGTTTCGGTTGTTTTTCACTGATTCCAACAAAAATTATGACATTTGAGGAAATGGGTTGCCACCGCTGTGCGAGGCTTTGTGCCGCCGGCCGAGGGGGATGTTTTTGGTTACCGGGCCTACAGGCTGTGGCAAAACCACGACCTTGGCGTGTATGTTAAACTATATTAACGAGAATCTCGACCGCCATATTGTAACCGTTG